>NZ_SRXN01000016.1 GCF_004827385.1 Ensifer sp. MPMI2T
GGGGCGACGAGCGGACCCCTCCTGCATGTTTCCTTAAGTCGTAGCCGATTTAAGGAAACATGCAGCAATTCAAAGTGCTACAGCGTCCTTTGCGCGTCTCAAAAGACGCGCGGCGCTGTAGTATAGGCGAATCTCCTCCGACGACGTGAGCTTCGGTGTCGTTGTTTTCAACTCAGCGAGCTACCGCATCTGAGGCAAGAAACAAAAGACTCGGGTTACCCCAACTTCTCCTGTCATTCGCTCGGAGCCGCTGCCAGCCCATCCGTAGTCAGCGGCGGCGTGTACTCCGCCCGATCAGCTCCCGGTAATGCGGAAAGATGTGATCCGCGGTGAGGGGGGCGAGCGCCACGCCGTCAATGTCGAAGGGCGACACCCATTTCACTTCCTCGATTTCGGCGGCGGGGTGGAAGTGAACCTGCTCGGTCCTGACGAGGAATACATCCGCATGAACGCGGTGTCCCGGCTCATTGGCTGCTTCGGCGCTGAACGCACCCAGGACCTCGAAGGACGCGGGCTCGACGTCAAGATCGATCTCTTCCCTAAGCTCCCGCGCCAATGCCGCTTCCGGCGCTTCCCCGGGTCCGATCTTTCCGCCCGGCTGCATGAAGGCGCTCGCGCCGCGCTTGCGCACGAGGAGCGTTTGTCCGTCGGGGCGGAGCAAGAGGGCGGCGGCGATGCGGATTGTGGTCACCTTGTTTTGCGGCTGCGGAGCGCTGAATCGTGGTTGGCACAATAGGGCTGAACGCAGGCGAGGCCAATAGTGCTTGGAGCAAAGTGAAGAGGCACTCGGGATGACATCGTGAGGCGGGCACACGAGGAATAGTCAAAGAGATGGTGCTTCTGGCGCGAAGCGGACAACGCGTTGACTTGACTCACAAAAAGGGGATGCCAAATTACTCTCATAGCGCGAACAATATTGATTCTGCATGTGGGTAGGGCGATTTGGGAGACGGCAAGCACTTCTTCGGAAGCTCCGAGACAGAAAGAAAGCTCGACTGCTTGCGTAGGTATCTCACGGCGTATTCAGTCGCCTTACAAAATAAGGATTTCGCTCGAGTCTATATTGACGCCTTCGCCGGCACCGGCAGTAGGACAGAAACCAGAGCCGTGCTGCCATTTATGGGACAAGGGGACGGATCTTTTGTCGAGGTATCCACGCCCGGCAGCGCCAGAATTGCGCTTGAGACTAGGCCTGACTTTCACCACGTGCTTTTGATCGAGAAAGACCCGCGCAGAGTGGAAGCATTGAAAAACGTCATCGCGGAATATCCTGGCAGTCGCGCACAGGTTCGTGAAGGCGACGCAAATGAAATTGTTCAGCGAATCTGCCAGCGGTTCCGTTGGCATCAAGAGCGCATGAGAGGTGTGGTCTTTTTGGACCCCTACGGCATGGAGGTTCGTTGGGACACGGTTGAGGCTATTGCAAGGACCGAAGCACTGGACTGTTGGTACTTCTTCCCGCTATCCGGACTTTATCGGAACGCGCCGAAAGACGCTGCCAAGCTAGATCAAGCGAAGATTGAAGCCTTAAACAGAGTCTTCGGAACTCCATCCTGGAGACAGGAATGGTATGAGACAGAGGGTCAAACTGATATGTTTGGCGACCTTATCGAAGACGAGCGCCGCACATTTGATGTAAATCGGATCGAAGCCTGGGTTGGAAATCGCTTGAGAGGCGCCTTCAAAGGAGGCGTTCTGAAGCCGATGCGCTTGCATCACCCTAACGGTGCGCCGATGGCATCACTATTTTTTGCGATCTCCAATCCTCACAGTGCTGCTGTGCGATTAGCAACGGAAATTGCTGGTCATATACTCAAACGAGGCATCTGATCCCAAGTCTGGTGGCGATAAGTCCTACCGGTCGCCTTCTTGTTCTTCCCGCCCCATTGTTTGAAGAAGAACGCCGCATTTGCATCGGTGCACATGTCGAAAACCTCGTCGATCCATGTCGGGTCCATGGGGCGAGCTTTGGGGCCGGATTCGCCGCCCACGATCGCCCAATGAATCCCGTCCAGCTTGCCGCCGGCGACGGAGCCAATCAATGGCTCGAATGAAACGAAGCGAATTGCTGCCGGCACGGCCCGAAGTTCATCGAGGCGATGTAAGACGCGGCCGTCTTCGACGCTGGCTCCGAGCCAGACGTTCGGCAAGATATCGAACCCATCACGCAGGACATCAGCCATGCGGTCTGGTCGTTTTGTCAAGATCTGGAAAGTGTGTCGCCGGGTGCGAGACATCGCATCCCATACCTTGCGGATGAAGTCGGCCGGTACGTCCGGATGAAATAGGTCCGACATAGAATTAACAAATATGTTGCGCGGCTTCGCCCAGGTTTCCGGAATCGCAAGTGCCTTATTGTCCAGGTAAAGCGCACCGGTCCATTTTGCGCGGCCGCCACTTTTGCGGGTTAGCCCCCCGTATTTTTCGACGCCCATCGCCTCAAGTCGAGCTGCCATCCGCATCGCATAGCAATTCGTGCATCCAGCGCTGATGATTGTGCAGCCCGCGACTGGATTCCACGTTGCATCAGTCCATTCAATTGATGTCTCTGCCATGGGTCATTTTCTCACGTTCAGCGTACTCTATAGTCGCGAACTCTTTAAGGACAGTTTCGAGGCATATCTGCCGAATAGTATACGCGAGTTCGCTTGCGTACGACGGGAGCCGGGCGGTTTTGGTCGGTGCGAAGAACAAGATCACCACTTTTTAGCCCCAAACGGCCAGACGCCCTCAAATAAGGCGACCCGACTTGCACCAGGGTTGATCCCTTTACGGCATGTGATAATGGAAGTTGGGGCAGCAGATCGATCAATGGTAGCGAGAGCAGTATGATAATTGAAACAATTACTGTTTCAGGTTTGTTTGGGAAAGCCGGAGAAATTATTTATCGATTTAATCCTGATCTCAACGTTATTACCGGGAGAAACGGATCAGGAAAAACAACTATTATGAAACTCGCATGGTTTATTGTGAGTGGAAATATAATTCACGCCCTTCGCGAGGTTGTTTTTCGGGCATGTACCGTTAAGACCGATATTTACACATGCTCTGTTTTTCGAACAGGGCCGGCGCACTGCAAAGTGATACTTGAGGTCGGCGGCGACACGATCACATTTGAGGATGATACCGGAGACCCCGAACACGAGCCCTTCTTTGAGTCAGCCGAAGACAAAGTGAAGCCGTATCTTTTATCTATGGGAAGTTCGATATTCTTCCCAACTTTCCGTCGGATTGAAGGCGGGTTTTCGCTGCCGGCTGAGGCAGTGTCGCGCACAAGGCCGTCCCAGTGGGCGTCCAGCTCTGACGTCGATGATGTTCTCTCTTCTCTGTCGAGAAAGCTTTCGAACAAAGAGCATATATTCGTGGCCGCAATATCCACTCAGGACATCAATGGCCTTCTGCTTAGAAGATACGCAAGCTTCTCAGAGGAGATAAACTCTTTCCAGCAAGACGTGTCACGCAGCGTAATCGAAAAGATCAAACACTATCAGCGATCGCAAAGCTCTCAGGTCAATGCCGATTCACTACTCTCAGAGACGCGTGAAGAAATCGAGAAAATCGAGGAATTCCGATCGCAAACTATGCGTCCGCTTGACGCCGTGAGAGCGCTTGTGGAAAGATTGTTCCAGCATTCCGGTATCTCCTTTGGAAAACGCCTAAACTTCGGGGATGCCGCTGCAGCGGTCAATAGCGATAAGCTATCTGCTGGCGAGAAGCAGATGCTTAGCTTTATTTGCTACAACGCCTTTTATGCCAACTCAGTGATATTCATTGATGAGCCAGAGCTTAGCTTACATGTTGACTGGCAGCGACAATTATACCCGATACTTCAATCACAAAATTCTTCGAATCAATTCATCTTTGCGACGCACTCTCCTTTCATCTATGGAAAGTACCCCGACAAAGAAATGGTCATTGGGACCGACCGGGGCGATTGACGATGCCAAACAACGCAAGGCCGACCGTAGATGAGCTGTTTGAGCTCCTGAAAAGGACTAGTCTTCCTACCGTTCTAGTCGAAGGAAAAAATGACATCATATTTTATCGCGCCGTTGAGGAGGAGTTGCGTGATATTGGCGTCGATATGCTTCCTGTTGGTAACAAGGATGCCGTTCTCGAGATCCGAAGACGGTTGAAAGAGCAAAAAGTCGCTACGCCCGTTGCTTTCATCGTCGACAATGATCTTTGGGTTCATACTGGTATCCCTGACTTGGAAGAGTTAGAGGATATAATAACTACTGAAGGTTACTCTATAGAGAACGACCTCTTCATGGACGGTGAGTTGATTAAACTTCTAACTGAAGAGGAGCTGAGAAAGTTTCATGCAGATATCGAGAAATTCTCTAAGTGGTATGCGCTTTCTGTTTATCGGTACTTCTGTGATAAGAGATCACCTTTCCGTACTCACCCTGGGAAAGTTTTGGATGATAGTGATTATTATCATGAAAGTTTGAATCTCGCGGAAGGAGAAGAGTACCCGGATGGGTTACTTGCAGAGATCATCGCTGAATTTGGCCGACTATTGCGCGGAAAGTCGCTGTTTGCAATTTTACACCGCCAATTGTCGAGGAGTGGCCGCGATGTCAAATTTAGCGAGAAACAGTTGATGGCATTTGGCGCTTCCAGGAAGGGCGAAAATTTCAAACGCATTGGAGCGTTAGTCCGGGGACGCATGCTGACACTAGCGTAGCTGCTAATACCAAATCTAGATGCTACAGTGAAAGGTTCCGGCGCATTTCTGGTCTTCCCTATTGCTGCTCTGGCGCAAGGCTCACTCACACTCTCCTCCCGTCCCCTGTCACACCCCTGTAAAACACCCGCTCTATCCCTCGGCATCATCTTTCTCCCACCGAGGGTAATCCCATGAAAACGCTTCTCTCCGCCGTTGCCGCAGCGCTCGTCGCCGGGCTTCTTTCCACCGCGGCTTATGCCGAAAGCCTGGTGCTTTATACCAGCCAGCCGAACGAGGATGCGCAGGCGACGGTGGATGCGTTCAAGGCGGCGAACCCCGGCGTCGAGGTCGAGTGGGTGCGCGAGGGGACGACGAAGATCATGGCCAAGCTGATGGCCGAGATCGAGGCGGGCAATCCGGTGGCGGACGTGCTTCTGATCGCCGACACGGTGACGATGCAGCGCCTGAAGGAGGCCGGGCATCTGCTGCCTTACAAGTCGCCCGAGGCGGCGGGCTACGATGCCGCGCTCCATGATGCGGATGGCGCCTATTACTCGACCAAGATGATCACGACAGGCATCGTCTACAACACCTCTGCCGCGATGAAGCCGGAAGGCTGGCAGGATCTCGCCAAGCCCGAGGCGAAGGGCCTCGTCACCATGCCGAGCCCGCTTACGTCAGGCGCGGCGCTGATCCATGCCGAGACGCTCGCCGCCATTCCCGGTCTCGGCTGGGATTATTACAAGGCGCTCGCCGAAAACGGCGCGACGGCCGCCGGCGGCAATGGCGGCGTGTTGAAGGCGGTCGCGACCGGCGAGAAGGCCTATGGCATGCTCGTCGATTTCATGGCGATCCGCGAGAAGGCCAAGGGCGCGCCGGTGGAATTCGTCTTCCCGGCCGAGGGCGTTTCCGCCGTCACCGAGCCGGTGGGCATTCTGCAGACCGCGAAGAACGTCGATGCCGCGAAGAAATTCGTGGATTTCCTCATCTCCGAGGAAGGCCAGAAGGTGGCCGCGAAGATGGGCTATATCCCGGCCCGCAACGGCGTGGCGCTGCCGGCAGGCTATCCGGCCCGCGAGACGATCAAGGTGCTGCCGGTCGATGCCGCCGCGGCGGTCAAGAATTCGGAAAGTGACCTCAAAACCTTCTCCGGCATTTTCGGGACGAACTGATCGGCTCATGACGCGAGCGGACGAGATCGCCCGCAGCCGGCGCGCGAGCGCTCCGGTGGAAACTGACGCGGAAGGCGGCTCCGGGCTGAAACTCCCGGGGCCGCCTCGACGCCTTCTGTCGAGGGCGCGGCGCTTTGGCCCATTGCGGTTTCTCTTCGGTGGCGGGGAGGCGGCGGAAAGCCGGCCTCCCCAAACGACTCCCGCAAAACTGCCCGGCGAACTGACGCGCGCGCTGCGCGGCGTCGAACCGCCGGCGATGCCTTACGTTACGGAAGGTGGCTCCCTCACGGCGATGCCACCGCACGACACCGGGGCAGGGCGCGGCTTCCGCGCGCGCAGGCGGCGGGCGTCGTCCCGCGGCGAGCCGGCCTGGCTGCTGCCCTTCGTGCTTTGTGCCGTGCTGCTGCTCTCGGTGCTGCCGCTTGCCCGCCTTGCCGGGGCAGGTTTCAGCGGGCTTGTCGGCGGAGAGGCGGCGCGGCTGATCTTCGAGCCGGCGACCTTTGCCGCGCTCCGCAACACGCTTATCACCGCCACCGGCGGCATGGGGGTCTCGCTTCTCCTCGGTTCGCTCTTCGCTTTCGCGGTTGCGCTCACCGACATCAGAGGCAAGCTGATCTTAGGCTTCGCCTTCATGCTGCCGATGATGATCCCGCCGCAGGTGACGGCGCTTGCCTGGGTGGAGATGTCGGGGCCGGCAAGCCCGCTCCTGAAGACGCTGGGGCTCGCACCGCCGCTCGGCAGTCCGCAGCCGCTCTATTCGCTTTCCGGCATCGCGCTTCTTTTAGGCGTGCAGCATGCGCCGCTCGTCTTCCTGGCGCTCAAAGCCGGGCTTGCGGCGAGCCCGCGCGACGGCATCGAGGCGGCGCGGCTCGCGGGCGCCGGCCCGTTTCGCGTCTTCCGCGACATCGTGCTGCCGCTTGGGCTTCCGGGGCTGGTCGCCGGCGGGGCGATCGCCTTCGTTTCCGGCATCGGCAATTTCGGCATTCCGGCGATCCTCGGCATTCCCGCCGGGATCGAGACGCTGCCGACGCTGATCTTCAGCCGGCTCGCAAGTTTCGGCGCCGCCACCTTCGGCGAGATCGCGTTGATCTCGACGCTGATTGCGGCGATCTCCACAGGCGGGCTTCTCGTGCAGCAGCGGGCGCTCGCCGGCCGCGACTATCGCCTGATCGGCCATTCCGGCGCGCGTGCCGCCTTCGGGCTCGGGCGCTTTCGCATCGCCCTCGAGGCGCTGTTATGGGCGGTGCTGGCGCTGGTGCTGGTCGCCCCGCTGCTCGCGCTCGTCGCAAGCTCGCTGGTGCCGGCCTATGGCGTGCCGCTCAATTTCAAGACCGTGTCGCTCAGCGCCTATGGGGAAATCCTGTTCCGCCAATCGATCACGCTGACGGCGCTCAAAAATTCGCTCTTCCTCGCCTCGGCCGCAGCGCTCGGCCTGCTGGTCGTCACCGTGCCGGCCGCCTACCTCATGACGCGGCGGAAGGGCGCGCTTGCCAACCTCATCGCGATCCTGATCGAAGTTCCCTATGCGCTGCCGGGCATCGTGCTCGCCGTCTCCTTCATCCTCACCTTTGCCGCACCGCTGCCGGTCGTCGGCGTTTCGCTCTACGGCACGATCTGGATCATTCTCGCCGCCTATTTCTCCTCCTTCCTCGCCGTCAGCCTTAAGCCGGTGATGAGTGCGTTTCTCCAGATGGACCCCTCGCTCGAGGAGGCGGCGCGGCTTGCCGGGGCGGGCTTCTCCCGGCGCATGCGCGATGTGCTCCTGCCGCTGATTGCGCCGGCGGCCGGGGCCTCCGTCATCCTCGTCTTCCTGATCGCGGCGAACGAATTGACGGTCTCGGCGCTGCTCTGGTCGGCGGGCACGCAGACGCTCGGCGTCGCGATCTTCAATCTCGACGACAGCGGCTCGTCCGATCTCGCCTCGGCGCTCTCGGTCCTTGTCGTGCTCCTGGTGATCGCGCTGATGTCGGCGCTCGAATTTTTCGCAAAGTACCTGCCGGAGGGCGTGCTGCCGTGGCGCAACTGATCCTCAATCACCTGACCAAGGATTTTGGGGGAGGCCGGCCGGCGGTGGCGGACGTCTCACTGACGCTGCGCAGCCAGGCTTTCCTCGCGCTCCTCGGCCCCTCTGGCTGCGGCAAGACGACGGTGCTTCGGATGATCGCCGGCTTCGAGCAGCCGACGGACGGCTCGATCTCCTATGGCGAGCGGCGGCTTTCCGATGCCGAGCGCGCGCTGCCGCCGGAAAAGCGCAACATGGCGATGGTGTTCCAGTCCTACGCGCTCTGGCCGCATATGACGGTCGCGGAGAACGTAGGCTATCCCTTGAAGGTGAGGGGCATTTCCGGTGCCGCCTGGCAGAGGCTGGTGGGCGAGGCGCTGTCGCTGGTCAAACTCACCGACTTTGCCGAGCGGCGGCCGTCAGCACTTTCCGGCGGTCAGCGCCAGCGGGTGGCGCTCGCCCGTTGCCTCGTCACCCAGCCGGATGTCGTGCTGCTCGACGAGCCGCTCGCCAATCTCGACCAACATTTGAGGAGGGCGATGGAGGAGACCTTCCGTGCCTTCCACGAGCGCTCCGGCGCCACCATGGTCTATGTCACCCACGACCAGGCCGAGGCGATGGCGCTCGCCACCGACGTCGCGGTGATGTCGGAAGGCCGGTTTTTGCAGGTCGCGCCGCCGGCGGAGATTTATGCGAGGCCCGAGGGCCGCGTCGTCGGCGGGCTGATCGGCCGCGGCAGCATCCTGCGGCTGCCTGTGGCGGAGACCGGCGAAAGGCAGCTCGGGTGGCCGGCGCTGCGCGAGGCGCTCGGGTCGCGCGATGCGAGTGGCACGACTAGTGGGCCGCTCGCCGACGTACTGGTCAGGCCGGAACACGTCCACCGCGGCACCGACGGTATTCTCATGCGGGTCATGTCGTGCGTCTTCGAAGGCGAACGCTTCGCCCTCGACCTTGCGCTTGCCGATGGCCAGCGATTGAAGGCCTTCAGCAGCGTGGCGATTGCGGAGGGGCAGACGGTTCCGTTTGTCATCGCGAGCGGCTGGCGGCTTTGAGGCGGGCGAGCGGGGCGGTGCCTTGCAGCCTGCGCTGTTGAAGCGCGCCCGGCTGCAGCCCCCACCGGCCCTCATCCCTGTGCTTGTCACAGGGAGCCAGCCACGGCGCGTCGGCGCCGTGAATGGCCCCGCGACCGGCGCGAAACGCTGGCGTCGCCGTACCGTCCGTATTTCTGCCATGCGCACCCTCAGTTCGCAGACACCGCGTCTCTCGCGCCGCCGACGCGGCGCTGCTGGATTCCTGTGACGAGCACCGGAACGAGGGAGGTTGGGGCAAGCGTCCGCCCACATCGCGGGTCTTCCGCACGCGTAGATGCATTGTAGAACCAGATATAAATCAAAACCGGTTGCTAATTGCAATCATTGTTGCCATAATGCCCATGGTAACCAAGGGAGGAAACAATGAAGCTCTACCAGGGCATGGGGCCGAATTCCTATCGCGTGCGCATCTTCATGGCCGAGAAGGGCGTGACGTTGCCGATGGTGAACATCGATTTCTTCAAAGGCGAGCACAAGTCGCCGGACTTCCTGAAGCTCAATTCGCTCGGGCAGATCCCGGTGCTGGAGCTCGACGACGGCACGATCATCACCGAGAGCGTCGCGATCTGTCGGTATATCGAGGAGACGCATCCCGAGCCGCAACTCTTCGGCGCCGACGCCGTCAGCCGCGCCAAGGTCGAGATGTGGAACCGGCGGGCGGAACTGGTGATCTTCACCACGATCGGCAATGTCGCCGTCCATTCCGATGAGTTCTTCAGGGATCGCCTGACGCAGTTTCCCGCCTTCGCGGAGACCGAGCGGCAGGCGGTGCCGTCGAAATGGGCCTGGCTCGACCGCGAGCTTGCCGACGGCCGGCCGTTCCTCGCCGGCGAGAATTTCTCGATCGCCGACATCACCGCCGGCGTCTGCGGCTGGCTGGGCGAGGTCTTCGGCATGGAAATCCCTGGTGCGCTTGAGAACGTGAAGCGCTGGAACGAGCGGGTCAGGAGCCGTCCGAGCTGGAATGCCTAAGGCGGGAACGCCGCGCCAGAAGCGCTTTTGAGGGCGGCCCGTCGAAAGCAATAATCCCGCGCGGGCGCGGAACCAGCACCGGGCCCGTACGTTCCTCTCAGCACCACGAGAGACGGCGGCGGCAAGCGAACCGCCGGGCGAACAGAGGCGGCGAGCAATGTATCTCATGGCCCTTGCAACAGACTACGACGGCACGCTGGCCGAGGACGGCGTCGTTCGGCAGGAAACGCTGGAGGCTCTGAAGAGACTGAAGGAAACCGGCCGCAAGCTCCTCCTCGTCACCGGACGTGAGCTGCCGGATCTGAAGCGGGTCTTCCCCCATACCGACCTATTCGACAAGGTCGTCGTCGAAAACGGCGCCTTGCTCTATTCGCCCGATAGCGAAGAGGAGAAGCCTGTCGCGCCTGCACCGCCGCCCGAGTTCATCGAACGCCTGCGGCAGAAGGGCGTCGACAACATATCCGTGGGGCGCTCCATCGTCGCCACCTGGGAGCCGCATCAAACTGCGGCCCTCGAAGCAATCAACGAACTCGGCCTCGAGCTCGAGATCATTTTCAACAAGGGCGCGGTGATGGTGCTTCCGACCGGCGTCAACAAGGCGACCGGGCTCAAATCGGCACTCAAGGAGATGCAGCTTTCCTTTCTGAACGTCGCGGCTGTCGGCGACGCGGAGAACGACCATGCGCTGCTGAGGACGGCGGGCTGCGGTGCCGCGGTCGCCAATGCCCTGCCGGCGCTGAAGGATACGGCCGATCTCGTGCTCGTCGGTGCGCGCGGCGAAGGCGTCGAGGAGCTGATCGCCGAGATCATCGCGCGCGACCATGCGCTCTGCGTTAGCGAGCGGCACCGGGTCCCGATCGGCGAGGACGACGACGGAGCGGCCGACATCGGGCCGCGCGACGTGCTGCTGATTGCCGGAAGCTACGGGAGCGGCAAGTCGACCTTGGTGACGGCCCTTTCGGAGAAGCTGCAGGACCGGCGCGCACAGTTCTGCATTTTCGATGCGGAAGGCGATTATGAGGGCCTCGAGGGTACCGTGACCGTCGGAAGCAGTTTGACACCGCCCACGAAGAGCGAGATCGTCGAACTCCTCGCCAATCCGGACGACAATGTCGTCATCAGTGCGCTCGGTCTCGAGGTCGAGGAACATCCGGAGTTCTTTGCTGAGCTGATGCCGGCGCTCTCGGCGTTTCGCGCCAAGACAGGCAGACCGCACTGGCTGATCATCGACGAGGCGCATCTCGCCCTGCCGGCGTCACGTGACAGCGCTTCGCTGGCTCTTGCGGACGATCGCTCGGGCATGATCATGATCACCGTTCATCCGGATTCTGTTTCTCCCGACGCGCTTGCGGCGGTCACCGCGGTCGCGGCACTCGGTCGCAAGGCGCGCGAGGCGATGGAGGCTCTTTGCACGGCTGTCGGAGAAGCGTTGCCGGATGGTCTTGACGAGCCGCCGGCGGACGACGAGGTGCTTTTCTGGCAACGCTCGAGTGGCGCGCCCGTGCGGCGAATCCGGGTCGAGAAGCCACGGCAGGCCCGCAAGCGGCAGACGCGCAAATATGCCGAGGGCCACCTCGATGAGGAAGCGAGCTTCTATTTCCGCGGTCCGGAGCAGGAGATGAACCTGCGCGCCCACAACCTGACGGCTTTCCTGCAGATTGCCGCGGGGATCAACGACGAGACTTGGGAGCATCACCTAAGGGGCGGCGACTACTCGCAATGGTTCGGGGAAAGCATCGGCGACACGGAGCTGGCAGAGGAAGCCGCAGGGATCGAGGAAGACCGCTCGCTCTCGCCCGCCGAAAGCCGCGACAGGATCGCAGACGCCGTGCGCCGTCGCTATACCGCACCCGCGTTGGGATAGGAGCCGGCCGGCAATCGCCGGCGCTTTTCCAGGCGTTTGATCAAAAAGGCTCTACCGTTTCGGCTTCTGCTTCGAGCCGGCACTCCTGCCGTCCGAGCTTTTCGAACGCTCCTCGAACCGCTCGGGCCCTTTGGCGAGATCGGAACCCTTTTGTGCTTCCACCTTTTTCTCTTCCTTGGCGGCGCTTTTGTGCAGGCCGCGCGAAGATTGCTTGCCCTTCTCTGTCGGGGCTTTTTCGACACCCATCGCAGCCACTCCTCCGTGAGCGAAACGCAGTTTGAACGTGCGGGACGTTTCTTTGTTCCTTCGAAGACCGAGCAGCCTCGGCGGCCGCATTTCTTTCGCCTGCCGCGACCGCAGCCATGATCGCCTGAGCCCTGTGCGTCGCCCTTGCCGCACGTAACTGTGGACTTGCCTCGTTTTTGCCTCTCTCGCCTTCTCCGTGGCCTTTTTGAGTTCCTAAAATAGCTGACTGATTCGCGCCCGCACCGCTTTCGTCGCAGTTTCCGGGGGCCGACAAGCCTTTGAGAACCCGCGGAACTGCCCAAGGAGAAGAGCCATGACAGAGTACAAGAAGCCGATCATCACGGAGATGCGTCCGAAAATCACTGTCATCGGTGTCGGCGGCGGGGGCGGCAACGCCATCAACAACATGATTGCCGAGAACCTGCAGGGCGTTGATTTCATCGCCGCCAATACCGATGCGCAGGCGCTTTCGATGTCGAAGGCGGAGCGGCGCATCCAGCTCGGCGCCGCCGTCACCGAGGGCCTCGGTGCGGGCTCGCTGCCGGACATCGGCAATGCGGCGGCGCAGGAATCGATCGACGAGATCATGGACCATCTGGGCGGGACGCATATGTGCTTCGTCACGGCCGGCATGGGCGGCGGCACCGGTACAGGGGCGGCGCCGGTGATTGCCGAGGCTGCGCGGCGGGCCGGTATTCTGACGGTCGCGGTCGTCACTAAGCCCTTCAGCTTCGAGGGCAAGCGGCGCATGCAGACGGCGGAGATGGGCATCGATCGGCTGCGCGAAAGCGCCGACACGGTGATTGTCATCCCCAACCAGAACCTCTTCCGCATCGCCGATGCCAAGACCACCTTTGCCGACGCCTTCATGATCGCCGACCGGGTGCTCTATTCGGGGGTCAGCTGCATCACCGACCTGATCGTCAAGGAAGGTTTGATGAACCTCGACTTTGCCGACGTGAAGACGGTAATGAAGGGCATGGGCCGGGCGATGATGGGAACGGGCGAGGCGACCGGCGAGAGCCGCGCGATGATGGCGGCCGAAGCGGCGATCGCCAATCCGCTCCTCGACGAAGTCTCGATGCGCGGCGCCAAGGGCGTGCTGGTCTCGATCTCCGGCGGCATGGACATGACGCTGTTCGAGGTCGACGAGGCGGCAACCCGCATCCGAGAGGAGGTCTATGACGAGGCCGACATCGTTGTCGGCGCGATCTTCGACCGCACGCTCGACGGCACCTTCCGCGTCTCTGTGGTGGCAACGGGTCTCGACAGCCCGCGCGCGACCGGTGACATTCAGGGCCAGCCCGAGTTGGTCAACGGCCAGCCGGCGCAGGCTCCGTCGCGCACGCTGCAATAGTTCTTTGACGCAATTCCGGAGGGGAGCCACCGCGACACACTTTTCCTGGAATTGCTTAGGCGGGGGAGCCGGAGAAGCAGGCGGCGAAAGGCGAGTCTTCTCGCGCCGCGGCTTCTCCGGCACTGTCTCAGGGTCACGGCAGTCGCCAATAGGTTGACGGATCTTCTTTCGCCCTCATCAAGTCAGTTGCCTGTTGCGCACGACCACACCCCACCTGCCTCATCCCTGTCACTGGGATCCAGCAGCGGCGCGTCCGCGGCGCGGTAGAGTCTTCTCAGCCCAAGGACTTGGGCTGGCTGGATTCCTGTGACAAGCACAGGAATGAGGTGGGGAGCAGATGTCTTGCCTCACCGCTAACGACGAGCCAGCGGCCGGTCACTGTCGTGTACCGTAGAGTCTGAAAAGGACGCACGGCCTGAAAATGCTTCTATCCCGGCAGCCCGGCCCGCTCGAGGTCGGTGGCGAAGCGGTCGATGAAGTGCTCCGGCATCGCGGGAGTGCCGCCGAAATAGAATTCGGCGCGGGCCTTTTCGAGAGTTATATCCGGTCGGAACTTTAGAAGATCGGCGAGCGCCGGAGGGGCGGCCTCGGCATTGCCTTGCGCGCCGAGGACCGCCGTCAATACCATGGCCGGCCAGAAGGTGGTGTTTTCCTGCCTGAGCGAAGCGCGGGCGGCGGTTTCGGCCTCCACGAGCCGGCCCGACTGGTAATGCGCGATCGCGAGCATGTTGTGGAACGTCCAGAGATGCGGATCGCGCGGGCTCAGCCGGAATGCCTCGTTGATTTCGGCAATGCCCTCCTCGGGGCGCTCGACGTAGCAAAGGGCCTGTCCGAGGGCGAAATGGCCTTGCGCGAAGCTCGCGTCGAGTTCGAGCGCATTGCGCAGATGCGTGATCCCACGTTCCGGCTGGCCGCGCAGCGCCAGCGCCCGGCCAAGCGCGAGATGGGCGGCCGGCTCCCGGCTGTCGAGCGCGATCGCTCGCTCCGCAAGCCGGATGGCGTCGGCGATCCTGGCGCCCCGCTCATCCATGGCGCCGTACCAGCCAAGCTGGATGTGAACATAGGCGAGCCGCGCATAGGCCTGCGCGAATGTCGGATCGACGCTGGTTGCGCGTTCAAAGAGAGCCTTCGCGGTCTTCAGGTCGTCCAGATTGAACTTGTAGAGATGCCAGAGACCTTTCAGGTAGATGTCCCAAGCATCCATGTCGGCGGCCGTCTGCCCGCGCAGCGCGGCGAATTCGATGATGCCGAGCTCGGGTCCGACCGTTCCGGTAATCTCGCCGGCGATCTCGTCCTGGAGCACGAACAGGTCGTCGAGCGTCCGGTCATAACGCTCCGCCCAGAGAAGGGTGGCGCTTTCGGCGCGGAGTAACTGGGCGGTGATGCGGATGCGGTCGCCGGAGCGCCGGACGCTGCCTTCGATCACATATTTGACACCAAGGTCTTCGGCGGCCTTCCGAACGTCGACCGGCTTGCCCTTGTATGCGAAGGAAGAGTTGCGGGCGACGACCTGCAGCCAGCGGCAGCGCGCGAGCGTGTGGATGAGCTCCTCGGTGAAGCCGTCGGCAAAATGCTCCTGCTCGTCCACGCTCGAAAGGTTGATGAAGGGCAGCACGGCAATCGACGGCCTCTTGCGATCGGGCAGGGGACGAGCGGGCCGGGGGCGGTCCGACTGCGCCTCTTTATCGGTGTGAGCCGCCGCCGTGGTGCCGGGCGTTTCGTCCGCCGTCCAACGCCAGACGCGAACCGGGTGGCGAATGTCGGCGAGCTGGCAGCGGCCGAGATCGGTCAAGGGAAGATCGAGCTTTGCGCCGATATGGTCGTGGACCTGTTGCGACAGGCAGATGCCACCCGGCGGGGCGATTTCCTGAAGCCTTGCGGCGACGATGACGCCGTCGCCGTGGATGCCGTCATCGTCGATGATGACGTCGCCGAGATGGATGCCGATGCGCAAGTGCATGTGCCGGTCGGGATCCACGGTTTCATTGCGCCGGAGCATTGCCTGCTGGATCTCGATCGCTGAGATGACCGCCTCGAGGACGCTCGAAAAGTCGGCGAGCAGGCCGTCGCCGATGTGCTGGACGACCCGCCCGCCGTGTCCGGCAATGGCGGGGAGAATGACTTCCGTCTGATGGGCCTTCAGCGCCGCGAAGGTGCCGGCTTCGTCTTGCCGCATCATCCGGCTGTAACCGGAAAAGTCCGCATCCAGGATTGCTGCCAGCCGCCGCTTCATGCGCCCCGTCTCCTACAGCGCGGTCGCGTCGTTTCAGGCGCGAAGGCCGCTGTAGCACTTTGACTCGTTGCCCGTTTCCTTCAATCGCCTCCATTTGAAGGAAACAGTCCTGAAGAGTAACGATCGCAGGATCAGGAGTCCATGAAGGCGGGCCGCTCATTCGATCAGCAGCAACCCGCGCTTCGTGTCGCCGTCGAATGTATCCATCGCCGAGAACAGCCGTTCACGTTCGATCAGCCAGGGCTTGTAGTCTTCGTTCACGTCGAGAATGAAGACCATGTCATCCGCCTCCAGATAGCCGCCGATCGGTGAGTGGTGCCCAACGCCGGCGCCGAAGATCTTTTCGCGCGTGAAGTTGACGATGTAGCGACGGCCGGGATCGTTGGATTGCTTCATATGCCCGCGAAACTCCTCCGCCGTCAGATCCCGCAAGACCGATACCTTCCGCCCGGTCTTCGTTCGCGCAACTTCCGCAAGTTCATCGAGCGTGAGCCCCATGATGCAGAACCCTGTCCAGCACTTGCCCGTGCCTTCGAGAACCTCGGCTTCGGTCGTCTCCTCCTCTCCGATGGAGCGGAACGCGTTGGCAATGCTGGCCGGGCCGCAGCGCGAACCGTTTGATTGCCAGGTGACGTCTTTGCCGAAAGTGGCGGCCACGGGGAGTTGCCAGGCACGATCGATCAGTTCCGGCGAGCGAGTGACTGCCGATTGGATCGTTTCGGGCGAAACGCCAGGCCATCCGATGGCGAAGTAGGCAGTTCCGCCAAGCAGGCCGACGCCGGCCGCTATGGCGAAAAACGGACCGCGCTTCACTGCGGGAACCTCGACCGGGCAGACTGCGACAATGCCCCATGAGACCCGGAGGATCAATTGGAGTTGTGGTCGGCCAGATGGGAATATTCAGTTTCGGCGTCTTGCGCCTAACGCCCGCCTGCTGAGGTCACGCGCCAGATCGCGTTGCCGACATCATCCGCGACCAGCAGGGCGCCTTTCTTGTCGATCGCCACGCCGACCGGACGACCCAAGGCCTTGTCGTCTTTGTCGATGAAGCCGGTCAGGACGTCCTTTGGCGGGCCGGCGGGCTTGCCGTCCCGGAAGGGCACAAAGATCACCTTGTAGCCGCTGCGCACGCTGCGGTTCCACGAGCCGTGCTGGCCGACGAAGGCGCCGTTGCGATAGTCCGGCCCGAGCCGCGCACCGTTGGCGAATGTCAGCCCCAGCGAGGCGGTGTGGGCGCCGAGCGCATAATCGGGCTTGATCGCCTTCTCGACGAGGTCAGGGCGCGGCGGCTTGACGCGCTCGTCGACGTTCTGGCCGAAATAGCTGTAGGGCCAGCCGTAGAAGCCGCCATCGCGTACGGAAGTCATGTAGTCCGGCACGAGATCGTCGCCGAGTTCGTCGCGCTCGTTAACGGCGACCCAGAGCCTGCCATCGTCTGGATTCCAGGAAAGGCCGTTCGGGTTCCTCAGACCCGACGCGAAGACCCGTGTCCGACGGGTCGCCCGGTCAACCTCCAGAACGGCGGCGCGGTTTTGCTCCGCCTCGATGCCGTTCTCGCCAACATTACTGTTCGACCCGACAGTAACGTAGAGCTTGCGCCCGTCGCGGCTGGCAATCACGTCTTTTGTCCAGTGATGATTGAGGTTCCCCGCCGGCAAATCGACGATCTTCTGGGGAGCCGCGGTCATACGCGTCAGGCCATCGGAATAGGGGAAGGCGACGAGAGCGTCGGTGTTGGCGACGTAGAGCTTGCCGTTCGAGAGCGTCATGCCGAAGGGCGAGTTTAAGCCTTCGATGAAGGTACTGCGCTTATCGGCGACACCATCTCCATTGGTATCACGCAAGAGGGTGATGCGATTGGCGCTCTCGGTGGCGGCACCGGCGCGCTTCTGGGCCTGATCCATGAAGATCTTCTTGATGCCGAGACCTTCGTCATGCTTGGCGGGAGCGTTGCTTTCGGCGACCAGCACGTCGCCGTTCGGCAGCACATGCAGCCAGCGGGGATGATCGAGATCCCCCGCAAAGGCGTTCACCGCCAATCCGCTTGCCGCCTTCGGTTTGGCGCCATTTGGCCAGCCCTTGGCTTCGGCGATGTTGACCGTCGGGATCAGCGTGCGACTGGGCGCCGGCAGCTTCGGATCGGGGCCATAGCCGCCGCTTTGCTCCGCAGGTCCTTGTGCCGAAACGCCGGCGCAAGCCGCGGCAAGCGCACCGGTGAGGACGGTAGCAACTATTGCAAGCAAACCTGTCTTCATCTTGCATCCTTCTAGCAGAAATGCCTCGTGCCCCTACACAAGACTTCGATCCGCTCCAGATTATTTCTCGTGCGCTCCTAACACGGGCGTCCGACCATCGTTCCCCTGCAATTTTTGCTTGGGGCGACATAGAGGAGTATTCTGTAACACTTAGGCCAAGAAAGCCTATGTTTTCGGGAGGAAAAGATGAAGCGTAGAACCCAGTTTGGGGGGAGGACGTCGCGTCGCAAATTCCTTAGCGGCGCAGCAATGGCCGGGGCGGCGATGGTCGCTGCACCGAGTGTCGTCAAGGCACAGGGGCCGGTGAACATGCGCTGGCAGAGCACCTGGCCTTCGAAGGACATCTTTCACGAATTCGCACAAGACTTTGCCAAGAAGGTCAACGACATGACCGGCGGGGACCTCAAGATCGAGGTGCTGCCGGCGGGAGCCGTGGTGCCGGCCTTCGGACTGCTCGATGCCGTCTCGCAAGGGACGCTCGACGGCGGCCATGGCGTGGTCGTCTACCATTACGGCAAACAGACGGCGCTGGCGCTGTGGGGCTCGGGGCCGGGCTTCGCCATGGATGCCAACATGCTGCTTGCCTGGCACAAATACGGTGGCGGCAAGGAACTGCTCGCAAAGCTTTATGAATCGATCGGCGCCAATGTCGTCTCGTTCCTCTATGGGCCGATGCCGACGCAACCGCTCGGCTGGTTCAAGAAGCCGGTCGCGA
Organism: Ensifer sp. MPMI2T; assembly: GCF_004827385.1. Taxonomy (GTDB): domain Bacteria; phylum Pseudomonadota; class Alphaproteobacteria; order Rhizobiales; family Rhizobiaceae; genus Sinorhizobium. The sequence goes on from NZ_SRXN01000016.1 coordinate 18,580, forward strand.
AGGAGGATGATCTCCAGGGCCTGAAATTCCGCACGGTCGGCATTTCGATCGACGTCTTCACCGCGCTCGGCGCGGCTGTCAACGCGTTGCCGGGCGGAGAGATCGTTGCGGCGCTTGATCGCGGCCTGCTCGATGCGGCCGAGTTCAACAATGCCTCGTCCGACCGGGTGCTCGGTTTCCCGGACGTTTCCAAGATCTGCATGCTGCAGAGCTATCATCAGAATGCCGAGCAGTTCGAGGTCATGTTCAACAAGCCGAAATTCGACGCGCTGCCCGACCAGATGAAGGCGATCATCTCCAACGCCGTGGAGGCCGCCTCGCAGGACATGCACTGGAAGGCCATCGACCGTTACTCGCGCGATTACCAGGAAATGCAGACCACCGATAAGGTGAAGTTCTACAAGACGCCGGATGCGATCCTCAAGAGACAGCTGGAGGTCTACGACGAGGTCGTGAAGAAGAAGGCTGCGGAGAACCCGTTGTTCAAGGAGGTCATCCAGTCCCAGATTGCCTTTGCCGAGCGGGCAACACGATGGGAACAGGACACCGTCGTCGGCCGGCGGCTGGTCTTCGATCATTACTTCGGCCAGGACGGCGTGGCTAAGGAGCTCTAGAGCATCCCACTTTCAAGTGGCATGATTGAAAGCGGATAAGATGCACGAGAGCGTCCTTTGTCCGTCGATTTGAACGCACGGCGCTCTAGCTCGAAAAGGCCCTGGGCCGCCTGGCCCAGGGCCGCAAACGTCACCGATTGCAATAAGATAGAGCGGTGATGCGGCCGCGGCCGCGTCTGCCGCCGCCGGTGGGAGGCGCGGGGGGTGAACGTTCAGCATTTTCTCCTGAGGGTCGATGCGATCAGCGTCTGGATCGGGAAGGCCGCCGCCTGGCTGATTATCGGCCTGATGACGCTCGTCTGCGTCGAGGTCTTCAAGCGCTACATCCTCAACATGCCGACGGCATGGATCTTCGACGCCAGCAACATGTTTTATGGCACGCTGTTCATGCTTGCCGGCGCCTATGCGCTGGCGCAGAACGCCCATGTGCGCGGCGATTTCCTCTACAGTTCGCTTAAGCCCCGGACGCAGGCGGCGCTCGACCTTCTGCTCTACATTCTGTTCTTCCTGCCCGGCGTCGCTGCCCTAGTCTATGCCGGCTACGACTATGCGGCGCTGTCCTGGCGGATCGGCGAGCATTCGACCGTGACGGCAGAAGGCCCGCCGATCTACCACTTCAAGACGGTCATCCCGATCGCGGGCGCGCTGGTGATGCTGCAGGGACTCGCGGAGATCGTTCGCTGCGTCCTGTGCCTAAGAACCGGGGAGTGGCCGGAGCGGCTGCGTGACGTCGAGGAGATCGACGTGGTCGCAGAGCAGCTCGCTCACAGCGAATATGTCGACGAGGAAGCCCGCGAGGCGGCGATCGAGCGGGCGCAGAACATCGAAAAGGCGGCCCGGCAACGGGGCATGGGGGGAGAGGCCGAACCGTGAGCGATCCATTCCTTGGACTGATGATGCTGATGCTCATCGTTGTCGTCATCATCATGGGCTTTCCGACCGCCTTCACGCTGATGGGCCTCGGCATGCTCTTCGGCTTCTACGCCTTCTACAATCCGGCCGAGCACTGGATCGACAACCGCGTCTTCGACCTGATGGTACAGCGCACCTATGGGGCGATGACAAACGACGTGCTGATCTCGATCCCGCTGTTCGTGCTTATGGGCTACGTGATGGAGCGCGGCGCGCTGGTCGACAAGATGTTCTACAGCATTCAGCTTTCTTTCCGACGGTTGCCGGCGTCGCTTGCCGTCGCGACGCTGATCGTCTGCACCTTTTGGGGCATCGCCAGCGGCCTCGTCGGCGCCGTGGTGGTGCTGATGGGTGTGATCGCCATGAACCCGATGCTGCGCGCCGGCTACGACGTCAAGCTCGCCTCGGGCGTGATCACCGCGGGCGGCACGCTCGGCATCCTGATCCCGCCATCGGTGATGATCATCGTTTATGCGGCGGTGGCGGGACAGTCCGTGGTCAAGCTCTATGCCGCGACGATGTTGCCCGGCTTCTTCCTGTCGTTCCTCTATCTCGCCTATATCCTCGGCTGGGCGGCGATCAATCCGAAGATCGCGCCGTCCTTGCCCGAGGAGCAGACACGGGTTCCGGTGGCCTCCTGGATGCGCAACCTGCAGGCGGCCTATTCGCCAAACATGCTGGCCGGGCTTTTCCGTGCGCTCGTCTCGCCGGCGAAGGCGCTGGCGCTGGAGGCGGGTGAGGGGCGGGTGACCTATTGGCGGCTCATCAAGAATTTCGGCGCGGCCCTCGTGCCCTTCTCGCTGACGGCCTTCACGCTGGCGCTCGTGTGGTGGTATGTCGTCATCCATCCGCAGGCCTCGGCCGAGGCAGAGGCGCCGGAGGGGCTGGAACAGCTCGGAGCGCCCGCCGCCGATGCGGGACCGGCGGCCGTCAATGGGCCGACGACCGCTTTCTATGTGTCCTTCGGCATCGCCGCCGCAATCGCGCTCGTTGTCCTCGCCCGCTACTATCGCAACATGGGCGCGGAGCGGCTTCAGGTGATGAAGATGCTCGTCTCCTCGGTCTTGCCGCTCGCCATCCTGACGGTCGTCGTGCTCGCCGTCATCCTGTTCGGCATCACGACCGCGACCGAGTCCGCAGCCGTCGGCGCCGCCGGCGCCTTCCTGCTTGCCTTCCAGGCGCGCACGCTCGACTGGAAACGCACGAAGGAGGCGGTGTTCCTGACGGCGAAGACCACGGCCATGGTGTGCTGGCTCTTCGTCGGTTCGGCGCTCTTCTCCGCCGTCTTCGCCATTCTCGGCGGGCAGGCGCTGATCGAGCAATGGGTGCTCGCGCTCAATCTCACACCCGTCCAGTTCATGATCCTGTCGCAGGCGATCATCTTCCTCCTCGGCTGGCCGCTCGAATGGACCGAGATCATCATCATCTTCGTGCCGATCTTCCTGCCGATGCTGAGGCACTTCGACATCGATCCGGTTCTCTGGGGCGTGCTTGTCTTCGTCAACCTGCAGGCGGCCTTCCTGTCGCCGCCGGTTGCGATGTCGGCCTACTACCTGAAGGGCGTCTCGCCGCCGCACGTCACCCTGAACCAGATCTTCGCCGGCATGATGCCCTACATGCTGATCGTCATCCTCTGCATGATCATCATGTATCTGTGGCCCGGCATGGCGCTCTGGCTTCCGGAATATCTCTACGGCTAGGGATGACGGGCGAACAAAGCGTCCGCCAAGCCCATCACGCTACTGTCGTGTACCGTGGCGTCTGATAAGACGTGCGGCGATGTAGGGTGGCGTTTTCTGCGGATGTAACAGTAACGTACTTCATCTCTGTGACCCGGACTTCCTATCCTCTCCGACAAAAGGAAGGAGGGCGGCCGTGAGTATGATCGACATCTTTGCCTGGATCGTGCTGATCGTGCTGGTGTTGAGCACGGTCTTCGTGATCGTCTTCCTTGCCATGCTGCCGGGCATGATCGCGAAACGGCGCAACCATCCCTGGGCGGAGGCAGTCACGGTCGGCGGGTGGGTGACGCTGTTCTTCGGCTTTGTGTTCTGGCCGCTCGTGCTGATCTGGGCCTATGTCGATATTCCGCCTGCCGCCAAACAGGAGCGGCAGCCATGATCATCGTCATCCTCAACGTCTATCTCGTTCTCCTGTTTTGTCTGGTGAAGTTCGGAATCATCCCATTCAACCTGTTCTGGAAGATCTCGCCGCTCCTGGTGCTGGTCCTGCTGCTGGTCGGCCTGTTCATCCCGATGAACTGGGGCGCGCCACAGGGCCCGGCGCTGGTCGTGCGCAATTCGGTCGGCATCGTGCCGAATGTCGCGGGCGAGGTCGTCGACGTTCCTGTGGCGGCGAACACCCCGCTCAAGGCCGGGGACGTCCTCTTCCGCATCGATCCCGTGCCCTACCAGTCGAAGGTCGAAGCGCTTGAGGCGGAGTTGAAATTCCAGGAGCTGCGGCTGGCGCAGACGACGCAACTCGAGACGACCGGGGCCGGCCCGGCTTTCGACGTGCAACAGCGGCAGGCCGAGGTCGACGATCTGCGGGCTCAGATCACCAATGCCCGATGGGACCTTGACAAGACGACGGTCCGCGCGCCAGCCGACGGCTACGCGACGAATGTGGCGCTCAGGAAAGGCGCGCGCGTCTCCAACCTGCCGCTCTCGCCGGTGATGGCGTTCATCGACACGTCTGAAACCATCATTGGCGTCGAGATCCCGCAAATCGACGCGCGCTACATCGCGCCCGGGCAGCCGGTGGAGGTGACGTTCAAGTTCGCGCCGGGAGAGGTCTACACCGGCAAGGTCGAAAGCGTCCTGCAGGCTGTTGCCAGCGGGCAGACGCAGGTATCGGGAACGGCGGTTACGCCGACGGAGATCCAGAGCGCGCCCTTCGTCGTCCGGGTCCGGCTGGATGATCAGGATTTCGCCAACCGCCTGCCGGCCGGCGCCACCGGCGACGCGGCGATCTTCACCGATAGGGTCAAGGCCGCGCATGTGATCCGCCGCGTGCTGCTGCGGCAGATCGCGATCACGAACTATATCAACCCGTTCTGATCCCACTGCATATTTCCCTGAATCGTAGCTGATTTAAGGATAAAAATATGCAGCAATTCAAAGTGCTACAGCGTTCTTGCGCGTCTGATAACGCGCGCGGCACTGCAACGTATCCGCACATTCTTGCCTCACCTCACGCCGTTGTGGTAGCTTGTCGCCTTTCCGCCCATGTGGGGAGAACGAAGATGGCGCGGAGCATTTCGTATCTTCTTTGCGTTCCTGTACTTGGCGTCCTGCTTTCGGCCTCCGCTGCGGCTGGGCCGCTGCATGACGCGGCGAGGGACGGCGACGTCGGGCGGGTGAAGGAACTCATCGACCAGGGCGCCAAAGTGGCGGACCCGGACGACTCCGGCGAGCCCGCTTTGCTGATCGCCGCGCTTGCCGGAAAGAGCGATGTCGTCGCACTTCTGCTGGAGCGGGGCAGCGATATCGAGATCCGCAACAAGGGCGGGCTCACCGCGCTGCATGCGGCCGCCTATGGCGGAAATCTCGACACCGTCAAGCTGCTCGTAGAAAAGGGCGCGGCGGTCAACGACGACAACAATTTCTACCGGATGACGCCGCTCCATGCGGCGGCCGAGGAGGGCCACGCCGACGTGGTCGCTTTTCTGCTCGCCAACAAGGCGGTGGTCGAAGCGAAGGAAAGAAACGGCTACACGCCTCTGACCCAGGCGGGGTGGCGGGAGCACTGGGATGCCGCGGGGCTGCTGCTCAAGGCGGGTGCCGTCTGCCAGGGCGCCGATCTCGTCGGCGAATGGCTCTACACCGAGTGCAGCAAGCGGAAATGACGCTCCGCGGGAAGCGGCGTCGGAATTCGGAGGACTGTCATGAGGGACATTCAAGGCAAGAGTGGGCAACGCAAGCACGGGATGCGGATCGCTGTCGCGCTCGGTGCCGCGACCGTCCTCTTCTCCTTGGTCGGAGTTGCGAGCGCCGAAGACCTCGTAAACACCGGCTATTTCGGCGACGTCGCCATCAAGGGCTACGACCCGGTCGCCTATTTCACCGATAATAAGGCCGTCGAGGGCTCGGCGAAATATTCGCACCGCTGGCTCGGCGCGACCTGGCATTTCGCCAGCGCCGAACATCGCGACCTTTTCATGCGCGAGCCCTCGAAATACGCCCCGCAATATGGCGGCTATTGCGCCGACGGTGTCTCCTTCGGGACGGTCACCACCAACATTGACCCGAAGGCGTGGCGCATCATCGACGGCAAGCTCTATATCAGCTACGACCCGGGTGCCGCCGACGGCTTCGAAAAGAACCCCAACAAGGTGGTCGACTCGCAGAAGCACTGGTCCGACGTGCAGCAGACGGTGGTCACCGAAAAGCTTCAGAAGAACTGGCAGGCGAGCGGCGAGTGAGGCGCTGCGCCGCGGCCGCGACACGCCCGGTTCGCGGCCGCCCGTATTCGTTCTCCCCTTACGCGGGCTGTAGCGCCGGCTCGGCCTTGGCCTTGGGGAAGGGCCTGAAGGTCAAGGCGATAAGGAAGGCGCCGATCCCGATGCCCCAGGCACCGATATAGAGCCACCCGTAGCTGGCGAAGGTGTCGTAGATCAGGCCGCCGGCCAAGGGGCCGGTTGCCATGCCCAGGCTTCCGGCCATTGCCGTTCCGCCGATGACGGTGCCCATCATGCGCAGGGGAAAATTCTCGCGGGCGATCACGGCGTAGAGCGGCATGACGCCGGCGTAGATAAAGCCGAACACAGCCGCCACGGCATAAAACGCGCCGAGATCGCGTACGAAAAAATACGCCAGTGCGCCGAACGCCTGCAGCAGCAGCCCTGAGACCAGAACGCGCTTGGCACCGAACCGGTCTCCGAAAAGACCGAAGACGACGCGCCCGCCCATGCCTGCCAGCCCCTCCACGCTGTAGATCGAGACCGCTGCAATCATCGGGATGCCGCAGCTGATCGCGTAACTCACCGTGTGGAAGATCGGGCCCGAGTGCGTGGCGCAACAAAAAAAGTTCGTCAGGAACAGGATGATGAACTGGGGCGACCTGATCGCCTGGCCGACGGACATGTCAGGCTGCTCTCCATCGGAGGAAGCGAGGGCATTTTGGCCTTCGAGAGCGGGCGGGCGGCGTACGAGCAGCGCGACCGGGATCATCACGGCCCCGGTAAAGGCGGCGATGATCAGGAGGGACGTTCTCCAATCGTAGATGGTGACGAGCCAGGCCGCGAAGGGAGACATGGTCATGGGCGCCATTCCCATGCCGGCCGATACGAGAGACACCGCAAGGCTGCGCTGCGTGTCGAACCAGCCGGTCACGCAGGCCATCATCGGGGCAAAGATCGCGGCGGTAGCGCCACCGACAGCCAGCCCGAAAACGAGTTGAAACCCGATAAGCGAGGTCGCCTGGCTCGCCAGGGCGAGGGCTGCGGCCAGAACAGCTGAGCCGATCAATACGACAACGCGAGGGCCCCAGCGGTCCGACAGGGTACCCCAGATCATGCTTGCGAGCGCCATGGCGATAAACCCGATGGTCATGGCACTGGAAACGCCCGTGACGGACCAGCCGGTATCTTGGGAAATGGGCCGGAGAAAAACCGGCAGCGAAAACATGGCTCCGATCGCAATGCAGCCCAACAGGCCACCGGCGGCAACAATCACCCAGCGATATGGACTTTGCGTCTGAATCTGCGCATTCGACATGGAAAGACCTCGTGGCAAAATTGGTGACGCCGCGCCTCGGAAGGGCGGCGTTTCTCAAAGACGAACGAGCTGCTTGAAAATCGACATGCCTCAAAAAGAATCTGTAGCTGGCGTCGCGCCAACCCTACCTCGGTCTCCGGACGGCTCTGATCTTGCCGGTGCTACCACCGCCGCAGAAGAAGCGATCGACGCCGTCGGATTCAAGCCCGGACACGCCCATACCGGGCGGCATGTCGAGTCGCTCCAGGACCGCGCCCGTCTCGGGATCGATACGCCTGACATCGGCCCCGTCGCCCTCCCAGGTGCCATGCCAGAGCTCGCCATCAATCCAGGTGACGCCGGTGACGACGCGGCTGGACTCGATCGTGCGGAGGACCTTGCCGGTCTCGGGATCGATCTGATGGATCCTGCGGCCACGGTGCTGGCCCACCCAAAGCGTGCCTTCGGCCCAGGCGAGTCCCGAGTCACCGCCGCGGCCCGGTGCCGGGATCGTTGCGAGCACGCGGCCGGTCTGCGGATCGATTTTCTGAATGCGGTCCTCGGCGATCTGGAACAGGTGACGACCGTCGAAGGCGGTTCCCGCGTGAGCGGCGACATCGATCGAACGCGTGATTTCGCCGGTCTCCGGATCGACGGCGTTCAGTTTTTCGCCGGAGGCGAACCAGACGTGGTGACCGTCGAAGGTGACGCCGTGCACCTGCTCTGCTTCGGGGAAGGGACCGTATTCGCGAAGAATTTCGGCGGCGGATCGTTTCATGCTTTCCTCCTTGCTGGTGGGCCGTCTCACACTAGTCGCTCGGCAGCGGGCCGGGGAGTAACAAGATTGTCGGGAAACCGGTAAGCGGCGGGGTCATCCAGCGGCGCGCCGGCCCGCGGCCGAAGGACTGCACCTTGCCGGCTGCCGCAAGAGAATCGAGCGCGCGCTGCACGGTGCGCGGGCTCGCGCCAAGCGCGATCGCCAGCGCCGAGCTTGACCACGACTCGCCGTCGGCAAGGAAGGCGAGCACGGCCGCATGCCGCTCCTCGACCGGCGGCGCGAGCACGACGACTTCGCGGGCGTGGCGTGGCGCCAAGGCGAAACCTCGGTTCGTCGCGCTTATGTCCGCAAGCGCCCGAAGCTCGGCGCGGAGCCGGCCGATTTCCACCCGGAGCCGCGCGCGATGGGATTCGTCGGCGTGTTTGGCGCGGAAGGCGCGGGAAAGCAGCGTGCTCCTCGTGGCGTCTCCCGGCCAGGCCTCGGCGAGCGAGCGCGCAAGCGCGAAAAGGATCGGGCGTGTCGCGAGCGATACCGCCAGCCTCTCGTCGCGCACGACATTGCGGCAGGCGTCAATGACGAGCGCGCCGGACGAAAGCAGCGCTTCGACTTCTTCAAGCAGCAGGGGCCGTTCTTCGCCCTGCGCGATCAGGCGCGCCGCCGGCGTCTTCAGCACCAGCGATGCGTTTTCGACCTCCGCCGTCAGCGCCGGTATATCCGCTACGCGCGCGGCATCGGCGGCGCGGGTGAGCGCGACGCGCGCGGCCTTCGTCTGCACGCGCCGGGCGGCGATACCCGCGACCGCCAGTTCATGAGCGGCCCGCAAGGCAGGCGGAAGCGGGGAGGGATCGAAGCCGGTAAGCATGCGCTCGGCTTCGTCGAGGCGGCCGATCAGGAGCAGGCGCCGGACCTCGACATTGCGTGCATGCGCGGCATTCACCCGATCGCCATGCGCTTCGAGCGTCTCGCGCGCGGCGTCGAGCGCCTTCGCGGGCCAGGCAAGGTCGCGAGACACGAGGGCGATCTCGGCTTCGGCGACGACGCAGCGGGCGCGTGCCACCGCCTCCTTCCGGCCGAAGGCGCGCGCGGCACTCTTGAGGAGCGCCTTTGCCCGGACAAGATCGCCGAGCTGCGCCATGGCGATGCCCCGGAGCGCGAGCGCGGGCGGGTCGTCGCGGAGCGCAACCCGCTTCAAGGCGCCGAGCGGATCACCCGTCGCAAGCGCGTGTGCTGCGGCGGTGATCAGCGAGTCCATCGGAATCCCGTCACACTTGTCACTCTCACCATTCGAAATCCGCTCCTAACCTACGACCAACGAAGCAACACGTCGCGCCGGGAAGGTACGACGACAGATGGCCAAAGGAGAAGAGTGATGACGACACATGTGACCGGAACCCGTGACGAGTGGCTGGCAGCACGGCTCGACCTGCTCCAGGAGGAGAAGGAACTGACGCAGCGCAGCGATGAACTGGCGCTCAGGCGTCAGGCGCTGCCCTGGGTGCGGATCGACAAGGACTACCGATTCGACACCGAGGACGGAAACGTCTCGCTCAAGGACCTCTTTAGAGGTCGCTCGCAGCTCCTCGTCTACCACTTCATGTTCGGCCCCGACTACAAGGCCGGATGCCCCTCCTGCTCCTCGATCGCAGACGGGTTCAACGGGATCGTCGTCCATCTCGAGAACCACGATGTCGCCTTCTCGGCGATTTCGCGCGCGCCGCTTGCGAAGCTGCAGGCGTTCAAGCAGCGGATGGGGTGGACCTTTCCCTGGGCCTCCTCGAATGACGGCGATTTCAACCGTGACTTCAGCGTCTGGTTCACAGAGGAGGAGCAGCGCAAGGGCACGATAGAATACAACTTCCGACGTGAGCCGCCGGCGCCGGAGCCACTTGCCGGAAAGACCGTTCAGGAATGGCGCGGCGATGAGGGACCGGTCGCCCAAATCGCGGCCATGACCGGCACCGACGTTCCTACCTATACGCGTGACAGGCCGGGCGTCAGCGCCTTCGCGCTCGACGACGGCATCGTCTACCACACCTATTCCAGCTATGCGCGCGGACTGGACGGCCTGTGGGGCGTATACCAGTGGCTCGACCGCGCGCCTCTGGGCCGAAACGAGCAAGGTATCTGGTGGCGCCACCGCGACGCCTATGGCCGGACCTGACGTCCGATGCTGCGGGGCTCCGACCACGCGAACAGGATGCCGGGCGCAGGCAGCGGATCTGCTGCCTGCGACCCAGGCGGTAACGCTGCCGCTTTCGGTGTCGCCGACTGGCTATCCTTCGCGGCGGCACCGACCTTCGCGATCATGGCGCTGCTGACCAGCGTCCTTGGCGGCTCGGCGGACATGCTCTGCTCGTCTACGGAGGATGCGTCGCCTTTGACCGGAATGGTACCGATGTACCTGCTGATGAGCGTCTTTCATTCGGCGCCGTGGCTGAGGCTGGTCGCAAGTAGCCGAAGCCGTGGCCGCCGGTCCTGACCGGCCCCCCGCAATCCCACACCACTCCCTCATCGCTGTGCTTGCCGCAGCAAGGAGGGAGTGGAGCATTCGGCCTTCACCGCTCAAGTGAAAAGAACTTCAGCGCCTGCGGCGTGGCGTGGATGTAGTCCATGTCGGTCTGCTCGCTCATGGTGTTGCGATAGACATGGCCGCAGACCAGGCGATCCAGGAAATAGCCGCCGATCTTTTCGCAGAGCTGGTCGCCGCGGATTTCCGCAATGCCGGTGATGCTGGTGTTGGCGGTGCGGTAGGCGGTGTTGCCGGCCCTGTCGAAAGCCTGGATGAACTCGGTGCCGTTCTTGTGTTTGCCGATCCAGGTCTTGTCGGCAGTGAGACCGGCGAGATCGGCCTCGGAGAGGCGGTCGGTTGCCGATCCCGCAAAGCCGAAGGGCCATTCGGGCATGCCCGCCGCCTTCAGGCCGGAGAGGTGATAGGCCAGATCCTCCTTGTTCCAGTAGTCGTAGAGGTAGCTGTAATAAGTGATATTCGCTTCCGGAAAGAGCGTCTTCAACCTTCCAGTCTCCTCGGCCGCACGTGCCGCATCGCCGCGGTGGGCATAGGCTGCGGCGAGATATTCATGGGCGGGCTCGGCATCGGGCAGTGCGTGGCTCGCCGCCTCGATCAGCGGGATGGCGCGATCGTTGTCACGGGCGGTGTAGAAGACGACGCCGGCGAGCAGCTGGAAGCTCGGCGGCGGCGAGGGGTCGAGCCGCAGGGCCCGCTGCATCTCTCCGATCGCCCGCTGGTGATTGCCGGTATGCGCGAGGATCAGCGCCAGATTGCCATAAGCCTCCGCGTCGCTCGGCTGGGCGTCAACCGCACGACTGGCGGAATCGAGCGCTTCGGTGGCGCGGCCGTCGACGAGCTGCAAGAGGGCAAGCACGGTGCGGGCACGGGCATTGTTGGGGTCGAGCTTCAGCGCCTCGCCGGCGGCGTCATAGGCGATCTTGCGGGCGACCGCCGCGGACCAGAGATAGTTGTAATCATTGCGCCAGACATCGACGGCGACGCGGGCGATGCCGGCATGGGCGTCGGCGAAACGCGGGTCGAGATCGATGGCCTTCTGGTAGAAGGAAAGCGTGCGGCGATAGGTATTGACGTCGCTGTAGATCAGCCCTTCCTGCTCGGCCCGCAGATAATTGTCGTAGGCCTCCAGATTGTCGGTCGGTATGCGGGCGAGCTGATCCTGCTCGCCCTGGCTGAGCTTGACTTCGAGGGCCGACGTGATCTTGCCGATGACATCGTCCTGGACGGCGAAGATATCCCGGTATTGGCGATCGTAACGCTCGGCCCAGAGCGAGAGGCCGGTCGTCGCGTCGATCAGCTTGACGTTGATGCGCAGCCGCATGTCCGCCCGCTGCAACGTGCCTTCGAGCACGTAGTGGACGCCGAGTTCGGCGGCGACGTCCTGGATCGTCGCCTCGCGCATGGCAAGGACGGAATGACGGGCGATGACGAAGAGGCCGGAGAGCTTCGAGAGCTCGGTGATCAGGTCGTCGGTCAGGCCCTGCGCCAGATGATCCTGCGTCTGGTCGCCGCTGACGTTGATAAAAGGCAGCACTGCGACCGAGGGTTTGTCCGGCAGCGGATAGGCGATGCGCTGGGGAGGGGGCTCGGGCCAGAACAGCGTCCAGGGCTGCCACCAGAGCGTGGTCCCGGCAAACATGGTCGCACCGCCCACGGCGCCAACGAGCCAGGCGCCGCGGCGCCTGGGTGCGGCAACCGTCTTGCCGGCCGCCGCCGGATCGAGCACGACGCGATAGACGCGCACCGGCTCCGGAATGTTCTTCACCTTCCGCTCACCGAGCGAGACGAAGCCGACGGCAAGTTTCGTCCTTAGCTGGTCGTAGGCAGAGCCGGAAATCGCGATGCCGCCCGGCTCGGCGAGCGGCTCCAGCCGGGCGGCGATGTTGACACCGTCGCCGTGGATATCCTCGCCCTCGACGATGACGTCGCCAAGATTGACGCCGATGCGGAAATCGAGCCGCCGCTCCGGCGGTATGCCGGCATTGCGCCGGGCCATCTGCCGCTGCACCTCCACCGCGCAGCGAAGCGCATCGACGACGCTGTGGAACTCGACGAGCAGGCCGTCGCCCATGGTCTTCACCAGGCGCCCGTGATGTTCGGCGATCTGCGGCTCGAAGACTTCTGCAAAATCCGCCTGGAAGCGGATGCGCGTGTCCTCCTCGTCGATCCGGCTCAAGCGGCTGTAACCGACGACATCGGCAATCAGGATGGCTGCGAGACGGCGCTCCATTCCCGGTCTTCCATGCGCGGCTTTCCCGCAGTAGGTGTACTCCGCCGGCTTCCTCGGCATGATGATTCATGCCGCCATTCACGTGTCATAATGACCGCCGCACGTCAGGAAAGTCGCGCGGCGGCCGCAAAGGGTCAGAAAGGGACGTGAGCCGGAATCGGCCCCCAACTTCCATAACAGCTTACAGCAGGTGCTTCGCCGACGCCATTGCGGCGGGAACGCGGCCCTTATGCGCGTGCTGGGCGCGCTGCGGGCGGGACCCTTGGACGCGATCGGACAGCAGGCGCACGCTGTCGTTGAGGTTGTGGTTCAGGCGGCTCCCTTGGCCGTGAACTTCGGTATCGCGAGCAGGAGCAAGCAGCGGGGTCGGATCTACTCGGTGTTGCTCCGCCAGAGAGCTCTTGCGTTTCGCCCACTCTTGGGTTCGGGGGACGCGGCGTGCCCCGAAACACAAAATCAGAGCCCGTTCCGCTGGAACGGGCTCTGATGGTAGTTCGCGACGAAATGCCTGCCAACTTGCTGGCGCTCATCTATTGCCAGAAACGCCGTGCCCGCCCGACGATGACTTCGGGCCAATCCGCTTGCTATCCCCCCCTCGGGAACCGCCGCCATTCCTGCGAGTTCTCACTCCCCAATCAGAGCCCACTGTCGGTAGCGAGCTCTGATCTAAATGGCTACTGAAATGAATTCTTAGAAAAGAATTCTCACGGATTTGCGTGGTCATATTTGCCAAATCCCACGTTCCGGTCCAGTAACTTTTAAGGGCGATCTGTAACGAAAATCGATTTGTCTCCCCCGTGGTGACGGTCGCTCCGGAACCAGTCCAAAACCCGAAGCGTTGAGCCTGTTTCATGGCCTCCTGAACCGGGGTGGAACGGGACGAGATCGTGCGCAAATTCAAATCGTTACAGGCGGTCCTTCACGCGTTCGAAGTGGCGCGCGCCGCCCGCGGGACAACCGATTTCGAAAGGAGCGAGAGGATGGCTCCCACCGACGCAAATGCGACGCATCATACCCAGAAAATGAAGGGCGAGCTGAACGCCCTGATCGTCCACCTGCGTGAGGACATCAACAAGGTCGATGATCCGCAATTCAAGGCTATGTTCGAGACCTCGGCGGAGGTGCTCGGCGGGCTGGTAAAAGCCTTCACCCACTACGAACAAAAGAGCGAGGCCGCCTGGAAAGCGTGACGGCGCGCGTCAAGATCGCGCCGTCCGTCGCGGACACGCCGGCGCCATTGTTATGGGCGCGGCGGCGGGGAGGGCACGCCGACGCGGATGAGCCCGGAAAAGTCGGGCGACAGGCCGGCCGCCTGAGCGCGCTCCTTGATGTGGGCAAGCGTGCGCAGTTCGGCGAGCGGCAGGCTCGTGTCCACCGCGCCGCGGTCATAGGCATAGTCGGGGAGATAGCCGTTGACGATAAGCCGCCAGTCGCCGGGAACGACGTCGCCGACGGCGCGCATCATCTTGACGATGGTCGTCGTGCAGTTGGTGGTGATCGAGTTGTAGAATTCCGGGGTCGTGGCGAGCGCATTGGCGTCCCGGACATATTCGAGCAGCAGCGCCTTGGCGGCCTCCGGCGGGGCCCTGAGGCGATAGATCTGGACGTCCTCTCCGCGAACGTTCGACCGTACGCGGACAACGTCACGCTCGTCGGCTGCGACGATCACCAGCGGATTGCTCTTGAAGAGATCGGCAACGGGCGAGAACTCACCGCCGATGCGCCGCCTTACCTCGATCGACCAGGCGAGCTGGTCGCCGCCCTCGAAACCGAAGCTCATGATGACATGCGCCATTTCCGGGCCGGCCCAGTAGGACATGAAGAGGTCGAGCGAGCGCAGCTTGTCGAGGTCGTAGGTGCGGATCGTCCAGCGCTCCGTAAAGTCGGTATTGCTGCGCCACTCGAAGTCGCGGACATTCGTCAGCGTCAGCAGGTTGCCGTCCAGCGTGCCCGTTACCTGACGTGCGACGTCGGGAGCCCAGTCGGCATCCTTCGGTGGCCTGATCGTGCTCCACCAGGCGAGCATGACGCCAAGTGCCACGAGAAAGACGGCGCCTGCTCGGTAACGCCAGCGGGTGAAGAGCGCGACGATCGCCGCAAGGCCGAGCAGGATAAAGGCGCCGCTCGCTGCCGATTTTGCTAGTGGTGGGACGGGGAGACGGTACCAGAGAGCAAGCGCCGCCCAGAGGGTGACGAACGCGATGGCAAAGGCGAGAGCGACGGCGACGAATATTCGCGTTGCGACACGCACTCCGGATCCTCCTCTTGTAGTGACCACCAAATTGCTACGGATCGTAGTTGCCGGCGGACCGTTGGCAATACCGGAACACCACAGCCGCCGCGCCACGGCTCGCCCCCTTCGCCGGACTAGCGTCCACCGGCCTCCTTCAGCTGCCGAACCAATGCCCATCCACGGCGGAAGGCAGTCAGTGCCGCACCGAGGGCGACCACCCAGAGGGCGATCGTCAGCACCTCATTGTGGCCTTGCCACAGGGGCTCGAAGATGGAGATGGCCGCGGCGGCGGTGACGGTCGCCATGCGGTGCTGCTTGGCCATCGGCCCGGAAAAATCACTGGGATTTCCGGTGGCGCGGCCAAGTTCGCGGACATAGGCGGTGAGGACAGCGAAGGCACCGGCCGCCCATCCGAGGCCCGGCGTGCCGATGCCATAGCCGAGCCCCGTGAATATGAGGAGGTCGGCGACGCGATCCGGAAACTCGTTCCAGAAGGCACCATCCGGTTCGCCCTTGCCGCCCTCGACGGCGACCATGCCATCGAAGAGGTTGCAGAGCAGCCGAAGCTGGCAGAACAGGGCGGCCAAAAGCAGGCAGACGATCCGCGCCGTGCCCATGTTCTGCCCCGCCAGGAAGAACGCGCCGCCGGCGAGGGCCGCCGCCACGATGCTTGCTTGCGAGATGCGGTTGGGAGTGATCGCCCGCTCCGCCATCCATCGGGCGATCGCGCCGGCCCAGCGTGTGTTGCGGCTTGCGAGCGGGCGCCGGTCGCCTGTCTCGGTCATTGTTCGCCTCTTTTCCTGGAAATCGAATGGGCATAGGTCCACGCGTAGGTCGTCGAGACCACGAGCGGGACCGCAACGGTTTGGAGTATTTCGGGCGTTCCACCAAGGGCGTGGAGCGACACGAGCAGGCTTGCCGAGCCGAGGCATGCGATCAACGGCGGCGCCCAGAAACGCTGAGGCCCGCGGAAGCGCTTCGAAAGCCCGTCGATCACGGACTTGAGGAAAAGCGTAAGCCCCGCCGACAGCGCGCCCTGCAGGAGCCCGGAAATAAGCGGCTGCGGCATGGGATGAGCGCTGTTGGCGAAGACCGCCCAGCCGCCCATGGCCAGAAAGGCGAAGAGCACATGCACGGTGTTGCTGCGCGCCCAGACCCTCAAGGAACTCATGAGAGCGACCACCAATAGCGCACGATGTGGAAGAAGATCGGTGCCGAGAAGACGACGGAATCCAGTCTGTCGATCAGCCCGCCATGGCCTTCGATGAGGTGGCCCCAGTCCTTGACGCCGCGGTCGCGCTTGATCGCCGACATCACCAGCCCTCCGAGGAAGCCCATGAGGGTGATAATGAACGACATGATGCCGGCCTGGAGCGGCGTGAACGGCGTGATCCACCACAGGGCGGCCCCGATCAGCGTGGCGCTGGCAACGCCGCCGACAAAGCCCTCGACCGTCTTCGACGGCGAGAGCTTCGGAGCGATCTTGGTGCGGCCGAAGAGCTTGCCCCAGACATATTGCAGCACATCGCTCAGCTGCACGACGATCACCAGGAACGCGATCAGCAGCACGTTGCGTCCCTCGTAGTCGGGTATGTCGAGGGTCAGCAGCGCCGGCACGTGCGAGACGCAGAAGACGCAGATCATCAGGGCCCATTGCACTTCGGCGACGCGAAGCAGGAAGCGCTCTGTGTCGCCGCGGAGCACCGAGATGATCGGCATCAGCAGGAAGGCATAGACCGGAATGAAGATCGAGAAGATGCCGTATTCTTCGGCCCAGAGCAGGTAATACTGGATCGGCAGGACGAGGAAGAAGGCTGAGGCGAGCGCCCAATGGTCGGCGCGCCGGGTGTAGATCAGGGTCACGAATTCCCTCAGCGCCGCAAAGGAGCAGAAGGCGAAGAGGACGAGGACGCCGACGCGGCCGGCGATGAAGGCAAGGCCGATCAGGATGACCATCGCCCACCAGGCGCGGATGCGGGCGTTGAGGTTTTCGACCGCGGCATTCGGCCCGTTGGTCGCCAGACGTCGCTCGAGTATGTGGCCGACCGCGGAGGCGACGATCAGCACGCCGAATATGCCGAAGACGAGGGTTACGAGATCGGAGCCTGCCGCAGTCATTCGCCGCTCCCTGCCGGTTTCGGAGCAAGCGCCAGGAGTGCGGCCCGCATCCGTTCGAGAAATGCTTCCTTGCCTTCGCCGGGCGCAACGCGGAGCGCGTTGCCGAAGGTGACCGTGCAGATCAGCGGGATCGGCACGATCTCGCCCTTCGGCATGACGCGGTTCAAATTGTTGATCCACACCGGCACGAGATCGACCTCCGGGCGCTGATCGACCAGATGGAAAATGCCGCTCTTGAACGGGAGCAGCCGTTCCTCGGTCTGGTTTCGGGTGCCCTCGGGAAAGAGGATCAGCGACGAGCCGGCATCGATCGCCGAGACCATCAGGGCGATCGGATCCTCAGTCCGCTTCTCCCGTTCACGCTCGATCAGCACCGCATTGAAGACGTCGCGGCCGATGAAGGCGTTGGTAGGCGATTTCAGCCAATATTCCGCGCCGGCGACAGGACGGGTGCGGTGGCGCAGCCTCGGCGGCAGCACGGCCCAGACGAGGACGAAATCGCCGTGGCTCGAATGGTTGGCAAAATAGACGCAAGGTTTGGCCGGCAATCCCTCTTCCGGCCAGATGGCGCGAACCGCGGTTATCGCGCGGGCAAACAGAACGAAGGCAGCCGCAGCGACCTTCGCAACCAAAGCCTTCATCCGGATATCACCCCCGCCAGCCCCCTTGACGCATGTGCAGACTGTAGCACGGCCGTTGCGGCTGGGAAGATCCCTTGTTTGGTGCAAAGCGGAGGGGCACGATGGTGCTTTCTGAGGCTTTTGGAAGCTGTTGCGCGCCGCCCCGACGCCCGGAGACAATCTTCCGGGTGCGGTGGTATATTCCAGAGGGGAGAATGAAACATGAGGTTGCCGCCGCCGGCACGGGAGCACCCGGCGAGGCAGAGCGGGATGAGGAAACGTGCGCGGTTTTCCGCTCGCATCCCGCGTCTCAACTTTTAGTATCGATCACGATGGTTTTGGGTCGGCTCAAAACCATCGTGATATAAGGGAGGAAAGCATGGAAATTCCTGTTCCACTACACCCTTATCTCGACGCCGGCATGGGCAAGGCCAGCGCCACCTTCAGCGGTGGAACGCTGGTCTGTGCCTGCAAGGATCGTCCCGTCAGGGTCCGCGTCAACGGCGGGATCGCCCACAATCACGCCTGCGGCTGCACCAAATGCTGGAAGCCGAAGGGGGCGGCGTTCTCGATCGTCGCGGTTGCGCCGCATGACAGCATCACGGTCGTCGAAAACGGCGACAAGCTCGAAATCGTCGATCCGACCGCGCTCATCCGGCGGCACGCCTGCAAGGAATGCGGCGTGCATATGTACGGGCCGGTGGAGCGCGAGCACGCCTTCCAGGGGCTCGACTTCATCCACCCCGAACGGTTCGAGGAGCGCGGCTGGCCGGAGCCGGGCTTTGCCGCCTTCGTCTCCTCGATCATCGAAAGCGGCGTCGATCCCGCGAAGATGAACGGCGTGCGCAATCACCTGAGGCGGATCGGCCTCGAACCGTATGACTGCCTGTCGCCGGAACTGATGGACTTCATCTCCATCTGGGTTGCGAAGAAGACCGGCGTACTAAGACAGTGAGCGACGGGAGCGGATCGGGTAAAATCGATTTCGGCGCACCCGAGTGAGGCCGGCGCGGAGTCTCTCCGGTCGGCTTCACGTTACGGCCGTGCGAGCGACCACCGGGAGGAGGGCGACCGTGGCAAACGAACTCAAGCATGCGCCGGATTTCAGCCTCGAGGGCAAGGTTACGTTTGTGACGGGCGCCTCACGCGGGATCGGCCGCGCCTGCGCGCTGGCCTGTGCGGGTGCCGGCTCGGACATCGTGCTCGGCCTGCGCGACATCGCGGCCTCCGCGGAGCTGATCGGCGAGATCCGGGAGATGGGAAGGAAAGTCCTTCCCGTCCAGCTCGATCTTTCAAAACGCGTCGACATCGAAGCCTCGGTCGCCGAGGCGATCGCGACGTTTGAGAGGATCGATGTGCTCGTCAACAATGTCGGGGTCGCGCCCGGCAATCTCGCGGAGGACGTCGTCGAGGCCGATCTCGACGAAATTCTGAACGTCAACGTCAAGGGCACGTTCCTGATGACGCAGGCGGTCGGCCGGCAGATGATCGCGCACAAGGCGGGCCGCATCATCAGCATCAGCTCGCAGGCGGGCACCGTGACGCTGCGCGGCGAGGCGATCTACTGCATGAGCAAGGCGGCAATCAACCATCTCTCCCGCTGTCTCGCCGCCGAGTGGGCGCGATACGGTATCACCGTCAATACCGTCGCGCCGACCTTCATATGGACCGACGGAACGAAGCCGGCGCTTTCCGACAAGGACTTTTACGAACGGACGGTGGGGCACATTCCGCTCGGCCGGATCGGCGACACGAACGACGTTGTCGGCGCCGTCGTCTTCCTGGCCTCGTCGGCCGCCTCGCTGATCACGGGCCTGAACCTGCTCGTCGACGGCGGCTGGTCGGTCGCTTGAAAAACACCGCAAGAAGGAACGACCGCCGAACCGGGCCGGCGATGCCCGTGCGCGTCTCGAAAGATGCGCGGCGCTGTAAATGCGGGCGCCGGCCGAGGCGTGATTTGGCATGGCGAAACTGATATCGTGCGGGGACAGAAACGCGGGGAGGGAAGGCCATGCGGATTGCGGTGATGGGCTCGGGCGGTATCGGGGGCTATATCGGCCTCAGGCTCGCGAAAGCGGGCGAAGACGTCACTTTCATCGCGCGCGGCGAGCATCTCTACGTAATGCGCAGCCGGGGGCTCAGGCTCGAAAGCCCGCTCGGCAATGCCAGTCTGGCGAGTGTCACCGCCACCGACGATCCCGCCGAGGTCGGCGTCGTCGATCTCGTGATCTTTGCGGTCAAGCTCTACGACAGCGAGGACGCGGCGGCCGCGATCGTCCCGATGGTCGGGCCGAAGACGATCGTCTTGACGTTGCAGAACGGCGTCGATGCGGTCGATATCCTCGCGCGCTTCGTACCTCACTCGCAGGTCGTGGCCGGCGCCATCTACATTTCCACCTATCTGGAAGAGCCTGGTCTGATCAAGCAGACAAGCGGGATGACGCAGATGACGGTCGGCGGGCGCAGCGACGTGATGATCGCAGCCTTCCGCGACGCCTGCGCGCGGGCTGACGGCATCGCGCTCCAGGTGGTCGACGACGTTGATCCAGCGCTCTGGCTGAAATTCGTCACACTCGCCGCCTTTTCCGGCGGCACCGCCCTCATGCGTTCCGGCATCGGGGCGATCATCGCCGACCCGGAAGGCCGGAAATTCATGGAGCAATTGCGTGACGAGGGCATGGCGATAGCCGCGGCCAGGGGCCACCCGATGCCCGATGGCTTTGTCCAGCAGACCACATCGCTGTGGCAGATGCTGCCGCCGGAAACGCAATCCTCCATGGCCAACGACCTTCAGCGCGGCAAGCGGCTCGAGCTCGAATGGCTGTCGGGCCGGATGCACGCGCTCGGACAGGAACTCGGCGTGCCGACCCCGGCGCATACGGCGGTTTACCGGGCGCTGCATCTCTTCGCGAACGGCGCTGCGGCGCGGTGATCAGGCATTCCGGCATGATGCTAGACGACAGCGCCACGCGCCTGGTCAGACGCCACAGTAGTAGCCACCGTCTGCCTCGTTGGTTGCGCCACGGTAGTAATCCTCTCCTCATTCCTGTGCTTGTCACAGGAATCCAGATAGCCCAAGTCCTTGGGCTGAAAGCCTCTTCCGCGCCGCAGACGCGGCGCTGCTGGATTCCTGTGACAAGCACAGGAATGAGGGCGGATAAAGCATCCGCCAAACCAATTGAACTGCTGTCGTGTGCTGTGGTCAGGCGCACAAAGATTTCTACAGCGCTTTGATTTGCTGCATGATTTTCGACTCCGATTTATCGGACCCTGTAGCAGGACCCCTCGACATTTGCCGCCCAATGCCTAAGCTCCGCGACACTTTGTTTCACGGAATTGCCTGATGTCGCTTCGCCTTGCCACCTTCAATATTGAAAACCTCATGAGCCGCTTCGATTTTTCCGGCTTTCGCAATCAGTTGAAACAGGATCGCGTGTTGAGGCTTTTCGACGTCAGGAGCGAGGCGGAGTATCAGCGGCTGGAGGAGGCGCGCACGATCGCGCATACGGACGACACGCGGCAGATGTCGGCGCTGGCGATTGCCGATTGCGACGCGGATATCCTCTGCCTGCAGGAAGCCGACAACATGGCGGCGCTGCAGGCCTTCGAATACGGCTATCTCTTCCGCATGGTCGGCAACGGCTACCGGCAGAAATACCTGATCGAGGGCAATGATTCACGCGGCATCGATGTCGCCGTGCTGATGCGCGAGGAGACCCGCGACGGCCAGCCGATCGAGTGCCTGGAGGTCAAGAGTCATGCGGGGCTCACCTATGCCGACCTCGACCTTTTCAACGACGAGCTGGCGCAGACCAACCGGCCCGGCGACCGCATCTTCAAGCGCGACTGCCTCGAGGTGGACCTGAGGATCGGCGGGCGGCCGCTGACGCTTTATGTCGTGCACTTCAAGTCGATGGGACCGGCGCGCGAAGGGCTCGACGGCCGGCACGCGACGATGCCGCTCCGTATCGCCGAAGCCAAGGCTGTCCGCTACATCATCGAAAGCCGCTTCGGGCGCGGCCGTACCGCCGACAAGACCTTCGCGATCTGCGGCGACATGAATGACTACCAGGAGAAGGTGGAGATCCGCGGCGACCGCCGCAACGGCTACGAATTCGTGCCGAGCGAGGAGACGGCAAGCGCGCTCGACATCTTCACGTTCGACGGTTTCGTCGAAAACCCGATGCTGCGCCGGCCGGTGCTCGACCGCTGGACGCTGTTCCACAGCCGCGGACCGGAGGAGCGGCATCTCTGCCAGCTCGACTATATCTGGCTGTCGCCGGCGCTCGCCAGCCGCAATGCCAGCCGGACGCCGGAGATCATCCGCGCCGGCCAGCCGTTTCGGACCATCTTTCCGGACGGGCAGGAGGTGGAGCGCTACCCGCGCACCGGCTGGGATCGGCCGAAGGCCTCCGACCATTGCCCGGTCGTAATGACGCTGGATATCTGACCATGACCCTTCTTCAAAGCAACCGCCTCGAATGGCCCGCCGAGGGTACGATCTTCCCGATTTCTGCAGTCCGGATCGATGTTTCGCCGGAGCCGCATCCGTTCCATGTGGCCGAGGTGGAGCGAGCGCGGGAAAGCTGGCAGCGCGAGATCGCCGCAAACCCGCATCTCTTCGACGGCAAGATGGTGCTGCAGCGGGCAATCCGCATCGAGGACGGGCGCATTGCCGCGAGCGGCCACGTCGTTCCCTATTCCACCTTTCTCTGGTGGCGCAGGAACCGCGCGCCCGAGGCCTTGCATATCTTCGGGATGCCGCTGCTGCTTTCGTCGGACGGCGCGATGATCGCCATCCGCATGGGAAGCCACACGGCCAATCCGGGGCGGGTCTACAGCCCCGGCGGCTCGCTGGAGCCCGAGGATATTGTCGACGGGCGCTGCGATCTCGACGGCAATATTGCGCGCGAGGTGCGTGAGGAGACCGGCATCGAGCTCTCCGAGGCGACAGCGGAGCCCGGCTACCAGGCGGTGCACATGAAGGGCACCCTCACGGTCTTCCGCATCCACCGGTTGGCGGCGACGGCCGATGAAATCGTTGCACGAGTCGCCGGGCATGTCGCGACCGACCCGCATCCGGAAATCGACGAGGCGGTGGCGATCCGCGGGCCGAATCCCGAGGCGCACAACTATCCGGATTTCATCCCGCCGATCCTCGAATGGCTCTTTGCGAGGAAGCGGTAAGTGTAGCAATTAAAAGCAAAAGCGTCCTTTACGCTTCTGATATGACGCGCAGCGATTGTAGACCCGGAACTATCTTGACATCTTCTCAGCAACCGTCTTCGATCCGGTCGAGCCCAAGCAGATGCAGATCTACGACGGCGCAGGTCACAACGACATTTGGAACGAGAGCACCGTTGGCGACGTGATCCGCTTTGTGGAGGCGCTGAGCGGGTAGGGCTCTGCGTTCTTCGCACCCCGCTCCGTTACCTCTTCCGGCGTTCATGAGGACGGGCTAAGGTATCACGTACTGCGTGTGGAGGCGGGATGGTGAACGAGCGCGTCGAACGGCGAGTTGCGGTCATTATGGCCACCGACATTGTCGGCTACTCCCGCCTGATGGAGGCCGACGAAACCTCCACGCTTGACGCCGTGAAGCGGTTGCAGGCTTCGATACTCACGCCGAACATCGCCGCACGCGGCGGCCGCATCGTAAAGCTGATGGGTGACGGCTCGCTCGTCGTCTTCAGCTCGGCGGTCGACGCGGTGGACTGCGCGATATCGCTTCAGGAAGAACTGGTGTCGGACCAGAACGACGTCGTGCTCGACGATCGCATCCTTTTTAGGATCGGCATCAATCTCGCCGATGTCGTGATCGAGGGAGACGATCTGTTCGGCGATGGCGTGAACGTCGCAGCCCGCCTGGAGGCCTCCGCCGAGCCCGGCGGCATCTGCATCGCCGATATCGTTCACCGGCAGCTCGGCGCAAGATGCCGTTCGGATTTCCGGGACGGCGGCGAGATTGCGCTGAAGAATATTGTGCGGCCCGTACACGTCTGGCACTGGGGGCACGCGCCGATGGCCGGGCCATCGACGTCTTCGCCGGCGGCGCGAACATCGATCGCGGTCCTGCCGTTCGAGAACTTGAGCGGAGCGCCGGATCAGGACTTTTTCAGCGACGGCATCACCGAGGATATCATCGGTGGCCTTGCCCGGTTTCGCTCGCTGTCCGTCATCGCCGCCAGTTCATCCTTCAGCTTTCGCGGCAAGGATGCAGGGTTGACGGAGATCGCCAGGCGGCTCGGCGTCACCTATCTGGTCGAGGGCAGCGTTCGGCGGTCAGGCGAACGGATCCGTATCACGGCGCAGCTTATCGAGGCCGCAAGCGGAACGCATTTGTGGTTGGAGCACTACGACCGCAGCGTCGCCGATATTTTCGCGGTCCAGGACGAGGTCACAAGGATGATCGTCTCGACACTGGTCGGGCAGATCGAGAGTGCCGATGTCCGGCAGGCGCTGCGCAAACCGACGACGAGCCTTGCGGCCTATGAATTCTACCTGCGCGGGATCGTGCATATGCGCAGCTATGGTGCCGACGACAATCGGATGGCCCGCGTAATGTTCGAGGCGGCGCTTGAGCGCGACCCGCAATTTGCGCTCGCTCACGCTTATCTTGCACTGAGCATGATCGCGCTCAACGGCTATGCCAACGCGCCGCCTGACATTCTCGACGGGGCGCTGGATCTTGCGCGAAAGGCCGTCCTGCTCGATGAGGGCGAGAGCGGCTGCGAGCGCCTGCTGGCGCTCATCCACACGAACCGTCGAGAGTTCGAACTGGCGGAACGGCACTATCGCCGGGCCTATCAGCTCAACCCCAATGATGCGAACACGCTGGTGCAGATGGGCGGGCTACTCGCACGGCGCGGCAAGGTCGAGGAAGCGATGCGATGGATCGATGAGGGCTTCCGGCTCAATCCGTTCCCGCCGCCATGGTACAGCGCCACCCTTGGCAATGCCCTCTACATTCTCGGGCGATACGACGAAGCGGCGGCGGCGCTGAAGGAGCTGCCCAATCCCGGACCGTTCACCTGCGCACGTCTCGTCGCCTGCTACGCGCAGTCCGGAGACGCGGTCGCGACTGATGAGGCGAAGGCGCGTCTTCTGAAACTGTGCCCGGATTTTTCGACGGAAGACTTCATCCGGCGCGGCTTGCTCCTCGAGCGGCCTGAGCAGCGCGAACTGTTTCGAGAGGGCTTGCTGAGGGCGGGCCTGCCGGAGTGACCCTCGTTGGCAATTGCTGGAGGCGCAGCAGGAACACCGGCCGCTTAAGGCAATTGCACCTGTCGCTGGTGAGCTTCATCGCGCCAACTGCGAGCGGAACTCCGCAGTCGAATTGCTGTGCGGAAAGGGTTGGGAGGGAACCGGCACTCCGAGAAAGGAACAAAGCGGCTCCCATCCGCTGGAGATCTCGTAGGTGAGAAGGCGCCCCGCAGGCAGCGCTTTTCTTACCGCCGCATTATGCGCTTCGTAAACAGAGATTGCGTGATCGCGGTCGCCGATGCGCCCGCCGAAAACGGTCTGTCCAACCACCGCCACGCCGAAGGAGGCCGGGTCGTTCGTAGCCGGATCCGACATAGGCCCGATCGTCTGGATGACGCTCCTGTGCCAGGTTTCGGGGTCGCGAACTGTGAGTATGACCTTCGCATCGGGATAATAGGCGCTGAGTTCGCGCCAGAAATGTGCCGTCGGCCAGTCGACCGCAGAACGATAGCCCGCATATACCTTGTCCCAGTCTGGCAGCTCCCCGTTGCCGGCCGCGCGCCACAGCGCCTTCTGCTCGGGGCTGCGGCCGACCTCGCTCATGTGATGACATGGCCCGAACCCGATCTGCTCCAGTGCCAGCTTGAGTGAATGCGTGCCGGTGCGGCCGAAGCCGGCTCCAATGATGTCCAAAACCATGATCGCCCCCTCCCGGCGCGCCTCGATCGGCCGTTTGGGCCCCTAAAGGTTGCCGAGTGTCTACTATACCAATCTTCGGTCGGTCCGCCTACGCGTGGGATTCATTTCAGTCTCATGAAGGATCCGCTCGCAACCTGGTGGCAAGTCTCGGAGCGAAGCGTTCAAGCCGGCAACCCCGCTCGCCGCAAGCCCTCGCGCAGCCGTTCCGCGTCCTCGTCCCGCCGCAGGTAAAAGGCGTCCACGAGCCAGGCCACATATTCCCGCGGACCCGCCGCCGGATCGCCATTCCAATACTTGCCGACCGCCTCAATGGAGATGCTGGCACATTGCTGCGCCTCCTCGATGCGCCCCAAATGACCGCAGGCTGCCGCGCGCAAAGCCATGAATCGCGGGTGTCGCCGCGCCGGCGCGTCCGCGATGAGCCGCTTCAGGAGATCGGCTGCTTCCTGGTCCCGCCCGAGCCCAAACAGGATGTGCGAAAAGAAATAATTGTACCAGCTGGGGTGACATGGGTTGAGCCGGACGGCGATCTCGGCCGCGGGCAAGGCCCGCTCCGGCCTTCCAAGACACGATTGGACCCAAGCCCAGAGGATCTGAATTAACGGGTCGTTGGGGTTCATGGACCGCGCAAGATCCATGTGCCGCTCGGCCCGGTCAAAGTCCCGCCACATCAGGCACATGTATCCGAAGGTGGAGTGCACCCGCGGATCGTTGGGATCCTTCGCCAGCGCTTCTTCGGCCTGGCGCAGCGCCAAGATCCGGTCCTCGTCCTTCTCCCGAGGCACCCCGACACCGCCATCGACCGAACGGTTGAGATAAATCCAGGCCAGGCCCGTATAGGCGCGGGCAAAGCCCGGGTCGATCTGGAGCGCCTCCTCGAATAGCGCCTGCGCTCTCGCTTGAGCCTCCGGCGTGAATACGTCAGAGAGCCGGTTCCCCTGGAGGAAGAGATCATAGGCGCGGATGTCGTCCGGCTGACGCCGTCGGGCCGCAACCTCGCTGTCCTGGATGATCCGCTGGGCCACCGTTGCGACGATGCTTTGGGAAATCTCCTCCTGGACGGCGAACACGTCCTCGAGAGCGCGGTCGTATCGCTCCACCCAGAAATGACATCCGCTGGCGGCGTCCACCAGCTGCGCCGTGATACGCACGCGGCCGCCAGCCCGACGGACGCTGCCCTCGACGAGGTACCGGACCCCGAGCGAGCGGCCGATCTCGCGCACGTCGATGTTTTTCCCGCGGAACGAAAAGGAGGAGTTGCGGGCAATTACCATGAGTTCGCGGAAGCGCGACAGTTCCGTGATGATATCTTCGGTGATGCCGTCGCTGAAATAGATCTGTTCGGGGTCGCCGCTCATGTTCTCGAATGGCAGCACCGCCACCGCGGGCTTGTCGGCCGGAGGGGGCGCTGCTGCGTGATGAGCATGGTCGAGCACCATCCGGTAGGCCCTTACAGGACGGGCGATGTTCTTCAAGCGCTGCTCGCCCGCGTATTCGAAGTCGCAATCCATCTTGCCCGACAGCTGGTCGTGGGCTGTTCCGGAGATCAGCACGCCGCCTGGCGGGCAGGCCTGCTCCAAGCGGGCCGCCACGTTGACGCCGTCGCCCAGGAGGTCATCCGCTTCGACGACCACATCGCCGAGGTTGACGCCAATGCGCAGGACGATCCGGCGCTCGAGCGGGATCTGCGCCTGCGCCGCCTCCAATTGTCTTTGGATTGCCGCAGCGCAGGTCACCGCATCGACGACAGAGCCGAACTCGGCGATCAGCCCGTCACCCATCAGCTTGACCAGGCGGCCGTGGTGTCCGGCCAGGAGCGGCTCCACCACCGTCCGCCGCAACTCCTTCAGGCCGGCCAGGGTTCCGGCCTCGTCGGCCTCGACCATGCGCGAGTAGCCGACCACGTCGGCAGCCATGATGGCTGATATTCGTCGCTCTACTTGGGACGGCGTCATCCGAGCCCCCGCTGACTACGTATCCCAGCGCATCCAAGGACTAGAATAGCTCAGCAGCGTATTCGCTGCGACTTCAAAAGGATCACCATGCGATCTGATGGGGGCGCCTCTTGCAGTCGAAAGAAGGCTATCGTTTCCGCCCCGCGCTTCAGCTAAAGCCAGCCCCCGCTAAATCCCGCCCGCCGCAGTCCGGCGACGATCGGCTGGCAGCGGCGCATGATGTTCCAGAGGAGCCCGGTGCGGTAGTTTTCGATCATCAGCACGACCGGGCCCTGGTCTATGCCGAAGTGGAAAGGGCTTACCCACCAGCCCGGGTCGCTCTCTTCGATCGTGAAGGTCCGGTTGAAGGATGGCTTGAAGCCGTAGAGGCGGGTCATCCCCAAAGGCATCCTCGCAAAGTTCCAGACGGTCGGAATGACGATCTCCGGAGCGAAGGGCAGGGACGCGACGACCACCCAGGGCGAGACGGTGCCGTCGTCGGGTCCGAAGGGGGCACCGCGCGCGATATAGTCGAAGAACTCCCTTTCCGCGCCATCGACATTTCTTCTGATCCAGCCGGGGCCGTCGCTCGCGGTGAAACCCCAGCAGTGCTCGCCATAGCCTGCAAAGTTCAATGGGTTGCGGATGGCATATTCGCGCTGGACGTAGGTCGCGTGGCGGCTGTTTTGGAAGTAGTCGCTATTGTGGTGGCGCATGAATTCGTCGCGGATGCCGCGGAAGTCGATCCACATGTGCGAGAGCTGGTGGGTGAAGAGCGGTCCCGAGTAGAGCAGTTCGCGGCCGTAGATGTTTCGCCATTCGTAGCTCTCGGTGTAGGCGGAATAGGCTTCGGGCGGCAGCGGATGCGTCGGCGATCCCAAGCCGAGGATGTAGAGCAGCAGGCCCTCGTCGTAACCGCGCCAGCGATAGGGGATGAACCCGGTTTCCGGTCGCCATCCGTGGGTCAAGGTAAGCCCGTGGTCGCAGGCCCAGTTCCAGTCGGCCCGCTCGTAGAGCGTGTTGGCAAGCCGCCGGATCTCGACCTCGTCGGCGCTGTCGCCGTCGAAATAGGTGGCCGCGGTCAAGGCGCCGGCGAAGAGGAAGGCCGAGTCGATCGTCGACAACTCGCATTGCCAGACCCGTCGGCCGGTCTCGATGTCGAGGAAATGATAGAAGAAGCCCTTGTAGCCGGACGCGTCGGGCTCCAGTCCCTGGGGGCAGGCCAGCAGGAACGCCAGTTTCTTGCGGGCGAGCTTGGCCGCAAACTTGCGGATCAGGACGCCGCGCTCGACGACCACGGGGATGGTCGCCAGTGCCATGCCGATCGCGGCGATGCTTGCCGGCGCGTCGGGCTCGGTCTTGTCGCGAACGAGCCCGTTATCCGGGTTGGTGCACTGGAGGTAATAGAGGAGCGACGTGAACTGCAGCCGGCCGAGGTCCTGGTCGGTCGGCATGCGCTCGAGTTTCGGGGCGATCGAGAGCATCCGTGACATGGTTGCCGCCTTGCGCCGCTCAGACGTTGTCTCCCTCGGTCGATGTCCTCGGGCGGGCTGGCGGCGTGCTCTTCGCGCCCCACTTCCATCCGCTGATCTGAGGCATGTCGTCGCCGTATTTTTCGATATGCTCGCGATGCTCGATCAGCTTCGCGTGGATCGCCTGCTTGAAATAGGCCGCACGCGCGCCGAGTTGCGGCAGCCGGTCGATGACGTCCTCGACGAGGTGGAAGCGATCGAGCTCGTTCAGCACCACCATGTCGAACGGGGTCGTGGTCGTGCCTTCTTCCTTGTAGCCGCGCACGTGAAGGTTATCGTGGTTCGTCCTGCGATAGGTGAGCCGGTGGATCAGCCACGGATAGCCATGGAAGGCGAAGATGATCGGCTTGTCCCTCGTGAACAGACCGTCGAAATCGCGGTCCGACAGGCCGTGTGGATGCTCTTTCTCTGGCTGCAGCTTCATCAGGTTCACGACGTTGATAACCCGGACCTTCAACTCCGGCAGGTGCTCGCGGAGCAACTGCACCGCCGCCAGCGTTTCGAGCGTCGGAACGTCGCCACAGCAGGCCATGACGACATCCGGCTCGCTACCTTGATCGCTGCTCGCCCAGTCCCAGATGCTGATGCCCATGGCGCAGTGGCGAACGGCTTCCGACATCGTCAGCCATTGCGGCGCCGGCTGCTTGCCGGCGACGACGACGTTGACGTAGTCGCGGCTGCGCAGGCAGTGGTCCGTCACGCAGAGCAGCGTGTTGGCATCCGGCGGCAGGTAGACGCGGATCACGTCCGCCTTCTTGTTGACGACGTGATCGATGAAGCCAGGGTCCTGATGGCTGAAGCCGTTGTGGTCCTGCCGCCAGACATGGGAGCTCAGGAAGTAGTTCAGCGAGCCGATGGGTCGGCGCCACGGGATCTCGTTGCACACCTTCAGCCACTTGGCATGCTGGTTGAACATCGAGTCGACGATGTGGATGAAGGCTTCGTAGCAGGAGAAGAAGCCGTGCCGGCCGGTGAGCAGGTAGCCTTCCAGCCATCCCTGGCACTGGTGTTCGCTCAGCACTTCCATGATACGGCCGTCCGGCGAGAGATGGTCGTCTTCCGGATAGATTTCCGCCATGTAGCAGCGGTTGGTGACCTGCAGCACATCCTGCCAGCGATTCGAGTTGTTCTCGTCCGGGCTGAACAGCCGGAAGTTCTTGCTCTCCATGTTCGCCTTCATCACGTCGCGCAGGAACATGCCCATGACGCGGGCCGACTCGGCGACCGTCGCACCGTGGCCGGAAAACTCGACGGCATAGTCGCGGAAATCCGGCATCTTCAGATCACGCAGGAGCAGCCCGCCATTGGCGTGCGGATTGTCGCTCATGCGGCGATTGCCGGCCGGAGCGAGCGCTGCGATCTCGGCCTTGAACCGGCCGTCGTCGTCGAAAAGCTCCTCGGGCCGATAGCTCTTCATCCATTGTTCGAGGATCTGGATATGCTCCGGCTTGTCCATCTCGCCCATGGGCACCTGGTGCGAGCGCCAGTAGTCCTCGCATTTCTTGCCGTCGATCTCGGCCGGGCATGTCCAGCCCTTTGGCGTCCGGAACACGATCATCGGCCATGCCGGACGCTTGAGATTGCCGTTGGTTCGCGCATCGGCCCAGATTTCGCGGATTTCCCCGATGGCCGTATCGAGCACGCCGGCCAGTTGCCGGTGGACGTCCGTCGGGTCGCGCCCTTCGACGAAATAGGGCTTGTAACCCATGCCCTCGAAGAATTTCTGCAACTCCTCACTGGGGATACGGGCGAGGAAGCAGGGGTTGGCAATCTTGTAGCCGTTCAGGTGGAGGATCGGCAGCACGCAGCCATCGCGAGCCGGATTGAGGAACTTGTTGCCCTGCCAACCCGTCGCAAGCGGCCCGGTTTCGGCTTCCCCGTCGCCGACGACACAGGCGACGATCAGGTCGGGGTTGTCGAATGCCGCGCCATAGGCGTGGCTGAGCGCATATCCGAGCTCGCCGCCCTCGTGGATGCTGCCGGGCGTCTCGGGCGCGACGTGGCTCGGTATGCCACCGGGGAAGCTGAACTGCTTGAACAGCCGCTTCATGCCCGCAGTATCCTGGCTGATATTGGGATAGATCTCGCTGTAGGTGCCTTCGAGGTAAGCGTGAGCGACGAGTGACGGTCCGCCGTGGCCGGGGCCGATCACGTAGATCATGTTGAGGTCGTCGCGCTTGATGACCCGGTTCAGGTGCACATACAGCATGTTGAGGCCCGGGGAGGTTCCCCAGTGGCCGAGCAATCGCGGCTTGATGTGCTCGCGTTTCAGCGGCTCTCTGAGCAGCGGATTGTCGAGCAGGTATATCTGGCCAACCGAGAGATAATTGGAAGCCCGCCAGTAAGCATCAAGCAGATGCAACTCATCAGGCGAAAGCGGGGTTTCCGTTTGGATTTCGTGTGCGGTCTCAAGCGTAGACATCGAATCCTCCTTATCGAAGCCGGAATGTCACGGGCGACGATTTACGAGATGCGGACGTCGGAACTCACGACGCGTGGCAGCGGCATATCCTCCATATCCGCTGCGGCCCCCTAAAGCGCCGCGCGTCTCATGAGACGCGCAAAGGACGCTGTAGCATTTAAGAAAACATGCAGTAGCCGTAATGCCTCCAGAATGGGCAGCGCCAATGTCGCACAAAAAGCGCTCCGGGCACAGGAAAAATCCGAACGGACGCCGGTCCGCGGACCTGGCCATCAAATAAAGCGTATACGATTAAATCGAAACCGCTTGACATGGTCCGTTCTCTCGCGTATTTAACTCGCATCCGATTGAAACGGATCCGATGTAACTTTGAACAGAAAGGATTTCCCCATGACCGAGAAGCTTCTTTTCACTGGCAAGACCCACAACGCCGGCGGCCGCAATGGCGGCACGCGGAGCAGCGACGGCAAGCTCGACCTCAAGCTGTCGCAGCCGCATCCGGCCGCCGAGCAGCTCTTTGGCGCAGCCTGGTCTGCTTGCTACATCGGCGCGATCGAGCTCGCCGCCTCGCAGCGAAGCGTCAAGCTTCCGGCTGGTCCCGAGGTCGACGCCGAGATCGACTTGAACCTCAATGACGGCTCCTATTTCCTCCGGGCGCGTCTCAACGTGAGCCTGCCGGGCATCGAGCGCGAGCTTGCTGAGGAACTGATCGAGGCGGCGCACGGGATCTGCCCGTACTCCAAGGCAACGCGCGGCAACATCGACGTGACCACCAGCCTCGCCTGAACGGGTCGGTCGGGTCTGCCTCTCAAGCAATTCCAGAAAAGTACGAAGCGGTTTTGCGTCCGGAATTACGTGAGTTTTCAAAGCGTAGAGCAGGCGGACCCGACGCCTCACAAAACTGCCGACATGACGACAGGGAAGAACACGCAATGCCCGACAGCCACGCACCGCAGGCCCATGGCGAGTTTTCGCTTGTGCTCGACCAATCCATCTATCAGCCTCTGCCGGATGACTGGATCATCGGGATAACCGATGTCGTCGGCTCAACGTCGGCGATCAAGTCGGGGCGCTACGAAGACGTCAACTATGCGGGTGCGTCGATCATCGCCGCTCTCGGTAACGCCTGGGGCGCGTTCGATTTCCCCTTCGTGTTTCGCGGCGACGGGGCGGCGTTTGCCTTGCCGCCAGAGGGCCTGATGGTCGCCACTTCGGCGTTGCGGCAGGTCGCTGCCTTTGCCAAAACCAACCTTGCGCTCAATCTTCGAATTGGCTTGCTGCCTGTCAGCGAAATTCGTGCCGGTGGGCGCGACGTGCGCGTTGCGCGATACGCGGCCTCCGAAGACGCCACCTACGCTATGTTTTCTGGCGGCGGGCTCAAATGGGCCGAGCAGCAGATCAAGGCCGGGCGCTATCTGGTCAAGCCGGGACGGTACACGACGAAGCCGGACCTGACCGGCCTCATGTGTGAATGGACCCCGTTTGCGAGCCAGCAGGGCCAGGTCCTGTCGCTGCTGGTCGAGCCTTACGAACACACGAGCCCCGACGTCTTTGCTGCGCTTGCCCGGCGTGTGCTCGCGGTATTCGACGCCGCACCGCGTCAGTCCCATCCTGTTCCAGAGCGCATGGGTGTTCGCAAGGATAGGGCGACCTCTGTCGATCCAAAGCGTTGGTCGGAAGTCGCCTCCAACTCGGATTTCCGCAAGTACGACGACGGCTTGCGCCTGACGCTCGACTGCACGCCTGAACAGATCGATACGGTCGAGGCCATCCTTGTCGCGGCAAGGGCGCGCGGCGAGGTCAACTTCGGACTGCATCGCCAGTCCCACGCGCTGATGACCTGCCTCGTGCCTTCGGGCAAGCCGGAGTCGCACCTGCATTTCCTCGACGGCATGGACGGCGGCTATGCCAAGGCGGCCGAGATGATGGAGGCGAGTGAGCTTGCCGCGGCGGCATCACGTTAGGTGAATCGTCGGCGAGCTAGCCGATTGCGAGGAAATCCGCTCGGTAGCAAATGCCGCTTGCGTCAACTTCTGGCTCTCACCCAGCGCTAGCGACCAGCGCTTCGCCGAGAAACGCCGCTTCCTCCGGAACATCCCGGCCCAACACTTTCGTGGATTCTCAGCTCGCGATCCACTACTCTCTCAGGCGGGAGGAAATCGGTTTGGAACGCCGCCTCGCCGCCATTATGGCCGCTGACGTAGTTGGCTACTCGCGTCTGATCCGGACTGATGAGGACGGGACACTCGCGGCGCTCAAGTCGCTGCGCACTGACCTGATTGGACCGAAGATCGCGGAACATCATGGGCGTATCGTCAAGCTCATGGGTGACGGCTTGCTGGCAGAGTTCCCGAGCGTCGTGGAGGCCGTTCGGGCGGCGACCGAATTGCAGCAGGCGATCGCCGATCGAAACGCCGGCGTGCCGGAAGGGCAACGGATCGAATTCCGTGTCGGCATCAATCTGGGTGATGTGGCCATCGATGGCGAGGACATCTATGGCGACGGAGTCAATGTTGCAGCCCGCCTAGAGTCGCTCGCCGAACCGTGCGGCGTTTATGTTTCCGGGGCAGTCCATGACCAGGTGCGCGATCGCCTCGGGCTACGGTTCGAGGATCTCGGAAAGCAGCAGGTCAAGAACATCGATCGGCCGGTTCGCGTTTGGCGCTGGCTGCGCGACGCCGCGGCGACCGGTCAAAAGGCCGTTCCTACGGAAAGGCCGCTGCCGGACAGGCCATCGATTGTCGTTCTGCCCTTCAACAACATGAGCCGCGATGCCGATCAGGAATATTTCAGCGACGGAATCACCGAAGACATCATCACCGACCTCAGCAAGGTCTCCGGTCTGTTCGTCATCGCGCGCAACTCGGCTTTCGTTTACAAGGACAAGGCGTTCAGCGTCCCGCATGTCTGTCGCGAGCTCGGCGTCAAATTCGCGCTTGAAGGCAGCATCCGCAAGGCCGGCAACCGGGTTCGCGTCACGGCCCAGCTAATTGACGGATCGAGCGGCGGCCATGTCTGGGCTGAGCGCTATGACCGCGAGCTGACCGATATCTTCGAGGTCCAGGACGATATCACGCAGCAGATCGTGACCGCCTTGAAGGTCACGCTCAGCGAAGCGGAAAAACCGCGCAACATTGATAGCGGCACGAAGGACATGGACGCCCATGATCTATTCTTGAGAGGGCGTGAGCTGATCCGCGGCGTCAAAAAAGATCGCGAGATGTTCGATCAGGCAACAGCGTACTTCCGACAGGCGATCGCGCTCGATCCGGACTACGCCGCCCCCCATGCGGGCCTCGGAATGGCCTATGTGCTCGATTATCAGAACCACTGGAGTGGCGCGCCTGAGACTTCGCTCGACCAGGCTGAGCGCTTCGCCAGCGAGGCGATCGGCAAGGACGATCAGGACCCTTTCACCCATTTCGTGGTTTCCCTCGTCGCCATGTTCAGGAGCGATTATCAGCGCTGGGCCGATGAAGCCGACCGCGCATTGGCGCTGAACCCCAATTTCGCCTCCGCTCTCAATATGCGCGGCGTCTTGCACATTTATACAGGGGAGCCGCAACTGGCGATCCCCTACATTGAACGCGCCATGCGCCTCGATCCTGTGGTTCAGCAGCAATACCTACACTTCCTCGGCACGGCCCATTTCGTGATGGGCGAGTACGAAAAAGCGGCGGCCCTGTTCAGGGATCGGATCGCCGTCAATTCGACCACAGACCTGTCGCGCGCATTCCTCGCCTCAGCATTGGGCCATCTGGGTAAACTTGATGAGGCGCGCGAGGTTTGGCGCGAGCTCAAGGAGATCAATCCAAGGTATTCCCCCGTCGAGCATATCGGCCGCCTGCCATTCCGAGACCCTGCAGATGCCAAGACGTTCACCGACGGCTTGCGCAAAGCAAGCTTGGCGGACTGACCCCGCCATAGACCCTGCTTTCAATAGTTACCTTCGCGTCGAGAGAACTTGGCGGTAGCGACTGTCTGATCAGGCTTCAGCTAACTGCCAATCCGCGAAAGGTTGCTTCGGGGTAGCGAGCGGAAACTGGGGGTCTCCAGGACAACTTCTGCTCACGGTGCAGAACTGCCTCAGGCAGGAACGTACGTCAACCTGATCACGTCCTCGGCAATCCGATCGCCGGTCGCTAAAGCCGGTTTCATCTCTACAGGCACCGGCCGCTCTGAACGCAAGGATGTGGGTGCGCACCTTCCGCTCCCATCCATCGCGAACAATTGCACCAAACAGGCTTGACAGATCTTCGAAATAGGTAGATCGGCCTACCTATTATTTGGAGAGACGAGATGGCCGAGAGAACGCCAGCTAGGGAGCGCCTGCTGAACGCCGCAGCCGAGCTGTTTTATCGCGAGGGGGTGGGGGCGACGGGCATCGATGCGATCACCGCCCATGCGGGGGTCGCGAAAATGAGCCTCTACAACAATTTTTCGTCCAAGGCCGATCTCGTGAACGCGTATATGCAGCGACGTCTCGAGGAGTGGCGGGATGTCTATCAGGAACGACTGAGAAACGCGACGACGCCTCAGGAGCGTATCCTGGCGGTGTTCGATTCCTATGTGGACCATGCGGTCCTCGCCTATGCGTGGGGGTTTCGAGGATGCGGGCTCCTCAATGCCGCCGCGGAGCTTCCCGTCGGCGATCCTGGCCGGGCGGTGGTCGCCTTCCAGAAGGAAGAGGTGGAGCGGCTGTTCAAGGAGCACCTGCTCGAGATGCAAGCGGGGGCCAGCGTCTCCATCGACGAGACCGCGCAACATCTTTCTTTTCTGCTCGAAGGCGCGATGGCGCGTGCCGGCCTCGACGGGCATGAAGCGCGGCTGAAGACAGCGCGCAAGATCGCCATCTCGATTTTGAAGCGATTTTAAGGAGTTAGCGCGGGATGTGGGCGGAAGCCGCGCACACTTTTCCTCATCCCGCGCTCAGGTCTCCGAATTTCTCACAACTGCTGCCACCGCCAGAAAACGGACCCATCAATGAGTGAAGCTGTTGCCGCGACCTCGTACCGCCCGAAGAGGGGAATCTCGGCGGTTCTCGTCCTGGTCATTCTCGAAGCGGCTCTGGTGATCTCCTGGAGCGCCGGCTTCGTCGGCATACGGTTCGCGATCGACCACGCGCCGATCTTCCTGATCCTGCTGTGGCGAAGCCTTGTGTCGGGGCTGCTCCTACTTCCCTTCGCGCTCACCATGGGGCCGGCGATCCAGTGGAAAGACGCCTTCTCACAAATGCTGTTCGGCGCGCTGGCGATGTCGGGTTACCTCGCAGGGTTCGCGCTTGCGATCTCCTATGGGGTGCCAACGGGCCTCGTCGCCCTAATTGCCGACATGCTGCCGCTCGCGGTGGCGCTATTGTCCTGGCCGGTCCTCGGACAGGCCCTGACCGCGCGTCAATGGCTGGGCTCCGTCCTCGGCATGGCCGGCGTGTTGATCGCCTCGGGCTGGTCTCTCAACATGGGCGACGTGCCGCTTTGGGCCTATGGCCTGCCTGTTCTCGGCACGCTTTCGCTGGCGATGGCGACGCTGCTGCAGAAACGAAGTCCGACCAATGCCATGCCCGTCTACCAGAGCCTGTGTATCCAGTGCCTTTCGGCATCGGCGATCTTCGCCGTGTTCGCCTGGCACGAGGGAGGCGTTCTCCCGGTCCTCGACAAAGGCTTCATCGGCGGCATTCTCTGGCTCGTGTTCGTGGCTACGTTCGGAGCGTGGAGCCTCTACTACATCGCGCTTCGCAAATCGTCTCCGGCCCGGGTTACGGCGATCCTCTACCTGAGCCCGCCGGTGACGATGATCTGGGCCTGGGTGATGTTTGGCGAGCCGTTGTCCTTTGCGATGGCCGGGGGACTGGTCGTTTCGCTGATCGGCATCATCATCGCAGCGCGATCGCAAAAACCGGCTCATGCGGCATGGGCAGAATACCCCTAAAATGGTACTGGAAAAGAGCGGAAAATCTGGCAGGTTGTATCCATATTGTTATGCCATTTGAGGACGTTCCCAGGGCCCACTTCTCCGGAAGTGGGCTTCTTTAGTTCCTTCGTATAGTGGCTTGTTCTCCCCGGCGAACAGCCAGCACGCTGGCGTAGATGGATCGGACGTCTCCGCAAGCTTTGGTTGATCTAGTCCTATCGATTAGTAGACAAATCGGCCAATTCTGGCACGATTGAAATGCCAACATAATTGGCGTCAAACTTAGGGCCCGCCGGTTTCCCGATCACTCCATGTGCGGGCTCCTTTTTTTATTAATCCTCGGAAAACGCAGATGCAGACGGACCAGCGTCTTTGCGCGTCTTATAAGGCGCCCGGCGCTTAAGCGTGGTGCCGTTGGCTCTCGAAAATAATCCTTATGGGCTAGTAGACATGCAATTTTTGTTTGGCAAAATGATTCGGCTACAACTTTGTAGCGTTATAAGATCACCCATTCCTTTTCAGTAGCAATTTAGAGCAGAGCCCCTGAGAGATGACAGGGAGCTCTGTTTGCTACTGTATGTTTCCTTATATCGTAGTCGATTCAAGGATAAAAACATGCAGCAATTCAAAGTGCTACAGCGTCCTTTGCGCGTCTGATAAGACGCGCGGCGCTGTAGTGCGTTTGGGTCAACGAAGGGATTAATTGGGCTATTCGAGGCGGACGGGAGACTGTCACTCGTCTTGCGGCTGTGTGTCAGGAGCCGGGCCGCTCTCCAGAAACGCGATGACTTCGGCCTGCATGTCGAGGCACAGGTTCTGGTATTCGCGCAACAGTTCCTCGCGCAGAGGAAACTCGTTCCGCAAGCTTTCAATGGCGCCTGCGGCAAGAGCGTAGGCCTCGAACAGATCTTCCATTTCCTGGTTTTTGATGGCCCGGAG
Source organism: Ensifer sp. MPMI2T (assembly GCF_004827385.1). GTDB lineage: Bacteria > Pseudomonadota > Alphaproteobacteria > Rhizobiales > Rhizobiaceae > Sinorhizobium. Next base: position 56,947 of record NZ_SRXN01000016.1, read on the forward strand.
CTTTTGTCGATGACGTGGCAAAGCCAGTGCGAGTCTGGCTCTTCCGTTGCGCACCAGAGACATTGCCGCAACCCCGCAGTGCCCGCTGGCTTGCGGACACTGCTACTGGTTCTGTGTGACGTGTACGCCGGCCTTGGATGAAGGACGACGTCCTATAAATTCCGCAGCTCACACTTTGTTCCGCGACAGGCAAGGGACGGCTTAGGGCCAGTCAAGGCTTGCCCGGCTCGCCCTGCGTGGCGCGCAGGAGGTTGTCGCGCAGCCTCGCCACGCTTTGCTGGACCTCGTCAAAGTCGTCTCCGAGCCCAGTGGCATCCGTCAGCGACGCGCCGGGGTCGGCGTCCACCAGGCTGCGGCCGGCCGGTGTCAGGCTAACCCGAACCTGCCGCTCGTCTGCCGGGTCGCGGCGACGACTGATCAAACCGATCTGCTCGAGCTTCTTGAGGATCGGCGTCAGCGTATTCGATTCCAGGAACAATTTTTCGCCGAGCTCACCGACTGTCTGGTCGTCCTTTTCGGAGAGCGCCACCAGCGCGATGTATTGGGTATAGGTGAGGCCAAGCTCATCCAGGATCGGCTTATAGGCGCGGCCGAAGGCAAGATTTGCCGAGTAGATCGCGAAGCACAGAAAATTCGACAGTTTCGGCTGCTTGCCTGCCCGCGGGGCCGCATCCGGTTTCTTTGCTGTCTGGGACGTGGTCATGGGCGTTTCCAATCCAGTTTTCCTATCGTTGGCTATATTAAATCGGATGCGATTAAATCGCAACGGTATTGACGCGGGGTCGGCCGATTTAAGTGGATCCGATTAGAGTCCAGCAGAAGGACCTTTTACGACCGATAAGCCGCTTCAGGTGGATTCTCCGCGAGTGAAATGTTAGGTTGAACAACTTCTTCTTGCAGTTTCTTGCAGCTTCTTGCAGCGCGTCGTCGGAGAGGACCATGCTTCGGTTAGGCAGGAAGTATCAGCACTTCGTTCACGGCGCCGGCTGCGCCTGCTTCAGTCCCGTTCTCCAACAAGCATCACTTCGTCTCGATGCATTTTCGCGTCGGCACTTTCTCGCGGGTGCGGGAGCGACCGCAATCGCCGGAATAGTGCCTGGGCCATCCTTTGCCCAGGGGCCGGTCTCCAAGGTTCTCTTGAGCAAGGTCCGGTTGTTCGATGGCAAGTCCGACACGTTGCGGGCAGGGGTCCAGGTCCTGATCGAGGGCAACAGGATCGCGTCCGTCGATGCGACGAACAGCGCTCCGCCGTCCGACGCGACCGTGATCGATTGCGGCGATCGCGTTCTGATGCCGGGCATGATCGATGCACACTGGCACACGTTGTATGCAGCTGTTCCTTTGGCGGTCATAGCGACGGGCGATCCCGGCTTCGTCTTCTCCGCGTCCACGGCAGAAGCCGAACGGACCCTCATGCGCGGCTTTACCACCGTACGCGATCTGGGCAGTCCGGTCTTCTCCTTCAAGCAAGCGATCGACAGCGGTGTCATACCCGGTCCCCGCATCTTTCCGTCAGGTGCTATGATCACGACCTCCGGCGGGCATGGCGACCTTCGCATGCCAAGCGAGATTCCGCCCGACTCCGGGCGGCTCAGCGTGAGCGAACTGGTGGGCGCCGCAGCGATCGCCGACAGTATCGGAGGCTTGAAGCAACGAGTCCGGGAGCAGCTGCTACAGGGCGCCTCGCAGGTCAAAATCGTAGGAGGCGGTGGCGTGTCGTCGCCGCGCAGTCCACTCGACATGTCCACGTTCAGCGAGGAAGAGCTACGTGCGGCGATTGACGTTGCCCGGGACTGGAACACCTACGTTACCGTTCATGCCTATGCCCCGAACACCGTCCAGCGCGCCATCGCGGCGGGAGCGGCCTGCATCGAGCACGCCCATCTGATGGACGAAGAGACGGCAAGCATTATGGCCGACAAGGGAGTCTGGCTCAGCACGCAGCCCTTCCTGTCGACGGAGGATGTCGCCCGACAGACAGGGCCATCCGCCGAACGGATGCTGCAGGTCTTCGCCGGGACTCCGAAGATCTACGACCTTATTCGGAAGCACGGGATCAAGGCGGCATGGGGCTCGGATATCCTGTTCTCACCTGAGATAACGCCGCGCCAGGGCATCATGCTGACCCATCTCAGCAACTGGTACACGAACGCCGAGACGCTGCGCCTGGCGACATCGGTCAATGCGGAGCTGCTTGCGCTTTCCAACCTTCGAACGCCGTATCCCGGCAAACTGGGCGTCATTGAGGAAGGTGCGCTCGCGGATATGCTGGTTCTGGATGGCAATCCGCTCGAGGACATTCGCCTCATCGAAGACCCCGGAAAGAACCTGGTCGTCATCATGAAAGACGGCAAGATCCATAAGAATACGCTTTGAGCCTGCGATGCGCGCCAGGAGTGCCGCTCGGACGAATCACGACCTGCCTTGGCGGCATGCAGTCGCGCCCCATCGCCGGTGACCTCATGGGCGAGGTAGCTGCGCAGCACGGGCTCTCGGTCGGTGCGAGCCGGTTGCGGATCCGGTGGACTGTCATGTAGCCTGCCGCCAAAGATTGGAGGAGGCCATGGCTGACGTGAGTTTCGGCACCGCGAGGATGCTGACCGGCAAATGTCTGTGCGGGGCAGTCGAATACCGGGTGGCGGACCGGTTCGAATATGCGATGAACTGCCATTGCTCGAATTGCCGGCGCGCCACCGGTTCGGCCTTCAAGCCGTTCGCAGGCGTCAAGCGTGGCGAACTCAGCCTGGTTCGAGGTGAGGGCGCGCGCCTGATCTATGGCGACGAGGGTGAGGCGCATGACGTCCATTGCGCGTCCTGCGGCTCACTGCTTTATTCCGTCGTGCGCGAGGGCGCCTATGCGCACGTGACGCTCGGCACGCTCGTCGACGCACCGGCGATCCGGCCCTCGGCGCATATCTTCGTCGGGTCGAAGGCGGAATGGTTCCAGATCACCGACGACCTGCCGCAATACGAATGCTTCCCCGACGATTGTGGCGGTGCCGCCCGTTCAGACGATCACGACGATCTTGCCGAATTGCTCGTTCGACTCCAGGAAGCGATGCGCCTCGACGATCTCATCGAACGGAAAGGTCCTGGCGATCACCGGCCGGAGCGAACCGTCCGTTAGCCCGTCGAGGATGAAGGCCTTGGCGGCCGTGAGCCGCGCCGGATCGGAGATGATCTCGTGGACGAGGTAGCCGCGCAGCGTCAGGCTCTTGCTGAGCACGGCAAACAGCGGGAAGGGCGTGGGCTCAGGGCTCAAGCCGCCATATTCGATGAGGATGCCGCCTGATGACATCGCGGCTGTCAGCGGCTCGAAGGCGGGACCGCCGACCGGATCGAACACCACGCGCACGCCCGCGGGGCCGGTGATCTCCCTCAATCGGGCTTCCACATCCTCCTCGGCGGAGGCGATGACATGAGCGGCGCCGAATTCGATGAGGGCCTGCTTTTTGGCAGGCGTGCGCGTGACGGCGATCGCGGTCGCGCCCACCTTTTTGGCAATCTCGATCGCGGCGAGTCCGACGCTGCTCGACGCGGCGGTGATGACGACGAAATCTCCCGGACGCAGTCGGGCAATGTCGATAAGGGCACCATAGGCAGTGAGATATTGCATCCAGACGGCGGCGGCCGCTTCGAAGCCGAGTGATGGCGGGTGCTTGATGACGAGCCTTGCCGGAAAACTGGCGAGTTCGCCATAGGCGGGCCAGTGCACCATCGACGGGGGCGGCGCGACGCTAACGGCGTCGCCGTGTGCGAAACCCCCCACACCTTCGCCGACCGCTTCGACGATGCCCGCGGCCTCGAGGCCGAGACCGGAGGGCAGGGGAGGCGTCTCGATATAGGCGCCCGAGCGGATAAGCGCCTCGGCCCGGTTGAGGCCGAGCGCCTTGACGCGGATCTGGACTTCACCCGGACCAGGCCCCGCAACATCGATATCCTCGATGCGCAGGACCTCGGGACCACCGAGCTCATGAAAGCGGACGACGCGAACCATCGGCATAACTCCAAAACAGTTGAACTGAATGAGCTATGCCAATGGGCGTTTGGAGGATAAATGGCTTAATGGGCAGGATAGTAGAAACCAGGAGTTTTGAATATGGATCGCCTTGTGAGCATGGCCGTCTTCGTCAAAGCCGTCGACCTCGGTTCGTTCGCGGCTGCCGCGAGCGCGCTCGATCTCTCCGGCCCGATGGTCGGCAAGCATGTGCGGTTTCTTGAAGAGCGGCTCGGTGTGCGCCTCCTCAACCGCACGACGCGGCGCCAGAGCCTGACGGATTTCGGGCGAGCCTATTATGAGCGCTGCCGCGTGGTGCTCGCCGAAGCCGAGGCCGCGGATGCGCTGGCGGCCGATCAGTTTTCCGAGCCGCGCGGACGGCTCCGGGTCACGATGCCCGCACTGTTCGGCCGGCGCTGTGTCGCCCCCATCCTTCTGGAGCTTGCCGAGCGGTATCCGGCCCTCGAACTCAATCTGTCGTTCAGCGATCACTTCGCCGACCTTGCGGGCGATGGCTTTGACCTTGCAATCCGCAGCCTTGGCGCCAGCAGCGGCAATCTCGAGGACCGGGCCGGGACCATCGTCCGTCGCCTCGCGCGCCATCACATGGTTGTCTGCGGCTCGCCAGCCTATCTCGAAAAGCGCGGCCGGCCACGGCAGATCGAGGATCTCGGCGAGCACCACGGCATCATCTACAGCCGGTCGGGCCGTGCTCACCCCTGGCTGTTTCCGCGCGACGATGGGCCACCGGCACAGGTAATGCCGCTCAATCGCCTGCGCCTCGACGATCTCGATGCGATCGGCGACGCCGCCGTCGCCGACCTCGGGCTTGCCTGGCTTCCGGGCTGGCTCGTTCGCGACCGCATCGAGGCGGGCGCGCTCGTGCCGCTCTTGTCCGATGAGCCCGGACTTCACTTCGACAACTATGCACTGTGGCTGCAGACGCCGCATCTGCCGCTGAAGGTCCGATTTGCCGTCGATGCCTTGGCGGCCCAGTTGCCCAGGCTCATGACGTGAAGGTGATCCGCTCGCCGCTCTGCTTCAGGTGGAACGTGCTTGGCTTTTTGCCCGCCATGGTACACTATGCCCGGCAGCGGGAAACGACATACATCAGGCTTTCACGCGTATTCGGTATTATTTGCGCCGGTGCGTCGCTCCAACGACCGATGAGTGCTGCAACACATTGATTTTTTCGTGATCCTTTCTTGATCGGTTCCGACCAAAGGACGCTGTAACAGAAGCGACGGCTTTCGCGACGGTGCGTTAACAAGATCCGTCGAGCGTGCTCCAAGAGTGAACACATTCCCGCTCCGGCAATGAGGGACATGCCGTGAAGCTGTTTAGGGAACCACTTCTGCATTTCGCGGTGGCGGGCGCCGGGCTGTTCGCCATCTATGCGTGGCTCGATCCCGGTAGCGAGGCGAAGCCGAGTGGCGCGCTCGAGGTCCGGATCGGCGAGGGGGAATTGCGCTGGGTCGGCGAGACCTGGGCGCGGCAATGGCGGCGTGAGCCTTCTCGCGAGGAACTGCGCGGGCTCCTTCTGGATCTTCTTAAGGAAGAGCTGTTGGCGCGCGAGGCGCGCGAACTCGGGCTCGACAAGGACGACACCGTCGTGCGTCGACGGCTCGCGCAGAAAATGACCTTCCTGATCGAGGACACGGCGCGGATTGCCCAGCCGACGGAAAGCGAGCTGCGGGCGTTCTACGATGCTCATCGGGAGAGGTTCACCCGGCCAGGACAACGCTCCTTCGAACATATCTTCTTCGACCGCCGCAAGCGAAGTGATGCCGCGGCCGACGCCAGGCAGGTGCTGGTGAAGCTTTCCACGTCCGACGCACTGGCGCCTGCCGCCGATGAGGGCGACCGGCTGTTGATCGAAAGCGATGTCCGCGACGCCGACCGATATGCCGTGGCGGGGCAGTTCGGGCAAGCGTTTGCCGATGCAGTTTTCGCGCTTTCGCGGGGCGAATGGAGCGGGCCGATCGAGTCCGCCTTTGGCCTGCATCTCGTCCGTGTCTACGAGGCGACGCCCGGCGAGGCGCGTCCTTTCGAGGACGCCAAAGCCGATGTTGTCGAACGATGGAGCGACGAGCAGCGGCGGGCCGTTCAAGAGCGGTATTTCGCCGAACTGTTCAGAAAATACGACATCGTGGCGGACGAGCGCATCGAGGCCCTGGTCGGCCCTCTGCCCGGAGACGTCGCGCTGGGCGACGTGCCGCCAACAAATAGGGGGCTGGCGCGATGAGCCGGAAGACCTTCCTTGCAATGATCTGGCTGGCGTTCGCGTGGCTCCTGCCGATGACAGCGTTCGCACACGAGGTCCGACCGGCCTACCTAGAGCTCAGGGAGGAGCGGCCGGGCGAATTTTCGGTGCTCTGGAAGGTGCCGATGCAAGGCGACATGAGACTCGGCCTGACGCCGGCATTTTCCGGCGAAACGCGTAAATCGGTCCATCTCAGCCGTACGGTTTCCGGCGCAGCGATCGAGCGCTGGACGCTCACTGCCCCGGCGCTGCGCGGCCAGACGCTCTCGATCGATGGTCTCGAGGCGACGATGACGGACGTATTGGCGCGCGTCGAATACCTGGACGGCACCTCCTGGACGCAGCGGCTGACGCCGCGCGAGCCGGCGGCCGCAATCCCGCTCGCCGACACGGCGCTCGATGTCGCGCCGGTCTACCTGAAACTCGGCGTCTGGCACATCCTGTTCGGCATCGATCATCTGCTCTTCGTGCTGGCGCTCATGATGCTGACGCGCGAGCTGGGGATGCTGGTCAAGACCATTACCGCCTTTACCGTTGCTCATTCGATCACCTTGGCGCTGGCGACGCTCGGCTTCGTCCATGCGCCGCAGGCCCCGGTCGAGGCGGTGATCGCGCTTTCGATCGTCTTCGTCGCTGTCGAGATCGTGCATCGTGACGAGGGGCGAGTGGGCGTGGCGGCGCGGGCGCCATGGATCGTCGCATTCGGTTTCGGACTGCTGCACGGCCTCGGCTTTGCCGGGGCGCTGAGCGAGATCGGCCTGCCGCAGGGTCATATTCCGCTGGCGCTGTTGTTCTTCAATCTCGGGGTCGAGGCAGGGCAACTCGTTTTCGTCGCGGCCATTCTCTTGCTTCTGGCGGCCGCGCGGCGGCTGCAACTCGTTTTGCCGGGCTGGGCGCCGCGCGTCCCGGCCTATGCAATCGGCAGTGTCGCGATGTTCTGGACGATCCAGCGCATCGCGATGTTTCCCAATCCATGAACGCTCGGGAGGCCGGCATGGGTGGATATTGGCAGCATCTGCAGGCGGTTTCGCGGCTTTCCCTCGCGGCGGGTCTTATCCTCGTCGCGTCGCCGCCAGCCGTCCTTGCCTGCGGCTATCATGACGACGTGTCGATGGCGCGGGGCATGATGAACTGGGTCTATCCGGATGCGCTGCACGTGCTCGGCGCAATCTCGACGGCAGTGGCCGAGCGACGCCTGCCCCCTTCCGTGAACAATACGGCGCCGGACCTCTTCGGTTCGCGATATCGCCGCATGGCCGAGGCGCTGGGGCGGTTCGGGGAGGCACTTGGCGAAAGCGCCGACAGGATGCCGGCCCTTTCTTTTTCGATGGTTCTCCTCGAGCCGATGCTGTGGACGCGGTACGAGGCCGCCGGAGGCCGGCTCCGAACGCAAGTCCATGCCACTGGTCCCAAGGCCGGCGACCTGGTGCTGGTTTCCGGCGAGGCGGTGATCGGCGAGATCGCGGCGGGCCGGCTGGCGACGGGCGAGGCGATCGAACGCGGCCTCATCCGTCTTTATGGCAGTGAGAGCCAGAAAGCGGCGTTCGTCGGCGCGTTCCGCTCGGCCGGCAGCGCAAGACCCGGCACGACAGAACCCACCGCCATGAGCGGCCACGCGGCCCAATCTGTCGCGGCCAGGGAGGCTGCGATGCCTCTCCAGTCCGTGTCGATCACGGCGCGGCCGACGCGGCAGTCGACGGCATTCGAGGCAGACGGGGCGCTTGCCTGCGGGCCGGGACATCATTGAAGCCAGTCAATCTTGAGACAAGTCAAACCGAGGGAGGACGGAACATGATCAGGACATCGCGCCATGGAGCACGGCTTGCCGCCCTGCTGGCGTCGGCCGTCGCGCTGCCAGCCTTCGCGCAGGATACCGGCACGCTGGACCAGAAGAAGGCCGAGGAGGCACTACGGCGGCCGCCGGCCTATTCGCCCTATGTGGGGCGAGACTTTCCGACGCGGCCGTTCTTCGGCGACACGCACCTGCATACCTCGTTTTCGATGGATGCCGGCGCCTTCGGCGCCCGATTAGGTCCGCGTGACGCCTACCGTTTTGCGAGGGGCGACGAAGTTACGGCGTCGACCGGTCAGCCGGTTAAACTGTCCCGCCCACTCGATTTCCTTGTGGTCGCCGACCACTCAGACAATATGGGCTTCTTCCCGGACCTCTTCGCCGGTAAGCCCGAGGTGCTTGCCGACCCGACGGGCCGCCAGTGGTACGACATGATCCAATCCGGCAAGGGGGCGGACGCGGCGATCGCGATCATCGTCGCGTTCTCGCATGCGACCTTCCCGAAGGATCTCATGTATTCCCCCGGAACGCCGGCCTATCACAGCGCCTGGAAGGCGACGATCGACGCGGCGGAGGAATTCAACGACCCGGGCCGTTTCACCGCCTTCATCGGCTATGAATGGACATCGAACACCAACGGCAACAACCTGCACCGCAACGTCATCTTCCGGGACAATGCAGACAAGGCGAGCCAGGTAGAGCCGTTCACGGTCTACCCGCCCTATGGCAGCGACAATCCGGTCGAGTTGTGGAAGTGGATGCAGGCCTACGAAACGAAGACCGGCGGCAATGTGCTGGCGATCGCGCACAACGGTAATCTGAGCAACGGCTTGATGTTCCCCGTCGTCGAGGCCTTCGGCAAGGAGCTCGATCGCGAATACGTGGAAACGCGGGCGAAATGGGAGCGGCTTTACGAGACCACTCAGACCAAGGGCACCGGCGAGGCGCATCCTTTCCTGTCGCCCAATGACGAGTTCGCTGCCTTCGAGATCTGGGACAAGGGCAATCTCGACGGCAGCGTCGCGAAAAAGAAGGAGATGCTCGAATTCGAATATGCCCGCTCGGCGTTGAAGAACGGGCTGAAGCTCGAAAAGGAACTCGGCACCAATCCGTATAAATTCGGCCTGATAGGCAGCAGCGATGCGCACAACGGGCTCGCCGCCATGGAGGAGGATAATTTCTTCGGCAAGACGGTGCCGCAGGAGCCGAGTCCTCGCCGCATGATGGAAGCCTTCGTCGACAATACCAAGACCGGCGTGAAGATCATGGACTGGGAGGTTTCCGCCTCCGGCTATGCGGCCGTATGGGCGAGGGAGAATACACGCGAATCTCTGTGGGACGCGATGGAGCGCAAGGAAACCTATGCCACCACCGGCCCTCGCATGATCGTGCGCTTCTTCGGCGGATGGGATTTCGAGGCTCGCGATGCCGAGGACCGGCTGCCGGCGAACATCGGGTACAGCAAGGGCGTGCCGATGGGCGGCGACCTCCGTAGGGCGCCGGGCGGCAAGGTGCCTACCTTCCTCGTCGCTGCGCTGAAGGATCCGATCGGGGCCAATCTTGACCGATACCAGATCGTCAAGGGCTGGCTCGACAAGGATGGCAACGTTCACGAGAAGGTCTATGACGTCGCCTGGTCGGGGGATCGCCAGCCGGGCAGCGACGGCAAGATTCCCCCGGTGGGCAACACGGTGGACGAGGCGAACGCCACCTGGACCAATACGATCGGCGACCCGGAGCTTATTGCCGTGTGGAAGGACCCGGAATTCGATCCGACGCAGCTCGCCTTCTACTATGGCCGAGTCATCGAGATCCCGACGCCTCGCTGGACCGCCTATGACGGCCAGCGATTTGGCGTGAAGCCGCTGCCGGGGACCGCAATGACGGTCGCGGAGCGAGCCTACACATCGCCGATCTGGTACACGCCTTGACGGTCAAGCCAAAGGGCGGGCGCGACCAGCGGCCCGCCCTTGGGAGAGACTTCGCAGACAGCGGGTGTAGGACACGAACGCTTGCGTGTTTGGCGAGCTATCGGACCCCAGACCCTGCCGGAGCGCATTCGAATGCTGCAACAGGCCGGGAAAACCCTTTGAGCCGCCGACGTCTCGTCGGGCTGAAGGCGTCAGGGCTGCCGTGCTCGCGATAGACATTCTCGGAAACAAGGGTCTGGTCCGCCGCTGCAGCCGAACACAGGCGGGCCGCAAGTTGTACGGTGGAGCCGAAGAGATCGTTGCTGTCCTCGACGGGTTCTCCGCAATCGATGCCGATGCGGACATGGATCGGTTCGGCGTTTCCGCTGTTGTAGCGCTGGAAATCGCGATGGATCGCAGTTGCGCAATCAACAGCGTGCTTCGTCGACGCGAAGGACGCCATGATCCCGTCACCGGTGTGCTTCACCTCGCGCCCGCCAAACTCGTTCAGGCACCTGTGCACAATCGAATCGTGCGCCCTGACCAGTTCGGTGGCCATGCGGTCGCCGAGGCGCGCCGTCATTTCGGTGGAGCCGACAATATCGGTGAACATGATGGCGCGATGTCCGCAGTCCTTATTGTCCTGCGGATGATCGGCGAGCGGCTCCGGGTCCTGGATGCGACCGAGAAAAGCCTCGACCGCCGAAAGCGCGACCTCGACGATCTCGCCGGCAACATGGCCGTGCGCCTCGCGGTGCACACACTGAGCTGTTTCCTTGTCCGGGGCGTCGATGAGGCAGAAGGTGGTGCCGCGCTGCTGGTCGAACCAGTAGGTGAGGAATTTTACGCCGTACTGATCCTGGATTTCGAGATCCTTGCGATGCGCCTCGGCGACATCGGCCGCCGTGTACCCCTTGAGGTCATGCCGGTCCATGAAAATGGCCATTATCGCCCCCGCTATTACCTCATCTCGCGCGTTGCAGTTTATGTGCGATCCCATTGTTGAGCAATCGCTAAAGTCCCGAGTGCCGCTCGGCCAAGCTCGTTGCTTGCCGCTGCATAGAACCACGAAGTAGTTCAAAGTGGCCTCTATTCGGGACAGCCCACGGAGACGAAGGGGTTCGATGAAGACTTCCGAGACTGAGGTTCTGATCGTCGGCGCCGGGCCGACGGGGCTGGTGCTGGCACTATGGCTGAAGCGGCTCGGCGTCAATTTGAGGATCATCGACAAGGCGGCCGCGCCGGGCGAGACCTCGCGGGCGATCGCGGTGCAGGCGCGCACGCTCGAATTCTACCGACAGCTCGGCATCGTAGACGACGTGCTGGCGGCCGGCATCCGGGTCGAGCGGCTGGCCGTGCGCACGCCGTCGGGGATCGCCGCAACCTTGAAGCTCGGCGATTTCGGTACCGGGCTCAGCCGCTATGCCTTCGCCTTCGCACTGCCGCAGGATATTCACGAGCGCATGCTGATCGACCATCTCGAAAAAACCGGCGTTGTGGTCGAACGGCGCGCCGAACTCGTCGCTTTCGAGCAGGATGCGGCGGGCGTGACGGCGACCGTTGTGAAGGATGGCGAAAGCGAGCTCATCCGGGCAGCCTACCTCTGCGGCGCGGACGGCGCGAGCAGCATAGTGCGGCACGGCCTGAAGCTCGGCTTTCCGGGCGGCACCTACGAGCAGTCCTTCTATGTCGCCGACGTCGAGGTGGAGAACGCCCACGGTGGCCTGAACGTCTGTCTCGACACGCACGGCTTCGCGATCGTGCTGCCGGTGCGCCAGTCGGGCTCGGTGCGCCTGATCGGCATCGTGCCGGGCAGCCATGCGGCGGAGGAGACGATCCGCTTCGAGACGATCCGGGCCGAGGTCGAGCGGATCACCGGCGTCATGGTCGAGGCGGTCAACTGGTTCTCGACCTACCGGCTCCACCACCGGGTCGCCGAGCATTTTCGCGTGGGCCGGGTGTTCATTGCGGGTGACGCCGGCCATATCCACAGCCCGGCCGGCGGGCAGGGCATGAACACCGGCATCGGCGACGCGGTGAACCTCGCCTGGAAGCTCGCCGCCGTTCTCGGCGGGCGCGCGGACGGACGGTTGCTTGACAGCTACGAGCCGGAGCGGATCGCCTTTGCCCGGCGGCTGATCAAGACCACCGATCAGATGTTCCGGGTGATGACCAGCCGCTCGATGCTCGTGGGGCTCTGGCGCCGCTATCTCATGCCGAAGATGATCGCCTTGCTGGTCGCGAACAGAGCGGGGGCGCGCCTTGCCTTTCGGACGGTGTCGCAGATCGGCATAACCTACCGCGAAAGCGCCATCAGCCGCGGCGGGGCGGGCCGCGTGCGCGGCGGCGATCGGCTGCCCTATGTCGAGGGACTGGCCGATGGCCGCGAGGGTGACAATTTCGCGCCGCTTTCCTCGCTCGACTGGCAGATCCACGTTTATGGCGAAGCTAGCCCGGCGTTTCGCGCCGCCCTTGCTCCGGCCAGAATTCCGATCCACGCCTTCGCCTGGACGCCGGCCTTCGGAGCGGCGGGCTTGAGCCGCGACGCCGCCTATCTGGTGCGCCCGGACGGCCACGTGGCAGTGGCCGTGGAAACGCAAGAGCCGGCAGCTTTGCTCGACTACATCGAGGAGTTCGCTATCAAGATTGGCGTGACGACGCGCGGGCCGCAATGAGGCGACTGCCAGCGCGCAATTTTGCCTTGCCGCGCGCGCGTTGGCATTGCAAGGTCTTCGGTGGAGCGCCGCGATGCCTGCGGATGACTTCGTGTGTGCGACACGATACTGAAATGCGCGTGATTTCCTCCGCAGGGCCGGTCGGTTCTCCATAACTGTAGCATTTTGAATTTCTGCATGATTTTCTCCTTAAATCGGTTCCGATTTGAGGAAACATGCGGTACCGGCGAGGGGGATGAATGACACGGCGCTACGTGATCTACGACGTCTTCACCGAGAAGCGTCTGGAGGGTAATCCTCTCGCCGTAGTGTTCGACGGCGACGGCCTGAGCGACGGCGCCATGCAGGCGATTGCCCAGGAATTCAATCTCTCGGAAACGGTGTTCGTGCAGCGGCCGGGAAGTGCTGCCCATTCGGCGCGGCTCAGGATCTTCACGCCGGTGCATGAACTGCCCTTTGCCGGCCATCCGACCATCGGTGCCGCGGTGGCGCTGGCGGAAGCCAGCCACGGCGATTACGGAAAGCCGCTCGACCTGATGCAGGTGCTCGAGGAACGGGTCGGGCCGGTGCGCTCAGCGGTGCGGCTGAAGCCGGGGGAGGCGACCTTTGCCGAGTTCGACCTGCCGCGCAAGCCGAGCCGGCTCGACGCGCGCTTCGACAAGCATGCGATCGCCGACGCGCTGAGCCTGAAGGCAACGCAGATCGGTTTCGAGAACCACGTGATCTCGTTCTGGACCGCGGGCGTGCCCTTCGTCATGGTGCCGCTGCACGATGTCGGCGCGGTGGCGGCGGTGGAATTCGACGCGCAGCGCTGGGAGCAGCTGGCGCCTATGGCCGAAGGCAGGCTCGCCGGCGCTTATCTCTACTGTCGTGGCGGCGTCAACCACATGGCGCGCTTCCACGCCCGCATGTTCAAACCCGAGAAGGGGGAGGATCCGGCGACCGGCTCTGCGGTCGCAGCCCTTGCCGGCGCCATCAACCTCTTCGACGAACTGGTCGACGGGCACCATCCGATCCTGATCGAGCAGGGAGTGGAGATGGGGCGTCCGTCCTTCCTCCACCTGCATCTCGACATCGCCGGCCGCAAGATCACGACCGCCCGCATCGGCGGCCATGCGGTCAAGGTTGCGGACGGCGAGCTGGCGATCTGATCTTCATCTCAGAGCAAGGTGCGTGTTCATCGGTGCGCGGAGGGAGCAAAGGGCATGGCATTGCGCATAGTTTCGCTGAACGCATGGGGCGGCCGGGTGCATGCGCCGCTGATCGGCTATCTCGCAGAGATCGACGCGGATGTGCTGTGCCTGCAGGAGGTGACGCGCACGGCTCGCTCGAAGGCGGACTGGCTGGTCTATCGCGACCGCGGGCTCGAATTGCCACAGCGCGGCAATCTCTTCGACGAGATCGCCGGCGTCCTTCCGGGGCATGACGGGTTCTTTTGCCCCACGGCGAGGGGCGAGCTCTTCGACGGCGACGATGTGGTTCTCTCGGAGTTCGGGCTGGCGACCTTCGTGCGCAAGTCGTTGCCGGTCATCGGCCAGGCGCTCGACTTCGTCCACGGCGGCTTCTCGGCCGACCGCTGGGGCGCACATCCACGCGCGCGGAACGCTCATTGCCTGCGGCTGATGAACTACGATGACGGCTTCACCATCACCATCGCCCACATGCATGGCCTGCGCGACATTGCCGGCAAGGAGGACACGCCGGCGCGTCGCGCACAGGCGGAGGCGCTGGTGAGCCTGGTGCAGCGGGTCCAGCGCGACAACGAGCGGCTGGTTGTCTGCGGCGACTTCAACGTCCTGCCGGGAAGCGAAACTTTCGACGTGCTGGGAAAGCTCGGACTTACCGATCTCGTGACGTCACGCGGCTTCACGGATACCCGGACCTCCTATTATGAAAAGGAGAACCGCTTCGCCGATTACCTGCTGGTGACGCCGGAGGTGAAGGTCATCCGCTTCGACGTGGTCGAAGAGCCGGAGGTTTCCGACCACCGGGCGCTGCTCGTCGAGGTGGGGTAGGCGAGCGGCGGGCGAGAGCGCCGTGCGTCTTTCCGGGTGCGCGAAAGCACTTCGAATTCCGCATTCAAGCGATCACGCAGCGGCAACCGGCCGGATCTCCACCGGAACGCCCTTTTTGAGCGTATTGGCGACCATGCAGATAGCCTTGGCGCGATCAATGATCGCCTGCGGATCGGAGCCGTCGAGCGTTTCGCAGCTGACCGACAGGGCTGCGGCCGTTGTCAGCAACGGCTCGCCTTCAAGCTCGACCGTGACGCTGACGGCGATCTTGCCGAGAGCGACGCCCATCTGGTGCGCGGCATAACGAAGATCGTTGCAGAAGCAGCCGCCGAGCGCCAGCGCCAAAAGCTGCGCGCCATTGAATCCGAGTCCGCGGCCACCCGCCTTGCCCTCCGGCCGATCGACCACGATCGTATGGCTTCCCGCCCAGCCGATCGCTGCCTCCGTGCCTTCGACATTGCGCAATTCAACAGTCATGGACCCCATCGTCTTTCCTCCTGTCGAGAGGTGGAGTTTAGTGCCGGACGGGAATAAACGTGAGCGCTTTTGTGCAGCCGCGGCGCCGCCCCGATGAGGGAAAACCGGCAGCCGGCGTGGTGCAGACCACCCGCTCGATCAGCTTTGCCGCTACCCTAAGGGCCGTTGAAAAATTTCCCAGAAATTTTGCAAAGGGTGCTGGACAAGCCGGGCGAACGCCATTATACGCCCCACCAGACCGCAGCGACGCGGTTCTGGACGGGTGATTAGCTCAGTTGGTAGAGCAGCTGACTCTTAATCAGCGGGTCCACGGTTCGAGCCCGTGATCACCCACCAATCTTTTCAATATGTTGCCGCAACCTTTTCATCTAATATGTTAATGCATTGGCCCTCGGGTAGCATCTGGGGTAACCAGAGACCGGCCACCTGCAGCACCTCCGCCTTCGTTTTTTCTTTCGCTTGGTCGGCTTGCGGCTTCCAGTTCCTCGACTGCCACTTGGAGACGTTGCTCGGGCGTCATCGCGGACTCGGCGATTGCGGCCGCCGACGAGCGGCACTATCCGACGCCCGGTTCCCGCCTAGGACTTTAGTCCGATAAAGAGATGGGCCCAAAGTCTTAGCCCAATTTGGCCTTATCCCATTGAGCGCGTTCCGTAATCCTTGACTGCAACCTGTGCTGTGGGACCATTCAATCTTCTGGTTGTAGTGCGCAGGGAGGGGACAATGAATTTCGACGATGACGTTGAACTGGCGCTCGCTCTGGCCTGCGAAGAACTCCAGATGACCCGAGATGAGATAATCCGCCTCATCCTTCGTGAGTGGCTGGAGCAGTACGGCTTTCTGTCCGACCGTGAGTCGGACGAGGG
Organism: Ensifer sp. MPMI2T; assembly: GCF_004827385.1. GTDB lineage: Bacteria > Pseudomonadota > Alphaproteobacteria > Rhizobiales > Rhizobiaceae > Sinorhizobium. Next base: position 72,942 of record NZ_SRXN01000016.1, read on the forward strand.
GAGCGGCGACGGAAGGGAGTAGTGCATAGTATAAGTCTCTTCCGTCGCCGACGAGGTACAGTGACGTCGCGGGATCATGCCGAACCATCTCCGCGCGTTCGTTGCAGATCGCCCTGGCCTGCGACGACGTGCGCAAGAGCAGAGGCCTAAGGCGCGTCAATCTATTCGCACGCGACGCGCCGCGGGGTTTTGTTGCGCGTCTGGGTGGCGGTCTAAATCGAACGGACTGGTCGCCACTCGCCGCTGTGCTATCCTCGGTCGTGAGGTAGGGCGCAAGATGAATATCCTACGTGGCCTCTTTCGACTGTGGTTGATCGTCTCTGCGCTTTGGGTGCTGACACTGGTCGTCTACGTAGAAGTCGAAGGACGGCGGCGAGACGTGACGGATGGAGGCTCCATCTTCGTCAAGGGCTGGGAAGTGGTCACCGACGGCTGGAAAGCCGAGAAAGAGGTGGCGTCCCTAAGGGAAAGGGCCGCTGCATCTGGAAACGGGAGCGTTGTCGTGCCGGACGAGATTGAGAGCCGACTTCGAACCGGGAGGGAGGTGCAGAATACGGCTTTGCTTTTCGGCGGGATGCTGCTCGGGCCGCCCCTTATCCTGCTTGTGCTAGGGGCCTGGGTTATTCGTGGTTAGAGTGAGGTGTCGCGGCCACTACAGCGCGGCGCGTCTTATCAGACGCCACAGTACACGACAGTAGTCAGCTTCTGCTCCCGCCCTGATTCCTGTGCTTGTCACAGGAATCCAGCCAGCCCAAGTCTTTGGGCTGAAAAGATTCTTCCGCGCCGCGGACGCGGCGCTGCTGGATCCCTGTGACAAGCACAGGGATGAGGGCGAAAAGGGCATCCGCCAAAGCCAATTGCATTACTGTCGTGTACTGTGATGAGACGCGCATTGCCTCACAAAGGCCACGTTAATAGGCTCCACGCGCGGTCACCTGGCAAGGGAGCAATCATGTCGATCAAGGCGATAGACCATTCCGGTTTCCAGGAGACGGTCTCCGTTGTCCCAGCGGGTGAGGCTCCCAAGAAGATGGGGTCATCCTTTTTCCGGGGCAGTGCCAGCAATTTCAATCCGTACGGCTCCGATCACGTGAAGGACGACTTTGCGTCGCGATTCCTGTTGAAGGGTTGGACGCCGGATAAGCCATTCATCTCCCCCACGACCAACGTTACCGCCTTCGGGTCGTGTTTTGCCGAGAACATCAGCAAGCACCTTGCGAAGCTGGGATTCGATGTATCGAAGAACCGCGATCGCGACATCTATATTTCCTCGATGGGCGAGGGCCTAGTCAATGTCCACTCGATCGTCCAGCAGTTCCGCTGGGCGCTCGAAGGCATAGCGCCGCCCACGAACCTCTGGCACGGCTACAAGGCCGAAGAATTCGACCTGACGGAAGAGATCCGGACGCGCACCCGGGACGTGTTCCTAAAGACGGACGTCTTCATTCTGACGTTCGGCCTTTCGGAAATCTGGTACGACGAGTTGACCGGCGGCGTTTTCTGGCGTGCCGTTCCGATGAAGCACTACGATCCGAGCCGGCACAAATTCCGCGTTTGCACCTTCGCCGAGACGAAGGCCTGCATCCAGGAGATCATCGACCTGATCGGCAAACACGTGCCTCAGGCGAAGATCGTCGTCACCGTCTCGCCGATTCCGCTCGTCGCCACATTCCGGCCAATCGCCTGCCTGACCGCCAATTCGGCCTCCAAGGCGATCATTCGGGCCGCCGTCGACGAGACGATCCGCGAGCGCGGCGACGAATGGGCGGGCCGCCTTTATTATTTCCCCGCCTACGAGATCGTGAACGAGGCATTTCCGAACCGTTTCGTCGAAGATGGCAGGCACTTGCAAAACATGATCGTGCCCGCGGTCATGAATTTGTTTCAGGCGACCTATTGCAACACCGACCTGACGATCGATGAGGCCGAGAAGATGCTGAAGGCCGCCCGGCTGCAATCGGCCAATACCCTGGACGGTCATGCGCTTTTTTCACAGGCAAGGTTTGGCTCGAGGGTCAGCGCGATCGTCCGGCGCCTTCTTGGTCGGAAGAAGGCCGCGTCGAATCCGAAGTCGCGCTAGCAACTTCGCTAGGGCGAACGACGTTTGGCTGTCTCCGAAAATGCGAAAGCGCGCTTGTTTGGGCCAAGCGCGCTCCAGGCGAACGATCTACCGAAGGGGTGCCGGCACCCTCGATCGAACAGCTAAATATAGCACTGAATCGGGAGAGGAACAACGCGATGGGCCGTCTGATGGGATGCGCCGCTCCCGTAGGTCTGCCTCTCTGTCACAGGAGCCGCACCGCGTCGATGGCGCGAGGTCCTATCGCCGTCCGTGAGGGACGCGCCCTTTGCGTCGATCGACAGTTACGCAACTATTTTCTCCAGAAGATCGGGGCGGGGCGGCGGAAAATTGCCCATATTGACAACTAACCGCGCAGTTCGTGAACACCATAAAGGGAACTTGATGCGCGGATATCTGATCCTCTCCGAAGCAAGAAGCGGCTCAAGCTGGCTAAGCACTCTCCTCGGCCATTCCGGCGAAATGGGATTGCCGGCCGAGTGGCTGGCTCCGAAGGCCCATCGCCTCGATACCAAGGCCCTACCGTTCGACGCGTTCTTCGGGGAAATCATCCGGAAATCCTCGACCGCAAACGGGGCGTTCGGCATGAAGATCTTTCCGAACCAGATCTTCGTAACGCACGAGCGCTACGGCCGGGACTTCATCCGCCATTGCCTATCCGAGCACGAGACGGCGCTGGTCTTCCTTCGGCGCAGGGATACGCTGAGGCAGGCGATTTCCTTTGCGCGGGCGCGTCAGACGCGGGCCTTCGCCGCCCATCACGGAGCAAAGGCGGAGCCGCGCTACGACTTCGAACAGATCGCCCGCTGCTTTTTCTATGTCCGGGAAAGCTACAATTTCTGGCAGAGCTACCTTGAGCTTCTGGGTGCGCCGTTCATCGAATTTGCGTACGAGGATCTTGCCGGCGACCCGCACCCGTTCATCGCGCATATCGCGGAACACCTTGGCGTTTGCGCCCCGGCCAAGGCCGAAACGACCATGGCCGTACAACGCGACGGCCTGACGGAGGAATGGATCGCGCGCTTCAACGAAGACTGCCGCGCCGGGGACCTGCTCAGGGCCTACGACCGTCGCAAACACATTCCCGGCAAGTTGCGCAACTTCGTGAAACTGGCGTCCGGGAAGCTCGAGCCGCGCTACCCGTTCGCGTTCTAATGCATGTCGCCCAAAAGTGTAGAGCGGTTTTGGGACAACGACATGCATAAAAACAAGGACCTAAAGCGCGTCGCATGAGTCCGATTGAACGCGACGCGCTTTAGGGAATGCGCGGTGAGGAAGACCGTCGCCGCGGTCGGCCGAGTTGAATTCCGGTGACGATCCCGATAAACGCAGCTATCGCAGCGGCACCTGGAGCGGATTTTGAAGGATCTTCACTACCCTTTTCGTCTTTTCGACCATGAGAACGGGCGGGGTCAGCGAAGCCTTTTCGACCGGATCATCACCCGGTACGAATCCTTCAAGCTGGCCGCGCGCGAGCGCAAGCGCAAGCGCGCCATCGAGATGTCGTGCCTGAACGAGGGCGGTGCGCGGCCGCTCGGCCGGGACGACATTCCGGTCGTCTTCAACACGCATAACGACCTCAAGCTGATGCCGTCCTTTCTCGCCCACCACAGAAGGCTTGGCGTTACGCGCTTCATCTGCATCGACGACGTTTCATCCGACGGTACGCGCGAATATCTGCGGTCGCAGCCGGACGTGGATGTCTGGACCTCGCCGTTGCGCTACCGCGACGCCCGGCGCGGGCGTGAATGGCGCCAGACGTTGTTCGAGCGCTACGGCAAGGACCGGTGGTATCTCAACGTCGATTCGGACGAATTCCTGATCTACGACGATTGCGAGCGCCAGCCGCTCCGCAGTGTCATCCGGGCGCTCGAAGCGCGCGGCGAAAAGCGCCTCGCGGCCCCCATGCTCGACATGTACCCGGTTGGCCCGCTCGGTTCGGCGACGCTCGACGGCACCGATGCGCGGATGCCCTGGGAGATCGCCGACCACTTCGACGGCGCCGGCTACGAGATCACCTACACCAAGCGGGCGATCAGCATCACTGGCGGACCGCGCAAGCGCAAGTTCGCGCACGTGCTTGAACTCATGAAATATCCGCTGATCTTCTGGGACGAGGATTGCAGCCTGGGGGTCAGCATCCACCAGCCGCTTCCGTGCGAGCGAAATTTTCTGGCGATCTCCGGCGTGCTGCTGCACTTCAAGTTCTTCTCCGACTACAAGGAGAAGATCGAGCACGCGGTGACGGACGGACAATATTTCGCCGGCGCCGCCGCCTATCGCAAGATGCTGGACGATTTGCGGAAATCCGGCGAGTTCGACTTCCAGAGCCCGGACTCCGTGCGGTTTTGCGGCTCGAAGCAGTTGCGCGAACTGGGTTTCATTGCACCGATTTCGTTCCCGTCGGACTAAGACAGGTGTGCAACGCTACGCGAGGAGCAGCCGGAGTGGGCGCATCTCCATCTAAAGTTTGAGCGTTCTCGCGCCGCCGACGCGGCGCGGCTGGCAACTGTGACAGGCACAGGAATGAAGTGCGCATGGCTAAGCGCCGGTGGCGCGGAACCGCCGCGAGAGCTTTTGCCTGCCGTTTGGTTGCGATCGTATCCCCCTACCGCTTGAGGGCTGATGACGACGTCGAACTCGGCCTTGACTGCCTTTGCGACCACCGCCGGACTATCGAAACAAGCGAGCGCCTGCGCGATGTAGGTTTTGACCTCATCTGAGTATTTCGGATTGGCCATCTCTCTATAAAGGCTCCATCAAGGTATGCTCTATGCGGTCGCGTGCAATGATGATGGAGGCACAAGTGGAGGACCGTGAAATAGAGCGCCGTGCAAAGAAGCTCTGGGAGCTAGAAAACCCAGGGCGGCCATGGCAGCCTATCGCGCACCGGATTGAACCGGGGCAAGACCTCTCGACGGGAGCAAACGAAGAGGACCGGGAGCGTTACCGGCAGCGCGTTCGCGACGGCGAGTGATCGGGACTAGTCGATCCTAAGTTGGCAGGTGCCGCACGCATGTGCGATCTGCACTCTTGCGATCTCGGGTTTCTGGTTGGCTGCGTCGACCATGGCACGGGCAGCGGCGGCATCTGCGCCATCGTCTCTATCCATTCCGGCATGTCTTCGGCTGGGACGAAGGTCGGGAGGTTGATATCCCCAAACAAATCTGCCGGTGGTTGCGGTCTCATGTCGCACCCACTTGCGCTGCCGCGCGCTTAGGCGAAGTTTTCGTGCCGTGGTTTTTCAGGACCGGCATGGGCTAACCTTGGGGGAAATATGCCGATTGAGCAGCAGTCAGTGCAGTCTCTCTTCATAGAGATGTTCTTCGATCAAACCCGGCTGAGTACAGGAACGGCGTTTATCGCCAACGCAGCGCGCGGCCGTGTTCTGATCACGAATAGGCACAATGTCACGGGCCGGAGGCAGGACAATAATCAGCCTCTCTCGCCACACGGCGGCGTCCCGAATAAAATTCGCGTCTGGCACAATGATATTGTCGGCCTTGGGAACTGGCGTTCGATCGACTACGCTTTGTACGACAACAATGATGTCTCGCTATGGGTGGAGCACCCCGTTCTTGGGGGGCGCGGCCGACTTTGTGGCGCTGCCGATTGACATTCCCGGCTTCGCCGCAGTCTACCCCTACGATTTGGCGGCTCCACAAGATGGGCTGTTAATTCGAGCATCCGACCCACTAAGCATTATTGGCTTTCCTTTTGGACAAGCCGCGGGCGGGCTGTTCGGGATGTGGGTGACTGGTTTTGTAGCGTCGGAACTGGACGTCGATTTCGACGCTAAGCCTATCTTTCTGATCGATAGCCGCACGAGACCTGGTCAGTCTGGCTCTCCGGTTATTGCCGCTCGCCGGGGCATGGTCCACCGCAAGAGCGGGAACATCGGCATGGGTGGTGAAGCTGTCGAGTTCCTTGGGATATACAGTGGGCGCATCAACGACCAGTCAGATCTAGGATTCGTTTGGAAACGGTCTGCTATCAAGGAACTTGTCGATATCATTCGGTAATCGTAAACGGTTCTCGGAAGGGACCGTCGATCTGGTTGCAGGCCCGGGAATCGAACCCGGTCTCTCGTGGTTAGGAGCCACGCAGCTTACCGTCTCCAATGAAGATCGTCTCTGATATGATCTGGTAACTTTTAGCGTGCCTTGCCTTTGCCCAGAGGCTGGGCGAACTTCCCATCTCGGGCATTCTTCACGACTGGCATTCGAGACCTATGAGCAAAACAGTTTTAGACAATTTGACCGGCATGTACTTCACCCTCGACGCTCCGGATGGAACCTATGGGACAGGCCAGGTAATTCGCCTGGCTGCCGAGGGCGTCTATTTCGTCCGGTTCGACGGCAACGAAGTGACCTTACCCCTGGAACTCGTGACCGTTGGCGAGATGCTGGAAACGACTGAGGAGGAGTACAAGCTCTGGCGGTTCTTCGACACGATCGAAGAAAGGGACAAGTGGATCGAGTGGCTAGACGCGCCGTCTAAGCCGCGAGTCATCTCGCTTGTGAAACCGACCAAGTAAGCGAGGCGAAGATCCCACAAGACGCGCGAATTTTCCTCGCCGTAGCGCTGAAATCGCAACTGGGGGATGAAAGATGGCCTACATTGACCAGATCATCATGTTTTGCGCCGGTCTCTGGATGACCGCTGCAGGCTTTGGTTACGTTCAGACGAACACTCAGGTTCCTTGGCTCGCTCAACTCACAAGGCACTTTCGATGGATGGGGCCGCTGCTGATCGTTATCGCCATTGTCCTGGTGTTTGCCTCACCCGCCGCGTAGACGGCGATCATCGGGTGGTCACCTGCGCTCTCGCGTTTTACCTAGCTCGGTCAACGCGAAATACGCGAGAGATGCGATAAACCCAATTGCTCCCGCAAAAAGCGCAGCGACACCACCGAACCACTCTGCGATCACTATTGCTACGAATCCGTAGACAGCGGTGGTGGCGATAATTTTGAATGCGAGTTTCGGGTCACCAGTTGGCAGCATGCCAACAACTTAGCACCATTGCGCTAGTTGCAGGCTCCCGGCTGAGCTACCCCGGCTTACTAACCTGAGGATGCGTCGGCTTTCCGGCAGGCGATCGTCGGCGGCCGCCATGCGCTGATAGCCGGGGGCGACGCGGATTCCGTACCGCCGTGATCTCTTCATGCTTTTCCCCACTTCGTAATGCGATGGCCTGCAAGTGCTCTGGATTGGTGGTGTTGGCAGTATTTCCCGGCAGCCTTGGCAGCGCAGAAAAGGTAGGGGCCGCCGTTGTTGAGGGGCCACTTGCATTCGCCAGGGAGCAAATCCTCTAGATGCTTGGCATATGGCAAACGCTTCACATCGTAATCGGGGACCGGGATTGGTTCTCCCTCGTGCGGCGTGTACAGCTTGCGCGTTTCGACCTTCCTCGGAGCCCGCGTGGGCTTTTTGGGCCCGGTACTCCCAGATCGTTGTTTCTCCGGGAAAAACGCGCGATTTCGAAATGCGATCCCAACGATCACGATTCGGCTGACACCCAAGGGCGAACCGCGAGCGTGAACACTCCCGGCCATTTCTTGGCTCCGCTACGACAACACGCTCCGTCATCCCTGCGCCTGCCACACGGATCCAGCCACGGCGCGCCGTGAATGACTTGACGCGGTCTCCCCAATCGCGAGGAGGATGCGGTTTGCCACGTCGATCCACTGTGCGGCAGCAGCAACCGCAAGCGCGGGGTCATCCTTTACGGCCCCTGACTCAACCGCATGGTCTCAACGGAACGGAAAGGACCGCAACAGGCGATCAATCGTCTCCGCGGATGGGACCGCGGGCGCGTTGCCGGCCTTGTCGACGCCTCCCGCCGTCAGCAGGCTATCGAAATCGACGGGACCAGGGAGGGGCGCGCCGCGGAAGGTGAAGTAATCCGCAAACTTGAAGCCGTCGCCCTTTATCTTGCCGTGGGGCTCCATCCAGATCGAGGGCACGCCATAGGCGTCGGCGACGATGAGGCCGTGGAGACTGCTCGATATCACCAGTTCGCTGGCGGAGATCGCCTCGCAAAGCTTCTGCGGGTCACCGAGAAGATTGAGAACCCTCCAGTGCCTGGGCAGGGAGGTTCCGTAGCGTTCGAGAAAGGTTTGGTAGGTGACGAAGTGTGGGATGACCACGACTTCCGACGTGGCGACAACCTTCTTGGGCCAGATCAATGGCAGCAGGATCGCCGGATCGCCGAGCGCAATGTCCTGGTTGGGAGCGACCCTTGCCTTCGACAATTCGCCGCGGACCGCGTCAAAGACGAGGCGCTGCGGCCAGAGCCCCGGCGTTCCGCTGTTCATGAAGCCGGAACCCCAAACGTGCAGCGTCCGCCAGGGGCGCTTGCGCAAGAACATGTATTTCTTGCGGCTGTATCGATAGTAGGCGTCGATGATGCTGCCGACGCCGATGAGTTCCGCTCGTGCGGGTGCGACATAGACCGGCTCGACGGAAAACAGATCCTGGAGGATATCGGCCATCAGGTTGTCGCCGAAGTTCTCGGTGGTCTTGCCGAAGCTCTCGCCGACGGTGGCGGAGAAGACTTTCACTTTGCGCACGCACGAACTCCTACGAGGCCTACTCATTAGGCCCATCTATTAGGGTTATCGGGAAACACTGTTCTCGATCGCTTGCGAACGCCGCATCGATCGCGCCATTCGCGCTCCCGCAATCATCAACCCGGACCTGCAGCACCTCCTGTCTTCCGAGACGCAAGGCTCGCCGCAGGGCTGCGCATTGCCGCATGATTCTGTCCTTAAATGGGCTCGGGAATCACGCAGCGATACATTCTTGAATGCTAATTAAGCGGTGAATACCGGAATTTTGACCTGAGAGGAAGGCCAGCCGGGGAGTTGCATTCGGCCGCACGATGCTACCGAAAGCTCACAACCCATGGTACGCTTGCAGCGAACAGCCGCTGCACGCAGCATCGCGCATGGATCGGATAAGCTGGAGCCAGGCGCGGGGGGAAACCGCCTCAGACGTAAGCTCCAGCGGGGAGGGGGCGACATGCCGTTGCAGGATGGCTATGGGCTCGTGATCGGGCCGAAGCTCGATTATTTTCGCGACGATCCTGACGATTTCGGGCGCTATTACCACGGTAACCTGATCGTCGGCACGCCCCAGGGGCCTTACCACTGTGCGATCGACGTCGATCCGAAGAAAATGCCGAACGGCATCGAGTGGCGCGTGGTTGCGCTTGCCGCCGGTGCGATGAGCCAGTTCAGCCAGCTTTCCAATGGCTGGCACGCGCTTGCCACGGACGACAGCTCCGGCGCGCTCGACTATATCCGCTCGCCCGTGCTGCATCCGCCGCTCGGTATCCGCTTTGTCCGCTACAACAGCTGCCTTTCCCGCTTTCTCGAATTCGTTCGCTGGAACCCGCCGTGGAACCAGGGGCTTGGCATCGAGGCGCTGACCGATCTCGAAGGCGTGCTGACCAATGCGGCGCGCTGCTTCGTGTTCGGCGAGCCCTTCAATGTCGGTCTCGGCGTCCATAACATCCACCAGAACCAGGGCGATCCGTTGACATCGCCTTTCGCCGCCGAGAACGGCATCTGGCAGGACGGGGCGACGATCATCGAGAGCACGTCGGGAACGTTCACAGCCTTCCTCAACAAGTTCAAAACGCAGTCCTACCGCACCGATGCGCTTGGCCGGCCGGCTTAGGCGCGGCGTCCCGCGAGGCGGGGAAATCCACGCTGCGCCCTTAAACTCGCTTCCCTCAATCGCTATATGGTTTTTCGTGGCCGACCTACCGGCCAAAAGAAACAACGGGAATGGATGGCAATGCAGCGTTTTGGACGAGTTCTGGCAATGGTCGCGGTTGGCCTCACGGTGATGATGACGGTGGTCGACGTGGCCGAGGCACGGCGGGCCGGGGGCGGTTTCGGCTCGCGCGGCAGCCGCACCTTTTCCACCGCACCGATCACGCGCACGGCACCGACCAATGCTGCGCCGATCGAGCGGACGATGACGCCGCGGCCGAATTCGGCGACCAATCCCGCGACCAACCCCGCGGCGCAGAACCAGATGCCCAACCGGAGGCCGGGCTTCTTCAACGGCTTCGGCGGCTCGATGCTCGGCGGCCTGATGATGGGCGGCCTGATCGGCATGCTGCTCGGCCACGGTCTGGGCGGCGGCATCGGCTTCCTCGGCCTCCTGCTGCAGGTGGGCCTGATCATTGGCGCGATCATGCTGGCGATGCGGTTCTTCCGCGGCAGCCAGCGCCCGGCCTATTCGGGCGCGGGCGCTTCGGCCCGTTCGTCGGCTGCCGCTTCTTCCGGAGCGCCATCCTTCCGAATTCCAAACATCGGTGAGGGAATGGGCAGGGGGGCGACCTACGGACAGGCTGCGACTGCGACTGCGCCTTCCGCTTCCGCGACTTCTTCCGCCGCAGCCGCGGGCGAAACCGACGAAATCGGCGTCACACAGCGTGATCTCGACCGCTTCGAGGCGATGCTGAAGGAGGTGCAGGCGGCTTACGGTGCCGAGGACTATGCGGCGCTGCGGCGGCTGACCACGCCGGAAGCCATGTCCTATCTCGCCGAGGAACTCAGCGAGAACGCAACCAGCGGGCTCAAGAACGAGGTTCGCGACGTCCATCTGGTGCAGGGCGATCTCGCCGAGGCCTGGCGCGAGAACGGCATGGACTATGCGACCGTCGCGATGCGCTACGAAAGCATCGACGTGATGCGCGACCGCTCGACCGGCCGCGTCGTCAGCGGCGACGCCGACAATCTCACCGAAGCGGTCGAGCTCTGGACCTTCCTGCGCAAACCGGGCGCGGAATGGCAGGTCTCGGCCATCCAGGGCGTTTCCGCCTGACGCCCGACCTCCGGGGTTCGTGCGTCGCAGCCTCTTCTAGTCGCCGGGCATCTCCCCCACAAGGGGGGAGAATGGCTGCGGGCTCTCTGTTTTACTCGCCTCGATAATGCCAGCGCGGCGGTGGTGCACGGCAATGCCTCCTCGATCTCCCCCCTTGTGGGGGAGATGCCCGGCAGGGCAGAGGGGGTATTGCCGTATCCCTGATTTTGGCCATTGCAACCTGATGGGATGCCGCGCGGCGCCGTATCGGCGCCGGCATTCCCGATTTCGTGAACCCTCTGCATATTCGCTTAAGCCCGCCCCAACTTGAGCGTAAAATCAGTTGGGGCGCGAGACGTGCCACAACCGCACGCAATAGGCGTCGAGGGCGCGCACGGTCTTGACGAAGGCGGTCATTGCGTGTCTGTTCTTTCGGGCAATGACCGGCGTAACGCCTTGAATTGCTAGAAAATTCTTTTCGCTGTGGGCGTTGGAGCACGGGGATGGACATCGCTGGTAAGAGGCTGAAGGGTTCGGCCGGTTTGATTTCGCCGACGGGGAGAGGACCGGACCATCCGGCGGCTGCGGGGCGCGCGTCGTCGCTCTCGCTTGGCTTGGCGGCGCTCCTTCTCGCATTAGCGGCCTCGACCTTCACCGGCCATGCCGAGGCAGCGGACTGCAAGAGTCCTTCCGGACCGGAAACGGACTGGCACGACTGCAACAAGCGGCTGCTCATGCTCGGCGGCAGCGACCTCGAGGGCAGCAATCTGGTCAATACGGATTTCACGCTGACCGACCTCAGGGGCGCCACGCTTCGCGGCGCCAATCTCGAAAAGGCGACGCTGATGCGTGCCTCGCTCGCCGGCGCCGTCGCGGACAAGGCGAACTTCACCCGGGTCGAGGCCTATCGCGGCAATTTTTCCGACATTTCCGCCGAGGGCGCTTTGTTCGTGAGCTCCGAATTGCAGCGCACCGACTTCAGCCGCGCGCGCCTGACGGGCGCCGATTTCGAGAAGGCCGAACTCGGGCGCGCTAACTTCCATGAGGCCGTGCTGACGGGCACTCGCTTTTCGATGGCCAATCTGTCGCGCGCCAATCTCAGCGGCGCGGTCTTCGAAGGTCCGATCGATTTCGATCGCGCCTTTCTGTTCCTGACCAGGATAGAAGGCCTCGACCTCTCGGCCGCGACGGGGCTTAAACAGGAGCAGGTCGACCTTGCCTGCGGCGACGCCGCGACGAAGCTGCCACCCGGCTTGTCGGCGCCCGCTAAATGGCCGTGCCGGCACGACGACGACTGATGGACGTTTTGGCCAGCGTCGGGCGGGGCAGATTACAGCGCGGGGGGACGCTCCGCCGGGATGCGGGCTTTGGCGGTCGTCCGGCCCGCTGTTTGGTGCAGGGCGTTGTTTGGTGCAGGGCGTTTCTTCTTGTTCCGTCATCCTCGGGCTTGACCCGAGGATCCAGAATCGAGCCGCCTTTCCGGCTGGTGGGGCGTCGTCGGTTGCCTTGTGTTTGGATCCTCGGGTCAAGCCCGAGGATGACGGCGAGATATGAGAACGACGCAGATCACGGCGCGACGCACAAGGACGCTGTAGCACTTTGGATTGCTGCAAGTTTTGATCCCTAAATCGGCTACGATTTAAGGAAACACGCAGTCGGTAACCACCATGACGAAACGCCGATGGTCGCTTGCTGTTGCTCTCTGCCTTCTCGGCGGGCCCGGGCTCGCGGAACCCGTCGCCGTCGATCTCGAGCTCGTCATTGCGGTCGACGTCTCCTATTCGATGGAACCGGAGGAGTTGAGCGTGCAGCGGGCGGGCTATGTGGAGGCCTTCCGCAGTCCGGAGGTCATCACGGCGTTGCGTGGCGGGCCGCTTGGAAAGATTGCTGTCACCTATGTCGAATGGGGCGGCAAGGCGGTTCAGGTGATGCCGTGGACGCTGCTTTACGACGCCCGGACCGCGCGGGAATTCGCCGAGGCCTTGGAGCGCCAACCACTGAGGCGCATCGGCTTCACTTCGATCTCCAATACGCTCGCGGTCGGTCGCACGCTTTTCCAGACGAGCCCATTCCGGGCGAATCGCCGCGTCATCGACATATCGGGCGATGGGCCCAACAATGCCGGCGCACCGGCGCCGCTCGCGCGCAACAACACTGTTGCCCAGGGGATCACGATCGACGGCCTGCCGATCATGCTGCGGAGCGCGCCGGACACGGCGTCGATCCCGGATCTCGACGTCTATTACCGCGAGTGCGTCATCGGCGGTCCAGGATCCTTTCTTCTGAAGGTGAAGCATATCGACGAGCTTGCGGCGGCGATCCTCGCCAAGCTTGTCATCGAGATTTCGGGGCTGAAGGTGAGCCGGCAGGAAACGAGGCTGAGCCCCGTCCAATATGGGCAACCCTACAATTGCTTCATCGGCGAGGAACTGCAGGAGCGCGCGATCGGCCGGTAGATCGCTTCAACGTTTCTCTGAAGAAATAGGACCAACTCTTTGAAACTTCCCATTCGAGCGGAATATCGCTGTGCACTTTCCGGGGATTGCCATTGCCGCCTTATCCTCGTCCGGCCAGCTCATCCCCGCGCTCCGGACAGGGCGACCAGCCGCGCGTGAAACCCATGCCCATGGCGATCTGGGCCAGTGCCAGTTGCTCGCGCAGATGCTTGCAGTCGGCGAGCAGGGTGCGGATCGTCGCCTCGGCATCGCCATCGTGCCAGGCAAGCGCGGCTGCGACCTCGTCCAGCCACTCGTCAAATTCCTCGATGTCGGAACGCTCCGCGGCAGACATGGCTTCTCCTTCTCCGTGGATAGACGGAGTTCTCGCTTCGATGAATTTCAGATTGACGGCCGCATCGCCGATGAATGTTCCTATTATGTTCTCATTCGGGCCGGAGTCAATCGCGTTTTTGCGAAGATGCACGCGCGTGATTTTGGAGGAGGAGTCATTCACGGCGCGGACGCGCCGTGGCTGATTCCTGCGACGAGCACAGGAATGAGGGAAGGGCCGGCCGGCGCGAGCCGCTGCTCGCAGCTACGTCTGAAAACACCTGCCTGGAATTGCTTAATTAAGCCGTTCGCCGAAGAACGCTTGCGGAAACAGCGAGAACATCGGCTTCTTGCTGAGTTCGATCGCGGACCGGTTTTTCGAGGCGAGCCATCGCCGTACGGACTCTTGGGGCGGCTCGCCGGCGGCAACGGCGATCGACCGGCCCATGAGGTCGAGGCGGCGGCCGCGATAGCCGAGATCGGCCGGGTGCCGGCCGAAGCGGGAGGGGCCGAAGTCCACGCACCAGCGCTTCCGGTGCGGAAACGGCTTGGCAAGACCTGCGGCAAAAAAGGCCCAGACGTCGATGTCCTTGAGACCATTCACGCCGTTGAGATAATGCAGCGCACTGCCCTGGGCCAGCACGATGAGGAGCAGGCGATCGCGGTAAAGACCGGCGACAGGCGCGCGATCGAAGATGGCGGCGAGCGTGCGAAGCGCGACGGCGGCGATCTCCTCGAGATCTGCCGGTGTCAGCCGTTCATAGGATCTTTCGCTGACGTGGTCCATCGCCAGCACTCGCTCTCATCGTGGCGGAGTTCAGGTGTGCGGTTGGATAACGATAGCGGCGAGGCCGGTATTCTGCAAAAGCGGACGCCGGTGCCTTCTGTGAGGCTCGGATGCGGACGCGCTGCGCCGGAGTTTGATCGGCGGCGTTGCCGTTCGCGGCGTGGGAGACTCGCCCATCCCTGAGAGAGGAAGGCTACTCCGATTCCCAGACCGAATTGGCGTCGCGGATGACCTTCTTGATCTTTTTTTCCTTCTGCCAGTCGCGGCCGATGTCCTTGATAACCGGCCGCTTCTCGGGCGAGAAAATATAGCTCTTCTTGTTGCGGACGTATTTTTCCAACGCCGGGTTCACGCCGTAATAGAATTGTTTCTCGGGATCTTTCGAGGGATCCATAAGGCTCGCGCAGTCCCGCACGAATTGACCTCTTAGAAGCGACGGCGATGTGGTGAAGATCGGGAAGGCGGTGAACTTCGGGATCTTGATTCCGAGCAGCTTCACATATTCGTTGCGCTTATGAAAATGACCCTTCTTCGCGATGTCCCATTTCTGCTCGGCGGTGTGGAATGACACTTGCGCGATCGCGGAATCCTCAAAGACGGTAAAGACGGCCGGGCCGATATCGGTGAGGGCGATCCAATCGTCCTCAACGTGCAGCACGAACGCTGCCTTGGTGGCGGACCAGAGCCGCCGGACGGCGCCGACGAAGCTCGGCGTTTCCGGCTCAAAGACGATTGCTGCCGGAAACCGGTCGCGGATCAGCGCGAGGCAGGCGGCGTGGGCCTCCTCATCCCCGAAGATTGGATCGAGGTTCATGTAGACATTCTCGATCTCGAAATGATCGAGCATCCGCTTCGAAAGGCTGTCGAGAGTCGCGGCGAGCAGATCGGGGCGCCGGGCGGCGACGATGCAAACGTCAATTTTCGGCATATGACGACAGCCTTGCGTTGAGCCGGGCGGAGGCGTACACGCTTGTCAACGCCAGCGGCGTGTGGTCGAGCAGGGGGCTGATCAAGCGCCGCTTATATAATCAGGTCAACAAGGGCCTGCAACGGGGAAAACATGGCTCGCGTAAGCATCGCAGTTCCCACCTACAATGGTGCTGAGACGATTTCCGAAAGCTTGAATTGCATCCGCAGCCAGAGCTTCGAGGATTTCGAGGTTGTCATCTGCGACAACGCCTCCACCGACGGCACGAGCGAGATCTGCGCCGAATTTGCGCGAAAGGACAAGCGCTTTCGCCACGTCCGCAGCAATATCAACGTGCCGGTGATGGAGAATTTCAGGAAGGCGCTCAGCCTCGGCGAGGCCGATTACTTCATGTGGCGGGCCGATGACGACCTGACGGACGAGAACCATCTGGAGGCGACGGTAAAGGCGCTCGACCGGGAGGGTGACGCCCGGCTGGCGGTGACCCCGGTCCACCGGATCAACACCTCGACAGGGCGGGAGGCCGATTATCCGCTGCCGGTGAACGAGGGTGCCGATCGCCTGTCGCGGGCGAAGGCGACCCTGCTCGGTTGCCATCCGAGCTGGTTCTACGGCCTTTGGCGGCGCGACGCGGTCGTCGAGGACATGGCGGTCATCATGGACTATCCCTATGCCTGGGCGGCGGATCACCTAACAACGATGCGGGCCATGATCAACGGCCAGGTGGCCTTTGCGCCCGAGGCGACCTTCACGCAGAGGATCATGCGTGAGGGCAGCTACCACCTGCAGCCGGCGGAACGGCTGGCGGCGCGACGGAAATATGTCGAGATCGCGCGCCGCATCATCGCCGAAACCGACTATACGGCCAGGGAAAAGAACGCCTTGAAAAAGGCGCTCGAGCAGCACGCGGACAAGCGTGTGGCGCCGTGGTTCCGGATGTACAAGCGGGCGCTTCGGCAGCGGATCAGGGCGATCTTCAGCCCGGCGTGAGTCAGTTCAGATAGTTGCTCAAGTCGGCGTCGCGGCAGCGTAAATTTGCCAGCGTCCGGGAACGTCGCGCAGCTCCGTCTCGCCGCGTGCTTCGAAGGCGACGCCGGAGCCGACGACGAGATCCTTAACCGTTCCCGAGACCACGACTTCGCCCGGCCCGGCATGATCGAGCAGGCGTGAGGCCAGATGCACGGCGATGCCGCTCAGGTCGTTGCCAGACTTCTCGCACTCGCCGCTATGGAGCGCGGCGCGGATGGCGAGACCCAGTGCGGCGGCGCGGTCGCGAATCGCGCAGGCGCAGAGGATGGCCCTGCTCGGCCCTTGAAAGGTGGCGAGGAAGCCGTCGCCCATCGTCTTGATTTCGCTGCCGCCGAAGCGTGCGAGCTCCTCGCGCACGGCATCGTCGTGACGGCGCAAGAGGCTCTTCCAGCGGTTGTCGCCAAGCTCGGCCGCGAGAGAGGTGGAGCCGACGATGTCGGTGAAGAGCACGGTCAGCAGCACCCGCTCGGAAGCTGGCCGCGGGCGAATGCCGGTCAGGAACTCCTCGATCTCGTCAAGCGTGCAGTCGGCGTCGCCGGCCCAGATCAGATGGTCGTCGCCGGGCAGCTCCACCCATTTGGCGCCGCGGATATGATCGGCGACGAAACGGCCTTCCTCGACCTTCACCCAGCGGTCGCCCGTTCGGTGCAGCACGAGGGTCGGAACATGGATTGCACTCAGGATGCCGCGAACGTCGATCTCGGTGTTCCAGCGCCAGAGCGAGATGGCGTCCTGCGGCGACGCCGAGTTGCGCAGGTAGGCGGCAAGCCACTCGCGCGCCTCCCGGTCGTCAACGTGGCTCGGTGCGGCGTTGCTGAGATCGAACGGGCCACCCCAGTCGCGTGCGATGACTGCGATCTCTTCCTCGACCTCTTCGCGGGTCTTCGTCCAGGGATAGTCCTCCGACCAGAGCCCTTTGGCGAAGGAGCCGTTGAGCACGAGCGCGGCGGTGCGCTCCGGATAGGTCGCGGCGAACAGCATGCACAGATTGCCGCCCTCGGAAGTGCCCATCAACGCCGCCCGCCGCGAGCCCGCGGCATCCATCACGGCCTGGACGTCCTGCATCCTCTCCTCAAGTGTGGGAAAGCCGACATTGCGGTCCGAAAGCCCGGTGCCGCGCTTGTCGAACAGGATCAGCCGGGAAAAAGCGCTCAGCCGCTCGAACACATGCGCCATTTTGGGGAATTCCCAGGCATAATCGAGGTTGGAGACCCAGCCCGGGACATAGATGATGTCGAGCGGCCCGTCGCCGACCACCTGATAGGCGATGCTCAGCTCACCACTTCGGGCATAGCGGGTGCTCGGTCGCATGGCGGCCAGCATAGCATGGCCTCCGCCGTTGCGCATTGGGGCCTGCCATTCGTCTCAACCCCGCCAAGGTTTTTTTGCGGCAGACCGGCATCGGCACTTGATCGATCGATAATTTATCCGTAGCGATGCGCTGCCGCTTTGCTCAGTGGGGGATCACCGCATCATGGAAATTTTTACGTCTGCCGGCTTGCTGGCGCTTATGCAGGTTATTGTCATCGACCTGGTGCTTGCTGGCGATAACGCCGTCGTCATCGGGCTTGCCGCCGCCGGGCTTCCGCTCGAGCAGCGCAAGAAGGCGATCCTGGTCGGCATTGTCGCCGCGACCGTTCTTCGCATCGCGCTTGCGAGCGTGACCGTCCAGTTGCTTGAGATCATCGGCCTTGTGCTCGCGGGCGGCATCCTGCTGCTCTGGGTCTGCTGGAAGATGTGGCGCGAACTGCGCGCCGGCCAGGGAGGTGAAGGAGCCGGAGAAGGGACTGGAGAGCCGCACAAGAAGACCTTCATGCAGGCGGCGATCCAGATCGTCGCCGCCGACGTCTCCATGTCGCTCGACAACGTGCTTGCGGTTGCAGGTGCTGCCCGCGAGCATCCGACGGTGCTGGTGTTCGGCCTCATCCTGTCGATCGCGATGATGGGCGTTGCCGCGGGCTTCATCGCTAAGCTGCTCAACCGCTACCATTGGATCGCCTATGTCGGTCTGGCGATCATCCTCTATGTCGCGCTCGACATGATCTATCGCGGATCGCTTGAGGTCTGGCCGCACGTCGTGCCGGTCGTCGCCGCGATCGCAGGCTGATCTTCGCTTCCCGCGCGGGGCTGGCTTCCGGCCCCGCGCCCTCTTGCGGTGTGATTCCGGCGGCGGCCATCGCTACACAGCCGGGGTTTCAGACCACAACGTCCGAGCCTGCCAAAGGCGGTGTCCCGCGCGCTAATGCATGTCGCCCAAAAGTGTGCAGCGGTTTTGGGGCAACGACATGCACAAAAACAAAGATCTAAAGCGCGTCCCCTGAATACGTTTGAACGCGACGCGCTTTAGGCCCATTGCTCAGCTAAGCCTCAGAATTGGTCATGCCGATCACCGGTCGTCTGTGCTAGGTTGAAGGCCTCACTCGCGAACCAAGGCAATGCAATGGCAGGGAACACGGAAAGCCGTGGTGGACAGCGCGGAAGCCGCTGGAGGATAGCGGCCCGGACCATCGCCGCGCTCGTACTGTTGTTGCCCTTGGTCGCAATGCAGTTCACCGATGAAGTGAACTGGACTGAGACCGACTTCGGTTTCGCCGGTGCCTTGATCGTCGGCACGGCTGTAACCTTCGACCTGGCAGCGAGGATGGCAAACAACAAAGCGTATCGAGCTGCCGTCGGCGTTGCACTCGCGGCAGCATTCCTCCTCATCTGGATCAATGCTGCCGTTGGCATCATCGGGTCTGAGGACAACCCTGCCAACATGATGTATGGCGCAGTGCTCGCTGTCGGGATCATCGGCGCCGTTATCGCTCGTTTCGAGCCGAATGGTATGGCACGCGCGATGTTCGCGAGCGCTCTCGTTCAGGCGTTGGTCGCCATGATTGCGGTGATCGCGGGAATGGGCTACCCCGCGAGCCCGCCCCTGGAGATTCTTGGCGTCAATGCTTTGTTCGTCGCGCTGTGGCTCATATCGGCCTGGCTGTTTCGGAAAGCTGCTCGGGAGCAAACTCTCGCGGGCGCAGCGTCGTAGGTTCTCCGCCGACATCCGCTTCGATCATCAAGTGGAGACGAACCGCCATTCGATGATAGCCCGGGAATTTCCGGTGCGGGGGCGGGTTATCACTGGTCCTTCAAGGTGCTCCATTGATTTCCACGACATTCGAGTCAGGGTCGCGCAGGTAGAGCTGTGGAAAACCGGCCAGACCAGAGCGGAAAACCGCAGGCACTTTGGGTCGTCTTCAGGTAAATCTTCCCGGAAGCCAAGGGCGGCCAGGCGTTTGATAGTGCCCTCGAAGTCATCGGTGCGGAAACGAAGTGTCAGTCGTTGCGGTCGATCGTGGGCCGCTGGCGGAACGTACCTTCGGGATGCACGACGAGATGAATTTGCAGGCTGCCGCAGGCGAGCCACGCTCCTCCCACCGGAAATAGGCCGAGAGATTTCGGTGAGGCCGAATACGTCACAATAAAAAGGCAGGGATTTCCCCAGATCAGCGGTGATGATCGACACGTGATGCAGGGCAAGCAGAGACATCTTTGTTTCCCTAAACCCCCGAGGGCAACTATAGAGATAGCAGCAACGTTTGCCGAAATACTACTCTAAGGCCAATTGCCCCACGAGCCGCCGGCCTGTCCTCAGGGATGCATAGCGTCCCTCCGCTGCTGTGCCCAAAAAGATCTCGAGTTTCGAGCTCTCGGCCGGGTTTTCATCCTGTTCTAATTCGTGATCTGTACCTTCACCCGGCCGAACTCGCCTAGGACGAGGTCGGCCCTTGGGGCCGTCAGCACGAGGTCGTAGGTGTCGCCCCAGATCCAGTTCATCAGATGGCTGGTGGGCAGTTGCAGCAGCGTCACGTCGCTGCCCATCGCAAACTCGTGCACATAGCCGTCCGGCACCTCCCGCATCGCTCCCATTTCGCGTTGCGCGTCGAAAGCTGCCTGCTCTTCGACCTTTTCCCGCCACGCCGGCGGTAGCGCGCGAGGGTCAGCGGCGTAGAGATGCGTTGCATGGTGCTGCGCAAGCGTCGCCCAGTCGGTCAGCCAAAGGGCCGAAGCTTGCGGCGGACAAACCGTGGGGAAAGCCTGTGCGATCTGCTCGCGGTTTCTGTCCGGCATCGTCATGGCCGCAAGCGTCGCGATCAGATCGTCGACCAACACTTCCGAAAAAGGCCTGGACGCTGCCTCCGCTGCGACCTCGGCGCGCAAAGCTTCCACTTGTGGGAGGCAAGTTTTCCAGGCTGATGCGCTTTCAATGGCCCGAGCTGCCTGGTCTTCCGCTTGTTTCCGTGCCGCGTCCGGATCGCCATAACGGCCTGGATTGGTGGACAACTGCTCCAGGTTCCTGGTTGCGCCTTCCAGATATTTTCGCTGCCGCCTTATCGTTTCGCGAGCGTGAGCTGTTGCCGTGTCCAGCATCAGCAGGGTGGTCGCCCAGTCGAACGGTTTCCAGCCGGGTTCGTTCAGATCGAAGCCCGTGCGGTAACGAACGAAGCGCGGATTGTTGTCGTCATCGCGCTTTGGTCGGACCAGCGGGTCTTCTTCCTTGAAAGACACCCAGACCACGTCGACCGGCCACTGCGGAACGTCCTTTCGGGCGAGCGAAGTCCAGTCCCAGCTCGGTCTCTCGCGGAGGTACAGCCAGTCGAAATCGATCAGTGAGGGCGCCTGCACCGGCGCGCCGGGAGACTGGGTGTGGAGGATCTTTGCGGCAAGGGAGCCGTTCTCGTAGCCGAGGAAGAACGACAGCCAGCCGGAGCGCGGTCCCGCGCCATCCCATAGATCTGCTGGGAGACTGGAACAGTCGATCTGCGCCAGGAACGCTGCCGGCTTTCCGTCGCAGGTCGGCCATTCGGTGCCTGCCGGCAGCGACGGCTTGCCGCCGAACCAACTGCGTGGGGCCGCGCCGGGCAGTATCGGCACCTTGGGTACCAGCCGCACGAACGGCTTCGGCCGCTCATTGGCCTTCATCATCTCCCGCCCGCGCTCGACCTGTCCGATAACGCCTTCCAGCAGATCCATCATGAACTGCTTGTCCTCAGGGCGGATGTCGGGTTTGGGCGTCGGAGCTACCACACGCCGCACGCGTGCCGGCGTGACGGTCGCGGGCTCCGTCTGAGATTGCCGATGATCTCGTGAATTGCGGAAATAAACCACAACCGGCAGCAGCAGAGTGAGGAATGCCAGCAGCGCCAGGGTGTTGGCGTGGCCGAGCCAGGATTCCAGCCCAGTCCGGATGACCGTATCGATGCCTCGGACTGCACGCGGCGTCTTGTCCGTGAAACTTGCGAGAAGGCCAGTGTCGAAATGGACTGTAAGCAGGGCCATGAAGGCGAAAACGACAAACGCATGTCCCAGTGATTTCATCGCCAGCCCCGGGGAAGAACGGATCGCTTGGCAAGTCTGAGCTAGAGTTGTTCACAAATCGTCAAACCGTACCCGAAAGTGCAGGGCTGATGCGGCTGAGACTGCTTCCGCCGCCTTCCGGTCGAGAAGAGGCGTTTGACAAGCGCCCCGATTCCGCTTGCCGTCCACCGATTCACGGGCACGGTTGTGCGTCTAACTCTTTGAAATGACGCAATCCCGGACAGAGAGCCGTTGCACACTCTGCAGGATTGCTCCGAGACCCGCGGCGCCGTTGATATGAAAGGTCCCAGGGCGGTGCAAAGGGGGCGGGGAGCATCGCTCTGGGACCTCTCACGCCTACGGCGGCGGGGGCTAGCCGTTGATTCCGCAGGCGTTTCTGTGCCGCACTATGCATCCGGAGAAACACCAAGCAATGGGCCTAAGACCTTTGGCAGGCCGCATCGGACTTAGGTCTGATACCTCAAGTGGATAAGTGCTCTAACCTTGTAGAGCGCCGCGCGTCTTTTGAGACGCGCAAAGGTCGCTATACCACTTCTGAATCGCTGCATGATTTGTCCTAAAATCGAAACCGATTTGAGGAATCATGTAGGAGCAAAAGAGTGAGGACTTCCGCCCCCAACCGCTGCGTATCTTATTGCGCCAAGCCTTTCCGGGATGCCGGCAATGAAGAGATTCGCGTTTCTGGCAGCGCTCGCCGCGCCGGCCATTGCTCTCGGCCTCGCCATAGCTGCGGTCGAGTGGCTGCAGCCGACGACGGGCGTATCAAATGAGACCACAGCATCAACCAATCCGCAGAGGCGCGTACCTTGATCTCGACGAGAAATCTCCTCGGACGTCGGGAAAAGCGCAGGAGGCAGCACAGACGACCGTCAGGTCCGCCGGCGGACTGCGGAGCCCCGCTTATGCCCATGTGGAGAAGCCACGGTTCGATATGGCACGGGATGTCGGCTGAATCCCTCGGCAACCGCTCGCTGGCTGGTGACTGCACCGCCCGGGACGTCCGCCTCACCGAGATCCCAGTAAATCCCGGCCATCAGCGCTAGGCCTTCACGGGTGATCGAGAGCGGAAGCCCTATTCGCTGTCGATCGGAATCAAGCCTGCGACGATCCGGTCCGAAACTCGCTCGCTGTCCGCCAGCCCCTCGGCAACGCCCGCTCTGTCCGCCGCGGGGCGGTTCTGGCTCATCTTTCTTTTGCCTTCGATCCGGGTGATCGGCATTCTGAGCCCGACGATGCCCTTGAGTTGTGCTTGAACGAATGCCTCGGGCGCATCGCTGACCGCCCACCGCTTCGGGCGCTCTTGTTCGTGAAGATCGGTCAGTCGCGTGACGACCGCGAGCAGGCGCTCGGTGTCGTCGTAAAACTCCACCGGTCCATAGGCGTGCACCGCCGCATAGTTCCAGGTCGGGACGACCTTGCCGTGCTCGCGCTTCGACGCGTACCAGGAGGGGGTGATGTAGGCGTCAGGTCCCGTGAAGATCGCCATGGCGTCGCCGATCGGCGGGGTCTTCCATTGCGGATTGGCCTTGGCGAGATGGCCGTGGAGCGTGCCATGCTCGCCTTCGTCCGGATCGAGGAACAACGGCAAAGGCGTCGCGATCAGGCCGTCGGCGGTGGCCGTCACGAAGTGGCAAAGCCGCGCCTCGCGCACCATCGCGTGGAGTGTAGTGCGATCATCCTCTCGGAAGACTGGCGGTGTGTACATCGAGCTTTGTTCCTGTGTCCGGGCCTTTGTCTTCAGGCATGGTCATTTTGCGAACTTCCGCGCGCCGGCGACGCAGAGGATGACCCCGACCGTCACCGCCAGCATCGTGAGGCTCACCTCTTCATGGAGCAACGTCGCGGCCAAGGCCAGCCCGAAAAAGGGTTGCAGCAATTGGAGTTGCCCGACGGCCGCGATGCCGCCCTGCGCGAGCCCCCGGTACCAGAAGATGAAACCGATCAACATGCTGAACAGGGAAACATAGGCGAGTCCAACCCAGCCGGGCATGTCCACCTCCGCGAATGACGACGGCATCAGGACGAGTGCGATCGCGAGCACAACGGGCAGCGACAGGACGAGCGCCCAGGAGATCACCTGCCAGCCTCCAAGCGTGCGTGACAGCCTTGCCCCCTCCGCATAGCCGAGCCCGCAAGCGACGATCGCCGCGAGCATCAGGGTGTCGCCCACGGGGGAGGCCGTGAGGCCCTGCGCAAGCGCAAAGCCGACAACCAGCAGGCTTCCCGCGACGGAAAACATCCAGAAGGCGGGACGAGGGCGCTCGCCGCCGCGAAGCACGCCGAAAGCCGCAGTCGCAAGCGGCAGCAAGCCGATGAAGACGATCGAGTGCGCCGCCGTCACGTGTTGAAGCGCGAAGGCGGTTAACAGGGGAAACCCGACGACGACGCCGAGGGAGACGATTGCCAGGGACAAGAGCTGGTCGATGGTGGGACGCTTCTCCCGGAAGGCAAGGAGAAGGCACAGGGCAAGCAGCCCCGCGATGCCGGCCCGCGCGACGGTCAGGAACACCGGATCGAAATCGAGCACGGCGGCCCTGGTCGCGGGCAGCGAGCCGCTGAAGATCAGCACGCCGAGAAACCCGTTGATCCATCCGCTTGTCGTCTTGTCCATGATCCCATCCTGTTTGCCTGTGCCGGCCTAAGTCGCCAAAGCATCCTTTGCAGGTTCATCTGAACGCGAAGTGGTCTGGCGCTGCCAGAGACAATCCAGTACAGTTGGACAAAACTGTTATGCATCATGGAGCAGTACAGATGGGCGTTGCAGCGACGGCCGAGGGTGGCGGCACACGCGTGGCGGCAGTGATGAGCGCGATCCGGCAGCGCATTGCCAACCGCAGCCTGACGCCGGGGAGCAAGCTGCCGTCGGTCCGCTCTTTCGCGGCGACCATGCAGGTCTCGACCTCGACCGTGGTGGACGCCTATGAACGCTTGGTCGCCGAAGGGGTGATTGCTTCGAGACCGGGCTCCGGCTTCTACGTTTCCGGGCAAGTCGTTCCTCTGGCATTGGCCGAGATCGGACCCCGGCTCGATCGCGACGTCGACCCGCTATGGATTTCCCGGCAGTCTCTCGAAACCAGCGACGCGACGCTCAAGCCCGGCTGTGGCTGGCTTCCGCCGGACTGGATGCCAGGGGCGGCATTGCGCAAAGGACTGCGCAGCCTTTCGCGGGCCGAAGACGCCGCTCTTACCGATTACGGCACGCCGCTCGGATTTCCGCCACTCCGCCAGTTGCTTGCTCGGCGCACGATGGAGCGCGGCATCGAAGCCTCGCCGGACTGCATCATGCTGGCGGAGTCCGGCACCCAGGCGATCGACCTTCTGTGCCGCTTCTTCCTCGAAACCGGCGATACGGTGCTGGTCGACGACCCGTGCTACTTCAATTTTCATGCATTGCTGCGCGCCCACCGCGCCAAGATCGTCAGCGTGCCCTACACGCCGACGGGCCCGGACATCGAGGCTTTCGCCAAGGTGGTGGGGGAGCACCGGCCGCGCCTCTACATCACCAATTCCGCTATCCACAATCCGACCGGTGCAGTGCTCTCTCCCGTTGTCGCCCACCGGGTGCTGAAGCTCGCGGACCAGTTCGACCTCACCATCGTCGAGGACGACATCTTTGCCGATTTCGAGCTTACGCCCGCGCCAAGGCTGGCGGCCTTTGACGGCCTCAGCCGCGTCGTCCACATCGGCAGCTTTTCCAAGACGCTGTCGGCTGCGGCGCGCTGCGGCTTCATCGCCGCACGCCGGGAATGGATCGAGGGATTGGTGGACCTCAGGATTGCCACCTCCTTCGGCGGCGGCCGCCTTTCGGCCGAGCTCATCTACAACGTCTTGAGGGACGGCGGCTATCGCAAGCACATGGAGGCGCTCCGCACGCGGCTGGCGCGCGCCATGGCCGAGACCGGTTCCAGGCTGAAAAAGCTCGGCATCGAGCCCTGGCTGGAGCCACAGTCCGGCATGTTTCTCTGGTGCCGCTTGCCCGCCGGGCTCGACGCCGCCGACATTGCGCGGGAGGCGCTCGCTGACGACGTGGTGCTGGCGCCCGGCAATGCCTTCAGCCTTTCCCAATCCGCCGAGGGCTTCATGCGGTTCAATGTTTCGCAGTGTATGGACGAACGGGTGTTTCAGACGCTCGGGAGAGCGATCGACAGGCGGACTTCGCGGGCCGTTTCGGTTCGGGGGATGAGTACACTCGCATCATCGAAGTTGTGACGCGCCGCGGCCACCACTTGCCTCGTCAGACTGGTTGGGCCGGCGGCCACCCCATCCACCTCATTCCTGTGCTTGTCACAGGAATCCAGCAGCGCCGCGTCTGCGGCGCGGGAGACTCCTCGACGGCGCGAAGGATCGCGGGTTAACCCGCGGGAGGGTCGACCCACGTCTCGTCCGTCTCAGATACTGGAGGCCACTTAATTCACGGCGCGGACGCGCCGTGGCTGGATTCCTGTGACGAGCACAGGAATGAGGGAGGGTGGGGATGCGGCGCTGCCCAACTCACTTGCTGAGAGCGCATTGCTGGTCGCGCTGCCAAGCGACGTAAGAGCACCCATCCGAGCGGCCTCACCTTACGTCACTCGGTACCGAAGCACGACTTACGAAAGCGCGGCTCATCACCGCGACGACGAGTGCGGCGACGATTAGGGCGGCGGCGACGGTGAAGGTTATGCGCATGCCGGCGGCGACGGCTTCGGGGGCTGCGGCGGTGATTGCGCTGGTGCCAACAGCAAGCGCGAAGACTGCCCCCATGAAGGAGGCGCCGGTGACGAGGCCGAGATTGCGCGAGAGGTTGAGCATGCCGGAAACGATGCCACGCTCGCCAGGCCCCACGTCCTTCATCACGGCGGTGTTGTTGGCCGCCTGGAACAGGGCGTAGCCGGCTGTGACAATGACCATTGGCGCAACATAGCCGGCGACGCCGAAGCCTGGCGGAAACAGCGAGAGGAGGAACCCGCCGACGGCGATCGCGGTGAGCCCCGCGACCGTCATCGGCTGTGCGCCGAGCCGGTCGACGAGCCGGCCGGCGGGGACGCCTGCGAGGGCCGCGACAAGCGGCCCGGCGGACATGACGAGGCCGACGAGGGCGGCGTCGAGCCCGAGCCCGCGGGAGAGGTAGAACGGCCCGACCACCAGCGTCGCCATCATCACCGTCGAAACGAGCGCGCTCGTGGCGAGGCCGGCAGAGAGCACCGGATCGCGGAACATCGCGAGGCGGAGCAGGGGCGAGGCAGTCCTCGCCTCGGCAAGCACAAAGAGGACGCCGGCGAAGATCGCCGCCAGCAGCAGGCCCATATTGAGCGGACCAAAGCTGCCGCGGCCGATCGTCATGGCGAGCGCGTAAGCGGCGAGCGTCAGCGCCAGCAGCAATGTGCCGACCGTGTCGAAGCTCGCCCGATCCTTGGGGGCCTCGCTGTCAGCGGGCAGGCTGCGGAACGCGAGGAAGAATGCCGCGACGCCGAGCGGCACGCCGGCGAGGAAGATCGCCCGCCAGCCGAGACCCGCAATCAGGAGGCCGCCGAGCGAGGGACCGAGGGCGGTGCCGATCGCCGAGGTCGTTCCGAGGAGCCCCATGGCGCTGCCGGTCCGTGCCTTCGGCACCGTCTCGCCGACCAGCGCCATTGCAAGCGCCATCATGATCGCCGCGCCGAGACCCTGTGCCGCCCGCGCGGCGATCAGCATGGAGAGCGTCGGCGCGACGCCGCAGAGCACGGAAGCAATGGTGAAGAAGGCGATGCCGGAGATGAGCAGACGGCGCCGGCCGACCATGTCGCCGAGCCGGCCGACGCTGACGATGAGGGTGGTGATGGCGAGAAGATAGGCGAGCACGACCCATTGCACTTGCTGGAATGAGGCGTCGAACGCCTCAGCCAGCGCCGGCAGGCCGACATTGGCGATGCTGGTACCGAGCGAGGACAAGAGCATGGAGAGGGAAAGGGCGGCGAGCGCCCAGCGAAAGGAGGGTATGCCTTCGCCTGCTTCGGCGATCGCCTCCATTGGTCTCGTCGTTGATGACATCGGCATGAACTCCTTTTCCGGCTTTCGTACGGGCTTGCGGAAAGGTAGCTCTTCGCCTGACATTGCGGAATGCGCATCATTTGCACTTCATTCGTGCGTTTGACGCCATATCACTGTCCGCTATAGTCGCGCCATGTCGAAGCCCGATCTCAATCTGCTTGCCACCCTTGATGTGCTGCTTTCGGAAGGCAGCGTTGCCCGCGCGGCCAAACGGCTGCGGCTGAGCCCCTCGGCAATGAGCCGGGCGCTGGCGCGGCTGCGCGAGGCGACGGGCGATCCGCTGCTGGTGCGCGCCGGGCGCGGCTTGGTGCCGACACCGCGCGCGCTCGAACTCGGCGAGCGCGTCGGGCGGCTGGTCGAGGAGGCGGAAGCGGTGCTCCGCCCCCAGGAAAAGCTCGATCTCAAGCGGCTCGCACGGACCTTCGTGCTCAGGACAAGCGATGGCTTCGTGGAGAATTTCGGGCCGGACCTCATCGCCCGCGTCGGCGGGGAGGCACCCGGCGTGCGGCTCTGCTTCGTGCCGAAGCCGGACCGGAGCAGCGGACCGCTGCGCGAGGCGACCGTCGACCTCGAAACCGGCGTCGTCGGGGAGGCGACCAGTCCGGAGGTGCGCACGCAGGCGCTCTTCCGGGACCGGTTCGTCGGTGTCGTGCGCATGGGGCACCCGCTGTGTGAGGGCGAGGTAACGGCGGCTCGTTACGCCGCCGGCCGGCACGTCCTCGTTTCACGGCGCGGGCTCGATAAGGGGCCGCTCGACGAGGCGCTGGAGGCGCTCGGGCTCGAACGCGAGATCGTCACGATCGTCGGCGGCTTTGCCGCAGCCCTGGCGCTCGCCCGCGCCTCCGACCTGATCGCCAGCGTTCCCGAGCGGCATACCGGAGCGCTCAGGGCCGGAATGCACAGCTTTCCGCTCCCGGTTTTCACGCGAGAAATCACGGTGTCGATGCTCTGGCACCCGCGGCTCGACGCAGACCCGGCCCACCGCTGGCTACGCGGATGTGTGCGCGAGGTTTGTGGGAGGTCGCGGGCGGGGTGATCGGCGGGTGAGAGAACAGCCGAAGCCGACAACAGCGTTCACGCGGTCACCTTGGCCAGTACAAGCGCCTCGGATCGGCGCTGCAATCTCCGGTAAGACCGGCTTTTCGGCGTAGGGGGTGGAGCAAGTCCGCTTCGCGTCATGAGATACCCCATCAGCTTTCGTCAAGGTTGAAGCCGTCGCCGGATCCAAATTTGTCGAGATCGACATGATGCGGGAGGGCGAGGCTTGTACGTGCCTTAACCCTGTGATTGCATCGCGTGGGGAATTTGGGGGGAAGTCATGTTCCGACGGGATTTCTTGAAACAAGCGGCAGTATCTGCGGCAGCGCTCACGACCGGATGCGTGGGTAGGAATGACGGTCCAACATCACCCGGCGACGGACAGCTCCTGATCGATGCGCATTGTCATGTGTTCAACGCATCCGACCTGCCAGCCGCTCGCTTCATCCGGCAGGTCGTGTTCGAGGATTTCCCGAAGCAAACCAAGCAGATCATGGGGATAAGGGATCCGGACATCGCGGACCGCTTGATTGAACTCGCACTTCGTCTGCTCGGCACCGACAGGGCACCTGATGCTGACGAGGAAATCGCCTTCCTGAAAACAGGAAAGACGTCGCGCCGAAGTGCAGAGAGATTCTCCGATGCGCGCGCCGCTGCGATCGAGGATACAGCGCGGTTTCTGCTGGAGGTTGACAGCCGAATGAGGCGGATCGGCTCGGAGACCAGGGGCGCCGCGGGGGCAGGGACCAAGGCAGCGCGCCAGAAGGGAGATCAGAAGTTTCTTGATTTCTTTGTAGGCCCGGAACTTCAAACCAAGCGGCTGGATGCAAGCGCGATGAGTTTAACCGAAGCCCGCGCAGCGAGCAGAAACGCCTTTGCCAACCGCGGTGTGATCACACGCTACTTGAACTGGTTCAGTCTCTTTCGGCTATATCGCCATGTATTGGTCGATCGCCTGATCGACGACGCGAAGCGACAGGGTTTCAAAGTGGAACTGCTGACGCCCGCCCTTGTCGACTACGATGAATGGTTGTTCGAGGATGTGACAAGATCGCCGCTTGGCAAGCAGATGGAGGTGATGGACTACGTTTCGCGTCGCCCAGACCGGCCAGCGGTGCACGGCTATATCGGTTTCGATCCACTTCGAGAGGTTGCGTACCGCACTCATGCGAAGGGAGCCACCGTCAGTTCGCTTGCTACCGCGCGCAGAGCACTCACCGAACATGGCTTCGTTGGAGTGAAGCTCTATCCACCAATGGGATTTCGGGCTTCAGGCAATAGAGGTCCGTATCCTCAACGGACAGTGGACAGACTCGGCTTTCGCCCCGATCGCCATCTCGATGATGCCCTCGACGACCTCTATGAGCTGTGCGTCGAGCTTGACGCGCCGATCCTTGCGCACGGCTATTCCTCCAACGGCTCGGGACCGGATTATGCTGACCGTGGCGACCCCGCCTATTGGATTCCAGTGTTCAAAAAGTATCCCAGCCTTCGAGTATGCCTCGCCCATTTCGGGCGCTTCGACGCGCGATCGGAGGGCAGGAAGGAACGGCCCCTGCCGGAAGGAAGCTGGGAATGGGCGCTTGGCGAATTCATCAGAACCAACCCGCGCCAGGCCGTGTTCGCGGACATCAGCTATTTTTCTGAAGCGCTCAGCGACAAGAGCGAGGTTCGCGGCCCGCTCGCGAATTCGTTCAAGCGTTGGATGAAGGAATTCGATCCAAGGGCGGAGCATCTGATCTTCGGTACCGATTGGATCATGGCAGGCCAGGAACAGGGATATGAGCACTACATTCAAAGCGTGAACTCATTTCTGCTCCACGACTGCGGCCTCGACGACGAGATCCGCGACCGGATATTCCGCGGCAACGCAATGAAATTCTTGCCGCTGCAGCGCGGGAGCAAGGGACGGGGGCGTCTGCTCGCCTGGTACGCGCGCCGCGGTCTTGATCCAAGCCGGCTGCCGGTCAGCCGATCCACTTTGTTGGCTGGTTTGCTTGGTCAATAACGAGGGACATGCAGGATTTGCTGTTTCAAGTTTACGGCGAAGTTGCTCATTGACGGCCGGTCATAGCAGAGGCTCAACACCTCTTCCTGGGCGACGGCGCCGCCGTCTTGCCGTGGTGAGGAACCACTTGCCATTTGCGACGACTCGTAATAATTGAAGTTACATGAAACGCGATAGCCGCCTCTCCTCAGTCCTCCATGCGCTCCTCCACATGGCCGAACACGACGGCTCCATGACTTCGGACGCGCTGGCGCAATGCATGAACACCAATCCCGTCGTCGTACGCCGCACGATGGGGCTCCTGCGAGAGGCAGGCCTCGTGGCGTCCGCGCGCGGGCATGCCGGCGGGTGGACCATCACGGCCGATCTCAGCACCGTCACGCTGCGGCAGTTGCACGAGGTGTTGGGGGAGCCTGCGATCTTTGCCATCGGCAACCGGAACGAAACGCCGGGTTGTCTCGTCGAGCAGTCGGTGAACGCCGCGCTCGACGCCGCCTTCGCAGACGCCGAGGCGCTTCTGCTCGACCGTTTTGCCCATGTCACCCTGGCCGATCTCGCCGCCGACTTTGTCCGTCGGCACGCAGAGCGGCGCGCCGAGAGGAATAAGTGATGCAGAATGATGTGATCGTCGTCGGGGGCAGCTACGCCGGAATGGCCGCCGCCCTCCAGCTTATCCGTGCCCGTCGCACCGTCGTGGTGATCGACGCGGGGCTCCGGCGCAACCGCTTTGCCAGCCATTCCCATGGGTTTCTCGGCCAGGATGGCGCCGACCCCGCCGAAGTTGCTGCAAGCGCGCGGGCGCAGCTCATGACCTATCCGACGCTGACATGGGTCGACGGCCGCGCGGAGGCCGCTGCCGGGGTCAAGGACGCCTTCAGCGTCACGACCGCCGATGGCGCCCGGCATGAAGGGCGGCGGCTGCTGTTTGCCGTCGGCGTGACCGATCGGCTGCCTGAGATCGAGGGCATGGCGGAACGCTGGGGGAGGAGCATTTTCCATTGCCCCTATTGCCACGGTTACGAACTGGAACGGGGGCGGATCGGGGTGATCGCCACGGGACCGATGTCGGTGCACCAAGCCCAGCTCATTCCCGAATGGGGCGAGGTGACCTTTTTCACCAATGGCGCGCTGACGCTCGACGACGCTGCCCGCGCCGACCTGAAGTCACGTGGCGTGACGATAGAGGAGACGCCGATCGGGCGGATCGAGGGCCATGCCGATGTCCTCCTCGCCGACGGGCGGGCTTACTCTTTTGCCGGACTCTTCACCGCCTCGCGCAACGCCCCTGCGACGCCGATCGCCGCGACGCTCGGCTGCGAGATCGAAGAGACGCCATTCGGCACGCAGATCCGCACCGACGCCACGAGGGAAACGACCGTTGCCGGCGCTTTCGCCTGCGGCGACGCAGCGCGGACACCGCATTCGGTCTCGCTCGCCGTAGCCGACGGGGCATGGGCTGGCGCGCAATTGCATCGGTCGCTGGTCTTCTGACGCGTTAAAGCGCCGCGCGCTCCATTCCTTCGCACGGGGAAGGAGGAGCACCGCTCAGATCGGCGGATCGGAGCAGCGCTCCGGGGCACCGGTAGAGGCGCCAAGCCCCGCGGCGACGGCGCCGCTACGGCTTTACATTTCTTCACATTCTCCGAGAACGCTCGAAACGTTGCCCTGTTAGCTTTCCCTCCATTGCAGCAGATGCTGCGGAGCGAAAGGAGACCAACTATGGAAAACGAGGACAGGAAACTGTCGAGCCCGACCGCCAGCAAACCCGCTTCGACGGGCTGGAGTCGGCGCGCCGCGATCGGCGGTCTCGCAGCCGTCGCGGTTGTCGGCGGGATCGGTTATGCAGCCGCGCGCAGCGACGATTTCGGCTTCGGCATGGGTCGTTTCGGCATGGGCGGCCACATGATGCACGCGCATATGGGAGGTGGCTTCATGGAACACCGGATCGGCTCCGTGCTCGACGAGCTCGACGCGACACCCGAGCAGGAAGACAAGCTTTGGGACATCATCGACAAGGCGCGCTCTGAGATCAGGCCAACATTCCGGGACTTCCGCGAGACGCGTGAGGAGGTTATCGAACTCCTCGGAGCATCGACTATCGACCGCGCCGCCGCCGAGAAACTGCGCAGTGAGCGCATCGCGGCCATCGACGAGGCCTCGCGCAAGATGACGACCGCGCTCCTCGACGCCGCGGAAGTGCTGACGCCGGAGCAGCGCGCCAAGCTCGTCGAGCATTTGAAGGAGCGCAGGGCCCACGGCCGGTGGTAAGACTTACTCGGCTGGTGAGGAAGTGCTACAGCGACCCTTGCGTGTCTGATGGGACGCGCGGCGTTGTAGGCGAATGAACGGAGCGCAAGAAATGGCGGAACGGGTCTTGATCGTTGACGACGACACGCGCCTCTCCGCCATGCTTGCCGACTATCTTTCCGGAAACGGCTACACCGTCCACACCGCGGCGACGGCCACGGCGGGCCTCGCTGACCTCGGCCGCCATGGGCCGGACGCCGTGATCCTCGACGTGATGCTTCCCGACCTCGACGGCTTCGAGACCTGCCGGCGCATGCGTGCCGTCTCAGACGTGCCGATCCTGATGCTCACGGCCAAGGGCGAAGAGACAGACCGCATCGTCGGGCTGGAGCTCGGGGCCGACGACTATCTGCCCAAGCCATTCAATCCGCGCGAACTGCTGGCGCGGCTGAAGGCGATCCTGCGCCGCCGCAATGGCAGTGCGGCGGTTTCGCGGACCTTTCGCTTCGGGCGGCTGGAGATCGATCCGGGATCCCGCGCGGTCAGGGTCGACGGCCGCGAATGTGCGCTGACCAGCTACCAGTTCGACCTGCTTGTGGCGCTTGCCGAAAATGCCGGCCGCACGCTTTCGCGCGAGCAGTTGATGGATGCGGTCAAGGGCGAAGAGCTGGATGCCTTCGACCGCTCCATAGACGTGCACATCTCGCGCATCAGGGCGGCCATCGAGAGCGACCCGAAGCATCCGAAGCGCATTATCACCGTGCGCGGTGCCGGCTATGTCTTCGCCCGCTTCCAGGACGACGAGAGATAAAGCATGTCGCCCAAAAGTGCGCAGCGGTTTTGGGATAAGGATATGCATGAAAACAGAGACCTAGAGCAATGCGCAGCCGGCTGTTTCTGAAAATCTACCTGACGCTGCTGGCGAGCCTTGCCGCGGTCGCCGTCGCCAGCGCGGCCTTCGTGTGGCTGGGACAGGGCGAGGAGGAGTCCAGCTGGCAGAGTCAACGCGCGCGATTTGTCACCGCCCTCATTCCGCCCGATATGGACCGGCGGTCGGTCGAGGCGACGTTGGAGCGGTTTTCGCGGGCCTTCGACGCCGACATTGCGGTCTACGATCCGGGCGGCAAGCTGATCGCGAGCGCCGGCCGTCCGCTCCCGCCCGACATCGTCGAGCGGCCCTGGCACCACGGCAGAGGCAGGTTTCATACCATGGTGACCGAGCTGCCCGACGGTCGCGCGGTAGCCGCGCGCATGGAGCGGCCTTTCCGTCCGTCCGGCCGCAATCCGCTCGCCTATCTGGCGTTGATCGCCGGCGTCATCGGGCTCGCCGCCTATCCGGTCGTGCGTCACCTCACCCGCCGGCTGGAGCGGTTGCGCAGGGGCGTGGATGCCTGGGGCAGGGGTGAATTCGTGGCGCGCGTGCCGGAGGACGGCAGCGACGAGGTCGCAGCGGTGGCGAAGAGCTTCAACAAGGCCGCCGATCATGTCGAGCGGTTGATCAAGTCACACCGGGCTCTCCTCGCCAATGCCAGCCACGAACTGCGCTCGCCGCTTGCGCGCCTGCGCATGGCGATCGACCTCTATGAGCAGGCACCGGACGAGAGCCGGAAGGCGGAGATCGTCCGCAACCTCGCCGAGCTGGACACTCTGGTCGAGGAGATCCTGCTGGCGAGCAGGCTCGACCATGTCGAGAAACTCGATGCGCCCGAGCCCGTCGACCTCCTGGCCCTGGTCTCGGAAGAAGGTGCGCGCAACGGCGTCGAGGTCTCCGGCACGCCCGCGACTGTCACAGGCGATGCGCGCCTCCTCGGCCGGCTCGTGCGCAATCTCATGCAGAACGCGCTGCGTCACGGCGGCCCACCTGTCACAGCCACTGTCGCGCGGGAAGGCAACATGGTGGAACTCAGGGTCCGCGACCACGGCCCCGGCATACCGGATAGCGAGAGCGCCCGCGTATTCGAGCCGTTCTACCGGCCTTCGGGGCGCAGCGAAGCCGCGGGCGGCTGGGGCTTGGGGCTGGCGCTGGTGCGCCAGATCGCCGAGCGCCACGGCGGCGCGGTCCGTTACGAACCTCCGTCGGGCGGCGGCGCCTGCTTCGTCGTGACGCTTCCGGTGCGTACTGCATGAAAAACCCGTAGCGATTTAAGGATAAAACGTGCTGTCATTCATGGTGTCGCAGCCGCCTTCGCGCGCCTGACAAGACGCGCGGCGCTGTTGGGGGAGAGGCCGATGTACATTCTCTATGGGGGTGACTTCACGCGTGCACCGCTCGTCCAATGGGTGCTCGAGGAAGGTAAAATCGAGTACGAACTCAGAAAGATAGACATTTTGAACGGCGAGCACCGTTCGGCGAAGTTCCTCGCGATAAACCCCGCCGGCCTGGTGCCAGTGCTGATTACCCCTGACGGCGACGCACTCTATGAGGTGGCCGCACTGATGCTATACCTTGCTGACCGGCATCAGTTGACCGATCTCGCCCCTTCATCGACCGACCCGGACCGGGGTCTTTTTCTCTCGACGGTCTTCCATATCGCCGGCGACATACAATCCGAGATGAAGCGCTTTCATTTTCCGCACCGGTTCGCGCTGAGGATGGCAGATAGCGCCGGGGTTCAGGATCTCGCAAAATCACTCGTCCTCAGCCGCTTGGACGTCATGAATATGAGGCTGGCAAAAAGGGGGCCATATGTCCTTGGAAGCCGCTTCTCCCTTGCAGACTTCTACCTGTGCTTCTGGGTCGCCTACCTCGACCGCGAAGGCGTGTGCCTGCAGTTTCCGTCGATTGCGAGACTCTACGACCTAGTTCGGTCTCGTCCGAGCGCGACCGCCTATCTCGAAGAGACTGAGAGGATGGCAGAGGTCTATGCGGAAATGATGAAAGAGAAACCCGTCGGCGTCATCAGGTAATCATGGGCCTCAACTCAACGCCTTCTCCAAGGCATCACGGTTGCGGATCAGCCAGGCGACGCTGCGGGTCTGCCAGGCGATCCCCCACACGCGCGGCGCGATTTCGGTCCCGGGCGTGATCTGCTGTTCGACCACCTCGTTTGCCGCGCTTTGAGCTGCGAATTCGATGATCCTGTAGCCGAGCCGATGCCGCGCTTTGGCTGGTAGGCCGTAGCCATCCGCGAAGAGCCGCACCTGGCGCATGCGACGCCCGGCGTCGGGCAGGCCGTTCATCTCGGCGACGTCGTCATCGTAGAGCTGGGCGTTGTTCCAGGCCGCCATGGCGATCTCGGTCAGCCGGTCGACGGGGCCTGCCGCCTCCCAGTCGATCAGCGCGATCGGTTTGCCGTTTCGCGAAACGACGTTCCAGGGCGCCGCATCGCAGTGCCCGATGATGTCCGGCCTGCCGACGCCGCGGCCAAACCAGGGGCGCCAGAGCGCATCTGCCGGAGGCCGAAAGGAGGCGGTCGCGTCGTGCAGCCGGCGCATGAGGCCGCCCAAGGAATGAATGGCCTCGTCCGACCACGGCGCCGGATTGATGACGTCGCCTTCGATATAGGTGAGGATTTCACGGCCCTGCGCGTCAAAGCCGTCTCCGACGACGCGGGGAGCGCCCGCGAAGCCGGCATTCTCAAGATGGCGCAGCAGAGAATGAACCGAACGAGCCCAAGGGCCGGTCTCACGGATCACCACGCCACCTCGTCGGCTGACAGCGGTTCTCTCGCCGCCGGCAAGCGGCGTGGAATCGGCATCTTTCGTCATGCGCGAATGATAGCAGCCGTGTGGGTGAGGGGAAGGGCGCTTGCTGCGCACGTTTTTCAAGCACGGAGCTGTTGTACAGCCTCTACCAAGACGCGCTTACCTTGATAGCCCGATGCGTTTAGAATTGGTTTTTGCGCGGATCGAGGGAGGAAGCCATGATGTATATCGATCCCAACATATCGCGTCCGTGGCATAGGTCAGTGCTCGGCGCGGTCGTGCTCGGCATGTCGGTGCTGCTGACGGGAACAAGCGCCGGAGCCGGCTCTGTGGACAAGACCCCATTCGGAAAAACGCAGGACGGCAAAGCCGTCGATCTCTACACGCTTACCAACGACAAGGGTGCGTCCGTCAAGTTCATCGCCTATGGCGGCATCATCACGGCCATCAACGTGCCCGACCGCTGGAGCAAGCTCGACAACATCGTGCTCGGCTTCAAGGAACTCGCCGACTACGAATCCAAGAACCCCTATTTCGGCGCCTTGATCGGGCGCTACGGCAATCGCATCGGCGGCGCGAAGTTCACGCTCGACGGCACCCAGCACCAGCTCGCCGCCAATAACGGGCCGAATAGCCTGCATGGCGGCAGCAAAGGCTTCGACAAGGTCGTCTGGACGGTCGAGCCGCTGACCAATGTGAGCGGGGCCGCAGCGCGGCTCAGCTACACGAGCAAGGATGGCGAGGAAGGCTATCCCGGCACGCTCACGGTCCAGGTCGTCTATACCCTCACGGACGACAACGAGCTGCGCATCGACTACGAGGCGACGACCGACAAACCGACCGTAGTCAATCTCACGAGTCACTCCTATTTCAATCTCGCCGGCGACGGCGCGGGCGGGATCGGCGATCACATCCTTATGATCAACGCCGATCGCTACACGCCGGTCGATGCGACCTTGATCCCGACAGGGGAACTCGCCTCCGTGACCGGCACGCCGTTCGACTTCCGCCAAGGAATGCCAATCGGCGCACGTATCCGCTCGAACGACCCACAGATGGTCTATGGCCGCGGATACGATCACAACTATGTGCTGAACCGATCGGGTAATGGGCTTTCGCTCGCCGCGCGTGTCTACGAGCCGCGCTCTGGCCGGATCATGGAGATCTCGACCACTGAGCCTGGCGTCCAGTTCTACAGCGGCAACTTCCTCGATTCGACGCTTGTTGGCCCGACCGGTCAGCAATACCGCCAGACCGACGGCTTCTGCCTCGAGACGCAGCACTTCCCGGACTCGCCGAACAAGTCGTCCTTTCCTACGACCATGCTGAAACCGGGCGAGACGCTGAAGTCGACAACGATACATAAGTTCTCCACCGATGCGTCTTAGCTGGAGGTGCAGTAGTCGCTGAACTGATGGGGGGCTCTCCGCCCCCTATGCGACAGGTACCGCCAGTAGCTGTTCGATGAACCGGAATGCAGCCGGACGGTTCTCTTCCCAGGTCGGCAGGATCTGGTCCGGCGGCAGGATGAAACCGCCTTCCTGGAAGGTGCGCGGCCTGAGTTCGACCGTGAAGGATGGAATGCCGTAGGTCCCGTAGGTCCAATCCGTTGTGTCGCCCGCGGTCGGGTAGAGTGCGGAAGACTGCTGCGGGACATAGACCTTTCCGTGCACGCCCTGGATCAGGATTTGCATCTCCTGAGCCATCCCCACCATCTGCTCCCGATGCTGAACGTCTGGTATGGGCTTGTCCGTGTAACCCCAGGGGTAGAGTATGAGCTGAGAGTAGCTGTGATAGGTGATCACGCCGGCGAAGCGTTCGCAGCCTACAAGATCGCGGACCGCCTGCGTCTCCGGCTCGGAGAAAGCGCGCGGGCCGACATAGGTCTCGTCGCTCGGCACTTGGCTGGAGGTGGGCACGTCGAGAATGCCCCACATGTAGCCATAGTTGCGGTTCGGGTCGACGCCGAATGAGCCGTCGTCATTCCTCCGGCGGTTCTTGCGCCAAAGCCGCTCTTCCGCCCGGCTGTGTTCGTGGCCGTCCGGGTTGACCATCGGGGCGACCCAGACTTCTCCGCTCGTAAGCCAGCCTGCGATCGGCGCCTCGTCAGCCCGCTCTACGAGTTCCTTGGCGAGCAGGAAGGGCACTTCCACGGCGATCCACTCGCGTGCGTGGTGGCAGCCCATGAAGAGAATTTTGGGAACACCACCGCGACGGTCCCCGATCCGCAAGGCGAGGATGGGTCGGCCTTCGATGCTTCGACCGATCTCGATCAGTTGGGCGATGTCCGGCTTCGCTTCGGCGAGCTGTCGCAGTTCCTCCTCCAGGCTGGCTGCCGAATGATACTGGTCCGCCGCCTTGGCCGCGGCGAAGGTGGACAGGTGCCGCGCGACATCTTCGAGCTGCTCAACGTGGTAGCCCATGCGGGACAGGCGGTCCAACTGAGCCTCGGTTCCACGAAGGATCAGGTGATCCGGCTTGACCTCCCAAACGTCGATGCCCAGCGGCACCCGAAGAACGTCCCCAAGCGGCTTCTGCGGTCCCGAAGACGTGACCTTGGCGATGAGGCTCATGCGACCATTCCTTCGTTTGATAAAGCCAGCCCGATCAGGAACCTTCCGGTTCTCCATCGGAGCGGTCGGAGCCGCGTGCGGCACTTTCCAGGGCGGCGATCGGGCGGAGGCGCTCGACGCCAGCTATTCGTCGGCGCTCGAGCTCGACAATCGTCCGCTCGGAGGCAGCAGCCACGACGGCGTCAGCTTCCCGTTCCCACACATCGAGGCTCAGTGGAACCTTCAGGAGATCGTTGACTGTGCGACCCGCGACTGGAGTGAGGCGAACCAGCCAGCGGACCGTCGCGCGCTCCGCCATATCAGGTGCTCCTACTGCATGTTTCCTTAAATCCTAGCCGATTTAAAACATGCAGCAATTCAAGGTGGTACAGCGTCCTTTGCGCGTCTGATTAGACGCGCGGCGCTGTAGGCATATTATGCTTGCCTGCCGCGATTTTAGCTCCTCCCGAAGTGCGCTGCAACGCGGCGGCCGGGCACCGGGATGAAACGGCGGGAAGACACTCGAAAGCCGCCGCTCCTGCCTGCTACGCACTACGTCTTCCAAGATGTGAGAAAGCGGCCGCAAGAATTTGACGTTGTGCCGTGATCCTGTTTCTCAACGCGACACGCAGCGGTTCCGCTGCCGGCGTAATCGCCGGACCTTCGATCTCCGTGGTTTCATCCAGAGGCTCGGGCGGAGGGGTATAGATGTTGCCCTGGTCGAGGGAAAGGATCGTCAAGGTCGAGATCATCTTCGCTCTCCTCATGCGCCGGTCGGCGTTGTGAGGAGCAGTCTCAGATGATCGCGGCTTACGGTCCTGTAGCCGGCACCGAAAAGTTCCGAAAAGTTGCGAAGCAGCGGAGGCTAACGCTCGACTTTCGCGCGTCAGCCCTCCTCGAGGCCTGCCTTGCGGAGTCCTTCGAAGAGGGCGGCGCTTCTCGACGGATCCTTGGTGGGCTGGCCCGCCCGAATGCGTGCGATGGTGATCCCGGGCGCGATCCTCTTCAGTTCTTCGAGGTAGCGGTGCGCCTCTTCCATGCGGCCGAGATGGGCGTTGGCCGCGATCAGCACCCAGAGCGTCGGGTCGAAATTCGGGTTGCTGGCCTGTGCGCGGGCGGCCCAGGCGAGCGCCTCGGCGTGGTTGCCGCGGACTAACTCTACGTCGGCGATGCCGCAGAGCGAGAAATGCGCGCCGCGGTCGCCGGGGCTCAGCCGGTTGGCGCGATGGAAATAGGCAAGCGCCTGATCGAGGCTGCCGCAGTGAAGATGGCCGACGCCCGCCCGGACCACGACCATCAGGTTGTTGGGGTTGGCTTCGGCCGCCAATTGCAGCACGGCCAAGCCCCAGTCGTAGTCCTTGGCGGTCTGGAGCAGGGCAACGCCGCAATGCGCCATCACCATGGCGTCACCCGCGGCCTGTTCGAGGCCGCGGCGCGCAAGCGCTGCGCATTCCGCCACGTCGTTGGACCCGAGCGGCGGCCAGCCCATGGTGTGGCGGTGTTCGAGCGCCCAGGCCGCATGGGCAAGCAGGAGGGCGTTGTCGGGCTCCTGCGCCAGCCCTTTTATGAGCAGCGCATAGGCTTCGGCATTGTCCTTCTCCGTTTCGGTGGAGATTTTCGCCAGCGCCTGCAGATAGATGTCGTAGGCGGCGATACTTTCCGGCCGCTCGCGCCGCGACCGCTCGATCTCGGCGGTCTGGATGTGGGGCTCGATCAGCGTCGCGACGCTTTCGGTGATCCGGTCCTGGAACTCGAAGACGTCGTCGAGTTCGCCGTCGAAAGTCTCCGCCCAGAGATGCGCGCCGCTGCCGCCGTCGATAAGCTGCGCCGCGATCCTCAGCCGGTTGCCCGAGCGTCTTATGCTGCCTTCGAGTACGTAGCCGACGCCGAGGTCCTTCGCCACCTGCCGCACGTCAGTGAAACTGCCCTTGTAGGCATAGGAGGAATTGCGGGCGATCACCGCGAAACTCCTGAATCGGCTGAGCGCCGTGATGATGTCGTCGACGACGCCATCGGCGAAATAGTCCTGGCCGGGGTCGCCGCCGAGATTGGCGAAAGGCAGGACGGCGAGGGCAGGGCGCGTCGGCAGCGCGGCCTCCGCATCTCCCAATCGCGCGCCTGGCTGGACCAGGCGATAGCCGACGCGCGGCACCGTCGCGATCCATTCCTGCCCGTCAGGCGTCCGGCCGAGCGCCTTGCGCAGCGCGGCGATCTGCACGGTGAGATTGCTTTCCTCGACGACCATCCCGGGCCAGCCGCGCTCCATCAGCTCCGTCTTGGAGACGATGCCGCCGGCGGCGTCGAGCAATGCTTCGAGAAGAGCCAGGCCCCGCTGGCCGAGAGCGACGGATTCGCCATGCCGCAGCAGGAGGCCGCGGGCGGGATCGAGGACAAACTGGCCGAAGGCACGCCGCGACTCCATCATGCGCGAAATATAGCCGATAGCCCAACCAGCGGAAACGGGGCGCCGTTCCTTCAGGCGCGCGTGGCGCTCACGACGAGGGCGGGGAGCGGCAGGCGAACGACGCCGTTGTCGGTGAAGGCTTGGAAGCGTTCGCTCAGCGCTTCTTCTATCCGCGCCCGCGCCGCCGGCTCCTGCCTGTCGAGCACCATCGTCAGGCGGACGAAGGCGTGGCGGAAGAAGTCGGACAGCTCGGCGAGCGGGAAGTCCAGCGTGGCGGGGATGTCGCCGAAGGTGACGTCGGTGAAGCCCGCCGCCGAGAGCACCCGCATCGCTTCCTCCCGCTCGGCGAAGCGGAACATCGGCGGCGCGGGCGGCAGGTCGACTTCGAGCGTGCCGTGGGCGCTGACGACCTCGGGAACGATCCGGAACAGCGGCGCGATCTCCGGCCCGCGCCAGACGGTGAAGGCGTAGCGACCGCCGGGCTTCAGCACCCGCGCCGCCTCGGCAATTGCTCGGTCCGGGTCCGCCAGATGCAGGGTTCCGAAATTGTTGATGACGCGGTCGAACGCGGCGTCTTCGAAGATGAGCGCCTCGGCATCGCCGACTTGGAAATTGACGTTGCTGCCCTTGGCTTTCGCCGCAGCGACCATCTCCTCGGAAAAGTCGACGCCGGTGACGATCGCGCCGCGCGCGGCCGCCGCCAGGCTTGCCTCTCCGGTGCCGCAACAGACATCGAGCGTCGCCTGACCGCGACTGATCCCGGCCGCATCGATCAGCGCCGCTATGCCGTAGCGGCAGAACCGGCCCGAATAGCGATCGTAGATCCGGGCGCGCTCGCTCCAGCCGCGATGTTCGAGCGTTTTGAAGGTCGGTTGTGTAACCATGGATCGGCCCCCCCGCCAAGAAGTGATTATACCACGCTTTGGGTGGTATGGGTGGCGCCTCCCACCTCATCCCCGTGCCCGTCACAGGGATCCAGTGTTAGAGACGTGGCCGAGGAGATTTCGGGCGGGCGGCCCGAGGCCATTCGGACGCGCCGCCGACGCGGCGCCGCTGGATTCCTGTGACGAGCACAGGAATGAGCGAAGGCGCGGTGATGGCAGAGCAAAAAAACCGGCGTGAGCGCGCGCGGTGGCTGACCGAGGGCGATGTTGCGGTGCGAGATGCAGGGCTATTCCTGCCGATACCGCTTCGGGGAAACGGACCGGGCGTGTGGGTGCTGCAGATGCCTTCCCGCCGCCGCATGTGCGGACGACAGGATGGCGATTGCCGATCAGCGCGGCATCAGGCTTTCCAGTTCGTTGAGCCGCTTCAGCGCCGCCTGCTGCTGCAAGGTTCCGTAGTTGATGCTGCTCGCGTTGAGCGTACTGCCCGCTTGCCAGGGATATTGCGCGAAGTCCGCGAAGAACTCCTTGATCTTTCCTTGAACCGGAACGAGGAGCCACATGTTTCGGGCGATGAAGTCCATAGCGCCTCCACCCTCCTTTGAGCCCCGCTCATAAGGGTCCATCCTAAGGTTGCTGATGTTGGCCCAGCTCGGAGTTTCGCGTGTCGCCGTGGCGATGTTGCCTTCGCTGTTGACTGCAAAGCTCAGCTTCCAGTCGTTCCAGCGGATGGCGTTCAGGTTCCCGCCCTGGTCGAAATAGTAGACCGCGTCGCGCGGCGGTTCGTTGGCCTCGCCCTTGAGGAGAGCGGTGAGGTCGTAGCCGTCGAGATGGACCTTGAAGTTCTTGGTCCCTGACTGGAAACCCTGTTTCATATCCTCCTTGATATCGGCAATGCCCGCTGCTGCCGCGAATGTCGGCATCCAGTCCATCAGCGTCACCGGATCGTTGATCTGCGTTCCGGGTTTGACCACGCCCGGCCAGCGCACCATCATCGGAATGCGGAAGCCACCTTCCCAGGTCGTTCCCTTCTCGCCGTGGAACGGTGTCATGGCGCCATCCGGCCATAGCGCCAACTCTGCGCCGTTGTCGGTGGTGTAGAGCACGATGGTGTTTTCGGCGATGCCGAGATCGTCGAGCTGCTGCAAGAGCTGCCCCACATGTCCGTCATGTTCCACCATGCCATCGGCATGAATGCCCTTGCCCGTCTTGCCCATCGATTCCGGTTTGAGGTGGGTGAAGACGTGCATGCGCGTCGCGTTGAACCAGACGAAGAACGGCTTCTCCGCCTTGGTCTGGCGGTCGATGAAGTCCTTTGCCGCCGCCAGGAACTCTTCGTCGACCGTCTCCATACGCTTGGTATTGAGTGCGCCGGTGTCCTCGATCTTTCCGTCCGCACTGGACTTGATGACGCCGCGCGGACCATATCGCCTCCTGAACTCGGGGTCCTTCGGGTAGAAATAGCCTTCCGGCTCTTCCTCGGCGTTGAGGTGATAGAGGTTGCCGAAGAACTCGTCGAAGCCGTGATTGGTCGGCAGATGCTCGTCCCGGTCACCCAGGTGGTTCTTACCGAACTGGCCCGTGGCGTAGCCCTTGGTCTTCAGCACATCGGCAATCGTCGGCATCCAGTCCTGTATGCCGTGCGGATCGCCGGGCATGCCGATCGTCAGCAGACCCGTCCGGAACGGTTCCTGCCCCAGGATGAATGAGGCGCGCCCTGCCGTGCAGCTCTGCTGGCCGTAGGAATCGGTGAAGATTGCGCCCTCGGCGGCGATACGGTCGATGTTCGGCGTGCGGTAGCCCATCAGGCCCATGGTGTAGGCGCTGATTTGGGGAATGCCGATGTCGTCGCCGAAGATGACCAGGATGTTCGGCGGTTTGCCACCAGAGGGCGCGGGCTGCTGCTGAGCCTTTGCGGTACCTGTGGTCGCCCCGGTGGCAACAACGGACGCGGCGGCGAAGATCGTTCCGCTCAGGAGTAGGTCGCGGCGGCTGACGCCGAGGGGACCGCAGTCGTTTTCGGATGTTTTGCTGGTGTTGCTACCGTTGAAC
Source organism: Ensifer sp. MPMI2T (assembly GCF_004827385.1). GTDB lineage: Bacteria > Pseudomonadota > Alphaproteobacteria > Rhizobiales > Rhizobiaceae > Sinorhizobium. The sequence goes on from NZ_SRXN01000016.1 coordinate 117,553, forward strand.
GTGCTCATGGCTTTCTCCCTGTCGAACGATGGTGAACAGCACAGCTGCAATTCAGACGGGTGGATGCTGAGCCAATTATCAGGGACGGCCAAGTACGTAACGGTTACGGACGGGGTGCCGGCCGTCTGCCAACAGTATCTCGCTTTCAGTGGAGTGATGAAATGCGGTGGCAGCAAAAGCAGTCCTGGCGGCGGGAGGTTCCGCCAGGACTGCTGCGTCGCCCGCTCACTCCGTGGTCGGCGTGGTCAGTTCCTGTTCGTCGGTGTCGACGACAAAGACAGCGAGCAGGCTTGCCGGTTCCGTGTCGCTGGCGTTTTTGCTGACTCCGTGGCGGGCGCCGGGCTCTTCGTAGAAGTTGTCGCCGGCCTTGTAGGTCCGTTCCGGCTCGCCATTGACGCTGCTGACGATCGCGCCTTCAAGCACCGTCGCGTAGATGAAGGCGGAGTCCGGGTGCGTGTGGCCTGGCGAGGAGCCGCCCGGCTCATATTCGACGAGGATGCCCTTCATGCTCTTGCCCGGCACGTTCGGAAGGGGCCGGTCGAATACGATCGTCACCTTGTCCCCATGTCCATCATCGGCAGACGCCGCGGTGATCGACAACGCTGCGAGCGCAATGCCTGCAAGAAATCGTGTGAACATTTCCATTCTCCATCATGGCTGAAAATTGTCGTTGGCCGCCCCGGACCGCGATGGATCCAGGGCAATCGTTCGGTCAGTGACCGCTTACTGAGCCTGCGACTGGGCGAGCCAGTCCTCGAAGCGGATCGATCCGAGGCGCGGGTTCTGGCTGGGTGTCAGCGATTGATCGTCGATGACGGCGCCAAAGTAGCGGGCGCGGACGTCCGGCACGACCTTGCGCGTGTCCTTCGTTGCCTTGAGAAAGCGCCGGACCACTTCGTCGAGCGGGATCGCTTCCGGACCGGCGACTTCGACCGTGCCGTTGACCGGGGGTGCGAGCGTGACTTCGGCGAGCGCCGCCACCACGTCGTCGGACGCGATCGGCTGGAACAGCGCCGGCGAGACGCGGATCTCTTCGCCGACGGTGGCCGACTGGGCAATGCCGCCGACAAACTCGAAGAACTGCGTGGCACGCAGGATGGTGTAGGGAATGCCGGACCCCTTGATGAGGTTTTCCTGTGCGACCTTCGCCCGGAAATAGCCGTTCTCGGGAAGCCGTTCGGTACCGACGATCGACAGGGCAACATGGTGGCGGACGCCGGCGGCAGCTTCCGCAGAGAGGAGGTTGCGGCCGGAGGTCTCGAAAAACTCGAGCACGGCCTTGTCTTCCCATACCGGCGCGTTCGCCACGTCGACGACGATGTCGGCGCCGTCGAGCGCTTCGGCCAGCCCCTCGCGGGTGATGGTGTTGACGCCGGTGTTGGGGGAGGCGGCGAGCGCATCATGGCCGCGCTCCCTGAGGGTCTTCACAAGCTTCGATCCGATGAGGCCGGTGCCTCCGATGACGACGATCTTCATGGCTTCTCTCCTTTTCTCCCGACCGCAACCATTGCCGTCGATGTGTCTGGAGAGTGCCCCGGCGCACGAGGGAAGTCCTTGCGGCGGGCTTGAATTGATCTTGAGGGAAGCTTGGTTATTCGTCCAAGGATGCTTGCCGGATGTGGATGGAATGCACTAACCACGCACTGCCGTGCTATGAATGAAGCATTCGCCAGGGGATACCCACGTGCCGTTCGTGTTTGGAGACTACGTGCTCGATCCGGAGCGCCGGGAGCTTACGCTGCGTGCGGAAGTCGTGGCCGTCGGGCCGCAGGTCTTCGACCTGTTGCTGCATCTCGTCAGGAACCGCGACCGCGTCGTCAGCAAGGACGACCTGCTCGCTGCGGTGTGGGGCGGGCGGATCGTCTCGGAGTCGACCATCACCAGCCACATCAATGCGGTTCGCAAGGCCATCGGCGACAGCGGCGAGGAGCAGCGTCTCGTCCGCACCGTCGCGCGCAAGGGCTTCCGGTTCGTCGGCGAGCTCAGCGTCGACGAGATCGGGGAAGCGCGGCAACCCGACGGGCCAGGCGTCGTGGAATACGGCTCCGGCATGCAGAAGGAAGCGCCTCCGACTGCGCTCGTTCTCCCGGACAAGCCTTCCATTGCCGTCCTGCCGTTCCTCAACCTCAGCGGCGATCCGGAGCAGGAATATTTTGCCGACGGCGTGGTGGAGGACATCATCGCGGCCCTTTCGCGCATGCGCTGGCTGTTCGTCAGCGCGCGCAATTCGAGCTTCACCTACAAGGGGCGGGCGGTGGACGTGAAGGAAGTCGGCCGGGAGCTTGGCGTGCGCTACGTGCTGGAGGGCAGCCTGCGCAAGTCCGGCAACAAGGTGCGCATCACCGGGCAGCTTATCGACGCCACGACCGGGGCGAACCTCTGGGCGGAGCGCTTCGAGGGCACGCTCGACGACATCTTCGAGCTGCAGGACCAGATTGCCGAAAGTGTCGTCGGCGCGATCGCACCGCAGCTCGAGCGCGCGGAGATCGAACGCGCCAAGCGCAAGCCGACGGAAAGCCTCGACGCCTACGACTATTACCTGCGCGGCATGGCGAAGCTGCACAGCGGCACCCGCGAAGCGATCGAGGCGGCGCTGCCCTTGTTCTACCGAGCGATCGAGCTCGACCCGGAATTTGCGTCGGCCTATGGCATGGCGGCGTGGTGCCATTTCTGGCGCAAGGTCAATGGCTGGATGACCGACCGTGCCCGCGAGATCGCCGAGGGTACGCGGCTGGCGCGCCTCGCGGTAGAACTCGGCCGCGACGATGCCGTGGCGCTGACGCGGGGAGGGCATGCGCTTGCCCATCTCGCCGGTGACCTCGACGGCGGCATCGCGCTTCTCGACAGGGCAAAGTTTCTCAATCCGAATCTCGCCCCGGCCTGGTTCCTCGGCGGCTTCCTGCGCGCCTTCCGCGGCGAAACGGAGAGCGCGATCGAACATTTCGCCCATGCCGTTCGCTTGAGTCCGCTGGACCCGGAGATGTTTCGCATGCAGGCCGGAACGGCGCTGACGCATTTCTTCGCGGGACGCTTCGATTCCGCCTCGGCGTCGGCGGAGAAGGCGGTCGGGAACCTGCCCAGTTTCCTGATGGCGGTCGCCCTGGTGGCGGCAAGCCACGCGCTTGCCGGGCGCAGCGACGAAGCACGGCAGGCGATGCAGCGGCTGCGGGCGCTCGATTCATCCCTGCGTGTCTCCAACCTCAGGGACTGGCTGCCGATCCATCGCCCGGAGGATCTCAAGCAGTTCGCCGATGGCCTGCGGCTGGCCGGACTGCCAGAGTGACGGCGGGATATGGTTTGACCGCGTAGATTACGCTTACAGCGCCGCGCGTCTTATCAGACGCGCAAAGGACGCTGTAGCACTTTGAATTGCTGCATGTTTTTATCCTTAAATCGACTACGATTTAAGGAAACATGCGGTAGGCGAGCCACGCCAGCGGCTGCCCAAGCTGGGGCGTTCCCAGCAGGACGTCCGGAACAGGCCCGCCGAGCGGCAGGTCCGGGCGCTGCGCGGACGTCACGCGACTGTGAACCGGGGCATGCTTGGATTTGCGCCTCTCGCTCCGCATCATAGTCTTCCCGCAGTGGCGCTCGGCGTGTGGAATCACCGACGATCCAACTGGATCGGGACCTCCGGTTGGTCATTAGGGAGGCGATGTGATGAATTTCGACAGGATTTCAGCGTGGGCGCCACAATGGTTAAGCGTCGTGAGGATCATGACGGCGCTACTGTTCCTGGAGCACGGCACCCAGAAGCTTTTCAATTTCCCGCCGGCCCCGGAGCCGATGCAGCTATCGGGTCTTTTATTGGCTCAGGGCCTCATCGAGGTGATCGGCGGCATCTTGCTGGCGATCGGGCTCTTCACCCGGCCCGTCGCGTTCATTCTGTCCGGCGATATGGCAGTCGCCTATTTCATGGCCCATGCACCGCAGAATTTCTATCCAGTGATTAACGAGGGCGATGCGGCGATCCTCTACTGCTTCATCTTCCTCTACTTCTTCTTCGCGGGCGGCGGGCCATGGAGCGTGGACGCCGCTCGAGGCGGCAGCGGCCTCACGACACCCTGAGTGGCGCCTGCTGATAGCGCGGCCAAGCTGTGCCACCAGCCGGCACAAATGGCAAAGTTCCACCCAAAAGCGGAAGCCGGTGTCGGGTACTAAGCGTCAGATTTTCACCGCTATGCCGCTCAATCTATTTATACTGAGCGGACGCTAATATGATTTTCAAAATAAATTGCCTGAAATAGCGAAGTAATATCAAGTTGCGTGGCTATGTTAACATGTATACATTTGCGTAGATGTCGGATTGTATTTGCGCTGGCGAATTATATTTAAAGCGCGAGCAGCGTTTGGAGATAGCGACATGGCCAAGATCGAAGGCTCCTATTTAGATGACGTGTTGCAGGGTACCGATGAAACTGACTACATCTGGGGTCTACCTGGTTGGGACAACATCGATGCGGGCGGCGGTGACGATTTCGTCGATGGCGGTGATGGTCACGATGTCCTGACAAGTTCGAGCGGCTATGACCGTCTCGATGCAGGCGCGGGCGACGATCAGATCGTCCTTATCGGCACCGGTGGCGCCGTGACCGGAGGCGTTGGCTATGACGGGTTGATCATCGATCTCTCCATGACTTCCGACCGGCTGGAGTTCAACGGCGAGAGCGGTCACGGCATCATCGGATATCGCAGCGCGAACGAACGGCACATCTTCTTCCACGATACAGAGTGGCTGAGGCTCACGGCTGGAAGCGGCAACGACCGCATCAAGGGAACGGCGGGCAACGACACCATCTCGACCGGCGCCGGCGACGATGTCGTCGAAGGGGGCGCCGGGTACGATATCATCACCAATACGGGCGGCCACGACCGCCTCGACGGCGGCGAGGGAAACGACCGTTTCGTCCTCGTCGACACGGGCAGCACCGTCTTCGGCGGCAGCGGCGACGATAGGCTGACGATCGATCTCTCCGCGACTTCAGACCAGGTGGTGTTCAACGGCGAAAACGGTCACGGCATCCTCGGATATCAGACGATCGACGAGCGGCATCTTTTCTTTCGGTACCACGATATCGAGCAGATCGTGGTGACGACGGGAACCGGAAACGATCGTATCCAGGGGAGCATCCTTCGAGACGTCATCCAGACGCAAGCCGGAAACGACTTCGTCGATGCGGGGGCGGGGGACGACACGATCGTCGACGGGCGCGGCGCAAACCGGCTTTTCGGCGGTGCAGGCAACGACGGCATTACGACGACGCTCTATTCCGCCGAGGTCGATGGTGGGCTTGGCGAGGACTGGATGCGGATCGAGGAAAGGGTGCGCTTGAGCGACGCCACCATCGACTTCAGCATTGGCCGGGCATCCACGGGCACGGTCTTCCGCGGCATCGAGAGCGCCAGCGTCGCGCTCGGCAGCGGCAATGACACGGTGATCGGCGGTAATCTCACCTATGTGGTGGTCTATGCCGGCGCCGGCGATGACCGCGTCGAAGGCAGTGCCGGCGGTGACACGCTCAATGGTGAAGGCGGCAACGACCGCATCGACGGTGGCAGCGGAAACGACACGATATCGACTGGCGTCGGCGACGACGTCGCCTTCGGCGGCGATGGCAGGGACTCGCTCGCCAACAATGGTGGCAGAGACATCCTCGATGGCGGGGCCGGCGACGACTGGATTCGGGCCGCCACTCCCGGTGGCGGCAGTCTCGGCGATGGATCGGTCATGCTCGGGGGAACCGGCAACGACTGGTTCTTCGCCTATTTCAAGGGAGACGTCGATGGCGGCGAAGGGCATGACCAGCTCGAATTGAATCTTGGCGCCCTGCCGGATGCGACCGATTTCGACGCGATGCGCGGGGCCACTCAGACCGGATTGACCTTTGCCAATATCGAGGGTTTCAGGGTCTCGACCGGGGTCAAGAACGACGTGTTGCGGGGTGGGAACGGCGACGACGCCTTCCATGCGATGAGCGGCAACGATCTTCTTGAAGGTCGGGGCGGAAACGATGAGCTGCGGGGCTACTCGGACAACGACCGGCTCTACGGCGGCGACGGCGAGGATTTTCTCGATGGCGGGCTGCAGGATGACTTGTTGAGCGGCGGAAACGGGGCGGACACATTGGTTGGCGGCCGCGGCGCGGACACGTTTCTCTGGTCGACTGAAAGCCCTGATCAACTGAGCATCGACCGCATCCACGACTTCGACACCTGGGGCGGCGACGTGATCGCATTCTCTGACATCGCTCAGCAAAATACCGGCATCCGCACTTACGCCGATTTCCTCGCAGCCTCGACCGACACGGCCTCCGGCGTTTACGTCGCCTTCAACGGCTCCGATACCCACGGGATCCTGATCGAAGGCGTTTCCCTTCGGGCTCTCACGGCAAACGACGTGATGTTCGGCATCGTCTAGGGCTGGATCCGATCAGGTTGCAATGGCGAAGATCAGAGCCGGCAAATACCCCCTCTGCCCGGCACGGCAGAGGGGGTGCAGCCCCCGGGACGGCTCGGAGAGGCTGCGACGCGCGAACCCCAGCGGTTTCCAAAACGATCCAATCAGATCGGGTGTCACTCTAATCGTAGCCGATTAAAGGACAAGAACATGCAGCAATTCAAAGTGCTACAGCGTCCTTTGCGCGTCTGAAAAGACTCGCGGCGCTGTAGTGCGGCGCCGGCGGGAATCTTGTATCTAAGGAACATGCAGTGGCTGGACCGGGCAAAGACATGGGCAAAAGGCATCAAGCGGGACGTCGTCGTCCTGTGGCTGGCGGCGCGTGACCGGCGCGTTCCCTGGTATGCGAAGCTCGCCGCCGGGGCGGTCGCGGCCTATGCCCTGTCGCCGATCGATCTGATACCCGACTTCGTTCCGGTCCTTGGATATCTCGATGACCTCGTCATCGTCCCGATCGGCATCATCGCCGCGCTCAAACTGATTCCAACGGACGTTCTGACGGACTTGCGCATCGAAGCGACGAAGCGCACTGAGCGCCCGGTCAGCCGGGGCGGGCGGATCGCGATCATTTCGATATGGGTGCTGCTCTCGGCTCTCATCGTCTGGATGGTGATGGGCGAGATCTGACTATCGGTTCAATTCCGGAAACACCCGTTCGATGAAGTTCGGATTGAGCTCCTCGCCGATCAGGCAATTGACCGGGGGTGTGGCGGCGGCCGGTCGGGGAGCCCATTGAGGCGCGCGGCCGCTCACCTCCAGGAGCAGCTTCTGGCGAACGGCGATCGCAAAGTCCTCCGCCTCGTGCACCGGGATCATGAAGGAGCCGGGGCCGCCGATGACGCATTCCGAATAATACTGGTCGAGCGGAATGCCCGAATTGGAGGGCCTGATGAGGATCGCCAATCCATTGATGACGATCCCGCGCTCCAGGGCGGCCGCACGCGCGGGGGCGACCGGCGGGCCGATGTTGTTGTGCCCGTCGCCGGAAAGGTCAATGACACGGCGCGCCCCGGAGTAGGCGTTCGACTCGATCAGGTCGGTCCCGAAGAGGATCGCGTTGGAGATGGAGGTGCCGCGCCGCGTGCCGACCGGGCGGGCCTCGAGCCGGGCGGCGAAGGCTTCGACATCCTCGGCGTCGTCGATGACCTGCCAGGTGAGCACCGATGCTTCGTTCACCAGCCCCGCCCATTCAAAATAGCTGATGGCAATGCGCCCAAGGTAACCGCCCTTGATGGCGTTGATGAAATCCCGGTCTCTCAATGCCCCCAGGTAGCCAAGGCGCTGCACACGCGCCTCCTCCATGTCCATCGAGCCCGACATGTCGACCGCCAGCACCAGTTCCAGGTCGACATCCGAAGGCGCCGCATCCGGAGGTGCGGCGGCCGCCTGCATCGCGATACCGGTGAGAAACAGGATCAACGCCAATACGCGCAACATCGCATCAGCCCCCTCATTATGTTTTCGCAAGAGGGTACCACAGGATCACCGGGTCGCGTTAGCCGCCGCATGCACGGAACCACATGCGGTGCCGCTCGGGCACGCCGGCAAACACACCAGCTCAGCGGCCGAAGCTATCGTGCTGCGCCTAGAGCGCGGCGCGTTTATCAGACGCGCTTATGATTTCACGACGGTCTTTATCTTCGCCACGGCTTCGAGTGTGCGATGGACCGGGCATTTGCCGGCAATTTCGACGATCTTGCCGCGAAGCTCCTCCGAGACCTCACCTTCGATGGAAATGACGCGCTCGAAATGGTCGATCCTGGCGCTGCCGCTGCGTTCCGACTCGGTGCATTCCTCGCAGTCCTTCGCGTGGATCTTGGCATGCGAGACGTCGACGCCGATGCGGCCGAGCTGGAGCCTCTTGTGCTCGGCATAGAGGCGCAACGTCATCGAGGTGCAGGCGCCAAGCGCGATTGACAGGAAATCATAGGGCGAGGGGCCGGAATCGAGACCGCCCACGGTTTCGGGTTCGTCGGCGAAAAGCCGATGGCCGCCGGCCTGAACCGCGTTCTGAAACTTGCCTTCGCCCGTCTCCATCACGCGGACATGTTCGATTGGCTCAGTGCCCTGCGGCGTGTCGGCGGCGAGATAGCGCGTCAGCCATCCCGAAATGATCCGGCCGGCGAAGGCTGCGTCTTCAGAGTCGGTGAGCAGGTGATCGGCCTTGTCCAGCGAAACGAAGCTCTTCGGATGTTTGGCCGCGAGGAAGATTTCGGTGGCGTTCTCGATCCCGACTGTCTGGTCCAGCGGCGCGTGAAGGACGAGGAGCGGCTTTTTCAGGCTCGCAACAGCATCCTTGATGCGGTGCGCACCCGTGTCCTCGACAAATTGCTTCCTGATCCGGAACGTGCGCCCGGCGAGATCGACGTCGGCCTCACCGCTCTTCTCGATCTCCTCGAGGCTCGCGCCGAAGTTCTTCAACACATGGCCGACATCGGCCGGCGCGCCGATGGTGGCCACGGCGCGCACTTCGGGAATGTTCCCGGCGACGGCAAGGACCGCTGCGCCGCCGAGCGAGTGGCCGATCAGCAACGACGGTGCCTCATAGTGCTGGCGCAGATAGTCGGCGGCCGAAATCAGGTCGGCGACGTTGGAGGAGAAGTTTGTCGAGGCGAATTCGCCCTCGCTCGATCCAAGTCCCGTGAAATCGAAACGCAGGACGGCGATGCCTTCACGCGCAAGCTCGGCGGCAACGCGGCGCGCCGAGGCGAGGTCCTTGGAACAGGTGAAGCAATGGGCAAAAATTGCGTGGGCACGCAATGGCCCGTTGGGCAGATCGAGGCGGGCGGCGAGGATCGCGCCGGAATGACCGGGAAACTGGAGCCGCTGCGTGTTGAAGGCCATGGTGACGCTCCTTTGCTGTAAGGCAATGGGCATTCTACATCTGCAACGGCAAGTGACTACCTACACTCAGGACTCATTGATCAGAGCGACGCAGGTTGCCGAGGAATGGATGTAAACGCGTTGGGCGCATCGCTTTACAATGCGTCGCCAGTTCCTTGCAGATCGTGCCAAAAAAGTCCGGAATTAGGTAGCAAATGCCGCCGGGTCGCGGGCCTATCTTTAACTGCAACCCTGCGCCAGCAGCCTGACAGTCGAGCAGGGACGCGGGACGCGTCCAGCCGATTACCACGCGCAAAGCGACCGCGACGTCGGCGTCAGGCGTGCCACCTCAATCCTCCGCCAGCACTGGCCGTCGATTCTCGGATAGACCTCGTCAGTCCAAATGACGTTACGACGCAAGCGTTCCTGATAGCGCGCTGCACTTTCCTCGTTTTTGTGGCATTCGAACCAAACAAGCACCGTCTCTCCCTCGCGAACCGGGAGTCTCGGAAAGCCGTTGACGCTTCGCTCGGCGACAAGTACCGCATCGATGCGTGCTTCGGTTTCCTGCATGACAGGAAGTGCTTTGTCGTTGAAGTACCTGGCAAAGTCCTCTTCTGTTCCGGGTGCCAGCGAGCAGGTATTTACGACAACAAGGCCTGTCGCTTGGGGCCGCTCGACCTCCTGGCTCCTTTGCAGATTGCGCGCGAACGGTTGCACGCTGCCCGCCGACTTCAGAAGCAATACGTTGTCCGAATTCCGCATCGTCTCGTTGGCGGTCGGTCCATATTCTTTCCAGACCGGGCTTGAATAAAAGGATTCTAGCGCTTTGGTTCGGGCTTCCATATCCCTGAAGGAGCGAACCCAAACAAAGGCATCAGGATCGTCGAGGTCGCGAAACTCACCTTCGATGCGCATACCCAGTGCTTCCTGAGTTTCTACGAACTCCCTGTCAAACAGGCTTATCAATGCCTCTCTGCCGTTTTCGAGAAGCCGATAGCGACGGAGTTCAAACACGGTGTGGGGGTTCATTGTTTCTCCTAACAGGTCGATCATCCTGTTTTGGAGAACAGGACAATTGACCTGTTCTGTCAAGATGATATTCTCGATGGAAATCGCCGGCGGACTTCATGACTGAAAACAGAAGAACCAATGACCCTCAGGGCGTGCGTCGCCGGATCATCGACGCGGCCTACGACGCCTTCGTCAGCCAGGGATACATCGCGACGGGAATGTTGGAACTGCGCGCAAGGGCCTCAGTGTCCGGCGGTGCGATGGCGCATCATTTCCCGTCGAAGCGCGAACTCGGACTGGCGGTCATCCGCGATCGGGTGGCCGAAGCTGTTCGGCAAACGTGGATCAATCCGCTACACGCATGTGCAGACGCGCCGACGGCCATTGATCTCATCTTCGGAAACATCATCGACGAACTGACGCTCAAAGGTTCGGTCTCCGGCTGCCCCCTCAACAACATGGCGATGGAAGTCTCTCAGCATGACCCGGAAATGCGCGACGTTCTCAGCGAGGTGTTCTATGCTTGGCATGACGCGCTATCTGAAAAGTTTCAGGCCGACGTAGCCTCAAAACGCGCAAGCGACCTTAATCCGAGCAGCCTCGCAACGCTCGCAATTGCTGCCTATTCCGGTGCCATGGCGATCGCAAAGGCATGCCAAGACGTTGGTCCGCTCGTCGACTGCCGGTCGGAACTCGCGGCGACGCTGGCGACGAAATATCACTCTGTAACGTAGGCTCGTTGATCTTCGATCAGCTCAAAGTAGCGTTTGCGCACCGTGGCGCTCTTTGGTGGATGAAGTCCAAACCGCTTGGCCTGCTCTTTGAAGGCCCAGCGAGACCGCCGGGCCATCGAAGTTCACTCGAACGCAACAGCAATCTCTCGCGCCAGAGAAAGGCGCCCGGTTATTCGGCCGCCGACCGTCGGGGCAGCACCCAATTGGGGCGCGGGAAGTGGCAGGTGTAGCCGTTGGGGAAGCACTCCAGGTAATCCTGATGCTCCGGCTCTGCTTCCCAGAAGTCGCCCACCGGCTCGACTTCAGTCACCACCTTGCCCGGCCACAGGCCCGAGGCCTCGACGTCTGCGATGGTGTCCTCGGCTATCCGCTTCTGCTCGTCGTCGGCGTAGTAGATCGCCGACCGGTAGGAGAGGCCGACGTCGTTGCCCTGCCGGTTTTTCGTGGTCGGATCGTGGATCTGGAAGAAAAACTCCAGAATCCGCCTGTAGCTGATCTTCTCGGGATCGAAGACGATCTCGATACCCTCGGCGTGGGTGCCGTGATTGCGGTAGGTGGCATTCGGCACATCTCCGCCGGTGTAGCCCACGCGGGTCTCGATGACGCCGGGGAGCTTGCGGATCAAGTCCTGCATCCCCCAGAAGCAGCCACCAGCCAAAACAGCTCTCTCGGTCATTCAGATATCCTCTACCTGGTTGATATAGGCGCCGTAGCCCTCAGCCTCCATTTCTTCACGCGGAATGAAGCGCACGGAGGCGGAATTGATGCAGTAACGCAAGCCACCCCGGTCCTGCGGACCGTCGGGAAACACATGGCCGAGGTGACTGTCGCCATGCCTCGAGCGCACTTCGGTGCGGATCATACCATAGGAGTCGTCCCTGAGTTCCTTGACGTTTGCCGGCACGATCGGCTTCGTAAAGCTCGGCCAGCCGCAGCCGGAATCGAACTTGTCGGCCGAGGCGAACAGCGGCTCGCCGGAAACGATATCGACATAGATCCCCGGCTTTTTGTTGTCGTAATACTCCCCGGTAAAGGGGCGCTCGGTGCCGTTCTGCTGGGTCACCCGAAACTGCTCGGGCGTAAGCTTGCTGACCGCTTCGTCGGTCTTCTTGTAGGTCATTGCCTGTCTCCGTTGCTGGATTTGTTGCCTGAATATGGCGAGGGACCACGAGGATTCCCAATATCGGATGTGCATAGATTCCATAGCCGCGCGATAGGCGCACCCGCTCACGACCAGTCGTGCCGGACCGCCAGGTGCGCGATCTTGCGGATCTCGAGCGGCGTGCCGGAACCGGAGACCGTTACGAACACCACTTCGCGCTCCAACGATATCCCGTCGACCTTGCGGAGGGCGATGCCCTGCGCGATGGCTGATCGCTCGGGCATGATGCAGATCGCGCGGCCTTCGGCGACCATCTGCTGAACCCAGTCCTCGCGGTCGGCACTGAACCGCGGCTGCATGACCGCATCGTGGTCCATCAGGTGCTCGGTGATCTCGGTGTGGAACTCGCAGGCGAGCCGGTCGACATAGGGATAGGCGGCGAGCGCCTCGGTGCTGACGACATCGTAGCGGGCGAGCGGATGGCTCTCGGCGCAGGCGAGGAGGAACCGCTCGCGAAACAGCGGCACGACGTCGAGCTTGGGGTTGGGGCGCGGCGCCCGCGGCAGAATACAGGCGTGGTACTTGCCCGACAGCACTTCATTCGCACCTTCGCCGGCCAATAGCTGGTGCATGTTGATCTTCACGGAAGGAAGCTGCTGAAGCGCGTCGTCGAAGAACGCGGCAAAGGCAGCGGGACCGATGGTGGGGGCGACAGCGATGTCGAGGATACGGCGGCGGCCGAGCACGGTGCTCTCGGAATGCTCGCGCACATTTCTGAGCGCGAGTTCGATCCGCATGAACTCGGCCTGGATGTCGCGGCCGAGCGCGGTCAGGCGGCTGTCCTTGCCGTCGCGGTAGATCAGCGGACTGCCCAATTCTTCCTCGAGACGCTGGATTGCACGCGTGAGGCTCGGCTGCGAGACACCGCTTCTACGGGCGGCTTCCGTGAAGTTCAGTGTTTCAGCCAGATTGAGGAAGTACCTGACCTGATTGATGTCCATGGATCGCATCTCGCTTGGCTTTGGCTGAATTGCCCTCGCTTTGGAAAGGAGGCTAGCGATTGCGACTGTATTATCCAACGCCCGTGAAATCATGAAGGATTTGCGGGCGGCCGGTGGCAGCCAGCGCGGCTTGATCCGTGCGCTGGCTGCCAAGTGGTTGCCGCCCGGTGGAGCGGGCCTTCCCTGCCACGATCAGGCGACGACCACGCGGGAAGGGTCCGCCGCCGCGAGCGCGGCCGCGCGATCGGCACTCGGCGGATAGATCCACTCGGTGTTGATCTTCGTCTTGAGCTGCTTGGCTTCGGCGCCGGAGAGCTTTATCTGGCGGTCCCAGCCTTCAGTGTAGACAGCGCCCCACGGGCCGAGGTCGAGGCAGGTGACGTACTTCTCCTGGCTGTAGGGGATCGGATTAACCCCGAGCAGATCGGCAGCGACGTTGTGTCCGGCGGAGCGGCCGAGGTTCTGCGCATGCTGACAGCTCATCATCGTGCGGTTGCCCGCGTCGTCCGTCGCCGCATAGGCGACGTCACCGGTCGCGAAGACGTTCGAGTGGCCGATGACCTTGAGGTTCCGGTCGACGTGAAGGCGTCCGAAAGCGTCCTTCTCCGCGTCAATCTGCTGCGTGATGGGGTTGGCGCGGGCACCTGCCGTCCAGATCACGGTGGACGCGTCGATCCGCTCGCCGGTGTCGAGTGTCACGCCGCTGGGGTCGATAGCGATTATCGCGGCACCCAGACGCGTCTCCACGCCCAGCTCCTCAAGCGCCTGTTCGATGATCGGGCGAGGGCCTGGTCCGAGGTCCGGGCCGATCGCATCATTGCGCTCGACGACGATGACGCGGGTGTCGGCCTTCTCCCCCAGCGCGGCGCGGAGACGATGCGGCATCTCCGCGGCGGTTTCGATCCCGGTGAAGCCGCCGCCGGCGACGATCACGGTGTTGCGTGCGCGGCTTTCCGGAAGGCGTCCCAGCTGGGAAATATGTTCCTCGAGAAGAACGGCGTCGGAAAGCTGGTCGACGTTGAAGGCATGGTCCAACCCGGGAATGTTGGGGCGGAACAAGACGCTGCCGGTCGCCAGGACAAGTTTGGTGTAGCCGATCGTGCTCTCGCGCCCTTCGCCGTCCGAATACGTCACGGAATTCTGTGCCGTTGAAATAGCCGTCGCGTAGCCCCTGATGAAACGCACGCCGGCGTTGGCAAAAATCTGCGACAGGGGCGCCTTCATCTTGAAAGCATGCTTCTCGTACAGGCGCGGACGGATGTGCAGTTCGGGCTGCGGCGCGATCACAGCGACCTCGACAGAACCGTCCGCCTTTCCTTTCTGGTCCAGCAGTCGCATCGCACCGAGTGCCGACCACATTCCGGCAAAGCCGGCGCCGATAATCAGAATTCGTTCGCTCATTTCCATTCCTCTCAGACAAGGCTTCGCCATCAGCGGGACGACGTCCAGCCGGTCAGACGATTGCCGTTTCGCTAGTTGTCTCCGGAGCGGAGACGGATTCCGCGACGATCTTCATGGTGTCGCGTTAACTACGACTAATCTAATCGTAGTAATCCAGCAACGATTATTCCGGCGGGTTCCGGAAACGCTCTGTCAACACTGTGAGGACGGAACCGGGGTTGCGGACGCGAGCCTTCGGTGCTATCTCCGACAACATTTGTCGCTGTTTCTGAGCGGTTCCATGGCCCATGTAAGCGCAGGCGTTGAATACGCTCTTCACTGTCTCCTTTATCTCGTCGATGCGGAGGAGCTCGGCCAGCCCGCAAGCGCGCGCGATCTTGCCGAGCTGCAGGAAGTGTCCATTGATTTCGTTGCGAAGCTCTTCACCAAGCTTCAAAAGGCGGGCATCGTCGTCGCACGCGAGGGGATCGGCGGCGGCTTTTCGCTCGCTCGGCCCGCAACGGAAATCACCGTGCTCGATGTCGTCGACGCCATCGATGGACACAAGGCCCTTTTCGAATGCAAGGAGATCCGCGCTCAATGCGCGCTTTTCGGCGACCGCACGCCCGATTGGGCGGTGGACGGCGTCTGCGCCATCCACGCCGTCATGATCGAGGCTGAGAAGCGGACAAGGGAAGCGCTGGCCAGTCATACCTTGGCCAGCATCAAGAGGCGCGCAGCGATGAAGGCGCCCCAGGACCACGCGCGCCGCGTGAAGGAATGGCTGGCGGCACGCACGCCGAGGCGCGGCCGCCGCGCTCAAGCATCTTCATAGTTTCCGGCGACAGCGTTTCGCCCGCCCGGGCGACCGGATCCGGTGAATGCTCGGCCAGGAATCTCTCGGCTTCCAAGGCCGCCATGCACCCCATGCCGGCGGCGCTGATGGCCTGACGGAATACCGGGTCGATGACATCGCCGGCGGCGAGGACCCCTGGGACGGATGTTTTCGTCGACCAGGAGCCGACCTTGATGTAGCCGGCTTCATCCATGTCGAGCTGGCCGCGGAACAGGGCAGTCGCAGGATCATGACCGATGGCGACGAAGAGGCCGTGCGTGGGCAACTCCTTCACGTCGCCAGTGTTCACGTCGCGGATCCGGACGCCAGTGACCGATTTTGCCGGCTGATGCTCGCCAATGACCTCGTCGACGACGTGGTTCCAGATGACTTCCACATTCGGTTTCGCCAGCAGTCGGTCCTGCAGGATCGATTCCGCGCGGAACCGATCGCGGCGATGAACGATGGTGACCTTGGAGGCAAGGTTCGAAAGATAAAGCGCTTCCTCTACGGCTGTGTTCCCGCCCCCGACAACGACCACTTCCTTGTTTCGATAGAAAAAGCCATCACACGTCGCGCAGGCGGAGACTCCAAACCCATTGAATATCTTCTCCGAGGGAAGGCCGAGCCAGCGGGCCTGCGCTCCAGTCGCGATGATCAGCGCATCGGCGATGTAGGTGTCGCCGGAGTCACCCTGGAGACGGAATGGTCGCTCGGAGAGATCGACAGAGGTGATGATGTCGTACGCCACCTTCGTGCCGACATTCTCCGCCTGCTGTCGCATCTGGTCCATCAGCCAAGGTCCCTGGACGGGTTCGGCAAAGCCGGGATAGTTCTCGACATCGGTCGTGATGGTCAGCTGGCCGCCTGCCTGCAGGCCGGTTACGAGAAGCGGCTTCAGGTTGGCACGGGCAGCGTAGATGGCGGCGGTATAGCCTGCCGGTCCGGATCCGACGATCAGGACCCTGGTGCGATGCGTGTTCATGAGGTGATCTCCTTGTGCGTACATCCAGGGGACGGCCGTGACGCAGTCTCGGGGTTCATTGGCCGTACTGCCGGCGCGCGATGACATCGATCTCGTTGCGGGAAATGCCGACATCCTCGAGCAGGTGATCGTTCAGTTGCGTGAACGCTCGAAGCGTCCGGCGATAGCGCCGGTGGGCGCCGATTTTCGACAGGATAGATGCGAAAAACATGGGATGTTCCTTTGATTGTACCAACCGGCGCGGCCGGTTTGACAATGGTGGTTTCCGTCACGAGGGCGGAGCGGGGGCTCCGCCCTCGTCCGCGGTCACGCGCTGGTTGAGCGGAGCGCCGCGAGCGAGTCGACGGCAATCCAGAGGGAGAGGGCGAACAGGCCGATGTCCTTGAGCAGGAACTGTCCGGGAGCGACCGAAATCGCCGGAAAGCCGAGCTCCGGCACGGACACTCCGGGGGTCGTCATCATGAAGCTGAGCGTGGTCGCGAAAAGCCCGGCCGAGAGCAGGCCGCCGACGAGCGAGTACGCCGGGTTGACGAGCCTTGCCGCGATCAGGGCGCCGATACTTAGCTCGAGGACGCCAAGAAGGCTCGAGAAATCCCTTACGCTGAAGAGGGAGTAGGTCCAGCTCAATAGCGGACTGTTGCCGACAAGGCCGGTCAGGCCTTCCGCTTCATAGGCGGTGAACTTCATGCCGCCGAACCAGCCATAGATCACGACCAGCGAGGCATAAAGGCCCGCCGCGGTGACGGCCTGGCCGTGGCTCTCGACCAGATCAAGGGAGGAAGCGGCGCGAGCCTGGACGCGCGGACGCGCCGCGATGCTGCGGATGGGAACATGAGACATTGTCTTCTCCTGGGTTGTCCGCGGGAGGGCTATCCACCCGATGACGCGGAATAAACGATACCGATCTGTATCGTACGAAAAAGAAGTACACCGATCTGTATCGTTTGGCAACGTGGATTCCTGCAAGGGACGCGGCCTTGTTCCCCAGGGAACTTTCCATCTTGGAGATCGAATGGCGGAAAGCAGGTGCAGATAGGTACAAACCTGTGTTGTGAGTTCGGAGGCTTGCGACGGACCCATAGAGCGGAAGTGGATCGCACCCATTCAAGCGCCAGACCAATGGTACGAGGCATAACACGCACGCGGCCTGAGGCAGGCAGACCGTGCCGGTCTCTACAACGATGCCGATGGGTGGACGAAAAGTGTACAGATCGGTTCAGAGCGGACGATCCCTGTATGAGTGGACCTCGTGCGAGCTTGCAGGACATGCCCGCAATGCCCTTGCATTCGCCTTGTACTGCCGCTAGAATCGATACCGATCTGTTGTATATTGTGAGGATGCGATGCGCCGTTCAGAGATCCGCGGTCACCTGCTC
Organism: Ensifer sp. MPMI2T; assembly: GCF_004827385.1. Taxonomy (GTDB): domain Bacteria; phylum Pseudomonadota; class Alphaproteobacteria; order Rhizobiales; family Rhizobiaceae; genus Sinorhizobium. Next base: position 135,260 of record NZ_SRXN01000016.1, read on the forward strand.
GACACCGCGCTCCGGCTGTTCAACCAGCACGGCTATCACGCCACCGGGATCGATTTGATCATCGCCGAGGCCGGCGTGGCCAAGACGACGCTGTACCGGCACTTTGAAACCAAGGAAGAGCTGATCCTGGCCGCGCTCGAACGGCGCGACGAGGAGGACCGCAATGCCATGCGCGCCTTTGTCGAGCAACAGACGCGCGATCCCGCCGAACGTCTTCTGGCGACGTTCGATTTCCTAGAAGCCACGGTCCGCGACAAGCAATTCCGCGGCTGCATGTTCCTGAGCGCGGCGGGGGAGCACAAGGACACGGTCGATCCGGTATTTCGTGCCGCCTTGATGCACAAGCGCCTGGTGCTTGCCTATTTCGAGGAACTCGCCCATGCGGCGCGGTTTGCCGAACCGAAGCGGATCGCGATCGAAATCAACCTGCTGCACGAGGGGGCGGTCGCCGTCGCACAAATCACCCGCACCGCGGAGCCCACTCGGCAGGCCAAACGCATGGCGCAGCAATTGCTCGCGGCGGAAGAGCGATTGGCACCGCCGGCCCGGGGAGGAGATGCAGAGCAGCGAACGCAGGCTGAGACTTGATCCACTCATCAGCCGCCCCGGCGTCACCGAGGGTGCACGGCCTATTGCATGTTTCCCTAAATCGTAGCGGATTTATGGATAAAAACATGCAGAAATTCAAAGTGCTACAGCATTCTTTGCGCGTCTGATAGGACGCGCGACGCTGTATCCGCGGGTCTCTTTCCGGGTGACCGGTTTGGCCGACGCCCGCGTACTCCCGGTCTTCGCCGAAGGTTCGCCGTCCTCATGGTCCCCATGTGAGCGATTTCGATTATCTGCTGTAACTGATCTCGATCGGGACAACACAGTTGTCGCGGCCGCGTCATCTCAAAACAGCGCGTAATCCGAAAGCTCGATTGTGACGGCGTTGAAATTGCGATCGAGAGTGCCATCCGGCTTGAGTGCGAATACGCTGCGGCGGGTCGGGTACAGCAGCCCGTCAACGGCGACGTAATCAGACGTGAAGTGCGCAGCCGGTGTGTCCGCCCACACGTCAACCGTATAGTCGTGACGGCGCAGCAACCCGTCCGAGCCGAAGTAGAAGCGCTGTTCCCGCGTGTGGCTGTGTATGCTCTCGGGGAACCGTACGGCTACGCCACGAAGCATCTCACCTTCATGATCGATCGGCCGAACGTCGCGAGCTTCGTAGCCCGGCTCGCCGAAAACAAACGGCGTCGCATGGTACGTCCACATGGCATAGCCATTGAAATAGGCGAGGTTCAGCGGGTCCCATTGTCCGTTGAAGCTGCGATCGAACGCTTCACGTCCGTTGACCCGCTCGGCGATAACAGAGCCATCGCCGGCGGTGATCTCCACACGCTCGGGAGTCCAGGTCATCGTCCAATCGGCTTCTCCAAAGGGAGTAACCTGGGTCCACTGGCGGTGGAACTCGCTTGTTGCACGTCGCGGCACGGGGATCAAAGGAGCGCCTTTCAGCTCCCACAGCCTTCCTCCGGTCCGTATGGTCGAGGCAATACCCCTAAACTTGCGCCAGCGGTCGTGCCCGCCGTGCGTTTCCAGAGCTTCTTCCAGAAGCGGGTGCAATTTGCCGCTCATCGAACTTCTCCCGACATCCGTAGCGATCGATTGGTGCTCCCGACCTTCGGTCCTACGTCAAATATACCACCAAGCGACGGGGGCGGTCTTCGGCCGAGCGTGCATCAAGCGTCCTTCCAGAGAAGCGGCCGTGGCGTGAAGCCGAGTTCCGCCTTCGCCCGGTCGTTGGAGGCGCCAGTCAGGCGGGTGTGGTAGTAGACCGCTTCCTCGCCCGCCGACGTCAGCGCTTCCTCCACGCTCAGGCGCTTGGGCTCCGGCGCACCGACCCACCGGGCGAAGGCCGGCAGCCAAACGGCGACGGGCAGGGGATCGTCGTCGACGACGTTGTAGACGCCCGGCTCGGCCGAGAGCGCGGCGACGGTCGCGGCGATCGCGTCGTCGATGTGCACGAACGACCAGACGCCATTTCCTTCGCCGATAATCGCCGACTCTCCCTTGCGCGCCTGATCCGCGATGGTCCCCTCCGGCCGGTACCAGGTGCCGGGACCGTAGAAGAAGCCGTAGCGCAACACGACACCGTCGAGCGACGGCGAGGCGAGCACCCGGTCCTCGTAGGCGCCGATGGTGCGCGTGCTCGCGCCGATCTCGCCGGGCGCGTCGTACCTTAGTTTGGCGGTCTCGTCGGCAAGCCTTCCTGCCGGCGCCTCCAGGTAAAAGCCGCGGGACTGCATTATGTAGCGGCGGACGCCGAGTTTTTCGGCCGCGGCGACGAGATTGGCGCCGCCCTCGCGGTGAAGGCGGGTGTCGTTGGGCATCGCCTTGATGATGTCGGCCGGGTTGGCCGGAAGCCAGGTGAGCTGGTCGATCACCACGTCCGGCGCCGCCGCCTCGATCGCGCGATGGACCGCGTCGGGATCGAAGGCATCGGCGAAAGACACCTCGGCACCGAGCTGGCGCAGACGATCCGGACCCGGGCCGGGGCGTGTCATGCCGGTTACCTGATGGCCAAGCGTTGAGAGCGCCCGCACCAGCGGCAAGCCGATGACGCCGGTGGCACCTGCAATGAATATCTTCATAGCCAACTCCCTGGTTTGAGAGCATCTCACGGTTTCAGTGGAGCCAAGAGGTACACAGTGGCAGCCTGCTGCTGCCTAATCGGTTGCGCTATGGCCAGGCTCTTCCTGACCCTCATTCCTGTGCCTGTCACAGGAATCCAGCGTGCCCAAGTCTTTGGGCTGAAAGGAGTCTTCCGCGCCGCAGACGCAGAGCTGCTGGATCCCTGTGACGAGCACAGGGATGAGGGCGGAGAAAGCATCCGTCAAACCCATTACGCTACGGTAGTGTACTGCGCGGTGAACCGTGAAGTCGCTCTAACTCTTTGAAATAACGCAATTCCTGACGGAAAACCGTGCGCTCGGATTGCGTAGAGCGCTTCGCCCTTCTTTAGTTTTCGAGTGCAGCCTGTGGCGTATTGCGGAAACTGATCGCCAAGCGGTTGTAGGTGTTCATCAGGCCGATCGCGATCGTGAGGTCAACGAGTTCGCGCTCGTCGAACACCGCCCGCGCGGCCTCGTAGGCTTCGTTCGGCACGTTGGTCTCGGCCACGCGCGTGACCGTTTCGGCCCAGGCGAGGGCGGCCCGCTCACGTTCGTCGAAGAGATTGCCGGCTTCAGCCCATGCCTGCACCAGCGCGATCTTCTCGATTTTCTGGCCCTTTTTCATCAGGTCGCGCGTGTGCATGTCGAGGCAGTAGGCGCAGTTGTTGATTTGCGAGATACGAAGATAGACCAGGTCGACCAGCACCGGAGGGAGGCTGCTCTGCATGATGTAGCCGTAGACCCCGCCAAGGGCTTTGACGCCGGCCGGGGCGATCTGGTTGTAGTCGAGACGCTTGCTCATAGGTTAGTTCCTTAAAGGTCAGTCTTGCTTGATGGTGGTGGTCAGTTCCTTTTCGTCGCTATCGGCGACGACGACCGCGAAAAGCTTTGCGGGCTTGGTCTTGCTGGCATTGCGGCTGACGAGATGGGCGGACGCCGGCGGCTCGTACCAGCTCTCGCCGGCGCGGTAGGTCTGGATCGGACCGTCGTTGACCTTCGACTCGATTTCTCCGGAGAGGACGTAGGCGAAAATGAACGCCGATTTTGCGTGGTTGTGCGGGAGCGAGGCTCCACCGGGCGCATAGTCGACGATGAGCGCGCTCAGCGTCTTGCCCGGGATATTGGGTATCGCCTTTTCGAAGTGGGGCGTAACGGTTTCGCCAAGGTCGTGCGCTGCGGCCGGCATGGCGGTGGCTATTGCGAGGGCGGCGCAGGTGGCGCCAATCAAAGATCGTATGGTCATGACGACGGTTCTCCTTTGCGTTTGGTCATGATGACGTTTCTTCCTTGCCGCCTAGAAATGACGTTGTTCTGGTTCTAAAAAAAGCACCAAGAATCAGCAAAAATCGTGTACCAAGGGAGCATGGACGAGCCGCTGAAACTGGAACTCGACCGGTCCGCGAAGACGCCACTGGCCGAGCAGATACGAAAGGGCATCAGCACCGCGATCGAAAGCGGGGTGCTCGCCCCGGGTGCGCGTCTGCCGTCCTGGCTCGATCTCGCGGCCCAGCTTGGCGTTGCGCGCGGCACAGTGCGCACCGCCTACGAGAAGCTCTCCGCTGCCCAATTAATCGTCGCCTCGCGGGCAGCCGGAACCCGTGTCGCGGAACAGCCTGCCGCGATTACCCGGCTCGAACAGCCGCCCGATCCCGGCTCGTTCATGGAGCGGTATCTGGAGATGATTGCAGGCCCGGCAATCTTCCAGATGGGCGTGCCTGCGCAGGAGACCTTTCCCGCAACCCTCTTCGCCAGGATCCGCGCGCAGGCCGTGCGGGCGGAATCGAGCGCGCCGGCGATGTATCCCGACCCACGCGGCGAACTCGAACTGCGGCGGGAAATCGCCGCCTATCTCGCCGTCGCGCGCCGTATCGAGTGCTCGCCCTCCGAGGTCATCATCACCGGCGGCTACGCCAGCGGGCTCGGGGTGGCGCTTCGCGTGCTTGGCCTCGAGGGACGGAAGGTGTGGATGGAAGAACCCGGCTTTCCATTCACCCGGCACGGGCTGGAGCTTGCGCGATTGTCGCTGGCGCCGATCCCCGTCGATGCCGACGGCATCGACGTCGACCACGGCATCCGCCATGCCCCGGATGCCGCGCTGGTCGTGGTCACGCCGGGGCAGCAGGCGCCGCTCGGGCCCACCCTGTCGCTGGCGCGGCGGCTGCGCCTCCTCGACTGGGCTGCCCGAAGCGAAGCCTGGGTGATCGAGGACGACTATTTGAGCGAATTGCAGCTCGATGGCCGCGCGGCACCGGCGCTCGCCTCGCTCGATCGCGCCGGGCGAGTCATTCACATCGGCTCCTTCAGCAAGACCATCAGCCCGGCGCTCCGGCTCGGCTTTGTCGTCGCGCCGCCGGCGCTGGCATCCCGCTTTGCGGAGGTCGCAGCCTGCCTCGCGCCGCCTCCGGGGCCGTCCGTGCAGCTTGCGACCGCAGAGTTCATGCGCGAGGGCCACTATATGCGGCATCTCAGGCGCACGAAGCGCGTCTATGCTGCCCAACGTGACGCCTTGATGAAATGCCTTCTGCCGGGCGCCGGGGAGGTGACGGTCGCCGGCCTTGCCGTGCTGCTGCGCCTGCCGGACGGCGCGCCGGACGTTTCCATCGTCCGGGAAACGCTGGCTTTCGGAATGGCCCCGGCGCCGCTCTCCGTCTGGCATGCATCGCCGGATTCTGCAAAATCCGGTTTGCTCCTGGGCCTCGCGACGGCGCCGCAACGGCAGCTCGCAAGATCCTGCGACCGTCTGCTTGGGATAATAGGACGTTTCGCCTGACGGCTCGGGAGTATCCGGGAGCGGCGTCAGCCCGGGACCCTCTTCACCCACCCTGTCCCTTTCCGGAAGAGTGCGGAGCCGGCAGTTGAAGCCCCATTTGGGCTGCTCGGCTGGCGTGCCGGACTATTCGTATCAAAGTGTATCGAGATACCTCAGCTTCATCACTCAATTACATTACTGCGGCATTCGCGAAACATCCCATATACGAACAACGAGCTTTGTGTTTCGTGAGCCGAAAGGCAGGAAGCCTCGGCGAAGTCGAACCACATAAAGGAAGAAACCATGGCCGCCAAAGCCGCACATCAGTTGCTGGGACACGCCGTTGTAGGAACCAACGACCTGGCCGCTGCCGCAAACTTCTATGACGAATTGTTCGCTCTGTTCGGCGTAGGCCGAATTCTCGAACAGCCCGGCAGGGCAATATACTTCGGCACGACGGGTCTCGAGTTTGGCGTCACCAATCCCTACAACGGCGAGAGTGCCGCGATCGGCAACGGCAACATGGTTGCGCTCAGTGCGCGCTCCCGTGCTCACGTTGAGGAGGTGCATGCGCTTGCTCTGAGGCTTGGTGGGACCGATGAGGGCAAGCCGGGGCCACGCGGTCCAAACGAGAATGGTCCGTACTGCGCATACTTCCGCGATCTCGACGGCAACAAGCTGCTCGTCTTCCGCGCTGGCCCGGACGAAGCCCAAGGCTAAGACAGACGATTGCTCGATCGAGAGGTCGGGCAATCACCTTCTCGACGAAGACCCAGCAATCCTTCAATCCAGGTGCTTCAATGACGAGCTCCATGATGATCGGCGTCGTCGCCGCGCTCTTTGCCGCCTTTGCGTGGTCGCTGAATTTCGTCGTTCCCTTCGTCATAGGCGACTATTCCGTTTTTGACTTTGCGCTGTTCCGGTTTGTGATCTCCGGAGTTTTGGGCTTGGGATTTTTGGCGTTCTCAAGAAAAGCCCTGCGCAAGCTAAGGTTTCACGACCTGTTGACAACAGCCTGGCTCGGTTTCATCGGCTATCTCGGTTACTTCCTGACCGTCGTCGGCGCGGCCATATTTGCAGGGCCCGTGATTGCGCCGGCATTTCTGGCATTCGTGCCTGTCGTACTGGCGATCGTAGGCAATTTACGCCAGCGAAGCGTGGCGTGGAATTCCCTGATCCTGCCGCTCGCATTGGCTGTCGTTGGCTTGTCGCTCGTCAACATCAGTGTATTCGATCCCGACAGCATGGCGACCACGCGCTCACTCTCGATCGGCATTCCGCTGGCGATCGCCGCCGTCTTGCTGTGGACGTGGTTCGGCATTGCCAATCAGAGTGCCCTTGCCAAACGTCCAGGCATGGATGCTGGGGTCTGGACCGCGCTTATCATGACTGGCGGCGGGATCGAGATGCTGGCCTTCATGCCGATTGGTCTTGCCTTGGGCGTATTCGAGATACCGCGGCTCGGTCTCGGCTGGGACGTCGCCGCTCCCCTCTACCTGTGGGGAACGGGTTTGGCCTTCCTGGCCTCGGTCGGCGGTGCATGGGCATGGACGATTGCCTCGCAACGGCTGCTTGTCGCTCTTTCCGCCCAATTGATCGTGTCGGAAACGGTCTTCGGCACCATCTTCGGCCTTGCCGTGCATGGCCGTTCGCCAACGGTTCTGGAGATTGCCGGAATAGCGGTTCTGACGGCAGGTGTCTTGACTTCTGTCCGGGCCTTCCATGGAGCGGGCGGACAATCGGCAGTGGCCTAACATTTTGCGGGTACGCCCGGAACTGTGCCGCTGCCGTCTGTGCCGGCTCGCCGATGCTACCGGGTATGTCCGGTGCTGGCGCCACAAGCGGACGCAAGACATGCTCGGGTATCTGATGCCGTTCCCATCGGCGCGGTCAAGGTTTATCGTGCCGAGCATCGGAGTTGCCGGGCGAGGGGCGCCGCGGCGCGAACGATCATGCACTGGAAATGGGGGGGTACAGGCCATGCACACGACCAGAATGCTCAGCGCCGCCATGCTTTTTCTCACCGGTCCAGCCTTCGCGGCCGATTTGCTGCCGGACCTAGTGATGCCGGTCAGCCCACGGCGTTTCGCGGGCTGACCGGCCGACCGTCGACCGCTGCAACGAGGCGATCGCCCAATGGGCCGCGCCATACAATCCGGTCGCCGTCGAGACGAGCCTGGCCGAGCCGGTGCGCGCCGGTGCGGGCGGCGCGCGGGTCGCCACGCTGGCATTCAAGATCGATTACCTACGCCAGGGTGGCATCGAGCCGCGCTCCGCCACCATCGCCTGCACGGTGGCGCGGAACGGTGAGGTCAGTGTGGCTGTCGTCAGGCAAGGGTAGACGGGGGCAAGAGTAGGGGGCCGGCACAGGCTAGGGTCGGGGCAACTTCATGAGCCCCGGCCGGCACCGCTCGGTAGCCTCGCGAGAGCCTGCAGCTTATGCACCGAATCATGGGACGCTTTGCCTTGGGAGAATGCGGGCGCGCCCGACGGCGCTGCCCCCCTTACGAGCGGGGACGATCACTCGGAACCCGAAGCCGGCTTCGGCCGTTGCATTACCCATGATGGGAGATTCGATACGGCGTTCACTGAGTGCATTGGCGGCTGCGACCGCTCGTCCTCAAGCGTTTCTCGTCGTCATAGCTTACGGCTTGCTATGGCTGATCCTTGAGCCTGAAACCTTCGACATGCACGGCCTGGCCACGCTTATCGTGTGGGTCATGACGTTGATCATCCGGCGCGCCGAGCATGGCGACACCCAGGCGATCCACGCGAAACTGGACGGACTCGTTCATTCCGCCGACGGGGCCCCGGACAGGCTCGCGAAGATCGACGACGCAGAACCCGAAGATATCGAAAACGCCAGGCAGAACAACAGCTAGGCGCGCGTGCGCTTCGTCGCGGTAGCTGACGCTTGAACGCTCCCGGCGAGAGAGTTGCGCCGTGGAGGTCTGCCTTGCGGACGTTGCGGTCGTTCCCGTCGAACAACTAACCGCGCGGAGCTATGGTCGCCAAGGGTGAACTACGGAGACATATCGTCCAATACAAAAATTGGGATCTGGCTCAGCCGGCCCCGGAGCGCGCACGCCCCGCGATCGGTCAGACGTCGTAGCACGATCGTCTCCTCTCCCTCGCGCGCGACCTCTTCGACGAGTGCACCGCTAACGATCAGTCTGGTTCCGATCGTGCGCGTCATCTCTTCGAGCCTGCATGCTACATTGACTGTATCGCCAGCAATCGTGCGTTCGACGCGCGGCACAACGCCAATACTTCCAATCGCCACCGCACCGAAGTGTATCCCGATCCCAATTTGGACCGGCAGTCGACCGCGCATGCCTCGCCTGGCATTCCATCGGGCCAGTTCTTCGAGCATTGAAAATCCGCACGCTAATGCAGACGTTGCTTTGCATGGAAAGAACCCATCGGTTCCGAATGCCGCCAATATCGCGTCTCCCGCACGCTGTACGATCCATCCGCCATGAAAAGAGACCTGCTGAGCCATATGCTCGTGATAGCGGCGCAGGAAATCCATGGTCGTCCGCGGAGGTACTCTTTCGGCCCAACTGGTGAACCCGACGATATCGGCAAACAATACGGCCGCCGTCGTAAGGTCTTCGCCCTCGACGTTTACGGTTCCGGCCCGAACTCTGGCCGGTCCGCCCGAACAGAGTGCTCCTCCGTTAGTCGCCTCCAGTTTGTTGCGCATCGTTTGCTCTTCTGCCTCCGCATAGGAACTCAGAGCCTTGAGAGTGTCGTGACCTTGCTTGTCGCGCCAGCCATCTGGCGCTAACGTTTCTTTGCCTTCAAGGCAAAGCGCACCCGCGCGCATTAGCAGAGAATCGCTTGAGATGGAGAAGAGTTTCCGGGCAGGAGAACTCTGTGGAAACCCACCAGATCCGATATTTCCTGGCCGCGTGCCAGACGCTCAATTTTTCCCGTGCGGCCGAACTATGTGAGGTCTCGGTTCCATCTTTAACCAAGTCCATCCACAAGTTGGAACAGCAACTCGGCGGTCATTTGTTCCGACGTGAGCGGCACCTCACCCATTTGACTGATTTGGGCCGGCTCATGCACCAGCATTTTACTGAGGTACAGAACGCGTTGGACGCCGCCAAGGCGGACGCTGAAAGATATGAGAACCTGCATAAAGCAAGACTCAAATTTGGCGTTTTCTCAACCATGCCGGGGAGGCATCTGACCTCTTACCTACGAGCCCTGCGTGCTGCCGCCCCAGATCTTCGACTCAACATTTGGGAAACTAATTGCGAAGAACTTGGCTCGGCGCTGTTGGCCGGCGACATCGATGTGGCCTTCATGAGCGCTACGGAATATGGCGAACGACTGAGGGCTATACCGCTCTTTCAAGAACCCTATTTCATCGCGTTTGCGGCTGGCCACCGCTTCGAGCAGATGAATGCGGTGCCGCTGCGGGATATCAGTGGCGAGCCCTATATCAAGCGACTTCATTGCGAGTTCCCGTCTAATCTATCGAAACTCGGCGTAGCGCCGCCGTACAAGGATGTGCAGGTCCGATATATGAGTGAGCGTGAGGACTGGATTCAGTTGCTTGTTTCAGCGGGCTTCGGCTGCAGCGTGATGCCGCAATTCCTGCCGATCATCGAAGGGGTATTAATTCGCCGCTTGGTCGAGCCAGAGGTGTCGCGGCAAATCAGTATCGTGACAGTAGCGGGCCGGCCACACAGCAAGCCTGTGTCGATTGCGGTCAAAATCGCTCAGTCGATGCCTTGGAACATCGAAGGAACGCAAACGCCTCTGACAACTCCGGCATAAGCGGGCAAGGGCTATATGATGATTGGGACTGGCCCACTGCTCACCCTGAGCCGAAGAGGATAGCGTCGTAACAGAATTTCGCTATGCACGAGCGTGACACATGTGGAACGGCATAAACGAGGCCATCGCCCTTCCTTGCCGCCATGCCTTCCTGACGTCGACGGCACCTTAGCGGCAAAAGGCATCGAGCGCCGCTGAAGGCATGTTTGATGCAATCAGCTCACGGACATCGGCTGACGGGCATCGCGGTTGGTAACCTCGTGCTAGTGCCCGAGCGTCCACTCTGGGCTCAATGCGGTCATCTGACGGTTTCGGTTAGTTCATGGGCCTGGCCCTGTGCCAGCCCGCCCTAACAGGGCCAGATATTTAGGCGTTGTGCTTTCGGGGGCTGTTTACTTGTCGTCGCGCCAGATACGCTCCACGGAAATGAAGGTAAAAGACGCCGACCAAGCAATCAGCACGAGCCCGTTTAAGCCTTCCAGTCCGGCGATAATTCGCATGTCCCCTGTGGCGTAGACATCGCCAAACCCCATCGTACTGTAGCAGCTCAGCGAGAAATAGAAGAAGTCTGTGGCGCCTGATCCTGCCAGCCCTGCAAGTGAACCGAATTCGGGGTGATAATGCATCCAGGCAAAGGCCAGCGCGTAAAGGGCGATGCCCAGAAGGTGAGCCACAAAGGCTGACCCGAGGAACACGATCAGTTCGGCTCGTTTCGAAAGTAGCTTGCGGCGGCGCAGGGTCGCCACGCCGGTCATGATCTCGAAATGAGTAGCGCTTGTCACGACGATGAGCGCGGCTGACAGCAGGCAGACCCACACAATCCCTGGCACGTATCAACCTCGACAGGTACTTTTCGCAGTCGGTATCGGCGCTACCTGAACGGCACCAAGCTCAACTGCTGCTTCAACCACAATAGCAGGCAGTCCAGTGGGCTGCGAGCCTACAACATGTTCCGCATGCGAGAGCGGTCCAGTCAGCTCGCATTGATGTCCGCATAGGGTCGGAAGCGGCCGCCGGCAATGCTCGAAAATTGTCTGCTTCCATTCCCATCGACTCGGCTACTGCATGTCTTCTTAAAAATCGACCTCGATTTAAGGACAAAGACACGCAGCAATTCAAAGGCTACAGCGACCTTAGTGCGTCCGATAAGACGCGCGGCGCTGTAGGAGTTATCGTGCAGTTCAGGGCTTGGTGCTGCATTGCGTGGGCGCGAGCGACAACGTGGTCCAGATCGCGTTTTTCCTGGTCATGACGGCGATAATGATCGGGAACGGCATTTCTCCGGTCAAGTTCGAGGCAATACAGGAAGTCGGCGGGACCCTCGTCGCGGCCAAGGTGCTCTGGTGGGTGCATTTGGCCTGGTCCACCATCGGCTTTATCCGCATCTACATTGTGCTCGATGGTAGGCCGATTGAAGCGCGGCTGCTTCAGGATCTGTTTGTCGCGGTCGTGTATCTCGGGGTGACGCTCTCCATCCTCTCCTTCGTGTTCGGCATTGCGATCGGAACCTTGGTCGCGGCGGTGGGCCTGTCGCTCGCGCCGCCAACAACGGCCGCGGTCGTCATGGAGAACGCCCTCACAAGGCCGGGATCTGCGGAGACGGTGAAGGACCTGCTTCGGGCCAGCCCGGTCTTTGCGGACCTGAAACCCGAGGAACTGGAGAAGCTCGAAACCGCGGCGCGGACCGGAGAATACCGGACCGGGGACCGAGTGCTCGGTGGGGCGGAAACAAGCCTGATGATTGTTCGCTCGGGCGTCGTCGCCGCACATCACAACGGCGCGGAAGTGACGCGGCTGCCACCGGGCGCGATCTTCGGGCAAGTCGATGGAATCGACGGCAAGGCCATCACATTCGAAGCTCTGACCGAAGTCGAGGCCTTTGAGATCGATAGCCCGGCCATCGAGCCTATGTTGCAGGAATATCCGGCCATCCAGAACGACCTTTCGCGGCATCTCGCCGGCCTTGCGGGGCGTGCGCCGGGTAATGGCTCTGCCGAAGGGAGGCACCCTTCTGCCTTGCTTCGCAAAGTTCACGGTATCCTGGGGCGATAGGCTGGGAGGGAGGCCGGTCTCAAGTCCGGCGCCGCACCGGCGCTAAGTAGACTGCTCGACGTTCTCATGAGACCATTCACGGCGCCGACGCGCTCTGACGCGCCATTATCCCTGGAGACGGTAGCCACGACCACCCTCATTCCTGTGCTTGTCACAGGAATCCAGCCACGGCGCGTCTGCGCCGTGAATGACACGTGCCGGCGTTTGGGCCAGCTGACGAGAATCCGGTGGATCATGTGCCCGGTAATTCGGAACAACGATGGTGCCAATACCGGGAGTCTTCCGCGCCGCCGACGCGGCGCTGCTGGATTCCTGTGACAAGCACAGGAATGAGGGAGGGGAGGGCACGGCTGGGTGAAAGGCGTCACGGAGCGTGTTCGGAAGGCGATGGTCGCCGTAACCGTTGATGCAAGGTTGGCAGCCCGCGTCCATTCAGGCGCGTGGGGCCGGTTAGACGCGGTTCAAAAACTCTAGCACCCGCCGGGTGAGCAGCGCGGCGGCGTCGGGCTCGTATGAGGGGAGGGAGCTGTCGGCGAAGTAGTGCTGGTCGCCGGGGTAGAGGAAAAGCGCGGCGTCCTCGACTTTTTCGACGATCTCGCGGGCGGCATCGATGTCGCCTTCGCCGACGAAGATCGGGTCATTATCCATGCCGTGGATCTGGACCGGGACGCCGTCCGGCCACGGCCCGAAGGCCCAGGCGCCGCTGATCGGGAGGCAGGAGTGGAAGAGCAGCGCCCCGCCGGCACCGTGCCGGGTTTGTGCAAGCTTCTGTGCCGGCAGCACGCCGAACGAGAACCCGGCATAGACGAGATCATTGGGCAGGTCGTCGGCAATGCGGACGCCGCGCTGGCGCATCTCGTCGAAGCCGATCCCTTCGATATACGCGAGGCCCTCGGGGATGCTCTGAAACGTGCGCCCGTCGAAGAGGTCCGGCGTGTGGACGGTGTGCCCGGCTTGGCGCAGCTCGTCGGCGAAGGCGTGGACGCCGGCGGTTAGCCCCTGAGCGTGATGGAACAGCAGGACCTCGGCCATGGACACCTCCGGGTTGAACGGAAGGAAACACGAAGCGTATCCGCTTGACCGCGAAGAGTGCGCGGATTGGGGACAGGCTCTCCTTTACCGCAATGGCTACCATATGCGGACGCGGACGCTCAAGCCGTGATCGGACGATAACGCCTGCTCGCTGCGTGCGTTACATAGGTTCCGAACTATGCGGAAGCGCGCGCCAGCCCGTGCGCCACCAGCCGGTCGATGAGCTCGGCATAGCCGACGCCACTTGCTGCCATGGCTTTCGGATACATGCTGATATCGGTGAAGCCGGGAATGGTGTTGAGCTCGTTGATCAGGAAACGCATGTCCGGCGTCAGGAAGAAATCGACGCGTGCCATGCCGTCGCAGCCGACCGCCCGGAAGGCCATTGCGGCCGTCGCGCGGATGCGGACTTCTAGCTCGTCCGGCAGCTCCGCCGGCACTTTCAAGGCGGCGCCTTCCTCGTCGATATATTTGGCGTCGTAGCTGTAGAAACCGTGGCTTTCGGCTGGAACGATCTCGCCTGGACGGGAAACGAAGAGGCCGCCTTCCGGGTCCTCCAGCACGCTCAACTCGATCTCGCGGCCGCGGATGAACTCCTCAGCCAGGAGCTTGCGGTCGTGCTTGAAGCCCTCCTCAAGTGCGGCCGTGTAGTCCTCCTCGGTTAAGACCTTGCTGACGCCGACGGAGGAGCCCTGCCGGGCCGGCTTGATGAAAAGCGGAAGCCCGAGCGCGCGCTCAAGTTCGGCAAAGAGCGGCGCGACGCCCAGATGGATTGTAACGGATCGTGCAGTCGGCAGGCCCGCCTCGTTGAGCAGACGCTTGGCAATGTCCTTGTCGAGCGCGGTGGCGGAGCCGAGAATACCGCAGCCCACGAGCGGCACGCGCGCCACCTCTGCAAGCCCCTGAACCGCGCCGTCCTCGCCATGGAGGCCGTGAAGCACCGGGAAAAGAAGGTCGATCTGCGGCAGCGGATAGGGCGCGTCATCGATCGGGATCGCCAGGATACGTCCCTTGCCGCCCGGCACGAGCGAGACTTCCGTGCCGCTTGCAGGTTTCGAGAGCGTGCCATTCTCGAAACGGCTCAGCAGCCATTGCCCCTCGCGGGTGATGAAGATCGGGACGGCATCGTATTTTTCGTGCTCCAGCGCACGCATGACATTGGTCGCCGATAGCACCGAGACATCATGCTCGGCGGAGCGCCCGCCAAAGAGTACGGCAATGCGCAGTCTGTTCGAAGAAGTGGCCACGAAAAGCTCCCGCGGAATTGGGTTCCATGACTACTGCATTTCCTCAAATCGCGACCGATTTAAGGTGAAGATTGCGGGGCCGCCCGGCAAGTCAGCTTCGCGCCCCAATGATGGGCAGTGGGATTGACTCATGCCCTGCGCACGACGAGCGGCATGCTATACTCTGTGGCTCTCAAAGCCATTCTATTCCGCCATCAGGTTGAGAGGAAAAGTTGAAGCTCAAGCCGAGGGAATCCGAGAACTTTTACGCCGTGCTCCAGGCGGCCGGGATGCCGGAGGTGCCGAGAGAATTCTCCGTGGTGCCGCAACATCAGGTCATCCCCGGCGCCATCCTCGCCGAAATATCCGATTTCATTCTTTCCTTCGACCGCGTTACTGCCCGCGAAGCGTGGCAGGCGGCGGCCTTGCGTGATGCGCCGGAAATTGTGCAGCGCAAACGATCGGAGGTTTGTTTCTTCAGCGCCTGGGATTTCCATCTTCCCCCAGGGGGCGGCTGGCAGCTGATCGAGTTCAACGACAACGGGTCGGGTTTCATATTTGCTGCGATCATCAATGCTGTGTACTACGAGGCAGCCGGTCTGTCGCAGGAGCAACGGTTAGTGGCGCCTGCCCGTTTGGCGGCATTCAGCCAGCACATTGGCGACTTGGTGGCGCGAGAGGCCAGGGCGTTTTGGAGATGGTTTGTTTCTCATCCTCGACGATGCCGAATCCTTGCAACAAGGCAGATTTCGCAAAGAACTCCAGCTGCTCTGCGATGTCTTGCACGGGCGCGGCTGGCAGTCCGAGCTCGGCTGTCCCGCAGAGCTTCGCTGGGACGGCCAGCAACTGCTGCTCAAGGGACAGGCGGTGAGCTTCATCGTCAACCGCTCGACCGATTTCTTCTGGCAGTCCGAGGACTTTTCCGCCCTCCGGGCGGCCTATCACGCGGGTCGCGTTTACGTCGCGCCAAATCCCTTTACCTATGCCACGCGAAGCGACAAACGGCTGTTGGCATGGTTATCGCTGCCGCATTGGGACAAAGAGCTGGGAATAGAGCCCCGGGAGCGTCAAATCCTGAGTGACCATGTACCGGAGACGCATCTGATCCGCACCGAAAACGCGGAAGCGCTGGCGCAAAGAAAGCAGGAATTTGTGTTCAAACCTCTGCACGGCTTCGCCGGGCGCGGGCTACTGGACAGCGCCGCAGTGGGGCGGTCGCGGCTGCGCCGGCTCGCGAAACACAGCGACGGCTATGTGGCGCAGAAAAGGGTTCCAAAGCCCTCCGTGGGAATCGATGGGACACCCTTATGGACCGATCTTCGGGTCTGGGCCTATCGCGGAGAGATGTTTCATCTTTCCGGTCGTGCCTCACTGCGGTCGGACCGGTTGGACTTGACACCGCCCGGCGGTTGGCTGCCGACCTATGCCTCTCTTTAAGCCCTGCCCATTTTGGCGTCGGTCAATTACCTCTCTGCGCGCCGGTTGTAGGGTCTCATGCCCCGCGCCCACAACGGCAAGCAGGGGCGCAACGGCCGCGCCTCACCCTTTCCGAATGGCTGGAGGGGCATATCTCTATGGGCGACGCGGTTCGGGTCGGCTGACATGCCGCCGGCGCTCTGCCGAGAGTGCTGAACGGCGGCCGTTCTGACGGCTCTTGTTTCCACCGAAAGGCGAGGATCATGCCGCCTAATGCAGAAAGAGCGCCAGCCCATAAAAAGGCAGCCGAGGGGAAGGACGACTCGGCACGGAAAGGGGAGCCCTATCGTCAGAGTTTCGAGCAGGTGGCCGCCGCCCTCGAAACGGACCCGGAACGCGGGCTGAGCGCCGAGGAGGCCGCAAGGCGGCTCTCCCGCTTCGGGCACAACGAATTGACGGAGGAGAAGCCGCCCTCGCGCTGGCGGCGATTTCTCTCACAATTCAACGACGTTCTGGTGCTGCTGCTGATCGCGGCGGCGTTGATTTCCAGCTTGCTGTGGCTGGTCGAACCAGACACGCATCTGCCCTATGAGGCTATTGCGATCCTTGCCATCGTGTTCCTCAACGCCGCCATCGGCTACCTGCAGGAGGCGCGAGCGGCCATGGCGGTTTCCGCTCTACGGCAGATGACGGCCGTTCAATCGACAATTCTTCGCGACGGGCGGCAACAGGAAATTGCTGTTGCCGAACTTGTGCCGGGAGACGTCATTCTGCTCGAGGAAGGCGATGCTGTGTCGGCAGATGCGCGGCTGGTGGAGGCTGCGGGCCTTCGCGCATCCGAGGCGGCCCTGACGGGAGAAAGCCAGCCGGTGGCCAAAAGCACCGAGCCGCTCGCACAAGCGGCAGCGCTCGGCGACCGCAGCAACATGGTGTTCAGCGGGACCACGCTGACCTATGGGCGCGGGCGGGCGATCGTTACGGCCACGGGCATGCGGACGGAGATGGGACGGATCGCCGGCCTGCTGCAGGAGACGCCGGACGAGAGGACGCCGCTTCAGCGCGAGCTCGATCGGGTTGGCCGCCTTCTCGGTGCGGCGGTGGTCGCCATCGCTACCGTCATCATCGCGATGATCCTGCTAATCGAAGAGATCAATGGGCTCGCCGCCCTGTTCGATGTCCTGATCTTCGGCGTTGCGATCGCGGTTGCCGCGGTGCCGGAAGGGCTTCCGGCGATTATCACGGCTGTGCTGGCGGTCGGGGTGCAGCGCATGGCGGCGCGCAATGCGATCATCCGGAATCTGGCGGCGGTCGAGACGCTCGGCTCCGCCGACGTGATCGCCGCCGACAAGACAGGTACGCTGACCCGCAACGAAATGACGGTCCGCCGGGTGGTGACGGCGAGTGGTGAAGTCGAATTCGAAGGGACGGGCTACGCACCGGAGGGCGCGATGCACGGGCTCGGAGGCGAGGCTGTCGAGGGAGAACTGAAGGAGGAGGTACTCTTTACACTGGCCGCCGGCGCTCGCGCCAACAATGCGCGGATCGAGGAAGAGGAAGGGCAATGGACGGTCAAGGGCGATCCAACCGAGGGAGCGCTCGTGGTCGCCGCATGCAAGGCGGGTCTTGGCGAGGAGATCGCAGACCGTTTCGAGCGGGTGCAGGAAATCCCCTTCTCCTCCGAACGGAAGCTGATGAGCACGATCCATGAGGATGGCGAGGGCACCTCGCTCCGCCTCTTCACGAAAGGCGCGCCGGAAGTCCTCCTGTCGCGCTCAACACAGGAGCTAGTCGGCAAGGAACCTCGGCCGCTTTCCGAGGAACGGCGGGAGGCAATCCGGTCCGCCAACGAAGAACTCGCGGGGCAGGCGCTCAGGACGCTTGCGACGGCCTACCGTCCGCTGCCGGGCGAAACGGACGGCAGATCCGTGGAACGGGACCTCATCATCCTCGGCCTCGTCGGCATCATGGATCCGCCGCGCGAGGAGGCGAAGCGGGCCGTCGCGCGCGCCAAGTCGGCCGGCATCCGGCCGGTCATGGTCACGGGCGACCATCCCCGCACCGCGGCCGTCATCGCGCGCGAACTCGGCATCAGCCAGGGCGAGCGCGCCGTGGCCGGGACGGAACTCGAGGCGATGTCCGATGAGGAACTCGACCGCGTCGTCGCGGAAACCTCGGTCTTTGCCCGTGTCGATCCGGTGCACAAGCTGCGTATCGTCGAGGCCTTCCGGCGGGCCAGCCTCATCGTCGCCATGACGGGCGACGGGGTCAACGACGCGCCAGCGCTCAAGACCTCGGATATCGGCATCGCCATGGGCATAACTGGCACGGATGTCTCCAGGGAGGCCTCCGACATGGTGCTGGCGGACGACAATTTCGCGACGATCGTCGCTGCCGTCGAGGAAGGACGCACGATCTTCGCCAACATCCGAAAGTTCCTGCGCTACCTGCTCTCCTCGAACATGGGCGAGGTGATGACCATGTTCTTCGGCGTGCTGCTCGCCGAGACGATCGGGCTCCGGGCGGCGGGGAGCGGCGGCATCGTGCTTCCGCTGCTCGCCACCCAGATCCTCTGGATCAACCTGGTCACGGATGGAGCGCCCGCCCTGGCGCTTGGAGCCGATCCGGCTGATCCCGATGCGATGAGAAGGCCGCCGCGCCCGCTCCAGGAGGGCGCGATCACGGCGCGCATGTGGATGGGGATCGCTTTCGTCGGCGCCATCATGGCGGCAGGCACCATCCTCGTCCTCGACGCCTCGCTGCCGGGCGGCTTCATCGAGGGCTCCGGTACCCTTCACTATGGCCGGACCATGGCTTTCACCACCTTGATGCTGTTCCAACTCTTCAACGTCTTCAACGCACGCTCGGACGACCAGAGCGCCTTCGTCAGCGTGTTCGCCAATCGATGGCTTTGGACCGCGCTGTGCCTCTCGCTCGGCTTGCACGCTGCCGTCATCTACGTGCCGTTTCTGCAGGCGGCTTTCTCCACCGTTTCGATCGGCATCGCCGACTGGGCGCTATGCGCTGCAGCGGCGAGCACCGTGCTGTGGCTGCGCGAGATCGAGAAGTTCTTTACGCGCCGGCTGGCCGGCCGACATCGGCGCCGCGCAGAGGATGGAATGACCGGCGCCTATTGAGCGACGAAGCCCGCCGTCGATCGCGACATGTGGTGCGTCCCGGCGATTAGTCGGGACGCGGAGACGCTCAGCACCTACTGCTGCGCTGTCGATATCAAGCGCATCTCGGCAGCATGCGGCTACGGCCCGATCTGGATCTCCCCCTCGATCCGGGTGATCTCGAAATCGCTGATCAATATGTCGAGCCGGATTTTCCAAAGGCCGGGGAGGGGCAGCAGGAGGTCGGTGGCGCGCCATGTTCCGTCCGTCGCCTTGCTCGCCTTGCGCTTTATCTCGGCGACGCCGGCGGACGGCTTGGAGAAGACGAAGGTGACCTCCTTCGGGTCGAGCGCGGAGAAGTCGCCGGCCATGACGAGGGCAGATGCTTCCACCGGTCCCGGTTGGCCGGGTGCGATCGTTATCTCCGCCATCGCCTTCTCGCCGTGAATGTGGACCGAGGCGGGCTCCGCAGTGACGGTTGCGAGTGCGCGCGGTGGCGGCGTGAAACGCCAGGAAGCCGCCACGCCGAAAACCAGCAGCACCACCAGCGTCTCCGCGGCGATCGAGCGAAAAAGATAGCGGGCGGCGCCTTGATCGCCGGCTTCGACGCGGTCGGTCAGCACCCATCGATTGACTGCCGCAAGAGTGAAAAGAACGAGGAGGAGAGCGAGCTTGACCAGGAATATATTGCCATAGGCCGTGTCGAGCAGCGCCGACGGCTGTCCCACCTGTACGACCAGCAGCACGACGCCTGCCGCCAAGAGAAGGGCGAGGGAGAAGGGGATGAAAGCGGAGAAGCGATGCAGGGCCTTGAGTGCGTGCGCATGACCGGTCTGGAGCAGCCTTGCGACGGGCACCAGGGCACCGATCCACAGTGCGATCGCGATCGCATGCAGGAAGACACTCGGGCGCATCAGCCATTGCGGTTCGGCGGCGCTGGCGTGGCCGCTGAGGGAGAGAGCGAGCGAACCCGTCAACAACGCAAGCAGCGAAGTCCAGCGCGCGACCTGCTGCCGGCGCGAGACGAGCGCGACGCCTGCAACGGCGAGCGCGGCGATCATGACGACAACAGTCCTGCCGAAGCTTGTTCCGAGCCCGGTGGACCACACAGAAGGTTCGACGAGCGCCGAAAGCGGCATGCCGAGCGCGTCCAGCCCCTGAAGCCCGGCAGAAAGAGCGGTCCCGGCAAGCCCGATGCCAAGCGTTGCCGCGATGAAGCGCAACCCCGCTCGCGCGCCCTGCAGGAACCAGCTCAAGGCGAAGACGCCTCCGATGCCGAAGAACAGACCCGCATAGAGCGCGACCCGGCTTGTCCAGAGCGCGGCGCGCAGCTGCCAGTCGATCGCTTCGCCGGCGTAAGCCGACCCGCTCGGCGACCCTATCGAAAAGAGGATCGAACCGCCGACCGGATGTCCGTCTTCGGAGACGACCCGCCAAGAAAGCACGTGCGTGCCCGCGGCGAGGTCAGGCGGCACCTCGATTTCCACCGTGCGGTCCCGGAGGGCAAACCGCTCGAGCGCGACCGCGGAGCCATCCGGCTTGACCAGTTTCAGTGCCAGAGGGGAGATCGGCTCGCTGAAGGACAGCGCGAGTCTTGCGGGCGCGGCAGGAACGACCGCGCCGTCCCTCGGCTCGGTCGCAGTCAGCGACGCATGGGCAAGGGCGGCCGTCGCCAAAAGAAGCCAGGCGAGAACGGCGACAGCTACCTGGCCAAGAGCGGGCAGGAATTTCATGGTCGCGAGCGTATTCACTGAATGATCCTGACGTCGAAAGGGAGCCGGCGCCGAAGCGCCGACTCATTGGCTCAACATCGAGGCCTCAATGTCCAGCGGCTCTTTCGAGCAGCTTGAGGCCCGGCGCCGGCAATTCGAGATCGTCGGACGTCTGGCCGGCAGCCGGAATCTCGATCCAGCGCTCGGTGAGGCCACCGGGGCACTCCTGCACGACCGGGAAATACAGCATCTCACCGGCCTCGAGATCGGGCGTCAGGAAGACGCGCAGCGCGAATTCGTCATACTCGTCGTCGGCGAGGCTTCCGCCGCTCCAGATCAGCTCCTTCACACCCTCGCTGGTCGGCGTGCCGTAGTAGTCATAGGACTTCGCGTAAGTGCCCTTGACCTTCTCGATGGTCCATCCGGGCTTCGGCTGGGGTTTGACCGCAATGACGCCTTCCGGGATCTGAACCCGGACGGCCGTCGTAGGCTTGCCCTCGCAACCATGCGGCACCTGCAGGATCGCCTTGTAGGTCGAGCCGACGGGCGCCTCCTTGACCTGCAGGCTGACATGCGCCAGCGCGGCACCGGTTCCGAGCGCCAGAATGGCTGCGGTCGCAATGAACGTCTTGAACATATTTCTCTCCATGTCGCCGGCGGTTCAGCACGGCGGTGATTTAGGCGGCCCTACAGCGCCGCGCGTCCAATCGGACGCGCTAAGGTCGCTGTAGCACTTTGAAATGCTGCATGATTTTTCCTTAAATCGATCCCGATTTAAGGAATCATGCAGTAGGGCCAAATGCCGAGTGTCTTCCGCCTGCGAATGCCGGCGCTGTTCTTCGGCTTCATGTTGGATTGGATGCGCTGGCGCGACTAAACGTTCGCTGGCTCAGCGTGATGCAGATATTTCGCGACTGTGCGCGGAGGCGCCCTTGGGCTTCCCTGAAATTCTTCCAGCCATTGCGGAAGGTCAGGACCATGCCTTGCCACCGGGAGATTGACGAGCGCCGCAGACCGCACGTCGAAAACGTAAAGCTGTCTCCCCGGGATCGCCGGCTGCGCGAACATCCCGCAAGCAAGCGTGCAGCAGTCCGGCATTCCCGAGTGATCGGTCGATGGCGCGGGCTCGTGATGCTCCGCGTCCGAGATGCAAAGCGGGTTTCCGAAGATATCCAGCCCGACCGGCTTGGTGCCGGCCGCCGCAAGTCCGCTTGCAGCCTGCAGAACAAGCATGCAGGCGGCGACAAGCGCCACCCAAATGCTCTTTCTCGTCCGCAGGTGCTTCAACATGATTGCTCCGATCGATCACCCGTCTATCAGCGGAAACTGCGTTTGAATATGCTCTCGATCAAACAAGATCGAGGGAAATGTCTATCCGGGAGAGGAAATCGGTGGAGATCCGCAGCATAAGTTCCCGATTTCGAAGAGGCACGTACGCGCTTATTGAAGCCGTGAGCATTGGGGCATCGATCAAAGCGCATTCTTGTAGATCCGTCCGTCCTTCATGATGACCTTCAGATTGCTCCGGTCGGCGACTAGCGAGATGTCCGCCAGCGGGTCGCCACCGACCAGCAGCAGATCGGCAAGCGCGTCTGCTTCGACGACGCCGAGCTTGCCGATATAGGGGCTGCGCGGCCCGGAGAGGGCAAGCAGCTCCGCATTGTCCGCCGTCGCCATCTTCAGCACTTCCGCCGGCGCATGCCAGCGGGCGAGTTTGGCGAGCTGCGCTCCCTGGCGGGCCGCGATCCGTTCCGAAAACAGCGTGTCGGTGCCGAAAGCCGTCTTCACCCCGTGGATCTTCGCCAGCGCGAAGGCGGTGTCCGTGCCGCTGATGATCTGCAGCTGGGAGAAGCGTTGCTCAGTCCCCTCCGGAAACGGCGCCGCGTCCTCGTCGTCCAGAAACGGCTGAAGGCTCCACCAGATGCTCTTCTCCGCCATCAGCCTGGCGGTCTCCTCGTCGGCGAGATGCCCGTGCTCGATGCATTTGACGCCCGCCGCGATCGCGAGCCGGATGGCCTTCGGCGTATAGGCGTGCACCGTCACGTAAGTGTTCCAACCCTTCGCCGCCTCGACCGCGGCGCGGAGCTCGGCATCGGTATATTGCGTGGAATCGAGCGGATCATGGTCGGAGGTGACGCCGCCGCCGGCCATCACCTTTATGTGGCTGGCGCCGAGGAAGAGTTGCTCGCGCGTTCGCCGCAGCACCTCGTCGACGCCATCGGCGATGGCGGCCGCTCCGCTGCGCTCGGAAAAATGCAGCCGGTCACCATCTTCGCGGGGCAGATCGTGGCGGGTGCGGAAGTCTCCGTGGCCGGACGTCTGCGAGATCATCGCCCCGGCCGGCCAGATGCGGGGGCCGATGATGGTGCCATCGTCGATCGCCCGCTTCAGCGCGAACACGGGCCCGCCGACATCCCGAGCGGTGGTGAAGCCCTGCATCAGGAAGTCGCCGGCAGCCCGGGCCGAGCGCAACGCCAGATAGCTGGGATCGGCGGTCAGGGCCACCGCCAGGGGAACCGTCGAGAAGGCGAGATGCGTGTGGGCGTCGATGAGCCCCGGCATCAGCACGCCGCCGGCGCCGTCGATCGTCAGAGCTTCCTCGGGCGCGCCCGCGCCGCCATCGTCTACCGATTTGATCCGGGTGCCCTCGACGAGCACCGTCGCACCCTCGCGAAGGGTCGGGGAAGTGCCATCGAAGAGGCGGATGTTGGTGAAAAGGATCGGCCGCGCCGGCGCCGGGGGAGACGGCTGCAGTTGCGCCGACGCGGTTGTTCCCAAGCGGACACCGGTCGCCATTGCTGCCATTCCGGTCATGAAGGTGCGTCGGGAAAAGCCAAGCCTGACGCGCTCGGCGATGTATCGGATTTCCGGCCTGTGGCAGAGGCATCCAACGTGGCCGGCTGTATCCGTCCTTGCCGCCGAGCAGTCGAACATGACATTCCCCCTCGCGATGACTACCGAAGGGAAGATAGGGCGGGGCACGCGACGCCTGCAGTTGCGCCGCCGCCAGGCTTCATTCACCTGCCGGCCGGCAGCCTGCTCCCTCAATCGGAACCGTTCAAAAACATCCAGTAATTCAAAGTGCTACGGCGACCTCTGTGCGTCTGAAACGACACACGGGCGCCGTAGGTCTACTTGTGTTGATTGCGACTGAGGACCTTGCCCATCAGCAGTATGATGCCTATCGCGACGAATACGATGCCTGCGGCCATATATCCGGCCGACGCATAGCGGTAGCCTGACGCCGCCAGGAGGAAGCCGATCACGACAAAGACCAAACCGCCGACCTTGCCGATAAACAGGTTGGATTTCTCATCCTCCAAGGCCATGACGACCTCCCCGTCGAGTGGAGCCACCTTCATTTATATACAACGTCTGCGCGCTCCGGTCGAGCAAAAGCGGACACGCATACCTTGTGCCGACGGCCTCTTCATGCGACCGACGCTCGCGCCCGCGACAGCGGTACCTTAGCTCAACGCGGCCGCAGCCTCGTCCGTCTCGCTGGTTCCGGCGGCGGCCCATCGCTCTGCTGCAAGCTCGATGAATGCCTTGACAAGCGGCGAAAGGTGCCGGCTGCTGGGGTACAGGACATAAAGGCCGCCGGCCGGCGTCGTGTAATCGTGGAGAACACGGTGCAACCGCCCGTCGTTGATGAGCCCCTCGGCCATCCTTTGGGGCACCTGCGCGATGCCGTAGCCGGCGATCGCGGCGGCCACGACCGCCTGCATTTCATTGGCGGCGAAGCGTCCGGCCACGGTGACCGTTTCCTGGCCGTGCGGTCCATTCAGCACCCAGTGGGCGCTGGCAGCCGAGGGGCCTGCGATGACGCACTCGTGGCGGCTGAGATCCGCCGGTCCATCCGGGACCCCTGAGTGCGCAACATAGTCCGGGCTGGCGCACAGGAGCCTGTGCGTGGCCCCCAGCTTGCGAGCGATCAAGGTGGAGTCCGCAAGGATACCGGTGCGGAACGCGAGATCGATTCCGTTCTCGACGAGGTTGAGATTGTCGTCGGTCAGGCGCAGTTCCACCTTGGTTTTCGGATACATTGCCAGAAAGTCGACCACTGCGCGGGTCAGGAAATGGCCGCCGAAGCCGACCGGAGCGGAAATGCGAATTGTGCCTGACGGCTCCGCCCTCGCTTCCGCGAGACGAAGATTCGCTTCCTCTATTGTCCGCAGGGCCTGGCTGCTCTGCTCGTAGTAGAGGCGCCCGGCGTCGGTCATGTTGAGGCTGCGCGTCGTGCGCTGGAGCAGGCGGACACCGACCTCACGCTCGAGCGCGGCAATGCGGCGGCTGACCGTCGTCTTGGGCATGCCGAGCTGGCGCGCCGCAGCGGTAAAACTGCCCGCTTCGACGACGCGAACGAACACGACGATATCGTTGAGATCGAGCATTGTATCCTGCTGTGGGACAAAGTTTCCCAATTATAGGCAATTATGGACCAATGTGGCAGGCCCTACCTTTGCTCTATTGAAAACAAAGGAGCAGACACATGACCACCAAGCGAAACGTTCTCGTCACCGGCGCCACCGGCCAGCAGGGAGGCGCCGTCGCGCACGCCCTGCTCACCAGAGGACACCGCGTCAAGGCGTTGACCCGCAATCTGGACAGCGATGCTGCGCGGCAACTGGCGTCGGCGGGTGCAGATGTCGTGGCCGGCGATCTCGGCGACGCGGCGTCCATTCAAAAGGCCGCAAGCGACGTCGACGCCATGTACCTGATGGGCAACAGCTATGAGGCGGGCACAGAGGAGGAGACCCGCCTGGGGATCATTGCGGCCGATGCGGCGAAGGCAGCAGGCGTCCGGCACCTGATCTATTCGTCCGTTGCCGATGCCGACAAGAAGACGGGCATCCCGCACTTCGAAAGCAAGTATCTCGTCGAGAAGCATGTCGCGGGGCTCGGCATCCCTTACACGATCAGCGCGCCGGTCGCCTTCATGGAGAATATCGTCGCGCCGTGGTCGATCGATACGCTGCGCCAGGGCACCTATGCCTTCGCGCTGCCTGCCCGCCGCCACTTGCAACTGATAGCCCTGGCGGACATCGGGGCTTTCGTTGCCGCCCTGATCGAGCGGCACGAGCATGTCCTCGGCGCGCGCTTCGATATCGCCGGGGACGAGCTGTCCGGCGAAGAGCAGGCGAAAATCCTCTCGCAGGCGATCGGCCGCACCATCAATTACCAGGAAATCCCGATCGCCGCCGCTCGCCAGCAAAGCGAGGATGCGGCGCTCATGTTCGAATGGTTCGACCGCGTCGGCTACGACGCCGACATCGCGGCATTGCGCCGGGAGTTTCCGGAGGTTCACTGGCAGAGTTTTGCGGACTGGGCGCGCGCGTTCGATTGGGGTGTTCTTGAGCGTACGTCGGCTGTTAGCTGAGTCCCCTGCGGCGATCGTCATTCCCGTGCGCGTCAGAGGGATCCAGGCCACGGCGCGTCGGCGCCGTGAATGACTCGGGTTTCGGGGAGACGCAGACGCGGGATGAGCGAGTCCCTTGCGCCCAAGGACTTGGGTGCGCTGGATTCCTGTGACAAGCACAGGAATGAGGGTGTTTACGGTTAGGGCGAGCTCGATCGGGGCGACGGAACCGTGCAGCCGTCAGCCAAGAAACTCCCGGATGGCGGTGGCAATCTCAGCCGCGTGGGTTTCCAGCGCGAAGTGGCCGGTGTCGAAGAAGACCACCCGTGCCTCCGGAATATCGCGCTTGAAGGCCTCGGCGCCAGGCGGCAGGAAGAAGGGATCGTTGCGGCCCCAGGCCGCGAGGAAGCGCGGCTGGTGGGTGCGGAAATACTCCTGGAACACCGGATAGAGCGCGACATTGCTCTTATAGTCGCCGAAGAGGTCGAGCTGGACATCGGCAGCGCCGGGGCGGCCGAGGTAGTGGTTGTCGAGCGTGTAGCCGTCCGGCGAGACCTTCGTCACGTCCGGCACGCCGTGCGTATATTGAAAGCGCGTCGTCTCCGGTGTCAGCAGCATGCGAAGCGCCTCTCGATTGGCGTCGGAAGCCTCCTGCCAATAGGCGCGGATCGGATTCCAGCCGTCGCTCAGGCCCTCGACATAGGCGTTGCCGTTCTGGGAGATGATTGTGGTGATCCGCTCCGGATGGCGGACGGCGAGGCGAAAGCCGGTCGGCGCGCCGTAGTCGAAGACGTAGACGGCAAAGCGGTCGAAGCCGACGATCTCGGTGAAGCGCTCGATCGTCTCGGCGATCGAGTCGAAGGTGTTTGCCTTCGGGTCGTCCGATTGGCCGAATCCCGGCAGGTCGGGCGCGATGATGTGGTAGCGGTCGGCAAGGAGCGGAATCAGGTCCCGGAACATGTGGCTCGACGTCGGAAAGCCGTGCAGCAGCAGGAGTTTCTGTGCGCCCGGCGCGCCTGCCTCGCGATAGAAGATCTTCAGCCCATCGACATCGGTGCTTCGATAACGGGTCTCGGTCATCGTCTTTCTCCCTGCTGCCCGGACGTCTTGTCCGGCGCTGTTGAGGTGGATGAGGGCAAGATATTGTCTTCCAGCAGGTGCGATAATCGGCTAGTTCCAATAGGCATAGTTTCTCTGGGTGAAATAATAATGGACCGTTTCGAAGCGATGTCGATCCTTGTCGCGGTGGTGGAGGCGGGTAGCCTTACCGGCGCCGGCCGCCGGCTGAACCTGCCGCTGCCAAGCGTCAGCCGAAAGCTTGCCGAACTGGAGGATTACCTCGGAACCCGGCTTCTGACGCGCACGACGCGCAAGCTGACGCTGACCGATGCGGGCAATGACTATTTCCATTCCTGCAAACGCATCCTCGAAGAGGTGGGCGATGCCGAGCGGAAGGCAGCGGGCGAGCAGAGCGCGCCGAAGGGCGAACTCGTGGTGACGGCGCCGATCGTGTTCGGCCGGCTGCATGTGTTGCCGGTCGTCAGCGCGTTCCTCTCGATCTATCCGGACATCAATGTCCGGATGCTGCTTTCCGACCGCAACGTGCATCTGCTCGAAGACAATATCGACCTTGCCGTTCGCATCGGCGCGTTGCCCGACAGCTCGATGGTGGCGAAGCGTGTCGGTTCCGTGCGCCGCGTAACGTGCGGAAGCGCTGGCTGTTTCGAGCGGCATGGCGTCCCGGCAAGCCCGGCGGACCTCGAGCGGCTGCCCTGCGTGACCTTCGACATGATGGCTTCGCCAAGCCCGTGGGTCTTCGGCAAAGGCGGGAACGCGCGCGAGCCGGTCGTGGAGATCCGCCCGCGCCTTTGCGTCAATACCGCGGAAGCGGCGCTGGACGCCGCGATCGCCAGCGTCGGCGTGACCTGCGTTCTCTCCTACCAGGCAGCCCGCGCGGTGAAGGAGGGACTTCTGCAGGTGGTGCTGCAGGACTTCGAACCGGCGCCTCTGCCCGTCCATATTGTCTATCAGGGACGGGGCGAACTGCCATTCAAGATGCGCAGTTTCCTCGACTTCGCGGCCCCGCGCTTGCGCGAGCGGCTGGAGGAGGTGGCACTGGCGTGATGCGGGGCGGGAGCGCGCCGACGTGACGATAGGCGAGCCGCGGCAGCGAGAAGATCTGACGCGGTGAGCCCCTCTCGACCCTCAGTCCTGGGCTTGTCACAGGAATCCAGCAGCGCCGCGTCTGCGGCGCGGAAGACTCTGCCAGCGGGCGGGCGTAAGTAGCCTCGGATGGTCCGCCGCACGGCCGTCCCGTCGGTAGCTCTTCCTCCACGTCTCAAGCGCTGAAAACAAGTTATTCACGGCGCCGACGCGCCGTGGCTGGATTCCTGTGACCAGCACAGGAATGAGGTGGGAGGAGATGCGTTAGCGTACCGCAACCAACGAGGCAGAACTGGCTACTGTCGCGTACTGTGGCGTCTGATAAGACGCGCGGCCTGTATCGCTGCTCAAACCACGCATGCCTTGGCGCCAGCGCGACGTTCTGGAAACTAACCGACCTCATTCGCACAGCATGGCTAATTTTCGCTACTTTGAGATGCGATGGCCCGGTGGCAAACTCAAGTCAGACGGGAAATTTTCCTCCCGCATTTCGCCCACACCGGCCCCCCTCCCAATGGGCGAAAGACCTTACAGCCCCGGTTTCCCCTACCGGGGCTTTTTCGTTAGTAGGCTTTAAAAATCTTGCCTGCCTTTCACTCGAAGAAGATCAGGCTCGCTGGCGAGGGCGGCAGGGGGCGCACCTCCTCGGCAAGCTCGCACCGAAGATACTGGCGCTCATCGCGGGAGGTCGAATCTATCGCTGGATCGCCTGCGATCTGCCATCAGTAAGATACGGTTGCTGATATCGCCAAGCGCGATCGCGCGAGTGACGATTAACCTAGTTGCGCAGATTTCCGCCATCCTGCGGTCAGATGCTAAAGGCTGTAGCTGGTGGAGAGCGGAAGTTCGAACGGTACGCGCTGGGCGCTCAATTTGCTCGAAAAGCGATCACTCTTGCAGGGCTCAGACACGCAACGAGCGGATTCTGAATGCCTAAACTGAATTCTATGGCATGCTGTTTGATGCAATCCCTAGGAGAGCATCTATGGAGCGTAGACTAGCAGCGATCCTCGCCGCTGACGTCGTTGGCTTCAGTCGGCTCATGGAGGCCGATGAATCCAGTGCGCTCAACTCGTTGATCGCCCACCAAAGCGAGCTCCTAAATCCACTGATTACAGAGCACAACGGCCGGGTCGTCAAACTCATCGGCGATGGCATTCTCGCCGAGTTCCAAAGTGTATTGGAAGCGGTCGCATGTGCTGTCGACATACAACGCGCGATGATTGTTCGAAACCACCCCATTCCGCCGGATCACCGCATTGAGTTCCGGATCGGCATTAATTTGGGAGACGTCATCTTAGAGAATCGCGACATCTTCGGCGACGGCGTGAACGTCGCGTCGAGGCTGGAGGGGATTGCACGGCCAGGCGGTATCGCCGTCTCAGCCGCGGTGCGCGACCTTGTCCGGGAACGGCTGGACATCGCCTTCGAAGACACTGGAGACCAGTACCTCAAGAACATCACCCGGCCGATCCGCGTCTATCAGCTTCATTTGGAGGCGCAGATGCCGGATGCAGCCCACCTGATCGACACGCCCCTTGCCCTGCCGAAACGACCGTCGATCGCAGTGTTGCCGTTTGAAAACATGAGCGGCGACCCGCAGCAAGACTATTTTGCCGACGGCCTGGTCGAGGATCTCATCACGGAACTGGCCAAGATTCCCAGCCTCTTCGTGATCGCGCGCAACTCGAGCTATTCCTACAAAGGAAGACCTGTTGACGTGAAGCAGGTCGCTCGGGAATTGGGCGTACGCTACGTGCTCGAAGGCAGTGTCCGACAATCCGCCAACCGAATCCGCATCACGGGACAGCTTTTGGAGGGGACGGGTGCGACGCATGTATGGGCAGATAGGCTCGACGGCTTCGCCGAGGACTTGTTTGACCTTCAGGACCGTTTCGTGACCAGCATCGTCGGTGCGCTGGAACCGTCGATACGCCGAGCCGAAATTGAACGTGCGCTGCGAAAACGGCCGGATGCACTGGACGCATACGATCTCTATTTGAAAGCACTCCCCCACACCTATGCGAATACGCCGGATGAAACGCAAAAAGCGCTGCTGCTTTTGGAAGCCGCCCTGAAGCGCGACCCGAACTATGCGCTGGCACATGCCCATGCGGCGTGGTGCCATGAGCAAAGTTACTTCCGCCGTGGATTTGACGAACGGGATAAAACCCTTGCGTTGGAACACTCCAATGCCGCGCTCAACCTTGGTGTCGATGATCCGCAGGCCCTAAGCATCGCCGCTTTTGTCAAGTCCAATTTCACGCATGACTACGACGCGGCCATTATCGTTCTGGATCGGGCGCTGGAGCTCAATCACAATTCAGCCCTCGCATACGGCTTCAGCGCCCTGGTAAATGCCCATAGCGAGCGAAACGAAAGAGCCATCGAGCATGCACTGCTTGCGCTGAGGCTCAGCCCGTTCGATCCCCTGAATTATCATCCCTATTGTGCGCTGACGCTGGCCCACTGGTTCAGCGGCCGCTTCGGGGAGGCCGCCACCTATGCGGCGCTCGCTGTCGGAGCGAACCCGAACTTCAGCGTCGCCTATGTCTACCTCGCGGCGGCACAGGTCGAGTTGAACAATTTCGAGGCGGCAGGAGCGGCCGCAAAGCGCCTTGTCGAGATCGCGCCATCGTTCACGATCGGCGGCTTCACCCGAATGAGTCCTTTTCGACCCGCGTCGATGCAATCGCTGGCGAACGCTCTCGGGAAGCTGCCGCTGCCTCGCTAGCGGTGCCATATTGGTCCGTCTACACGTAGCCTATTCAACGGCTGTTGTGTGGCGAAACCCACCAAAATCCCGATCGTGTGAGGGGTGTCATGGTCGCTTAGGGCAACCCGCCCGGTCGCTTAAGGTAGTATTTCGCTCCTCCCGCAAATGATGGAGTGGATGCCCCCTCCTCGAACGGCATCGCAATGTGCCAAGTTGGTGATGTGAAAGTCACCCAAGACGGAGAGAGCATCCATGAAGGAAGTTACCATCATCGGCGTCGACCTGG
>NZ_SRXN01000170.1 GCF_004827385.1 Ensifer sp. MPMI2T
GGGTGATGAATACCGACAACATGTCGCTGCTGGGGCTGACGCTTGATTACGGGCCGTTTGGTTTTCTTGATGATTACGAACCCGGTTTTATTTGTAATCACTCGGATCATCAAGGGCGTTACAGCTTTGATAATCAACCTGCCGTCGCGTTGTGGAATTTACAGCGTCTGGCGCAGACATTGTCACCATTTGTTGCCGTAGATGGCCTGAATGAGGCCCTGGACAGCTATCAGCAGGTTTTGTTGACGCATTATGGACAACGGATGCGGCAGAAACTGGGCTTCATGACGGAGCTAAAAGAGGATAACGCGCTACTGAATGAATTATTCAGTCTGATGGCGCGAGAGCGCAGCGATTATACCCGCACATTCCGCATGCTGAGTCTGACCGAGCAGCACAGCGCGGCGTCACCGCTACGTGATGAGTTTATTGATCGTGCAGCATTCGAT
>NZ_SRXN01000171.1 GCF_004827385.1 Ensifer sp. MPMI2T
CAGCCGAAGTGCCTGCCAAAGCTCGTCGTAGCCTGGGGATCGGTGTAACCAACTTTGCTTATTACCTGGCAAAGAATGGCATTCGTTATTCTGATACCGCTGGTAATAAACTGGTGCATGAAACGTTCGAAGCTATCCAGTATTACCTTCTTGATGCCAGCTGCCAACTTGCTGAAGCAAAAGGTGAGTGTGACTGGTTTGAGCAGACCAAGTACGCAATTGGTCAGTTGCCGATCGACCATTACCGTTCTTCATTAGACGAAAGTGGCGAAACCAACTTTGAGTTAAAGATGCCGTGGGAAGAACTGCGTGAACGTATTGCAAAATACGGTCTTCGCAACTCCACACTGACGGCACAAATGCCATGCGAGACTTCCAGCCAGATCACTAATTCCACAAACGGCATCGAACCGCCTCGTGGACCGGTGTCGGTGAAATCTTCTAAGG
>NZ_SRXN01000172.1 GCF_004827385.1 Ensifer sp. MPMI2T
CCGGGAAGATTTGGAACGGCGGTATTCGTGCGGGCTTTCGATCTCGGCCGACCACATGCCAAAGCCGCCATCTCGGGCGCGGCTCTCGGCCTGGCCGTACTCGACCTCGCTGATCGAGTGGGTCGCCGGCAGATACCGCAGCATTGCCTCCGCCAGTCCTGCCTTCACCATCGCAAGGCCGATATCGACGTCTCCAATGAAGCACTGGCCCACCAGGCGGCGATACTGATCCTGATCGATGATGTCGCAGCGAACGTGCTGGCCGTCGATCATTTTCCCAAGATAGCTGCGAGCTGCGACGCCACAGCGCCATAACTTCCCGTCTTTCAATCCGGTCTGGTCGCGCTCGCAAGCATCGATCGCCGCTATCCTGATCCGCTGGTTCCGGATGCTGATGGTGTCGCCATCGATCACGCGGGCACGGCCGGAATAATCCCCT
>NZ_SRXN01000173.1 GCF_004827385.1 Ensifer sp. MPMI2T
TCGCCATGTTGCCGCCGTCTTTGATCAGCGTAAGCGGGGCCATTTCCGCGCCCTGCCACGAGACGACCAACACGGCGAGTACAACGGCCCAGCTCAGAAGCGAGAACCAGCTGCGCTTGGGTGGGGCGATGGTGATGGTTTGCATGTTTGGCTCCGGTCTGTAGGCCGGATAAGGTGCTTGCACCGCATCCGGCATCAACGCCTGCACATTGTCGGATGCGACGCCGGGGCGTCTTATCCGACCTACGATTTACTGCCCCGCTTTACTCACCGAACTCATCGCGCTTAGCGCGTTGTTCAGGCGGTCCAGGTCATCCAGCTGCGCCTGAATCTCGGTGGTTTTTGCCAGCTTGTCCTGCTCATTCAGTCCTTTATTGCTTTTCACGCCCTGCATCTCTTTAAACAGCGCGAGCTGGCGAATCGGCACCAGTTGCAG
>NZ_SRXN01000174.1 GCF_004827385.1 Ensifer sp. MPMI2T
CGTTCAGCAATGAAGCCAGCCGGTACCAAATCAGAAGCGCAGAGCTTAGTGCTCATCATGCTGATTCCTTTGTGGAAACCAGCAACGCAGGATCGTTACAACTGCATCAAAAATGAGTCAGAGCCAATTTTGCACGCCGGAACACACGACGGGGACTTGCGCAATAAATGCCTTGCTAACCGGGCCAATGGTATGGACCCCGCCCTCGCGGCGAGGTGGAATCTCGAACGTCAACTGCGATGAAGGAGGATGTCATGCAGGTCGTTCGGATAGGTCTGGATTTGGCGAAGTATATCTTCGAGGTTCACGGCGTCGACAACCACGGGAAAGTCGTTGTGCGAAAGAGGCTGCGTCGCGATGCCGTGGCCCGCTTCTTCGCCAATTTGCCGGCGTGCCTGGTCGGCATGGAGGCGTCGAACGG
>NZ_SRXN01000175.1 GCF_004827385.1 Ensifer sp. MPMI2T
GATATAACCGAGGAATATAGTCTCAGATTAACCTGAGATTGTCAAGATAATTCAATAGGAGCGGGCTTTAGCCCGCTCTTTTATTTTAAATCTTCCATTGGCTTTAGCCAAAACTTGTTCTTAGCTCTCGCAGATCTGCGAGAATATATTTTTTACTTTTTCGCCTTACTGCCCATATAAAATGTCAGCTTCCCACCATTCATAATCTCAGAATGCTTCAGCGTAAAGGTTTTAATCTCTTTTCCATTCAAAAGAACCTTTTGAACATATACATTTTTCGGACTTTGATTAATAGCTTCAATTTCAAAAGTTTTTCCGTTTTCCAGATTCAGTACAGCAGCATCAATCGCAGGACTTCCTATTGAATAATCTTCTGAACCGGGCGCTACAGGATAGAAGCCTAATGAACTTAAAATATACC
>NZ_SRXN01000176.1 GCF_004827385.1 Ensifer sp. MPMI2T
CGACGTGATGCGGTGCTGCGCAGCCGAAATGGCTCCGCACCGCAACCCGCCGCTACCGCCGCAACTGCAGCAACCCAAAACCGCTGGAGCGAACTCAAAACTGGATAAAACTTGGGGGCAAGGTCACGTTCTGTCAGCGCTAACATGAGCAAAGGTGCCAAACGTATTCTCGGCGATTATCATGATTAGCTCCATTGGTTGGAAGGTCCTCGACAAAGTCATGCAATTCCATATTCGCTTTCCGGAACGGCTGCAGCTTACGCACTCTCTTGTTCCGCGCTTCACGGTCTGATACCGACCCTCATTGATGCTGACTCTCGGGATTCCCAAGGGCGGACGAATCTGAATCGATAGCGCAAACAGGAGGTTTGCGAGGGGTTCAGCGATTTCGTTGCGGTCAGACTTTGACGGGGACGGG
>NZ_SRXN01000177.1 GCF_004827385.1 Ensifer sp. MPMI2T
GTCTGTCAGTCATGCGGCTGCTGAAAACCGCCCGCCAATTCCGGGATCGCTGGGGATGTTGTACGACTCGACCTTGTGCGTAGGCTGTCAGGCTTGCGTCACCAAGTGTCAGGATATCAACTCCCCTGAACGTAACCCGCAAGGGGAACAGACCTGGTCGAACAACGACAAACTGTCGCCGTATACCAATAACATCATTCAGGTGTGGACCAGCGGCACAGGGGTCAACAAAGACCAGGAGGAGAATGGCTACGCGTACATTAAGAAACAGTGTATGCACTGCGTCGATCCGAACTGTGTCTCTGTGTGCCCGGTCTCTGCGCTGAAAAAAGATCCGAAAACCGGCATTGTCCATTACGACAAAGATGTGTGCACCGGCTGCCGTTACTGCATGGTCGCCTGCCCATAC
>NZ_SRXN01000178.1 GCF_004827385.1 Ensifer sp. MPMI2T
CACCCCACACACACCCGAAGCAAGCCTGCCATTGCTACCGACAGCCAGCCAATCATCCAACACCTGCTGCTGCCAAGGATCAGGCGTCAACCCGTAAGCCCTACCAAGCTCCCCAGCATCACCCCCAGCAGTCACCGAATACGCCGCAGCCACACGATGACGAGGAATCTGAGACCCAACAACACCACACACCTAATCAGGCCCCCTTGCGCTTCCTATACCGGTCAATCATCGCCACCGCAGAACCCCCACCACGCCCACCAGACGCCACAGCAACCGAATAACGATCCAACATGCCCATAAAAGCCTTCACATGAGCACGAAGCGAAGCCACCAAATCCGCGCGACCCTCCCGCCACACACAATCATGAATCACCGCAGCATCCATGAGAAACAGCCACTCCTCATC
>NZ_SRXN01000179.1 GCF_004827385.1 Ensifer sp. MPMI2T
ATATTAAAATATCAGCAAGAATTCCAAAGACAATGTTATAAGCAAGTTAAAGCCTTTACGACACTCTCCCGATACAATAAAATTCAAACATGGGCAGAAATGTCTGAATATCAATTCGAAGTATTTCAATACGAGACGCTTAACCCAAAAAAAATGTCACACACGCCTTATTTAAAGAGGCCACTGCCTAATGAAAAAGATATAAATTATGGGGTGGAAATAGAAATACCATCTGGTAAAAGAATTCGCTTATCAAATCATTACCAGAATATAATACCATAATATTGATTATTAGCACTTTATAATCATTGAATAAAAATAGATTTTATGTACTTTTAAAACAATGCACTATATTATGGGGTGATGGATATTCATGTCACGCCCCAAAATTAACTGAGTTCACCTAAAC
>NZ_SRXN01000017.1 GCF_004827385.1 Ensifer sp. MPMI2T
AACCTCGGCCAAAGCCGAAACAAACACGCCGCAAACAGCGACACTTTTAACGCGGGGTGGAGCAGCCCGGTAGCTCGTCAGGCTCATAACCTGAAGGCCGCAGGTTCAAATCCTGCCCCCGCAACCACTGAGACTTGAATATTTTGCCATTCAAGTCGCTTCCTCGAAAGCTCCTCCGCGTAAGCGTCGAGGAGCTTTTGTTTTTGTGCCTCCGTCTCAAGCTCTCCGGCGCGAAGCTTTTCCAGATAGTCGTGGCGGTGCAGCGTCTCGAACCGCTTCTCCATGATTGTCGCGGCTTCCATGGCGGCAAGGATCGAGGCGATCCGGCCGTGGACTTCCAGGGATGCCGGCTGGTGGCCCGGGGTCTTGCCGATCATGACCTTCTGGATGAACTGGCGCACGATATTGATGAAGGGCTGCTTCGTTTCCGTGTCGGCGTGCTCGCGCATGTAATAGAAGGCGGAGTTGATGATCAGTTCGACGGCTTCCGGACTGACTTCCGCCTTCAGCTTGCTGATCCTCTCCCCGAAATCCTTCTCGGCCGGTGCTTGCTTCAGGCGCACCTCAATGCCGGCACGGCGCAAGTTGGTCGAGCATATCGTCGAGCGCAGCCCGGCGAGGGCGGCCCTCGGCCGCGCGATCGCTGATCTGCTGGATGATCTGGCGCTGTTCCCGTTCGACAGCCTTCAGCTCCCCGGAAACGCGCTGGCGCTCGTCGGGTTCGTTGTTGATCGAGGCCGCGAGCTTCTGGCGAGCCTGTCCGGCGACGTCGTCGAACACACCCATGCCGAAGAATGCGGCGGGGAGGCAGGACAGCACCCGATCCTTCAGGTTCTTGCGGAGAATAGTCTTCTGGTTGAAGCAGCAGGCGCCGCCGAGGCCGTCGACCGGCACTTTGCTCTTGTGGTTCGAGCAGCCGTAGCGCTCCTTGCCATGATGGCGTAGGAACCGCCGCATTCGGCGCATTCCAGCGTTGCTCGCGATTGCGCGTGTCGGCGGACTTCCTCGGCATGTTCTCCCTCCGGATAAACTCACCCTCGCCGCATGACAGGTCGCCGCCTGCCCGGCAACGGCGTTTGCAGAAGAATCGGAAATCCCGGTTTATGAATCGTTTGTCCGCAAGTTGGAATCGGATGAGCGCAATTCGAAATGAGTTGCGGGCACGTTGAGACAAGTGGAGATGACGTGCCGGATAGCAAACGCGGTTCGTGAATCGAACTCTCAGAGGCTGGAATCGGAAATATGGAAGTCGGAATCAAACGACCACAATTTGTCTCAACGTGCGGGCAGGTTGAGATGACGTGTCGACAACCTCACTAAAATCGTGTCAGCCGTCCATGCTCATCCTCGACGGAGGCGGAGACCGTGGCCGCGCGTAAGGCGAAGCGGCGGTGGCTGCAAATGTTAGAATTGCACCATGATAAGCGGCGGGATTCGTGAGGATCAATGCAGGAAGGCGTCGCGGCGTTCACGCTGCCGAACTCGTCGTCCTCGACGAGCCGGCCCAATACGAATGACCCGATGGCGTGCAGGATAGCAACGGTCAGCCTCGAGAGGGATACCGCCGCTGTGACGATCGGATTTGCCGCCGCCCGCTTTTTTGGGCGATTGGCATCAAAAGTAAGACTTGGCATTCGGGCCGACATATTCAGTCCTGAAACCGTCGCTCCGCGCCTTCCGGATAAATGCGTTCGCTCCCGCAAGATTTGTTTCGAGCACGTTCGCGCCCGCGCTCCCGACGCCAAAGTTCGCCTCGAACCAGTAGCTTGCCCTTGTCGACAGAAGGCTGACCCTCCAGCTTCGCTCCTCCTGTCTCTCGACGCGGAAATCGGCGTCGGGGGTGGTTGGATTGTTCCAGTTCGCCGGGTTCTGCTGAATTGCATGAGTGGAAGCTGTCCTTGGGTCGGCCATATTCACGCTCCTCCTGTTTCATCGTTGCTGGGGATTTGGATGTTGCGATGCTCGCGGTCACTGCTCAAAAGGCGCGGCGAGGTGCGCTTCATCGACGATCTCAAAGTGGCGTGGAGTGAGAGCGCGAATTATCTTCTCCTCCTGCAGCGCCTTGAGCATGTGGGCAAGATTAGTTGTGGCGCTGCCGGTATATGCCGCCAATGGTCTTGCCTTCTCCAAAGAGGGTCGAGCCGGCGTCAAAATGTCTCACGCGCCCGAACCCACGCAGACTCCGCTCCATGCTTGCCGGTTGCCGTTCGGCGTCCAAGCGCACCGGCGGAGCCGGTCGACTTGTATACTATCGTAATCTTCCTCTTGGACATGTAAGGCCTCGGCTACGCAGAAAATAGGCGTGAATTGATCGCGCACGAGCCGGGGCCGGTCTTTGAGGCTAATCAAAATGATGCGAATAAACTACTTTTCGCCAGTCGCAGCAGCGAGGACATTCTTAAAGGTTGTGAATTTACTGTCGAGACTATTATGGTGAGCGGCGCTGCATTACTATTATGGCGCTGTTACGGACTGTAACAAATTCGCGAATATTTTGACGCAAAAGTCATCTTGGAGTCACGCAGAAGCGCCCAAATCCGTCCGTTCAATTCGAAGAGGCGGAGAAATCTCATGAGCCTTCAGCTAGTCGCCGGGCATCAGGCGCGTGTCGCCCCAGCCGTTCCTTTCGCTTCCGAAACGCAGAGTCTATCGTCGCTGTTCAGCAGGCAACCGGTGGAGCGTATCGCCGCAGGCGCGGCCGTCTTCTGGGAGGGGGAC
Organism: Ensifer sp. MPMI2T; assembly: GCF_004827385.1. Taxonomy (GTDB): domain Bacteria; phylum Pseudomonadota; class Alphaproteobacteria; order Rhizobiales; family Rhizobiaceae; genus Sinorhizobium. The sequence continues at coordinate 2,719 of NZ_SRXN01000017.1, forward strand.
CAGGCCAACCATATCTTCGAAGTCGTTGAAGGCACCTTGCGGGCTCTCCGGATTCTGAGTGACGGCCGTCGCATCATCATCGGCTTCCTGCGGCCCGGAGATTTGCTCGGCGTCTCGCTGAAGGATCACTATCTCTACACGGTCGAAGCCATAACTCCGGTCGAACTACGCCGCTTTTCGCGGCATCGCTTCGAGAGCGAAAGCGCGCGAGCGCCGCATCTCAAGGAGCAACTTTTCTCCCGCCTCTGCGACGAGATGGCGGCGGCCCAGGATCAGATGGTTCTTCTCTCGCGCAGGAGTGCGGACGAAAAGGTGGCTGGTTTCCTGCTGATGATGGTACGTGACCAACGGGAGAACCGGCGTCCGGTCGTTGAACTGCCCATGACACGGCTCGATGTTGCCGACTATCTGGGCCTGACGATCGAAACCGTCTCGCGGACGATCACGAAGCTCGCAGGCAACGGGGCATCGCGACGGTCGGGCGTCACTCGATCGCCATCCTGAAGATGGACGCGGTGATTGCTCTTGCGAGGGGGGATTGCGATGACGGCGCGCCGCGCAGTGCAAGATATGCCAGGGCATGAGGCCCGATCGATACCGCATGGTATCGTCACGTTCTTCGGTGGACCTTTGTCGCGAAAACGTAGCCTACTCCGCGGACGGACTTTATCCGTCGCGGATCTCGCGGATCGTCTTCCACCTTTCGCCTGAGGCGTGTGACCTGAACGTCGATCGCGCGATCGAATGCCTCCCGTGTGCGGCCGCGTGTCTGATCCAGGAGAAAGTTGCGCGTGAGCACACGACCCGGATTGGTGATGAAGGCCATCAGCAGGTCGAATTCGCCGGTGGTGAGTTCGATCCTTTGCCCAGAGGCCGACATCAATTGGCGGCGGTCCGCATCGAGCACCCAACCATCGAACTGGAAGACGTTGATAGCGGCTACCTCTGTCAGTGCATTGGGCATTGCCCGCTGCGATCGTCTCAGTACGCTTCTGATGCGCGCCAACAGCTCACGCAGGTTGAACGGCTTCGATACGTAGTCATCTGCCCCCATCTCCAGCCCGATGATACGATCCAGGTCGTCGTCGCGCCCGGAGATGATGATGGTCGGAATCCGAAAATTCGCGTCGATCTCGCGTACGAGCTCCAACCCGTTGCCGTCCGGAAGTCCGACGTCGAGCAGCACGAGGTCAATCGATGGCGACAGCACTCTGCGCAACTGCGAAACGTTGCCGGCCAGGCTGACGCGAAATCCCTCTCCTTCGAGATAGCGCGAAAGCATGGAGCGAATCCGCGGATCATCGTCGATGACGATCAGGTGCGCCATCAATGCTTTATCCATTTCCAGCCAAAGACTTAGGTCGTCCAATTCGAGGGCGTTCGAGCGATCGGATAACACAGCGTTCGTGTCGCGCTTTGTCCGGCGTCAAACTGGCTACGCAGTTTCCTGGTGTTCGCCTGAGTACCCTGCGTACCGGACCGCGTTATGCGTGCATTGTCGTCTGCCCCCCAGCCGTATCCAAGAGAAGAGGGCAATCTTGCGTTGGATCAATTTCGAAGAACCGTATTCGGGCTAGACCAATGTGTTGCAGGACTATTGCCAGTATCGCGCCGTCCGCGCGGGAAGGTCGCCATCGATGAACAAATCTTCGTCAACAGCCGCTGCCGCAGATGGGACGTCGGACCTCGCCAGCGCCGGTGTGTCCTTGAGGTCGCGCGAGCGACCCGCGTCAACGTTTTTCCTGGTCTTTGCCGCGGCCCTCGTCCTACCGGTGCTGCTCTTTGCTTCATTCCTGGCCTGGACGCATGTCAAGGCAGAGCAGGCGCGCGCGGTCGCGTGGGCGCAGTCGTTGGCACGCGAATTGTCTGTTTCGATCGATCGCGAGCTGGCGGGACCCGGGTTCGTTCTGGAAGCGCTTGCGACCTCCGACGAACTCCAACGGGGAGATCTGGAGAGTTTTCATGACAGAGCGTCGAAGATAGCGCGTGCGCTCGGCGTATTCATCGTCGTTCGCGCTCCAGGAGAACCGCGGCAACTCCTCAACACGTCGGTACCGTGGGGAACGGCGCTGCCGGTCGTAAGTCCCGAGATTCCGCGTTTCGACGAGCAGGTTTTGCGCGAGAAGAAGCCCGTCGTGACGAGCGCCTTCGTAGCCCCTTTGCAAAAGCATCTGATGGTCGGCGTGATCGTTCCGGTGTTGCGTGACGGCGAAGTCATCTACTTTCTCTCGCTCGGCATGCCCGTCGAGCGGCTGCAGCCGGCCCTGAGCCAGGCGAGACTTGACGAGGGCTGGCTTGCGGCCGTCACCGATTCAACGGGCACGATCGTCGCGCGCTCGACCGATCCGGGTCCTTTTGTCGGCCGGAAGGCGCCGGCCGAGTGGATGTCGCGAACCTCCGGCATGGAAGGGCTATGGCGCGGAAGAAACCTCCTGGACGTGGATGTCGTCGCGGCCTACGCCCGATCGCTCGAGACGAATTGGTATACGACAGTCAGCGTCCCCGTTTCGGTACTCAACGCGCCGGTCTGGCAGGCGCTCGCCTCGGTCCTGACGGTCGGATTTCTGCTTCTGCTCGTATCGATCGCTATGGCCTATTGGGCCGCTTCTCGTCTCGCCCGCGCTATCGGCGCCCTTCAGAGTGCCGGGCTCGAGCTGGAGCGGAACGAACGCGTCTCCGTCGTCGCGACCCCAGTGCGCGAGATCAACGAGGTTGGGCGCGTTATTGCTTCAGCCGCGACCGAGGCTCAACGGCGCGAGGCCCACCTCCGCTCGATCCTGGCAACGGTTCCAAGCGGGATGGTCGTCGCCGACAGCCGGGGAAGAATACAGTCGTTCAGCGCCACCGCCGAGAGACTCTTCGGTTTTGCGGCGAGCGAGATGTGCGGGCAGAACGTCAGCATGCTGATGCCGGAGCCGGACAAGACCGCCCATGACGGATATATCGACCGCTACCTCAAGACCGGCGAACCCCGCATCATCGGCACGGGCCGCGTCGTCCTCGGTCGGCGCAAGGACGGCAGCGCATTTCCGCTCGAACTCCACGTCGGCGAGGCGGAAGTCGACGGCGTAAGGCTGTTCACTGGCTTTCTGCAGGACCTGACGGAGAAGCGTCGCGTCGAGCAGGAGTTGCGCCAGACGCAGAAGATGGAAGCAATCGGCAAGCTCACGGGCGGGGTCGCCCACGATTTCAATAATCTGCTGACGGTCATCAAGGGCAACCTCGAAATGCTCGAGGCGAAGGTTGACGACAAATACCGCGTCTGTATCGATGAGGCACAGGAGGCGGCCGACCTTGCGGCCCAGTTGACCTCCAGTCTGCTCGCCTTCGGGCGGCGCATGCCGCTCAACCCGCAGCTTTCCGACGTCGGCGAACTGATCGCAGCCACTGGCGACCTGCTGCGCCGGACGCTGGGGGAGACGATCGTGGTCCGCACGGGTATTAGAGGCGGGTGTCGCGCAGTTGTCGACGAAGGCCAGTTGAAGAACGCGGTCCTGAACCTTGCGATCAATGCGCGAGACTCAATGCCCAAGGGCGGAACCTTGGCGCTGGAGGTGAGCAAGGCCGAGCTTGACCGGGACTATGCGGTCGACCATCCGGAGGTTCGCCCGGGGCAGTATGTCCTGGTAGCCGTCAGTGATACCGGGACCGGGATGAGCCCAGAAATCAGGGAGCATGCCTTCGAGCCCTTCTTCACCACGAAGCCGCAAGGGTCCGGCACAGGTCTGGGGCTGAGTTCGGTCTATGGCTTCGTTAAGCAATCCGGCGGACACGTCGCGCTCTACAGCGAGGAAGGTCAGGGCACGACGGTGCGGATCTATCTTCCATTGGCCATCGAGAAAAGCGCCGAAACGACGGAGACTGCCGCCATCCCAAACCTGCCGAAGGGCGACGACGAACTGGTGCTTGTCGTCGAAGACGACGAGCGAGTACGGCGCGTGACGGTCGCACGGCTCGAGTCGCTCGGCTACCGCGTTCTTCAGGCAAGCAACGGACCGGAAGCGCTTTCTCTGCTTGAGCGGACGCCTGGGGTCGGGCTCCTGTTTACCGACATGGTCATGCCGGGCGGCATGACCGGTGCCGAGTTGGCTGCCGCTGCGCGCCAGCGTTACCCGGAGATTCCCGTTCTCTTCACGTCCGGTTATGCCGGACCGGAGATTACGGGACAGGCGAATAGCCGTGTGGGCGCGTGGTTGAGGAAGCCCTACACAGCCTCAGATCTGGCTTGGGCGCTTCGACGCACTCTGACGAAGGAGGAAAGTGCTTCCGTTGGCTAACTCCTGTGCTGGTGTCGTCGCCCGGAACCTTGGTGATCTTGAACCAATTAACAGTGCAAATTGCATATGCTTATAACGCTCGCTGGCATCGACGCGAAAGGACTGCGGTTGAGCTGCCAATCGGCGCTCTGACGTAGTGGGAGATGGCAATGCGGATAACAATCGTCTTAATGATTGCCGGCACCATTGCAGCGGTTCCGACGGCACAGGCGCAGGACATCCACCGAGGGCGCCAGCTCGCGCTTGGGGTCTGCGCAGTCTGCCACGCCGTCCTCGCGAGTCAAGCTCGGTCGCCTGTTGCGGATGCGCCGAGCTTCGAGGCGGTTGCGGCGACACCGGGAATGACGGCAGCGGCGCTTAACGTTTGGCTCACGGCCCAGGACCATCCGACCATGCCGAACATAGTACTCTCGCAGACCGATGTGCAGGACGTCTCGGCCTATATTCTCAACCTGCGGGAATAGACCGAACGACGATGGCGCAGCGGAACGGTGGTACCGGTCGCGACGGTTTCCGGCTCACGAACTGATTTCTGCACGCCTTTGGAGCTCAATGATCGGCATAGAGGATCTCTGGCCTCAGGCGCGATGAAGTTCCTTGCGGATGAGTACCAGGGTCGGATCGTCGGGGTAGGGGACCGCGACAAAGCCCTGCTGCCGTTCGAGTTCGATTGCCTCGTGGTTTTCGCGGCTTTCGATCGATTCAAGAGTCTTCACGCCGCGGGCCTGGGCATAGCGGGCGACATGGCGCAGCAGTTCCCAGGCGATGCCCTTGTGCTTCTCTTCGGCGCGAACGGAGATCGCCACCTCTGCCGTTGATGTCGACGGATCGCAGGCAACCATCGCCGTTGCAGCGATCGCCTCGTGACCGTCGGCAAAGGCAAGGAAGTTCTCCGTCAATTGATGATCGACCCTCGTCATCGCGACGAGACGCTCGTGGCTCACCTCTTGAACGCCGCCGAGAAAACGGAAGCGCAGGTCTCCAGGCGTCACATGGGCGAAGAACTCCGCCAAAAGCGTCTCGTCCTCTGGGCGGACCGGGCGAATATGAAGCACGAGCCCGGTTCGGGTCAGGAGATCGCAACTCCAGACGTCGGCAGCCCCGGACGCGGATGAGCCGACCGTGCTCGGTTCTTCGGTCGACCGCGCTGGACGCGCTTCCGCGGCAATCTCGATAATCACCTTCAACGCCTGCGTGTTTGCGGCGCGGGAAAAGGTCTCGTAGGCATCGAGAATCCCGTCGAGGCTGAAGCGATGCGTGATCAGCTTCTTCGGGTCGATCTTGCCCGACTGCACGGTCTTCAGGAGCATCGGCGTCGTGACCGTATCCACCAGCCGCGTGGTTATGGAGATGTTCTGCGGCCACAGCTTTTCCAGATGCAGATCGGCCTTGACGCCATGGACGCCGACATTGGCGATGACGCCGCCGGGCGTGACGATCTCCTGGCAAAGCTCGAACGTGACAGGAATGCCGACCGCCTCGATCGCGGTGTCAACGCCCTTGCCTCCGGTCAGCGCCAGAACCTGCCTAGCGGCGTCTTCGCCGCTCGCCCTGACCGTCTGCGTCGCGCCGAAGCGTTTCGCCACGTCGAGACGGTTCTCGTCAAGATCGACCATGATGATCTCGGCTGGAGAATAAAACTGTGCCGTCAGCAGCGCCGCCAGCCCGATCGGCCCGGAGCCGACGATGGCGACCGTGCCGCCCGGCTGCACCTTGCCGTTCAGCACGCCGCATTCGAAACCTGTGGGGAGGATATCGCTCAGCATGACAAGCGCTTCCTCGTCGGCGCCGCGCGGGATCAGATACAGGCTGGTGTCGGCATGCGGGATGCGGACATATTCGGCCTGGGTGCCGTCGATCGTGTTGCCGAGAATCCAGCCGCCGGTGGTGCAGTGGGAATACATACCGCGCCGGCAATAGTCGCATTTGCCGCAGGAGGAGATGCAGGAAATCAGGACGCGGTCGCCGTTGGCAAACTGGGTCACCCCGACGCCCGTCTCCTCGACGATGCCCACGCCTTCATGACCAAGGGTGCGACCTGGCGTGCAGGTCGGTACGTCGCCCTTGAGGATGTGCAGGTCGGTGCCGCAGATCGTGGTCTTCGTGACCTTCACAATGGCGTCGGTCGCTGTGGCTAGCGTGGGCATCGGCCGTTCCGCAAGGGATTTCCGTCCCGGTCCTTCGTAGACGAGAGCCTTCATCAACTTTCTCCCTGGCACTGTTTGCGATCGATTACCGATTTTGCACACGCCCTCGCGATGGGGCTTTGACGCCGGTCAACGCCTGGCGCCGCTTCAGCGAATCTCTGCTTCGCGGGGGCGTTTGACGCGCGCCACCCGCCTGGTCTGGGTGCAGACCATCTCGCGGCTTGCAAAAGGAGGCCCTCCGCGCCGGGACCGAGTGGCAAACGGCTCTCAATCGAAGTCACAGGGCCACGTTGTTGGGACGGTAAGTTCAGGCGGCAGTTTCGTCGCAGCATCACCGCGGGCGGGCGGCAATAAACCGCCCGCGATTGTCGCAGCAGGGGGAGCGGCCCTTGTGGACGTCGCTTGACTGTTAGGGAGACCGTCGTGCCCGCTACGACAACGAAGATTGCTGTGGCGGCGAAAACGGGCCAGCCGGCAAACGCCGTGCCCGCTCGCGGGCCGGATCGGCTAAGGTCGTTGCGTCTTGATATACGCGACGAGATCGGCAATCTCGGAGCGTGTCAAGGAGAGATCGGGCATACGGGAGTGGTGGGGTGCGGCCAAGAAAACCGAAAGCCGGGCCTCGTCAAATTGCTCCGCTTGGCCAATCTGAGCGAATGTCGGAACGGTGTCGGAGCCGCGAGGTTGCCCGGGTGAAACGACGTGACACTCGCTGCACCAGCGCTGGGCTATGCTACGCCCACGGGCGCGATCGGCCGCGGCGCTCTCGCCGATGACCGTCAGAACGAGAGCAACGCCAATGGCGCATTGGAGACCGCGCATTCGATTCATCTGCCGCCGAGTCCTATTGGTTCGCCAACAACTGCGCGTTCGCGTCACTGGCTATGTTAACATCGATGCATCTCAAGCTGCGTCCGGGTGATGGGCCTTCCAATCAGACACATCAGTTCCGGATATTGCGACGCGCCTGTCGGGCGTGCGCTCCTCACAGTCGAACTTCTTGGAAGCGATGTCGCTGAAGACGGTGATATACTCCTGCAGGCGACACTCGTTACAAAGCGGCGGATCGGCGATGTCGAGCAGTGCTTCCTTCGTGACAAGAACGATTTCGTCGCCTCCGACGTCTCTTTCCATGATCAGAAGCGCCTCGTCACCAGACGCCCTCATCATTCCACTGATCAACTTCAAGGGCATGGTCATCCTCCCGGGGATGCGGACCTGGCCAAAAAACTGCGCTCAGGGCTCCGATAGGCAACATTATGCTCCGGCGGTCGAGGAACTCCTTGATCGAGCTCAAACTCGGATGTGCACGCGCGAGCCTCTGTTGGAGTTATCTCTGATGATCCGACCGGTGCTGCATTCGCGCGACCGGGCCAGCGACCATCCCAGTCGGATGCGGCAAAGAAGCTTGCGCGCTTTGAGTTGGAGTATCAGCGGGCGCGCCTGCCATACTCGCGCAAGTCTCCGATCCAGCGACAGCGCTTCTTCTCATCGGCGAACGAGAGGCCGTAGAAACTCTCGCGGATGGGCTTGATGCCGGCGAAGCCCAACATGCTACGTTCGAAACTGCGCACGCCATATGCACCGAAATACCACCGGTAGAGAAGCACCGGCATTCCCATGGTAACGATTATGCGGGCCGAGCGTCCAGCAAGCAGCCGCTGCGGAAAGCCGCCTTTCTTGTATTCCATCGCAAAGCCCGGCCTGAAGATGTGCTCAAGGAAGCCCTTGAGCAGGGCCGGCATGGTTCCGTGCCAAAGCGGGAACAGAAAGACCCAGTGTTCTGCCCAGCGCATGTCTTCCCGCGATTGCTCCAACGTGGGCGGCAATGTCCCTGCCTCGAAGTCCTCTTGGGTTCGCAGCAGCGGAAACTCGAGCTTGGCTACCTCTATGCGGCGCACCTCGTGTCCTGCCGCGGCAGCCCCCTCGGCGTAGGCGTCAGCCATCGCGTGCAGGAGGTGTTGCCCGGCCGGGTCTGGATGGCCCTGGATCACTGCGATGCGCTTGATCACTGGAACTCCTCCTATCTCCGGAGACTGCGATACGTTCGTGGTCCGGCGAGGCGCCCCGACTGGTGACGCCTATCCCCGTAACGAAATCGCTGACGACCTCTTCTGCGGCCCGTGACGGCCCATCCGCGAATTCAATTTTTAGGTATTTTAGGCCAATCGAGCGGAGGGGACTTTGATGTCGCGCAATCGGAACGATAATCGCGGGCACAGCGATGGGTCGACTACTCGCCCTCCAGTAACCGATAGATTTCCTGCTCCTGGGCGAAGTGCAGGCGGATGATCGCCTCGAGCCCGTGGAGCAGCCGCTGGATCTCGTAGCGTTGCGTCGGGCTTGGGCCATGGTCGCCGAGGCACTTTCGAAGGGAAGTCAAGCTGTGGACCTGACGCTGGATCTCCATGTGAGTCCTGCTCATGCCGGCAAAGGCATCCGGTGTGCCCGCCTGTCTGCGCAGTCTCGGATAGAGTTCCTCGTCGTCCCGCCGCTCATGCGGAAGAAGGTGTCGTCGCAGCAAGGCGTCCAAGTCCGCAAGCTCATTACGAACCTCCGATTTAGAGGCATGTTGGATACGGTCGGTCGTGTGGCGGATCTCGTCCACCACGTCCAGCAGGGCCCGATGCTCGGCTTCGAGCTCCAGGAGCTCCGCATGCGACAAGCGTGTTATCCGCCAGCCGCGGAAAGGGCCTCCGAGGGCGCGCAGCGCATTCAAGATGGCGACGACGTCGATAGCTTCCTGCAGCAGGGCCCCCTGAACCGGCGTCAAGTAACCGAGGGCGGCGACAATCATGCCGGCGGCGGACAAGCCCATCCCGACATAGACGCTCTCAAGCGCAATACGGCGTGAGCGGTGCGCGATGCGGATGGCGCTGACGAGGCGATCGAGCCTGTCCACCAGGATCACGATATCAGCCGCCTCAGAGGAAGCCGCGGCTCCACGCGCACCCATCGCCACGCCGATGTCGGCGGCCGCGAGCGCCGGCGCGTCGTTCACTCCATCGCCCACCATCATGACCGGTCCTGCCGCCCTCTCCGCCTCCACAACCCGTGTTTTGTCCTCCGGCTTCAATTCGGCGACAATGCTGTCCAGCCCCAGGAACGACTGCAGGCTTTCAGCGCGTTCAGTGCGATCCCCGGTCGCAAGCACGATCCGGGCGACGCCGGCGTCGCGCAATTGCCTCAGCACGGTGCCGGCCTCCGGCCTGACCTCATCCGCCAGCAGAAAGGCGCCTGCCAGAACTCCGTCCTCGGCAACGAGAACCGAGACGGTGCCATCCCTCCTGATCCACTCCCGGATCTCTCGCGAGAAGGCGGTCTCATCGATCCTGGCGCTGACGAAATCCCAGCCTCCGACCGCGATTTCGTGGCCGTCTACGCGGCCGGTCACGCCGGAACCCGCCGCTTCGCGGGATCCGGATGGCGCGGAAAGGCTCAATCCCCGCTCACGGGCGGCTGCCACCAGCGCGCGGGCGATCACGTGATGTGAGCCCTGGTCCAGCGATGCCGCCAGTCGCAGCATTTCCATGGGGTTGAGATCGGTGCGGGATTTGACCTCGATAAGACGCGCCCGGCCATCGGTAATTGTTCCCGTCTTGTCAAGGATCACCGTCTTCATGCGTGCAAGCATCTCGAGCGCGCCTCCGCCCTTCACGAGCACGCCTTTGCCGGCGCAGCGGGACACGCCGGAGATGATCGCCACCGGGACCGCGAGAATGAGGGGGCACGGTGTTGCAATGACCAGGACGGCGAGCGCTCGGATCGCTTGCCCGCTTGCGGCCCAGGCCGCTCCGGCCAGAAGGAGCGTGACCGCGAGAAACAGCAGCGCATACCGGTCGGCAAGCCGGACCATCGGCGCCTTTGTGGCTCTTGCCGCCTCGACCAGTCTGGCGATTGCCGCATAGGTGCTATCGCCCGCCGAATTCGAAGCGAGCATCTCGAAGGCATCGCCGGCGTTTGTCGTGCCGCTCGTCACGGGCTCGCCGGACCGGCGGCGGACCGGCAGCGCTTCGCCTGTCAGTGCCGATTCGTCCAGCACCACGTTGTCATCCAGCACACTCCCGTCGACCGGCACCACCTCGCCATGGCGTATCAGAACCCGGTCGCCAGGCTTCAATTCGTCGACGGAAACCTCCTGTAGCCGCCCATCCGCGTAACGAGCGGCCGTGCGCGGAACCCGATCGAGCAGTGCTGTCAATTCGCGGCGTGCGCGACTTTGGGCGAAGTCCTCCAGCGCTTGTCCGCCAGTGAACATCAACGCGACGATGCTGCCGGTCAGGTACTCGCCGAGGAGAAGCGCGCCAGTCATCGCGAGCGCGGCGATCAAGTCGAGCCCGAACTCCCTTTTGCCGATACTGAGCGCGATCTCTGTGAGGAGGCTCGCGAGGATGACCGCCGTGCCGGCAGCCCAGAACGAGGCGCTGAGATCGGGCCGCCTCGCGAGCCAGGCGACCGCGCCCAAGAGCAACGCTGCAACGATGGCTGCAAGAAGAAGACGCTTGCCTAGACGCTCTCCCTTCTGAAAAAGAAGCTCGGAAGCTCGGCTCCTGCCCAAGGGTGCTCTCCCACGGATTCGCCTCTGATAGTGCCCTCAGGGCCCCAGGCGTGCCTGGGCATCCTCGACGGTCAAGTGGTCTTCGACGGCGGTCACCCCTGGAGCCGACCAAGCTGCCCGTTCAGCCATGACCCGTTCACGCAGGCTTTGCACTTTCCCGCGCAATGTGACGTGACTGCCGGAAACATCCACTTCGATGTTCTCAGCTTCGACTTCGGCATTGCGTTTGAGCGCCTCTTCGATGCTGTGCCGGATGTTATAGACGTCCACACGGGGCCGGATCTTGAGCTGGTTGTCGATGCCCGTTACGCCGGAAAGCTCGCGAACGGAGTTCATGGCGGCGGAGCGCTGAAAATGCCATTCGACCGTTCCGCTCAAGGTTACGAAACCCTTTTCAACCTTGACATGGATGTCCTTGGAATCGGAAATCGCAGCCCCCCAGGCGAGGATGTCCAGGACGCGGCTGGCAATCTCATCATCAGCGGTTTTCTTGTGCTCCGGCAAGCGTACTTCGATCTCCTCCGCAATCGCGCGCACGCCTTTCACTCTTTGCGCGACGCGTTCCGCCGCGTGTTTTTCCGCATAGCTTTGGACATGGCCGGTCAGGGTTACAATTCCGTTTTCGACCGTCACGCCAATGTTGGCCGCATTTATGCTGGGCTCATATTCAAGCTCATCCAGGATATCCTGGCGCAAGCGAATGTCGCTCATGATCATCTCCCTCCTCGAAAAACCCAGGGATTCAAAGCGGGCCCCATTATTGCGGAATGCCGCTTGTCGGTCATTGAGGGACATCAAGGTGCAGCAAGCTTTCTGCCGTTCCTGCCGCTGCTCGCCAAACAGATCCTTCTCAACAATCTCTTGTCCGATGTGCCCGCGCTCGCCATCGCAGGCGACAAGGTCGATCGCGAGGAAACGCGAAGCCCCCGCGTTGGGATATCGGTTATGTGCGTCGCTTTATGGTGAGCTTCGGTCTGGTGAGTTCATTCTTCGACTTCCTCACCTTTGCGGGCCTTGTTCTAGTTGCAAGGGCTACGCCGGCGACATTTCAGACCGCGTGGTTCGTCGAGTCACTGCTCACCGAGCTGGCAATCGTGATGATCGTGCGCACGCAGCCTTTTTCTGGCGAAGCAGACCAGGCTGGCTTTTGTCCCTCCTGACTCTGCGACCGCGGTCGCGGCAGTCATCCTTCCCTATGCGCCGTTCGCGGACTGGTTTGGCTTCGTGCCGCTGCCGTGGCCGATCATGCTGGGATTACTGCTGATCACGGCGGCGTATCTGGGGCTTTCCGAGGTCACCAAGCACTGGCTCATTCGGTGGGACAGCCGGGTGCGTGGGAGGTCGCATCATCCTGCAGCTCGCGTTCAAAGAAGAACTCTCACAACACTGAGCTCGGGTTGACGAGCCTGCTGACCTCGCACGTCAATCCAGCAGGTGGCGAAGCCGCAGCGCTAGTTGTCTGGCGGTATAGGGCTTTTGCAGCCAGCTCCCGGCAGCTTTGCTGGTCGCGCTCGGTTCAGCGTAACCGGATGTGAGAAGCACCTTAACGTCAGGTTTGAGCGCGCGCACATGCTGGGCCAATTCGCCGCCACTCATTCCGCCTGGCATTATCATGTCCGTGAAGACGAGGGAGACCTCCGGATGTTCGGCGAGCATTTGAAGCGCCTGCGCGCCGGTTTCTGCCTCGATGACTGTGTATCCGGAGTCGCGCAGTCGCGAAACGACGACGCGGCGCACCCGTGCATCGTCCTCCACGACCAGAATAGTCTCGTGGCCCTTCGGAATAGGCTCTGGTGTCGCATCTTCTCCTGCGCCAACCTGGATAGTCTGGCTTTCTCCTTGAGCTGCGGGCAGGAAGAGGCGCACGCTCGTTCCCTGATCGGGCTCACTGTAGAGGTGAATATGACCGCCGGATTGCTTGACGAAGCCGTAGACCATACTGAGTCCAAGCCCTGTCCCCGCACCAGTGTCCTTTGTTGTATAGAACGGCTCGAATGCGTGGCGCTTTACGTCTTCGCTCATTCCGACGCCCGTGTCCGTGATGGCGATCAGAACATAGCGTCCCATTCGACCTTCGGGGTACATCAGTGCGTAATCGCGGTCGAGGATCGTCGTCGAAATCTCGATGGTCAGACGGCCACCGTTCGGCATCGCGTCGCGCGCGTTCAATCCCAAGTTCAAAAGCGCGTTCTGAAGCTGGGAGACGTCGATGAGGGCGTAGTTGCTGCTGCCGGTGACGATCGTGGATAATTCAATGGCCTCGCCCAGAGTTCTGGTCAGCAGCTTGGAAAAGTTCGTGACGAGTTCGCCAACGTCCACGAGATTCGGGTTAAGCGGCTGCCGCCGGCCGAAAGCGAGCAATTGTGCCGTCAGTTTTGCCCCATCGTCTGCCGCCGCCTGGGCTTCTCGCAAGAGAGCCCTCAGCTTTTCGTCTTGAAGCCGGGCCTCGATCATTTCGAGATTGCCGGTTATCACAGTCAGCAGGTTGTTGAAATCATGCGCCAAGCCGCCGCTGAGCTGCCCGACGGCTTCCATCTTCTGCGCTTGCCTGAGCTCGTCCTCAATGCGCTGGCGGCTGGTCAGATCCCGAATGAAGCCAGTGAATATGCGGTGGCCATCAGACATCGCTTCTCCAACGGCAAGCTCCATAGGAAATGTTGTGCCGTCCTTTCGTAGTCCTGTAACGACCCGTCCAATTCCGATGATGCGCCGTTCGCCGGTACGCAAGTAGTTGTGTAGATACGTATCATGCGCCTCGCGATCGGGAGACGGCATCAGGATCTTGACGTTTGCTCCGATGACCTCGCTTTCGGCATGTCCGAACAAGCGTTCCGCCGCCGCGCTGAAGGAGGTAATCTTGCCTGTTTCATCAATCACCACCATTGCCTCGGGAACGGTGTCCAAGATCGAGCGAAGATGTGCCTCCCGCGTCGCCAGATCGGCCTGAGCGCGTCTAAGATTCGCGATGTCCCTGTCGGTCTGCTCGACCATCTCGTTCCTTTTCTCCATTCGGCTCTGCCGTCTTCACGCGCTTGCGAATGCATACTGCGCACGCGGCATGGGCGAGGGCATCCAATGCTCGCTTTCGTCACCGTCCGCCAGTGATCGGAGCGTTTCCATTTTCAGGACCGTGACCGAGCGCCGTTCCGGTGGTGCGATGACACCGCTATTTGCGAGCTTCGTTATAGTGCGGGATACCGTCTCGATTGTCATGCCGAGATAATCGGCGATGTCGAGCCGTGTCATCGGAAGGTCGACAACCGCAGTCCGCGTGCAGTTCTCGTTCCGCCTCATCATCAGGAAGAAATTCGCCAGCTTTTCCTCGGCGCTCCGGCGGGAGAGAAGGACGGCCTGATCCTGCGCGGCAGTCATTTCGTCACGCAGCCTCGAGAAGAGTTGCTGCTGCAAGTGTGAATGCCGCGCCACTTCGTCTTCGAAACGGCGGCGAGGGAAGCGGCGAAGCTCCACAGCGGACACCGCCTCGACCGTGTAGAGATAACGCTCCTTGAGTGATACTCCGAGAAGGTCTCCGGGGCGCAAGAAACCCACGATAATCCGTCTGCCGTCGCCGAGCAGCCGCAACGCGCGCAGCATTCCATCTGCAACCTCGAAAATATGTGTTGCCTCGTCACCCTCCCAGAAGACGGGCTGACCCGGCGCGAATCTTTCGACTGGTCGCCGAGCAAATAGGGAGGAAAGATCCGCTACAGGCAGCGCCTGCGAGCACATCGCTCCTGTGCGACCTTCCTGCATGGGTACGACCTGTGCACTCATAAGCTTCCCCTCCATCTTCGGTGATGGAAAGAGTTGAACGCCAGGCCGTGATCGCACGACGACACGCGTGCAAAAATTGGTACGATATTGTAACAGAGTGTAACTGCCCTTGGAGGGGAACAGTACTATTTGGGGTTGATTTATGGCGCATGCACCGACCTTGCCCGAGCACATTCTCGTGGTCGATGACGACTCGCGGATCCGGCAGATGCTGTCGCGGTACTTCGAAGACGAGGGGTACCGCGTCAGTCTTGCCGGCGACGGGCGGGAAATGCGCGAGTGCCTCGATAAACATTCAGCCGATATCATTCTGCTCGACCTCGTGCTGCCCGGCGAGGACGGATTGACGCTTGCACGAGACATACGGGCGCGTTCGGACGTACCGATCATCATGTTGACCGGTCGCAATGACGTCGTCGATCGCATTGTCGGACTGGAGGTCGGTGCCGACGACTACATCGCAAAACCCTTCCATCTTCGGGAAGTCCTGGCACGCGTCAGGGGTGTCCTTCGTCGCCGGCAACCTCGGTCATTGAGCGTCAGCGATACGCAGTCAGAAATCTACCGTTTCGAGGGGCTGCGCCTCGATATCGATCGTCGCCAATTGCTGTCCGATGATGGAAGCGAGATTCCGCTGACGACCGGAGAGTTCGACATGCTTTGCGTACTGGTGAGGCACGCGGGTCGCGTCTTGCAGCGCGAATTGCTTATGGATTTGACGCGAGGCCGGAACCTCGAAGCTTTCGACCGCACGATCGACGCACAGATCGCCCGTTTGCGACGGAAAATAGAGCGGGATCCCAACCAGCCGGCCCTTATCAAATCGGTCAGAGGCGTCGGCTACGTTTTCAGCGCAAGGACCACTCGGCACGAAGCTTAGCTTCGTCGCTTTGCCATGCGCAGCACTGAAAATGTCCTTGGGTCTGGCTTTGGCTCATTGAACGGGGATGAGAATTCCGCGGCCGTCTCGGCGCGTCACATCCGGCGATGTGGGCCAATTGTCCGGTTCGAGGCCCCACAGCCGAATGAAACCGTAATGTTTGTTGCGAGCCGTCGCCGTCAAGTAGCCCAGAAGGGAACTCGATGCGCCACGCGTATCCGCGGCGCTTACGACGATGAAGACCGGCACGTCGAGCACTTGGCCGTACATTTTGTCGTGCGCTGGGCGCATGATGCAGAGGCCGACGACGTAACCGAGCGGATTCTCTGCGGTTACCGCTTCTTCGCAATAGAGTGCTCGCCATCTTCGTGCGAAGGAAATTGCGCAATAGTCGCGCCAAGACCGCAAATCGAGATGATAGCCGGCAGCCTCAATCAACCGATAGGACTTGTCGACCTGTTCGCATTTGATGGGACCGACGGAGTAGGCGAAAGCCATGTTGCTCCCCGTTTGAAAGGCTTCTCGCCGGCGCCTCTACAGTAGCCCCGTCCGCCGTTTGACCAAGGCGGGCCTTGGTGTAGGAGCGTGGCGCTGACGAAACCGTAGGACTGTGTGCAATTTGCCCCGGCCAAGACGTCATTCAGCACGGCGAGCCGTGCATCCTTCGCCGCATTCCGACCTTACAGAACAATTTCCAGGAAGTGGCCGCCGCGGTCATTGATGTCCATCAAAGAGCCGGAGGCTGCACGAGTTTGATGGGCGTCAAAGCCGCCAACTCCGATTTGTTGTTCAGTTGGCTTAAGGAAGCGGGCGCGGCGGCGCCGGCAGGTTGCGATTTCGCGCGTTCCAATTCACTGTCGAAAAAGCGATGGGGGCATGTCGTGTCCATCAGTCTTCGCGGCCGTAGCGCGCTGACACTCGATGAATTCGCACCGGAGGAAATCCGGCTTCTGTTGCAGCTCGCCGCCGAGCTGAAGGCAGCAAGGCGCGCGGGTGACGAAACTCCCCGGCTTAGCGGCAAGAATATCGCACTTGTTCGCGAGGAGAACTTAATCAGCACTTTCTTCGGCTCCGAAGTTGCGGCCTATGATCAAGGTGCGCGCGTCGTCAGTTTGACGCTGCCCGCGGGCTACGCGGCGCAGTGGGGATCGATCAAGGCCGGCCCGCGTGCTCGGGCGAATCTACGACGCCCTCGAATATTGCGGCCACGCCCAAAGTTTTGTGGAGGAACAAAGGCCGGCGCCCGCGTTGCAAAGCAGTTCGGGCTCGACTGTAGGGAGGTCTCCGACGCGATCTTTGAATCGAAGGCTTCCGTCGTCTTCGAGCAGACGGCAAATAGGATGCACGCGATCAAGGCAGTCTTTGTCACCACGCTTGGCGACCAGGAGACGCCAAGTCAGGCAGAGATTGTTGACAACCAGCCGTGACGACGCTCTGGCCAAACGATCATTACCCGTCAGTCGTCTGCATTGGGTCGTGGGAGGAAGTCCGGTGCAAGTGCATGCGACACTTGCTTCGCGCCACGAACTGCCTTTGGCGATGGGCCACAGGTTGCATGTTGTTCCTTGACTCACGTCAATGACCCGTGCCGGGTCCAGCGATACGCAGGCGGCAAAGGTCACAACGGAAAGAGATCGCGGCCATGCGGAACATCAAACGCGCGTTCTGGGTCATGCTGATAGTGCTGACCACCCTGTGGCTGATGGCAGAACCCATGGTCTTCCAACCGGCCAATTTCTTCGCGCTTCGCGGGATGATGTCCCAGTACAGCGGCGTCATCGCCATGGCCGCCATGAGCGTGGCCATGATCCTCGCGCTGCGGCCGCGCTGGCCGGAACGGTGGTTCGGCGGGCTGGACAAGATGTACCGCCTGCACAAATGGCTGGGGATTGCCGCTCTCGTCGTCTCGGTAATCCACTGGCTGTGGAGCGAAGGGCCGAAATGGGCGGTGGGCTGGGGCTGGCTCGCGCCGCCGGTCCGCGGGCAGAGGCCGCCCGTGGAAAACCCGATCGAGCAGGTTTTCATGACTTTGCGCGGCCCGGCCGAAGGGCTGGGCGAATGGGCGTTCTACGCCGCGGTGCTTTTGATCGCGCTGGCGCTGGTCAAGCATTTTCCCTATCGGCTGTTCTATAAGACGCACCGGCTGCTGGCCGTTGTCTATCTCGTGCTGGTCTTCCATGCGGTGGTGCTGACTACATTCAGCTACTGGACGTCGCCGATCGGCTTGGTGATGGCAGTGCTGGTGGCCGCCGGGACCTATGTGTCCGTCACCGTGCTGCTGCGTCGCGTCGGCGCCGGACGGCAAGTTCACGGCAAGATCGCGTCGCTCCAGTATTATCCCGGCGTGCGGGCGCTCGAGGCCGAAATCGACGTGCCGCAGGGCTGGCCTGGCCGCAGGCCCGGCCAGTTCGCCTTCGCGATGTCGGATAGATCAGAGGGGGCACACCCCTACACCATCGCATCCGCATGGAACGACAAGAGCCGGCGCATCACCTTCGTCGCCAAGGAACTGGGTGACCACACCAGCCGCCTTCGTGAGAAATTGCAGGTCGGACAGGAAGTGAGGATTGAGGGTCCGTATGGCTGTTTCGACTTCGATAACGGCCAGGCCCGGCAGATCTGGATCGGCGGCGGCATCGGCATAACGCCGTTCATCGCCGGCATGAAGCATTTGGCGCAAGAACGGGATGTGCATCCGGATCAGCCTTACCCTTTGGTCGATTTGTTTCATACGACCGCCGAATACGACGCAACTGCCATCGACAAGCTGAAAGCCGACGCGCTGGCTGCCGGCATCCGGCTGCATGTCCTGATCGATGCCCGCGACGGGCTGCTGACCGGCGAACGCATCCGGGATGCCGTGCCGGAATGGCGCGAGGCCAGCATCTGGTTCTGCGGCCCCGCGGGCTTCGGGGAGGCACTGCGGAACGACTTTGCCGCCCAAGGAATGCCCGTGGAGGAGCGGTTCCATCAGGAACTGTTCGCCATGAGGTAAGAGTTGGGGGGCGGGACGGGAAACGGTCGTCCGCCATGCAGCAGGTAAGCTTCCGTTCGGGTTGCGTCTACTGCATGTTTCCTTAAATCGTAGCCGATTTAAGGATAAAAACATGCAGCAATTCAAAGTGGTACAGCGTCCTTTGCGCGTCCAATAAGACGCGCGGCGCTGTAGGCAATTTACTAATCCGAGTCATCGTTCAAGAACGCTTCAGCCCATACCGATCGCCGACGCTCCAAATGGCTCTTCTGCAACTTTGATCCGCATCAAGTCGCGTGCCGACGTCGGCGTGCATGCTAAGGCATGCAGTCTTTCAAATCAGGTCCGCGATTATGGCGATCGAACCGACTATCCGTTTTCATGGTGCCGCGGGAACAGTTACAGGCTCCTGTCAACTCGTCGAATTTGGTACCACGAGGATCCTCGTCGACTGCGGTCTGTTCCAAGGGTCGAAGACGGAGAAGGAACTGAATTACCGCCCCTTTCCCTTCGATCCCAGGAAGATCGACGCCGTCATACTCACGCACGCGCATATAGACCATTCCGGCCTGCTGCCGAAGCTTGTCAGGCTCGGCTATGATGGCCCGATCTTCGCGACGCCCGCGACCACCGACCTCTGCTCCGTCATGCTGCCGGATTCTGCTCATATCCAGGAGAGCGAAGTCGACCAGCTCAATCGCCGCAACCTGCGCCGGGGCCGGCAGACCGTAACGCCGATTTATAGTGCACGCGACGCCGCTGCCGCGATTACACTGTTTCGGCAAGTGCGCCTCGGCTCTTGGGAGAACGCTGGCGAGGGAATTCGCTTCCGTTTCTGGAATGCCGGACATCTGCTCGGATCGGCCTCCGTCGAGATGGAGATCGATGCCGCACAGTCGCCGTTGCGGTTACTGTTTTCGGGCGACATCGGTCCGCGCCACAAGCTCCTGCAGTTCGATGCAAAGGCGCCGAGTGGATGGGATTTTGTCATTTGCGAGAGCACCTACGGCAATGTCGAGCGCGAGGAGGCGGACGATGCCGCTCGACGTCACATCCTGCGCTCCGAGGTGCTGACCGCCGCGCATCCAAACGGCGCTCTTCTCATCCCCTCTTTCGCGGTGGAACGCACGCAGGAACTGCTCATCGACCTTGTCTATCTGATGGAGACGGGTGCCGTCCCCAAATGCCCAATAATTATTGACTCTCCCCTGGCGACACGCGCGAGCGAGATCTTTCGCCGGCATGCGCGCGAGCTTGAGAACGGCGATGTTCTCGTCAGGGCAATCGAGGCGAAGAACGTGCGCTTCACCGAGACGGCGGAGCAGTCGAAGGCGATTGATTTCATCACCGGTTTCCACATCGTTATCGCTGCGAGCGGCATGTGCGAGGCTGGGCGCATTCGGCACCGGTTGAAGAATTGGCTCTGGCGCGACGAGGCGACAGTGCTGTTGGTCGGGTACCAGGCGGCCGGCACGCTCGGGCGCTTTCTCGAAGACGGCGCCTCGACGGTGCGCATCCAGGGCGACGATATCAGCGTCCGCGCTCGGATCAGGAAGCTGGACATCTACAGCGGCCATGCCGACGGGACCGAGCTCGCCGAATGGGTGCGAGCCCGGCAGCCGATCAGCGCTGGTGTCTTTCTCGTCCATGGAGAGGACGAGGCACTTAAAGGGCTCAAAGACCGTCTGACCACCTTTTTACCGGAAGATCGCCTGATCCGGCCGAGACTGGACAGCGCATTCCGGCTCGGTTCGCAAGGTGCAGTGGAGATATCCGAAGCAGTCGCTCCGCCGCGCATCGATCCCGTGCGGGCGGGAAGGACGGATTGGCACAATGATTTCCAATCGCTCGTCCTCGATCTTCAGGACGAACTGGCCAAAGCCGCGGACGACAAGGCACGTGGGGTCGTCATCCGTCGTCTGCGGCGCGCCTTGCAGGAAGAAGCGTGAGATGTGTTTGCTCGACGGACGTGACGCAAGATCGGGGGAAGCAAATGCGAGCGTTATGCCGGCGCCCGACGACTGCTACACGATCCTGATCCGCGTCGACCAAGTGGCACGTCTTTTCAATTCGCTCGACCCGACGCCGTTTCGGAAGCGGGATCTGGACGACGATGCCGAGCGATTCATCGTCGAATGGGCTCAAGAGGCTCCCAGCAACGCGCCCATTGAGATCATCGTCCACTTATTGACGGCGGAAGCAAAGCCGGAATACACGCGCGCTATGCAGGAGGCGGTGCGGTACAATTTCGAGAGCCGCGCCAATCAGACATACCGGGAATTGCGCGAACTCCTGAGGGAAGGGCGACGCGTCCTGCTCATCGGCATTCCGATCCTCGCGTTCAGCCTGATTGCCAGCCAAATGATCAGCGATGCCGCGGGAACGGCAACATATTCGCGGGTGATCGGCGAAAGCCTGCTGATCTTCGGCTGGGTGGCTAACTGGCGCGCGCTGGAAATCTTCCTCTACGGCTGGTGGCCGATTGTACGCCGGCGCCGGCTCTATCGCCGCCTCGCTGCGGCAACGGTCAAGGTCCTGTCGGTCGGATCTTTCTCGTCCTCCCCCGACGAGAGCGTGAATTGACGCGCATCAATGCATCGGCGGCCAAATCCGGCTGAAATTCGGGCATTGCTGCATGGAGCGCTAAGATGCTCAAGACCTCAACTCTGCTGGCCCTGGCCGCGCTGCTCAACAGCTTGGGAGGGGCGGCAGGAGCGACCGAAATCGAAACGGGCGTGTCCGCGGTGTTGCAGCGGGTACAGCCGGCTGTTGTCAGTATTCGCACGAGCAGCAGCGGGATTTTTAGAAGCGACATGCTCGATGATCCGAATGTGCGGAAGATCCTGGGTCTTCCCGATGATGTGGTTATTGTGCAAACCGGTGTGACTGCGACGGGATCAGGGGTGATCATCGATCACGAAAACGGCTACATAGTCACGAGCCGTCACCTTGTTGCAGACGCCGACGATGTATCCGTGAAGCTTGCGGACGGAGGGGTATTCCAGGCCGACAGGGTAGGCGAGGATGAGCCGACCGATCTCGCGGTGGTCAAAATCGAGGCACCAGGACTTTCCTCGGTCAAATGGGGACATTCATCCGAACTGAAGGTCGGTGACTTCGTCATCGCGGTAGGCAGTCCTTTCGGTCTGACGCAAACGGCGACCTTTGGCATCATCAGCGGTTTGGGCCGTTCTGGCCTCGGTGCCGATGAATACCAGGACTACATCCAGACCGACGCGGCCATTAATCCAGGCAATTCCGGCGGTGCGTTGGTCAATGGCTCCGGCGAGTTGATCGGTATTGCACGGGCGATTGCTGCGCCAGACGAAGCGAGCACCGGCATAGGCTTTGCGATTCCGTCCGACATCGCGGTGCAAATCGTGCGGGAGCTGATCGCCCACGGCGAATACAAGCGCGGGTGGCTTGGTCTCTCGGTCACGGGCGCCGCGGATATTCGGGTAGGCAGTGCCGCTGAGACGCAAGGGTTTGTTGTGAATGAGCTTGTCTGCAACTCGCCGGCGGAACGACAAGGCGTGCGTCTCGGCGACATTATCGTCGCATTGGATGGCCGGACCTTCCCGACGGACGCAGCTTTCAGGAACGCGATCAGCCTGCTCCCGGCGAACGCCCGCATCACGCTTGATGTTCGTCGAGGAGAAAAGTTGCAGAAGCTGAGTGTCATGCTTTCCGATGCGGCCGCTCGGTCCAACTTGGACGCGGGCCAGGAGTCGGTCGTCATTGAATTTCCATCCGCCAATGGCTCACCGGCTTGCGCGCCGGCGGGAGCGGTCTTCGTCGACGTTGCATCGGGCAGCGTCGCCTATTCGATGGGGCTGAGAACTGGCGATTATCTGACGGCCATCAACGGCGAGCCGCCCGTCTCGGTCGATCAGATCCGAAGCGTTCTGGAAAGCACACAAGGGAGCGCTTCCGTCGACATCCTACGGGCCGGTACCGCGTACCGGCTGGAGCTCGAATAGGCAAGCTACTGCATGCTCCTTAAATCGTCGCGCATTTCAAAGTGCTACAACGCCCTTTGTGCGTCTGCTGAGACGCGCGGCGCTGGCCGGCGGGCTAACGCTCCACGATAGCAATCCCGTCCTTCATCCGATCGCTCGGGTACAGAATCGCTCTGTCCCCAGGGTTAAGCCCTTCTCGGATTTCCACGGAGAGTGTGTTTCGCTGGCCGACGGCAACGCGGCGCAATTGCGCCCGCCCCTCTGCGGCGACAAACACGGCCCATTCGTCGCCCTGCCGGAACAGAGCGCCAAGCGGCAGGTTCAGAACTTCGCCTTCAAACAGGATCACCCGCACGTCGACACGATAACCATGCCCCAGTGAACGCCAACGCTCCGGCGGATCGGCAAAATCAAGCACGACGTCTACGCGCTGCTCCTCGATCCCGAGCGCCGACACCTCGGTTTTTCCGAAAGGCTCGATGCGCCGCACGACTGCGTTGAGCTCCTCTCCACCCCAGCCGGTGATGATCGCCTTCTGGTCGGGCCTGATCCGGACCGCATCCTCCGAGAGGAAGTTGGCGACGATCTCCAGATCCGCAGGATCGCCGATATCGAGCAGCGGCGTTCCGGCTTCCACGACGCCTTCACTGCGGCGCATGATCTGCAGCACCACACCGCTCACCGGGGCGGTTACCGACATGCATTCGCAGTCGTCACGGAGGCTTCGGATCTCCTGACGCGACAGGAGGCGTGATTGCGCCTGATGGAGCTCGTGCTCTCGCACTTTCAGCGCCGCCTCGGCGGTAGCGAGATTGGCTTGTGCGACGTTGTGCGCACGCTCGGCATCTTCCAGGGCGCGCTGAGAGATCGTCCTGCGTTCGATCAGCAGTCGGGCGCGGGCGCGCTCTCCCTCGGCAAACGTCAAGTCGGCTTTGGCCTTGTTGAGTTCGGCGGCGGCGAGGTTATGAGCCGCCCGCGCCGCCTCGACGGCCGCGTGCAGCTCCGCCTCTATCCGCACGTCCAGGAAGGCTGGCGGAGCCGGCTCGATTTGTGCGAGCTGGGTCTTTCCAGCCTCGACGAAATCGCCTGCTTCGGCGGTGATCCGCTGCAATTGGCCACGCAACGGCGCATGAAGCGTGTAGACGTCGCGCACGCGCGTTTCGCCCTCCTCGTCGAGAGTGACGCGGAGCAAGCCCTTCTCCGCCGTGGCGAGGTCGACCGGGATCGGCTGCGGTCGCAATGCGTAAACGATGCCGGCTGCGAGCAAGGCCAACAGACCGCCCCAGATCACCAACCTGCGTTTCACGACGTTCACGGACTACTCCCTTGTCTTCAGCACTGCGATGAGGTCCAGACGATCGAGCCGCCGACGCACGACCGCGGCGCAGACCAGCGTGGCCGCGAGCGCGATCAGCGCCGCCTTGCCGTAGGTCGCATCCCTCAAGACGAGCGGCACGCGGTAGAGTTCCGTCTCGAAGGCACTCGTCATGTACCATGCAAGGCCATAGCCGATGATTGCGCCGAGCGGGATCGCGATCCATGTCAGTATGCCGACTTCGCCAAGCAGGATGTAGGAGATCTCCCAGCGGCTGAAGCCGAGGACGCGGAGCGTCGCCAATTCGCGCGCCCGTTCGGAAAGCGCGATGCGGATCGAATTGTAGGTGACGCCGACTGAAAGCGTCATCGAGAAGGCGACGAAGAAGCCGATGAAGATAAAGATCGTTTCTCCCATCGTCTCGTAGAACGTGTCGATCGCGGCCTGGCGGAAAAGTACAGCGGCGATATTGGGGATGTCTTTGAGTCTTGCCAGCAACGTCGCGCGGCTCGGAGCATCGACGCGTATGTGCAGGCCGCTCACGACGCGGCCATCGCCGGCCACGCGGTTGAGCGCGGTCATGTCCATATAGGCGGGCGTGCCGAGATAGGTTTCGAAGACTTGCGCTACTGGCAGGCTCAGTCGCGTCTGGCGCCCTTCCAGGAGTTCGACGTCGACGGTGTCGCCGGCATTCACATCCAGAAGCTCGGCGAGCTTGCGTGAGACCATGAGTCCGCCGGGAGCAACCTCGATGCGCCCGCGCTCGACGTCGAAGACGGGGCTGAGGATGGCGCCGGGCGGAGCGCCTATGATGCCTTGTCGCTCGGAGAGATGAGCATGCCTGATGCGTGCCGAGACAAAACGATAGGGCTCCGCCGCCAGGACGCCGGGCAGATTCTCGAAGTCTGCGACAGTGTCGATTGGCTGCGGGTCGTTGAACGCAACTGTCGCGTCCTGGTGCTGTCCACGTTCAAAGGTCGTCTCGGCAAGGGAATCGATGGCGTCGACCCATTGCAGGGCCATGATCAGCACAGCGATCGACAGGGCGAGGCCGAGGCTCGCGAGGAAGGCCCGCACAGGCCATCGGATGATGCGCCGGAAGATCATGCGTGATGGCTCGTCCAAGGCGCCGGCGAGCGCCGTCCGCGACGCCCATATGCGCCGATAGACCGGCGGGGAAGGAGGTAGCATGGCTTCCGCAGGTGGCAGCCGCACGGCCCGACGTACCGCGGCGAGGCTGCCGGCGAGCGCCGCACCGAGACTGATGGCGCCGGCGATCACGAAGCCGGCTGGGCCGGGGCGGTAGAGCAGGAAGGGAAAGCGATAGAACTTGGTGTAGAGTTCCGTGTTCCAATGGCCGAGCCAGGCGCCGATCAGCGAGCCGATCAGGATGCCGATCGTCCCTATGACGAGGACCATCTTGGCGTAGTGCCAGCCGATCGCCCAATTGTTGTAGCCGAACGCCTTCAGGAGGCCGATCTCGCGACGCTCGGTCTCGATCAGCCGCGCCATCACCATGTTCGTGAGGAAGGCGGCCACCGCCAGGAAGATGGTCGGCATGATCCGCGACATGTTCGTCTGCTGGGCGATTTCGCTCTCCAGGAACCAGTTCGAGGTCTGGTCGGCGCGACCGTAGGCACCGATGCCGCCGAAGGGAGCCAGGAGGCCGTCGAGCCGGCGGATAACGTCCTTTTCGTCAGCGCCGGGCAGTAGGCTGAGCGCGATACTGTTGAAGGATGCCTTCAGGTCGAAGGCAGCCGCCAGCGCATCGTGCCCCATCCACAGGATGCCGAAACGCTCGTCGTCCGGCATGAGGCCGCCGGGGGCAATCGCGTAGACGAATTCGGGGCTGAGTGCTGTGCCAACGACCTGCAGCGTGCGTTTACGCCCCCTCAAGACGGCATCGAAATTGTCGCCGGGCTTCAATTGGTGAGCCTCGGCGAAAGGCTCGCTGACGACCACCTCGTCGGGCCGGGTCGGGTCGGCCAGGCGTCCGGATCTGACAACCAACGCGTTCAGAAGCTGAGGCCCCCGTTCCGGCAGCGAGAGCAATTGCGCAACGACCGGCTCGGCAAAGCCGGGCATGTCGAGAATTGCACCTTCGACGATACGCGTCTCCACGAGGCGGACGCCTGGAAGATCAGCGATTTCGCGCTGGAGATTTTCGGGCGCGCGCTTTGCCTGGGCAAACACATCGGCAAAACGCGTCCGCTCGTAATAGGCGGCGGTCGTCTCCTCGAGCGCCTCAATCGTCGTCAGCGCCATGATGAGCAGGGCGGTACCGGACGCGATCACCAGTGCGATCGCAAGAACCTGCGCCTTCAGTCTCCAGAGTTCACGGATGAGCTTGCGATCGAGACTGCTCATCATGTTCACCAGGCGAGTTCGCCGGGGGCGCGTTGCGCGGCGTTGGTCCGCGTTTCGACGATGCGCCCGTCGGCAAAGTAGAGCACGCGATTGGCAATGTCGGCAATGACGGCGTTATGGGTGATAAGCGCCGTGGTCGTGCCGAGTTCCCGATTGATCCTGAGGATTGCGTCGAGCACGAGGATTCCGGTCTTGCTGTCGAGTGCGCCCGTCGGCTCATCGCAGAGAAGCAGGTCGGGGCGCTTGGCGATTGCGCGGGCAATGGCAACGCGCTGCTGCTCGCCGCCGGAAAGCTGCGCGGGGAAGTGATCGAGCCTGTCGCCGAGACCGACGATCGAAAGCGCCTCAACGGGCGACATTGGGTTTCTGGCGATCTCCGTCACGAGGGAGACGTTCTCGCGGGCCGTTAGGCTGGGGATGAGATTGTAGAATTGGAAAACGAAGCCGACGTGATTGCGACGATAAAGGTTGAGTGCGCGTTCGCTATCCAGAGTGAGGGGCTGTCCGCGAAACCTGACCGTTCCGCCAGTCGGCGTATCGAGGCCGCCAAGTATATTGAGCAGGGTCGACTTGCCGCTACCGGATGGTCCCAATAGCACCACCAGCTCGCCCTCGCGAAGGGCTACGTCCACCCCGCGCAGGGCGTGTACTTCCACCGCACCCATCCGATAGATCTTGGTGAGTTCGCACGCCTTCAGGGCGATCGCCGATGCCTCGTTCTCCACCACTCACTCCTCGGGTCGCCGCGACCGCCGCGAACCTTGCCTCGTCTCAGGTGGGTATCATCGCGAAAGATAATGCTCGATCTCCGGGATTGGAAACCTCACCAGATCCTTGGCCACTTCGGCGATGACTAACGCATGCGCCGAGGAATCCAGTTGCTTGCGCAGCAGGCCAAGGACGCGCGGCGGTGCAACGAGAACCAGTTCATCGATGCCCTCGTCGCGTGCGAAGACGACAAGTTTCTCGCAAATGTGGGAAACGAAGGCTTCCTCTGCCCGGTCATGCCAGTCCGTTTGCCGGACTGCGCTTCGAGCGCCGCCTCGCGACTGGTAAACTCGCCCCTCACGGTCCGCTCCGAGTTCCCGTGCCGGAGGTTGATATTCCGATTCGACCTTGACCGGAATGAGATTGATGAGCTCTGCATCCCCTTGGTTACGCAGGATGAGAGCCTTGGCTCCATCGCACACCAGCACTACGCTGCCGTGCGGAATTCTTATGGTTGACATGATGCTGGCCTCAATCGCAAGCGTTCGTAATCTTCTGTTTCATCATCGCGCCATCAACACGGGGAGCCGGGCTTCGTTGAGTATCGATCGCGTGACGCCACCGAATATGAGTTCGCGCAGCCGGGAGTGACCATAGGCGCCCATGACGATCATATCGGCGGCGACATCAATCGCATGTCGCTGCAGAGCCTGTGCCACGGTCCGGCCTTCACTGGGCAGTGTATCGATCGTCACGTGAATGCCGTGGCGGGCAAGATAGGCGGCGACATCTGCTCCGGGTTCATCTCCGCTCGTGCGGAGCGTCGCCGTGGGATCCACCATGGTGACGTGAACGGAATCGGCGTCGGCCATCAGCTGGAGTGCCTCTCGCGCCGCGTGTGCGGATTGGGCACGCGAGTCCCAGGCTAACAGGACGGTCTTCGGCTTGAGCGTCGCGGTACATGCGGGCGGGATAAGCAAGACCGGACGTTCCGACTGCAAGAGGCCACCGCCGATAATCTGCTCCTTGAGATCGTCGTCCTCGAAGGCGCCGGGACCGATCAGGACAAGATCGGCATAGAGCGCACGTTCACCTATGTCGTAGGTGGCACCTGCCACCTCCGCGTAAATGCTGTCGACATTAAATGAAATCTCCCGCTTCGAGAGTTTGTCGCGAACCGTCTTCGCGGTTTCGCCAAGCGTTTGCAGATTTCGCTCGCGCTGTTCGAGCCACGCTGGCGCAAGTGTTGCATACCGCCCCGTCGGTTGTGGCGCAAAGCCGACGATAAGAGCGCTCAAGTGCGCGGAGACTTGATCAGAGATATCTGTAGCCACCTGCAGGTCGCGGTCGGTCTGCGATACGCCGACGACCGCGAGGATCGTCTTGAATGACATGGTTTTGCTCCGTTGGAACGTAGGATCGTGACGCGACGATGAACCAGAGCAAGACGCGCCAGCCGGCACGTCTTGCTCTCCCAGTGCCGAATGCTAGGCTGGTTTGATCTGGATTTTGCGCTCGCTCTGCTGCGCTTCTGGGGTCTTTGGCAGGGTCACGGAAAGAACGCCCTTCGAAAAATTGGCGGCGATGTTGTCGGCATCGACGCCGTCAGGCAATCGGAAGGCCCTCTGGAAAGAGCCGTAGCGACGCTCCGAAAGGACGTAGTCCTTGTTCTTCTCTTCTTTCTGCTCCTGCTTCTCACCCCGGATCGTCAAGGTTCCGCTGGAGACCGCTACCTCGATGTCCCTTTCCTCCATCCCTGGCAGTTCGCAGGTAATTTCGTAACTCTTCTCCGTCTCCGCGACGTCGACGGCGGGCGCGATCTTGAACTCCGACTGCCGCGGCATCCGACGCATGAATGCGGACGCAAAGGGGCGATGCCACAGGGTCGGAGCGAAGTCGTCGAACAGGCGGTCGATTTCGGATCGGAGGCTTTCGAACGGCAGCCACGACTCGCCGCGATGCTCGACGGCTTTCTCGTCCGACTTGATGGGCAATTTGGTTACAGGTTCAGCCATGGCTGGTGCTCCTTCAAAGCAGAGTTGCAGGCTCATCGGGCCGCTCGTTGTAAGCGCGACCGCAAAGCCGCCCTGGCTGGGCCTGTCGCGTTTCTCGCCCGGTGTTCCAGCCAGTTGTGTGTAGTAGAGCCCTATGTGGCACCAGCCTCATTGATGCGCGTCAAAGACTGCACAAGCTGTAGAACCGAAAAACCGCCCCCCATTCCCTTTTTGACGGAGAACAGGGCGCGCTGCTTGGATGTGTGATGTGCTTGCACGTGGTAGCCGTCGTTCGTGGGTGACGGTAAAGGTCAGCGGAATTCGACAATGACCAGGCACAACCTATTTCACGCTATCAGACAGCCATTACGAGCAGGCTGCTTCTGATGGTCATAGCGCTCACGATTGCCTCGCTTTTCAGCGTGCTGCCGATCAAGGGCTGCCCTACCACAGATTCCGGCGCTCTCGAAGTCCCGAAGGACCTTGCGTAGGACATCCTCGTCGCCGGCTTCGGTCCGGCTGGCTTCAGCGATCTCCTCCGCGTAAGCGGCCGCGTCGGCTCGATCAAGCACGTGTGCTGCCCATCCGGCCAGCAGACGGTCTCGGCATTCGCGAACTCTCAAGGAACGCTCGAAATCGAGGATGTACTTTTCTTCGAGCGCTTTCTTTCGCTCTGTCAGTTCCATGACTTCTTGCTCCGATCGTCTGTGAGCTCGAGCGGGGGTTTGGTCGGCACGGCCAAGTTGTTCGGGTATAACCGTTTCGAGCTTGAGGCCCAGCTCCTCGCAAATGAGCTGTCCACCCGTGAGGATGGCGATGTCCTGCAAGAGGGCTTTGCGTCGGACGATCGGCGCTCCCCATTTTCTTTCGATCAGGACAGCTTTCGACCGCGGCCCAAGTGTGACCCGAACGGCATCGGCCAATTGCGAAGCGCCCTTCAAGATCTTTTCTCGGGCAGCCGAATGGAAAAGGACCTGCTTGTGAGCCATGGCTCCAACCTCCGTTCTTTGCTTTTGTAGCACAGGGCGGAAGGGACGCTTTGACGCGCATCAAACGACATCTGCATGGGCCGCCCAAGCATCACCCAATCATCTTTGATGCCGGTCAAGGCGAGGGCGGTCGATCGATGGTTAAGTTCTGTGACGAGAGGCCAAACCGAGGTCGCGGCCATGATTTACAACACGATACTGGTGCACTTGGACATAAACGATGCCGCAGCATCGCAGCTAAATTTCGCGCGCGACCTCGCTGCGCCTTTTGAGGCAAATCTGATCGGCTTTGCCGCCGGCGACATACACCCGATTGCGGCGCCTCCGCCCGGGGTGATCGTGGACGCCGAGTTCATGCGGCTTGAGGCGAGGGAGATCGAACGCCGCCTGGACGCGCTCAGAAGTGATCTCGATGCCAGCGGCGAAATGGGAGGGGCCGATTCGCTGCGTACTGCCGTCGGCGATCCGACAAAAGGGCTGGCAACGGCCGCGAGAGCGGCGGACCTTGTAGTCGCTGGAGCAGGTGGCGAAGGGGGCGGACGCGACGCCCACACCGCCATAGATCTGGGCGCGCTGATACATGCAGCGGGCCGTCCGGTCCTCATACCGCGGGCCGATCTCGCACCTCTTAAGGCGAGAAGCGTCGTCGTTGCCTGGAAGGATGCCCGTGAGGCAAGACGGGCGGTAGCAGACGCGATGCCCTTCCTTGTGCATGCGCGCGAAGTCGTGGTGGCGACCGTCGCGGATCAGGAGCCGGATCGGGCGATGGCCAGTGCCACCGACGTCGTCCGCTATCTCATCGATCATGGTGCAAAAGCCCGCGCTGAGATCGTGGACCATCGCGAAGGCGAGGCTGGGGAGGTGCTGGTTGGCATCGCCAAACAGATGGGAGCGGATCTGATCGTCTCGGGCGGCTATGGTCATGGCCGCCTTCGCGAGTGGCTGCTTGGCGGCGTCACCCGATCACTGCTGCGCGAAGGGTCGCTTCACCGCCTGATGTCGGCCTGATGATGCCTCGCGATTGCGGCTCCCCGGGACTGACCACTGGAAAGCGGAACGTTGAGATGCGCCCGGAGTTGTGCGCCGCACTCGCGCGGAAGGTGCGATTCCTCTCTAGCCCCACCAAACAATAACGTGAGGTAAAGGCCTGAAGGACCGTCGCTCGCGTCCCTCATCGACGTGTTTTCGTCCCTCAGTTTCCGCTCAACCGCTCTTGGTGAAACGCGCCGGCTGTGGCTTTGGCCTGCAGATCTTCCACAGGCCCATTGCATCCGCATAAAGAAGGGCGGGCGCTCGGCCGGCTGGGAGCTCTTGCGCAATGGATAGCGAGATGTTCAGCGTACTACCAGCACGGAACAATGTGCATGCTGGATGATCTTTTGCGACACGCTTCCGACCAGCATACCCCTCAACCGCCCGAGCCCGCGGCTTCCAACGACGATCATGTCCGCACCGATCTCCTCAGCGACATTAAGGATTGTTTCAGCGTAGGCGCCGGGCTCGACGCGCGTCTCCACGCTACTGACGCCGATGCTTCGGGCAAGATCGGCAGCGTCCTCGGCAACGCGGTCACCCAAGACCGAAACCATTTCTCCGATGTCGCCTTGCGAGGCACGGAACAACTCGACCATCGAACTGGGAACACGCTCCAACTGCGGCAGAGTCACGGCCGATACACGGCGGACGAGGCGCTCCGGCTCGGCGAGGCGGCTCGCCTCCTCGGCCCGGAGCCCATGCAGGATGACGTGGAGGATCGTGAGTCTCGCTCCGAGAGCCTTGGCTATGTTCGCCGCCATCGCCACGGCTTCCCGGGCTTTGTCGGATCCATCGGTTGCGACAAGAATGCGCTTGGTCATGGCACTTCCTCCATTTCGGTAAAGTATCGAGAACCACGGTGAGCGCGATCGCGACCCTGGTGCGCACGGACTTGAGTTCGCGCTCCGGGTCCTCGAAGGTCCGCAGGCAAGTCTGGCTGCAGAAATAATATGTGCGCCCGCCGCGCTCGGAAGTCAGTTGCCTTGTCGACCATCATTCCGCAGATCGCATCCTTGGCAAAGCGCCAGCCGCGGATACTTGCACGTGAGACGATACGGTTTGCTCATGCTGCATGGAACGAACTCCTGTGCTCGTTCACCCAGCTATGACCCTTCAAGATACGCTTTCCCGAGACACTCGACATTGATTCACGTCAATTGCCGCGCAAGCATGTCGCGGCCAGCTCAGCCCGCATAGTGGCTCAAAATCGATGAGCTTAAAGCTGGATGCGCTAGATTCCTGCAGACGAACTTGATTTCCCTCAAGGCGGAGTTACTCAGCACGGGTATTCTTCCACCCAGATCACTGATGATCAGGCGGATTGGGAGAAACGAACATGGCCACGCTGCGAACTATCCTGCTTACGAGCTCAATGCTTGTGCTTGGGACGCCAAGCTTTGCAGAAGACGCACATCATCCCGAGGCCACACCCGGACAGCAAACTGCGCAACCGCAGATCCCCGCCAACCCAAGCGCCACGATGCCGAACGGCATGATGTCCGGTGACATGATGGGCGGAATGATGGGGATGATGGGCGGTCAGGGTCCCATGGGCATGATGGCCGCCGGACAAGGACCGATGGGGCAGGGCGGCATGGGGGCGATGTCCCAGATGATGGCCCCCGAACATATCGAGGGGCGCATTGCATTTCTAAAGACTGAACTGAAAATAACGCCCAAGCAGGAGGTGTTGTGGAACGCCTTCGCCGAGGTTCTGCGCGCCGACGCGCTCGGCGCGCGCGCGGGCATGATGCAGATGCGGGGTGCGATGGGGGGGCCCGATGGGGCCGCAGCCACACCCTTGCAGCGTATTGAGCTCCGGGAAAGCGCTCTCGCCAGCCGGCTAGAAAGCGTGCGCAAGTTGAAGGCAGCCCTCGTTCCTCTCTATCAGGCTCTCGATGCAGCGCAGAAGCAGATGGCCGACAGGCTGCTTGTGCCGCCGATGATGGGAATGATGTAAGCAGGGAGGGAGGGAGTTCCGATGGTTGGCGAAGATCGTCTGGCGCAGCCTTCGCCGGATTTGCACAGCGGACACAAGGTCGCGGAGACCGGAGGATTCTGGCGATCGAGGACAGCATACGTGTTGATCGGCTTCTTGTTGATCGGTGGGTTCCTGCTCCTCTCGGAGCACCGCCTTCACGCGCTTGGCTACCTGCCGTATCTGCTCGTCCTTGCATGCCCACTGCTGCACCTGTTTCACCATGGCCATGGCGGCCATGGCGCGCACAAGCACGGCTCGCAGTCGGGAGCAGGGGAGAACTCGAAGGTTGGTTGAGCGATTGATACGACGCTCCTCCATAGGCTCGCGAAAGCCCGTGGCTGGGTCCGATGCCAAGCTGACTGCGGTGAATTAGACTCGTGGCGCGCCGGGACGATTTCGAAGATCGAAGTGGATGAGCGGCGGCACACCATCGCGGCGCTGACGTGGTGACGCATGAGCACACTAGACACTAAGTTGAAGCGGGACCTGAGGCGGCTCTGGGGGCAGGTCCTCGCCATCGCCGTAGTGGTCGCCGGTGGTGTCGCATCTCTGGTGACGTCGGCCGGATCGTTCAGGTCGCTGGATGAGACGCGCACCGCCAACTACGAAACGGTACCAGTTGGCTGACGTCTTCGCGGAGGTGACTCGAGCCCCGAAGACGCTCGTCACGCGCATTGCCGAGATTTCCGGCGTTGCCGGCATCGAAGCCCGGATCGCCGAACTCGCGCTTCTCGACATCCCGGACTTCCCCGAACCCGCAACCGGGCGGTTCATTTCGCTTCCGGAAAGCGGTCCCCCGTTGCTCAATCGACTCTATAGCGGGGCGGCCGCCTGCCTTACCCGAATGACATGGACGAGGTGGTGGTCAACGAGAGCTTTGCAAAGCGCACGGCTTTGAACCGAGTGACCGTTTCCCCGCCACGCTCAACGACCGCAAGCGTGAGCTTACGATCCTTCACCCGGTCGGTACCTGCAAGATGGGGGGTGATGCTATGACAGTGGTGGACGCGGAGCTGCGCGTGCACGGCATCGGCCGATTGCATGTCGTCGACGCCTCCATCATGCCGACGATAGTCTCCGGCAACACGAACTCGCCGGTGATCATGATCGCGGAGAAGGCATCAGAAGCCATTTTGAAGCGGGTGTGAGAGAAGCACTCGATGTCCGCAGTGGGTCGAGGGCGGCGCCTGCTGTCACTCATTGAGCAGATTTCGCCCGTCGCGGGACGGTTGGTTTGCAGAATTGCCGCTGAGGACTCTCCAAAATGGACGTTTTATTTCGACCAGTAGCCGACCGGGGTCACCGGCCTCGAGACGGCTCCTGACTAAGGCAGCTAGATCTTTCTGCACCGCTGGGTCGGACAAGAAATAGCTGTGCCCCGCAAGGCCAGCACTGCCCCTATATTCGATAAAGTCGGCGATACCCGATAGCTGCGAATTCTTCCAAAGCGCATTCGAGCCCACCTCCTTGGAGATGATGCTGGCGCTGGTTAAACGCCCGAGGCGCACAACGCTTCCGAACAACCCGCTTGAAAGGGCGAGCGCCTTGTCGTTGGGTGATGAATATACGGTCAGATGCAGCGGGCCTATGGGCGGTAAGGGGCCGTAAGGGGTCGCTGTCGTGCCGTGTGGCGCATCGGGATCAGACACGAAGCCGAACAATTTTGCTGTCGCAACGTCGAGATCGATGTCAGGAGCGAACAGCACCACATTATTGATTTTATACCGCTCCGTAGGGGACGACCGGGTGACGTAAGCCTCCATTCCCAACTGCTGAAGAGCGGACAGCAGGACGTCTGCGCCGCGGCTGTGCGCGACGAGGTGGAGACCTTTGACAACCTCGGTCGCGGAAATGATCCGAATGGCCTTCTTCACATCCGCTACTGCGAATTCGCCGGACTCGCGGTCGATATTGTAGCCATAGAAAGCGCCGCCCGACCCGCCCGCGGGCCATGACAGCGATACGCACACAAACTCTTGAGAAAGGGTATCGCATATCTTGCCGGTGGCTTTGGCGGCATCGTCGAAGCTGTTGTTATAGCCATGAATGAAAAGGACCACTTCTTTGCGCTTCGCCATCGCAAGGCGCCGGCTCACCTCATCCTGCAATCCAGCGGCTGCCCGCAAATGGGCATCGACAGTTGCCGGTACCCGACGAGACCCCTCACGCGTGAGTTCGATTGGGTACGGCGACTGCGGAAATTCTCCTAGTTTGGTCGTGCGGAGAACATGTAGCGGCGCGTCAGGCTGCCGGGCGGCACCAAAACGCGACTGCTCGCGAGCAAGCGTAACCGAACCGAAGCTCATTGAATGACTCCTGAACGAACTGTAGGAGAGCTTGCCATCAACCGAAGCGGCAGGCGCCCGGTCAGTGACGTAGAGCAGATCGAAAAAGTTTTGCTGCTTAACGTGAGAAACAGAAGCCTCTTCACCAACCAGTAAATCGCTTATGGGATAACTTACGGTTGAGCAGGCCGTAGCGACGAGGAAACATGGCAGCAAGCACAATAAGGGTATGAGTTCTCGCAATCTCAGGTACGACGTCTCATTTCTTATTTGCATTGAGGCTATTACGCATTTGGAGCGGTAATTTCACTGCAGCACGGTGTAGAGCGTAATAGTAGTTAGACTATAAAGAACCTATACGTTGGTTTGACTTCGCTAACGACCTGAGGCAGGCCGTGCAGGAGGCTCCAGCTGGTCGGGGCCATCGGCATGGTGCGAGACCCCCTCGGCGAACCGTTCAGCCAAAGCGCCTCTCTCAAGGTTGACCTTGATCGATGTTCTGTTGGAGGCCGTTTTCGATGCGCTCGGACGGCCTAAGTGGGTGAGCCTTGTTCGTCGCGCCACGGTGGAGCGAGGGCCAGACACCACTCCTTGTGTGGGCGCTCAAGATCGAAATACGTCGACTCGTGTTGCAGTTTCCGACGTTGCTCCACAACTTCCCACCGCATGAGTGGATGGCAAAAACTCATTTGCCGGCGCCCATCAACCACGGGATCGGAGCGCGCTTGAAGAGCAGCTGACGCGCTTTCAGCAAATGTTGCCGATGCGTTGAGACGGGAAATCCAACCCGCCGCCGGGATATCCTATACTTGCGAATAGGTCGGTTAATCCCGCAAGGCTATCGAATTTCACGGCGCCTCCAAATACTCTACTGCAGGTTTCCTCAAATCGGAGCCGATTTGAGGACAAAACATGAAGCAATGATCGTCTTTCGGAGCCTTCCCACGCAGGCTCGCTACGGGGTGGCAAATCAGGGTACCGTGATTTTGAGGATCGACGCTTTTCCGGACTCTGCGCGGGCTGTAGCGCGGTTTGACGCGCGTGCAGCACGCTTGTGCGTGCGTGGTGAGATCGTGAGCTCGATTGTACACGCAGTCCGCCAGCCGCTGCT
Source organism: Ensifer sp. MPMI2T (assembly GCF_004827385.1). Lineage (GTDB taxonomy): Bacteria > Pseudomonadota > Alphaproteobacteria > Rhizobiales > Rhizobiaceae > Sinorhizobium. The sequence goes on from NZ_SRXN01000017.1 coordinate 39,073, forward strand.
GGCTATTGTGATGGATGCGGACACGAACTGTGCCCGGCGTGCGAGCGAGCTCGTTCATCCAACTAAGCCGGGCGCTCAATTGTGGGAATCACGGCGGCGGGTTCGGGCTATCCCAAATGATGGTCGAGGCATAATTTCAAGTTGCGCTGCGCGCTGCCAGCAAACGAGGGTGGCGCATGACGATCATTCGCGTCGGTCGGAGTTCTAGATCGTGACAGAACTGCCGGCAAACGTCGCTGAGACGCTTTGGGAAGATGAGGAATTTGTCCTGTCCCGACGTGTATCGGACGATGACCCCTTTTCGCTTTTGGTGTGCACGCCTGCGTCGGCACAGCCGACGGTGGAGACCGTGGCGCGGCTCGATCACGCTTATGCGCTTCGGGACGAGCTGGACTCCGCATGGGCGGCGCGGCCCGTGGCGCTGGAACGCCGGCTTGGAAGGCCTGCGCTCCTGATGAAGGACCCGGGTGGCGAGGTCCTTGCGCGAATGGTCGGAAAGCCCTGGGATTTGACGCCATTCCTGCACGTCGCGATTGGCCTGGCTGTCGCGCTCGGTTGTCTCCATAGCCGCGGGTTAATTCACAAGGACGTCAAGCCATCAAACATCTTGATCAACATCGACAGCCGTGAGGTCTGGCTGTCAGGCTTCGGCATTGCTTCCCGCGTGCCGCGTGAACGGCGGGCGCCTGAACCGCCTGAGATCATCGCGGGAACGCTTGCCTATATGGCGCCCGAGCAGACTGGTCGCATGAACCGATCCGTTGACGCGCGCAGCGATCTCTATTCGCTCGGCGTCACGCTGTACGAGATGCTTACCGGGGTGCTTCCGTTCACGGCTTCGGATCCCATGGAGTGGATCCATTGCCACATCGCGCGCCAGGCGATGCCGCCCGACGAGCGAGCGGATGGCATTCCGGCTCCGGTTGCTGCGATCGTGATGAAGCTTCTCGCCAAAACCGCTGAGGACCGTTACCAGACCGCGGCGGGCGTCGCATTCGATCTCGAACATTGTCTGAAGGCATGGGAGGCGCACCAACGCATCGACCCGTTTGCACTGGGCGCGCACGACATATCGGACCAGCTTCTGATCTCGGAAAAGTTGTATGGACGAGAGACCGAGATCGACGCTCTTGTTGCTGCATTCGATCGCGTCGTGAGCCAGGGCACAACCGAACTCGTACTGGTCTCCGGTTATTCCGGTATCGGTAAGTCCTCGGTTGTCAATGAACTCCACAAAGTGCTGGTTCCACCACGCGGTGTCTTCGCGTCCGGCAAGTTCGATCAGTACAAGCGCGACATCCCCTACGCGACCTTGGCGCAGGCGTTACAAAGTCTCGTGCGTCAGGTGCTAAGCAAGAACGATGCGGAGCTCGCTCGCTGGCGCTCCGCGCTGCTCGAGGCGCTGGGCGCGAACGGCTCGCTCATGGTCGACCTCATTCCGGAACTTTCACTCATCGTCGGTGAACAGCCACCGGTTGCCGACCTCCCGGCGCAGGAAGCGCAAACACGATTCCAGCAAGTCTTCCGTCGATTCCTCGGCGTGTTCGCTCGGGCGGAGCATCCGCTCGCTTTGTTCATCGACGATCTGCAATGGCTGGATAGGGCGACGCTCGATTTGATCGAACATCTCAGCACCCATCCAGAGGTGCGCCACCTGCTGTTGGTCGGCGCATATAGGGATAACGAAGTTGGTCCGACGCACGCGCTGGTACGGACACTTGGCGGGATCCGCAATGCCAATGGAAGGGTGCGGGAGATCGTACTCGAGCCTCTCAAGCCCCGCGATGTGGGTCACCTCGTCATCGACGCGCTGCACTGCGAACCGCCGGTCGCCCAGCCGCTCGTAGAGCTGGTGCACGAAAAGACCGGGGGGAATCCGTTCTTCACGATCCAATTCTTGATGGTTCTTGCCGAGGAGGCACTGCTCGCATTTGAGCACGGCGCCGGAGCCTGGACCTGGGACATGGCGCGGATTCGGGCCAAGGGGTTCACCGAGAACGTGGTCGATTTCATGGCCACGAAGCTGAACCGTCTTCCGGGCAAAACGCGAGACTTCTTGGGAAAACTCGCCTGCCTGGGAAATAGCGGACAGACCACCGTATTGAGTACGGTTTTTGGGTTATCTGAAGACGAGATAAATGCCGCTCTCTGGGAAGCTGTGCGCGCGGGGCTCATCTCCCGTCAGGAGGGCGCCTATATTTTCCTCCACGACCGTGTTCACGAAGCGGCCTATGCCCTCATCTCTGAGGATGAGAGGGCGGCAGTGCACCTGCAGATTGGCAGGACACTTGCCGCGCGAACGACGCCCGCCGAGATCGACATGAAGATCTTCGAGATCGTCAATCAAGTCGACCGCGGCGCAGCCTTGATTCAATCGCATGAGGAGCGGGAGCGGATCGCTGATCTCAATCTGCGCGCCGGCAAGCGCGCGAGGACTTCAACGGCTTATGCATCGGCATTGACCTATTTCGCCGCCGGTCGTGCTTTGTTGGAAGATGACTGCTGGGCGCGGCAATATCGCCTGGTGTTCGATCTGGAGCTTCACCTGGCCGAATGTGAATTCCTGACCGGCGAACTCGCCTCCGCAGAGAAACGCCTCTCGGCCCTAGTGGGACGTGCGGTAACGGTGGTCGGCAGAGCCGCCGTCACGCATTTGCGCCAGGCGCTTTACCTAACCCTTGACCGGCCCGATCGCGCCATCGACGTCGGCCTGGAATATCTCCGCAGTGTCGGTATCGACTGGTCGCAGCACCCGTCGGAAGACGTCGTCCGTCAAGAACTCGAGCGCATGTGGCAACTGCTCGACGGCCGCTCGATTGAACAGCTCATTGAGCTTCCGTTGATGAGCGATCCAGGTTGGCGCGCGACAATGGACGTTCTCTCGGGTCTGTTCGCGCCAACGCTGCTCACCGACAGCAACCTGTACGACCTCGTCGTCCTTCGAATGACAACGCTGAGCCTGGAGCATGGCAACTGTGATGCCTCGTGCTATGCCTATTCCCACATCAACCGGGTATTGGGATTTCGTTTCGGTGACTACCAGACCGCTTTTCGCTTCGGTCAGCTTGCCTGCGACCTCGTGCAGAATAGCGGCCTGGGTCTTTTCGAGGCGCGGGTCTACGCCTCCTTCGGAGCATTCGCCGTTCCCTGGATGAAAGATCTTTTCGCCAGCCGCGCACTGATAAGGCGCGGCTTCGACATGGCGAACGCCAGAGGTGATCTGACCTATGCGGTTTTTGGCTATAAGAACCTGATCACGAATCTTGTCGTCTCGGGAGAACCTCTCGGCGACGTGGAACGAGAGGCGGAGGAGGGTCTCGCCTATGCTCGCAAGGCGCGATTTGGTTTCGCCGTCGACTGGTTTACCTGCCAGCTCATGCTGATCCGAGCTCTTCGCGGGCCCTCGCTGGACTTCAATTCTTCCGACAATGCAGGGTACAGTGACAACTCCTATGAGCGGCACATAGAAGAAGACCCGCCTCTGGCACTCTGCAGCTGCACGTATTGGATTCACAAGCTGCAAGCGTGCGTGCTGGCACACGATTATGCAAGGGCCATGGAGGCGGTAGCGAAAGCCACCCCGTTGCTTTGGGCGACACGATCATTCCTGGAAGCCGCGGATTATCATTTCTACGGCGCGCTGACACGGGCGGCTGCCTGCGACGCTGCGGGTAGTGACGAGCGGGCACAGCATTTTGACGTGCTCCTTAACCACCATCTGCAACTCACTGTGTGGGCGGAAAACTGCCCCGCAAACTTTGCAAATCGCGCAGCGTTGGTCGGCGCCGAAATTGCGCGGCTGGAAGGGCGAGATCTGGACGCGATGCGCCTTTACGAAGAAGCGATTCGATCGGCACGCGAACACAAGTTTCTACAAAACGAGGGCATAGCCCACGAACTCGCCTCACGGTTTTACGCGGCGCGTGACTTCGAGACGATCGCCAATACGTATCTGCGCAACGCGCGCTATTGCTACCTCCGTTGGGGAGCCGACGCCAAGGTGCGCCAGCTCGATCAAGCCCATCCGCATCTGCGCGGGGAGCCAGTGCGCCCGAGTGCCACGTCGACGATCAGCACGCCGGTCGAGCAACTGGATCTCACCACTGTTGTCAAAGTGTCGCAAGCGGTGTGGGGCGAGACCGTCCTGGAGAAGCTGATCGACAAGCTTATGCGAACTTCGATTGAGCATGCGGGTGCTGAGCGAGGTCTGTTGATTCTCCCGCGGGGTGATGAGCTGCGCATTGCAGCAGAGGCCACCACCAGCGGCAACAGTGTGATCGTCGGGACGCGAGAAGCGAGCGTGGCCGCGGCCGCTCTTCCGGAGTCGATCCTCCATTATGTCGTGCGCACCCGGCAGAGCGTAATCTTGGACGATGCCTCAGCCGAGAACCCTTTTTCGGCCGATACGTACGTTCTTCAGCATCACGCTCGTTCCATTCTCTGCGTGCCGCTGATCAACCGGGGCAAACTCGTCGGGGTGCTTTATCTTGAAAACAACCTGATGCCCCACGTGTTCACTCCAACCCGGATCGCCGTGCTGAAACTGGTGGCCTTGCAGGCAGCGATCTCACTGGAGAATACCCGTCTTTACAGCGACCTCCAGGAACGGGAAGCGAAGATACGGCGCCTGGTCGACGCCAACATCATGGGCGTCTGCATCTGGAATCTCGAGGGCGAAATTACCGAGGCCAATGAAGCATTTCTGCGCATGGTGGGATACGGCCGTGAAGATGTTCTGTCGGGCCGCGTGCGCTGGAGGGAGCTCACGCCGTCGGAGTGGCGCGATCGCAACGAACAGGCCGTGGCGGAGCTACGAACGGTCGGGACGTTCCAGCCGTTCGAGAAGGAGTTCTTCCGGAGAGACGGCAGCCGCATACCCGTGCTGATCGGTGGCGCGCTGTTTGAGGAAGGTGGAGATGATGGCGTCGCTTTCGTGCTCGACTTGACCGAGCGTAAGCTCGCCGAAAATGCACTGCGCGAGAGCCAGGAGAATTTGGCGCGTACAGAGCAATTCTCCTTGGTGATGGCGACGCATTCGGATCTGGAGGGTCGCTGGCTTAAGGTGCCACCAACGCTATGCAACCTGTTAGGTTACACAGAAGAAGAACTGCTCGGACGCCGGTTTCACGAGTTCACCCACCCGGAGGACGTTGAAGCAGAGTGGAAGCAATGCTTGCGGCTCATTCGCGGCGAGCTCAAGTCGTTTGATCTGGAGAAGCGCTACATACGGAAGGACGGCTCCATCGTATGGGTTTATCTGAACGCCTCGGTTGTATTGGACGTCAACGGCGCACCCGTTCACTTTCGTACCTATACTAGAGACATCACCCAGCGCAAACAGCAGGAGCAAGCGTTGGGCCAGAGCGAGGAGCGCTACCGTACGCTCGCCGAGACCGCGACGGACGTCATTCTGGCGATAGACCAGACGAGCAACATTCTGTTCGTCAACGGGGCAGTGGAGAAGACCTTTGGCTATACCCCGGCGGAAGTAACCGGCCAGAAAATTACGGTGCTCATGCCTCAGCGTCTGCGGCACCGCCACGAAGAAGCCATCCGCCGTTACCTGGAATCCGGGGAGAAACGGATGTCGTGGAGCGCCGTCTCTTTGCCTGGACTGCACAAGAACGGAAGAGAGATTGACCTGGATGTGTCGTTTGCCGAGGTGGGGACAGGAGACGAGCGGTTCTTCAGTGGGATCCTGCGCGACGTGACCGAGCGCAAGCGAACGGAAGAAGCGCTGCGCCAGACGCGGGCGGAACTCGCTCATGTTGCGCGCGTAGCAACTCTCGGAGAAATGAGCGCTTCGATTGCCCACGAAGTCAATCAGCCGCTTGCTGCCGTCGTCAATAGCGCCAGCGCGTGTTTGCATTGGCTCGATGCGCAGAAGCTGCAAGAAGCACGGCGGTCCGCCTCACGGGCGATCGCAGAAGGCCGTCGAGCCAGCGAAATCATCTCTCGTGTACGCGCGCTCGCCAACAAGGCGCCGCCCCAAAAGGATTGGCTCGACGTTAACGAGACGATCCACGAAGTGATTGCGCTGGCACGCGGCGAGATGCAGCAAAACGGTGTTGCTTTGGAGACCCAACTTGCGAGCGACGTGCCAATCATCCTGGCAGACCGAATCCAATTGCAGCAGGTGGTTCTAAATCTGATGATGAATGCCATCGAGGCCCTGAACAACGTTGAAAAGAATACGCGCGAGTTGTTGGTTCGCTCCGCCAGGGAGAAATCGGAGCACGTAGTGATCTCGGTCCAAGATTCGGGCCCTGGGTTTGATCCGAACCGCTTGGACCTCCTCTTCGATGCCTTCTATACGACTAAGCCGCAAGGATTGGGCATGGGGCTGGCGATTAGCCGGTCTCTTATCGAGGCCCATGGCGGGCGCTTATGGGCGACGGCCAATGCGCCGCGGGGCGCAGTTTTTCAGTTCATGTTGCCGGTTAACAGCGAGAAGCTGGTCTGACGGAACCGGACTGACCGGTACTCGTCTGCAGGACTTCAACACAGCCACGGCCGATGATCTCGGCGCCGCCCTCATCTTCTCAAATCACGTTGGGATCGAATTAGCCCTTTCATATTTCGCGTCACATCAGGTGTCGCCAATTGACGGCGGCTCGATTTTGTGTCACAGAGCGTGTCTCTAAATTCGGAGCGAGCTGCATGACGAACGTCCGCACCTACAACAGCCCCTTGCGCGCAGAAAAGGCACGTGAGACGCGGGAAGCTATCCTGACCGCGCTGTTCGAGTTGATGGACACCGCGGGCGCCGCGGACGATGTCTCCACGGAAGCGATCGCGCAAAAGGCTGGGGTGCAGCGCAGGACAATCTTTCGTCATTTCGCGACCAAGGACGAAATGCTCGCCGCTTTTTGGCCGTGGCTTAACGCCCGAATCGGCACGTCTGCGACGCCGTTGACGTTGAAAGAAGTCGTCGATGGCCCACGACAAACCTTTCCGCACTTCGACATGCACGAACCAGCGATCCGCGCCTCGTTGCATTCCAAGGCCGGTCGCGAGATGCGGATCGGTACAGTTGCGGCCCGCCGCGCGCATTTCGCGCGCGCATTGGCTCCAGCCATTGCTTCCGTTCCGGCCTCAGAGGCCTGGAAGGTCGAGGCACTGGCGCACTTGCTCTTCTCGGCCTCCGCATGGGAGGTTCTGAAGGACTATGGCGGTCTCACCGGCGCCCAGGCCGGTGAGACAGCATCCTGGGCGCTTGAGGTGATCCTGTCCGCGGTCGCTTCTGGCCACGCACCAGCGGACGTCGCATCGCAACCAAAGGAGACAAGCGATGAAGTTTGACGTCACTACCCCTGAAAGCGGCGAGACCCTCTGGGTCGTTGCCGACCGCATCCGGTTTCTTGGCGGCATCGCGGGCTCAGGCCTCCAACTGATCGAGGTTGAGATTCCGCCGGGCTCCGGTACCCCTCCCCATACCCACGCTTCGCCCGAAGTGTTCTACGTGACGGACGGGGAGGTAACGGTTCGCCGCTTTGTGGCCGATGGTCCGCCGGAAGTGACGGTTGCGGGACCCCGCACCGCGATCCATATCGGCTCGATGACGCCGCACAACTATTCGAACGACAGCGGCCGCACGGCACGAATGCTCGTCCTCCTCGAATCTTCCATGATCGCCTTCTTCCGCGAGATCGGCACCAGCGAACCACAGTCGCAGCCGGACTTCGCCCGGATCGGCTCAGCCATGCAACGGCATGGCATCGAGGCGCTGACGATTGCGGCTTGAGTGGCGTTGCCGCTACACAAGTCCCTCCTGCCTACCAAGCCTTGCGCCCGCTTGAGTGATAACGGGCGTTACCGAAGTGGTCGTTCTACCTAGGCCGGACTCCATTCAGGAAGACCTCTACGGCGGAAGCGACCGCCTCCCGCGCCTCTTCGTCCGACGGCGGAGGGCGGAATGCAAGAATGACCTGAAGAAGGTTGTCGCGGATCATGCCGACAAAATGCCCGGCGAGCCGCCGGCAATCATCAGACCGAATTTCGCCTCGCCCCCTGGCGATTTCAAGGACCTCGGCGAGACGGGACGTGGCCCGGCCCGGCCCTTGTTCATAGAACGCCTTGACAAGATCAGGGAAGCGGTTGGCCTCGGTGATGGCAATTCGGTAAATGCCGATCAAGGTGGGCGACATGTAAAGGCCCATGAGACGCTGACCAAATGCTGTCAGGGTTTCCTCCAGATCGTGCCCTTCGATTTCCTCGATAACCAGGGTGGACAGCAGCTTATCCGCGCTCTCGGCGACGATGGCGGAGAACAGGCCCTCCTTGTTGCCGAACTCATTGTAGATGTTGCGCTTCGATCCGCCGGCACGCTCGATGATCGCGTCGATGCTCGTCGCCGCGTAGCCTTGCTCGAAAAAGACCTCGGCCGCCGCTTGAAGAATGGCTTGCCGGCGATTTTTCAATCGCCCTGATTTTGCTGCAACCACTGCCTCTGACTTCCCCTGTTGATACACCTCTTGAGTGGTAATTGTCATTACCGAGGATGTCAATCGCCTTGGCTCTGGACGAACGGGCTCTGTTCGCAGCGGCATTGATTGGGCGGGACCGATCTTGTTCCCACTCCGCGCCACGATGCTCACCACATCCAACCGTCATGAAGGGCGAAATAATCTCTTCCCAATTTACGGTTGAAATCAGGGACATCTCGGCTAAGCTATCTGCGGCACCGAGGCATTACACAGATCCGACTCCTGCATGTTTCCTTAAATCGGATCCGATTTAAGAATGAAAACATGCAGCAATTTAAAGTGCTACAGCGTCCTTTGCGCGTCTGATAAGACGCGCGGCGCTGTAGTGTCGGAGATGGTGTAATCTGGCGACCAATTGGGATGTGCGGTGCCCCGTTTCCTCATATTGTTTATCTCTGCCCTTCTTGCGGTTCCGAGCCTCTCCGGCGCCGTTGCGCAGGAGTCTTCGCCCGGGCCGGCCGAAAAGACGGCTACAGCTAAACAGGTTTTGGAGATCAAGCTCGGCTATCTTCGCGCCTATGCACCGCAACTCGCGCTGTCGGTGCTGGACGTGCCGCCGCGCGACGAAGGTGTCGCGGGGGCAAAGGTCGCGATCGGCGACAACAACACGACTGGTAGGTTCCTCGGACAGAAGTTTACCCTCGATGTGTCCGAGGTGAAGCCCGATGCCGACGTCGTGCCGGCCTTTACCGACATGATGTCGAAGGGCGTCCTTTACATTCTCGCCGATCTCTCCGCCGCGCAGCTTCTGTCGATTGCCGATCTCGCTCGAGACAGGGGCATTCTGATCTTCAACGTTGGCTCGACTGACGATCGTCTGCGTGAGGAGGACTGCCGGGCGAATGTCTTCCACACTGCGCCGACGCGCACCATGCTCGCCGATGGCCTGGCGCAGTATCTGATCTGGAAACAGTGGCGGCGATGGGTGCTGGCCTACGGCTCCCATGAGCCCGACAAGCTGTTTGCCGATGCGCTCCGCCGTGCCGCAACCCGCTTCGGCGGCGAGATCGTCGCGCAAAAGGAGTTCACCGACACCGGCACAGCGCGACGGACAGATACCGGTGTGGTTCAGATCCAACGACAGATGCCGGTTTTCACACAGAATTTCCCCGATCACGATGTGCTGCTCGTGGCCGACGAAAGCGAGGTTTTCGGATCCTATGTGCCGTTCCGGACCTGGATTCCGCGCCCGGTAGCCGGGACCGCCGGCCTGATCCCTTCCGCCTGGCATCCGGCCAGCGAGCAATGGGGCGGCACGCAGATACAGAACCGCTTTGCCAAGGCGAATGGCAGACGAATGTTGTCGAAGGATATGGCCGCGTGGACGGCGGCGAGGATTGTCGGCGATGCCGCCACGCGCACGCAAAGTGCTGATCCTGAAAAGCTTGCGGCCTTCATTCGCGCCGACGATTTTTCGATCGCCGCCTTCAAGGGGCAGAGGCTGACCTTCCGCAGATGGAACTGGCAGTTGCGCCAGCCGATTTTCCTCGGAGACGGCCGTTCCGTCGTATCGACGTCGCCGCAGGAGGGATTCCTGCATCAGGTCTCCGAACTCGACACGCTCGGAATCGATCAGTCGGAGACCCAATGCGCGCTGCAATAGCCTACAACGCCGCGCGTCCAATCGGATACGCAAGGGGCGCTGTAGCACTTTTGAAATGCTGCATGATTTTGTCCTTAAATCGACGATTTAAGGAATCATGCAGTAGAAAGGGAGAGAGCCAGATGCTGCGGAGACTGACCCTTCTTTCGGCCGGACTTGTTGTGGCAGCAGGCATGGGTTCGCCAGCATTCGCCTACATGGTCTATGTCTCCAACGAGAAGGACAACACGGTAACCGTCGTCGACTCGACCACGATGCAGGTGGTCCGCACAATCGATGTCGGCCAGCGGCCGCGCGGCATCACGATTTCGCACGACGGCAAGTTCATCTATCTCTGCGCAAGCGACGACGACACGATCGAGATCATCGATACAGCCACGTCCGAGATCGTCGGAACGCTGCCGTCCGGACCTGACCCCGAGCTGTTCGTCCTCTCTCCCGACGGCCAGACGCTCTACGTCGCCAATGAGGACGACAATCTCGTCACCGTCATCGACCTTGAGAGCAAGAGCGTGGCGATGGAGGTGCCCGTTGGCGTCGAACCCGAGGGAATGGGCATCAGCCCGGACGGCAAGTCGTTGGTCAACACATCGGAGACGACCAACATGGCGCACTTCATCGACACCGAGACCCACGAGATCACCGACAATATCCTCGTCGATGCCAGGCCACGCTTCGCTGAGTTCAAGCCTGACAATTCGGAGGTCTGGGTCAGCGCCGAAATCGGCGGCACCGTCTCCGTTATCGATAATGCAAGCCGTGAGGTGAAACACAAGATCACCTTCGAGATTCCCGGCTTGCGTGCGGAAGCGATCCAGCCCGTCGGCGTGCGCATCACTGCCGACGGCAAGAAAGCCTATGTGGCGCTCGGCCCCGCCAATCGCGTCGCCGTGGTCAATGCGGAGACCTACGAAGTCGAAAAATACGTGCTCGTCGGACAGCGGGTCTGGCAACTCGCCTTCACGCCCGACCAGAAAACGATCATCAGCACCAACGGAGTTTCGAACGACATCACCTTCATCGACGTTGCCACCGACGAAGCCGTTCAGTCGGTGACCGTTGGCGCACTGCCCTGGGGGGTGGTCGTCAGCCCGAACTAACGCGGTAAGCCCTTCAGTCAGAAAGGAGTAGGCTACACGTGGTCCGTTCCGTTCCCGATCTTGCCGAGAAAGGTTTGCAAGAAACGATCACCATCACATAGGCTGGGATGTGGGCTAACTTGGCTGGTCGCGGAGGAGCACGAAACCATGCAGCATGTGAAGGCCAATGATGGAGTGAGCTTGCCTGCCGCACTTGATGTGTCGGGGGTTAACCACTCCTACGGCCAGAAGCAGGTTCTGTCAGATATTTCCTTTTCCATCGCGCCGCAACGCTTTACCGTCCTGCTCGGCCTCAACGGCGCCGGCAAGACGACGTTGTTCTCCTTGATCAGCCATCTCTACAACACCCGCCACGGCACGATCCGTATCTTCGGCCACGACGTCGGCCGGGAACCGGGCGAGGCACTGCGTCGGCTGGGCATCGTGTTTCAGGCGCGCACGCTCGATCTCGACCTCAGCGTCTACCAGAATCTTTCCTACCACGCCTCGCTGCACGGCATCGGGCGAAGAGAGGCCCTGTCGCGGATCAAGTCGCTGCTTGCCCAGATCGACATGAGCGAACGCTTGTATGACAAGGCACGCAGCCTTTCCGGCGGGCAGATGCGCCGCATTGAGATTGCGCGGGCTCTGTTGCATCGTCCGCCGCTTCTCTTGCTCGACGAGGCGACAGTTGGGCTGGATATCCGGTCGCGTGCCGAGATCCTTGCCACGATCCGTAAGCTGGTGATTACCGATGGCATCAGCGTCTTCTGGGCGACCCACCTCATCGACGAGGTGGAGGAAACCGATCACGTCATCATACTCGACAAGGGCCGGGTCCTTGCGGACGGCAGAGTGGACGACGTCGTCCGTTCCTGTGGCGCGAGCAGCATTCGGGAAGCCTTCGCGACGCTGACCGGGGTCGCTTCGGTGCCGGCCGGGGGAGAAAGTCGATGACCTTGCAATCTGCCACCGGACCTGTTCCCACCATTGAGCGCGGCTTCAGCGCCCGCCAATATCTCGTATGCCTGAAAGGCATCCTGATCCGGGAAGGGCTCCGTTTTCTCAATCAGCGAGAGCGCTTCATCTCGTCGCTGGTTCGACCGCTGCTGTGGCTCTTCGTGTTTGCCGCCGGCTTCCGCCAGGTGCTCGGGGTCTCCATTATCCCGCCCTACAAAACCTACGTGCTGTACGAGGTCTATATCACGCCGGGCCTCTGCGGCATGATCCTATTGTTCAGCGGCATGCAGTCGTCGCTCTCAATGGTCTACGACCGGGAAATGGGCAACATGCGGACCCTGCTGGTCAGCCCGTTTCCGCGCTGGTTCCTGCTGGTCTCGAAGCTGCTTGCTGGCGTCACCGTATCGATCATGCAGGTCTATGCCTTTCTCGCCATCGCCTGGTTCTGGGGCGTCAAGCCGCCATGGACCGGCTACTTCATGGTCCTGCCGGCGCTCTTCCTTTCAGGGATGATGCTGTGCTCGCTCGGCATGCTTCTGTCGTCGATGATCAAGCAACTGGAGAATTTCGCGGGGATCATGAACTTTGTGATCTTCCCGATGTATTTCGCCTCTCCCGCGCTCTATCCCCTATGGCGCATTCAGGAATCGAGCCCGCTTCTCCACAAGATCTGCCTCGCAAACCCGTTCACTTACGCGGTCGAACTGATCCGCTTCGCGCTTTATGGGCAGGTCGACTGGGGATCGCTCATGCTGGTGGTTGCATTCACCATAGTGTTCCTGGGCGGTGCGGTCCTCGCCTATGATCCATCGATCGGCTTGCTCAGCCGCAAGCAGGATACTGGAGGAAATGCCTGATGCGGCGGCCACTGCGGATGCTTTTCATCCCCGCCGCGGCAGTCGCTGCGATCGCCGCGTGGCCCGTGATGGCCGCGCAGGGGGACGATCCGGATTGGCCGTGCATCCAGCGCAAGGTTCCGGAACTTTCGCTCGGCCAGGTATGGACCGGTGCAGACCTGCCGCAGGCGGCCCGCGGCTGGTCCAAGGATCCCGGTATTTCTGCTCTGGTGACCGAGCTGTCGGCGCGTCGCGTGCCGCTTCCAGAGGCGCAGCAAAAGATCAAGAGCTACACGGAAAGTCTGCCGCTGGGCGAGAGAGAACGGCGCATGACCATGCTCGTGCAGGGGCTTTTCGATCACATGAACCGGGAGCGCTCGGACGTCATCGCCGGTATTGCACGTTACGCCCACAGGCAGAGGGACATGGCGACAATCCTGCGGCAGGAGGCTTCTGCCGTGGATGCCTTGCGGGCGAAACCCGATGCCGACCCGAACGAGTTGACAGCGCGGAGCGATCGGCTCGTGTTTCAGACACGCATTTTTCAGGAGCGGGCGGAGTCCCTGAGCTTTGTCTGCGAGGTGCCGACGCTGATCGAGCAGCGCTTGTACGCCTTGACCAAGGCGATTGCGGAAGCACTGAAAGACCAGTGAGACCCCCGAAGCTTTCGCCGTTGCGGGTGAATTGACGCTCGTTTATCGCACGCGTATCCTCGCCGTAGGCTTTCCATCGGCACCTTGTGAAGGCCAATGGTCTTATCGGCATGCTACGCATGCCAGCGAACCTGATAGCTGTGCGCGTTCCCGCAGGGAAAGGTGCTCCATTGAACCTCGTCGCTCTTGTCCTGACCGTCTGCATGTTGGCCAACCCGAGCAGTTGCCGCACCGAGCACCTGTATTTCGAGACGCGCGGATCCCTTTTCCAATGCATGGTGTTGGCTCCGGCCGAGATCGCGAAGTGGTCCGAGAGCCATCCGACGCTCAAAATCGTGCGATGGAAATGTTCGTTCCCCGGCAAGGATGGGGAAACGTGATATTGCGTTGTTGGGAGGTGGCATCATGAACATATCACGGCGCGCGCTCTGCGCAGCGGCTTTGCTGGCGGCTGCAAGTCCTCTGGGCTTTGATGCCTCGGCAGCTCCACCCGTTCCGAAGATACGGGTGGGGGTCCTGAAGTTCGGCACGGTGAACTGGGAGCTCGACACCATCAAGCACAACAAATTCGATGCCGCCAACGGCATCGACGTGGAAGTCGTCTATTTCGCCGGCGAGGACGCCACCAATGTGGCGATGCTTGCGGGTGACTTGGATGTCATCGTTTCCGACTGGTTGTGGGTGTCGCGCCAGCGTTCGCAGGGCGAGGATCTGACGCTCGCGCCTTACTCGACCGCCGTTGGCGCCATCATGGTCAAGCAGGACGCGCCGATCCGTACCATCCCCGACCTCGCGGGCAAGAAAATCGGCGTCACCGGCGGATCGCTCGACAAGAGCTGGCTTCTGATCCAGGGGCTTGCGCGGCGTGACCACAAGATCGACCTGACCAAGGAGAGCGAGATTGTTTTCGGCGCCCCACCCTTGCTCTCGGAAAAGGCTGTCTCCGGCGAGCTCGATGCGGTCCTGAACTTTTGGCACTTCTGCGCCCGGCTGGAGGCAAACGGCTTCCGTCGCCTGATCGGCGCCGACGATGCGGCGAAGGCGCTCGGGGCATCGGGGCCGGTCTCGGCCTTGGGCTATGTATTCCACGACAAATGGGCGAACGAAAACCCGGATGTGGCGATGAGCTTTGTCAAGGCAAGCGCGCAGGCCAAGAAGCTCCTGGCCGAGTCCGACGCCGAATGGCAGCGTCTGGCGCCTATCATGCGAGCTGAGGGCAGGGAACTCGAGGTGCTGCGCGATCGCTATCGCGAAGGCATTCCGAGGAGGCCTCTCGCCGAAGAGGAAAGCGATGCCGCCAAGCTCTATGAAGTCCTTGCGGAGCTCGGCGGCGAGAAGCTCGTCGGCGAGGCGCGACAGATGGCTCCCGGGACGTTCTGGGCTGCATTGAAGACATGACAGCAGGATTGGGATCGGAAAACGGCGCATCTGCAAGCCGGCGCACGCGCACGGTCCCGCGTGGGATCGGCACCGCATTGCCTGCCGCGACGGCCCTGGCGTCGCTCCTTGGATTATGCCTGCTGTGGAGCCTTGCAGCGGAGATCTGGCCGAACCGTGCGTTTCCGCCGCCGCTCGAGGTCTGGCGGGTGCTCCTCAAGGAGGCGGCGAGCGGCGACCTTGGCTATCACCTGGCGATGACGCTTTGGCGGGTCGCAGCCGCCTACGTCATCGCCATGGTCATCGGGTCGGTCATCGGTGTGCTGCTTGGCACGCACAGGGCGGCTGATTCCTTCTTCAATCCGTGGCTTGTCCTCTTTCTCAACCTCCCCGCCCTCGTCGTCATCGTCCTCGCCTACATTTGGTTCGGCCTGACGGAGGCCGCCGCGATCGGCGCCGTCGCGATCAACAAGATCCCCAATGTCGTCGTCACGATGCGCGAGGGGGCGCGCGCGCTCGATCCCCGGTTTGCGGAAATGGCCACCGTCTACCGGCTCGGGCGGCTCGACCGTATCCGCCACGTTCTGATGCCGCAGTTGCAGCCCTATTTCGCCGCCGCCTCGCGCTCGGGCATTGCACTGATCTGGAAGATCGTGCTCGTTGTCGAGCTGCTCGGCCGCTCCAGCGGTGTGGGCTTCCAGATCTATCTCTATTTTCAGATATTCGATGTTGCAGCCATCCTTGCCTACACGCTAGCTTTCGTGGCCATCATGCTGTTGATCGAACTCCTTCTGGTGCAGCCACTTGAACGACATGCAACCCGCTGGCGTCGCCGGCCCGCTTAAGGTCGACATCACCGAGAAGACGTTCCGATCGGCGGAGGGCGTTACGATTGTCGCGCTGCGCGGACTTTCGTTTGAGGTGAGGCAGGGCGAATTCGCCTGTCTGCTGGGCCCCTCGGGCTGCGGCAAGACAACGACCTTGCGAATTCTGCTCGGCCTCGACCGGCAATTTTCGGGCAGCTATCAGTTGCCCGAAGGCGGCTCTAACCGCATTGCCGCGGTCTTCCAGGAGCCGGTGCTTCTTCCCTGGCGGACCGTGGAGCAAAATGTCCGCCTTGCGCTGTCTCCGCACCTCAGGGACAAGGACCTCGACTGGCTGTTCGACATTCTTGGTCTCTCCGCAATGCGGTCGCTCTACCCATCGGAGCTTTCGCTGGGCCTTGCGCGCCGCGCCGCCCTGGCGCGGGCCTTCGCCACGGAGCCCGCCATTCTTTTTCTGGACGAACCGTTCACCTCGCTCGATGAACGCACCGCCGACAGATTGCGCCGCCTGCTGATGATGGTGTGGGCGGCGCGGCCAACGACCGCCCTGATGGTGACCCACAATCTGCGCGAGGCCCTCCTGCTTGCCGATCGCATCATCGTGCTCTCGCCACGCCCCGCGCACGTGGTCGGTATTTTCGACGTAGGCCTCGCGCGCCATTTGCGCGACACACCGGCGCTCAACAATCTCGTTCTGGAATTTCACAGCAGGTTTCCGGACGCCGTGTGATCGCGCCAAGCCGTGAAGCCATCCGCCGATGGAGGACTTAACGCGCGTCGCGTTCAAACGTATTCACGCGACGCGCTTTAGATCTTTGTTTTTGTGCATGTCATTGCGCCAAAAGCGCATTTTTGGGCGACATCAAAAGCAGCGGACCTCCGCTTCAGCCTGCGCGCGTCTCAATTCGGCGACGGCGGATTTCGCCGGCGCAGTCTGCCGGAACAGAGCTCCTCTTTCGCCTGTCTCAAGTCCCAGACTCCTGAACGTCGCTGCTGCCTCGTAGCGTTCGTAGGGCAGGATCGAGGCGATGACGTCGATAGAGCAGGAACAGCTCTCGAGCGCGGCTCGCGTGTCGCCATTGGCTTTCATACAGCCATACACATAGTCGACGACTGCAACTGTCGGATAACTTGCGGCTGCCGACGCCGTCGCAGCACACGTGAACGCGGCGAGGAAGGTGATCACGTCCAAGTTACCAGTGCGCACGAGGTAATCTCCAGGTATTGATACGTAGATTCCGCCAAGTTAGGCCGATTTAACCTCTGTATTATTATAGTAACCGGCTTGGCAAAACAAATCTAAACCGCACGAATATTAGTAATATATGTGTTGCAGGGCAGCATTTTTTTGTTGTTGCACCGCATGCACAGCGTATATTTAACCTTGCCTTAACCGGTCCAATCGCCTATTCTCCCAAGTGTTTCCGGCTTCAAGCCTTGTCTCTTGGGAGCGTAAAAGTCGCGTCGGTCAAGAGGACGGGCAATAACGGTGCCCTCTGCCCATCCCACTGAACCGTGAAACGCTGAAGCAAGCAGATATCCCACGACAAGCATGACAGAGCTTGGGCTGGCCTTGTGGTCTCCCGAGGATTGTGATGATGCGCCTCGGGTCCACATCGACATCGGGAGGAATCCGCATGCGCATACTCGGAAAACTATATCTGCCGATGACCGCCGCTGGACTTCTGACAGCGGCTCTTGCCGGAAATGCGTTGGCCAATGACGAAGTGATGAAACTGTCGGCCGATGCGAAGAACTGGGCGATGCCGACGGGCGATTACGCCAATCATCGTTATTCCAAACTCAACCAGATCACCAAGGACAACGTCAAAGACCTGCAGGTCAAATGGACCTTCTCGACCGGCGTGCTGCGTGGTCATGAGGGCGGACCACTGGTGATCGGCGACGTGATGTACATCCATACGCCGTTCCCCAACAACGTCTATGCCCTCGATCTTAACAACGACGGCAAGATCCTCTGGAAATACGAGCCAAAGCAGGATCCGAACGTCATCGGCATCATGTGCTGTGACACGGTCAATCGCGGCGTCGCCTATGGCGACGGCAAGATAATCCTGGCCCAGAATGACACAATGGTCGTTGCCCTCGACGCCAAGACCGGCAAACCCGTCTGGTCCGTAAAGAATGGTGAACAGACCGATGGCAGCAAGGCCGAATCAAGCACAGGCGCGCCGATGGTCGTCAAGGACAAGGTGCTGGTCGGCATATCGGGTGCTGAATATGGCGTCCGCGGCTCGATGGCGGCGTACAACCTGAAAGACGGGTCGCTTGCCTGGAGGGCCTATTCGACTGGTCCCGACTCCGAAATGCTCGTCGACCCCGAAAAGACTACCCACCTCGGAAAGCCGATCGGGCCTGACTCTGGCATAAAGAGCTGGGAAGGAGAGGAGTGGAAGACCGGCGGCGGTACGACGTGGGGATGGTACTCCTACGATCCGAAGCTCAACCTGATCTACTATGGCACGGCTAACCCGGGGACCTGGAACCCCGTGCAACGCCCGGGCGACAACCGCTGGTCGATGACCCTGATGGCACGTGACGTCGATACTGGTATGGCCAAGTGGCTATATCAGATGACGCCGCACGACGAGTGGGATTATGACGGCGTCAACGAGAACATTCTCGTCGATGCGATGCAGATCAACGGTCAGCCACGCGACGTGCTGGTGCATTTCGACCGCAACGGCTTTGCCTATACCCTCGATCGGGCGACGGGAGAGCTTTTGGTTGCCAAGAAATACGATCCGAAGGTCAACTGGGCGACAGAAGTCGTCATGGATCCGAAGAGCGACCAGTATGGCCGGCCGCAGGTTGTGGCGAAATACTCCACCGAACAAAACGGCGAGGACGTGAATACGACGGGGGTCTGCCCGGCCGCCCTTGGCACGAAGGATCAGCAACCAGCCACTTATTCGCCGAAGACCGGTTTGTTCTACGTGCCGACGAACCACGTCTGCATGGACTATGAGCCGTACAAGGTCAGCTACACGGCCGGTCAGCCTTATGTCGGTGCGACTCTTTCGATGTATCCAGCCCCGGACAGCCATGGCGGCATGGGCAATTTCATTGCCTGGGATGCTGCCAAAGGTGAGATCGTCTGGTCTAAGCCCGAGCGGTTCTCGGTCTGGTCCGGTGCTCTCGCGACCGAAGGGGACGTGGTCTTTTACGGAACCCTGGAAGGCTACATCGTCGCAGTCGATACGGCGGGCAATGAACTCTACCGGTTCAAGACACCCTCTGGCATCATCGGCAACATCAATACGTTCGAACATGGCGGCAAGCAGTATATCGCCGTCCTGTCTGGCGTTGGCGGCTGGGCAGGCATCGGACTCGCCGGCGGCCTTCTGGGAGCCGAGGGTGCAGCGGCGTGGCAACAGGCCGTGGCCGGCAAGAACGCTCCGACCGAAGAAAAGGAAAGCATCGCCACAGCCGGTTTGGGTGCGGTAGGCGGTTATGCCGGTCTGGCGGAATACACGACGCTCGGCGGGCAGCTGACCGTCTTCGGTCTTCCGGACTGATGACCTGTTCTAGAGTAATGGGGCCCGCATCCCCGCGCGGCCCCATCAGACATCGACCGCCCGAAGCGACGACTGCCGGGCGGTCCACATTTCCTTTGTGCAATCCAATAGGTCCTGCTGGAGCGTTGCGTTCCGGTTTTCCAAAGCGTGGAGTTATTGATGGCCCTTCGTAATGTAGTCCTGGCGCTCGGCGCCGCGTTCTCGCTCTCGATCCCCGGAAATATGACAGCGGCAGACGACAAGGAAAAAGCCGCAGCAGTCAAAGACGAAGACGGCAAATACTTCGATACGGAGGGTAACCCGACATTCAAGTTTCAGGACGACGGGACGGTCGACTGGTACACCTTCAGCGGCTACCGGCGCTACCACTCGGACTGTCATGTCTGTCACGGTCCCGATGGGGTCGGCTCGAGTTATGCACCCGCTTTGGCCACGACCTTGAAGAACATGGACTATCCGACGTTCATCTCGATTGTTGCGGAAGGACGCAAGAACGTCGGCGGCGGCAAGGAAAACGTCATGCCGGCCTTCGGCGACAACAAGAACGTCTATTGTTACCTCGACGACATCTATGTCTACCTGCGCGCCCGCGCCGTCGGCGCCGCGCCCCGAGGTCGTCCGCCCAAGAAGGCCGACAAGCCCGAAGCGGCGAAGGCTTACGAGAAGTCCTGCATGGGTGAGTGACATGACACACGTTGTCCATCGGACCTTTAGGGCAGCCCTCATCTTCACAGTGATGGCCGCGCTGATACCGCTGCAGGTGCAAGCCCAAGGCGCCGGGCTCGGGGCTGCCGGTGAACTCGTTGATCCGGACACGCTGCGGGTCTGCGCCGATCCGTCCAACATGCCCTTCTCCGACCAGAGCGGCGAGGGCTTCGAGGACAAGCTCGCCAAGATGGTCGCAGCCAAGACAGGGCGAAGCTCCGTCGCCTATACGTGGTTTCCCTCGATCACGGGTTTTGTGCGCAATACGCTCGGCGCCAACCGCTGTGACATCATCATGGGTTACGCGCAGGGAGACGAGCTCGTCCAGAACACCAACGCCTATTACCGCTCGTCCTATGTGCTGGTTTACAAGAAGGATGGCGATCTTGCCGGCGTGGAGACACTGGTCGATCCCAGGCTTGCCGACAAGAGGATCGGTGTGGTCCAGGGAACGCCACCCTCCGCCAACATGGCGGCCGCAAAGCTGATGCGCAAAGCGAAGGTTTATCCGCTCACGGTCGACACGCGGATAATGCCGTCGGTAGCCGAGCTCATGATACGAGACATGCTGGCAGGCGTGATTGACGCCGCCGTGATCTGGGGCCCGATGGCAGGTTATTACGCCGGCAAGTCCGGGGCCGACCTGACAATTGTGTCTCTGACCCGGGAGAAGGGCGGCCAGCGCATGATCTATCGGATCACGATGGGTGTGCGCCCGTCCGACCAGCAATGGAAACGCACGCTCAATTCCTTCATCAGGGACAACCAACAGGAAATCAACAAGCTCTTGCTCTCATATGGCGTCCCGCTGCTCGATGAACGCGACGAGAGGATCACGCAGTGACGTTCGCGTGCCGCGCGACACCGGAGATGTGGGATGTCGGAGACACCGCTGCGCCGCATCCGGTGAGGGCCTTTGTCGGTTTATCCTGGCGAACCAGTCCATGGCGGAGGTGAGAATCAAGGGAGGATAACGACATGGACGTACGCGCCGCCGTCGCCACTCAGGCCGGCAAACCCCTCGAAATCATGACGGTTCAGCTCGAAGGACCGAAGGCCGGCGAGGTGCTGGTCGAGGTGAAGGCGAGCGGCATCTGCCACACCGACGATTTCACCCTCTCGGATGGGCACCGCCTTTGGCGGCGCCCGCGGCCGCACCGACGTGCCGAAGATCGTCGACTGGTACATGGAGGGCAAGATCGAGATCGACCCGATGATCACCCACACGCTGCCGCTCGACGACATCAACAAGGGCTTCGAACTGATGCATTCCGGCGAAAGCATCCGCAGCGTCGTGATATACTGAGCGTGTCCGCCGGGCGCTCAAACCAATCGAACGCTACCCGAGGCGGCGGGCTTCGGCACATCAGGGAGGACATGCAATGAATAGTTCAATCAGCATTCATCCGGCAGTGGATGGCGGCATACAACCCGCCAGCCCGGATTTTGCCGGAGGTACGCTTGTTTGCGCCTGCACGGACAGGCCGGTCAAGGTCAGGATCGAGGGGCAGATCGCCCACAACCACGCTTGCGGCTGCACCAAATGCTGGAAGCCAAGCGGCGCTAATTTCTCCATTGTCGGAGTTGTTCCGCACGACAAGCTGACGGTGCTCGAGAACGGCGACAAGCTGCAAGTGGTCGATCCGACCGCGCTGATCCAGCGCCACGCCTGCAGGGAGTGCGGCGTTCATATGTATGGGCCGGTGGAGCGGGAACATGCCTTCCAGGGGCTGGACTTCATTCACCCCGAGCGCTTCCAGGAGTCGGGCTGGGCTCCGCCCGGTTTCGCAGCCTTCGTCTCCTCCATCATCGAATCGGGAGTCGACCCCAGCCGCATGGACGGCATCCGCGCACGCCTCAGAGAGCTCGGGCTAGAGCCCTATGACTGCCTGTCGCCAGCCCTGATGGATTTTGTTGCCACCTGGGTCGCGAAGAAGTCGGGCGCGCTTCCGAGCTGATCGCGCAGCAGCCGTGTCAGCGTGTCGGTCAGAGCGCTGACACGGCGCTTTTGTCTACTTCGCCAGTCGGAAGCATCGGCAGTCGCGCATCTGTGCGCCTGCCGTGGTGTATTAATGCTCGCCTGCGGCGGTCTGCTTCTGAAGGCTCCCGTCGCATACACTGCACGACATTGGTCCAACGCAGAGCGTATCAGTTGGCGCCGCCGAAAACGGGTTGAAGTCGGAGACCGGACGCACGATTCTTATGTCATCGGAAACGTGGAGGTCCACGTGATGGGACGCACAGTTCACCATTACCTCATCTTCGAAACGGTTGGGGGTTTCTGCGGCATCGCCTGGAACGACAACGGCATAACGCGCTTCCAACTGCCGACAAAAGATGCCGCCGCGACGGAGCGTATGCTGCTGCGCCGCCTTCCGGATGCCGAACCCGGTACGCCGACGCCAGACGTGCTCGAAGCAGTCGCGGCCGCGAAGCGCTACTTCGAGGGCCAGGAAACCGATTTCTCCGGCTTCAGGCTCGATCTCGCCGGACAGGAAGAGTTCTTCAAGCAAGTTTACGCTGCTGCGCGGCGCGTCCGGTGGGGACAGACGACTACCTATGGCATGTTGGCGAAGGAACTTGGCGCCGGACCGGAAGCCGCGCGGGACGTCGGCCAAGCCATGGCGAAGAATCCGATCCCGCTGATTATTCCCTGCCATCGCGTGTTGGCCGCCGGCGGCAAGATCGGCGGTTTTTCGGCGCCGGGCGGTGCATCGGCAAAGACCCGTATGCTCGAACTGGAGGGCGTTGATGTCGGCGCGCCACAGCCCGCGCAACAATCCTTCGGCTTCTAAAGCATGTCGCCCAAAAGTGTGCAGCGGTTTTGGGACAACGACATGCATAAAAGCACTAAAGCGCGTCGCTTGAGTCCGATTGAACGTGACGCGCTTTAGAGGGCGTCGCGTTCAACGAGGAGAGGCGTGCGTTCGAATGGACGCATGAGGCACACCTAACGCGTTGCTTCTCTGATCCGCTGCCGCGATTCCGCCTGAAGCCGGTGCATTCGGCTAGCCCCAATGATGTCCAGCCACCGCAAGTGGAACGCCGTCCGGCGGTCTGACGTCGATTGTAGCGTGGATAGCACGCGGATCCAGCGGCGCGCAGCGTTAACCACAAATCCATGTATCAAGCGCTAACCTCAACACGTCTATTAAATAATCCTTAACAACATTATAAGTCCAAGAATGGAAGGACGAATTAGATTCAAAAGAATCCAGGTCGTTTGCGGTTCAAGAATAATTCCTGATTGAGGAATTGTGTAAAATTTTAGCAAAGGAGTATCGGTCTGCAATTGTATTCTTTGGGAACTTTTGCTCTTCTCTCGATTGATTTACCATTTCAATGAAAACGCCCGGCAGTTAACTCTTGCTGTCGATATCCCGTCTATATTCTCCGCGTTGTCAGCGGACGTCAGAGTATCTCGTCATGTGCGGTTTTGGTGGCTATTTCGGCTCTGTCCCGGATGGAAGGGCTCTTCTTAAGAAGATGACGGTCGCGATCGCCCATCGCGGACCAGACGAGCAGGGCGTCTTCACCGCGCCGCAAGTTGGTCTTGGCCATGTCAGGCTGTCGATCGTCGGGTTGGGGGATGGGCAGCAGCCGATGTCCGATGCCACGGGCGAACTGACGATCGCCTTCAACGGCGAGATCTTCAATTATGTCGAACTGCGCGACGAGCTTCGCGCCAAGGGTCGCCGCTTCCGCACATCCAGCGATACGGAGGTCATCCTCCATCTCTACGATGAAATGGGCGAGGATTGCGTATCCCGCCTCAACGGCGACTTTGCCTTTGCACTGTGGGACAACCGCGGCCGGCGAATGCTGCTGGCGCGCGATCGCATGGGTGTCCGGCCTCTCTTTTATACGATGCGGGCGGGAACGCTCTATTTCGCCTCCGAGGTCAAGGCGCTCCTTCAGGTTCCCGGTCTTTCCGCAGAGATCGACCCGATCGCGCTCGATCAGATCTTTACGCTCTGGGCGCCGATCGCGCCGCGCACGCCGTTCAGGGACATCTTTGAACTCGAACCGGGAAGCCTGATGATTGCCGAAGAGCAGGGTGCGGTCACCCGGGCCTATTGGAATCTCGAGTTTCCGGACCGGGATGCGCCGTTCCGGCATGTCGATGAAGGAGAAGCTGCCGAGGAACTGCGTGCACTTCTGACCGACGCGACGCGCATCCGCATGCGGGCCGACGTGCCGGTCGGCGCCTACCTGTCGGGCGGGCTCGATTCGTCCATCGTGTCGGCGCTCGCCGCCGGCATGACCTCGCAGGGCCTTCGAACCTTTTCCGTGACCTTCGACAGCGCCGAACATGACGAAAGCGTCTTCCAGCACGAAATGGCCACCGCTCTCGGCACCGAACACAGGGCTATCGCCTGTCGCGCCGGCGATATCGCGAAGGTTTTCCCGGATGTGGTCCGTTATGCCGAGCGGCCGGTGCTTCGAACTGCGCCCGCCCCCTTGTACCAACTCTCGGGTCTGGTGCGCGATTCCGGCCTGAAGGTGGTGCTCACGGGAGAGGGGGCGGACGAAGTATTCGCAGGCTACGACATATTCAAGGAAGCGCGCGTGCGCCGCTTTTGCGGGCGGCAGCCCGGCTCGCGCATGAGGCCGCACCTGTTCCGCAAGCTCTACCCCTATCTGCCAGGCCTCAAGCAGCAGTCGTCCGAATATCTGGCGGCATTTTTCGGCGCCGGGAACGACCCGCTTGACGACCCGCTCTTTTCGCATCGCCCGCGGCTCAAGGGGACGGCGGCAACGAAAATGTTCTTCTCCGGCGATTTGCGCGCCAAACTCACGGGTTATGACGCGGCCGATGAGCTCATCAGCCGCTTGCCCGAAGCCTTCGGCCGCTGGCATCCGCTGCATCAGGCGCAATATCTCGAAAGCCGCTTCCTTTTGCCGGGCTACATCCTTTCGAGCCAGGGCGACCGCATGGCGATGGCTCATGGGGTGGAAGGCCGCTTCCCCTTCCTCGATCACCGTCTGGTCGAATTCGCCGCGGGCCTGCCGCCGGAAATGAAGCTCAAGGGTCTGGTGGAAAAGCACATTCTGCGTGAGGCGACGAAGGATCTCCTGCCGCCGTCGATCGGCAAGCGGACCAAGCAGCCCTATCGCGCGCCGGACAGCCACTCCTTCAGCGGCCCGGGCGAGCTCGACTACGTGCGCACGGCCATGGGCGAAGAGGCGATTGCCGCCGGCGGCCTCTTCAACGCGAAGGCGGTAACGAAACTTTACGAGAAATGCCGGACGCGCCCCGCCTCGGGGTTCCGCGACAACGCCGCCTTCGTCGGCATCCTGTCGACGCAACTTTGGCTGCAGACATTCGCCGGCACGAGCATCCGCGCGGCGGAAGCTGCCTGAAATCACACGGGAAAGGATTGGACATGACAGAAACAATCAAGGACAGCGTCAAGGCGTTCATCATCGAGAATTTTCTCTTCGGTGACACGTCCTATGAGCTCGTCGACACGGCATCGCTGATCGAAAACGACATCATCGATTCGACCGGCGTGCTCGAGCTCGTCGCCTTCATCGAGGACCGTTTCGGCATCGCCATGGCCGACGCCGATATCGTCCCGGCAAATCTCGATTCGCTTGCACGCATTTCCGCATTCATCGCGGCAAAGAGCGCCGTGCCGGTCTCGGCATAGACGGCGACGGGCTGGGGGGCGTCACGCGCATGCGGTTCGAGCAATTTTTGATCAGGAACGCCGGGGCGAACGGCGGCAAGACGGCGCTGGTCACCGAGCGTAAGCGGCTCAGTTATGAGGAGCTCGATGATCTATCGAGCCGCCTCGCCGCCGCCCTCGCTGCGAACGGCGTGAAGCGGAACGGCCGGGTTCTGGTCTTCATGGACAATTGCTGGGAGGCGGCGGTTTCGATCTTCGCGATCCTCAAGGCCGGCGCGACCTTCAGCCCGATCAACGCGTCGACCAAGGCCGACAAACTCGCCTATATCATCGGCGATTGCGATGCGGCGGCGATCCTCACCCAGGCGAAGCTGATGCCGATCATCGCGGAGGCGCGCGGCCTTCTGCCTGGTGCGCCACCCTTCGTTGCCTCGACCGCGGCGCCGGGAGGCCGGACGCCGGAAGGAGCCGCTTCGTTCGAGGATTGCCTGGCGGCAGAATCTCTGCCTGTCCTCCACGGCGGCATCGATGTCGATCTCGCTATGCTGATCTACACCTCGGGGTCGACCGGCCGGCCCAAGGGGGTCATGATGACGCATCGAAATATCGATGCGGCTTCCGAGTCGATCACCACCTATCTCCGCAACACGCCCGACGACGTCATTCTCAACGTTTTGCCGCTCGCCTTCGACTACGGCCTCTATCAGTTGCTGATGGCGGTCCGGCTTGGCGCGACGCTGGTGCTCGAAAAGTCCTTCGCCTTCCCGCAGGCGATCTTCGAGCGGATCCGTACCGAAGGCGTGACCGGTTTTCCCCTCGTGCCGACGATGGCGGCGATGATCCTGCAGATGCGTGATCTCGAGCCCGGCTTCCTGCCAAGCCTTCGCTACATCTCCAACACCGCCGCGGCGTTGCCGCCGGCCCATATTGCGCGCTTGAGAGAGCTTTTCCCGTCCGCCCGGCTCTATTCGATGTACGGCCTGACGGAATGCAAGCGCTGCACCTATCTGCCGCCTGAGGAGCTCGATCGCAGACCCGGATCGGTCGGAATCGCCATTCCCAATACGGAAGCCTTTGTCGTCGACGATGAGGGAAACCGGGTGCCACCCGGCGTTCCCGGCGAGCTGGTGATCCGCGGCCCGCATGTGATGCAGGGATACTGGCGCAACGACGCGGCGACCGAGCGCATGCTGCGGCCCGGCCCGAACGCCTGGGAGAAGGTGCTTTACACGGGAGATCTCTTCCGCACCGACGAGGAGGGCTTCCTCTATTTCGTCGGCCGCAAGGACGACATCATCAAGACACGCGGCGAAAAGGTGGCGCCGAAGGAAGTCGAGACCGTGCTGCATGCCCATCCGGGAATTGCGGAAGCGGTCGTGATCGGGGTCCCTGATCCGGTACTTGGCGCGGCGCTCGGCGCGCTTGTCGTTCTCTCGGATCCGGCACTCAGCGAAAAGGACATCATTCGTCATTGCGCCCGACATCTCGAGGATTTCATGGTGCCGAAGATCGTCGAATTCCGCACCGAACTCCCGAAGACCGATACAGGCAAGGTCAGCCGAAGGCTGGCGGCGGAAACATTGGAGCTTGCAGAATGAACATCCGTCCGGACCAGGATAAATTTGTCTTCTCGGCCGATAGCCTGAAGGTCGACGCGGCCGCCGAGACGGATCGCATCGTCGAAGGGATGCGCGCGCAACTGCGCGGCATGCGCAAACGCGGCCTCGTGCTCGGCCTTTCCGGCGGCATCGATTCGAGTGTCTCGGTGGCGCTCGCCGTGCGCGCCGTCGGCGCGAAGAACGTCTTCTGTCTGTTCATGCCGGAAAACGACTCCGATCCGGAAAGCCTCCGGCTCGGCCGGCTGCTGGCGGAAACCTTCGGCGTCGAGGCGGTCGTCGAGGACATCGGCCCAACGCTCGCGGCGATGGGCTGCTACGAACGCCGCAACACCTTCATCCGGGAGCTTGTTCCTGATTACGGGCCGGGCTGGGCATCGAAGATCGTTATCGCCAATGCGCTCGAAGGCGATGGCTACAACATCTCCTCGCTGGTCGTGCAGGATCCGGAGGGAAAACAGACAAAATTGCGCATGCCGCCCTCGGTCTATCTCGGCATCGTTGCCGCGACGAACATGAAGCAGCGCACGCGCAAGCAGATCGAATATTATCACGCCGACCGGTTGAACTTCGCGGTTCTCGGAACCCCCAACCGACTCGAATACGACCAGGGCTTCTTCGTCAAGAACGGCGACGGCGCGGCCGATGTCAAGCCGATCGCGCATCTCTACAAATCGCAGGTCTATGCGCTCGCGGCGCATCTCGACGTCCCCGAGGAGATCCGGCGCAGGCCGCCAACGACGGATACTTATTCGCTCGCGCAGACGCAGGAGGAGTTCTATTTCTCACTGCCCTACGACCGCATGGACCTTTGCCTCTATGGTCTCAACAACGGCATCAGCGCCGAGGAGGTCGCCCGCGCGGCGCAATTGAAAGCGATCCAGGTGGAGCGTGTCTGGGCGGATATTGCCGCCAAGCGCAAGGCGACGCGCTACCTGCACCTGGGGCCGCAGCTCGTCCAGCCGGTCGAGGAAATCGGCCACTAACGATTGATTTTGGGTCGAATCGACCCGAAATCATAAATGTGGTCGGCTTCAACGCGGCGAGACGCGGGATGCGGGGGAAACCCGCCCGCATTCTCCTCATCCAGTTCTGACCGGGGCGGCAGGCGGTATTACCTCCAGCGCGGAGTCAATCGAATCGGCCACCGAAGACGCGGCTCCAGTGTTCGCCTGCGAGCCCGTTCATAAAACCTTGCGCATTGCGGAAGGCTTCGACGAGTTCCTGGTCGCGGGAGTGGACGACGGTCGAGGCTGCATGGAGGAAGGCAATGCGGCGGCCGAGCATCGCTTCCAAAAGGGCAGGCTGCGTCCGCCCGCGCAGGCCCGCGACACCGTGCGCGGCTGCGTGGTCGATGAGGCAGTCGATGACGGGACCGGCTTGGCCCGGCGCGGCAAGGACCTGGAGCACACGGGCGATGCCGCCAGCACGCACATGGTAGAAAAAAGCACCCACCGGCGTGCCGCCACGCGCGGTGACGGCGGCGAAGACCGGCTCGCCAAATTCCGGTTTCTCGACTGCATCGGCCAGCACGTGATCGAGTTGTCCGGGCGCCCAATCGGGGCGCAATGCAAACTGCGCCGTCAATCGTTCGAAGAGAGCGCCAAAGGCGTGCCGATCGATTTCTGAGACCTGCAAAGCCCCGCGGGCGGACGGGCTCTCAGCCAGCCCCGACCAGCGCAATCTGTCGCGGTCCATTCTGCTGCGATAAAGGTGATCGACCGAGCGCGCCAATGGGCTCAGCAGACGGGCCGGGCGAATGCGGCTGGCGACGAGATCGAGCGCAAAGGCCGAAGGCCGGACGACCCGTATCCATTCGAGACTGTATTGCGGAAGCGCGATGCCGCGCAGCTTCGTCCACATTTGCGTGGAAACCTCGCTCGCGGTCTCGCTGAAGGAAAGATCCTGGGGGCCGGCGAGAAAAGCCTTGAGGAGCCGCGCGCCTGCAAGCGGGTCGCTCTCGTACCCCTCGACCATCAGCGATCCGCAGATCGCGGCGCGCAATCGCCTGCCGTTGAAGGTCATCGGCAGGGCAGTCACGCCGACGAAGCCGGAAACGCGCCCCCCGCCGTTGACATAGACGAGCGGCGAGATCTCCGGGTCGCATCCGGGCGATTCCAGGTAGAGCTGGCGGAGATAGTCGATGAAGCCGGGCGGCGTGGTTCGCCCGTTGCGGAATACCCTCTGGAACAGCCCGGCAACGGCCGGAATGTCCGCCGCGTCCAAAGTACGGATATCACTCACCTGCCGCGTCCTTCGAATGGGTTGACGGGCTCTCGCCAGCGAGTTTCTGCACCAGTGCCACGCGTGGCTTGCCCGCCGCGTCCGTCGCAAATGTAACGGCGCCATAGCCCTTGGTCCTGGCGAGAAGTGCGGCCGCCTGCCGTTCCTGCCCTTCCCCAAACTCGAACAGCAGCCAGCCGCCCGGCTTCAGAAAGGCAATGGCGTCGCGCACCAGACGTTGATGGATGGATATGCCATAGGGGCCGCCGTCGAAAGCCTCGCGCGGTTCGGTTGCGAGAAGATGGGCGCTGTCGCTTTCGAGACGCGACGTCGAGATGTAAGGCGGATTGCAGACGATCAAGTCGACCGCGCCTTCCAGCCCCTCGCCCTTAAGTGCCGCGAAAAGATCGCCTTGGCGGATGACGACCCGCTCCTCGAGGGCGAGACGCTCGACGTTGCGGCGCGCAAGCGCCACCGTGCTGTCCGTCAGATCCGCGCCCCAGACACGCGCGGAAGGAATTTCCGCCGCGATGCCAAGCGCGAGATTGCCGGAGCCGCAGCACATGTCGATGATCGCCGCCTGCCCGGCGTGATCACGAAGGATGGCGGCGGCGCGGCGCCCGAGGAGCTCGGTTTCCTCTCTTGGCACCAGGACGTCCGGTGCCAGCTCGAGTTCGACGTCCATGAACCGAACGAGGCGAACCGAGGGGCCGCCTGCTCGATTGCCGTGCAAATGATCGTGGCCCTGCTGCACGAACGCTCCTTCGATTGCTGGATGAAAAAAGTAGATCGTCGCGGACCCTATCCCATCCAGGTAAACGGAAGCTAAAATGCAATTGATGCGAGTACGTTAACCGCGCAATCATTTCTGCGTGGTAGTGTCCGCGGATGCCGGTGACCGCGGACCACGCGTCCGCCCGAATGCCGCGCATAACGTCAGGCAGTCGTCAAAGGCAGATCGTAATGGCTTCGGAATGCGCAACGGAACCGGGCAGGTACAAGCCATTTCTGCCGATGCTCTTGTCTTATATTGCCTCGGGCGGCAGCCTCGTCATCGGGTCCGCGGCGCAGCTTCTGACCTTCGCCATTCTGGCCCGCTGGCTCGGCGTCCATGAATTCAGCATCTTCGTTGCGGTTACCGCGGTCGCCAACATTGCCGTTCATTTGTGCGGGCTCGGCGCGATGGAATGCCTCGTGCGCCGGGTCGCGCGCGACCGCGCGATCTATCCGCAAATGCTTGGTCACAACATCATTCTGACGGCGGCAAGCGGTGTGGCTCTGGTCGTCATCGGGGTCGCCGTCCTGCCGTTCTTTCTCACGCTTTCCGCCGATCCGCTGACGAACTTCGCTGTGATCACACTGATGCTCGTGACCAATGTCGTCCTGGTTCGCACCATCGTGCTGGTGGAGCAGATCTTTCTCGCCCATTCCGACTTCGCTTCAGCGAATGTCGTCGTGGTCGGTTTCGCGATCGCACGGACAATTGCGGCGGCACTCGCGTGTGTTGCCTTCGGCGTCGCCACGGTCGCCTCCTGGGCCGTCTGGCAGTTCGTGTGCCACGTGCTGGTGGCCTTGGCCTGCATATGGGCCATCAGAGGGCTCGGCAGGCCACGCTATTGCATCGTGCGCGAGGAATTGCCGCAAGGCCTATATTTCAGCATTCCGTTTATCCTGCGCGCGGCGCGCCAGAATGCCGACCTGCTTGTCCTCAGTCTCGTCGCGACTGCCGAGATCGTTTCGAGCTACAGCGTTGCCCGCCGGATGCTGGAGAGCAGCTATCTGTCCGTCGAGGCGCTGCATCGCCTCATCTACCCCGGTTCGGCAAGAATTTCCGCGGCTGGGCTGCATCATGCGCTGGAGCGGGTGCGAAAGGTGCTGGTCGCCTCCACCGCCATCAGCATCGCCGCGGCCGCGGTGGTTTTCGTGTTGGCGCCGATCCTGCCCTATCTGTTCGGCCAGGATTACATTTCTCTCGTCGGATTTGTCAGAAAGCTTTGCTGGGTCATCGTGCCGCTGGCCATCTGGTCGGTGGCGGTGGAAGCGCTCGGCGCCTCGGGTTACCACGCGGCCCGCGCAACGGTGATGGGGCTTGGCAGTGTGGCGGGAGCGGCGCTCGCCGCATGGGCGAGCTGGTATGCTCCACCTGTCGGCACATTCGTTTCGTTCTATGTGATCGAGATTGCGATGGTGGTCGCCACATGGAGTGTGTTCCTGCATTTCGTTCGGCGCGACCGGGAGCAGGCCGGCCGGCTGGAAGTTTCGGCAAGGATGGTGCATGAAAGCTGACTTGCGGGACCCTCAATCAGCGCCGGCCGGCGAAACCGACCCGTGCCGACCGGCCGGCATAAGGGCTATGGAACGCGCCGACGTCCCCACCATCGGCAAGCTGTTCAACAAGGTTTTCCGCAGGACCGACCATGAGGCCGGAGAAGATCTCAAGCGGTATCTGGAGACCGTCTTCTTCGGCAGTCCTCATTACACGCCGGAGTGCGGGAGCGTCGTCCACGAGAATGGCGCAGGTGACATCGACAGCGCGATCCTTTCGGTTCCCATCGAGTTCCTGGTTCACGGCCGCCCGACCGTCGGCCGGCTTCTCTGCGCCTTCATGGCGGACGGCAAGGCCGGGGCGGCGGGTGCCGCGCGTCTTGCCCGCATGATGCGCGCGGCGCGCCAGGAGATGTGTTTTTCGGACAGTTCGTCTCCGGTGAGCGCCGATCACTGGGTTGCCGGCGGTGGCATCGTTCTGCCCATCCAGAGTCTTGAATGGCGCCGCGCGTTTCGGCCGTTCGTTGCGGGTTCGTTCCTTGCGAGCCGGCGTGTTCCTCTGCTTAGGTCGCGTGCCGTCATCGGTGCGCTTGCCTTGGCGGATCACGCGCTGCGTTGGTGGGCGCCATCGACTAAGCCAGGTTCGGTGCCGGGATTTGAGACGAGGCCGGCAAGTATCGAGGAGTTCCGCCGGTGCGCGGGATCGATGCTCGAGCGCTTTTCGGTTCGCCCGATCTGGTCGAAATCCGAATTCGATTGGCTCGCCGGCGTCGCCTCTTTGAACAAAAGCCTGGGGTCGTTGCAGTGCCGGAAGGTGATTTCTGAAAGCGGCCGAACCGTCGGTGCATTTCTCTTCTTCGGCAAAGAGAACGGGATCGCCAACGTACTCAACCTGCTTTGCGAGGAGGGACGCGAATTCGACGTCACCGCCGAAATGTTCGCCTCACTCGATCGCGAAGGTTATGCCGCCGCCATCGGCATGGCACAGCCCTTTCTGATGAATGCCATATCGCGCCAGCGATGGCTGTCCTTCCGCCACAGGGGGTATTTCTGCATGGTCACGCGTCACGCCGACCTCATGGACGCGGCAGCGCGCAATGACATCTATATCGGCGGCCTTGCCTCCGAGAGCTGGAGCAGACTGCTCACGGATTTCTAGGACCAGCTCTGGCTCTTTAGAGCCGATCGCGCGGGCGGCGGAGGGTTACCGACTGCAAGCTGTACTTAACGGAATATTCACCCTGCCAGCCTAATTCTTAACAATCGATGCGGGGTACGCAGGACGCTCTTTGCTGGCTTCAAGGGCATGCGTGGGGAAAAGACGGATGTATCGGCCGAGCGAGCCCGAGGGACAAGGACTACGCCTGCAGACACGCTATCGGCGGCTTCGCTCCGGCGAAGGCTCGCTGCTTGATCTCGTCCCCACCCCGGAAGAGGAAGAGGAGATCCTTCCCGAAGTAAGCGGGCCCGAGGACCGCAGGACCTCGTTCCGGGCGGTGAATTTTCCGCGGCCCCCGGCAGCCAAGGAACCGGTCCAGCCGACCGTTGGCGATTGGCTCCCTCGTCTTCAGCTACTCGGCGAGATCGGCATCGATCACCTGATCCTATGGTTGCGCGACGGAATGCGCTGGATCGCCATAGCCGTCGTTTTTTGCGTTGCCGCTGCGCTTGCCTATGCGCTGATGGCGTCGCCGCGATACACCGTCTATACCGATATCGTCGTAGATCCCTCCAATCTCAACGTCGTCAGCGATGACGTCTTCACCAGCAATCCGCAGCGCGATGCGCAACTGCTGGAGGTCGAAAGCAAGCTCAGGGTTCTGACGTCGCGCAACGTTTTGGCGCGCGTCATCGACAAGCTGCAGCTGACGGAGGATGTCGAATTCGTCAAACCGTCACCGCTGGATTTTCTGAAGAACCTGCTCCTGTCGGATCAGGAGGAAGCCGCCGACAAGCACTTAGCGGCGCTGCGCGCCCTGACAGAGCGGGTCGAGGCGCGGCGCGAGGAGCGCTCGTTCGTCGTCGTCATGAAAGTCTGGAGCGAAGGACCGGAGAAGGCCGTCGCCCTGTCGGATGCGATCGTCGATGCCTTTGAAACAGAGCTTTTCCAATCCGCTGCGGAAAGCGCCGGCCGCGTCGCCCAGAACCTCAACGCCCGTCTTGACGAACTGCGCCGGAACGTGACCGAGGCCGAGAAGAAGGTCGAGGATTTCCGCCGCGCGAATGGATTGCAGTCGACCAACGGCGAGCTTGTCAGCAACCAGCTTTCCAGCGAGCTCAACACCCAGGTCCTGGCCGCGCAGCAAGGCTTCATCCAGACTGAGACGCGTTACAAGCAGATGAGCGCAGCGATCGCCAAGAAGCAGACGGCGAGCGCCTCGGTTTTCGAGTCCGCCAACATGACGAGCTTGCGGCAGCAGTATAACGCGCTCCAGCAGCAGATCGGTTCGATGCAACTGATCTACGGCGAAAGGCATCCGCGCCTCGTCTCCGCGCGCTCCGAACGGACGACGCTGGAAGCGGCCATGGACGAGGAAGCCCGGCGTATCCTGGAACGCGCGAAGGCCGATTTCGACCGGGAGCAGTCCGCCCTCGCCGCGCTGCGCGACAAGGCACACGCCGAGAAATCGAATGTCTTCACCGACAACGAGGCCCAGGTCCAGCTGCGCGACCTGGAACGCGACGCACGGGCAAAGGCGGCGATCTACGAAACGCACCTCACTCGCGCCCAGCAGATCACCGAGCGTCAGCAGATCGACGCGACCAATGTCCGCGTCATCTCGCGCGCCATGCCTCCGAACTCCCGAACCTGGCCGCCTCGCACGTTCATCCTCCTGATTGCCGGCGGCGTAGCGGGGCTCTCCATCGGCGTGGTAGCCGCGCTGACCCTTGGCCTGTGGAAATATATTCGCGGCCCGCGGCCGACGGTCGGATAAGGGAGCCGCACGCGTGAGCAGTGCCACTTATAGCGAGAACCGATCCACGCAGATCCTGATGGCGCCCGCCGGTACCCTTCTGTTCATGGCGATGTTCCTGTTCCTGTGGATCTCAATCGACCCCTTTGTAGACCTCACGGGTGAGGCGATCCTGGACCCCTCGGCCGGCAATTCCAGTCGGCTGAATCAGATCATTTCCCTGACTCTCTTCGCTGGCACGCTTGGCTTTGGTGTGTTTCATCCGATGCGGGATATGATCTTGCAGCCGCGCCTCCTTTTGGCCGTCCTGTTCACGTGGTTCCTTGTCATCTCGGTCATTTCCGCGCATCCGATCCTCGGCATCAAAGGCGTCGTTCTCAGCGTGATGATGGCGGTGAACGCCAGCATCTATCTGTTGATGCCGGCGTCGGAACGGCATTTCGCCAAGATGCTCGGGATCGGCACACTCATCATGCTGGCGGTTTCCTATTACGGCATCCTTTTCAAGCCGTCGCTTGCCATCCACCAGGCTTCGGAACTGCGTGAACCGATGAACGCCGGCTTGTGGCGGGGTCATTTTCCGCACAAGAACAGCGCCGCCGCCGCGATGGTGATTGGCGCCTTCTTCGGTTTCTTCGTCATGAATACCTGGTCGCGCCTCGCCGGCATTGCGATCGTCGCTCTGTCCTGCATCTTTCTGGTCCACACCGGCGGAAAGACCTCGACGGCGATGCTTCCGGGGATATTGATCCTCGCGTGGCTTTTCGAGCATGCGCGTTTCCTGCGCATCCCGATCGCCGTCGGCGGTGTTGGCCTCTTCAATCTCTTTGCCGTCGGCTCGGCTGTCTTCATTCCGCTCGGCGAGTTCATTAGCCGGCTTGGGATCGACGCGACCTTCACGAACCGGGCCGACATCTGGCGTTTCGCCTTCTCGGCGCTGGCGGAGCGTCCATTGCTTGGCTACGGCTTCAGGGCCTTCTGGCAGACGGAAGAATTGGTCTACAGCGGCGGGTCGGTGGAAACCTGGGCCGTCGCAGCGGCCAACGGGCACAATTCCTACCTGGACGTCGCATTGATGACCGGATTTCCCGGGCTGATCCTGACCCTGATCTGGGTCATTCTGCTGCCGCTTCGCGATATCTCCCGGATCGCTCCCGATCGCGAGCACTCACATCTCACGCGGCTGTTCATCCGCATTTGGCTTTACACGATTTTCCATGCCGGCCTCGAGACGCTGTTCTTCGAAGGCGGGAACCTCATCTGGTTCACGTTCATGTTCGCGCTCTACGGTCTGCATCTTCAATCCTCGGCGGTTTTGATGGTCGATCGACAACCGGTGAAAGGGAGCACGGTGGCGCATGCCTGAGATCGCACGGAAGATCGAGGGGCTGGTCGATCGCTTGGCAAACCGGCTGATCTGGCGCTTTGCCAGGCAACGGCGCAGGCTGGAAACCGAAACACCGCTCATTTCCTTCACCTTCGACGACGTTCCCGACACTGCGCTCGACCACGGAGCAGCCATTCTGGAGCGGCATGGCGTGCGCGGCACCTTCTACATCGCCGGCGGGCTTGCCTCTCAGGTGGAACCGGGCCGAACGCTGATCTCGCCGGCCGGCTGTGGCGAACTGCTTGCTCGCGGACACGAAATCGGCTGCCACACCTTCTCGCATCGCAGGATGCGGGACTTGTCCGCCCTTGGCCAGGATCTCGACCGCAATGCGGCCTATCTCGAAGGCGTCGGCGTCGCGACCGCCCCGGCAAATTTCGCCTTTCCGTACAATGCAGCCTGGCCCCTCGCGCGTCCGGAGCTTCGCAGGCGCTATCGCACCTGCCGGGCTGCCGGAGAGGCGATCAATCGCGGAATGGTGGATCCGCTGATGCTCAAGGCCGTTGAGATCCGCCAGCCGGAGCAGCACGCGCGCGAACTGACGCGCTGGATAGACGACGTCGTCGAGCATCCGGGCTGGCTCGTCTTCTTCACGCACGACATTGCGCCGTCGCCGACGCCCTATGGCTGCACGCCGGAAACCTTCGATCATCTGGTCCGCCATGCGGTCGACAAGGGATGCCAGGTGCTTCCGGTCGATCAGGTGCTCGGCCGGATCAACTGGTGAGATGCGCGAATGGCGAGCTTGATGAATGCCGGGAAAAAGTTGCTGGCGATCAACAATTACTTCTATCGCCGCGGTGGCGCGGAGACGGTCTTTTTCGACCACATGACCATGTTCGGTGAGATCGGCTGGGATGTGGTGCCGTTCGCCATGCAGCACGATCGCAACGACGTTTCGCCGTGGTCGGAATATTTCGTATCGGAAATCGAATACGGCCGTCGGACGGGCCTGCTGCAGAAAGTCTCTCAAGCTGCGAGCGTCATCTATTCCCTGGAGGCACAGCGCAACATCGGCCGGCTCATCGAGCGGGTGCGGCCGTCGATCGCCCACGCCCACAACGTCTACCACCATCTGTCGCCGGCAATCTTCTCGACGCTCAAATCCGCCGGCGTTCCGGCGGTTATGACAGTTCACGATCTCAAGCTCGCCTGCCCGTCCTACAAGATGCTCCGCGACGGAAAGGTCTGCGAGGATTGCAGCGGCGGGCGCATCTACAACGTGCTGCGTAATCGTTGCGTCAAGGATTCCGTGCCGCTCAGCGCCGTTGTCCTCGCAGAAACAATGGTGCATCGACTGCTCGGGCTCTACCGCAAAAACGTGGATCGGCTCGTGGTGCCAAGCCGGTTCTACCTGGAAAAGCTGGCTGAATGGCATTGGCCGCGCGACAAGATGGTCCATATCCCGAACTTCGTCGACGTTAAGGAGTATCGCGACGACTGGCAGGAGGGGAACTATTTCGTCTTTGCCGGCCGGCTTGCTCCGGAAAAGGGGCTTGCGACGCTGATCCGGGCCGTCGCCCTTGCGAAACAGCGGTTGATCATCGCCGGTACCGGACCGGAGGAAGCAGCCCTTCGGCAACGCGCGACCGAAGTCGGCGCGGACGTGAGCTTCGCCGGCTATCTTTCAGGTGAGGATCTGCATCGCCTGATCGGCCAGTCCCTGGCGCTCGTGCTTCCCTCCGAATGGTACGAGAACGCGCCTGTCAGCATTCTCGAGACCTATGCGCTCAAACGCCCGGTGATCGGCGCAGCGATCGGCGGTATTCCGGAAATGGTGAAGGAAGGCGAGACCGGCCTGCTGGCGGCGTCCGGCGATGTCGAAGATCTCGCGAGAGCCTTGAGCGCGATGGCGGCGCTTGCACCTGCCGCTCGTGCGCACATGGGCGCTGCGGGTCGCGCCTGGATCGCCAGCGAGTTCTCCGCGGCGGCCTATCGGGCCAGGACGCTCGACCTCTACGCGGCGCTTGGGGTCGCCTAAGAAGCAACGGCGTCCGCCCGTGCCGCGCAATCGTTTGATTTTCGCGCATTTCCGTCGAAGTTTAAGGAATTTCTTACAGAGACAGTAGGTGCTTGCGGTGCATAAGCCGCCAAGGGAAATCCCTGGGGCCGACACCATGAGCAGAAAGTCCGAAGTCTCGAGAAATCGGATGGCGCAATCGAGCGCCTTGCCGGGCCCACACAGCATGGCCGCCGGTCAATTTCCATCGAGCCTGGTGGATGAATTGAGGACGGCCGGTGGCGGCCGCGGTGCCGGTCTTCCGGAGGAACTCGCAAGCAATCCACGGCTTCAGGTCAGCCGGCGCGGCCGGCGTCGCGTCGTGATGCTTGGCTTGCGCGGCATCCCGAACGTTCAGGGCGGCGTGGAGAAGCATGTCGAGATGCTCGCGGGCAAGCTCGTGGAGCATGGCTGGGACGCCGACGTCATCGGGCGCCGCCACTATCTTCAGAAGCCATCGTCGTTTTCCTGGAATGGAATTCGCGTCTTTCCGCTCTGGGCGCCGCGGCTGATGGCATTGGAGGCCTTCGTGCATACGTTCGTGGGTGTCTGTTTTGCGGCTTTGCGCCGACCCGACATCCTGCATATTCACGCGGTCGGACCCGCGCTCCTTGTGCCGCTCGCAAGGCTTCTCGGCATGAAGGTGGTCGTCACCCATCACGGCTACGACTACGATCGGCAGAAATGGGGCACCTTCGCCAAGCGCATGCTACGTCTCGGGGAGTTCGTGGGCATGCGCCTCTCGCACGGCCGCATCGCGATTTCGAAGGAAATCGTTCACGCCATGGGCGAGCGGCACAAGACAGCCGTAACCTTTGTGCCGAACGGGGTCGCCGTCTCGCCCTCCCGCGGCGAGACCGGCATACTCGACGAGTTCGGACTACAACCGCGCCGATACATTCTGCTTGCCGCCCGGCTTGTCCCGGAAAAGCGCCAGACGGACCTGATTAAGGCATTCGCAAAGCTGGGCAGCGCCGAATTCAAGCTTGTGCTCGCCGGCGATGGGGAATTCGAGACGCCTTACGTTCAGCAGGTGAGGGCGATGGCCGCAAATGTCAGGGGCGTCGTTCTGGCAGGCTTTCAGACCGGCGACCGGCTCGCGGAACTCTTCGCCAACGCCGCCCTCTTCGTCCTGCCTTCGAGCCATGAGGGCATGCCGATTGCGCTTCTGGAGGCAATGGCCCACGGCTTGCCGGTGCTGGCGAGTGACATCGTCGCGAACCGTGAACTGGACCTGCCTCGCGACGACTATTTTCCGCTGGGCGATATAGACGCGCTTGCGACCGCGATCGGCAGCAAGATTGCCAACCCTCCGAGCGAGGAGCAGGTCCTTTCGAAGATCAGGCACGCCGAGCTCAACTATAGCTGGACGGGGGTCGCCGCAAAGACCCTTGCTGTATACGGGGCATTGCTGTCGA
Organism: Ensifer sp. MPMI2T; assembly: GCF_004827385.1. Taxonomy (GTDB): domain Bacteria; phylum Pseudomonadota; class Alphaproteobacteria; order Rhizobiales; family Rhizobiaceae; genus Sinorhizobium. Next base: position 78,591 of record NZ_SRXN01000017.1, read on the forward strand.
AATAAGCCGGTCCTCCCGCGGTTTCGCTGCAACGCTTTGCAGGATGCCCGTTTTCCTCCGACCGGTGCCGCTCTGAGGCAAAAGGTCACGATGATTTGGATTGAAGCATGAATTTCAGACGCATCGCATCACTGTTCGCCTGGCTGCTGTTCGGCGTGATCGCCTATTCGACGCTGTCTCCGATCGGCATGCGCCCCCATATCGGCACATGGGTGCATGTCGAAAGGTTCGGCGCTTTCGGGCTCCTCGGCTTTCTGTTCATGATCGCCTATCCGGGACGTTTGCCGTTCGTCATTGCAATCGTGCTTGGAACGGCGGTCGGATTCGAATTGCTGCAAATGCTGTCCATGGATCGTCACGCGCGCTGGGAAGATCTTGCGGTCAAGCTGGCGGGCGGCGTTTGTGGCATTGCCGCAGGGTGCTTGCTGGCGCGGCGGCTGCCGCGAATAAACCAAAACGCAAATTATCCCGGTTAGAAACCGCTGCGGGAACTCCGTCGGCGTTCCCGACACCTGCCGGCATCTGGGGGCTCTTTTGACAGTATCCGTCATCATAAAGACCTTGAATGAAGAGAAGCGGATCGCCGCGACGATCGAAAGTGTCGTTGCGGTGCTGGCGGGCAAAGCGGGCGAAATCATCGTTGCCGACAGCGGATCGTCCGATCGAACCGTGGAGATCGCGTCGCAATATCCAGTCACCATCGCGCAGATCGTCCCGCCGGCGCTTCCGAGCTGTGGTATCGGGCCGCAACTCGGCTTCCAGTATTCCCGATACGCTTTCGTCTGCCTGATGGACGGCGACATGCTGCTGGATGCGGGATTTCTCGACGCGGCGATCGCCTTCCTCGCGGAAAATCCCTCGGCTGGCGGTGTCACCGGCCACGTGGAGGAGAAGCTCGTTTCCAACCTGGAATTCGCCCGGCGCGTCACCCGCAATGCTCCAGAAAACCGCATCGGCTCGATCGACCGCATGAATGGAGGCGGCCTCTATCGGCGCACCGCGATAGAGGCCGTCGGCTATCTTTCGGACCGGAATCTGCACGGCTACGAGGAGTTTGAACTCGGTGTGCGGCTTCGAAGCGCCGGATGGGGTCTCCATCGCCTCGACCGTCGCTTCGTCCAGCATTTCGGTCACACGGTCAATTCCTACCGATTGCTCGTCCGCCGCTGGAAGAGCAAATATCTTTACGGCATCGGCGAATTGCTGCGCGCTTCCCTCGGCAAGCCCTATTTCCTTCAGGTGCTGCGGGAACTGCCGGAACTCAAACTATGGGCACTCGTCTATCTCTGGTGGGCGCTGTCTCTCGGCCTGATCCTGTTCCTGCCCGACAAAGGCGTGGCGATTGCCTCGGTCTCGGCCATGTTTGCTGCCGTTGTCCTCTTGGTCAGCCTCAAGAAGGGCGGCCTCGGCATGGGCCTCTACACGGTCATTGCCTGGTTTTTCCACGCCGCGGCCCTACCGATTGGATTGTTCCAGTCGCGGCAGAAGCCTGGTGCGCCAATCGAGAGCAGAATCCTCGGCAAACCCGCATGAACAGCCGCTTACTGCTGGCCGCCGCGACGGTATTTTTCGGCTGTTTCTCTGCCCACGCCTCCGACCAATGGCTGCCGGTCCGGGAAATCTCGCTGGAAGTCCGCGCGGGCAGCCCGCTCGACTTCTCGTCCTTCTTGCCGAACGAGACCATCGACGCAGGCCACCGGTTGATTGCCGGGCCGAAAGGTCAACTCGCCTTCGCTGAAGCGCCGGAAAAGCCAGTCCGGATGCTCTGCGCCTCGCTCGCCTGGAGCCCGGCGTCCGGCGGCTTTCCGGATCATGACGGTGCCGACCGTTATGCCCGGCAACTGGCACGGCATGGCTATAACATCGCGCGGCTGCACTTCACCGATGCGAGCCTGATGTTCGGCCGGCAGGAGGATTTCGACTTCGATCCGGAGACGCTCGACCGCATCCATTACCTGCTTGCCGCGCTCAAGCGCAACGGCATCCACTGGATCGTCGACGGCCTGTCGTCGCCGCGTGGCGCTTACGGCGGCTACGATGATCGCTGGGACGCCAACGGCAACTTGAAGCTCCTGCTTCATCTCGATGAGGAGGCCTTTGCCCACTGGAAGACGCTGCAGGAGAAATTCTTGGCGCGGGTCAATCCCTATACGGGCGTGGCGCCGATCCATGACGACGCCCTGGCGCTGGTGATCCTCGCCAACGAGAACGGTGTCGAGTTCGACGGCGTCGTGCACGATCGCCCCGGCAAGCCGCCCTATGATCCGGCGCTTGCCGCACACTTCAACCGGTGGCTTGCGAAACGCTACGCGTCGACCGAGGCGCTCGCGAAAGCCTGGGGCGACCTTGAGGACGACGAACGGCTCGAGGCAGCCTCCGTGAAATTGCCCGCCGATCGTTACGCCGACAGTCCCCGCATGCGCGATCTCCAGGCCTTCATCGTGGACGTCGAGCGGTCATCGGCGGCGCGGATGAGCAAGACCCTGCGCGACCTCGGATATCGGGGGCTGATCAGCACCTACAACAACTGGCCGACGGTGCAGGCGGGTTTGAGCAGGCGCGACCTCGAGGCCGTGACGATGAATACCTATCACGACTGGGTCGGCGGCTATTCTCCAGGCAGCGTGCTCCTGCAGACAAGCTCGATCGCGGACGGCGCCAACTATGCGCGGATGATCGCGGCCGCGCGCTGGCTCGGAAAACCCTTCGTCGTCAGCGAATACGATCATCTTTTCTGGAACCGGTACCGTTACGAGGCGGGGCTTGTGATGCCGGCCTATGCGGCGCTGCAAGGCTGGGATGTGCTCTGCAGGCATGGCCATGGGCCGATCGCGCTCGCCTATGGCGAACCCTATCCACACAAGAAGGCGATGCTTCCTTATGCGATCGCGCTCGATCCGGTCGCGCGGGCGGGTGAAACGCTTGCGGCGCTCGTCTACCGGCGGGGAGACGTGGCGACCTCGGGGATCACGATCCCCTTTGCGGTGCGCGGCGAGGAAGATCTTAGCGAGGATATGCAGGCGCGCGAGCCGGAGCAATTGACCGATCTGGCCCTTGTCGGCCGCATAGGCTTGAAGCGCTCGGATCCGTCGCGGCTCGACATCGGCGTCGCACAACCGCGAACCCAGGCGAGTGCGAATATTCTCGCCGAGTTCCGCGACATCGGCATCCTCCTCGCCGGCAATACCACAGATGTCGAAAACGGGCTCTATGAGAGCGACACGGGAGAGATCGTGCTGCAACGCGTCACCGGGCAGTTGCGCGTCTCGACCCCTTCGACCGAAGCTGCCGCATTCTCTTCCCTTCGTGAGCCGATCGATCTCGGTATTCTGCGGATAGAGCGAGCCGATGGGAACGCCCTCGTCGCACTGTCGGCGCTCGATATGTCCGCGACGCTCGCCGACGGCCGGCGTTTTCTGCTGATCTTCGCGACCGATGCCCAGAACACCAGCATGATCTTTCGTGACAGCGAAGAAAAGATCATCGAGGATTTCGGTAGACTGCCGGTGCTGATCCGGAAAGGTGCAGTTGATTTGTCGTTGTCGAGAACGGCAGTGAAATGGAAACTGTCACCTATCGGCCTCGACGGCACTATTCATTCGCCGGTTGAAAGCGGAACAGGACCGATCTCGTTCCGTCTTTCGAACGATGCGCCCGACGGGCCGACCACCTATTTCCTCCTGGAAATCGTAGGCTGATCCGCCGCCGCAAACCCGATCGCCTGTCGTCGCGAGGCGAAAATACCAAAAATTTTGCCCTTGCACCTCTAGCCACTAGAGGTCGTAGCCTGCTTCTGATTTCGCAAGGAGCAAGGAATGGCGGGCAACATTCGGGAAAGCAGATATCGAGTCGAGGGCATGGACTGTGCGTCCTGTGCAGCAAAAATCGATACCGCCGTGCGGCGCGTGGGTGGTGTGCAGGACGTCAGCGTGTCGGTGAGCGCGAGCACAATGAGCGTTCGCCATGCGGACGGGCACGAAGTCGGCCCGGCAATCGCGCGCAAGGTCGGCGGTCTCGGCTACCGGCTCTTGCCGCTCGCCAGCGCGACAGTCGCGGAAAAATCCGGCGCCGGCGATCATGGCTGCTGCGACCACGCGCATGGGCACGACCACCACCCGTCAACGGGCGAACTGCCCCACCGGCATTCCGGCACGGTTCGACCTAGACTCAGTGAAAGTCATGGTCATGACCATGGACCTTTTGCTGCCGGCCCCTGGTGGGGAACCGCGAAAGGGAGGCTTGTCGTTGCCTGCGGTGTCGCGCTCGCTGTCGCCTATGGTGCCGGCAAGCTTCTTCCCGCGACCGAGCCTTGGATTTTCACCCTCGCCATGCTCGTCGGTCTCGTGCCGATCGCAAGACGTGCACTGATGGCAGCACTTGCCGGTACGCCCTTCTCGATCGAGACGCTGATGACAGTGGCCGCCGCCGGGGCGGTCTTCATCGGCGCCACGGAGGAAGCGGCGATGGTCGTTTTCCTCTTTCTGATCGGCGAGCTTCTCGAGGGCGTCGCTGCAAGCAAGGCGCGGGCGAGCATCCAGTCGCTGACGGCGCTGGTGCCGAAATCGGCGCTCATGGAGCTTGATGGCCGGACAAGCGAGGTTCCCGCTGAGAGTTTGCCGGTCGGCGCGACGATCCTCGTGCGGCCGGGAGGCAGAATTCCTGCGGACGGCGCGATCGTTTCCGGCGAAAGCATGGTCGACGAAGCGCCGGTGACCGGGGAGAGCGCGCCCGTTCGCAAGGAAGAGGGCGACGGCGTCTTCGCCGGCACCGTCAATGGCGATGGCGCGTTGCGCGTGCGCGTCACTGCCGCTTCCGCCGACAACACCATTGCACGCGTCATCCGGTTGGTCGAGGAAGCGCAGGAGGCGAAGGCGCCGACAGAGCGTTTCATCGACCGCTTCTCCCGTTACTACACGCCGGCAGTCGTCATCGTCGCCGCTTTGGTTGCGGTGATACCGCCGCTCCTCTGGGGTGCGGCCTGGGGCGAATGGATCTACAAGGGGCTCGCGATCCTGCTTATCGGTTGCCCCTGCGCGCTGGTGATCTCGACGCCGGCGGCGATTGCCGCGAGCCTCTCAGCCGGGGCGCGACGCGGTCTCTTAATGAAAGGCGGCGCCGTCCTCGAAAGCATGGGCCGGATCAACGCTGCCGCCTTCGACAAGACCGGTACGCTTACCGAAGGCAAACCGAAGGTCACCGATGTCGTCGGCTTCAATGTGGCAGAAGCGGATATCCTTCGCTATGCGGCGGCGCTCGAGCAGGGGTCCAGTCATCCGCTTGCGCTGGGCATCCGCACCCGCGCCGATGCGGACGGTCTGCTGCTGCCCCCGGCTGTAAGCGCCAAGGCGATCGGCGGCAAGGGTATCGAGGGCTCGGTCGATGGCTTGCGGCTCTTTCTCGGCTCGCCGCAGGCGGCCGACGAGCGCATGTCCCTCTCCCCGGCCGAGAAGGATCGGATCGCCGCCCTGCACGACGAGGGGAAGAGCGTTTCCGTGCTGCTCGTCGGCGACCGGGTCGCCGGAGTTCTGGCGATGCGTGACGAACCGCGCGCCGACGCGACGAAGGGCATCAAGGCGCTGAGCGATGCCGGCGTCCGCGTCGTCATGCTAACTGGCGACAACCGCCGCACGGCTGAGGCGATCGGCCGCCCGCTTGGAATGGAGGTCCATGCCGGACTCCTGCCGGAGGACAAGCAGCGCATCGTTGCCACGCTGAAGGCCGAAGGGCTACACGTTGCCAAGATCGGTGACGGTATCAATGACGCACCGGCGCTGGCGGCAGCCGATGTCGGCATTGCCATGGGCGGTGGAACGGATGTTGCCCTCGAAACCGCCGATGCCGCCTCGTTGCACGCGCGCGTTTCCGACATCGCCGCCATGGTCAGGCTTTCGCGGGCGACGATGCGCAACATTTACCAGAACATCGGCATGGCGCTGGGGCTGAAAGCCGTCTTCCTCGTCACGACCATCGCCGGCGTCACCGGTCTCTGGCCGGCGATTCTGGCGGATACCGGCGCGACCGTTCTGGTGACCATGAACGCCTTGCGGCTGTTGCAGCCGCCTGCCTCAACGTGAAGAATGGGATTGTCGCCGTTTTGCGGCGACAATCGCCTGATACGGCTGTGTATATTCACGCTGGACTCTCACCAGCGATCCGGTGAGAGTATAAGGAGATCGCGATTGAGGGCTTTCGCGCCCGAAAATCGATGATAAACTTATACCAAATGGTAAAAAAATTGCCGGCACGGTTTGGGAAGAAAACCGAAGCAGGGCAAGATTGGGGATCGCAGGGCCAATATGGATAATATTGCCATCGAGTTGCGTGGGATCGATAAGAGTTTCGGCCCCGTCCACGCCAATAAGAATATCAATCTCAAGGTTCGCAAAGGCACGATCCACGGCATTATCGGGGAGAACGGCGCCGGCAAGTCGACCTTGATGTCGATCCTCTATGGCTTCTATCAGGCCGATAGCGGTGAGATCGTCGTGGATGGGCGGCCGGTTTCCATCCGCGACCCGAATGCGGCAATCTCCGCCGGCATCGGCATGGTGCACCAGCATTTCATGCTGGTCGAGAACTTCACCGTGCTCGAAAACGTGATGCTCGGTGCCGAAGACAGCCAGATCCTCAACAAGGGCATCGCCAAGGCGCGGCAAGAGCTGAAGCGGCTGGAGAAGGAATATGCGCTCGAGGTCAATCCCGATGCGCTGATCGAGGAACTGCCGGTCGGTCTCCAGCAGCGCGTGGAAATCCTCAAGGCGCTTTACCGCAAGGCCGATATCCTTATCCTCGACGAGCCGACTGGCGTGCTGACGCCGGCCGAGGCCGACCATCTCTTCCGCATCCTCGGACAGCTGAAGGCTCAGGGGAAGACGATCATCCTGATCACGCACAAGCTTCGCGAGATCATGGCGATCACGGACGAGGTTTCGGTGATGCGTCGCGGTGAAATGGTCGCAACCCGCACGACCGGCGAGACGTCAGTCGAAGAACTCGCGGAACTCATGGTTGGCCGTCGCGTATTGCTGCGCGTCCAGAAGGGCGAGGGCACGCCCGGCGACGTGAAGCTTTCGGTTCAGGGCCTGACGGTCAAGGACAGCCGCGGCGTGACCATGGTCGACGACGTCTCCTTCGACGTACGGGCGGGTGAGATCGTCGGCATTGCCGGTGTCGCCGGCAACGGCCAGTCGGAACTGCTCGAGGCGATCGCCGGCATCCGCAAGGCGACCTCCGGAACGGTACTGCTCAACGGCGAGTCCGTCGATGTCACGGGCCATAGGGATCCTGCCGCGCTCAGGGCTCGCGGGCTCGCCCATGTGCCGGAGGATCGCCATCATGTCGGCCTTGTCCTGAAGTTCGAGGAAAGCGAGAACGCCATCCTCGGCTACCACAACGATCCGCGCTACTTGAACGGCGTCTTTCTGGACATCGACGCGATCCGAAAGGATGCCGAGGAGAAGATCGCCAAATACGACATCCGCCCGCCGAACGCGCGGCTGAAGACGGCCAATTTCTCCGGCGGCAATCAGCAGAAGATCGTGCTTGCGCGCGAAATGGAGCGCGGGCCGGACGTGCTGATCATCGGCCAGCCGACCCGTGGTGTCGACGTCGGCGCCATCGAATTCATCCACAAGCGGATCATCGAGATGCGCGACCAGGGCAAGGCCGTCCTGCTCGTCTCCGTCGAACTCGATGAGATCCGCGCGCTTTCCGACCGCATTCTCGTGATGTTCGCCGGGCGTGTCGTCGGCGAGCGCAGCCCCGACGCGACCGAGGGCGAACTCGGCCTCTTGATGGCCGGTGTCGAAGGCCGCAAGGAGGCCGCAGAATGAGCACCCCTTATGCAAAGCTTCCGGGCTGGGTCGAATACGGTCTGGTCCCGCTGATCAACCTTGCCGTCGCCTTCATCGTCGCCGGGCTTGTCGTCCTGCTCGTCGGCGAAAATCCATTCGAGGCCGCCTATCACCTGATCAACGGCGCCTTCGGTCGCGGCGAATATATCGGCTTCACGCTCTACTACGCGACGACCTTCATCTTTACCGGTCTTGCCGTCGCCGTGGCGTTCCACTGCGGGCTCTTCAATATCGGCGGCGAGGGGCAGGCCTATGTCGGCGGCATCGGTGTGGCGCTCGCCTGCCTCTGGCTGGACCAGACCATGCCCTGGTATGTGGTCTTCCCGATCGCGATTGTCGGTTCGGCCTTCTTCGGCGCGCTCTGGGCATTCCTGCCCGGATGGCTGCAGGCAAAGCGCGGCAGCCATATCGTCATCACCACCATCATGTTCAATTTCATTGCCTCGAGCCTGATGGTCTATCTGTTGACGCGCGTCCTGAAGCCGCTCGGGTCGATGGCGCCGCAGACGCGCACTTTCGCCGAGGGCGGGCAACTGCCGAAACTCGACTGGCTGCTGTCGGTCTTCGGACTGAACATCGGTACGGCGCCGTTCAACATTTCCTTCCTGCTGGCGCTGGTGGCGGCCTTTGCCGTCTGGGTGCTGATCTGGCGCACGAAGCTGGGCTATGAGATGCGGACTATGGGCCACAGCGCGTCCGCCGCGCGCTATGCCGGCATTCGTGAAAGTCGCATCACCGTGATCGCCATGATGATCTCGGGCGGGCTTGCCGGCATGATGGCGCTGAACCCGATCATGGGCGAACAATTCCGCATGCAGCTCGATTTCGTCCAGGGCGCAGGCTTCGTCGGCATCGCCGTGGCGCTTATGGGCCGCTCCCATCCGGGCGGCATCATTCCGGCCGCCATCCTCTTCGGCGTGCTCTATCAGGGCGGGGCGGAAATCGCCTTCGAGATGCCGTCGATCTCGCGCGACATGATCGTCATCATCCAGGGCCTCGTCATCCTCTTTGCCGGCGCGCTCGAAAACATGTTCCGCCCCGCGATTACCCGTGTCTTCGCGATGCGGGGCCAGCGCGCAGCCGCTGTCGTGCAGACTAAGGGAGCCTGAAGCCATGGATTTCTTCCACGTCCTCGTCGTGCTCCTGGAATCGACGATCCGGGTCTCCGTGCCGCTGGTCTTTGCGGCGCTTGCTGGGCTCTTCACCGAGCGGGCCGGCGTCTTCGATATCGGTCTCGAAGGTAAGATGCTCGGTGCGGCCTTCGCCGCCGGCGCCGCCGCCGCCGTGGCCCAATCGGTTTGGATCGGTCTCATCGCGGCGATCCTGATCTCGGTGCTACTGTCGCTCGTCCACGGTTATGCCTCGATTACCCAGCGCGGCAACCAGATCGTCTCGGGCGTCGCGATCAACTTCATCGTCGCCGGTTCCACCGTGATTCTCGGCGAGGCCTGGTTCCGCCAAGGCGGTCGCACGCCCGCGCTTGCCGAAGGCGCCAGATTCCAGATCGTCAATTTCCCTGGCGCCGACGCGGCGCGGGAGGTGCCGATCCTCGGACCGATCTATGCGGATCTGCTTTCCGGGCACTTCCTGCTCACTTACCTTGCCTTCGCGATGGTGCCGATAAGCTGGTGGATCCTCTATCGCACACGTTTCGGCCTGAGGCTGCGCGCCGTCGGCGAGAATCCGGGCGCAGTCGATACGGCCGGCATATCCGTGATCTGGCTGCGCTACCGCGCGGTCATCTGCTGCGGCATTCTCTGCGGCTTTGCCGGCGCCTACCTGTCGCTGGCGATGACGGCCGGTTTCGTCAAGGGCATGACGGCGGGCAAGGGCTACATCGCGCTTGCGGCCTTGATCTTCGCCAAGTGGCGACCCAAGAACGTCATGCTCGCCTGCCTGCTCTTCGGTTTCCTTGATGCCCTTGCCATCCGTTTGCAAGGCACGCCGCTGCCGCTCGTCGGCCAAGTACCGGTGCAGTTGATGCAGGCGCTGCCTTACATTCTGACGGTCATCCTGCTTGCCGGCTTTATCGGCAAGGCCATTCCGCCCAAGGCGGGTGGCGTGCCTTACGTGAAGGAGCGCTAAACATGATGGAGAACGATCTGTTCATCGCGGCGCGGGAAGCCATGGCAAAAGCGCATGCGCCCTATTCCAAGTTCCCGGTGGGTGCCGCCATCCGCGCGGAGGACGGCAAGATCTATACCGGCGCGAATATCGAAAACCTGTCGTTCCCGGAAGGCTGGTGCGCCGAGACGACGGCGATCAGCCACATGGTCATGGCCGGTCAGCGCAAGATCATGGAAGTTGCCGTCGTCGCCGAGAAACTTGCGCTCTGTCCGCCCTGCGGCGGCTGCCGCCAGCGGTTGGCGGAGTTCTCCGGCGCGAGCACGCGCATCTATCTTTGCGACGAGACGGGCGTGAAGAAAACCCTGGCGCTTTCCGATCTCCTTCCGCACAGCTTCGAAACAGAGATCCTCGGATGAACGACGCGGCAGAATTCCTGAAGACCAAGCTTAGCGGGTTTGCACCGCGCTATGGAATTGTGCTCGGCTCCGGGTTAGGTGCGCTGGTCGAGGCGGTGGAGGAACCGGTCCGCGTCCCCTATGCAGAGATTCCGGGCTTTCCCCTAGGGGGCGTCTCGGGCCATGCCGGCGAGTTGGTGGCGGGCAAACTTGGGGGCGTGCCGGTCGCGATGCTCTCCGGCCGGGTGCATTTTTACGAGCGCGGCGACGCCGATGCGATGCGCGCGCCGATCGAGGCACTGAAGCGACTCGGCATCGAAAGCCTCATCCTGACCAATTCGGCCGGATCGCTGCGGGAGGATATGCCGCCGGGCTCGGTGATGCGCATCGCCGATCATATCGGCTTTTCCGGCTCCAACCCGCTAATCGGCGTCGAGAGCGACGACCGGTTCGTCGGCATGACGAATGCCTATGACGCAGGGCTTGCCGAGCGGATGCAAAAGGCTGCGGCTCGTCTAGGCATTCCGCTCCAGAGCGGCGTCTACATGTGGTTCTCCGGCCCGAGTTTCGAGACGCCGGCCGAAATCAGGATGGCGCGCATTCTCGGGGCGCACGCCGTCGGCATGTCCACCGTTCCCGAGGTGATCCTGGCGCGCTTTTTCGGATTGCGGGTTGCCGCTGCCTCCGTGATTACCAATTTCGCCGCGGGCATGACCGGCGCAGAACTCAGCCACCACGAGACGAAGGATATGGCGCCGGTCGGCGGCACGCGGCTGGCCGCGATCCTCAAAGAGATGATTGCAAGCGAAGCCTGAACGGCGGCCTGACCATGCTCCCACAGGAAGTGATCCGGCAGAAGAGGAACGGCGGCCAGCTTGACGCGGCCGAGATCGCCGGCTTCGTCAAAGGTATTGCCGACGGTTCCATCTCGGAAGGCCAGGTTGCCGCCTTCGCAATGGCCGTGTGGTTTTCCGGCATGAGCCGTGACGAATGCGTGGCGCTGACGCTGGCGATGCGTGATTCCGGCGATACGCTCGACTGGAGTGCTCTCGGTCGCCCGATCGTCGACAAGCATTCGACCGGCGGCGTCGGCGACAATGTCTCGTTGATGCTGGCACCGATCGTTGCCGCCTGCGGTGCCGCGGTGCCGATGATATCCGGTCGAGGCCTCGGTCATACCGGCGGCACGCTGGACAAGCTCGAATCGATTCCGGGTTACAACATCCAACCGGCCCCGGCGCTCTTTCGCAAAGTGGTCGACGAGGTCGGTTGCGCCATCATCGGTCAGACGGCGAACCTCGCGCCCGCGGACAAGCGCCTTTACGCCATCCGCGACGTGACTGCGACGGTCGATTCGGTGCCGCTGATCACCGCTTCCATTCTGTCGAAGAAGCTTGCCGCGGCGCTCCAGTCGCTTGTGCTCGACGTGAAATTCGGCAACGGCTCGTTCCTGACCGATGCCGACGAGACGGAGATCCTCGCGCGCTCACTTGTCGATGTCGCGAACGGTGCCGGGGTGCGTACTTCGGCCCTGATCACCGACATGAACGAACCGCTCGCGGACGCGGCCGGAAATGCGCTCGAAATCGACAACTGCCTTGCTTATTTGCGCGGCGAGAAGAAAGGCACGCGCCTCGACGCAGTGGTCATGGCGTTTGCAGCGGAAATGCTCGTCGCCGCTGGTCTTGCGCCCGATCTGGAGCAGGGGAAAGCGATGGCACGCCACGCGCTTGAAAGCGGTGCCGCGATGGAACGTTTCGGCCGCATGGTCTATCTGCTCGGAGGACCGGCGGATTTTGTCGACCGGCCGCAGGCCCATCTGACGAAGGCGCCGGTTATGGTGCCCGTGGAGGCAAGCCGGGACGGCTATCTTGCGACCTGCGAGACGCGCGAACTGGGAATGGCGGTGATTGCGCTTGGCGGCGGACGGACGCGTCCCGACGACAGGATCGACCACAGCGTCGGGCTTGCGGGGCTGCGCCCGCTCGGGACGAGCGTGAGCAAGTGTGAGCCGATCGCGTTCGTCCATGCGGCCGATCGCAAGACGGCCGACGATATAGCAAAAAGGGTCGCGGCGCTCTATACGATCGGCGACCAGAGGCCGGATCCGCGCCCGATCATTGTCGCCCGCATCACCTGACGAGATGCAGCGCGCCATTCTCGACACGATAGGACGATAGCCGGCTCAGGAAACTCATGCCGACGAGCATGCTGGAAAGCGCCTTGTCGGGGAGGACCATGGCGTCGACATTCTTGAGTGTGATGCCGCCGATCTCGACGCGATCCAGACTGACATAGGCTGCCTCGACGATGCCGTTGGCCGTCTGCGCCCGCGCGCTGAAAGCGAGGCCAGCGACGGAAATACCGAAGCGACGGGCAGCCGAAGTGTTGATCGCAATCGTGCTTGCGCCGGTGTCGACGAGGCCCCGTTCCGCGCGCCCATTGATGCGAAACGTGCCGAAGAAATGGCCAGCTGGATCGGCTTCAAGGACGATGCTTTTGCCGCTCGCATACTTGGCGGCGGTAACGGGCGCGGCGCGCTGAGCGTCCTGCGCCGTCGCTTCGTTCTGTCGTTCGAGATAGCTGGACGCGAGATCGGGAACGACCAATGCGACAAGGACGAGGCCGCCGGCAAAGACAAGTAGACGTGTAATCATTGCTCAGCTCTCCGGCCGTTGATTTTGCGGTCGGCGCCGCAGGCGACCACGCGCTCCGCCATCGAAACAAATGATAACTAATGGGATGCAAAAAAGCCGCCGGGAAACCCGGCGGCCGCATGCACTCTTATGATGTGGTTAAGAAATTATTTGGTCCCATACATGCGGTCACCCGCATCACCCAAGCCGGGCATGATGTAGCCCTTTTCGTTGAGGTGGCTGTCGATTGCGGCCGTGAAGATCGCGACATCCGGATGGGCAGACTGAAAGTTGCGGATACCTTCCGGCGCCGCGAGCAGGCAGAGAAAGCGGATGTTCTTCGCGCCGCGCTCTTTCAGCTTGTCGATCGCCGCGATAGAAGAATTGCCGGTGGCGAGCATCGGGTCGACGACGATGACGAGACGCTCCGACAAGCTTTCCGGCGCCTTGAAATAGTATTCGACCGGCTGCAGCGTCTCATGGTCGCGATAGACGCCGATATGCGAGACGCGCGCCGAAGGCACGAGTTCGAGCATGCCTTCGAGCAAACCGTTGCCGGCGCGCAGGATGGACGCGAAGACGAGCTTCTTGCCCTCGAGAATGGGCGCGTCGGTTTCCATCATCGGCGTTTCGATGCGCTCCATGGTGAGTTCGAGGTCGCGCGTTACCTCGTAGCAAAGCAGCGTCGAGATTTCCCTAAGAAGCCTGCGAAAGCCCGCCGTCGACGTTTCCTTCTTGCGCATGATGGTCAGCTTGTGCTGCACAAGCGGATGGTCGATCACTGTCACGCCGTCCATGGCACTTCCCCTTAATTTGGACATGGCCTCTTTTCCATGGAAAGAGCCGAAGCTGCAAGGGCATTGCAGCGCTCTTTCCGGTCTTCTCCGACCGCGACCGTTTAGAGAGCGGCCAACAGTCTCTGCCTCGTCGCCTCGTCGACGAAGGCGGCCTCGATCGCCGTTCTCGTCATCCCGTTTATCTCGCTGTCCTCGAAACCCATGACCGTAGACGCGATGTCGTATTCCTGCGCCAGCGATGTGTGGAAGAACGGCGGATCGTCGGAGTTGAGCGTGACGCGGACACCAGCCGTGTAGAGCGCCTTGAGAGGATGCGATGCGAAGTCCGGGAAGACTTGCAGCGAAACGTTGGAGCCGGGGCAGACTTCGAGAACGACGCCTTCGTCCGCCAGCCGCTTCACGAGATCTTCGTCCTCGATCGCCCGCACACCGTGACTGATCCTGGTTGGCCTTACGTGATCCAATGCGTCGCGCACACTGAAAGCCCCGGAAAGTTCGCCGGCGTGGATCGTCAGCCCGAGGTCTGCGTCGCGGACGATATCGAAGGCGCGGGCAAATTCGGCGACGCTGTGCATCCTTTCCTCGCCCGCCAGGTTGAAGCCGGTAACGAGCGGATGCCGCAGCCTGGCCGCGTATTCTGCGGTCCTGATGACTGCCTCTGGCCCGAGGTGGCGGATACCGGTGATCAGCATGCGCGATTCGATGCCGGTCTTCGCCTTCGCCGCATCCATGCCGGCGGCAAGGCCTTCGATGTAGGCGTCCGCACCGAGGCCGATCGAATTGCCGTGGTCCGGCGAAACGATGATCTCGCTGTAGATCGTGCCCGCCTCGGCGAGCTCGGTGAGATATGCCTCGGCCAGGAGCGCGTAGTCGCCTTCAGTGCGAAACAGCGACGCGACGCTGTCGTAGCACCGGATGAAACTGGTGAAATCGTCCCAGACATACGCCTTGTCGCGGATGATCGCGCTGGTATCGACCCCGTATTTCCTGGCCTGCCTCAGCGCGAGTTCCGGTGGAGTCGCGCCCTCGATGTGGCAATGCAGTTCGGCTTTCTTCAGATGAAGGGTCAAATGAGGCTTCTCCCATGCGGGCCCGATGCGATGCCAAGGTGTCTGGCAACGGTCTCGCCGATGTGCGCGAATGTGTTTGCCACGCCGAAGGAGCGGCTGCGCAACGAGGGGCCGAACATCAGCACCGGCACGCGTTCGCGCGTGTGGTCGGTTCCCCGCCAGGTCGGATCGCAACCATGATCGGCGGTCAGGATGACGATATCTCCGGGTTTGAGGCGACGGTCGAGGTCCGGCAGGCGCTGATCGAAGGCTTCGAGCGCGGCGGCGTAACCCGGCACATCACGGCGATGACCATAGAGCATGTCGAAATCGACGAAGTTGGTGAAAACGAGATCGCCGTCCTCGGCCTCTTCGATCGCCGCGAGGCTGGCATCGAACAGCGCCATGTTGCCATTGGCCTTGGTGAGCTTCGTCACGCCCTGATGCGCGAAGATATCGCCGATCTTGCCGACGGCATGTACCTTGCGTCCGGCCTCTTTCAGGCGGTCGAGAACCGTCGGCTCCGGCGGCAGTACTGAATAGTCGCGGCGGTTGCCGGTGCGGGTGAAATTCTGCGCATTGTCGCCGATGAACGGGCGGGCGATGACGCGACCGATATTGTAGTCGTCGACGAGCCGGCGGACCACCTGACAGAGTTCAAGCAACCGATCGAGCCCGAAGCTCTGCTCATGCGCGGCGATCTGGAAGACGGAATCGGACGAGGTGTAACAGATCGGTTTTCCGCTCTGGATATGCTCCTCGCCGAACCGGGCGATGATTTCGGTGCCGGAGGCATGACAGTTGCCGAGGATGCCCGGAATATCGCCCTCGCGGCAGATCGCCTCGACGAGCTCGGCGGGAAAAGCGTCTCCCTCCGAGGGGAAATAGCCCCAGTCGAACATCACCGGCGTGCCGGCGATTTCCCAATGGCCGGACGGTGTGTCCTTGCCTCGCGAGGTTTCGCTGGCTGCCCCATAGACGCCGTAGACCCGCTCCGGCAGCGGCATGCCGGCGGGCAGGCGCCCGGTTGCGAGCTTCGCGGCATGCATCAGCCCGAGCGCGGACATGTTCGGCAGTTGTAGCGGCCCTTTGCGCAGGCCAGCGCGATCACCGGCGCCGGCTGCGCAGAATTCGGCGATATGACCGAGCGTATCAGCTCCAAGGTCGCCGAAAGCCTCCGCATCCGGCGCACCGCCGATGCCGAAGGAATCGAGTACGAAAAGAAATGCACGCGCCATGAGACACCCGGTTATCCGGAGCGCGTCATGAAGAACCGCGATCCGGTACTGCTTGCCGCGCGGAAGTGGTCCGCGCAATCCGGGAGGAATAGCGCGGGGAAGCGCGCATTGCAATTGACGCCGTCAAACAGCCGTCAGCAGTCCGTGCATTTGAT
This sequence comes from Ensifer sp. MPMI2T, assembly GCF_004827385.1. GTDB lineage: Bacteria > Pseudomonadota > Alphaproteobacteria > Rhizobiales > Rhizobiaceae > Sinorhizobium. The sequence continues at coordinate 94,781 of NZ_SRXN01000017.1, forward strand.
CGTGTCGCCAAAGCGCTGGCGATAATAGGACGTCTTGGAAAGATCGATCGTCTTCAACGTGCTGCTCTCGAGCCCCGGGGCAAAGAACAGGAGGTCGTGTGGCACGACGAGTTCCGTACGTACGACGAAGGCGTTCACGGTGTCGAGTTCGGCAGGGACGGTAGCGGTCGAGTCGACGGCATAGGGCGTTGCGCCGTTCTGGTCCCGTGACCACACGACCTTCCCGCTGGTCGTGCCGGTGACCTGTATGCCGGTGATCTTCAGCGAATAGCCCGTGCTGTCGTAGGGCGCCACGATGCTCAGCGCGACATGCTTCATATTGTCCAGCAGCGCTTTGTTGACGTCGGTCTGCTGCGAGACGATGTCGGCGACGGCGCTCGATGCGCGCGAGACCTTGCGGGCCACGGTGAAGCCAAGCGAAATCTCGAAAGATCCGATATAGAGCATGATCAGCAACGGCGCGATGATGGCAAATTCCACCCCTCCGACGCCGCGCCGGTCCCGAATGAGCGCTGATAATGATCCCAAGGAGCGCCGAGCAACCGAAAATACAGGCGAGCGTCCCATGGCGTCCTCAGTAATTTTCGTTGCGGAAAGTGGCGGTTGCGATCATCAGGAAATCCCTGGGCATGCTGCTGCCTGCAGGGCGCAAGTCCGTGACATAGGGCCGGACAAGGTCGGTAATCACCTCCCACCGGTAGTAGGCGCGCACCATCGTGAAGGCGCCGGCACCTCCCGGCGCGAACTGAAAGCCGCTGGTGTCGAGATCGGAGGATGAGGAGGAACCGACCCTCGGAACCGCAGGCGGAAATTGCGTGAGGTCGGTGATGTTGCGGACATCCAGATAGAGCTTGTCGCGCTCCGCCGCCTCAGTCGCCGAGCAGGGCATGAGGATGGCGATTTCGTCACAAAAGGCCTGGCGGAATTGCGTTTCGGTCATGAAGCCGAGCTTGCTGCTGTCGTCGAAGGTGATTTCACCGGTGCGGATCTTTCGCGCCAACGTGTCCGTCGCGTTAGCGAGCAACTGTTCGCCGGCAAAGGCAACGAAAGTTTCGATCGATGCGAAGACGATGACGAAGAAAGGGAGAGCCAAGAGCGCGAATTCGATCGCCGTCGCGCCCTTCCTGTCACCAAGAAGGCGGCGAAACGGGCCGCGAAGCGCGCGGCTCTTCCAGGATGATGTTTTTCGCTCAGTCGTCATAGCGCCGTTCCGTCATGCAACGTCCGATCGGCGAAAAATAAAGCGGGATTGTTGAAATTTCGTTTGCGACGATGGGAAGAATTTTAGCGATCTTGATTTTTCAGTCGCGCTAGTTTGCGCTTGCAGACGATACCTGGCGTTCGGCATGACGCTCGCAATTGGGCGTGCAGGAAAGGACGGTGCGCGAGGTCTGCTTGTAGACACGCACGGTATTGCCTTCGTCGATCGACACCAGAATGCGTTCGTCGACAATGGCATTTCCATCCTGATCGAGGATCACGAGATTGGTCGTTCCGAAGTTGCGGCCCGTCAAAACGATGGTCTTCGAGTCCGCAACCGTCGCATCGGCGACTTCCGAATTGCCGATGATCACCTTGCTCACCGGCCGATCGAGCTTCAGCACGCGCGCGTGATCCATATAAACGCGCATCATCTGTTCCTCAGCGTGCGTGGCGACCGGCGCGAACACGGCGAGGAGCGCAACGCTGGCGAATGTGAGCGTGGCGGTCCACTTGTGCGGGAGGAGCGTGTCCATGGTGCTTCCTGATGAGATATCTGGCGCATCTTCGCCTCTTTTGGTGAATGAAACGTTACGTGGATGCGCAGCAATTTAAGGCATCCCTTTTTCGAACATTTACCCAAGAAAGCGGGATCGTCGCTTAACTTCACGGTAACCGGTTTCCTTAAGCCGATGGCAATTCGCTCCCTGTAGCGTCCTGTCATCCGATCAACGGCAAACAGTTGGCGGAAGTGCTGAACAACAAACACGTGAAGTAGGAGAACCACCATGAAGACGATTTTCGCACGCCTGCTGAAGGACGAGTCCGGCGCGACCGCCATCGAATACGGCCTGATCGCGGCCCTGATTTCTGTTGCCCTGATCGCCGGTGCCACCTCGCTCGGCACCACGCTCAACACCACCTTCACCGGGCTGGGCAGCAAGCTGTCGTCGAGCACCGCCGGCAAGCTCTAATCAAAACCGCCAATAGTGAGAGAATCATCATGAAGACGATTTTCTGCCGCCTGATGAAGGACGAGTCTGGTGCGACGGCTATTGAATACGGCCTCATCGCAGCTCTGATCTCCGTCGCCCTGATCGCCGGCGCGACCTCGCTCGGCAACTCGCTCGACACGACTTTCAACGGGTTGGGTAGCAAGATCACGACGAGCACCGCCGGCAAACTGTAATCGTCCGGCTCGACGGTTTCGACAACAGAGCCGCCCTCACGAGGGCGGCTCGACGTTTTCTGGAAGGCTTGCTGCGAATAGTCATGGACTGGCGACAGATCAGAAATCTCATGTGTTCGGCCAGCGGTTGGGAGATGTGACGATCATGATTGAGGCTGCGACTTTCGTGATCTTGCCGCTCTGTCTCGCCTTTTCAGCGTTTTCAGATCTCTTCACGATGACGATTCCCAACCGTGTGTCTGGCATCCTGTTGGGTGGCTTCGCCATCGTCGCACCGTTGGCGGGGCTTGATGTCGCGCAGATCGGCCTGCACGTCGCTGCGGCCGCATCAGTGTTTCTCGTTTGTTTTTGCCTTTTTGCGACCAATGTCATGGGCGGAGGCGACGCCAAGCTCCTGACCACGAGCGCAATCTGGTTTGGCCTTAACGCCTCGCTTGCCGCGTTTCTTGTTTATGTGTCCATTTTTGGCGGCGTGTTGACGTTTGCTGTTCTGCTCCTGCGCAAGCAGGAGAACACAATCCTGGCAACCGGCGTACCGGTTCCGCGGCTGCTGTTTACCGCCAAGAAGATCCCGTACGGTATCGCCATCGCGCTCGGCGGCTTTGCGGCCTATCCCTCGTCGCCGCTGATGCAGGCCGCATTTGCGCAGCTTTCATGAAAGATCTGTCTGCCGGTTGCGAGATCGATCGGCGCAAGCATTCGTTAACCATATCCGTATCCGGCTCGTTAACCATAATTACACCAATTCCTGATCAATCTGGCCAAGGGCATTTCGTGGGGCTTGGGGACGATCATGAAACCGGTGCGCATCATCATTCTGGCAGTGGCCGTGATTTCGGCTGCTATGGCCGGGCTGCTCGCGATGAAGCTGACCCGTGGCCCCGCGCCACAAATGGCCGAACCGCTTATTGAACACGCGCCGACGGTCAATGTGCTGGTCGCCAGCAAGAGCCTGCCGGTCGGTTCACGGCTCGGAGCCGACTCGATCCATTGGACGGCCTGGCCGAAAGACGGCATCGTCGAAGGACTGATCACCGAGGAAAACCGTCCGGGCGCGGTCGAAGACCTTTCAGGCGCCGTGGTGCGTCTGCCGATCTTCACCGGCGAGCCGGTTCGCCAGGAAAAAATCGCCGATTCTTCGAGCCGCATCATGTCGTCGTTGCTTCCCGCGGGGAAGCGGGCCGTGGCAACAGAAATCACCGTTGCCACCGGCGCGGGCGGCTTCATCCTGCCGAACGACCGCGTCGACGTCATCATGGTGCGCAAGTCCGAGAATGACGGCATCTATCTGACCGAGACGGTGCTGAGCAACGTCCGGGTGCTGGCGATCGATCAGCAGGTCGAGGAAAAGGACGACGGCTCGAAATCGGTCGTCGGCACGACCGCGACGCTCGAACTGACGCCCGATCAATCCAAGGTCATGACCGTTGCGCAGCAGATGGCCGAACGCATTTCGCTGGCGCTTCGCAGTGTCGCCGATGCGCAGGAGGCCGATACGAACGCTGCCGACCATCTCCTAAGCGGTGACGGTCAGCCGAGCATTCAAGTCATCAAGTCGGGCTCCATCGTCAAGAGCGATGCTGCCGCTGTCCAGAACCAGAAATGACGATCGAACGGGGCGCAAGGTGAAGCGGAACGGAAACATATTTCGGACGTCGGTCGCAGCGGGCCTGTCATTCTGCCTGACGTTCTCGGGCGTGGCGCTGCCGGCAGCGCCTGTCGCCGAGGCAGCCGCATCGTCGGTCGTCAGAGTCGCGGACAGCGGACCCGGTGTAAGAAAAACGATCAATCTCGGTCTCAACAAGGCCGTCGTCGTCGATCTCCCGACAGATGCTCACGATATCCTGGTTGCCGATCCGTCGCTTGCCGATGCGGTTACCCGCACCTCCCGGCGCATCTATCTGTTCGGCAAGGCGGTCGGCCAGACGAATATTTTCGTCTTCGGGCCGAACGGCGAGGAAATCGTCAGCCTCGAGATTGCGGTCGAGCGTGACGTCGCCGGCCTCGAAGCAAACCTGCGGCGCTTCATTCCGGATGCGGATATCAATGTCGAAATTATCTCGGACAACGTCGTTCTGACCGGCACGGTCCGCACACCGCTCGACTCCACCAAAGCCGTCGATTTGGCGCAGGCCTTCCTCAAAGGCGGTGAGGCGACGACCCGCAATATCACTGCACAGGGCAATAACGGCGACGCGGATATCTTCGCCGAAGACCGCCAGACCTCCCAGATCGTCAACTTGCTGACGATCGAGGGTGACGATCAAGTGACGTTGAAGGTGACAGTTGCCGAGGTCAGCAGGCAGGTGTTGAAACAGCTTGGCTTCAATGGCCGCGTCTTCGATGGCGAGAGTGGCCTGAGCTTCCGCAATCCCGCAAACCTTGGGGATGCGATTGGCGTCGGCGCGAATGCACTCATAAAAGGAACCGCTGGCGGTACCCTACTGGAGAGCTACGTGAATGCCATGGAACAGGCTGGCGTCATGCGCACGCTCGCCGAGCCCAGTCTCACGGCGATTTCCGGACAGGAAGCGAAATTCTACGTGGGCGGCGAATTCCGGCTTTCCGGCGTGCAGGAGGTTACGGAGGAAGAAGACGAGGTTACCGGGCAGCCAAGGCAGTTAGTCGAACGCGAAGTAAACGATGTCGAATACGGCATTCGGTTGAACTTCAAGCCTGTCGTTCTAGGCCCGGGCCGCATAAGCCTGGCGGTCGAAACGGAGGTCTCTGAACCGACATACGAGGGATCGGTTGTAACGGGTAACAGCTTTACCAACATACCCGGCAATACTTTCCTCGGCATCCGCCGTCGCGAAGCCTCGACGAGCGTCGAACTGCCCTCCGGCGGCTCGATCGTTATCGCGGGTCTGGTGCAGGACAATATTCGCCAAGCGATGTCGGGCCTGCCGGGCGCGGCAAAGATTCCGATCCTCGGTACCCTGTTCCGTAGCAAAGATTTCCAGCGCAACGAGACGGAACTCGTCATCATCGCCACTCCCTATCTGGTGCGGCCGGTCGCCCGCAGTGCGATTTCGCGCCCCGACGACAATTTCAATCCGGCCAACGATCTTGACAGCTTCTTCCTCGGCCGCGTCAACCGGATCTACGGACGCCCGGAGGCGGCGGCGCCTGTCGGTCGCTATCACGGCAATGTCGGTTTCATCTACAAATAGGCTCGGGTCATGAACAAGCGAAACGCAACGCAGAACAGTCCTGAAAGGCAGACCCGGATGTTCCTCGACCGAAGCCGTCTTCCCGCCCGTTCGACGGGTCGCATGCTCGCGCTCGCCATCGTTGCCGCGCTGCTTGCAAGCTGCGGCACCAAGGACAAGCTGGCGACCGGCGCGATCCCGGATGACTACCGCACCCGGCATCCCATCGTCATCGCCGAGGCCGAGCGGACGATCGACATTCCGGTCGCTTCCGGCGATACGCGGTTGCCCCAAGGGACGCGCGACGTCATCCGCGGGTTTGCCGCGGAATACCGCAACGCGTCGACCGGCGTCATCCAGATCGTGCTGCCGCGCGGATCGGTCAACAGCCATGCCGCGCAGATCGTCCGCAAGGATATCCGCCGTCAGCTGGCGGCGGTTGGAGTGCCGGCGAAAAGGGTGATCGAAACGAGCTACGAAGCCAATGCAACCGGCGACGCGGCACCCATTCGCCTGAGTTATGTTGCTATTGCGGCGCAGACCGCACCCTGCGGCGAATGGCCGGAGGACCTGACGCTCAATACCCTCCAAAACCGCAACTACTACAACTTCGGTTGCGCCACCCAGTCCAATCTCGCCGCCCAGATCGCCAATCCGACGGATCTCATTGGCCCGCGCCAGATGTCGCCGATCGATGCCGAGCAGCGTGGCCAGGTGATCAACACCTGGCGCGGCACGGACACGGACAACGGCGGCACGACAATCATCTTCAATTGATGGGGCCCGAGGAACAGCGATGAGCGCCATTGAATACAGCATCGACAGCGGCGCAGCAGCGGACTTCTCCGTCGACGCAGCGCGCCCGGGCGACCTCGACCAGTTGAGACCGCTGCCGCGCATTTCGATCCATGCGTTCTGCGAGAGCGACGCGGTGTTGCGGCTCGTGGAGCGCTGCGGTCAGGATCGCCGCATGGCGAAGGTCAGTCTTCGGATCACCGGCGGCAGTATCGCCGCCGCCGCCAACATGTTCGCCAGCGTATCGACGCCGAACCTGATCATCCTGGAAACCGGGACCGAACCGCGCTCGTTGCTCGCCGAACTCGCGCCCTTGGCGGAAGTCTGCGATCCGAGCACCAAGGTGATCATCATCGGCCGCCACAACGACATCGCGCTCTATCGTGATCTGATCCGCCACGGTATTTCCGAGTACATGGTCGCTCCGGCATCGATGGCGGATGTCCTGACGGCCGTTTCGGCGATCTTCGTAGACCCCGAGGCCGAGCCTTTGGGTCGCAGCCTAGCTTTCATCGGTGCGAAGGGCGGCTGCGGCTCGTCGATCATCGCCCACAATTGCGCCTGGGGCATTTCCAATCTGTTTTCGACGGAGACAATTCTCGCTGACCTCGACCTGCCTTACGGAACGGCGAACATCGATTTCGACCAGGATCCGCCGCAGGGCATTTCGGAAGCGGTCTTTGCGCCCGACAGACTGGACGAGGTCTTCCTCGACCGTCTCCTGACGAAATGTTCCGAGCATTTGTCGCTGCTCGCCGCACCTTCGATGCTCGATCGCCCTTATGACTTCGAGGCAGGCGCCTTCCATCCGATCCTCGAGATTCTGCAGCGCAGCGCGCCCGTCTCGGTGCTAGACGTGCCGCATATCTGGTCCGATTGGACACGGTCGGTTCTGGCCGAGGCCGACGAAGTGGTCGTTACGGCCGTTCCGGATCTCGCCAGCCTCAGAAACACCAAGAACCTTTTCGACGCGCTGAAGAAAATCCGTCCGAACGACAGGGCGCCGCACCTCATCCTGAACCAGGTGGGCATGCCGAAACGGCCGGAAATCGCGCCGAACGAGTTCTGCGAGTCGCTCGAGCTGGAGGCCGCCGCCATCATCCCCTTTGATGCGGTTCTTTTCGGCAACGCCTCCAACAGCGGACGCATGATCGCAGAAATCGACAAGAAGTCTCCCGTTGCCGAGACCTTCTCGCAGATCGCACACCTCCTAACTGGACGTGCGACGATCAAGAAGGCGCGCAAGGCGGGACTCGGCAAGGTGCTTGCCCGGCTCCGCGGGCGGTAGGCAATGAAGCAACCGGATTGAAGTGATGTTTGGCAAACGCGGAAATGAAGGTTTTGGCAAGGCAGGCGTGGCGGGCCCTGTGGTCCCGCCACTGATGCCGGCCACACAGCCGATCGCTGCGGAGCGACCGGCAGCGCCCGTTATCGCCGAGCCCGTTGTTGCCCCCGTCCGCCCGCAACCGGCGACTCCGCCGGCGCGCCGGCGCGCGGCCAGGGACGAGGACTACTACGACACCAAATCGCAGGTCTTTTCTGCGCTGATAGACACGATCGATCTCTCGCAGCTCGCAAAGCTCGATACCGAAAGTGCGCGCGAAGAAATTCGCGATATCGTCAACGATATCATCACCATCAAGAACTTCGCGATGTCGATTGCCGAGCAGGAGGAACTGCTCGACGACATCTGCAACGACGTGCTTGGATATGGGCCGCTGGAGCCGCTGCTTGCGCGCGACGATATCGCCGACATCATGGTCAATGGCGCCGGTCAGACATTCATCGAAGTCGGCGGCAAGGTGCAGGAATCGGAAATCCGCTTTCGCGACAACGCGCAATTGCTGTCAATCTGCCAGCGTATCGTGAGCCAGGTGGGCCGCCGCGTCGACGAATCGAGCCCGATCTGCGACGCGCGCCTGCCGGATGGATCGCGCGTCAACGTCATCGCCCCGCCGCTCGCGATCGATGGCACGGCGCTTACGATCCGCAAGTTCAAGAAGGACAAGCTGACGCTGGAACAACTGGTGCGCTTCGGATCGATCACACCGGAGGGCGCCGTTCTCCTGCAGATCATCGGCCGCGTCCGCTGCAACATCGTCATCTCCGGCGGAACCGGCTCGGGCAAGACGACGCTGCTCAATTGTCTCACGCGCTACATCGATAGCGACGAGCGGGTCATCACTTGCGAGGATTCGGCCGAACTGCAGCTGCAGCAGCCGCATGTGGTGCGCCTCGAAACCCGTCCGCCGAACATCGAGGGCGAGGGCGAGATCACCATGCGCGACCTGATCAAGAATTGCCTGCGCATGCGCCCCGAACGCATCATCGTCGGCGAAGTGCGCGGCCCGGAGGTCTTCGACTTGCTTCAGGCGATGAACACCGGTCACGACGGTTCGATGGGCACGATCCACGCCAACACGCCGCGGGAGTGCCTGAGCCGCATGGAATCGATGATCGCGATGGGCGGCTATACGCTGCCCGCCAAGACGGTTCGTGAAATCGTCGCGGGCTCGATCGACGTCATCATCCAGGCTTCGCGCCTGCGCGACGGATCCCGCCGGATCACGCACATCACCGAAGTGGTCGGCATGGAAGGTGACGTGATCATCACGCAGGACCTGATGCGCTACGAGATCGACGGCGAGGACGCCAATGGCCGGATCATCGGCCGCCACGTTTCAACCGGCATCGGCCGACCGCATTTCTGGGACCGCGCGCGGTATTTCAACGAGGACAAGCGGCTCGCCGCGACGCTCGACGCGATGGAAAAGAACTAGAGCGGGACGGGCGAAGGCGCGAAAGGGTTCGTGCCCCCGCTAGAGCAAGGAAACAGGTTCGACGATGTTCGGCATAGACATCACCGTTCTGGCATTGGCTGGCCTCGTCGCGGTTGCTGCCGCGGCGCTCGCCTACGGTGTGCTCTTCTCGCGCATCGAAAACGAGAAGAAGGCCGAAGGCCGCTTTCGCCGGGTCAGTGCTGCCGAGACGGATCGGACCAAGATCAAGGCGGCGCGCGATCGCGTCAACGAGATGTCGAAACGGCGCAAATCCGTCCAGGATTCGCTAAAGGAACTCGAAAAGAAGCAGCAGGAAAAGTCGGCGAAGGCCGCTCCGTCGATGAAGATGCGGCTGGCGCAGGCCAACCTCTCGACGTCGGTGCCGCAGTTTTATTTGTTCAGTGCCATCTTTGGCCTCTTTGCGCTTCTGTTGACATTCGTTGCCAGCGGCAAATTGCTGATTGCCGTTGGCGTCGCTCTGATCGCCGCTGCCGGCTTGCCGCGCTGGATCGTCGGCTTCATGATCAAGCGGCGCTGCAAAAAATTCCTGGAAGAGTTTCCGAACGCGCTCGATGTCATGGTCCGCTCGATCAAGTCCGGTCTGCCCCTCAACGACGCGCTGCGGCTGATCGCCAGCGACGGACAGGAACCGGTCAAGACGGAGTTCCGTCGCGTCGTCGAATCCCAGCAGGTCGGCCTCACCGTGCCGGAAGCCTGCGCTCGCATGATCCAGAGCACTCCCCTGCCGGAGGTGAATTTCTTTGCGATCGTGATCGCCATTCAGGCGCAGGCGGGCGGCAACCTGTCTGAAGCGCTCGGCAATCTCTCGAAAGTGCTGCGCGAGCGCAAGAAGATGAAGGCAAAAGTCAGCGCCCTTTCCATGGAGGCCAAGGCGTCCGCCTGCATTATCGGTGCGCTCCCCTTCATCGTCGCGACGCTCGTTTATCTCACGTCGCCCGACTACATGATGGTTCTCTTCACGGACCCGCGCGGTCACCTCATCATGGGTGCTTCCGCCGTCTGGATGAGCATCGGCATCTTCATGATGCGTAACATGATCAATTTCGATATTTGAGGTGCTTCGGTGGATGCCTGGGTAAAGACACTGACCGATCCGAACATTCTCATCGCCGCCATGGTCTCGATGGCGGTCCTTGCGACATTCTATTCGCTTGCCGTCCCCTTCTTCGAAAGGGGCGATCTGACGAAGCGGATGAAATCGGTGGCGACCGAACGCGAGCAGATACGCGCCCGCGAGCGCGCCCGACTGAATGCCGAATCCGCGAGTGGCAAGGGAAGTCTTCGGACGCAGAACAACAGGTCTGTGCGCCAAATCGTCGAACGGCTGAACCTGAAAAAGGCGCTCGTCGACGAAAACACGATCAATCGCCTGAAGACGGCAGGCTATCGATCGCAAAACGCGCTCAATACCTTTCTCTTTGCCCGCTTCTGTCTGCCTTTCCTGTTCCTGATCGTGGCAGTCGTCTACATCTTCGTCCTTGAGAATTTTGCCGACAAACCGCTTATGCTCCGGCTTCTCTTTGCCGTGGGCTTTGCCTATCTCGGTTTCTATGCGCCGAATATCTTCATCGCCAATGCCGTCTCCAAGCGCCAGCATTCGATCCGCCGTGCCTGGCCGGACGCACTGGACCTTTTGCTGATCTGCGTCGAATCAGGCGTCTCCATGGAGCTTGCCATGCGCCGCGTCGCCGACGAGATCGCGGCGCAATCGCCACCGCTCGCCGAAGAGCTGGTGCTGACGACCGCCGAGCTCTCGTTCCTGCCGGATCGGCGCGTCGCACTCGAAAATCTCGGCCTGCGTACCGGCATCGAGGACGTGAAGTCGGTGACCCAGGCGTTGATCCAGGCCGATCGTTACGGCACCCCCGTGGCGCAGGCCTTGCGCGTGCTGGCGCAAGAAAGCCGTGACCAGCGCATGAATGCGGCGGAAAAAAAGGCGGCGGCTCTGCCGCCGAAGCTCACCGTCCCGATGATCCTTTTCTTCCTGCCGGTTCTCGTTGCCGTCATCCTCGGCCCCGCGGGGATACAGGTCGCGGACAAATTTTAGGCCTAACGCGCAGTCAAAGCGTACTGGATCCCGTCTCAGTTCGGGTCGACGCGGCGCACATGCTGATCGCTCACTACCCTTCCGCAGCCGGGGGACAGGGGACTTAGGCGAACGCCGCGAGTTTCCTTCGCCCCGCTTGCGGGGAGAAGGTGGCCGGCAGGCGGATGAGGGGGCGAGGCCTGTGTCTTGGCGGTGGGGTGTCCGCGGCAAAGGCAAAAAATTGCCTTGGCCTAATTGGTATTTCCGTCGTCGGCCTTGGCGAGCTGCTTCCAAGCGCCCTGCTGTGACAACATGGACCTGAGATAGGCGACGTTGGCTTCGGCCTGCTCTGCGGTCAACTCCTGGCGGGCGATCGTTTCGGCCTCCTGGAAACGTCCCTGGAGACCGACGGCGAGGGCGAGGTTCTGCCGCACGCTGCTGTCGGCGCCGGGCTGGTCGGCGGCCGATTTGAGATAGGTTTCGGCGGTCCTGGGATCCTTCGTCAGCAGATAGGACATGCCGAGATTGGAGAGCACAGAGGGTTCATTGGGGCGAAGATCGAGGGCCTCGCGGTATCTGAGGCGCGCCTCCGACGACCGGCCGAGCTGGTCGAGGACGGCGCCCTCCGCGGATTTCAGCTTCCAGTCCGGCCGGTCCGGCGTTTGTGCCCGGCTGATCGTCGCCAATGCCTGTTCGAGCTGGCCGGCAGCGGCCTGCGCCTTGCCGTAGGCGCCCAGAACCTCGCGATCCGAAGGATGGTTGATCGCCACCTGCTGCATAACCGCAAGCGCCTGCTCGTTGCGGCCGGTCATGCGCAACAGGTTTGCGTAGTTGAGACCCGCCTCACGATCCTTGGGGTTGCGCTCATAGGCCTGTCCTATGCTTTCCGCCGCCTGTGACAGCTCAGTTGCGTTCATCGACTGCACTGGTTTCGAGAGCGTCGGGATCGAGCCGGTGGTGAGCTCCTTCTTCTGTTGGCCGGCGCAGCCGGCGAGCGACAGCGCGACAAGCGCGACGGCGGTGCCCCGAACGAGACGAGGGAGTAAGGAAGTGGCTTCAGCGGTCATGAGTGGTGCCCCCAGCATGCGTTCGCACCGGAACTCCCAACATCAGCGGCGCAACTTTCACTCCAGCAATAATCTGTTAACCCTAACGGAGCGTTAATCGCGCAATCCGTTTCTGTCAGTCGAGGACTTCCATGGCTCCCTATCAGTTCACCGAACGGCCGTCGCCGTTCAACACCAGCACCGGCAAGACGCTGCCGATCTTCGCGGTAACGCCGGCGCATATCGAAACGGGGAGCATCGATCCGATCGCGCTCGACTGGGCGAAGAAGGCAGGGTTCAAGGCGGAGTCCGGCGCCGTTCTTCTCATTCCGTCTTCCGACGGTCATCTCGGGGGGGCGCTGTTCGGCCTCGGCACCAACCCGTCGGAAGCGCCGTTCCTGACGGGAAAGCTCGCCCGCGCGCTGCCTGCCGGCAAGTGGCATATCGAAACGGCGCCGCTGACCGCCAACCGCCTGGCCCTCGGCTACGGCCTCGGTTCCTATCGCTTCGAACGCTACAAGTCCGCCAAGGCGGAGGCGCCGACACTGCTCATCCCCGCCGACGCAGATGCCACCGACATCAAAAGGCAGCTTGCCGGGGTCTTTCTTGCGCGCGACCTCATCAACACGCCAACCAACGACATGGGGCCGGAGGCACTGGAAGCGGCCTTCCGGGCGCTGGCCGGCCACTACAAGGCCGATGTCACGGTGATATCGGGCGAGGCGCTGCTGGCGCAGAATTTCCCGCTGGTGCACACGGTCGGCCGGGCCAGCGCAGAGGCGCCGCGGCTTCTCGAGATGCGTTGGGGCAAGAAGGGTCACCGACGCGTGACGCTGGTCGGCAAGGGCGTCTGCTTCGATACCGGCGGCCTCGATATCAAGCCGGCATCCTCGATGCTGCTCATGAAAAAGGACATGGGCGGTGCCGCCAACGTCATGGGCCTGGCGCTGATGATCATGGATGCCAAGCTGAAGGTCGATCTGCGCATCATCGTTCCCGTGGTCGAGAATTCGATTTCGTCGAACGCCTTCCGTCCGGGCGATATCTACCGGAGCCGCAAGGGTCTGACGGTGCAAATCGACAACACCGACGCCGAGGGCCGGCTGATTCTCGCCGATGCGCTCGCCTATGCCGACGAGGAGAAAACCGACCTCATCATCGACATGGCGACGCTCACGGGCGCAGCCCGCGTCGCGCTTGGTCCCGACCTGCCGCCGTTCTTCACCGACGACGGCGTGCTTGCCCATGATCTTGCCGAGGCGAGCCTCAGCGTTGATGACCCGATGTGGCGGATGCCGCTCCATATGGGCTACGACAAGGATGTCTCCGCCCGCATCGCCGATCTTACCAACGCCCCCTCCGGCGGGATGGCCGGATCGATCACTGCGGCGCTCTTCCTCAAACGCTTCGTCACCAACGCAAAGAGCTGGGTGCATTTCGACATTTTCGGCTGGGCACAGGCCGAACGCCCGCATTCCCCGATCGGTGGCGAAGCACAGGCAATCCGGGCGCTTTATCATCACATCGGCCGGATCGCAGGGTAGGTTCATCAATCTCTGCCCCTGATCTCGATGCCGCGACCTTCGCCCCGCTTGCGAGGAGAAGGTGCCGGCAGGCGGATGAGGGGCGCCAACAATCGGCACACAAAAGAAACGCTTGCGTAACGATCGGCGGCTATGTTCCCGGAACGTGGTCTACGCGGGAGCTTTCATTGCCGGTCGAGCTTACGCCCTCCCAGGCTTTGGGACTCTGGCATTCGGTGACGCTTGACCAGGTCCGGGTCGACAGCCGCGATTTGACGCTGCGCCAGATGGCCATCCTCTTGCAGATCTACCTCGTTCCGCCGCCGCACACGGTCCGAGGGCTTGCCGCGACGCTCGGCGTCACGAAGCCGGTCATCACCCGCGCGCTCGATACCATGGGCGCGCTCGGCCTGGTCGACCGGGTGCGCGACGAGCGCGACCGGCGCAACGTCGTCATCAAGCGCACGGTCGAAGGTGCACTTTATCTTGAAAAATTCGGCGATCTGATCATCAATCAGGGTCGAAATCTGCACTTGTGAGTCTGCCCATGTCGCAATTACCTGACCGCCGCCTCAATGCCTATCGCGATGATCTTGCCGAGGAGCGCCTGCGCGGCATTGTCGAAGCGCCGCGCTATGTCGAAGGCATGCCCGCGACCGTTTCCGTTTCCGTGACGCCGCTGCGGGCAAGGCCCGATCTCGAATGCGGGGCCGACACCGAATTGCTTTACGGGGAAACCGCGCGTGTGCTGGACGTTGCAGGCGGCTGGGCATGGGTCAAGGCCGATCTCGACGGCTACGTCGGCTATGTACCTGAGGCAGCGTTGAGTTCTGCGCATGCGCCGGCAACCCACGTCGTGGCGGTGCCGCGAACATTCGTCTATCGCGGTGCCGAGCTGCGCTTCCCCCAGGCCTTTGCTCTTTCCATGGGGAGCCGCGTGCACGTTGTCGGCGAAACCGAAACCCGTGGCACGCGGTACTTCCTCGTGGATGGCGGATTGGCTGTCATCGCGAACCATTGCGTACCGGCCGGTGAGGCACTCGCCGGCGACTACGTCTCCGTCGCGATGCGCTTTCTCGAAACCCCCTATCTCTGGGGCGGCCGGTCCGGTTTCGGGATCGACTGCTCCGGCCTCGTGCAGCTTGCGATGCAGATGGTGGGAAGTCACGCGCCGCGCGACTCCGACATGCAGGCCAGTGGGCTTGGCCATGCAATAAGCCGCGACGAACTTGTCCGCGGCGACCTCGTCTTCTGGAAGGGCCACGTGGCGATCATGGAGGATGAGAAGACGCTGGTTCACGCCAACGGCCATACCATGACGGTCGCCCGCGAGGGGCTGGAAGACGCGATCCGCCGCATCGGCTGGCTCTATGGCCAGCCGACCGGCTATCGCCGGCCGTAGAGTGGAATGATTTGGTCGGCTGTTTTTGGCAACTTGGCCGCCCCTCATCCGCCTGCCGGCACCTTCTCCCCGCAGGCGGGTAGAAGGGATGTGCCGCAGCGTCTCTGTCCCCTCTCCCCGCCGGGTCGATATCAGTAGCCGGCTAATCTATCGACGACATGCTCGAGCGGCATGCCGCGTTCAAACCGGGCGATCTGTTGCTCGACGTGGGCAAGCAGCGCCTTGACGTCGGAAGAGGCGGCAACATGCGGCGTCACATAGACGTTGGGCATGGTCCAGAAGCGGCTGTCCGGCGAGAGCGGCTCTTCCTCGAACACGTCGAGCGACGCCGCCGCAAGCACGCCGGAATCGAGGCATTTTAGGATATCGGCTTCCACCTGGCTGCCGCCGCGTCCGGCATTGATGAACACCGGCGCTCCAAACGGCCCCTTGCGGCTGAGTTTTGCGAACAGGCCGGCATTGAAGATGCCTTTGGTTTCCGCGGTGAGCGGCAGCAGGCCGACGAGAAAGTCCGTGCGGGCCAGGAAGGCGTCGAGATCGGCGGCGCTGTAGGTGTCCATGCCCTCGATCGTCCGCTTGGTTCGCGACCAGCCGATCACATTGAAGCCCAAAACCGCGAGCTTGCGGGCGGCGTCCTGGCCGAGTACGCCCATGCCCATGATGCCGACGGTGACCTCGGCCGCCTCCGGCTGGATGAGGTCTCGCCATTCCCGCTTCCGGGCCAAGGCCTCGTAGGCGCGGTGTTGGCGCAGATGCAGGAGGCACTGCATCACCACCCATTCGCTCATGCGTGTGGTCAGCGTCCGGTCGACGAAGCGCACGAGCGGTACGTCCGGCAAGCCCGGCAACGTCAAGACGTGGTCGACGCCGGCGCCGCCGGAAAACACCACCTTCAGGTCGGGTGCACGCGAAAAGAGATCCGGGGCCGATTTCCAGACCACGGCGTAGTCGATGCCCGCCAGATCGCGGTCCCTCTGCGCCGGATCCGCGCGATTGATCACCTCGCGATCGGGAAAAGCGCCACTAAGAGCGGCCTCCACCTCCTCTGGAATGAATTTCAGGTCGACGATGACGGGACTTTTGGCGGGCATTCTGGGGAACTCTGGAACTCTATTGACGAATGGCGGAGAGATTGACGGCTTCGAGATTGAAGGCGGCAGCCATCAAAGCCTTGGTGTAGTCTTCGCCTGGCGCTTCGAAGATACGCTCGGCCGGGCCCTGTTCGACCACCTTGCCGAGCCGCATGACGATCATCTCGTTGGCAAGTGCGCGCACGACCTTGAGATCGTGGCTGATGAACAGGTAGGCGAGATTGTGTTTGCGCTGAAGTTCGCGCAGCAGGTCGACCACCTGCGCCTGTACGCTCATGTCGAGCGCCGAGGTCGGCTCGTCGAGCATGACGAATTGCGGCTTCAGCACCATGGCGCGGGCAATTGCGATGCGCTGCCGCTGACCGCCGGAAAATTCGTGCGGATAGCGCCAGCGGGTTGCCGGATCGAGCCCGACCTCCTGAAGAGCGGCGGCGACGCGCGTGTCTCGTTCTTCGCCGGAGAGGGCGCTTTCGTGGATCTTCAGCCCTTCGCCGATGATGTCGGCGATCGACATGCGGGGGCTCAGCGAGCCGTAAGGATCCTGGAAGACCACCTGCATCCGGTTTCTGAGCGGCCGCATTTCGCGGAAGCTGTAAGAGTCGATGTCCTTGCCGACAAAGGCGATGCGCCCCTTGGACGAGATGAGGCGCGTCAGCGCGAGGCCCAGCGTCGTCTTGCCCGAGCCGGACTCGCCGACGACGCCGAGCGTCTGGCCGGCGCGAAGCGTCAGGTCGACGCCGTCCACCGCTTTGACGTGATCGACGACGCGGCGCATGAAGCCCGCCTTGATCGGGAACCAGACCTTCACATCCCTCGCCTCGATGACGATCGGCTTCGAGGCGTCGGAAGGCGGCGGCTCGCCCTTGGGTTCGGAGGCAAGCAGATGCCGGGTATAGGCGTGCTGCGGGTTGGAGAAGATCTCCACCGTTGGGCCGGTCTCGACGATCTTGCCCTTGGTCATGACGCAGACCCGATCGGCGATCTTGCGCACGATCCCGAGGTCATGGGTGATGAACAGCATGGACATGCCGTGCTCATCCTTGAGCGATTTCAGAAGTTCCAGGATCTGTGCCTGTACGGTCACGTCGAGCGCCGTCGTCGGCTCGTCGGCGATCAGGAGTTCCGGCCGGTTTGCAAGCGCCATGGCGATCATGACGCGCTGGCGCTGGCCGCCGGAAAGCTGGTGCGGATAGGCGCCGAGCCGCTTTTCCGCTTCGCGGATGCCCACCTGGTTCAGGAGCTCCAGCGTTTTAGCCCGCGCGGCGGCGCCCTCGATGCCCTGGTGAAGATCGAGGATTTCGCCGATCTGCCGCTCGATCGTGTGCAGCGGGTTCAGCGACGTCATCGGCTCCTGGAAGATCATCGTGATGTCGTTGCCGCGGACATGGCGTAGTTCCGCGTCGCTCGCCTTCAGGAGATCCTTCCCGTTGAAGAAGATCTCGCCGCTCGGGTGGCTCGCGGCCGGATAGGGCAGCAGCTTCAGGATCGAATTCGCCGAAACCGACTTTCCCGATCCGGATTCGCCGACAAGTGCCACCGTCTCGCCGCGCTTGATGTCGAAGGAAATATGATCGACTGCGACCGACGTCTCGCCGCCCTGGTGGAAGGCGACGGAGAGATCGCGAACGGAAAGAAGGGGCTCTGTCATCGTCGCGCTCACCGGAACGTCTTTCTTGGGTCGAAGGCGTCGCGTGTCGCTTCGCCAACGAAGATCAGCAGCGAAAGCATGACCGACATGGCTGAGAAGGCCGTCAGCCCCAGCCACGGCGCCTGCAGGTTGGATTTGCCCTGGGCGATCATCTCGCCAAGCGAGGGCGAACCCGGCGGCATGCCGAAACCGAGAAAGTCGAGCGACGTCAGCGTGGTGATCGAGCCGGAGAGAATGAAGGGCAGGAAGGTGAGCGTGGCAACCATCGCGTTCGGCAGCAGATGACGGTACATGATGGTACCGTTGCCGACGCCGAGCGCGCGTGCGGCGTTCACATATTCGAAGTTGCGGGCTCTCAGAAACTCCGCACGTACCACGCCCACGAAGCCGACCCAGGAGAAAAGCAGCATGATGCCGAGCAGGATGAAGAATCCGGGCGGCAGGATGGCCGCGATGATCAGCAGGATGTAGAGCACAGGCATCGACGACCAAATCTCGATGAAGCGCTGCAAAAGGAGGTCGGTCCAGCCCCCGAAATAGCCCTGCACGGCGCCGGCCGAAACCCCGATCACGGCGGAGGCAATCGTGAGCAGCAGGCCGAACAGCACGGAGATACGGAAACCGTAGATCATCCGCGCCATCACGTCGCGCGCCTGGTCGTCGGTCCCGAGCCAGTTGAGATTGCCCGTCGTGCAGCCCGGATCGGCGGCGCCTTGCGGGTAGGCGGAGCAGCGCTCCTCCTTGCTCATCAGCCAGAATGGCGGCGTCGGCGCCGAGTGGGGAATGTTCGAGTTGACCGTCTGATAGGAATAGCGGATCGGCGGCCAGATCATCCAGCCATTGGCCTCGATCTCGTCGCGGATGAAATCGGAGCGATAGTCCGTTTCGGCAAGGAATCCGCCGAACTTCTCCTCGGGATAGTTGACCAGAACCGGAAACAGAATCTCGCCCTTGTACGAGGCGACGAGCGGCTTGTCGTTGGCGATGAATTCGGCGCACAGGCTGAGGCCGAAGAGCACGAGAAAGATCCAGAACGACCAGTGGCCGCGGCGGTTGGCCTTGAAGTTCTGCCAGCGTCGCCGGCCGATTGGCGTCAGCCAGCCTTTGGTGGGAGTTCCGTCCTGGCGGGGAAGGGTCGTGACCGTGCTCATCAGACGTCCCTCCGCTCGAAGTCGATGCGTGGATCGACCCAGGTGTAGATCAGGTCGGAGATGAGGCTGACGAAGAGGCCCATCAGCGAGAAGATGTAGAGCGTCGCGAAGACGATCGGATAGTCGCGTTTGACGACAGCGTCGTAGCCGAGCCGGCCGAGCCCATCGAGGGAGAAGATGTATTCGATCAACAGCGAACCGGTGAAGAAGGCGGAGATGAAGGCACCGGGAAAGCCGGCTATGATGATCAGCATGGCGTTGCGAAAGACGTGGCCGTAAAGCACCTGCCGCTCTGCCAACCCTTTCGCCCGCGCCGTCGTCACATATTGCTTCTTGATCTCGTCGATGAAGGAGTTCTTGGTGAGCAGCGTCGTCGTCGCGAAGGCCGAAAGCAGCAGCGTGATCAGCGGCAGCGTCATGTGCCAGAAGTAGTCGAGGATCTTCTGCCACCAGGGGAGCTCATAGAAATTGTCCGAGACGAGACCGCGCAGCGGGAACCAGTCGAAGAAGGATCCGCCTGCGAAAACCACGATCAGCAGGATGCCGAACAGGAAACCCGGTACGGCATAGCCGATAATGATGATGCCGGACGTCCAGACATCGAAGGTGGAACCGTCGGTGACGGCCTTCCTGATGCCGAGCGGGATCGAAATGGCGTAGGAAAAGATGAGAATCCAGACGCCGAGCGAGATGGAGACCGGCATCTTGTCGATGATGAGGTCGACGACGGACGTGTTGCGGAAGAAGCTTTCGCCGAAATCGAAGCGTGCATAGTTCCACATCATCGACAGGAAGCGTTCGAGCGGCGGCTTGTCGAAGCCGAACTGTTTCTCGAGCTTTGCGATGAATTCTGGATCAAGGCCTTGCGCTCCGCGATATCGGCCGCCCTCGTCGCCGCCGCCCTGGAGCAGATCGCCACCGCCGCCCGTGAGCCGGTCCGATCCGGCCGCATTGGTCAACTCCGATATCACTTGCTCCACCGGCCCGCCCGGTGCGAACTGCACGACGGCGAAGGAGATGGCCATGATCCCGATGATCGTCGGGATCATCAGGAGCAGTCGACGCAGAATATAGGCACCCATCAGGCGAACCTCGGCATCGTTTTGCCGCCGATCGCTTCCATCCGCCGTGCTTCGGGTTGCCGTCTATTTCGTCTCAATCCCTGATACTCCTTGCCGTGCGTCTCGAGCCCGGCCACAGCCGTATTTAAGTGATTCGCTCTTTGCATTTGGAATCGAGAGCCAGCTCCAGCGCAAGGGTCTCATTGCTTGGCGGCGGCCGACGACCACCAGATGTCTGGAAAGCCGATCGCATATTTCGGCAGTTCCGCCGGCCGGCCGACCGTATCGCGATAGGCGATATTTGCTGCCTTCGGATAGTAGAGCGGCACGACATAGTGGTGGGCGAGCAGAACCCGGTCGAGCGCCTTCGTGGCGGCAACGAGCGTCTCGCGGTCCTTGGCGAAGATGACGCGATTGATCAGAGCGTCGACGCCCGGATCGCTGATGCCGGCATAATTTCTCGAACCCTCCCGCGAGGCCGCTGCCGAACCCCAGAAGTCCTCCTGTTCATTTCCCGGGCTGAGCGTCTGTCCCCAGACTTCCCAGGTCACGTCGTAATCAAAGGCCCGCTCGCGGTTCGTATACTGCGACGGGTCGACGGTGCGCACGCTTGCCTCGATGCCGATCCGCTTGAGGTTCTGGGCATAGGGCAGCACCACCCGCTCCAGCATCGGGCTGCTCAAGAGAATCTCGAAGGAAAACGGCCTGCCGGTCGCCGTATTCACCATGCGGTTGCCTTTGAGCTCGAAGCCGGCCTCCTTCAGGAGCCCGATCGCCTTGCGCAGGTTGTCGCGCGCGTTCTGCGGCGTGCCGCCGACCGGGTTCGCATAGGGCGTCGTGAAGACCTCGGGCGGAACTTGGTCCTTGACCTCGTTCAGGATTTCCAGCTCGAGGCCTTCCGGCAGGCCGGTGGAGGCCAGTTCCGTCAGGAAGAAATAGCTGTTCACGCGCGTGTACTGATTGAAGAAGACGGTGCGGTTCAGCTCCTCGAAGTCGAGAGCATAGTTGAGGGCCTCACGCACGCGTTCGTCATCGAACGGCTTGCGGCGCATGTTCGGCACCAGCGCCTGCATCACGCCGGTCGCCCTGAACGGCACCTCCTCGCGCTTTATGTGTCCTTCCTTGACGGCGGGAAAGTCATAACCGGTCGCCCACCGGCGCGCCTGGGTCTCGCGCCAGAAATCGATATCACCGGCCCGGAAGGCCTCGAACTCGACGCCGCTGTCGCCGAAGAAGGTATAGGTGATGGAACCGAAATTGTTCTGCCCAACATTGACGTTGAGGTTTGCGCCCCAATAGTCGTCCCTGCGCTCGTAACGAATCGTCGATCCGGCCGAAAACGAGGCGATTCGATAGGGGCCCGAGCCGATCACCGGCTCCAGCGTCGTGCGAGTTATGTCGCGCGGCTTTCCGTCCGGGCCGGGCGCTTCCCACCAGTGCTTCGCGACAATCAGGATCTGGCCAAGGATGTGCGGCAGCTCGCGATTGTTCTTCTCGTCGAAGCGGAACGTGACTTCATGCTCGCCGGTCTTCTCCGCTCCGACGACATGCTTGTAATAACTCTGGTAAAGCGGATTGAGCTCCTTGCCCTTCTCGAAGCTGAAGATGACGTCTTCCGGGGTCACCGGTTTGCCGTCCGACCACTTCGCTTCCTTCCTCAGGCGGAATGTGGCGGACGAGATGTCGTCCGGGAACGAAACGCTTTCGGCAAGCAGACCATAGGCCGTTGATATTTCGTCATCTGCCGGCTTCATCAGCGTGTCGAAAACGAGTGCCAGCCCCACGGCCGCCTCACCCTTTTCGAGGAGCGGATTGAACGTGTCGAAGGTCCCCGTCTGCGAGAGCCGGACGTCGCCGCCTTTCGGGGCGTCGGGGTTCACATAGTCGAAGCGTTCGAAACCCGGTGGATATTTAAGCTCGCCGACCAGCGAAAGACCATGGTGCCAGGTGGGCTGTTCCTGGGCGTGCGCGCCGAGCGGTAAGAACAGAGGTATTGTCAGAAGTGCGGTCGCCAGTCTCGTCTTCACAATACCGCTCAAATCCAGCATCCAGTTGCTTCCCCTTATCGTTCGATAATCTTTCGAACCAGAATAGGCGAAATCTGGGCAATTGACAGGACTTGCCCAAAATCAGGCGAAATTTTTGAGTCACATCCGGGTGAGTCGCTACCGCATGATTCCTTAATTCGGGATCGATTTAGGGACAAAAATCATGCAGCAATTCAAAGCGCACAGCGATCTTTGCGCGTCGGACGCGCGGCGCTGTAGCCTCGGGCAAGTGCGGTGATTCGGGATAGGGGTGAAGGCAGACCGCGTGGGATACCGGCGCTGCCGCCAATCGGGGGACTGGAATGGGACTTGAAATAGCGGCTGCCGTTCGACGCTGCGGTTCGGCAATGCTGGCCTTTATCGTGGGGGCGAGCCTTCTGGCAACCGAAGCCGCTTCGGCTGACGGAACGCCTGCGAAGGAACTCTTTGGTGCCAAGGCGTTGCCGGCGGCGATGGCTCCTTCGTCCTACGGTTTCTATGCGAAGGGTTGCCTGGCGGGCGGCGTCGCGATCCCGACGGACGGGCCGACCTGGCAGGCAATGCGCCTGTCGCGCAATCGACGCTGGGGCCACCCGGAAATGATCGCGCTGGTCGAGCGCTTCTCGCAGGACGCGGCCGAGAAAATCGGCTGGCCGGGCCTCTTGCTTGGCGACATATCGCAGCCACGAGGCGGCCCGATGACCTCTGGTCACGCATCGCACCAGATCGGCCTCGACGCCGACATCTGGCTGACGCCGATGCCGCAGAGGACGCTGAGCTACGAGGAGCGCGAATCGATTTCCGCGACCTCGATGCTGCAGAAGAACAAGTTCCTGACCGTCGATCCGTCCATATGGACACCCACTCACGCGCGGCTGATCATGATGGCGGCAAGCTACCCCCAGGTGGAGCGCGTCTTCGTCAATCCGGCGATCAAGAAAAAGCTCTGCGACACCTGGAAGGGCGACCGCTCGGCGCTCGGCAAGGTCCGGCCGATCTATGGCCACGACTATCATTTCCACATTCGGATCAAGTGCCCCGAGGGGTCGGTCGGCTGCAAGGGTCAGGCGCGTGTTCCGGCGGGTGACGGCTGCGACAAGTCGCTCGCCTGGTGGTTCACCGACACGCCATGGGCGAAGCCGAAGAAGAAGCCGGAAAAGCCCGTGAAGCCGAAATTTGCAAAGCTTTCGGATCTGCCGAAGGCTTGCGCGCTGGTGCTCGACGGTCCGGCGCCGACTTCCGAGCAGGAAGCGACTTACGGCACGGCCTATCGCCCCGCAACCGCCGTTCCCGCCGCCGCGACAAGCATCGAAGCAGTCATCGGCGCCGCCGCGGCCGCGGCGCCATTGGAAAACATTCCGGTTCCGCTGCCACGCCCAACACTGCAATAGCCGTTACTACATGTCGCCTTTAATCGTAGCCGATTAAAGGACAAGAACACGCAGCAATTCAAAGTGCTACAGCGTCCTTTGCGCGTCTGAAAAGACGCGCGGCGCTGTAGTACGGGACGCGCCTTCAATGGGCCAGCAAAACGATCCGCTGGCCCTGCCTTTCCAATTGAGCGGTGCTCATGTATAGGGCTTTCAAATCGATTTAAAACACTGGAGAGGCAGCATGGCCGATCGGAAATGTCTTGCCCTGATTGCCCACGATCAGAAGAAGGATGATCTCGCCGCCTTTGCCAAGGCAAACGAGGCAGTGCTGTCCAAGTGGAAGATCGTCGCCACCGGCACCACCGGCGGCCGCGTTCTCGAAGCGTGTCCCGGGCTCGATATCACGCGCCTCAAAAGCGGACCGCTCGGCGGCGACCAGCAGATCGGCGCGATGATTGCCACCGGCGAAGTGGATTTCCTCATCTTTTTCGTCGATCCGCTGACGGCCATGCCGCATGATGTCGACGTCAAGGCGCTGATGCGCCTGGCGATCGTCTACGACATCCCGATGGCGCTCAACCGCGCAACCGCGGAAGAGTTGATCGCCTTCCGGCGCAACTGATACACAGTCGAGATCCCACACCGCGATCAGAACGGATTTTCCAATGCTCAATGCGAGTGACCACGGCTTTCCCTTTCCGATATTGATCGGCGACATCGGTGGAACGAATGCTCGCTTCGCGCTGCTGATCGATACCTATGCCGAACCGAAGCAACTGCCGCCGATCAAGACGGGCGATTTCGCGACGATCGAGGAGGCGATGCAGAAGAGCATCCTCGACAAGACGTCCGTTCAGCCGCGCTCGGCGATTTTGGCGGTCGCAGGCCCGATCAAGGGGGACGAGATCCCGCTGACGAATGCCGGCTGGGTGATTCGGCCGAAGGACATGTTGGCGAGCCTTGGTCTCGCCGACGTGCTGGTCATCAACGATTTCGAGGCGCAGGCGCTTGCGGTCGCGACGCCGGCCGACGAGGACCTCGTCCAGATCGGCGGCGGTGGCGTCCGTCCGTCGACGTCGCGCGTCGTGCTCGGTCCCGGAACGGGGCTTGGCGTCGCCGGTCTGGTTTACGCGCAGCACACCTGGATCCCCGTGCCCGGCGAGGGCGGCCACGTCGATATCGGTCCGCGCACCGAGCGCGATTTCCAGATCTGGCCGTTCCTGGAGCCGATCGAGGGCCGCATGGCCGGCGAGCAGATTCTATGCGGCCGTGGCATCATGAACCTTTACCGGGCGGTCTGCGCGGCCAATGGCGAGGAGCCGGTGCTCGCCGATCAGGCGGCGGTGACGACCAGCGCGCTTTCCGGCTCGGATCCGGCGGCAGGGGAAACGGTGTCGCTCTTCACCACCTATCTTGGTCGCGTCGCTGGCGACATGGCGCTGATCTTCATGGCCCGTGGCGGCGTGTTCCTGGCTGGCGGCATCTCGCAGAAAATATTGCCGGCTTTGATGCGGCCGGAATTCCGCGCGGCCTTCGAGGACAAGGCGCCGCATTCGGCGCTGATGCGAACCATTCCGACGTTCGCGGTCGTCCATCCGATGGCGGCACTTTCCGGTCTTGCCGCCTTCGCGCGCACGCCGAGAGACTTTGGTGTTGCAATGGAGGGACGGCGCTGGAGAAGCTGACCGGCCGGATGTTCGCAAGGACTCGCCAAAACGGCATCAAGGCACTATAGAGCCCCGGACGGGCGATGCCGGTACACGGAACGCCACAGCAAGCTCAGGGAAGACGGGCTTTTTGGACGCCAAGAACAGAAAACAGCACGCAGTCGATTCCGACACGATTACCGGAATCCTGAGGCGCGTCATTGCCGAAAACGGCCGCGACCACATCCGGGGGTATGCCTTTGCCATCGCCTGCCTGGTGGTCGTGGCGGCGACGACCGGCTTCACGGCCTGGATCATGGAAAGCGTGATCAACGAGGCCTTCGCCAACAGGCGCGCTGATATCGTGCTGTGGATCTGCGCCGGAATCTTCGCGGCCTTCGTCCTGCGGGGGCTTGCGACCTACGGGCAGGCGGTCGCGCTCTCGAAGATCGGCAACAATATCGTCGCCCGCTATCAGCGCCGGCTTTACGCCCATCTGATGGCGCTCAGCGTCGGCTATTTCCATGATATGCGCTCGGCGCAGCTTGCCGCCAAGATCAGCCAGAATGTCAGCGGCATCCGCGACGTGCTCAACATGACGGTGACGTCGATCGCCCGCGACTTTCTGACCCTTATAGGGCTCATTGGCGTCATGTTCAGCAAGGACTGGCTGCTCTCGCTCATCGTCTTCTTCGTCGCGCCGCCGCTGCTTCTCGGTCTGCGTTATGTCTCGAAGCGCTTGCGCCTGGCGACGCGCGAGGCTGTCGAGGTCAACAGCCGCGTGCTCGGCGCCATGCAGGAAACGATCCAGGGCATTACCATCGTCAAGGCGTTCACGATGGAAAACGAATTGCGCCGCAAGGTCGAGACCATCATCGACCGGGCGGAAAACCGGGCAAACCGGATCGCGCGGCTCAGCGAACGCACCGCGCCGATGACGGAAACCTTCGCCGGCCTGGCGATATCGTCGGTGCTCGCTTACTCGGCTTTCCGCACGATCTACAGCAACGTTCCGCCGGGCGCGTTCTTCGCCTTCGTTACCGCGCTCTTGATGGCCTACGACCCGGCACGGCGTCTCGCGCGCCTGCAGGTGTCGCTGGAGCGCGCGGCCGTCAACGCGCGCATGATCTACGAGATTCTCGACACGGTGCCGCATCAACGCGACCGTCCCGGTGCAACCGAAATCAAATTCGGCGAAGCGACGATCGAACTGCGTGACGTGCGCTTCGCCTACGGCAGCGGCGACGAGATCCTGAAGGGGGTCAGCTTCCGCGCCGAGGGAGGCAAGACGACGGCGCTTGTCGGCCCTTCGGGTGCCGGAAAGTCGACCATCATCAGCCTTATCCCGCGCTTCTACGACCCCAAGTCGGGGCAGATCCTCATCGATGGGCAGGATATCGCCGGGGTCACCAAGCAGTCGCTGCGCAACGGACTTGCCTATGTCTCGCAGCAACCGTACCTCTTCGAAGGCTCGATCCGCGACAATATTCGCTATGGTCGGCCGGACGCCACGGACGTGGAAATCGAGGCGGCGGCGCGGCTCGCCTACGCCCATGATTTCATCCTGGCGCAGCCGCAGGGCTACGATACGCCGGTCGGCGAGAACGGCGTGACACTGTCGGGCGGCCAGCGCCAGCGGCTGTCGATTGCCCGCGCACTCGTACGCAATGCGCCGATTCTCCTTCTCGACGAGGCGACCTCCGCCCTCGACACGGAGTCCGAGGCCGCGGTGCAGAAGGCGCTTGATCGGGCGATGAGCGGACGCACGGTTATCGTCATCGCTCACCGGCTTTCAACCGTCGTCAACGCCGATAAAATCATCGTCATGAAGGACGGCGGCGTCGTCGAGGAGGGCACGCATGAGGAGCTTGCACAGCGTCCGGACGGTCTCTACGCTCGGCTGCACAATCTTCAGGGCAGCGCCTCGGACCTGACGGCGGAAGACGCAATCCTATAACAGCCAAGGGAATTCGACGATGAGCGAAACGGATATGAAGCTCGTGGTGGTCGGCGCGGCCGGCCGGATGGGCCAGACGCTGATCCGGATCGTTCATGGCATGGCGGGCGTCAGCCTTCACGCCGCAGTGGAGCGGCCGGGCTCGCCGTTCCTTGACCGTGACGCCGGCGAGCTTGCCGGGCTCGGGCCGATCGGTGTCGCCATTACCGACAAGCCGCTCGAGGCCTTCGTCGAGGCGGAAGGCGTTCTCGATTTCACATCGCCGGCGGGCACGGTCGAATTCGCCGGGCTGGCCGCGCAGGCACGCATCGTCCACGTCATCGGCACGACCGGCTGCTCGGCGGACGACGAGGCGAAGATCCGCGCAGCGGCGCGGCATGCGCGCGTCATCAAGTCGGGCAATATGAGCCTGGGCGTCAATCTTCTCGGCGTGCTGGTGCAGCAGGCGGCGCGCGCGCTTAAAGCGGCGGACTGGGACATCGAAATTCTGGAAATGCACCACAAGCACAAGGTCGACGCCCCGTCGGGCACGGCGCTCCTGCTTGGAGAGGCGGCAGCCAAGGGCCGCGGCGTCGCGCTTGCAGATCATTCCGTCCGGGTCAGGGACGGCCACACGGGAGCACGCCCGGAAGGGGCGATCGGTTTTGCCACTTTGCGCGGCGGCTCCGTCGTCGGCGAACATTCCGTCATTCTCGCGGGCGAGGGTGAGCAGGTTATTCTTTCCCACAGCGCCACGGATCGCTCGATCTTCGCGCGCGGCGCGGTCACGGCCGCCCTTTGGGGTCGCAACCAGAAGCCCGGCTTCTATTCCATGCTCGATGTTCTCGGGCTCAACTGACACTCAAATCTTTCAAGAGGAAATGAAATGAGCGGCACCCTCGTCCTCGTTCGGCATGGCCAGAGCGATTGGAACCTGAAGAACTTGTTCACCGGCTGGCGTGATCCGGACCTGACAGAGCTCGGCGTCGAGGAAGCGAAAGCGGGCGGCAAGGCGCTCGCCGACTACGGCATCAAGTTCGACATCGCCTTCACTTCTTCCCTTATTCGCGCCCAGCGCACCTGCCAGTTCGTGCTCGACGCTGTCGGCCAGTCCTCGCTTGAAACCATTCGCGACCAGGCGCTGAACGAGCGCGACTACGGCGATCTGTCCGGCCTCAACAAGGACGACGCGCGTGCCAAATGGGGCGAGGAGCAAGTGCATATCTGGCGCCGCTCCTACGACGTCCCGCCGCCGGGCGGCGAGAGCCTGCGCGACACCGGCGCGCGCGTCTGGCCCTACTATCTTACCGATATCCTGCCGCGTGTTCTTTCGGGCCAGAAGGTACTGATCGCCGCCCATGGCAACTCGCTGCGCTCGCTCGTCATGGTTCTCGACAAGTTGACCAAGGAACAGATCCTGAAGCTCAACCTCGCGACCGGGGTGCCGATGGTCTACAAGCTGAACGCGGATTCAACGGTTGCGTCCAAGGAAGTGCTGGGCGACATGTCCGGCGCGCATTGACTTTGGCGCACTGAGACGAGGCGATTTTGCCCCTCACCCTAGCCCTCTCCCCGCATGCACCCCGCATGCGGGGAGAGGGGACTGAGACGAGGCCGCGAGTCTCCTTCGCCCGGCGTGCGGGGAGAAGGTGCCGGCACGCGGATGAGGGGCGACCCGCGGGCGGATAGGCATGCGGATACGGCCGCTGGCATCCTTTTATGAGGTCACGCCTTGCCCGCTTCCCAGCCGAGGATCGCGCGCTTGCGCGTCAGGCCCCAGTGGTAGCCAGTAAGGTCTCCGCTCTTGCCGAGCGCACGGTGGCAGGGCACGACGAAGGAAATCGGGTTGCGTCCGACGGCCGCGCCGACGGCGCGCGACGCGGTCGGTTGGCCGATCTCGTCGGCGATCTTCGAATAGGTGGTCGCTTTCCCAAGCGGGATGTTCAAGAGCGCCTGCCATACCCGGATCTGGAAATCCGAGCCGATGAGAAAGATTTGCAACGGCTCCTCCGCGCACCAGCGCTCCGGATTGAAGATACGGGCGGCATAGCCCGCCGTTGCCGCACTGTCCTCGACATAGCTCGCCTTCGGCCATCGCCGGGCCATGTCGTCGAAACTCGAGCGCTCCTCGCCGGAATCGGCAAAGGCAAGCCCGGCAAGACCGCGCTCTGTGACCATGACGAGCGCGGTTCCGAAGGGCGAGGGATGGAAGCCGTAGCGAATGGTCAACCCGGCGCCGCGCGCCTTCCATTCGCCGGGCGACATTGCCTCGTGTGTGACGAAGAGGTCGTGCAAACGGCTGGGACCGGACAGGCCCACTTCGATGCTGGTCTCCAGCAACGGCATGTCCTCCTGCCGCAGCAGCCGTTTGGCGTGATCGAGCGTCACCGCCTGGAGAAAGGCCTTGGGCGACAGTCCCGCCCAGCGGGTGAAGGTTTTTTGCAATTGCGTCGGCGACTGGCCGAGGCGTCGGGCGACGGTTTCAAGCGATGGCTGATCGCGGTAATCCTCCGTCAGCATCTCGATCACGCGGCTGACCGCATCGTAATCGGTGCCTTCGGGAGTGATGTCGGTCGGAATGGATGTAACAACGTTCATGATCGCCTCCTGTCAGCCTACAGGTAATCCTGTGGCGAGCGGATAACCACCCGATTCTTGTGCGCGTCGGTACAGAGCAACTCCAGGAAGAGCCCGCAATTGCGTCTCAACGTCAGCGCCGCCGGGCGGTCGCGAGCGCACGGGCAAAGGCCAGCGCGAAAGTTTCGCGGTCGTCACGATTGAGGAAGGAGCCGATGTCGGTCTGGCGGCCGCCGCCGACGATCCACATCGAGACGATGCCGATCTCCTGGTGCCGCTTGATGCTGAATCGCGCCCAAAAGGGGTTGAAGCGATGCTCGGTCATTCTCCCCGATGGGGTGAATTTCTTGACCGACACGTCGGTCCGCGAAACGCTGACTTCTTCCCGGGCGCGGGCGGAACGATAGTTGAGCCAGAAGGCGCCGAAGAGCAGGACGAAGTCCAGACCGAAAAAGAAGACGATCGGCCATGCACCGATGACCAGGAACACGAATATGTGCATGAGGCTCATCGCGCCCGCGACCATCAGAAGGACCTTGAAACCGTTAAGGCCGAGCGAACGATAGGGGGTAAGCTCGGCCGCGAAGATCGGCTGGTCATTGATGGAGGTCTCGGCGTTGCCTTCGGTCATAACCAATGACTATAGATGCAGCATGAAAAACGTGAAGCTGAAATCGCCGAAACAACGGTCAAAATCGAACGCAGAGACAGTCCGCCTGACTCCGGCTCGGCAACGCAGTGCCTACAGTGCAGCCGAGGTCGAGGAGATATTCCGCCGGTTCTCGGTGCAGCGTCCGGAACCGAGGGGCGAACTCGAACTCGTCAATCCGTTCACGCTCGTCGTCGCGGTTGCGCTTTCGGCCCAGGCAACCGACGCCGGCGTCAACAAGGCGACGCGCGCGCTCTTTGCGGTGGCCGATACACCGCAAAAGATGCTGGCGCTGGGCGAGGAAAAGCTTCGGGACTATATCAAGACGATCGGGCTTTACCGCAACAAGGCGAAAAACGTCATAGCGCTTTCGGAGAAGCTGATCGCCGATTTCGGCGGTGAGGTACCCCGCACGCGGGAAGAACTGGTGACCTTGCCGGGCGTCGGGCGCAAGACCGCCAATGTCGTCTTGTCGATGGCTTTCGGCCAGCCGACGATCGCCGTCGACACTCATATCTTCCGCATCGCCAACCGCATTCGCCTGGCGCCGGGCAGGACGCCCGACGCAGTGGAAGCGCATCTCCTGCGCGTCATCCCCGAGGCCTATCTTTACCACGCCCACCATTGGCTGATCCTGCACGGCCGCTACGTCTGCAAGGCACGCCGGCCGGAATGCGAGCGTTGTGTCATCGCCGACCTCTGCAAGTTTCCGGAAAAAACTTGCGATATACCAGCCCCATTGGTCGAA
The DNA here is from genome assembly GCF_004827385.1 of Ensifer sp. MPMI2T. GTDB lineage: Bacteria > Pseudomonadota > Alphaproteobacteria > Rhizobiales > Rhizobiaceae > Sinorhizobium. Next base: position 125,822 of record NZ_SRXN01000017.1, read on the forward strand.
CTGCCGCCGCAGGTCGTGCCCATTGCCGGTTGATATGCCGTCGGCTGAGACGTCAGGGTGCAGGCGGCCGGTCGACCGCGCCGGCCTCGATCTCGAATGCGGCGCGAGCGAAGGCTGCGGAGAGCAGAATTGCCGTTGCGGCGTGGACCCCATGCCGCCCGAAAGACGCGCGGCGCAGTAGTGACTTCCAAATGGCCGGAAAACCGGTATTAACGGAGACCGGTCATTTCAGGAAACCGGACGGAGTTCATGACAAAATACGATGTGCTGACGATCGGCAACGCGATCGTCGATATCATTGCGCGCTGCGATGACAGCTTTCTTGTGGAGAACGGTATCATCAAGGGCGCGATGAACCTCATCAACGCGGATCGGGCCGAGTTGCTCTATTCGCGAATGGGTCCGGCGGTTGAAGCCTCCGGCGGCAGCGCCGGCAACACGGCGGCCGGCGTCGCGAGCTTTGGCGGGCGGGCGGCCTATTTCGGCAAGATCGCCAGCGACCAGCTCGGCGAGATTTTCACGCACGACATCCGGGCGCAGGGCGTCCACTTCCAGACGAAGCCGCTCGAAAGCCTGCCGCCGACCGCACGCTCGATGATCTTCGTGACGGAAGACGGCGAGCGGTCGATGAACACCTATCTCGGCGCCTGCGTCGAACTCGGGCCCGAAGACGTCGAGGAGGATGTGGTCGCGCAATCCCAGGTCACCTATTTCGAAGGCTATCTGTGGGACCCGCCGCGGGCCAAGGATGCGATCCGCGAGGCGGCGCGAATCGCCCACGCAAACGGCCGCGAAATGGCCATGACGCTCTCGGACAGCTTCTGCGTCCATCGCTACCGCGACGAATTCCTCGACCTGATGCGTTCCGGCACCGTGGACATTGTTTTTGCCAACAGGCAGGAGGCCTTGGCGCTTTACGAGACGGAGGATTTCGATCTCGCGCTCGACAGTCTGGCGAAGGACTGCAAATTGGCCGCCGTCACCTTGAGCGAGGAAGGCTCCGTCATCGTGCGCGGTGCCGAGCGCGTGCGCGTCGGCGCGAGCGTCATCAAGGAGGTTGTCGACACCACCGGTGCCGGCGATCTCTATGCGGCCGGTTTCCTCTTTGGCTATACGGCCGGTCGCTCGCTTGAAGATTGCAGCCGGCTCGGGAATCTGGCCGCGGGCATTGTAATCGGCCAGATCGGTCCGCGCCCGATGGTCTCGCTTGCCACAGTGGCCAAGGAAGCGGACCTCGTCTGATACGTGTCGGCCAAGAGTGCGGTTCTCACGGTCATTGGAAGCATCTGTTCATGCTCATTATTTTGGGTGGCCTGCCGGGAACCGGGAAAACGACAATTGCCCGTGCCTTAGCGAAGCTGCTGCACGCGGTGCATGTGCGCGTTGATACGATCGAGCAGAGCATTCGGGCTTCGGGTGCCCCAAGCTCGGACGTCGGACCGGCGGGATATTTGGCTGCCTACGGGGTGGCTGAGGATAACCTCAATCTTGGCAACACCGTCATCGCGGATTCCGTAAATAGCCTACAAGCAACTAGAGACGCTTGGTTGGCGGTAGCAGAACGATCGGAGACACCAGCCTTCGAGGTAGAGGTCATCTGCTCAGACAAAGCCGAGCATCGCCGGCGGGTAGAGACCCGGGTGAGCGATGTAGAGGGGCTATCAAAACCAACGTGGAAAGAGGTAGTCGATCGAGTCTACGAAGATTGGGGGCCGCGTCCGCTCGTTATAGACACCGCGACGAAGGGCGTGGATGAACTCGTTGCCGATCTGGTTTCGAAGTTCGAGTCTGGCCGAAAGTCAACCAGGCTATGACTTTCGACGCGCCTTTGTGCGTCTGAAAAGACGCAGGGCGCTGTAGCGGCCGAGCTGACGGCCATCGCCGGTCAGGAGCGATTTTACTTGAATGCTTCGCCCGGATAGGCGCCCCAGATCTCGCCTTGAGCGATCCAGCCTTCGACGCCTTGGGTTTCGGCGTGGCACCAGTCGCCATTGCATTCGCCGATCTGCAGGACGACACCCGGTTCCATCCGCGCGACGATCGGCGCTGTGCTTTGAGGATCGCGGCGAAGATTGACGAAGATGCCTTCGCCCTTGCCGCGCATCCACGGTGCGGCGAGCGCAGTCCGGTCGCCGGAAAGGAGCGCCTGGTTCACCCAGCCCTCGGTCCCGTCCGCGTCGCGGATGCGGCGCCAGTTGTCATATTCCTGGATGATTTCCACCGGCACTCCCGATTTGAGGTAGCGGAAGGCCACCGCGTAGTCGAGGCTTGGACCGATTCGTAAGTTGACGCTCTTCGCCTTCAGGCTGACGAAGCGCGGCAGCGGTAGGCCGCTCGCCCCTTTCGCCGCCTGGGCAAAGGCGCCGGAGGTCATCACGGCCATTCCGATGCAGGCGGCTACCAACACGGTCGAGAAGCTGAAAACGACATCACGCATGACGAAGCTCATGTTCCGATAGAAGCGAAGCCTTGAAGGCGCACTTTGATCTGGCCCGTCGGCTTGGGGTGCAAATCCGGTGTCAGGCAGTGACTTTCAATTGTCTTCGCCACCGGGTCTGGTAGAAAATGCGACTACAGGGAGAAACTATCACCCAACTTGGTTAAGGACCCGTGAACGAGGGCCGCGCATAACGATGACAAGCAAGAAGAAGCCAACGGTCTACATCACCCGGAAACTGCCGGATGTCGTCGAAACCCGCATGCGCGAACTCTTCGACGCAGAGCTGAATGTCGACGACACGCCGCGCACCCAGCCGGAGCTGGTTGCCGCGGTCAAGCGGGTCGATGTGCTCGTGCCGACGGTGACGGACCGGATAGACGCCGCGTTGATCGAGCAGGCCGGGCCGCAACTGCGGCTGATTGCAGCCTTCTCGAACGGTGTCGACAACATCGATGTCGACGCGGCCGCCCGAAGGGGCATTACCGTCACCAACACCCCGAATGTGCTCACCGAAGACACGGCCGACATGACCATGGCGCTCATCCTCGCGGTGCCGCGGCGGCTCGCCGAGGGTGCGCAGATTCTGACCGATCGCAAGGGCGAATGGGCAGGCTGGTCGCCGACCTGGATGCTGGGCCGCCGCATCGCCGGCAAACGCATCGGTATCGTCGGCATGGGCCGGATCGGCACTGCCGTCGCCCGGCGCGCCAAGGCCTTCGGACTTTCGATTCATTATCACAACCGTCACCGGGTCAAGCCCGAGACCGAGGAAATGCTCGAGGCGACCTATTGGGACAGCCTCGACCAGATGCTTGCGCGCGTCGATATCGTCTCGGTGAACTGCCCCTCGACGCCCGCGACCTTCCATTTGCTGTCGGCGCGCCGGCTGGCGCTGATGCGACCGGACAGCTACATCGTCAACACCGCGCGCGGCGGCATCATCGACGAGACGGCGCTGATCAAGTGCCTGAGGGAAGGCAAGATTGCCGGAGCCGGGCTCGATGTTTTCGAGAACGAGCCGGCGGTCAGCCCCAAGCTCGTCAAGCTCGCGGGCGAGGGCAAGGTGGTGCTCCTGCCGCACATGAGCTCCGCGACCCTCGAAGGCCGTATCGACATGGGTGAAAAGGTGGTGATCAACATCCGCACCTTCTTCGACGGTCACCGTCCGCCGGACCGTGTGCTGCCGGGGCGGGATTAGAGCGGCGGAAAACCTGTTGGGCCGAGACCCCTCCCCAACCCCTCCCCACAGGTGGGAGGGGCTTCCCCGCGGCAGCCTCAGCATGTGATTCGGACCGTTTCCACTTGGCTGAACGGTGACGCCTGCAAGCCCCTCCCGCCTGTGGGGAGGGGTTTAAATGTTGATGCTGCAGGTCTTTAGACCACTTTCCGCATTTCGATCGACGTCGGACGCGTGAAGCCGGCATGGGCCGAACGGCCGGTCTCGACGAAGCCCCAGGCCGCGAAAGTCGCGCGGTTCTCGGAAAGCTCGATGCGTGTCTGCAGCCGCAGGGCGGGAAGTTTCAGTTCGCGCGCGGTTTCTTCTGCGGCGGCGAGAAGCATCCGCCCCGCGCCCTTGCGCTGCGATCCGGGCGCGACGGCGAGCTTGCCAACATAGAGGCAAACCGGCTCCGGCTTGCAGAACACGCAGCCGACGAGATTGCGCTCGGCGAGGGCAACAAATGCGATCTCGTCCTCCGCCTTTCGACGGAGCGTTTCCGGCGTCAGCGCATGCGCCGAAGAAGGTGGATCGATCCGTCCGTCCATATAGGCGAAGGATGCGCGGATCAGCGCCAGCAATTCTTCGAAGCGATCGAAATGACCGTCGATGCGAATCACCTTCATGGTGCTCTCAAGCCGCGCCACGACGATAGCGGATCGTGCTGAACTGCGCTGCAAGCGCATCGTAGAGCAGCAGCCGGCCAACGAGCGGCTCGCCGATCCCGGTGATGAGCTTGATCGCCTCCATCGCCTGCAGCGTGCCGACGACGCCGGTCAAGGCGCCCAGCACGCCGGCCTCGGCGCAGGAGGGAACCACGCCTGGCGGGGGAGGGGCGGGGAAGAGGTCGCGATAGGACGGATTTGGATGGCCCTCGACATCGCTTTCGTAGGGTTTCAGCACCGTAACGGACCCGTCGAAGCGGCCGACGGCGCCGGTGACCAGCGGAACCTGCACCGCTTCGGCCGTGTCTGCCGCGAGATAACGCGTATCGAAATTGTCCGAGCCATCGATGACGAGATGGTAATGGCGGAAGATCTCCTCGGCGTTTCCGGCCTCGAGCCGGGTGTGATGCATCGTGGCCGTCACGTGGGGATTGAGCGCATTGATCGCCATCACGGCGCTCTCGACCTTGGGCCGGCCGATATCCGCGGTTGCGTGAATGACCTGCCGCTGCAGATTCGACAGCGACACGACATCGTCGTCGATGACACCGAGCGTTCCGACGCCGGCGGCAGCAAGATACTGGAGCACGGGCGCTCCGAGGCCGCCCGCGCCGATGACGAGCACACGTGCGGCCTTCAGCTTCTGCTGCCCCGCGCCGCCCACTTCGGGCAAGACGATGTGGCGCGCGTAGCGGGCGATTTCCGCGGTGTCGAGCTTTGCGTCGATCGTCATTCCGAGGCCCCTTTCCTTAGATCACGACCATCTTGAATTGCCGCAATCCGAAATCATGAGCGTGATCTGTCCCAAGACATTGCGTGAAGGACGCGGGCGCAAAAGCGGCGACGCTTCTCCGCATCCTTTTCGAAAGGCGAGTCTCACCCGGAAACCTGCCCGTTGGCAACGGTCAGGAAGCGGCCGCGCTCGCCAAGCGCCGCAAACATGGTTCGGTCGGTTCCGGTCATGAAGGCCTGACCGCCGAGGCCGTCGACGAGGTCGAAGAGCGCCGCCCGCCGCCCCTCGTCGAGATGGGCAGTGATTTCGTCGAGGAGCAGGACCGGCGCGTGGCCGGTCATGTCGCCGACAAGCCGCGCATGGGCGAGCACAAGGCCAACCAGCAGCGCTTTCTGCTCGCCGGTCGAACACCGTTCGGCTTCCATGTTCTTTTCGCGGTGGCGAATCAAAAGGTCGCTGCGATGCGGACCATCCAGCGTGCGGCCGGCCGCGGCATCGCGGCCGCGGCCTTCCAGCAGCATTGCCAGGTACCGCTCTTCGAGATCGTAGGCCGGCAGGCCGTTGAGGTCGTCGAGAAAGCCCGAGAGCGCCAGCGTCGCGGAAGGAAAAGTGCCCTCGCTCTGGCTTCTTTCGACAAGCGCCGTCAGCAGGCCCAGCATTTCGAGGCGCGCCAGTGCCATGGACACGCCGAGCCCGGCCATTTCGCGCTCGATTGCGGAAAGCCAGGCAGGGTCCGGCCGGAACTCCGTCAGCAGCCGGTTGCGGCTGCGCATCGCGCGCTCGAACTCGCTGGCGCGCCGCCCGTGCTCGGGGTCGAGCGACAGCACCAGCCGGTCGAGAAACCGCCTGCGATCGGCGGACGGGCCGGTGAAGAGGCCATCCATCGCCGGGGTCAGCCATAGCACCCGCAGATGGTCGGTCAACTCGTCGACGGTTCTGGCCGGCGTACCGTTAAGCCGCAGGCGGCGCGCTTGGCCATCCTCGGTGCCTGCCGTTCCCGTGCCGATTTCGACGGGCCCTTCCATGCCCTCGACCGCCGCAAAAACCGAAAACCCGTCGGCCGCTCCAACGCGCGCGACGTCGGCATAGGCCGCACGGCGCAGACCGCGGCCAGGCGAGAGAAACGAAACCGCTTCCATAAGGTTCGTCTTGCCCGCGCCGTTCTCGCCCGTCAACACCACATGGCGCGCGTCAAGGTCGAGCGCCAGCGTCGCATAGTTGCGAAAATCGGTCAGTTTCAGGCGGTTGAGGAAGACCTTGTGCGGCATCTCTGGTCCGGATTCGACATTGCTGTCAGGTAGGCCGAAAGCGAGGCCAAGGCAAGGCGAAAGGGCATCTGCCCCTCAACTGCCTGTCTCTCGCGCGGGGGCTTGGGTGACGACAAAACGCTGCATCCCGCTTTTGGCCCGCCAATCGTCTGGAACATCGTCACCTGGCCGTTCGGAATTCCGTCGAGTTCCTCGCATGCACTCGTCGGCGGCCTCGTCGGAGCGGGCCTCGCTAGGGCCGGCTTCAGTTCCATCGTGTGGAACGGCCTCCTCAAAACCGCCGGCGCAATCGTCATGTCACCGGCCATCGGCTTCTTCTTGGCGCTGCTTCTCGTCCTGATCGTGTCCTGGCTCTTCGTGCGCCAGACGCCGTTTGGCGTCGACAGCACGTTCCGGGTGCTGCAGTTCGTTTCCGCCTCGCTCTATTCGCTTGGGCACGGCGGCAACGACGCGCAGAAGACCATGGGCATCATCGCCGTGCTGCTCTTTTCCGAGGGCTATCTCGGGTCGGAATTCTATGTACCCTTCTGGGTGGTTATCACCTGTCAGGCAGCGATCGCTCTTGGCACGCTGTTCGGCGGCTGGACGATCGTCCACACAATGGGATCGAAGATCACCAAGCTCAACCCGATGCAGGGTTTTTGCGCCGAAACGGGCGGCGCCACATGGCTCGGCATTCCGGTCTCGACCACCCACACGATCACCGGCGCCATCATCGGTGTCGGATCGGCACGACCGTCTCGGCCGTGAGCTGGGGTCTGGCCGGCAACATCGTCATCGCTTGGGTGATCACCATGCCGGCAGCTGCCATCATCGCCGCACTTTCCTACTACGCAGCCGACTTGTTCAGTTAAGGCAATCGGTTCAAAAAAGAGTGGGGCGCTTCACTGTTTCAAAGAAACGGTGGAGCGCCCCAAAAGTCTTTCGGTGGCGAACGGCGGAGCTTTGAAACTCAGCCTGCTCGAACCGGTATCAGTCGCTGAGCGTGTCGAAGAAATCCTTCATCCGGGCGAAGAAGCCCGTCGACTCCGGATTGTTCTCCTTGGACGAAATCTGCTCGAACTCCTGCAGCAGCTCGCGTTGCCGCTTGGTCAGCTTCTGCGGCGTCTCGATTTGGATCTGGATGTAGAGGTCGCCGCTCTGGTTGGAGCGCAGCACCGGCATGCCCTTGCCCTTCAGCCGGAACTGCTTGCCGGCCTGCGTGCCTTCCGGCACGGTGACGCGGGACTTGGTGCCATCGAGCGTCGCCACGTCGAATTTGCCGCCGAGCGCCGCCGTCGTCATCGAGATCGGCACGCTGCAATAGAGGTCGGCGCCGTCGCGCTGGTAGAATTCATGCGGCTTGACCGAGAGGAAAATATAGAGGTCGCCCGCCGGGCCACCGCGAAGGCCCGCCTCGCCTTCGCCGGAGAGGCGAATGCGCGTCCCGTCCTCGATGCCGGCCGGAATGTTGACCGAAAGCGTGCGCTCTTCCATGACCCGGCCCTGGCCGTGGCATTTGGTGCAGGGATCGGTGATCGTCTGGCCGCGGCCGCCGCAGGTCGGGCAGGTGCGCTCGATCGAGAAGAAGCCCTGCGCCGCGCGCACGCGGCCGGAGCCCTGACAGGTCGCGCAGGTTTTCGGGCTCGTGCCGGGCTTGGCGCCGCTGCCGCTACAGACGTCGCAGGTGATCGACGTCGGCACGCGGATCTGCGCCGTCTTGCCGGAATAGGCCTCTTCGAGCGAGATCTCCATGTTGTAGCGAAGATCGGCGCCGCGCTCGCGCCCGCCGGCGGAGCGCCGCTGGCGGCCGCCGCCCATCATCTCACCGAAGATGTCCTCGAAGATGTCGGAGAAGCCGCCGGCACCGCCGCCCGCAAATCCATTGCCGAAGCCGCCGCCCATGCCGCCCTGCTCGAATGCGGCGTGACCGTAGCGGTCGTAGGCCGCGCGCTTCTGCGGGTCCTTCAGCGTCTCATAGGCTTCATTGATCTCTTTGAAAGACTTTTCCGCTTCAGCGTCGCCCGGGTTCTTGTCCGGGTGATATTTCATCGCCAGTTTGCGGAAGGCGCTTTTCAGCTCCTTGTCGTCCGCACCTCTTGCAACGCCGAGCGTTTCGTAAAGATCACGTTTCATGCTTCAAAGAATGTCCCATTGACAAGGCGTGCCAGCGCGGGGCTCCGGCAGCGGCTGCCTGATTATCTTGCCACAGGATTTAGTAAACCTTGAAGCGCGATACCATAGCCAACTCGGGGTACGCGTGGTTTTTTGTCGAAAAATGGCGCTCGTGCGGCCTGTTGCGTCGCCCCTGTCACCCGATCGCTCGCATGCCGGCGTTCGCGCGGGCATGAAAAAAGCCCGGGATCGCTCCCGGGCTCCTTTGAAGTAACGATCGAAAGTGGCTTTATGCCGACCGTTTGCGGCCGTCTTCGTCCTTGACCTCTTCGAAGTCGGCGTCGACGACGTCGTCGTCACGGGCTGCGTCCGCTGCGGCATCCGCATGGGCGGCTTCGGCCTGCTGTGCCTCATAGATCGCCTGACCAAGCTTCATGGAAACCTCCATGAGCGTATTGGTCTTGGCCTTGATGTCCTCGGCGTCCGGCTCGGAAGCTTCGGTCGCGGCCTTCAAGGCTGCGATCGCGTCGCTGATCGCCTTGCGGTCGGTTTCCGAAACCTTGTCGCCATATTCCTTAAGCGACTTCTCCGAAGAATGGATCAGGCTCTCCGCCTGGTTCCGTGCTTCGACCGTTTCGCGGCGCTTTTTGTCGGTCTCGGCATTGGCTTCGGCGTCCTTGACCATCTTCTCGATGTCGGCATCGGAGAGACCACCGGATGCCTGGATGCGGATCTGGTGCTCCTTGCCGGTGCCCTTGTCCTTGGCGGACACCTGCACGATGCCGTTGGCGTCGATGTCGAAGGTGACTTCGATCTGCGGCACGCCGCGCGGTGCCGGCGGGATGCCGACCAGGTCGAACTGGCCGAGCAGCTTGTTGTCGGCGGCCATTTCACGCTCGCCCTGCGAAACGCGGATTGTCACGGCGGACTGGTTGTCGTCAGCCGTCGAGAAGGTCTGCGACTTCTTCGTCGGGATCGTCGTGTTGCGCTCGATCAGGCGGGTGAAGACGCCGCCGAGCGTTTCGATGCCGAGCGACAGCGGGGTCACGTCGAGGAGCAGAACGTCCTTGACGTCGCCCTGCAGAACGCCGGCCTGGATCGCGGCGCCCATGGCGACCACTTCATCCGGGTTGACGCCCTTGTGCGGCTCCTTGCCGAACAGCTGCTTGACGGTTTCCTGGACCTTCGGCATGCGGGTCATGCCACCGACGAGAACGACTTCGTCGATTTCCGCCGCCGAAACTCCGGCATCCTTCAGCGCGGCCTTGCAGGGCGCAATGGTCTTCTGGACGAGATCGTCGACCAGGCTTTCGAACTTGGCGCGCGACAGCTTCATCGTCAGGTGCTTCGGACCGGAAGCATCGGCCGTGATGAACGGCAGGTTGATTTCGGTCTGCTGCGAGGACGACAGCTCGATCTTCGCCTTTTCGGCAGCTTCCTTGAGGCGCTGCAGCGCGAGCTTGTCGTTCTTGAGGTCGATGCCCTGTTCCTTCTTGAACTCGCCGGCGAGGTATTCGACGAGACGCATGTCGAAGTCTTCACCACCGAGGAAGGTATCGCCGTTGGTCGACTTCACCTCGAAGACGCCATCGCCGATTTCCAGAACCGAGATATCGAAGGTGCCGCCGCCCAGGTCGTAGACCGCGATCGTCTTACCGTCCTTCTTGTCGAGGCCGTACGCGAGCGCGGCAGCGGTCGGCTCGTTGATGATGCGCAGCACTTCGAGGCCGGCGATCTTGCCGGCATCCTTGGTAGCCTGGCGCTGGGCGTCGTTGAAGTAGGCCGGAACGGTGATGACGGCCTTCTCGACCTTCTCACCGAGGTAGGATTCCGCGGTTTCCTTCATCTTCTGAAGGATCATGGCCGAAATCTGCGACGGCGAGTAACCCTTGCCGTGCGCTTCGACCCAAGCGTCGCCATTGTCGGCCTTGGTGATCTTGTAGGGGACCATCCCCTTGTCCTTCTGGGTGGTCGGATCCTGGAAGGTGCGGCCGATCAGACGCTTGATTGCAAAAAGAGTGTTTTCCGGATTGGTGACGGCCTGGCGCTTGGCCGGCTGGCCGACGAGACGTTCGCCGTCGTCGGTGAATGCCACCATCGAGGGGGTCGTGCGCGCGCCCTCGGCGTTTTCGATCACCTTCGCGTCCTTGCCGTCCATGACGGCGACGCAGGAGTTGGTCGTTCCCAGGTCAATACCAATAACTTTAGCCATGTCGTTCTCTCCTTGCAGCGGACTGTCGGAACCCGGTCAGGCATTCGTGGGACAGCCCCTAACGGGATGGTCTTTGGATTTCATCGCAGCCGAGGCTACGTCGATGCGGCGTATATAAGGACCGGCGTTTCGGACTGCAAGGCATTCTGCGGGGGGATCAGGCGCAAAAGCAAGCGCTCTTGATGGCAGGATGAAGCGATATCGGCACGGCACACTGGCGCTTTCGGCGAATCCCGCCGAAAGGTGCGGTCGGCGCGACGGCTCAACCGCCGGTCAGCAGGTCGAAAAGCGTTGTCCGGCGGGTTGCGCCAGTCGTCTCGCCGACACCTGCAGGCGGGATGGGTCCGGCGCTCTCATCGTTGGCGGGTCGCGCCTCCTCGATGGCGGCCGTACCGTCCACGCTTGCCGGCGGTTCAGGAAACGCATCGGGATTGGCGGTTGCAAAACCGTCGGGGAGGGTGCCTGGGCCGGCGACGGCGTTACCGTTGTCGAACACAGGCTGCACGCCGGTCGTCCCGAACAGCGGCGAGGGCGAAAGGCCCTCGTGGGCGGCGGTCATGAAGTCATGCCAGGCCTTGGCCGGAAGCCCGCCGCCGGTGACCTTCTTCATCGACTTGCCGTCGTCATTGCCGAACCAGACGCCGGTCGTGAGATTCGACGTGTAGCCGACGAAAAGCGCGTCGCGGAAGGATTGCGTCGTGCCCGTCTTGCCGGCCGCCTCCCAGCCGGGCAGCCGCGCCTTTTTGCCGGTGCCGTCCGTCAGGACCCGCACCATCATCTGGTTCATCTCGCTGACGATCGCCGGATCGAGGACGCGCGGAGGATTGTCGTAGGTATTCTCGTAGAGCACGGTGCCGTCGGCGGTGGAGATACGGCGGATGACGTGCGGGGTCGCCTTGAAGCCGCCATTCATGAAGGGTGCGTAGGAAGAGGTAAGTTCCACGAGACTCACTTCCGACGTCCCGAGCGCAATCGAGGCGTTCGCCTGCATCTCCGAATCGATCCCGAGCCGATGCGCGAGCTTGACCACATTCTGCGGACCCACCTCCATGACGAGCTCGGCGGCGATCGTGTTCAGCGAATTGGCAAGCGCGTCGGCGAGCGTGACCTCGCCACGGTATTTCTGGTCGTAGTTTTCCGGCGTCCAGTTGCCGATCCTGACCGGCGCGTCGTTTCGGACCGACATCGGCGTTCTGCCGATTTCGAGCGCTGCCGCATAGACGAAGGGCTTGAAGGCAGAGCCCGGCTGGCGCTTGGCCTTGGAGGCGCGGTCGAACTGGCTTTCGGCATAGTCGCGGCCGCCGACCAATGCCCTGATGGCGCCGGTGCCGTCGATCGACACGAGGGCGGCTTGCGAGGCGTTGAGTTTTCTGCCCTCGGCGTCGAGCGTCGCGGAAATGGCTTCCTCGGCCTTTTTCTCGAGCGTCAGGTCGATCGTCGTGTCGATCACCAAGTCCTGGTTGATTTCACCGATCATGCCGGGAAGCTGGTCCATGACCATGTCGGCGACATAGTGCTCGGCACCCGACCAGAAGCTCTTGGCCTTGGTCGGGGTCTGCGACATTGCCGTTTTGATCTCGGCGTCGGTGATGAAGCCTTCCTCGCGCATCGCACCGAGCACCACCTGCGCGCGCTCCTCGGCGGCTTCAGGGTCGCGCGCAGGCGAGAGGCGAGAAGGCGCCTTGAGCAGTCCGGCGAGCACGGCCGCCTCGCCGAGATTGACGTCGCGCGCCGACTTGTTGAAGTAGCGCCGCGACGCCGCCTCGACGCCATAGGCGTTGGAACCAAAGAACACGCGGTTGAGATACATCGCCAGAATCTGGTCCTTGGAGTATTTCTGCTCCAGCCAGAAGGCGAGCAGCACCTCCTGTACCTTGCGCTCCAAAGTGCGCTCAGGCGAGAGGAACAGGTTCTTGGCGAGCTGCTGCGTCAGCGTCGAGCCGCCCTGGACCATGCGGCCGCTCATCAGATTGGTCAGCATGGCACGGGCAAGCCCGAGCGGATCGACGCCGAAATGCGAATAGAACCGCCGATCCTCGATGGCGATCACCGCTTGCGGGATGTAGGGCGACATGTTTTCGAGCGATAGCGCCTCGCCGCCCGTCGCGCCGCGATTGGCGATGATGTCGCCGCTGACCGAAAGGATTTTGACATTCGGCGGCCGGTCGGGGATCGACCAGCTGGTCGCGCTCGGCATCCGCGCGCCGTAATAGAGCACTAGGCCGCCAACACCAATCGCGCCCCATATGCCGAGCACGATGCACCAATAGGCGAGCCTGCGGACAAGGCCGAAAAAGCCGCCGCCGCTACCGGAGCCGCGCTGGCTGCCGCGCTTGCCGCGGGTCTTTCGCTCGCCGGCGTCGGATTTGCCGCGGGCGGGCCGGCGGGCGCCTCCGCTCACGCGATCGCTCGCCTCGACGCGCAAATCATCGTCATCGCTGCCGCTGCCGCCGAAGGAAGGCTCGATCCGTTGTCCTGATTTGCCGCGTGCTACCATGCCGGAAGGATCTATCCCTTTGAGGTCCAACCCGTCATCGCTCGAAAGCGATTCCCGGCGGCGCAATTCCTGTCGTGCGAAGCGCGTCTGCCCGCATGTGCCGATGCGTTGCAGTTTAAATGCGGCAATTTAAGGGGGAGTTAAGAGTTGCCGATCAATGAGTTCCGGTCGTTTTGACTGTCAAAGCATACCAATCCACGCGGGACAATATTCCGGTTCAACGCCTTACGATTTTGCTCTGCGTCAAACGCATTGCTGCATTGCAACATTATCCCTATTAAATCAGGGGGAATGAATTAATCTCCCTCTTGTCGAAGCGCTGCACCTCCTCCCGCGGCGCCCGATCACAGATCGGTTTCACTCCTCCTCCCAGGAACCGATCAAGTTCAAGGACCCCGAGCCTCCTCCTCCCGGCTCGGGGTCTTTTTGTATCAGCCGACCGCACACCGAAAAAGCCATGGCTCCAGGCCCGGCGCCGGTATATCAGGCTCTTCATGAAATCCAGGGCAAACGGCTACGTCTTCGCGCTTCTCGCGATCGTGATCTTCGCGATCCAGGACGGCATCTCCAGGTATCTTGGTGCCATCTACCCGCCGGTCTTCGTGGCGATGATCCGCTATTGGGCCTTTGCCGCATTCGCTGCAGTGCTGGCGGCGCGGGCGCCGGGCGGGCTGAAGGCGACGATTGTGACGAAGCGGCCTGCGCTGCAGGTGCTGCGCGGCGCGTTGTTGCCGGCGCAGATCGTTGTCGTCATCACCGCATTCACGATCGTCGGCCTGGCGCATTCGCAGGCGATCCTAGCGGCCACCCCGCTCTTCGTTGCGCTCCTGTCCATGCCGCTCCTCGGCGAGCGGGTGGGCTGGCGGCGCTGGGTGGCAATTTCGGCGGGTCTTGTCGGCGTACTCTTGATTCTGAAACCGCAGCAGGGGACCTTCGACATGAGCTTCCTGCTGCCGCTATCGGCGGCGCTGATGTTTTCTATCTACATCATCGCAACGCGACTGGTCAGCCGTGGCGGCGATTCGGCGATGACCAGCTTCTTCTATACCGGCATCGTCGGCGCGGTTGCGATCAGCCTGGTCGGTCCATTCTTCTGGACGGCGCTGGCGCCGACCGATTGGGGCTGGATGCTGCTGTTGTGCATAACAGGGACCTCCAGTCACTATTTCCTGATTCGCGCCTATGACATGCTCGATGCCGTCGCCGTCCAGCCACTCACCTATCTGCAACTCGTCTTCGCTTCGATCATGGGCGTCACCATCTTCGGCGAGACGCTGACGGCCAACATGATGCTGGGCTCCATCCTTGTGGTCGCGGCCGGCATCTTTACGGTCTGGCGCGAGCACGTCGTTGCGAGGCGCAAGGCCGGCCTGCCACCGAGGTAGCATCCGCCCCATCCGGCAAAAACCTGTCTCGCCTTCTCGCTGCCATTTGCCGGGCTTTGAATGGCCATCCGGTAAAGGAGGAGGCGATGAAAGTTCATTTCACGGTAGCGGTCGCATTTGCAGCCCTCGCGATGGTGAACGCCGAAGCTTCGGGGGAGGAGGCGCTCGCCTATATCGACGATCGCTCCGACGGCGCCGCGCTCGTGCGGTCGCTCTATAACGCCATCAACCGCAAGGAATATGCCCGCGCCTATGGTTACTTCGCCGACACGCAGCCGGTCGGCGGTTTCGCGGATTTCTCGCGCGGCTATGCGAATACCGTTTCGGTCGAGGTCAGGATTGGAAAGGTAACGACCGAGGGTGCGGCCGGCAGCGTTTATGCGGCCATCCCTGTTGCGGTCAAATCCGTCGAGCAGCCTCAAAAAATTCGCCTGTTTGCCGGCTGCTATGTCGCCCGCATCGTCAATCCGGCGCAGCAGGCGCCGCCCTTCACGCCCTATCAGATCGAGGCGGCGCGCCTTAAGGAGGTAGAGGGGCCGATCGAGCAAGCAGTACCGGCCGTGTGCGACGCGCCCTGATCGACGCCCCACTGCGCTTCAGCTTCAATTCACGGGATCTGCAGCCGGTTACGGCATTCCGCCGTTTCGTTGCGCCAGAAAGCGCGAGCGCTCGTAGATCAGGATGACGACGAGCGCCAAGGCGAATGGCACGAGGAGGTAGAGCAGTCGGAAGATCGCGAGCGCCGCCAGCACGTCGGCCGGATCCACCTCCGGCAGCGACGCGATGAAGACGAGCTCGAGCACGCCGAGGCCGCCGGGCGCGTGCGACAGCAGTGCGGCCGAGAAGGACGCAAGGAAGATGCCAAGAATGACGACGTAACCGGGATTGCCGACCTCTGGCAGTGCGAAATAGATGATGCCGGCGGCGCCGAGGAGTTCGACCGGCGCGATCACCAACTGCCTGAGCACGATCGCGGGCCTTGGATAGTGCAGCTGGAACCAGCGTGTGCGAATCGGGCGAAGGCCGATCAGGCTGCCGAGCACATAAAGGCCGATGAGCGCGAGGATGACGATGCCGGTGGTCAGCGACATCTCGATCGGCAGGAATTCCGCGAAGCGCTCGATGATGTCGGGCTTTGCCAATAGAACGATCGCCGAAAGCATCAGTGTACCGAGCGTGAAGGTGAAGGAGCAGAAGGCGACGAGGATGCCGACCTCGCCGGCCGTCAGGCCCTTCGACCGATAGGCCCGGTAGCGCACCACGGCGCCTGAAAACACCGACGCCCCGAGATTATGCGACAGCGCATAGGTCGTGAACGAGCAGACGGTGATGTACCAGATGGAAATGTGGTGGTGGCCGAGATGATCGAGAGCGAGCTTGTCATAGGCGGCAAGTGCTGCATAGGCGACGAGGGTCGCGCCGATGGCAAGCAGCCAGCTTCCGAGCGAGATCGCCTGGAAACTGGCGATGAACTCATCGACCGAAAGGCCCCGCAGTTCGTGGTAGAGCGCATTGCCCGAAATCAGAATCGCCGCCAGCCCGACGGCGGGCCAAAAATAGGCTTTCAACCTCTTCATACCGGCGCCAGGGTGTGCCCGGGGGCGAGATTGGCATGCGACCCTGTAGGATAGCGAAGAATGCCATCCCGGATTCCAAAAGGACCGCGTCCGGAACGCGATGTCTCGGTCCTCGACCTAGCCAACAGCCCATTTCCCATTCTGATTGTTTTGTGAAAAGGGAAGCATCCCGCAGCCACGAGGTCAAGCAGCGATACCGGATATCCGATACTCATCCGGCAAGATGAAAAATGGATTCAAGGCGAGAGCCGTGCAAAATTTGAAGGCGGCCGAGCGCTTTGCGCTCCACCGTGAACCATGGCGGAAGCTCCGCCACGGTTTGCAGCAATTTAAGGTGCTACAGCGTCCTTCGCCCGCGGCACTGTAGCGGCACTGTAGGGTAATCAGGCGGCCAGCGCGTGGAGGATACGGATCCACGAGCGGATACCCTTGTGGAAGGACGCGAGCTCGTATTTCTCATTCGGTGAATGAATGCGGTCGTCGGAAAGGCCGAAGCCGACGAGCAGCGATTCGATGCCGAGCATCCGCTGGAAATCGCCGACGATCGGGATCGAGCCGCCCATGCCGATGACGACCGCGGGTTTCGGCCATTCGTCGGAGAGTGCGACCTTCGCCGTGTTCAGCAAGGACGAATCATAGGGCAGGTGGATCGCCGGCGAGCCACCATGGGGATGGAACTCCACCGAGCAATCCGCCGGCACCTTCGACCGGGCATAGGCGCGGAAGGCCTCGCGGATCTTGGCCGGATCCTGGTGCCCGACGAGGCGGAACGACACCTTGGCCGATGCCTGCGCCGCGATCACCGTCTTGAAGCCTTCGCCGGTATAGCCGCCGGTGATGCCGTTGACCTCCGCCGTCGGCCGCGCCCAGGTCAATTCAAGGACGGAGCGTCCCTTCTCGCCAGAGGGGATCGACAGACCAACCTGACCGAGGAACTTCTCGGCCGTCTGGCCAAGCGTGTCCCATGCCGCCTTGATCTGGGCGGGCGTTTCCTCGACGCCATCGTAGAAGTTTTCGAGCGTCACACGGCCCGTCTCATCGTGAAGACCGGCAAGGATGTCGGTCAGGATATGGATCGGGTTCGCCGCCGCGCCGCCGAAATAGCCAGAATGCAGGTCGCGATCCGCCGCCTTGATGACAATCTCTTCGCCGACTAGGCCGCGCAGACCTGCGGAAATCGCCGGCGTCTCGCTATCCCACATGCTCGTGTCGCAGACGAGTGCATAATCGGCCTTGAGCTCGGCGGCATTGGCCTGGAGGAAGGGCTTCAGCGACGGCGAGCCCGATTCTTCCTCGCCTTCGAAGAGAAGGGTGATTCGGCAAGGAAGCGCGTCATGGATCTCCTTGTAGGCGCGCACCGCTTCGAGGAAAGTCATCAACTGGCCTTTGTCGTCGGATGTGCCACGGCCGGTGATAACCTTGCGCCCCGGCTCGATCTCCTTGATCGCCGGTTCGAAGGGAGGAGCGTCCCAGAGGTTCAAGGGGTCAACCGGCTGCACGTCATAGTGGCCGTAGAACAGCACGTGCGGAGCATTGGCCTTTGCGCCGACGTGGTGGGCGACCACCATCGGGTGGCCGGGTGTCTCGCGCACGGAGGCAGTGAAGCCGAGCGCGTTCAACTCCGCTACGAGCCACTCGGCCGCCTTGCGGCACTCCGCTTTGAAGGCCGGGTCGGTGGAAATGGACTTGATGCGGACGAGGTCGAAAAGCCGGTCGAGACTCTTCGGAAGATTGGCGTCGGCGCGCTCCAGAACAGGGGTAATGTCTGCCATCATGCGAATCCTTGTGTACGTTTCGCGCGGAACCTAGCCCATAACCCCGAAAAAACGAAATCGGTTTCAGACAAGCACCTTGGACATCTCTAGGTATTGCCGCTTCCATTTGAGCGCGCGGTGCGTATGCAGGCGCCTCTATAATCGGAGCCGATTAAAGGACTAGGACATGCAGCAATTCAAAGCGCTGCAGCGTCCTTTGCGCGTCTGAAAAGACGCGCGCGCTATAGGCGCAATGTTGGATGCAGCGATAAAGGTGTCGTTCGCGGATTCAGGAAACGTCGCCGTTGCGGGCGGTATTGGCGAGCGCCATACGCATGTATTCGAGCATCAGTTCCCTTTCGAAGCGGCGAAAACCCGACAGCAGCGATTGATCCGCCGCGAGTGCTGCTTCCTTCGCCGCCACCTCGATCTCTCTCGCCCGTTCCGTCAGGAAGATCTGCTGCGAGCGCCGATCGTTCGGGTGCTTGCGGCGGGTTATGAGCCCGTCGCGCTCCATGCGGGCGAGCGTGTTGGCCATGGTCGCCTGCTCGATGTCCAGCCGATCGAGGAGCTGCTTTTGTGTCAGGCCCTCCTCCGACCAGAGTTCAAGCAGAACCGGAAACTGGCCGGGCGCGAAGCCGAGCCTCTGGCCCCGCTCCTGCAGGGCGCGCGAGAAGCCTTTTGCCAGCAGACTGGCCAGGTAGGTCGCAGATTCCATACGATTGAAGGCCATGCCTATGGGTACGCGTGAACCGGCGCGAAGACAAGTTGCAAAGCTGGCGATGGAGCTGATTTACGCTGACTTCACAGGGATTTGAGCCGCTGCATGTTCCTTAAGTCGTCGCCGATTTAGGGATAAAAACAACGTCCTTTGCGCGTCTGATAAAATGCGCGTCGCTATAGCCGGCGCGGCACGGAGACGGGCGGAATTCCGACCAACAAAAAACCGTCGCGGCGCGGAGGCGGCGCCGTGACGGCTCTTTGAAAGCAGGACAAAGGCCCGGAGAGGGGGATAAGGCCTTTGTCCACATCTGGTGCGGGCGGGGGACAGGCCAATCACCAGACGACGGCATCATTTTCAGTGCCGTTCGATAATAATTTGAGGAGCCAAATGTGGCTTTTCAAGGATTGTCCGACTGAATCGCACATTACAAATGTGTAACGTTTCCGTGAGCCTTCGGGCGGCATCGGCGTCTGCCCTTGATAGCTCCAGATAGGCACTGCCGGTGAAAACCGCAATGGACGTTTGCCTCACCCCGCGCTATCCATGGCCGCATGAAAAACGGTGATCACCTCTTCCTCGTCGACGGCTCCGGGTTCATCTTCCGGGCCTTCCATGCCATCCCGCCGCTCAACCGCAAGTCCGACGGTCTTCCGGTCAATGCGGTTGCCGGCTTCTGCAACATGCTGTGGAAGCTCCTGACCGACGCGCGCGATACCTCGGTCGGCGTGGCACCGACCCACTTCGCAGTGATCTTCGACTATTCCTCGAAGACCTTTCGCAACGTGCTTTACGACCGGTACAAGGCGAACCGTACGGCGCCGCCCGAAGATCTGATCCCGCAGTTCGGGCTGATCCGGCATGCCACCCGCGCCTTCAACCTGCCATGCATCGAGAAGGAAGGCTATGAAGCGGACGACCTGATCGCGACCTACGCAAGGCTTGCGGAAGAAGTGGGTGCCGATGTCACGATCGTTTCCTCGGACAAGGACCTCATGCAGCTGGTGACGCCGAAGGTGTCGATGTACGACAGCATGAAGGACAAGCAGATCACCATCCCCGACGTGATCGAAAAATGGGGCGTGCCGCCGGAGAAAATGATCGACCTCCAGGCGATGACGGGCGATTCGACCGACAACGTGCCGGGGATTCCCGGCATCGGACCGAAAACCGCTGCTCAGCTGCTCGAAGAATACGGCGATCTCGACACGTTGCTTGCACGTGCCGGCGAGATCAAGCAGCAGAAGCGGCGCGAGAGCATCATCGCCAATGCCGACCTTGCGCGGCTCTCTCGCGAACTCGTGACCTTGAAGAACGATACCCCCCTCGACGTTCCGCTCGAGGATCTGAGACTTGAGCCGCAGAACGGCCCGAAGCTCATCGCCTTCCTGAAGACCATGGAATTCAACACGCTGACGCGCCGCGTCGCGGCGGCGACGGATACGGACGCCGAAGCAATTGAACCGGCTCCAGTGCCGATCGAATGGGGCATCGAGGCGCACGGACCGGATCTCGATGTCGGCGAGGCCGCTGGCCCGCCGCCCTCCGCCGAATCATCGAGCACCGCCCCGCCGCGCGGAACGGCAGCCAAGGCGGCCGTTTCCTTCGTTGCGGGCGCCGAGGATGCGGACGTCACCGGCGCGACACCGCAGGGACTTGCGCGGGCGCGCGCCGAATTCTTTGCCAAGGCTTCCTTCGATCGTTCCGGCTACGTCGCGATCCGCGATCTTGCGACGCTCGACCGATGGATCGCCGATGCGCGCGATGCCGGCGTGGTTGGTTTCGACGCGGCAACGACATCGACCGACGCCATGCAGGCGGATCTAGTCGGCTTTTCGCTGGCGATTGCCGATTACCGCGACAATCCCTCCGGTGCGAAGATCCGGGCGGCTTACGTGCCGCTGATCCACAAGAATGGCGCCGGTGATCTGCTCGGCGGCGGTCTTTTCGAAAATCAGGTCCCCGTCCGCGAGGCGCTGAGCCGGCTAAAGGCGCTGCTCGAGGATCCGTCGGTGTTGAAGGTCGCGCAGAACCTGAAGTTCGACTATCTGTTGATGAAGCGGCATGGCATCACCATGCAGAGCTTCGACGACACCATGTTGATGTCCTATGTCATCGATGCCGGCAACGGTGCTCATGGCATGGATTCTCTGTCCGAGCGGTGGCTCAATCACAAGCTGACGGCCTACAAGGACATCACCGGCAGCGGGCGGTCTTCGCTCACGTTCGACTTCGTCGATATCGACAAGGCGACGGCCTATGTGGCGGAAGAGGCAGACGTGACGCTGCGACTCTGGCACGTCCTGAAGCCGCAACTCGCAGCCAGGGGGCTGACGCGCGTCTATGAGCGGCTGGAAAGACCGCTGGTCGGCGTTCTTGCCCATATGGAGGAGCGCGGCATCACCGTCGATCGACAGATTCTTTCTCGCCTCTCGGGAGAGCTTGCGCAGGGTGCTGCGGCGCTCGAGGACGAGATCTATAGCCTGGCCGGGGAAACCTTCACGATCGGCTCGCCGAAGCAACTCGGCGACATTCTCTTCGGCAAAATGGGATTGCCGGGCGGCTCCAAAACAAAGACCGGCCAATGGTCGACTTCGGCGCAGGTTCTGGAGGAGCTTGCCGCCGAAGGCCATGAGCTGCCGCGCAAAATCGTGGACTGGCGCCAGCTCACCAAACTGAAATCCACCTATACCGATGCGTTACCGGGCTTCGTGCATCTGGAAACACGGCGCGTACATACATCCTATGCGCTGGCTGCGACGACCACAGGCCGCCTCTCTTCGGCCGACCCCAACCTGCAGAACATTCCGGTCAGGACCGTCGAGGGCCGCAAGATCCGAACAGCCTTCATCGCGACGCCGGGACACAAGCTGGTTTCTGCCGACTACAGCCAGATCGAGCTTCGGGTGCTCGCGCATGTGGCGGATATTCCGCAGCTCCGCCAGGCCTTCGCCGATGGCGTCGACATCCACGCGATGACCGCATCCGAAATGTTCGGGGTTCCGGTCGACGGTATGCCGGGTGAAATCCGCCGCCGCGCCAAGGCGATCAATTTCGGCATCATCTACGGCATCTCCGCCTTCGGGCTTGCCAATCAGCTTTCGATCGAGCGTTCGGAGGCGAGTGAATACATCAAGAAGTATTTCGAGCGCTTCCCCGGCATCCGCGACTATATGGAGAACACCAAGGCCTTCGCCCGCGAGCACGGCTATGTCGAAACGATCTTTGGCCGACGTGCCCACTATCCGGATATCCGCTCCTCCAACCCGTCGCATCGCGCCTTCAACGAACGCGCGTCGATCAACGCGCCGATCCAGGGCTCTGCTGCGGACATCATCCGCCGCGCCATGGTGAAGATGGAGCCGGCGCTTGAAGCGGCGAAGCTGTCCGCACGCATGCTCCTGCAGGTGCACGACGAATTGATCTTCGAGGTCGAGGACGGCGAAATCGAGCGCACCATTCCGGTGATCATCTCGGTGATGGAGAACGCTGCCATGCCGGCGCTCAGCATGAAAGTGCCGCTGAAGGTCGATGCCCGCGCCGCGCACAATTGGGACGAGGCGCATTAGATCACGATGATTTGGGTCGAATCGACCCAAACATCATCGATTCCAATAAGTTGAGACGCGAGATGCGGGCGGAAACCGCGCGCACTTTTCATCATCGCGAGCAGTTTCCCAGGAAAAGCCTGTAATGGTTATTCCGCGTTGAGGGGCGACCGCCCGCTCAGGCAGCGGACTCCGCGGGATGCGCCGGCCGGAAGCTGGCGAAGAGGTGTTTGAGGGTGTCGCGTCCCTCGGACGCCAGATCGAATCGGCGTCCGAACAGCAGCCATTCGGTGCACAGCCCCATCATCGTCCAACGCAAGGTGCGCGCGGCGGATGCCGGCGTCCAGGTGACTTGCAGTTGGCCTCGTTCAAGCGCACGCGCGAAGGCACGTTCGAGCAATGCATCGTGTCGCTCGTCGATTTCTTTCTGCCGGTCGAGCACCGCGGACATTTCGCTGTCGTAGTCGCACCGAAGCATGATCGCAAGAATACGCTGCCGCTGCTCGTCCTTGGCAAGCATGTCCAGCCAATCGGCCGTGGCGCTTTCGACGATCGCGAGCGTGTCGGACTCTTCGGTCTCGATCTCGCGCGCGATCATGTCTTCCTGCGGCAGCGGCACGGCATCGTAGAGCGCCAGGAAGAGATCGGTCTTGTTGGCAAAGTGCCAGTAGATCGCGCCGCGCGTGACCCCGGCCGCCTTGGCCACCTCCTCAAGCGTCGTATTGGAAACACCCTTGGCGTAAAACATCCGCTCGGCGGCGTTCAATATCCGGCTTCGTGTAGCCTCGGCCTCGGCCTTGGTTCTGCGCATGCGTACCTCCCAGATCACGATGATTTTGGGTCGATCGACCAAAAATCATAAACGTGATCGATTCTAAGAAGTTAGAGCGGGATGCGGGCGGAAAACCGTATCATCCCGCTCTACTGCATGTCGCCTTTAATCGTAGCCGATTAAAGGACAAGAACATGCAGCAATTCAAAGTGCTACAGCGTCCTTTGCGCGTCTGATAAGACACGCGGCGCTGTAGCACGACGGCCCGCCGGATGAGGCGGGCCGTCGTGATTGATCACTCAGCGGCGTCGGCGATCTCGGGCGCGGCATCTTCGGCCGGGACCATTTGCGGTTCGGCCGCGCTCTTCCGCCCGAAGAACTTCATGATGAACACGAAGAAGATCGGAACGAAGAAGATCGCCAGCACCGTTGCCGAGATCATGCCGCCCATGACGCCGGTGCCGATGGCGCGCTGGCTGCCGGAGCTTGCACCCGTCGCGATCGCCAGAGGCAAAACGCCGAGCGTGAAGGCGAGCGAGGTCATCAGGATCGGCCGGAAGCGCAGATGCGCCGCTTCGAGCGTTGCATCGATCAGCGACTTGCCCTGGTCACGCAGTTCCTTGGCGAACTCGATGATCAGGATGGCGTTCTTCGCCGAGAGACCAATGATCGCGATCAGGCCGACCTTGAAGTAAACATCGTTCGGCATGTCCCGCATCATGACCGCGAGCACTGCGCCGATGACGCCGAGCGGCACGACCATGATCACCGAGACCGGAATGGACCAGCTCTCATAGAGCGCCGCCAGGCACAGGAAGACGAGCAGGCACGAGAGCGCAATCAAGAGCGGTGCCTGCGAGCCCGACTGAATCTCCTGCAGCGACTGGCCGGTCCATTCGTAACCGAAGCCCGCCGGAAGCTGGGCCGCCAACCGCTCCATTTCGGCAATCGCATCGCCGGAGGAATAGCCGGGCCCGGCTTCGCCGCTGATGCGCACCGCCGGATAGCCGTTGTAGCCTACCGTCTGGGTCGGCGCCTTGATCCATTCGACGCTTGCAAAGGCGGAGAGCGGAACCATGCCGCCGTTGGAGTTGCGAACGTTGAGGTTCAGGAGATCCGCAGTTTGCATGCGCTTCGTCTCGTCCGCCTGCACCGTCACGCGCTGCATGCGGCCGGCATTCGGGAAGTCGTTGACATAGGACGAGCCGAGATTGGTCGAGATCGTCGAGTTGATATCGGCAAAAGTCACGCCGAAGGTGTTCGCCTTCTCGCGATCGATGTTGACGGTGACCTGGGCTGCATCGGGCATGCCTTCGAAACGGACGCCGGTCAGCACCTTGCTCTGGGCGGCAAGCCCGAGCAACTGGTCGCGTGCCTGGGCAAGGGCTGCTTCACCGAGCCCGCCGCGATCCTGCAGGCGGAAGGAGAAGCCGCCGGTCGTGCCGAGGCCCTGGATCGCCGGCGGCGACAGAGCAAAGCTGATCGCGTCCTTGATCTGGCTCATGGCCATCGTCGCGCGGCCGGCGATCGACTGCGCTGCATTGTTCGCGTCACGTTCACTCCAGTCCTTGAGCGTCACGAAGGCAAGGCCCGCATTCTGCCCAGTACCGAAGAAGGAGAAGCCGTTGATCGCAACGATCGTATCGACAGCCTGCTCCTGGCCGAAGATCTTCTCCGCCTGCTCGATGGCCTCGGTCGTGCGGTTTCCGGTCGCTTCCGAAGGCAATTGCATCATCACGATGACAAAGCCTTGGTCCTCGTCCGGCAGGAACGACGAAGGCAGCTGCAGGAAGGCCCAGCCAAGCCCCGCGAGCAGGGCCAGGTAGATAACCATGAAGCGGCCGGTGCGGTGGACCACGCCTCCGACAAGGCGGGTATAGCCATGGGACGTCCGGTCGAAACTCCGGTTGAACCAGCCGAAGAAGCCGCGCTTGGCGTGATGATGACCTTTCGGAACCTGCTTCAGGAAGCTCGCGCAGAGCGCGGGCGTCAACGAGAGGGCGAGCAGCGCCGAGAACAGGATCGAGACGACCATGGTCAGGCTGAACTGGCGGTAGATCACGCCGACGGCGCCCGGGAAGAAGGCCATCGGGATGAACACGGAAGCAAGCACCAGCGTGATGCCGATCACCGCACCGGTGATCTGCTTCATCGCCTTGCGTGTGGCTTCCTTTGGCGTCAGCCCCTCTTCCGACATGATACGCTCGACGTTCTCGACGACGATGATCGCATCGTCGACGAGGATACCGATCGCCAGCACCATGCCGAACATCGTCAAGACATTGATCGAGAAGCCCATCGCCAGCATGACCGCGCAGGTGCCGAGTAGGGCGACCGGCACGACGATCGTCGGGATGATCGTGTAGCGGACGTTCTGCAGGAACAGGAACATCACCAGGAATACGAGGCCGACGGCCTCGACCAGGGTATGCAGCACCTTCTCGATCGACACCGCGACGAAGGGTGAGGTGTCGTAGGGGATGGAGTATTCCAGTCCCGGCGGGAAAAACTCAGCGAGTTCGTCCATGCGCGCCTTGATCGCAGCCGAGGTCGACATCGCATTGCCGCTCGGCGAGAGCTGCACGGCGATGGCCGCCGAGGGCTTGCCGTTGAGGCGCGTCGAGAAGGAGTAGCTCTCGCCGCCGATCTCGAGGCGCGCGACGTCGCGCAGCCGTACGGCCGAGCCGTCGGCATTGGCGCGAAGCACGATGGCGCCGAATTCCTCAGGTGTCGAAAGCTGACCCTTGATGACGACAGGAGCGGCGACCTGCTGCGTAATCGGGTTCGGCTGCGCGCCGATCGAGCCCGAAGCGATCTGGGCGTTCTGCGCCTGGATCGCCGCCGTCACGTCGGCCGCCGTCAGGTTGAGGCCGAGCATCTTGTCCGGATCGAGCCAGACGCGCATCGAGCGCTCGGTCGCAAAGAGCTGCGCGCGGCCGACGCCCGGCACGCGCTGGATCTCGCTCAGCACGTTGCGGCTCAAATAGTCACCGAGGCCCGTCGCGTCCAACGAACCGTCGGTCGACGTGAGCGAGATGATCAGAAGGAAGCCGGAGCCGGCCTCGTCCACCTGCACGCCCTGCTGCCTGACCGAATCGGGCAGGCGCGGCTCGACGCGCTGTACGCGGTTCTGGATATCCACCGAGGCCTGGCTGGGATCGGTGCCCGGTGCGAAAGTTGCGCTGATTTCGGCCGAGCCGGAAGAACTCGTCGTCGACTCGAAATAAAGCAGGCCTTTGACGCCGTTCAGTTCATCCTCGATCAGGCGCGTGACGCTCTGATAGGTGTCCTGCGACGAGGCGCCGGGGTAGCTCGTGTTGATCGAGATCTGCGGTGGCGCCACGTCCGGATATTGCGAAACCGGCAGGAGCGGAATGGCAATGATGCCGGCGAGCATGATGAAGATCGCCACCACCCAGGCGAAGATCGGCCTGTCGATAAAAAAACTGGGCATGTTCAAGCTCTCACTTCGCTTCGGTGGCGGGCTTCTCGTCGGCGGCTGCCGAAGCACTGGCCTGCTCGGTCTGAGGCTTTGCGTTCGGGTCCCAGGCGGACGGCTGCACAGGCGCGCCCGGACCGACCTTCTGGAAGCCCTCGACGATCACCTTCTCGCCGGCCTTGAGACCGGAGGTCACCTGCCAGCGGTCGCCGACGGTGCGTCCAAGCGTGACGTTGCGGAATTCGACCTTGTTGTCGGCGTTTACGACGTAGACCTGGGACTGGCCGGCATTGTTGCGCTGGACAGCCTGCTGCGGAACGGTGATCGCGTCCTTCTCCAAACCCTGCTGGATCTGCACGCGCACATACATGCCCGGCAGCAGATCGTTGTTTGGATTGGGGAACTCGCCGCGAAGCGTCACCTGCCCGGTGGTCGCGTCCACGGCCGCTTCGGAGAAGAGCAGCTTGCCCTTCAGCGCATAGGGCGTTCCGTCATCGAGGATGAGCTGGACTTCGGCTTCGTTGTCGGAGCTCATCATCTGACCGTCCTTGAGCGCCTTGCGCAGGCGGATCAGGTCGGTCGCCGATTGGGTGAAGTCGGCATAGATCGGGTCGAGCTGCTGGATCGTCGCGAGGTTCTGCGTGTCGGTCGCACTGACCAGAGCGCCCTCGGTAATGAGCGCCCGGCCGATCCGGCCGCCGATCGGCGCCGTGACGTTCGCATATTGCAGGTTGAGCTTCGCGTCGGCGAGACCCGCCTCGGCGATGCCGACATCGGCCTCCGCCTGGGCGACCGCCGCAATGGCGTCGTCGAACTGCTGAATTGCCGTGAACTGCGCGTCCTTCAGCCGCGACTGCCGATCGGCGGTCCGCTTGGCCTGGTCGAGAACCGCCTGCGCCCGCTTCAGCGTGGCCTCGGCGCTGTCGACCTTCACCTGGAAGGGGGCCGGGTCGATCCGATAGAGCACATCGCCTTCCTTGACGATGGTGCCCTGCTCGAACACGCGCTCGACCACGATGCCGGAAACCCGCGGCCGAACCTCGGCGATGCGCGTCGCGGTAATGCGGCCCGGCAGTTCATTGGTGATCGGCAGAGCTTCCGCTGCCGTCGTGTAAACGGCCACGGCCGAGGGTGGGAATGCCTGGGCTGCCTGTTGTTCTTCGTTCTTCTGGCAGCCGGCGAGAAAAATCAGGGTTGCCAGGGTCGCGGCCAGTGTCGGTCGTTTCATGCGCATCGCAATGTCCATAATCAAAGGACCGCCCGCAGCCGTTGCACCTTGCAGTGTTGCGCGGTCCGAAAGTGAGATGAAGCGGATCCGGTATCGGCGTGGGAACATACCGGGAAACTAATATACAGACACAAATGTATGTTAATTCTTCCCGCAGTGCAACACCGATTTGGAGGATCGGCAGGGGAGGAAAAAAGTGAAGAGCTGCAGTGGGTTGGTCACTGCGGCTGTCGGCGATCACGCAGCTGTGATCCCTGTCGAAGCGCTGTTGGGAGTGGCAATCAGCCCCTCATCCCGCTGCCGCGACCTTCTCCCCGCAGGCGGGGAGAAGGGACTTGCCGCGCCGTTTCAGTCCCCTCTCCCCGCATGCGGGGAGAGGGCTAGGGTGAGGGGGCGTCATATCGACATCGCGCCCTTATTGCCCGGAATTGATCACGCGGTCGTCGGAGTCGAAACGGTGCATGCCGCCGATGACCGGCGTGGCGTAAACGATATCGTCCTCGGCGTAGCGATGTTCGCCGAACAGCCGAACGGTGATCGTGCCGACCTCTTCCGTATCGAGATAGACGATGGTGTCGGCGCCGAGATGTTCGACGTGGATGACCTTGCCCTTCCACTGGCCGCTCTCGCGGGAAAGGCCGATATGCTCCGGCCGGATGCCGATCGTCTTGGCTTGCGCATCGCCGAGCCGCCCGCCTTCGATGAAATTCATCTGCGGCGAACCGATGAAGCCGGCGACGAAGACGTTGGCCGGGCGATTGTAGAGTTCCATCGGCGAACCGACCTGCTCGACGCGGCCGGCATTGAGCACGACGATCTTGTCTGCAAGCGTCATTGCCTCGACCTGGTCATGGGTGACGTAGATCATCGTCGCCTTGAGGCTGCGGTGCAGCCGGGCGATCTCCAGCCGCGTGTTGACGCGGAGCGCCGCATCGAGGTTCGACAGCGGCTCGTCGAAGAGGAACAGTTTTGGCTCGCGAACGATCGCTCGGCCGATCGCGACGCGCTGCCGTTGGCCGCCGGAAAGCTCGGCCGGGCGGCGCGCGAGATAGGGCTCGAGCGACAGCATGCCGGCCGCCTTGGCGACCTTCTCGTCGATCTCTTTCTTCGGCGCGCCCGCCTGCTTGAGGCCAAGCCCCATATTGTCCTTGACCGTCAGGTGCGGATAGAGCGCATAGGACTGGAACACCATGGCGATGCCACGCTTGGCCGGAGCGACGTGGCCAACCTCGGCGCCGTCGATCTGCACGCTGCCGGAGGTGGCGTCCTCAAGCCCGGCAATCGTGCGCAATAGCGTCGATTTTCCGCAGCCGGAGGGGCCGACGAAAATGACGAACTCGCCGTCCTTGACCTCGAGGTCGATGCCCTTCAGCACTTCATGACCACCAAAGGCCTTGCGGATGGATTTGAGCTGCAGTGATCCCACGTGTTGCCCCTCTTGATTAAAGCTTGACCGGCATGCCGGTGCGCACGCTTTCGTCCGCTGCCAGGCAGATCTTGAGCGACTGCACGGCATCGTCCATGTGGCGGTCGAGATTGATGTTTTCGCGAATGGCCTTGAGCACGAAGGCCTGCTCGCGGTCGCAGAGTTCCTGGTGCCCCGGCTCTCCTTCCATGGTCAGGTCCTCGTCGGACTTGAGGAAGCGGCCGTCCGGGCCGGTCGCGGCACTGTGCACGCGAATAACGGAGGTCTTGGTGTGCACGTCAATGTCGTCGGATTTGGCGTTCTGGTCCATGACGATCGAAACCGATCCGTTCGGCGAAATCACGTCCTTCACGAAGAAGGCGGTTTCCGACATCATTGGTCCCCAGCCGGCCTCGTACCAGCCGACAGACCTGTCGTCGAAGATCACCTGCAGATGCCCGTAATTGTACATGTCCGGCGCTACCTCGTCGGAGAGGCGCAGCCCCATGCCACGGACCTCCACCGGCTTGGCGTCGGTGATCTGGCACATCACGTCGACATAGTGCACGCCGCAGTCGACGATCGGCGGCGTCGTCTGCATCAGCGACTTGTGCGTGGCCCAGGTCGGCCCACTGGACTGCTGGTTCAGGTTCATGCGAAAGACATACGGACCGCCCAGTTTCCGCGCTTCAGCGATCAGCCGCATCCATGAGGGGTGATGGCGCAGGATATAGCCGATCACCAGCTTGCGGCCGTTGGCCCGCGCGCAGGCGACGACGCGTTCGGCATCGGCAACGGTTGTCGCGAGCGGCTTTTCGACGAAGACATGCGCGCCGGCTTCCATGGCCATGACGGCATAGTCTGCATGGCTGTCGGAATAGGTGTTGATCGAGCAGAGTTCCGGCTTGAGCTCGGCGAGCGCCTCCGGGAAGGAAGGCAGGATCTCGTAATCGGAAAGCGCGTCGGGCAGCGCGACCTTCGAACGGTTGACGAGGCTCACGATCTCGAATCCGGGGTTCTCGTGATAGGCGAGCGCGTGGCTGCGGCCCATATTGCCGAGGCCGGCGCAAAGCACGCGGATTGGGGAAACGGAAGAACTCACTTGACTGCTCCTGCCGTGATGCCGCGGATCAGCTGCCGCGAGAAGATGACGTAGAGGATGAGAACCGGGAAGATCGCGAGCGACAGGGCTGAGAGCACCGCGTTCCAGTTGGTGACGAACTGCCCAATGAAGATCTGCGAGCCGAGTGTCACGGTCTTGGTCGTTTCCGCCGGCGCCAGGATCAGCGGGAACCAGAGGTCTTTCCAGATCGGGATCATGGTGAAGACGGCGACGGTCGCCATCGCCGGGCGCACCAGCGGCAGCACCAGCCGGAAGAAGATCGCGTATTCCGAAAGCCCGTCGATGCGTCCGGCATTCTTCAGGTCATCCGATACGGTGCGCATGAATTCGGAAAGAATGAAGACGGCAAGCGGCAGGCCTTGCGCCGTGTAGACGAGGATCAGCGCCGTCAGCGTGTTGACGAGGCCGGTTGCGACCATGCCCTGCAGGATGGCGACGGTGCCGAGGCGGATCGGGATCATGATGCCGAGCGCCAGGTAAAGGCCCATCAAGGCATTGCCACGGAAGCGGTATTCCGAGAGTGCGAAAGCGGCCATGGCACCGAAGAGCAACACGAGCGCGATCGAGACGACGGTAACGATCGTGCTGTTCTGGAAATAGCCGAGGAAGTCGCCCTGCTTCAGCACCGTCTGGTAACCGATCAGACTGAAGGTTTCGGGCGTCGGAAGCGCCAACGGCTCGCGGAAGATCGCGTTGCGGCTTTTGAACGAGTTGGCGATCGTCAGGAACACCGGAAACAGCGCGATGAGCGTGTAGGCGATCAGTGCGACATGGACGCCGGCAGTTCGGCCAAAGGAGGCGCGTGCTTTCGACATTTCGGATCCTCCCTTAGAACTGGTAGCGGCGCATGCGGCGCTGAATGACAAAGAGGTAGAGCGAGACGCCGGCGAGAATGATCAGGAACATGATCGCCGCGATGGTCGCGCCCATCGACCGGTCGCCGAGCTGCAGCTGGAAGCCGAAGAAGGTGCGGTAGAGCAGGGTGCCGAGAATGTCTGTCGAGCCGTCCGGGCCGGCAAGCGCCCCCTGGACCGTGTAGATCAGGTCGAAGGCGTTGAAGTTGCCGACGAAGGTCAGGATCGAGACGATGCCGATCGCCGGCAGGATCAGCGGCAGCTTGATCTTCCAGAACTGGCTCCAGCCGGTGACGCCGTCGAGTTCCGCCGCCTCGATCACCTCGTCGGGAATGTTGAGCAGGGCGGCGTAGATCAGCATCATCGGGATGCCGATATATTGCCAGACGGAGATCAGCGAGACCGCGATCAGCGCGGTGTCCGGCTTGCCGAGCCAGGGCGCGAACAGCCATTTCAGGCCGACGGTATCGAGGAGGAAAGGGGCAACCCCCCAGATCGGCGACAGGATCAGCTTCCAGATGAAGCCGACGATCACGAAGGACAAGAGCGTCGGCAGGAAGATGGCGGTGCGATAGAAGGCGCTGAAGCGCAGCTTCGGGATCGACAGCATGGCTGCGAGCGCGATACCGATCGGGTTCTGCACCGCCATGTGGATCAGGAAGAAGATGAAATTGTTCTTGAGTGCATTCCAGAAGTCCGCCGCCCAGCGCGGGTCTCCGAAGAGCACCTTGAAATTGCTTAAGCCCACGAAGGTGTACTGTCCTTCGACCGTGTTGAAGAAGGACTGCCTGAGTGTCTCGATCAGCGGCAGGATCATCACCGCGGTATAGACGATCAGTGCCGGCAGCAAGAATACGAGGATGTGCCAGCGCCGGGGACGCTTGATCTCGCTGATGTCCGTCATTTTGGTGTTGCTTGCGTTCATCGGCCTCTGGCCCGCTCTAAAATTGGCTGGCCGTTATTGGCACAGCTCCGATTTCATCCGAAATGCAGCGCGCCCGCATGACACGCTGAGACGTCCCAGTCTCTTGGTTCAGGTCCCCCTTCACGTTCGGCGATCTTGCCTGAACGCGGGATTTCCCGGTCATTGATCGGTTCGCCCTTGCGCCTCTCCAATGGAGCGTCGCGCGTGCCCAGCCGGGCATGAAGGTGTGGCGGAGGCGAAGCACCACATGACCATGGAAAAATGCCGGCTAAGCCAAGCTCCCAGGTCCCCTCACGTCCGGCTTCGCACCGGACATCCAAACACAAATACGGCGTCGTTCACAGCGCACGACAGAAGTTTCGTGCGAGAAGAAAGGGCGCGCGAGCCGCGCGGGGGATCACGCGCCCATTTCAAGGTTACTTGGCCGGCTTGAACCAGCTGTCGAGGCCTTCCTGAAGCTTCTTGGCAGCATCTTCCGGGGTCTGCGTGCCGTTGACGACATTGGCCGATGCAACCCAGGTCTCATTCTCGAGGTTCGGCGTGCCGCGTGCCAGGATCTGGTAGGTCGAGCGGATCGTCGGCTTGCACTTTTCGCGCCAGGAGACGAATTCCTGCGCCAGCGGGTCGGACATCTTCACCGGCTTTGAGTTCAGGCTGAAGAAGCCGGGAAGCGCGTTGGCATAGATCTCCGCAAACTCCGGCGAAGCCACCCAGGTGAGGAAGGTCTTCCCGGCTTCCGCGTTCGGGCTCTTGGCGTTGAGGCCGATGCCGATGTCGGTGTGGTCGGAGATGTAGCAGGTGTCGCCTGCCTTCTTCACCGGCGGCGGGAAGGCGCCCATCTTGAACTGCGCCTGGGTGTTGAAGCCGGAGATTTCCCACGAGCCGGCCGGATAGATCGCCGCGCGGCCGAGTGTGAAGAGGTTCTGGCTGTCCGGGTAGGTCTGGGCCTCGAAGCCGTCACCGAGGTAATCCTTCCACTTGGCGATCACGCGGTAGGGCTCGACCCAGGGCTCGTCCGTCAGCTTCTGCTCGCCCTTGATCAGCGCCAGGCGGCCTTCCTCACCCTTCCAGTAGGTGGGGCCGATATTCTGGTAGCCCATGGTCGCGGCTTCCCAGAGGTCCTTGGTGCCCATCGCCATCGGGATGTAGTTGCCGTCGGCCTTGATCTTCTCGAGAACGGCGAAGAACTCTTCCTCGGTCGTCGGTACAGAAAGGCCGAGCTGGTCGAAGGCGTCCTTGTTGTAGATGAAGCCGTGGATGACCGAAGCCATCGGCACGCAGAAGGTCGCCTTGCCGTCGTCGCTCGACCAGGCGGACTTCGCGACGTCGGAGAAGTTCTCCATGCCCGGCAAGCTGGTCAGGTCGGCGAGGTGCTTCTTGTTGTAGAGTTCGAGCGAAGTGTCGAATGGACGGCAAGTGATGAGATCGCCTGCGGATCCGGCATCGAGCTTGGCGTTGAGGGCGGCGTTGTATTCGGTCGGGGCGGACGGCGAGAAGACGACCTTGATGCCCGGGTTCTTCGCCTCGAAGGCGGGGATCAGCTTTTCCTGCCAGATCGCCAGGTCATCGTTGCGCCAGCTTTCGATTGTCAGCGTCACGTCCTGGGCCTGGACAAGCCCAGTCGAGCCGAGAATGCTCGACGCGAGCAGCAAGCCTTTCATTGTTGTGCGGGTCATGCATGTTCTCCCTTTTATAGGCGCCGCCTAGGCGCGGTTTGGATCCCAGTTTTATCAGCGCGAGACGGTTTCGATCGCCCGGCGCAAATTCTGATTGGCGTTCTTGAGCGCGCTTTCGGCGGCAGCAACATCCTCGGCACCGGAAGCGAGCAGGATCGCGATCTTGACCGAGCCTGAGGCAGCCTTGATCAGCCGACCGGCCTCGGCAGCACTGACGCCGGTGATGTCGCAGACGATGCGCATCGCGCGCCCCTGCAGCTTGATGTTGTCGGCACGCAGGTTGACCATGTGCCCGTCGAGCACATGGCCAAGATGGATGCCGACCAGGGTCGAAAACATGTTGAAGGCAATTTTCTGCGCCGTGCCGGCGCCCATGCGTGTCGATCCGGATACAACTTCCGGCGGCGTTTGCAGCAGAATTGAGACATCGGCGCCCTTGAAAAGGGGCGCGCCGGCATTGTTGGCAACGGCGATGACTTTTGCGCCGCGCTTCCTCGCCTCGTCGGCGGCCGCGAGCGCATAGGGTGTCGAGCCGCTGGCGGAAACAGAGATGAGGCAGTCGCCGGCCGCGATTCCGGCATTGCGCACATCTGCGCGCGCAAGATCCATGTCGTCTTCGTAGCCACCCGCGAGATCGGCAAGGCTTGCCGCGCCGCCGGCAAGAAGAATGACGATCTGCTCCTGCGGAATGCCGTAGGTGCCGGGCAGTTCGAGTGCATCTGCCATCGCCATCAGACCGGAGCTTCCGGCACCCGCATAGGCGAGCCGCCTGCCGGCCGAAAGGACTTGTGCCGCAAGTGCAGCCGCCGCCGAGATCTGCTCGATTGCCGCGTCGACCGATTTTGCTGCCGCCTGCTGACCGGAGGCAAGCAGGCGAAGCGCGAGCGCCGGATGCATCACATCCAGGCCCTTGGCTTTGTCGTGGCGCTCTTCGGTCTTCGCTGACGGCATTGGTTGTGCTCCTCTCCCGTGAATTAATGCCAAAAAAATACCAATTGTCTAGGAGAATTTTAAGTTTTGTAACTCGTGGCGCCAGATGTTGAAAATAAGCGCGGAAAAACAAGGATTTATTTCAAATGTTAGACGCCCGAAGAAATCTCGCTTGGTTATTGGTCTTTTTTTGGTATCTTATCCGACGGAGGTGCCCATGACGTCTTATCTGATCGGAATCGATGGCGGCGGAACGAGTTGCCGGGTGGCCGTGGCCGCGCCGGACGGGCGTATTCTCGGCCGCGGAAAGGCTGGCGCCGCAAACATCCTTACCGATCCGGAGACGGCACTCGCGAATATTGCGGAAGCCTCGCGGGCCGCGTTTGAGGATGCTGGCCTCGATCCGGCCGGGATCACGGCGGCCAGCGCGATCGTTGGCGTTGCGGGTCACAATGTCGGCGATGCCGTGCATTACGTGAAGCGGCGCCTTCCTTTTGCGGCGGCGGAGATAGAGTCCGATGGACTGATCGCGCTTCAGGGCGCGCTCGGCGAAAAGGACGGTGCGGTCGCCATTCTCGGTACGGGCACGATTTATATCGCGCGCCACGGCGAGACCGTGAGCTATATCGGCGGCTGGGGCTTCACGATCGGCGATCACGGCAGCGGTGCGCGCATCGGCCATGCGCTGCTGCAGGAAAGCCTGCTCGCCTTCGATGGTATCCATGAGGGCTCGCCGGTAACCGATTCCGTCATGGCTGAATTCAACAATGATCCGAGGGATGTCGTCGACTTCGCGCGGCTGGCCAAGCCCGGTGAATTCGGGCGCTACGCCCCGCGCGTCTTTGAACACGCCGGACGCGGCGATGCCGTGGCGCTACGCCTGCTGAAGGCAGCTGCGACCACAGTTGACGAGGCGCTCGACGTGGTGGTGTCGAGAGGAAGCGAGCGGCTCTGCCTGCTCGGCGGCCTGGCACCGCTTTATCGGCCGTGGCTTGCAGAGCGCCACCAGAAGCTTTTTGTCGAAGCGGAGGCGGACGCCTTGACCGGAGCGGTGGCACTCGCTGCCCAGCGCTTCGGTTCCAGGCCGGAGGTTGGTGCATGACCCAGCAACTTGCCGCCATCCTGCCGCTCGAAGGCCTGCAGTCGGGCGGGGCCGGTCCGCTCTATCTTAAGCTCCGGCAGTCGCTCGAGGAAGCGATCCTCTCGGGCAAGCTCAACCATGGAGATGCGCTGCCGCCGGAGAGGGATCTCGCGGACTATGCCAACATCAGCCGTGTGACCGTGCGCAAAGCGGTCGATGACCTTGTGCGCGATGGGCTGCTCGTGCGCCGTCACGGCTCCGGTACCTTCGTCGTCAGGCCCGTCTCGCGCGTCGAGCAGTCGCTGTCGAGGCTGACGTCCTTTACCGAGGACATGGCCCGGCGCGGCCTGAACACGCGGGCGGAGTGGCTGGAGCGGGGACTGTTCCACCCATCGCCCGACGAAATGATGACGCTTGGTCTTCCGGCCGATGCCCTGGTCGCGCGTCTCGGCCGCCTGCGCATCGCCGACGGCATGCCGCTGGCGATCGAGCGGGCGAGCATCTCGACCGAGTTCCTGCCGGATCCGCTGGCGGTGACTTCGTCGCTCTATGCCGCCCTCGACAAGACCCGCGCTCGGCCCGTCCGCGCGGTGCAGCGCATTTCGGCCTGCAATATCAAGGATCCTGACGCGTCGATGCTGGGCGTCGCCGTGGGCGCCGCCGGCCTTTCCATCGAGCGCGTCTCCTATCTCGCGTCGGGGCGCGTCGTTGAATTCACCCGCTCGCTCTATCGGGGCGATGCCTATGATTTTGTCGCGGAACTGACGCTTTCGGAGTCCTGATCCGCGCCCGCCAGAAAAAAGGAATGGATGATGCAAACCAACATGCGGCGAGAAATCGATGAGATCCCGGAAGCCGCTGCGCGGTTGCTGGACGGTTCGGCCGACGCCCTGAAGGCGGCGGGTGCGGCGCTCAAGGCCAAGGATCCCGCGTTCCTGGTAACGATAGCCCGCGGCTCCTCCGATCATGCGGCGCTGTTCCTGAAATATGCGATCGAGCTCACGGCCGGCCGGCCGGTCGCTTCGCTCGGCCCGTCGCTCGCCTCGATCTATGGTGCCAATCTGAAGCTCGGCAGTGCGGCGGCAATCGCGATCTCCCAGTCCGGCAAGAGCCCGGACATCGTGGCGATGGCGCAATCGGCAACACGTGCGGGTGCGGTATCGATCGCGCTCACGAACACGGTGCCCTCGCCGATCGCCGAAGCTTGCACTCATCCGCTCGATATTCTTGCCGGCCCGGAACTCGCCGTCGCCGCGACAAAGTCCTATGTTAACTCGATCGTCGCGGGCCTCGCGGTACTCGGCGAATGGACGGAAGATGCGGCGCTCAAGCGTGCCGTCACCGATCTGCCGGACCAGTTCGCCAAGGCTGTGAAGCTCGATTGGCAGGATTTCGCCGCCGATCTCGGCGAGGCCGAATCGCTCTACGTGCTCGGCCGAGGTCCGGCGCTGGCGATCGCCAGCGAAGCGGCACTGAAGTTCAAGGAAACGTCAGGCATGCATGCGGAAGCCTATTCCTCGGCGGAAGTGCTGCATGGTCCGGTGGCGTTGGTCGGCGCCAAATTTCCGGTGCTGGCGCTTGCCGCCCGCGACGCGGCCGAGGCCTCGGTGGTCCAAAGCGCCGATAGCATGAGCAACAAGGGCGCGGTCGTGCATGTCACTTCGGCGCGGGCTCAGAAGGCGAGACGCCTGCCCTTCGTCGAAACGGGGCATCCGATCACTGATGCGCTGACGCTGATCCTGCCGTTCTACGGTTTCGTCGAAGCCTGGTCGCGCTCGCGCGGCCTCAACCCGGATGCACCGGCAAGCCTCAAGAAGGTAACGGAGACACGATGACTGCGAAGAAGAAAATCACCGGTGCGCGAATCTTCGACGGTATCGACTGGCACGACGGAGCGGTCCTCGTCGTAGAGGCCGGCCGCGTCAAGGCGATCGTTCCGACGTCCGCCGCACCCGCTGATGCCGACGCGATCGACGCGCATGGCCTGCTTCTCGTTCCGGGTTTCATCGACCTGCAGGTCAATGGCGGCGGCGGTGCGCTGCTCAACGAGCAACCGACGCTCGAAGGCATTCGGCAGATTTGCGCCGCCCATGCGAAGTTCGGCACGACGGCGCTCCTGCCGACTCTGATTACGGACACCCGTGAAGTGCGGACTGCGGCCATTCAGGCCGGCATCGAGGCAAAGAAGGCTGCCGTCGCCGGCTTTCTCGGCCTGCATCTTGAAGGCCCGCACCTTTCGATCGCCCGCAAGGGGGCGCATGACCCGTCGCTCATTCGCCGGATGGACGATGCCGACCTTGCGGAAATGGTCGCCTGCGCGCGTGCCCTGGGCTGCCTGATGGTGACAGTTGCTCCGGAAAACGCCACGCGAGAGCAGGTGCGGGCGCTTTGTGATGCCGGCGTTGTCGTCAGCCTAGGGCACACGGATGTCGGCTATGACACGGCTTGCAGCTACGCCAGGGCCGGCGCTCGGACGGTCACCCATCTCTTCAACGCCATGAGCGGTCTTGGCCACCGAGAACCCGGCGTCGTCGGCGCGGCGCTTGCGACGGGCACTCTGCATGCCGGCCTGATCGCCGATGGTTTTCATGTCGATCCGGCGTCGATGGGCATCGCGCTTAGGGGCAAGAAGGGTCCGGGACAGATTTTCCTGGTGACCGACGCGATGTCGCCGATCGCTACCGAAATGACCAGCTTCCATCTCAACGGCCGCGAAATCCTGCGCCAAGGCGGCCGCCTGACGCTTGCCGACGGGACGCTCGCGGGAGCAGACATCGACATGCTGTCCTCGGTCCGCTTCGTGCACGAAAAACTCGGCCTGCCGATCGAGGAGGCGATCCGCATGGCCTCCGCCTACCCCGCCGATGTCATGGGCATTGCCTCTCATAAGGGGCGGCTCTTGGCCGGGACGGACGCCGACTTCGTGCTGTTGACGCCGGAGCTTGGCATGAGCTCCACCTGGATCGGCGGCGAGCAGGTCTTTTCGGCGTAATGCCTCGGCTGTAGCGAGGGCTTGAACAACCGGGGGGACGAC
>NZ_SRXN01000180.1 GCF_004827385.1 Ensifer sp. MPMI2T
CGTGCGCCGGGCATATTGCCGACGGGTGATTTCGGTCCAGGACGTCGTGAGCTCCATCGAATCTTTGCAAATCCGAAGGAATCACAACCCATTGAAATCACTCACTTCTTTGAGGCAGCCTCTTAGCATAAAATTATTTCGAATTTTCTGTGGAGTGAGGGTGACAGACACCTTGAGGTGCCAATGGTATGCGCCAGTGATACCCGTCCGAACAGCTTCCTGGAATATTGGTCACCACCCCAGCCCAGAACCTCCGCTTGCAGACGTTCCATTGATCTAGTGAGCTGCCACTGAACTTTCATCCAGCGGCGATTAGAGCCCCGGCGGTTTTCGACACGCCATTTGGCGCGGTGGGAGCAACCGGCGGAAACGCGTAGCCTTCATCTTGCGCAGCGTTGGAGCCG
>NZ_SRXN01000181.1 GCF_004827385.1 Ensifer sp. MPMI2T
CATTAGCGCCTGGTTAAAGTCGCGGGGGCGATCGGGGTCGAGCACGTACTCAGACAGCCGCCACAGGTCGTTGAGGGCACGGGCTGGGGGCACCGGCAGCGCCACCAGCCGGGCCAGCACCCGCTTCACGTTGCCGTCAAGAATGGCGTGGGGCAGGTTAAAGGCCGAGCTAAGAATGCCCCCGGCGGTGGTTTTGCCAATGCCGGGCAGGGCGGTAATGGTGTCAAAATCCCTTGGAATTTCGCTGTTGTGGTCGGCCACAATTTGCTGGGCCGCCCGGTGCAGGTTGCGGGCGCGGGCGTAGTAGCCCAGTCCTTCCCAGGCTTTGAGCACCGTTTGCTGGTCGGCGGCCGCCAGGGTCTCCACCGTTGGGAACTGCTCTAGCCAGCGCTGGTAG
>NZ_SRXN01000182.1 GCF_004827385.1 Ensifer sp. MPMI2T
GTACAGTCTGGTCGCCGCCGGCATAAACCACAGTGGTATTTGCCGTTCCTTCAGCTCTCACAATCTGGCGACCGTTTTTATTGATGGTTGTGCGTACGGCATCCCCGCGAACAAACTGCCCGGTATCACCGTTTTCTGCATCCGGTCCCCCTTCCGCCCCGGTATTAACAACGGTATCCGTTGCCACTGTACCGGGCTTGACGACCTGCCAGCCCTTATCATTAATGACGGTTCCTGTGGCTATCGCCCCCTCATGCATCCACTGTTCGCCACCATTCAGCGTGGTGTTCACAGCCCGTCCCTGAAGGCTCTGTCCGCCTCCGGCACTGATAACCGTGTCTGAGACACTTCCACCGGGGTTCACTCTCTGAAGACCACCACTGGTG
>NZ_SRXN01000183.1 GCF_004827385.1 Ensifer sp. MPMI2T
CCGGGAAGATTTGGAACGGCGGTATTCGTGCGGGCTTTCGATCTCGGCCGACCACATGCCAAAGCCGCCATCTCGGGCGCGGCTCTCGGCCTGGCCGTACTCGACCTCGCTGATCGAGTGGGTCGCCTAGACGTCTCCAATGAAGCACTGGCCCACCAGGCGGCGATACTGATCCTGATCGATGATGTCGCAGCGAACGTGCTGGCCGTCGATCATTTTCCCAAGATAGCTGCGAGCTGCGACGCCACAGCGCCTAACTTCCCGTCTTTCAATCCGGTCTGGTCGCGCTCGCAAGCATCGATCGCCGCTATCCTGATCCGCTGGTTCCGGATGCTGATGGTGTCGCCATCGATCACGCGGGCACGGCCGGAATAATCC
Organism: Ensifer sp. MPMI2T; assembly: GCF_004827385.1. GTDB lineage: Bacteria > Pseudomonadota > Alphaproteobacteria > Rhizobiales > Rhizobiaceae > Sinorhizobium. The sequence goes on from NZ_SRXN01000183.1 coordinate 379, forward strand.
CCT
>NZ_SRXN01000184.1 GCF_004827385.1 Ensifer sp. MPMI2T
CCCAACTGCTGGGGGCAAACCCGTAGGTCTTCAGCGCTGGCACCGCCCTCAGCACGTCTTGCAATGCCACCATTGCCTGCGGCAAGCGCCGTGGCTGGTTGATTTCGCTCCGGCCTCGCCTCAGGCTTTCTTCAAAAGCCCATTTGCTGGCGGAGCCAGCCTTAGGCGAACTGAGTTGTTCGGCGTTAGCCGAACGCCGTTCCTGATTACTCTCGTCAACGGGATGAGGGGTTGGGTAATCCTCCCGGGCATTAACGGGGTTCAAAAGTAGAATTTTCTCGGCAATATGATCGAGGAGATTTTGATGAAGACGAGCAGATTTAGCGAACCCCAAATCCTTGCGATCTTGCGCCAGGCGGAA
>NZ_SRXN01000185.1 GCF_004827385.1 Ensifer sp. MPMI2T
TTTCTCATCAAGGATACGAACCACGCCCGCGTCATGTAGCGTGCTTAACGAATGGGCCCGTAGCTCAGGTGGTTAGAGCGCACGCCTGATAAGCGTGAGGTCGGCAGTTCGAGTCTGCCCGGGCCCACCATTCGCTGGAGCTCATGGTGGGCCCGGGCATCCTCTGGTTTGTTTTGCTCTTCCTCGCGATCTTCGATCGCTGCGGGAGAGCGGGCCGGGCCCAAGGTGCTGCGATCGACTGTTCGCGAGTTCTTGCTGGCTTTGCCGGCTAATCGAAAGATGGGGCTGTAGCTCAGCTGGGAGAGCACCTGCTTTGCAAGCAGGGGGTCAGCGGTTCGATC
>NZ_SRXN01000186.1 GCF_004827385.1 Ensifer sp. MPMI2T
GATCCAAGGGGGCGAGGCATCTACCCAGGTCGTTCGGTTGCGGCATGGCGCTCTCCATCGTTGTTTTGAGCAACGATATTGCCTCGTCATCGCCGCTCACCCATAGCATCTTCAATGAGGTCGCGCATAGCGTCAGGCCGCAAGCGCATCCCAGCGACCTCACAGAACCCTCCCGATTCTAAAATCATTGGAGCTGTGATTCCTGCGTATTCCAGTGAAGTCGGCCGCTGATTCCGAAACGAAGCCGGCCACCCATTCCAAGTTCATTCCGGCCACGATTCCGATTTGAAGCCGGCCAGTCGATGTGCCCCTGGGTCGCTGTTTTGAATG
>NZ_SRXN01000187.1 GCF_004827385.1 Ensifer sp. MPMI2T
CTGATTGGTCCAGACTGCTCTCGAAGCTGGAGCGCATCATTGATCTCGGCGCGACAGCGCGAACATCCAGGGCGCTTGTGCGGCGACGCGGTGTTGGTGACGCCTCGACCTTGCTGCGCCTGGCATTCTAACATGGTAGGTTCTATAGGCACACGCCGGCTGCGTATTGTTGATGGCAGTTCCATCTCGCCCGCTTCCGCCGTGTGGCCCATTCACTCACGACCCGGCGCGAACCGCGAAAGCCCTGTGTTCTCAAACGCCGCCATAGCTCAGTGCCGTTCCTCTTGCCGGCAGCCCATTGCACGTCGAGCCATT
>NZ_SRXN01000188.1 GCF_004827385.1 Ensifer sp. MPMI2T
TTCCGCCTGGCGCAAGATCGCAAGGATTTGGGGTTCGCTAAATCTGCTCGTCTTCATCAAAATCTCCTCGATCATATTGCCGAGAAAATTCTACTTTTGAACCCCGTTAATGCCCGGGAGGATTACCGATCCGCAGGCATGGCTTGCCGATGTTCTCGCCCGCATTGCCGACATGCCGTAAGCGGCAAGCTGAGGCCGTTCAGCCGGCGTAGTTCCACGGCATGAGCGCGTCGATTTCTGAACTCGGCCAGCCATTGGCAATGCGCTCGAGGGTCTGAGTGAGCCAGGCCAGCGGATCGACGT
>NZ_SRXN01000189.1 GCF_004827385.1 Ensifer sp. MPMI2T
CGTTCAGCAATGAAGCCAGCCGGTACCAAATCAGAAGCGCAGAGCTTAGTGCTCATCATGCTGATTCCTTTGTGGAAACCAGCAACGCAGGATCGTTACAACTGCATCAAAAATGAGTCAGAGCCAAATTTGAACGCCGATTGACACGCAGATCAAGCTTGACAGTCATCGCCCCATACAAGTGCCAAACTTTTGGCAGGTAATCGTGAGAATGCCACCGTTCCCGTGAAGCGGAAGGTCCTTCGATCGGCGAGGGATCGCGAGCCCAACCTG
>NZ_SRXN01000018.1 GCF_004827385.1 Ensifer sp. MPMI2T
CGCGCGGCTGATGTCGTGTCAGAACGTCATCGAGACGCTTGCGGTCGCGAATGTCACCTTTTTCGAGAACGCCCCATTTGACGAACTCTTCATGGCCGTTCGAGAGGTTGTCGTAGACGATGGGCTGATAGCCCCTGGCGGCCAGTTGGAGGCACGTATGGGAGCCGATATAGCCGGCGCCGCCGACGACAAGAATGTTGTTGTTCTGCACAGGCAACCTCGAGATTCGCATCTAGTTTCAATAGGAACCGTTGTACCGTTCGCAACGAATAGCGGCGAAATTCCCAGCACTTTGTAAAAGTTCTACGAAGCGGGCGGCATTTTCAGCCTACGCGGCTGTTCCGCGCCAGCGGGTGACGGGCGACTGTTGCAAACGGGCTGCACTTTGCTCGCTGCGACACCGAAATACAATATCCGCGCTTGGCGCTGGGGCTGAGTTCAACTATAAGGGGTCTTCCGGCAATCAGAATCAGGGAGGCTAAGATGACAGTTTTTTCCTTCTCCCTATCGGGCGATCCAATATTCTCCGTGTGACATCGGGCGCTTGCGCTTCTGATCGCAGCTTAGGGGATTGGCTTCGTCCGGTGCTCTCCGCCTTGGAGACTGCACCGATTCATTGATGCCGCGCGAGTCGCTTTCCTGACGGCATTTCTTTCGTGACCAGATTTTGAGGCCGGTGCACGCGTCACCGGGCAAATCATATGACTTTCACTCGTTTTGTGGCGCGCGACCGCGCGTTCCGTAGCGTATTTCGCTTTTGCGGGGCTCATTGGAAGAGGCAGCCGGCGCGGCTCTTGGCGATCCTGGGCGCTGTGCTTCTTTCGACGCTTGCCGACGTGTTGACACCGCTTTATTCCGGCAGGCTCGTCGACGCGGTCGTCTCGGGTGCGGCGACCGACGAAATTGCCTGGAACGCGGCTGTCTCGGCCTTCCTCATGCTGATGGCGCTGTCCTTCGGCGCCATCGTGCTCAGGCACATGACGTTCATGGGCGTCGTCACCCTGACGCTGAAGATGATGTCCGACATTGCCTCGGCCGCCTTCCATCACATCCAGCGGTTTTCCAGCGACTGGCACGCCAACAGCTTCGCCGGTTCGACGGTGCGCAAGGTGACGCGCGGAATGTGGGCGCTGGATCTTTTGAATGACACGCTGCTGGTGGCGCTCTTCCCATCGGTGATCATGCTGGTCGGGTCGACGATATTAATGGCCTGGTACTGGCCGATGATGGGCATGATCATCGGGCTTGGTTCGATCGCCTTCATTGCAGTCACCGTCTCCCTGTCGCTCGGCTATGTGGCGCCGATGGCAAGCCTTGCCAACAGTTGGGACACAAGGCTCGGCGGTGCGCTTGCCGACGCGATCAGCTGCAACATCGTCGTCAAGGGTTTTGGTGCCGAGCGTCGCGAGGATCAACGCCTCGCCAAGGTGCTTGCCAAGTGGCAGAACCGGACCCGGCGCACCTGGACTCGCGGAACGGTCAACGGCACCGCGCAGGGCGCCATGTTGCTCGTGCTGCGCGCGGCGGTGATCGGTTTTGCCTTGGTGCTGTGGGCGAGGGGGCAGGCGAGCGCCGGTGATATCACCTTCGTGCTGACGTCCTTCTTCATCCTGCAAGGATATCTGCGCGAAGTGGGCATGCACATCCGCAACCTGCAGCGGTCGATCAACGACATGGAGGAGCTTGTCGACATCCATTGCCAACCGCTCGGCATCGAGGACCGCGCCGGTGCCAAGCCGATCCGCATCACCGACGGCAAGATCGAGTTCAAGGACGTGACCTTCCACTACGGCGCGCACCGGGCACCGCTCTATGACCGCTTCTCGGTGTCGATCCGTGCCGGCGAGCGGGTCGGCCTTGTCGGGCATTCCGGTTCGGGCAAGACGACCTTCGTCAAGCTGATCCAGCGCCTCCACGACCTGAAGGCGGGCGAGATCAGGATCGATGGGCAGGACATCGCCGGCGTGACGCAGGCGTCGCTCCGTCAGCAGATTGCAATCGTGCAGCAGGAGCCGATCCTGTTCCATCGTTCGCTTGCGGAAAACATCGCCTATGGGCGCCCGGGAGCGACCCAGCGCGAGGTCGAGGAGGCGGCAAGGCTTGCGAGCGCGCATGATTTCATTGCGGCGCTCCCGAAAGGCTATGGAACGCTGGTCGGCGAGCGTGGGGTCAAGCTCTCCGGTGGCGAGCGCCAGCGTGTCGCCATCGCCCGGGCATTCCTCGCGGACGCGCCGATCCTGATCCTCGACGAAGCGACGTCGAGCCTCGACTCCGAATCCGAGGTGCTGATCCAGCAGGCGATGGAGCGGCTGATGATGGGTCGGACAACGCTGGTGATCGCGCATAGGCTGTCGACGGTGCGCGCGCTCGACCGGTTGCTGGTGTTCAACCGCGGTCGCATCGCGGAAGAGGGCGATCACGACACGCTCATTCGTCTGAAGGGCGGCATTTACCGCGGCCTATTCGAACGGCAGGCGTTGGAGCTCACCAAGGGACTTGTCCTCAACGACGGGTGAGATCGCCTGCATTCTGCTGCAATTCAAAGGCCGCGCGTCTGACAAGGCGCGCGGCCTTTAGCGTCTGTTTGAGCGGTCTTGAGCAGTTTGGAGCAGTGCGCGAGCTTAGCGGAAGTGAATTGCGCATTAGTTTCCGCAAGGGGCGTTGCGATTTGGCCCCGTAATCACGGCCCTTGTCGGCGCCGAAACGAGGGCCGGGCTAGAAAGCCACCCGGGCAGTGGTTACTGGCCTGAGATCATTCCAGGCGCCCACGAACCGATACGCGTCTATTCGGCCGCCTTGCGCCGGCCGAGCGAAACATCGGTCGTGTAGTTCTCGCGCATGAAGTCGATGAAGTTCTGCTGGAACTGACGCGTATGGGCGTGCGCCCGCTCGTCGGCGAGATCGACATTCTTTGCCCGGATCGCCTCGAGCATCTGGTTGTGTTCGTCGGTCAGGAGATAGCCTTCGTGCGTCCGCTCCAGATACTCGAAATGGAGATGCAGCATGCGCTGGCCCTGGTTCAATAGCCGCTCGTAGAACGAAGCGAGATAGGGATTCTTGCCGGCATGGGCGATCGCCAGGTGGATTGCTTGTTCGCTTCGGACATTTGCAGGTGGTTGCCGGTCTTCACGGCCGCTTCGAATTCCTTCTGCCGCTTGGCGATCGCCTTCAGGTCCGCCTCACTGCGCAGTTCCGCGGCGAGCCGGGTATTCATGCGCTGCGCGATGTCGAGCGCCTCGACATATTTCGGGAAGGTGGCGACTTCGATCGGCGCGACGATCGTGCTGCGGTTTGAAAGCGTGATGCTCGAAGCGGGCGTGAAGCGATCGGGGCGCACCATCGCCGATCTCGATAAGCTCGTTCCGTTCGGTCGGATCGGAAAGCCGGAAGAGGTGGCCGCCCTGGTTGCGTTTCTCGCATCAGACGAGGCCGCCTTCATGTGTGGCTCGCTCGTCGAGATAACGGGGCCTCAGGCGGTGGCGTAAGCGGCGCCGTTCCCCTATGTTCTCAAAAGATCGACCGTTCCGCGCAAGATGCGGTGCGACGATTGAGATCGGCAAGGGAGTTCAGCGATGCCCAGAGCCGTGATTGTTGGAGGAACCGGACAGATCGGCCTCGCAGCGGCCCGTCGCCTGGTTGGCGAAGCTTGGGAGGTGACCGTCGTAAGCCGCCACCCCAAAGCTCTGCCGGACAACTGTCGCCACATTGAATGCGATGCACGCGACGCTGAGAAATTGCGCGCCGTGGTCGGTTCGGATACCGACCTCCTGATGTCCTGCGTGGCCTTCGATGCGGCCGATGCGGAATGCCTTGCTCTGGCGGGACGCGCGGCGGGACGCATTGTCGCGATCTCAAGCGCGAGCGTTTATCACGACGATGACGGGCGAACGCTGGATGAGGCGTCCGGCCGCGGCTTTCCTGCTTTCTCCGTGCCCTTGACCGAGAAGAGTCCGACTGTTGCACCCGGGCCAGAGACTTACTCGACGCGCAAGGTCGCGATGGAAAGAGCGCTTCTGAACCGCGCGGCGTGCCCGACGACGATTCTGCGTCCCTGCGCCATCCATGGACCCGAAAGCAAACATGCCCGGGAGTGGTGGTTGGTGAAAAGGCTGCTCGACGGAAGGGCTGCGATCCCCTTGGCCTATGGGGGTCAAAGCCAATTCCAGACTACATCCGTTGCGGCGATCGCGGACGCGGTGGGTCGAGCGGTGGTGGGGGACTTGCCTGCGATCGCTAACGTTTACGACGCGGATAGCCCCACTGTTGCAGAGATTTGCCGTGGGATTATGGACGCCATGGGTGTGCAGGCGGAGCTCATCGGCTTGCCTGATGCGCCCGCTTATCCGCCGAAGCTTGGTGCAACGCCATGGTCGATCCCCCAGCCCATGATAGTCAGGGGTGCGGCGAGCGCAGAAGCGACCTATGCACAGTCCGTCGAACCTGCCGTCAGGTGGCTCGTCCAGCATGTTGGGAACGACAATTGGCGAGAGCGCTTGCCGCAGCTTGCCGCATACCCCAAAGATCATTTCGACTACGAAGCCGACGAGCGCGCGTTGCGACTGCCGGGGGCAGTATCGCTGGCTGCTTGATCGAAACGAAGTTTGGTGCGAGCCGTGAAGCGGTCCTTGAATGAACACATGCCCGATGACGGGCTGCGTGACGGGCCGGCAATAGGTTAGACGTCTATTATCCCTACTGCATGTATCCTTAAATCGTACCCGATTTAAGGATAAAAACATGCAGCAATTCAAGTGCTACAGCGTCCCCTGCGCGTCTGACAAGACGCGCGGCGCTGTAGCCGCGAATAGCAGCGGCAAAAGCTCGGAGCATCTGATGGGACGGTCACGCCAGAACGATCTGCATATGCAGCTCTTCCTTTGCGGTGACGTCATGACCGGACGGGGCATCGACCAGGTGCTGCCCGTTCCGTGCGATCCGATTCTGCATGAGGGATACTGTAAATCAGCCCGTGACTACGTTCGCCTGGCAGAGCAAGCGCACGGGTGGATTCCGCGGGCGGCGGCTCCAACCTATATCTGGGGAGTGGCGTTGGATGAACTCGATCGCGCGAGTCCTGATGCTCGCATCGTCAATCTCGAAACGGCGATAACCCGCAGCAACGATTACGTCCCAAAGGGCATCAACTATCGAATGAGCCCCGAAAACGCTTCCTGCCTTGTCGCTGCCGGCGTGGATTGTTGTGTCCTTGCCAACAACCACGTTCTTGATTGGGGACCTGCCGGCCTACTCGACACTTTGACCGTCTTAGACCGCTTGCAAATCAAGACAGCCGGCGCCGGAGCCGACTTGGCCGAAGCGAGTGCGCCGGCCGTCCTTGAGATGGGTCAAAAAGGACGCGTGCTCGTGTTTGCGCTTGCGGCGCCGACGGCCGGGACACCACGAAGCTGGGCCGCGGCAAGGAACAGAGCAGGCGTGAATTTTCTGCCGGATCTTACCCCGCCCAGTGCGAGTGATGTTGTTGGTAATATCGTGAAGATGAAGCGGCCGCAGAATGTGGTGGTCGCATCGATTCATTGGGGCCCCAACTGGGGGTATGACATACCTGCTGCTCAGCGGCAATTTGCGCATGCGCTTATAGACGATGCCGACGTGTCGATCGTGTACGGACACTCATCGCACCACGCGAAAGCGATCGAAGTCTATCGCAACCGCCTGATCCTTTATGGCTGCGGTGATTTCCTGAATGACTATGAAGGCATTTCGGGGTACGAGGAGTTTCGCAGCGACCTGCATCTGATGTATTTTGCCGGCGTCAACCCGGCGAATGGGGAACTCACGGCGCTTGAAATCGTCCCTCTCCAGGCGCATCGCTTCAGTCTCGCTTATCCATCCAGAAAGGACGTTGAGTGGCTCGCCGAAGCGCTCGACCGGAACAGCCGGCCGTTCGGGACTGGCGTGCGACAAGAGGTAAGCGGGCGGCTCTCCTTGTCATGGTCGAGCGCAAACAAATGGGGGCAATGAAGATCTATCTCAGACGGGAGGAGAAGGTCTACGCTTTACTGGAATGGAGGCACCCGCGGATCGCAATCGAGGAGCCGATGAGCCTTTCCGGCCGTTCGACGGGACGGGCACGGCTGCCCGTCAAGGATATCGGGATCCCGGAAGCCGATGTGGTGCAGGACGATCCATGCGTCAGCACCACACTGGCGCCTGTCATGGCAGGCTCATCGACAATCGTTGCAGTCGCTGTTTGACGCCGAGGCGGCGACACTTTGGTCTGCCGTCAGACCAAACCAGGCACGACGAAGACCAACCAGGCAACGACGGGCCCGATGATGGCGATGAGCGCGCTGTAAACCAGCAGTTGGCGCAGCACGTGTTCGCGCTTCTCGTCCGGAGCATTGGCGACGACGAGCGCGCCGTTGGTTGAAAACGGGCTGGTATCGACGATCGTCGTTGAGATGGCGATCGCCGCCACGACGCCAATGGCGCTGATGTGGCCTTGCAGCAGGAACGGCACTGCCAGGGGGATGATGGCGCCGAGCAGCGCCGTCGAGGAGGCGAAGGCCGAAACGATGGCGCCCGTGAAGCAGAGCAACAGCGCGACCAGGAGCGGCATGCCGAGGCTGGAAATGGCGTTGGCTACATAGTCTACGGTTCCCGCCTTCTCCATTACGCCAACATAGGTGATGATGCCGGCAATCAAAAGCACGGTCGACCAGCTTACCTTGTCGATCGCCGCCTTTTGGGTTTTCGGCGAGAGGAGGGCGAGCGCGACGGCAACTGTGATCGCGACCAGGCCGACATTGAACTTGAAGACCAGTGCGCCGATGCCGAGCGCCGTGAGGCCGATCAAGGTGAAGATCTTTTCCGGGGTCAGGCGCAACGTCTGAAGGGTGTCTGCCGCCGTACCGTAGGCGTGTTCCCTGATCGCCTTGGCAGGCGTGCCGCCATGGCCTCTGATCGACGCCGACACGCCCTCGGGGTGGAGTTCGGGCAAGGGATCGGTGACTACCGTCTTCTGCTTCATGACCCGCGCCCCGCCGAAGATGAAGAAGACCAGCGCGGCAATCGCGAGGTTGAAAAAGAAACTGGAGAGGAAAAGCGACGTCGGGGCGAAGGGCAGTCCGGCCTTGGCGACGATCTGGTTGGTGATGCCGCCATAGACGCTGATTGGCGAAAAGCCGCCGGCCTGTGCGCCATGGATGACCATCAGCCCCATCATAACCGGGTGGATGCGGTACTGTACGGCAAAGCTCAGGGCGACCGGGGCGAGGATCGCCACGGCGGCCGGCCCGAGTGCGCCGAAGCCGGTGATGACGGCGGCAACGACGAACATGACCCAGGGAATCCAGGCGACATGCCCGCGCACCAGCCGCACGGCGCATTCGACGAGCCAGTCGATGGTGCCGTTGATCTGCGCGATGGCGAAGAGGTAGGTGACCGCGACCAGCGTCAGGAACAGGTCGCTCGGGAAACCCGCGAAAATGTCGTTGGCCTTCATGCCGATAATCAGCGATCCAAGCAGGAACGTGCAGCCGAATGCCAGCGCACCCATGTTGATCGGCTGGATCGTCGCGATGATGAACATGGCGATCAGCAGCAGTATGGATAGGATTTCGATGCCCATGATTCCCCTCCCTCCGGCGCCTCCAGCGCCGGCAGCTCAAGTTTTCAAGAATGGAAGTTATCCGCGCGCCGTCCTCCCAGAGGGCGCGCGGACGGGTTACGTCTCAGCGTAGAGATCGGCGTATGTTTGCCGCAGGACGTTCTTCTGGACCTTGCCCATCGTGTTGCGCGGCAGGTCCTCTGTGAAGATGATGCGCTTCGGCTGCTTGTAGCGCGCGAGCCGGTCCTGGAGAGCGCCAAGGATGGTCATTTCGTCCAACGCGGCGTCGGGCGTGCGTACGACGATCGCGGTGACGCCCTCGCCGAAATCGGGATGCGGAACGCCGATCACGGCACTTTCGGCGACACCTTCGAGCTGGTCGATCTCGCCCTCGACCTCCTTGGGATAGATGTTGTATCCGCCTGAAATCACCAGGTCCTTGCTGCGGCCGACGATATGGACATAGCCTTGCCTGTCGATCTTGCCGAGATCACCGCTGATGAAGAATCCATCGGCGGTGAATTCTGCGGCGGTCTTTTCCGGCATGCGCCAGTAGCCTTTGAAGACGTTCGGTCCATTGATTTCGATCATACCGGTTTCATCGGGCGGCAGTACCGCGCCGGTGGCGGGATCGGTCACGCGCACCGTGACACCGGGAAGGGGAAAACCGACCGTTCCGGCGATCCGTTCTCCGTCATAGGGATTGGACGTGTTCATGTTCGTTTCGGTCATGCCGTAGCGCTCGAGGATGGCGTGGCCGGTGCGCTTCCGGAACTCGATGTGCGTTTCGGCGAGCAGCGGCGCCGATCCCGAAATGAAGAGGCGCATGTTCGCGACGGCTTGCCGGCCGAGGCGTTGGCTCTGCAGGAGGCGCACGTAAAAGGTCGGAACCCCCATCAGGAGGGTCGCCTGCCGCATCAGCGATATAACCTCGTCCGGATCGAACTTCGGCAGCAGGAACATCGAGGCGCCAGCGATGAGCGTGACATTGGTGGCGACGAACAGCCCGTGGGTGTGGAAGATCGGCAGCGCATGGATCAGCCGGTCCCCGGCGGTCACGCGCCAGCAGCCGCGCAACGTCACAGCATTGGATAGCAGGTTGCCGTGGGTCAACATCGCCCCCTTGGAGCGCCCCGTCGTTCCCGAGGTATAGAGAATTGCCGCCAGATCCTCGGCCGAACGCGTGGCATCGACGAAGTCGGCCAGCTCGTCACGGGCAAGATCGAGCAGTGAACCCGTGCCGTCAGAATCGAGCGTTTCGACGATCGCGCCGTGAGATCCGGCGATTTTCTCGACGCTCTCGCGAGCGGCCGAGGAAACGACGACGAGCCGCGGCTCGGCGTCGCCGATGAAATAGTCGAGTTCGGCGAGAGTGTAGGCGGTGTTCAGCGGCAGGTAGACCGCACCGCAGCGAAGGCAGGCGAGATAGAGGATCAGGGCCTCGGCGCTCTTTTCGACCTGCACCGCGACACGGTCGCCCGGGCGGATGCCGAGCGTATCGATCGCGCCGGCGATGCGGCCCGAAAGGTCGAGCGTGTCAGCATAGGTCCAAATCCGACCGCCATTCGTCCGAATGAATGGCATATCGCCGGAAGCAGCGGACCGAATGGCATCAAAAAGATGGTTGCTCACTTGCGCCCTCCTCCAATCTTTGCGTTCATGACCTGCGCGAATTGACGCGGAACCGGCTCGCTCTTGCCGGCGCGACGGTTTTCTCCATTCCGGGCAAGCAGGCTCTTGACGGCCGGCGACGCGGTCACTTCGCCGCGTTGTGCCAAGGCCTCGTGGTTGGCCTCGATGTCCTCGAGCTTGTAGAGATAGTTCACCATCAGGCCGTGCGCCTGCTGCATTGCCTTGGGCGAGCGGTCGCCGAGGAAATTCAGCTTGTCGAGCCGCGCGCCATTGCCGAGGTGGAAGCGGGCGACTGGGTCGACCGGGCGACCCTCCGGCGCGCGTTCGATCAGGAAATAATGCGCTGCGAGCGGCAGCAGCACGCGCTCGACCTCGTTTGCCCTACTATCGTCATCAGCCCATCCCGGTTCATTAAGCAGCGCCAGCACTTTTCGGTCCTCGGCCGTGAGCAGGTCGGCTTCCGAGCTAAGCGCCTTTTCGAGCCAACGGGCAAAGCCCGGGACGGGCGATAGGGTGACGAAATTCTTGAGACCGGGAAGATCCCGGCGCAGGTCTTCGACGACCTGCTTGATTAGGAAGTTGCCGAAGGAGATTCCGCGCAGGCCGTCCTGGCAGTTGGAGATCGAATAGAAGACGGCGGTTGTCGCCTGATCGGCACTGATCTGTTCCCGGTCCTCGTCCAGCACGTCCTTGATGGCGCCTGGCACGGTTCGGGTGAGCGCTACCTCGACGAAGACGAGCGGTTCGTCCACGAGACGTGGATGGAAGAAGGCGAAGCAGCGCCGGTCTGCCGGCGCCAGGCGGCGGCGCAACTCCTCCCAGCCGGCGATCTCATGGACGGCTTCGTATTTGATGATCTTTTCCAGAATGTGCGCCGGCGTCGACCAGTCGATGGGCCGGAGTGTGAGGAAACCGCGATTGAACCAGGAGCCGAACAGGTGCGCGAAGTCGGCGTCGACGGCGCGGAATTCCTCCGACCGTTCCCGGAGGCTAAGAAGCTGTTGACGCATCTGGACGAGCTTCGCCGTGCCGTTTGGTGCCAAGTTCAATCGTCGCAGCAATTCCTGGCGCCGCGGTTCCGCAGCATTGTGGAGAGCTATGATCGTCGCAGCGCTTCTTTCCGCGCGGTATCTGTCGACGGCCTTGTCGAGCTTCGCCGTATCTGCACCAAATTTTTCAGAGAGCATCTGCAGGAACTGCTGCACGCTGGCGCCTTCGAGTTTGCTCCAGCGGTCCAGGATTTCGGACGCAATGGCCATGCCGGATGCTTCACCACGGCTCGATAGCAGCATTTCGCAGAGCGTCTCGAGATCGACTTCGGCTGCCGTCTCCGTAGTACGCGAGCCGGCAAACAGGAGCTTGCGCCCGCGCTCGGTGATGCCCTGCAGCATGTCGCTGAAAAAAGAGGTTCCAGGCACGCCACTCTCCTCCCTTCGCTGATGGACGACCCGCAGGCCGTCCCCTTCGCCATCGTTCTCATTTCTGAGTCTTGGCAGTATAGTATATAAGGTGGCATATTGCGTGCACGAGGTCAATGCTCGTGTATACAAGAATGGCGCATGTGTATTATGGGGATCGACGAATGTCCGAAAATGTTGGCCGCTGGCTTCGGGACGAGATCGAAAATGCAATCCTTTCCAGCGAGTTCGCCCCCGGCGAGCGGCTGGACGAAACGGTTCTGGCCAGCCGTTTCGGTGTATCGAGAACGCCGGTTCGAGAAGCGCTAATGCAACTCAATGCGATCGGTCTCATCGACATTCGGCCGCGCCGAGGCGCCGTGGTGATCGATCCGGAACCGCACCGCATCTACGAAATGTTCGAGGTCATGGCCGAGCTCGAGGGGCTAGCTGGTTCGCTCGCCGCCCGCCGCCTCGACGAGGAGTCCCGTCAGGCGATCACGGCGGCCCACGAGCGCTGCGAGCGCTCGGCCAAGATCGGCGACAGCGACGCATATTACTACGACAACGAAGCATTCCATAAGGCCATCTACGCGGCAAGCCGAAGCGAATTCCTCGAGGAGCAATGCACGCAACTGCATCGCCGACTGCGCCCGTATCGAAGACTGCAGCTGCGCGTGCGCAATCGTCTCTCGACATCCTACTCGGAGCACTGTGGCATCGTCGACGCGATTTTTGCCGGTGACGGGGAGGGGGCACGCCGGCTGCTACGCAGCCATGTCGGCATCCAGGGCGAGAGGTTCAGCGATCTGGTCGCCAGTATGGCGACCAGGTGAATTCAAGCTACGCCGGGCTGACGCGCTGTCGCGCGGTTATAGTTCGAGAATGGCGTAGGGTCGGCCCGTCGGCTTTTCGATATGCGCCGCGACATTAAACACCGGAGCACCGCCCGGCGTTTGCCCTTCATAGGTCCCCTTGTGCGCGTGGCCGTGAACGACCGCGCTCACCTGGAAGCGGTCGATGGTCTCGGCAAGACGGGATGAACCGAGGAACGGATATATTTCCTTGGGTTCACCCGCTACTGTTTCAACGATCGGGGCATAGTGCAGAATGACAAGGGCGCGCGTTGTCCTGGTGGTTCTCAAGGCATTCTCCAGACGCATGGCCTCGTCCACGCTCTCCGAAACCATCGTCTTAATGGCAGCCTCGCCGAAGGAACCCAGCATGTGCCGGCCGAAGCCGCCGATGAAGCCCTTGGTTCCGGCGAAGCCCACGTCCGCGATCTCGACCGCCTGGCCGTTAAGGAGGTGGACCCCTGCCTCAAGGAGAATCGACGAGACTTCCTCCGTCGCATCGCCCTGGTGATCGTGGTTTCCAAGAACGGCGACGACGGGAAGCGTGCAGGACTTCAAGTCGTGTACCAGGAGTTCGGCTTCAACCGGCTTGCCCAGGTCCGTCAAGTCGCCGGCGATGACGAGCACGTCAGCGGCTTGCGAAATCTCGGAAAACAGCTCCGCATAGGAGACGGACCTGTCCTCTTTCACGTGGAGATCGGCTACGGCGGCGACCTTCAGCTTGCTCATGGTGTCTACTCCTCTATTCCTTCGCGCATCTCAACGTCGCCGCCGACGTCGGCAAATCCCCATTCCCTGACGTCGATCTCGTAGTCAGGACGCGAGTACATGCGCCCGCGGCAGATTTTCGTCTGCGGCAGCGGCAGATCCCGTTGCGCCGAAAGCCTGCTCAAGAGTTCGTCCAACAACCACTGCGGCACATTGTTGCGTTCGGACGGATAGATCCACCGGAAATTGAGGAGGTGGATAAGCAGCACCTCCCAGTGAACTTCCATGTATTCCAGCAATCTTGCCCAATCGATCCGGTCGTGCGCCTTCAAGATCACATGCGCCACGTCGGCACCGTCGTAGCGTTCGCGAAGCTGGATGAAGGACTTCGACCAGACCAATTCGGTTGGCGCGGCGATCGAGACGGGACAACCGCTGATTTCCACAGGCAGCGCATGTGCGAGCCAGGCATCGTTGACCAGCATAGTTCCATTCGGCGAGGCGAAGATTACGTCGAAGAAGAATCTGCCCTTGAACACCTTCCCGAGCCACCGGTCGTCTTCGATTTCGACCGCATATCCGAGGGATTTGAAGTGCTTGAGGATGCGGGTGTAGTCGCCCGCCTTGCAAAAGATGTCGAGATCCTTCGTCGGCCTCGATATGCCGGTATAGGCGCTGACGGCAAATGTACCCGCGACCAGGAAGGGAATTTTGGAGCGAACGAGCTCAGTGAGTGCTTCGGCGACAAACGCCTCAGCTTCCTCATCGACAAGTTGCGGCATCGCGAGAGATCCGGACGCCCGGCGCGAATTCTTTTGGGGCGGTACGGCTGACATCATGCTGTCCTACTGAGCCGACAAATCTTCTACGAGAACACGCCAAACTGAGGGAAGTTCCGCGCCGTCGTCGGAAGCAGATCGAGAGGCTGCCTCGCGCGACGGAGATCAAACGGTCGTCAATGAACGCTGGGCAGCCGACTCCGTATCGAGTGCGCTTCGGCTCCATTTTCCCGGAACTCCGGGCGTTCCCGTTGCGGAACAATCAAAAGCGACGGCGGTTCGACCCTCGTGAAGACATAGGAGGAAAAATCATGAGTGCTTCCGGTGTCGCTGTCTTCGACAAGACACTCCAGGTTACCAACACATGGTTGGATGACATCATGAAACAGCAAGGGCCGGATCGTCAGGTTGCGTGGCATATCCTCGGTGCCGTCTTGCACACCGTTCGGGACCGTCTGCCGGCAGACCTGTCCGCCCATCTTGCCGCCCAATTGCCGCTGCTGGTGCGCGGCGCCTATTACGAGCACTACCAGCCGTCAAAGCAGCCCACGCGGTTGCATTCGCTGGATGAGTTCCTCGCACAAGTGAAGGAGGAACTCGCCTTCACGCGGCCGGTGGACGCGAAAGATGCGGTACAGACGGTCTTTGCCGTCCTCTCGCATTATCTCGATCCCGGTCAGGTTACGAAGGTGCGGGAAGGGTTGCCTGAAGACATACGAGCTTTGTGGCCAGATCCCCAGTCCAGACATTGAACAAGTAGCCTGAGTCATATAGCGCTGTGCGTCTGGTTGGACGCGCAGCGCTGTAGAGTGTAGTAGTGGCGGGCGAAAACCGCTGATTGCGGTTACAGTTCCGTTGCGCGCCTCAGAGTCCGAAGGGGAATGTTTCCGGCACGCCTGGGCTGACATGCTCCGGCATCAGAGGGGTTACCGGTGTCGTCAGGTCGAACCAGACAAACGCATCGAATTGATGCGGCAACGATGCATGGGCATAGTGGCTCATCCGTTCGGTCTCTGGTCTGTAGATGACACCGATGAACCGTTCGAGTCTCGGCTCATCGAGGCGCCGGCGCAAAGCATCGTCGCGCGAGAAATCAAGCAGAAAGCGTTCAACATCCGAGTCGTGAAAGACTCGTTCGTAGCTGCCGGGCAGGGAAGGCTGGATGTCCTTCATCTCGATGTCGCCATCCCAGGCGCTTGCGGCCGCCACTTTGCCGCCGTGCGTTCCGAAACCGATCAATGCTGCCTGCTCCCCGAAACGTTCGCGGCAAAGCTGACCGATGTTCAACTCGTCACGAGCCGCTCCCATCTCCGTGTGGCGCGCATCGCCGATATGGGAATTGTGAGCCCACACGATGGCCTTCGAATCGGGGCCGCGCGACTCCAAGAGACGTTCGAGCGTTTCGAACATGTGTCTGTCGCGCAAGTTCCAGGAATCGGCTCCGGCATAATACATGGTTCGGTAGTATCGTTCCGCCGAGGCAATCAGCCGGGCATTCTGTGCCGCGTCGAAAAGCTGGTCCCCGTCACTGTCGGTCGCTTCCAACTGTCGTTCAAGGAGCTCGCTGCATTGACGCACCACCGCCTCCTCGCATTTGTTGTAGTTGGCGGTCAGCACGGCCCGGCCGTAGGTAGCTGGATCGTTTTGCCATGGGGTGAGACATCCATAGCGTTCCCTCGCGACAGTCGCGGCCGCCGGATCGACCTTGTCGAGATAGTCCAGAACGGCGGCGATGGATTCGCGCATGTTGTAGATATCGAGTCCGTAGAAGCCGGCCCGG
Organism: Ensifer sp. MPMI2T; assembly: GCF_004827385.1. Taxonomy (GTDB): domain Bacteria; phylum Pseudomonadota; class Alphaproteobacteria; order Rhizobiales; family Rhizobiaceae; genus Sinorhizobium. The sequence continues at coordinate 14,721 of NZ_SRXN01000018.1, forward strand.
TCCTGTTCGGCGACGCTGCCATTGTATGCGCGCATCCAGTCGACGAAGGATATGACCTCGCGGTTTCGCCACATCCACGTAGGAAAGCGCAGGAATGGAGCATGCGAGCCACGCCTGTGCGGGCGGTGCCGAACATATCGATCAATGGCCGCCGCGTCCGGCCAGTCGGCCTCCACGGCGAGAATTGTAAAACCGTGCTCCTCGATGAGCCGACGGGTAATGGCGGCGCGCGCGCGATAGAATTCCGAGGTCCCATGACTGGATTCCCCGAGCAGCACCACGCGTCGGTTGCCAAAACGATCGAAGAGCCGCCCGAAGGCTGGATCGTCCAGGTCGGGCAACGACTCGGCGGCATCGGCCACCATTTCTGGGAGCGTCCGCGAAGGCGGACGGGGGGTGGATCGAGCAGGTTGCCACCGCTCATCCTTCCGGGCGTGCTCGCCGATCAGTGGGACAAAGCGGACGCCGCCAAGGTCATGCTCCTCGAAGGTCGAGGCGTTGACGCGCGTCACCTTGAGCAAGCGTTGCTCGCCCGCCGGTCCGGTCGGTATGACCATGTGGCCGCCAAGATCGAGCTGCTCCTTCAGCGCTTGAGGCACGCTGGGGCTGCCGGCGGCAACGAGAATGGCATCGAAGGGGCCTGCTTCCGGCCAGCCCCTCGTTCCGTCGCCGGTGCGAACATCGATATTGTCGTAGCCGATCTTGGCAAAACGCCGCCTGGCCTCGTCTGCGAGCGGCGCATGGCGTTCGACCGTGTAGACATGTCCGGCGACCCTGCTCAAAACGGCGGCCGCGTAACCGGAGCCGGTCCCGACTTCAAGTACCGTATCGCCAGGCTCGATCTCGGCCTCAGCGATCATCAGCGCGACGATATAGGGCTGCGAGATCGTCTGTCCTTCGCCGATCGAGAGCGGAGCGTCCTCATAGGCGAACTCCTCAAAGCCCGGATCGACGAAAGCCTCGCGAGGAACGACGCGCATGGCTTCCACGACACGAGGATCATCAATCCCACGGCGGACGATATGGAGATCCACCATCCGGTCGCGAGCACGGGATAGATCGAGCTTCATGAGGGATTCCTTACATTGTGTGTCGGCAGGTGCCACCGAATATGGCCCATGGCGGCGACCGGCCTTCGTTCCGTCGGAACCAGTGAAGAGCGCGAATGTTCCGCGCATCATCTCCCCGAGACGGCGCGTTTTCTCTTCGAATTGAGCACTGCGTGATGGAGGTCAGGCGAACACCGGGCTGCTTTTGCATAGCCTGGAAGCCAGGGCAGCAGTTTTCGCCCCTCCGCGATCTTTCTTGGGAACCAAGCATCCCACGCATCGGTTTGTCGTTCGTTCCCATGTCCCGATCGGCGGAGAACTCCCATGGCCAATAGAAACTCGCGGCCGGCAAATTCCAAGCCGGCCATAATTCACGAACAGAAGCTGACGCGTGGCAAAGGAGGGGAGCTTCATCAGATTGCCGAGGACGGTGCTCCGATTCTGACGACTGCGCAGGGAGGCCCGGTTGCGGACGACCAAAACAGCCTGCGCGTGGGCGAGCGGGGTCCGACGCTGATCGAGGATTTTCATTTCCGCGAAAAGCTCTTCCATTTCGATCACGAACGCATTCCCGAGCGCGTCGTGCATGCGCGCGGTTATGGCGCGCATGGCCACTTTGAAACCTATGAATCGCTTTCCGCAATTACGCGTGCGGATGTCTTCCAGCGCGCGGGAGAGCGAACACCGGCCTTTGTGCGCTTTTCGACAGTCGCAGGCAGCAAGGGATCCGCTGATCTCGCGCGCGACGTTCGCGGGTTCGCAGTCAAGATCTATACCAAGGAGGGAAACTGGGACATCGTCGGCAACAATATTCCGGTCTTCTTCATCCAGGACGCGATCAAGTTCCCGGACGTGATCCATTCCGTGAAACCGGAACCGGACAGAGGTTTTCCGCAGGCGCAGTCGGCGCATGATAATTTCTGGGACTTTATCAGCCTGACGCCGGAAAGCATGCACATGATCATGTGGGTCATGTCGGATCGCGCCATTCCACGGTCGTTCCGGTTCATGGAGGGCTTTGGTGTTCACACCTTTCGTTTCGTCAATGCCAAGGACGAATCGACCTTTGTGAAGTTTCACTGGAAGCCGAAGCTTGGCCTCCAATCCGTCGTCTGGAACGAAGCCGTGAAGATCAATGGCGCCGATCCCGATTTTCATCGGCGCGATCTTTGGGAGGCGATACAGGCCGGCAAATTCCCCGAATGGGAACTGCAGCTCCAGCTTTTCGATCAGGATTTTGCCGACGCCTTCGACTTCGACGTCCTGGACCCCACCAAAATCATCCCGGAAGAGGTTTTGCCGCCGAAGGCGGTGGGGCGATTGGTTCTGGACCGGATGCCGGACAATTTCTTCGCCGACACCGAGCAGGTTGCCTTCATGACCCAGAATGTGCCGCCGGGTATCGATTTCAGCAATGATCCGTTGTTGCAGGGACGAAACTTCTCCTACCTCGACACGCAGCTCAAGCGGCTTGGCAGTTCCAACTTCACGCACATTCCGATCAACGCGCCAAAATGTCCGTTCCTCCATTTCCAACAGGACGGCCACATGGCCATGCGCAACCCGGTCGGACGCGTGAACTATCAGCCGAACTCCTGGGCCGAGGGGCCGCGCGAGTCGCCACACAAGGGATTCCGGCATTACGCTTCCGATGAGCGAGGCGCCAAAGTCCGTCTTCGCGCCGAGAGTTTTGCCGATCACTATAGCCAGGCACGCCTGTTCTTCATCAGCCAGACGCCGCCCGAGCAACGCCACATCGCCGGCGCGCTAACATTCGAATTGAGCAAGGTGCAGACACCGGCAATACGAGAACGCATGGTGTCGCATCTCCTCAACATCGACGAAAGCCTCGGGAAAGAAGTTGCGCACGCACTGGGGCTCAAATCAGTTCCGAAACCGGCCGATGCCGCCATTCCGACACGCCAGGATCTCGCCCCCTCGCCAGCGCTCAGCATTATCGAGCGCGGCCCCAAACGCTTCGAAGGCCGCAAGCTTGGCATCCTGGTCACCGACGGGACCGATGCAGCGATGTTGAAAGCCGTGAGGACGGCGGTCACGAAAGAAGGGGCGGTGTTCGAGCTCGTCGCCCCGAAGGTCGGCGGCATTACGGCCTCGGATGGGGAATGGAAACAGGCGCATCAAATGATCGAAGGGGCTCCATCGGTACTCTACGATGCGGTAGTTCTGCTGCCTTCCACTGACGCGGTCTCGGAACTGGTGGACGTTGCAGCCGCGCGCGATTTCGTTGCCGACGCCTTCGCCCATTGCAAGTACATCGGCTACGTGGAGGCGGCCGTGCCCCTGCTGGCGAGAGCCGGCATCACCGACTCTCTCGACGAGGGGACGATCAGTCTCCGAGATGCCAGGAGTGTCGAGGCCTTTGTAAAAAATCTCGGCAGCTTGCGTGTTTGGGCGAGAGAGCCCTTGGTCAAGCTGAAGTAGTGGCGCACACCGGAGCAAGAGCAAATGCGACGGTTTCCGCCCGCGACTGCTCTCGAATACCAACAGCAATGGAGAGAGTGATGGAGGACTCACAAGCGATTTCCCGGCCCCGGCAAACTTCCGACTACCCGGGACGCCAGACAGACTGCATTGCAGCGCTGAGGCCAGCCGTCTCCGATCTGGCCGCAAGCTCGCAAGACAGCATTGTTGCGGCAATCGGCGGAGAGATGACTGACGACTTGCTCGCGCTCGCCCATAGAGCGGAAGAGGCGGGCTGGAGCTTCGATGAGGCATCGGCGGCGATTGAAACGCTTGCCCGGGAATATGAGGGTGCCAAGGGCGCGATCTTCGACTGAGCCGGGCCGAATTTGCGGTAACTGCTTGTCGGGCATTGCCGCTGATCCTGCTCGGCATCGCCGACGCGAATGCGCTCGGGATCGGCGCTCACTACCGCGCCGCCCGTCTTATCAGACGCGCAAAGAACGCTGCAGCGCTTTGAATTGCTGTGTGCTGCCCGCCCGCGAAAGCGCGGGTTGTCACTTTAGATCTCGGTCCGCGCCGTCCTCTATCGCTTGTTCGTCCGTCAGCGTCGGAAACACCGACCATGCCGCCAGGAACAGCGCGGCGATCACCGGGCCGATGACAAAACCGTTCGGACCGAACGCGGCGATGCCTCCGAGCGTCGAGATCAGCACCAGGTAGTCGGGGATCCTGGTCTCCTTGCCGATGAGAATCGGCCGCAGCAGGTTGTCCACGAGCCCAATCACCAGCATTCCGTAGACGAGCAGCACGACGCCTTGCCATACCGCCCCTGATGTCAGCAGGTAGATCGCAATGGGCCCCCACACAAGACTGGTCCCCACCACCGGCAGAAGTGCGAAAATGACCATCACCGTGCCCCACAGCACCGGGGCCCTAACGTCGAGCATCCAAAGCATCAGGGCACCAAGCGTCCCCTGCACAAGCGCCACGACGATACTGCCTTTGACAATGGCGTTGATTGTCAGCGCGAAGCGGCTGAACAGCGCCTGGCGGAGCCCGCCACTGAGTGGCAGTGCTTCGCCGACCGCCCGCAACAGCTCGCGCCCATCACGCAGCAGGAAAAAGAGCAGGTAGAGCATCACAAAAAAACTTGCGAGGAGGTGGAAGGTCGACTGTCCGATGTTGATCGCTTTACCCGCCGCGAACTGACCGCTTTCCACAAGTGCGTTCAGCAACCGCGCGCGCAGCGCAGCGGCATCCGGCAGTTCTATGCGGTTGAGTAGGCCGTTCAGCCAGTCTGGCAACATGTCGCGTAGCGCCTGGACGTCAATATCGAAAACGATCTGGCCCGCCGCTATGCCCTGATAAACGGAAACCGCCTCGCGGAACACGAGGTTCGCGATGAGCAGAAAGGGCAGGATCACCATCACCAACACGATCACCAAAGTGATGAGCGCAGCGATGTTGCGCCGGCCAGGAATATGCCGAAGGATGCCGCGGTTTAGGGGCGCGAACAGCACGGCGAGTACGATCGCCCAGAGGATAGCTCCGGAAAATGACCAAAGCACCGACACAAAGGCCAGCGATACCACGGCGGTCAGTAAGATGAAGGTTTTGTATTGGAGTTGCTGCACGGCCCAGCGTTCCGATTGCACCTGTACTATGGACTGTTTTGACAGCTAAATCCTGGAATGCAACGGGTTGGAGATGCCGGCCCGGTGAAGCATGCCAGCACACAGCCGTGCGCGGGAGGCCCTTGGCGCCCGTCGAGGGTCGGGTCTTCGGGTGGTCGGGACCTTGCCTTGTTATGCCCGCTCGCCCGCGTCGATGGCCAGAAACCCGTCTCTTTTATACCTCTGTGCATCAGTCTTGTTCCTTGGAGAGATCGATCTCCAGTTCTGCGACGAGCGGTAGATGATCGGAGGCGACGCGCGCCAGGGCGGTATTGTGCACCTCGCAACGCGCCACGTCTATTTCTTCACCGACGAAGACATGGTCTATCCTCAAGAGAGGCAATCTCGAGGGGAAGGTCGGTCGCGGCTTCGCATCCGTCTGCAGCTGCGCATCTCTAAGCTGTCGGGCCACGAGCTTGTAGGCCGCCGAGCGAGGCGTCGCGTTGAGGTCGCCCGCCAGGACCACGGGCGCCTCCCGGTGATCTATGCCGCCGAGCCAGCCTGGTCCCAAAAGCGTCGTTGCCTGGCGCACGCGGTCGGAACCGCGCAGTCCGAGGTGCGTAACGACGATTTGAAGGTTGATGTCGGCCAGATCGACTTCCACCCACAGCGCCCCTCGGGACTCTCCGATGGACGGCAGGGCGCCGGCCTTGACCAAGCGCATGGGCAATGCGGTCAAGACCGCATCTCCATACTTTTCGTCCTTCAGGTGGAGAGCCGGATGAAATTGCGCCTCCATCTGCAGATGCGCGGCAATCATGTGCGCCTGGTCAATTCCGCCGCTGCGCGCGCGGCCGACATCCACTTCTTGCAAGGCGATGATATCCGGCCGGCATTCGCTGATTACGGCAGCGATGCGGGCGGGGTCGAGCTTGCGGTCGGTGCCGAAGCAACTGTGCACGTTATAGGTGAGGAAGCGTATCCGCCGTCGCATGATCTCATTTCGGTGGTCTCGCATTTTTGGAACACGCGGGAGCTGCTTTTCGTTCCGGTGGAGGTGTAGGAACAGCACGAATGGCCATGAGGCTTTTTGCAAGATTGATTGTCGTTGCCGCCATCATTCTGGTGAGCTGGTTGATCTATGGAACGCTCAGCAAGTACAGCATGGGCGAGATCGCGACCTCGATCAGGCAGATCCCTCCGGGACATCTGCTCACTGCTGTCGGCTTCGTCTTTCTATCTTATTTTTGTCTGACATTCTTCGATGCGCTGGCCGTGCGTTACGTCGGGCGACAACTTGCCTACACACAAGTCGCGATCGCCTCGTTCACCAGCCTTGCGATCGGCCACAATGTCGGGGGCGCGGCTTTGAGCAGCGGGGCCATCCGGTATCGGTTCTATTCGCGCTGGGGGCTGAATGCCGAAGAGGTCGCAAAGATCATTCTCTTCTGCGGAGTCACCGTCGGCCTGGGTCTTATCACATTGGCCGGTCTTTGTTGTCTGATCATGCCGGCGGGCGCCGCGCGGATCATCGGATTGTCGCAAACCGGTGTCCTCATCTTCGGCGCGACCTGCATCGCCGTCTCGAGCGGTTATGTGATTCTTGCGTACTTCCTCAAAGGATCGGTTCGGGTATTTCGCTGGAGGTTCGAAATGCCGTCGGTACCGATCGCGGTCTGCCAGCTAATCGTTGGCACGGCCAATTTCCTCTGTGTTAGTGCGTGTCTGCACCAGTTGCTGCTCGCCTTCGGAAATCCAAGCTTCTTCGATACAGCGACAGCATATGTAAGCGCCAATGCCGCCGCACTCGTCAGCCATGTTCCAGGAGGTCTTGGTGTGATCGAGGCAACGGTAGTATTCCTGCTTGGCAGTTCCGCGAGCATCGGCGCTTTGATAGCCTTTCGGGCGATCTATTTCTTCCTGCCGCTGCCGCTCGGGTTGATTTCGCTTTCGATTGCCGAGTTCGTCGTTCATCGAGACGACGGAAGAAACCTGGCCAGAAAGGCGAAGACCTGACCTCCCCAGCGTCTAATCAATTTATGCGTGCGGTAGAACGGTCGTATCGGCCTGCGCGGATCGACAAGGCCTGTGCCCCAGACGAGGTTGGTCGCCCCACCGTTGTCAACGCCATCGAAGGTCCGTATGCCGCGGCGGCAGGTGTTTAATCTATCGAGGGCAGCGACCAGAGAGCCAGTGTCCCTTAACGCGCTCTCGACTTCGCTCGCGTCGACGTCGAGATGTTCCGCCAAAAGGCCGTTGCGAACACTTACGATTGCGGCACCTTGTTCTTCGTTCGCGGCTTCCACCGCGACGTCGCATTCCGTGTCGAGGCTTTCGGAGCGGTGATTGAAATTTGACGAGCCGACGCGGAGAAACCGGTCGTCGATCGCGACCACCTTGGAATGGATCAAGACCTCCTGTTCGGACCCATCGCCCGCAGGCACGACGGGGTAGCCAACCCGCAGCCTGTGATAACGGTCAGCCTGCTTCAGCCGTCGGATGAGGCGGTCGCGATTTCCCCCCATGATAACGTTCTCGAGGAAGCCACGCGAACTGCGGGTGGTGACAATGACAATTTCCGGACCGTCCGGCTCCTTCAGTCGTCGGCAAAGCAACGCGCCGATCTTCCGCGAGGCAAAATATTGGTTCTCGGTATAGATGTGGCGCCGCGCGCTGCGTAGAGCGTCGAGCGTAAGGCGCAGCGCTTCTCGCCGGCCTCTTCCTCTGCTGATCGCTGGCTCGGTGCGTGCGATCGCAACCGAGCAGTTCGTCAGGACCGGGACGGTGCCGGCGGGCCACGCAACGCTCGTTGCGCGTGGCGCTGCAATGTCATCGCCGGTCGACGCCTTCCAACGGGAGCGGCAGAGGTCTCCAATCGCGCGGCTGGCCTCCCCATCAAACACCACCTGGATATCATGCACCGGACCGTAGGATTGGCCATCGGGATCGCGGCGGACCTCATTGTCGGCCAGGTGATCCGGCGTATCCCAGCGCCGCGCAGTCAGGTCGATGCCACCGACGAAAGCGATGCCGTCGTCGATGGAGATGAGCTTCTGGTGATGCGAACCGCGGAGCGCGCGATGGCTCGCGAAGCGGAGCTCGATCTGTGAATCGGCAGCCCATTTCTGCTTGCGAAACAGCCGCAGCGACTTTCCAGAATAGATAGGCCCCATCGCCCAAACGAGAATGCGGATCTTAAGGTTCGGCTTTTGCGCGGCCAAGCGCTCCAGCAGATTGCCGAGCGATTCCGCATCCGGATCGTCTGGGCGCAATTTGATGCGCGGATCAAAATCCCATCCGGTTATCCAGATCTGCTCTTCCGCCTCCTCGAACGTGCGTTTGAGACAAGCGTAATAGGCGGCGGCATCGATGAGAAAGGATAGGTGCTTTGTCGGCACGCTGCGCCAGACATTTTCCGCCTCCCTGACAATTGGTCGGCGCGCCCGACCCTCACCCTCTCGGTCAGTTGTCCGTCCGCTAAATACTTTCTTCCAAACCAAATTTTTGCATCCCGTCGGTGGCGACTGCAAAATGAATTGATTTCAACCGCGATTTGTTCCTGCAGCAGCGGAACAAGGCGAGGGGCCAGACGGATGCGAGGTCCCCCAGCGCACGGGAGAGACTATCGGGCGCTACCTCCTCCGGGACCTCGCGCGCCTACGGGGGCCATTGGGGGGTCACTCTTGGTAGGCGCTCAATGCGCAAAACTGGCACGAGGAGGGTATTCGTCAATGGAGATAAGACCTTTGGCACCCCGTGCTGGGACTTTGGTCCGTGGTTTGGAACGTCGAGTTCGCGTCCCTCACGGCCTCTTCCATGCGTTTTGCCGATGGCATCACTGCCACCAAGCGGCATCACTGCCACCAAGCGCGAGTGACAGGAACAGAATGTCGTCTACTGCATGTCGCCTTTAAGGCGATTAAAGGACAAGAACATGCAGCAATTCAAAATGCTACAGCGTCCTTTGCGCGTCTGAAAGGCGCGTGGCGCTGTAGATATTCGCCGCGCGTGAGCATTACCGGTTGAACATTGCCGCAGCCACAATGGCGACGGTGCCCCCATCTGCAGCAGGATGACGGACCGTTGGAACAAGCCATTTTCCCCGGCGTTGCTAATGCGTGCGGCGCGAAGCCGATTCGAGAAGTCAGCGACACCGGTCATGACTGCGAAGGAAATGGATCTCGTCGAAAAACTGCAGGCTACGGAGCCGGGGCGGGGCCGGGACGCCGCGACACCGGGAGAAATACCCGCGAAAGGGATGCGGGACGTCTTCTGGCGAGTGGTAGCCGAAATCTCCGAAGAGCGGATAGTTCTGATCGCGGCCGGCGTGACCTTTTATCTGCTATTGGCGCTATTTCCGGCGCTGGCTGCACTGGTCTCGATCTACGGACTTGTCGCGGAGCCATCATCAATCGGCACGCATATGGGCGTTCTTAAGGTGCTGTTGCCGCCCGGATCCTACGATCTGATCATGGATCAGTTGAAGTCGCTGACAACTCAGAGGACGTCTACGCTCGGTATCGGCTTCCTGGCGGGCCTGTTCGTTTCCTTGTGGAGCGCGGCCAATGGTATGGCGGCGCTCTTCGACGCAATGAACGTCGCATATGGAGAACGGGAAAAGAGAGGTTTTTTGGCGAGAACCCTCTTGTGTCTTGCGTTCACCTTCGCCGCCCTGCTGTTCGTCGTCGCCCTGATCGTTGCGATTGGCGTCGTGCCGGCTGTGCTGGCCTATCTGTGGCTCGATCGCTGGGTAGAGAACTTGACCAAGGTGGCGAGGTGGCCCGCCATTCTGCTTCTTGCTACGATCGGTACGATTCTCATCTATCGTTTTGGTCCAAGCCGGGAACGGGCGAAACTCAGATGGCTGAACTGGGGCGCGGTGTTCAGCACATTGCTGTGGCTCGCTGCCTCCTGGATCTTTTCTTTCTACCTGGAGCACTTCGCCAACTACAACGCCACATATGGCGCTCTCGGCGTACTTATCGGTCTCATGATGTGGGTCTGGATCTCGGTGATCATCCTGATCGTGGGCGCGCTCATCAATGCCGAGCTTGAGCACCAGACGACGGTGGACTCAACAACAGGCAAGCCACAACCAATGGGCCAACGCGGCGCTCACGTGGCCGACACGCTCGGCAAAGCGGCTGATTGAGGGGGACGGCGCGGGGCCGCGGTACAAGTTGCCCCGACCGCCCAAAAGAGCCATCGGCGCCGGTTTCCGCCCACGCTGGCGTTATCTGACCGGCGACGAGAGCAGCAGCACCTATGTGTGGAGGATTTCCACGACGGTGACATCGAAGACCAGGTCCTGGCCGGCGAGGGGATGATTGCCGTCCACCGTCACTCGTTCGTCATCGACACCGGTCACGGTGAACGCCATCCGACGGCCGTCGGCGGTGGTTCCTTGGAGCTTGGTGCCGATCTCGACCCCGTCGGGAACCGCGGAACGCGGTACCGTCTGGACTTGGGCGTCATCATGGGGCCCATACGCCTCCTCAGCGGGAATGGCGACCGTGTTCATCTCGCCGATGGCCATGCCGCTAATCTCCCGGTCGAGCCCCGGAATGATCTGGCCTGCGCCCACCTGGAACTCAAGCGGCTCCCGACCCTGCGAGGATTCGACTGCCGTGCCGTCTGTCAGCTTGGCCGTATAGTGGATGCGAACGACGTCGCCGTTTTTGACTTCGGTCATATCTGCCTCTCGATGGATGTTGGAGTGATGATTGCGGTCGTTTGGCGCGAGCCGCCCGCGCCACGACATGCCGGTCTCTCTGCCGACATCGCGAGAACTAGAGCGCGGACCGCAAATGTAAACCGCAGTTTTGCATGCGCTTGCCTCTCCGGTACGGTGACACCGGCCTTGGCAATATCTGCGATGCTTCGAATCGGATCCGTCACGCAGCAACGCTCCCGGTGCCACTCCAACTATTTGCTTCAAGTGGCGGCCGCAGACCCTGGTACCGATGCAGCTCTTCCATTCGGTAGCAATGGCAATCGGAATCGTGTGTCTCTAAAGCGACTCGTTGCTCGAATTCAGCATCTATTGGCTGCTTTCGTGCGAAATTTTCCGTGAGCACCGGCAGAGGTATGGCTACCATGGCCTCGTGTTTTGGGGGAATGAATGCTGGCACATCGAATTCGCTCACAACTTCGCTTTTCGCCATTGCTGTTGGCCGCGCTCATCGTGACCGGATGCCAATCGGCGGCGTTCGACGAACTCGCGGCGTTCGGCGACAGCGCCAAGACCCTGGAGGACGATTCGGCCGTCGCCTTTTACAAAAACGATGAGTTGATCACGACGGGCAAACTGCAGTTCAAGGAAAAGAACTACGGAAAATCCTACGCTATCTACAAACGGGCCGTAGCCGTCTTTCCGGAGGATCCGGCCGCTTGGCTCGGTTTCGCCGCCTCTGCCGATATGATTGGTCGATTCGACACCTCGGATCGAGCCTATCAGCAACTCTCGAAGATGATTGGCAACAGTCCGGTCTATTACAACAATATCGGCTATTCCCATCTGCTTCGCGGCGACTTGCCGACCGCCCGCCGCTACTTCCTGAAGGCGTATGAACTCGACCCCAGCAATGAGACGACGGCAAGAAACCTCGAGCTGATGAAAAACAGCGTTAGGTTCGCTCAGCGATGACATTGCCTACAGCGCTGCGCGTCCAATCGAACTCGCAAAGCTGTAGTAGTTTGGATTGCTGCAAGATTTTGACCTTCGATCCATTCCGATTTAAGGAATCATGCAGTGGTCGCAGCGGCGTCTGCTTTAGCATTTGGCAGCTGCAAGCTTCGTATTTCGCAGCCACAGCGCGTAACCGTCGCCGTATCTGGAAGAGTGGCGCTGGCGAACGTAACAGGTTAAACGCGGAGGGCTGCTATTGTACCTTCCGCAGGATCAGCTTGCCCTCCGGCGAAATGGATCGCTCATAGCGCGGCAGGTCGGCGACCGAGGAGCTCTCGGCATCGATTGCCGGCTGGCCCTCGTCCAGTGCCGAAGGTTCCGCTCCGGAGGGCGCTTCCGGTGGGGGCTCGAGGCGCTGCATCGCTCCCTTACCGGGTGCGCTCAAGATGACGGAACCGCCGGAAGCGAGGGAGCCGGAACGCATCCGCTCGCTGAGGACGGATAGGTCTTTCCCCAATCTCTCGACCTGCTGACGAATAGGCGCAGCGACGTCGGCCCTGCCGAAGTTGCGGTTCTGCTTGTCGATCTGCAGCTTCAGACCGTCAATGGACCTTTTGACCGCAGCGAGCGCCTCGCGGCTCTCACGGACATCCGCTGCGTTCTTGGCCGTGTAGAGGAGCGTGCCGGCGTTCAGCGGCAGGAAAACCAGGGCCAAGGCAATGAACGGCGCGTTGCTTGTCCGCATCTTTGCCGCTCGAACGCCTCTCGCATCACCGGGTTCGATTTCCACATTCGCCAAGCTGGTCATCCACTTTCTCCGCCGCAAGCCGGGCCGAAGCCCAAGTATGCATACGCTTTTAGAGCCTCGGTGTTTCGCACTTTTGCTCGTCCCACTACTTCACCACCACGGTTGCTCCGATTTTCACCCGGTCAAAAAGGTCGATGACATCGGCATTGCTCATACGAAAGCAGCCGGAGGACGCAAATTCGCCGACCGTCGACTGCTCGTTCGTCCCGTGGATGCGGTAGAGCGTGTCAGCGCCTCCCCGGTAAAGGTAGATCCCGCGCGCTCCCATTGGATTGAAGGGGCCGGCCGGCACGAGCTCAGGAAGTTCCGGCGCACGCGCCCTCATCTCGGCGGGTGGCCGCCAATCGGGCCACTCCGCCTTGCGGCCAACCCTGACGACGCCACTCCACCGGAAGCCGTCGCGACCGACGCCGATCCTGTAACGGATCGCGCGACTGCCAGAAAGGACGAGATCGAGGGTCCGCCTGTCGCTGAGGATGATGATCGTGCCGGGCGGATAATCTTGGGCCGCAGCGACGACCACGCCCGTCCTCGGTCCGAGGTCCCGCGGCACGCGTGCGCTCGCCGCATCAGCGGAAGGCGTAAGGCCGAGCGCAGCGATCGCAGCAGCGATGAGCATAACGCGGCTTATCGCCGGCCTAGCGCCCTTGCTCCTGCGTGCCCAAGCCTTCATCGCGTCAGTGCTCCGTCCCTGGCGACGGCATTAGGAGGTGGCAGCGCGCCTGTCTCAATCAGCATAGGCCACGATCGGCGGCCCCACCTAACGTGTTCCCCAATCACCTCAGTTTCCCGTGCCATTGCCGGACGCGCCATTCGTCCCCGCGGGAGGCGTGGCCCCAGGCAGGATCACCGCCGTGGGTGCCGGCGCGGCGGCGCCCTGCCCTCCGCCCTGATAGTTGCGGATAACCCGGTTGATCACCTTGCCGTCGCTCGGGATGCGCGTGTTCTGCGCCACCCGCGGGAACGGCTCCTGCGTGTGGATGCCCTTGTTGGCTTCGACCGCGTTGCCAAGCCCGAAGGTGATCGAGTCCCTGTGGTTCAAGTAGTCGGCGCAGCCGGAGAGGAGCGCGGCGGCGGCCACTAACAGGGCCGCGCGACTACTTCTTAGAAAGGGCATGCGCGCCTCCCACATCGAGATCGAGACGGTGGCCATAGGGCCCTTTCACGCCTTCGCCATGGCGGAAGCGGCGCAGCATGTCCTTGTCGACCTCCAGGATGCCAAGCGCGAACAACTCCCAGTCGTTCGACGAACGCGTCTGGTCGAGCGGGCTGTAGAGGTCTTCGCCGGGTGCGGACGGGCGCACGATGTGCGGCGTGACGATGATGACGAGATCGGACTCCCTTTTCAGGAAGCTCGTCGAGCGGAACAGCGCGCCGATCACCGGGACCTGCGACACCCACGGCAATTGCTGCACGTCCTTGGCATTGATCGACTGCAGCAACCCGGCCATGGCGAAGCTCTGGCCGTCGCGCAGCGCCACCGTGGTCTTCGCCGCGCGCGAGATGAAGCCGGGATTGCCGTTGACATTGATCGAGGTGTCGAGCTCGGAGACTTCCGGCTCGATCCTGAGACTGATGAGCCCGTTGTCGAGCACCACCGGCGTGAAGGTCAGCCGGACGCCGAAGGGCCGGTAGTCGGTTTCGGTCGCAACCGTCGCGCCGTTGGCCACCGTCGTCTGGATCGGCACCTCGCCGCCGGCGTGGAAGCTCGCGGTCTCGCCGCTCATGGCGATCAGGTTCGGCTGCGCCAGCCGGCGCACCAGGCCCTTCTGCTCCAGTGCATTGATGACGACGTCGATCTGGCCGCCGGCAATCTCCAGCACCTTGGCGATCAGTTGCCCGAAGGGCTGCATGCCGGTCGCCGCGCCTGCGGCGTCTTCGAGTGTGCGGACGAGCCGGCCGTCTTCGACCGAAATGCCCTGGCTCGTCGTTGCCTTACCGATGCCGTTCCGCCCCTGGCCGGACCAGCCGATACCGAGGTCGCGGCCGGTCTGGCGCGAGGCCTCGATCACCCGCACCTCCAGCATGACCTGCTGGGAATCGGCGACGCGCAACTGGTTCAGTACCGGCTGCTCGGAATAGGATTGGGCGATCTCCAGCACCCGCTGCAGTTCCATGGCGTCACGCACCGCACCCGTCAGGCGAATGCGGTCGTTCGAGTTGAACACCCGGACCCGCGCCGAAGGTGCCGCGGACCTGATCGCGGCGGCCACCTCGCTGAAGTCGCTGGCGACGCGGATATCGATAACGCCGAGCAGCGCCTTGTTGTCGTCGTAGACCGAGATATTGGTGGAGCCAGTCATCTTGCCGCGGATGAAGAGCGACCGGTCGGAGAGCGGCACGACATCTATGAGCTCGGCGCTGCCGATGACTAGATCGCCGAATGACTTGCCGGTCCTGATGGTTATCGTGTCATTCGGCGCCAGCGTCACCTGCTGCACGGTGCCCGTGAGGCTCACGAATTCTTCCTGGGCGTGCGCCGTACCGATGAGACCGGGGCTCCACAAACCGCAGCTGATTACCGCCGCCGTGACCGCCGAGAGGGTTCGGGCTCGGGCTCCCCCCTTGCTCATTCTCCTTGTCATTCCCGCTTCAGCCTCCGCTCCTCGCTCAGCCCCAGCGCCCACGGGCAAAGCCGCAACCCCACTCCGACCGGATCACTCCGACTCGATGCTCCACGACGTCGTGTTCCAAGCATCAACGGTCGCCCATTTCGGCTCTACCGGCAAGGGTGGTTTCGCATTTCATCACAATCTGTGACTGCTTTTCGCGAAGTGGTTGCTTTGCCTCGCCCTGTATCAAGTCGTTCCGGCGCCAGAGGCGATTTTCTCACGCTCACCTACCCATCGTCGCGAAAGTGGCGCAAAACGCTCGTGGGCCTGACAAATCGATCACGCGTCGGAAGGCCGAGTCCGATTTGCCAGGACCGATGGTTCCTAACTCGTCATAACGGAATGGAGGGGAACCAGTCGCATCGAAAGGAGTTAATCTAGGTTGTACAACCTGGCGTGGGCTCGACTATTGCGATATGGGCCTGTTGCCACTCAGTCCAAGGGTAGTGGCATGAACGCTCCGATCCCCGAACGTTCGCCGAAGAAGTCCTTTGACTTCTTTCAGTATCTCGTCGATGGCATTGCCGAACCGGTGATCGTCAAAGACGAGGCGTCGCGATTTGTATTCATAAACAGCGAAGCGTGCGCGCTTTTGGGCAAAACTCGCGATGAACTCCTCGGACGCACCGACCATGATTTTTTGCCCAGTGCGGAAGCCGATGGGATTGTCGCGCTCGATAGAGTCGTGCTTTCGACCGGAGAGGACCGTCAGCTCGAAGAGCAAATCACCACGCCAGATGGCGTCACGCGGACGCTGCTGACCAAGAAGCGCTGCGTGCGCATACCGGTTGGCGCGACGGAGGAGAGATTCCTGGTCGCCGCCATCGTGGACATCACACATCTTCGTAAGACCGAAGCAACACTGCGCGCCAGCGAAGAGCATTATCGGTCACTCGTAGACTTGCATCCCCAGGTTCCTTGGACGGCTGACGCGAAGGGCGAGGTGTTGGAAGTCGGCCCGCGATGGACCGAATTTACCGGATTGGGCGAGAAAGAGACGCTGGGACGTGGATGGGCAAAAGCCGTACATCCGCAGGACGCCGCCATGGTCCACGCGCAATGGGAGCGCTCTCTTTCGAGTGGCGAACCCCTCGATATTGAATACCGGCTTTTGACTGCAACTGGTCATTATCGCTGGTTTCGAGGCCGCGCGGTCGCCAAGCGTAACAGCGCTGGAGAAACTGTGCGCTGGTACGGCGTTCTGGAGGATGTCGACGAAAGGCGACGAGCCATTGATGCTTTGCGTGAAAGCGAGGCGCGCTTTCGGGCAATTGCTGACGACGCCCCGGTGATGATCTGGGTGGCTGACCCAACGGGCGATACCAGTTTTTTTAATCGTTTGTGGTTGGAGACCACCGGCCAAACGGAAGCCGAAGCGCTCGGTTTCGGCTGGGTGGATGTGATCCACCCTGATGACCGGGAGAAAGTGCAGCAAGCATTTTTCAGCGCTGCCGTGGGGAAAGAGGCCGTCCGCAGCGAGTATCGGTTGCGGCGGGCCGATGGAAGCTGGGCTTGGGTGATAGATGTCGGTCAGCCGCGCTTTTCCGCCGATGGAACCTTTCTCGGATATGTGGGGTCCGTTCTCGACATCACGGAACGTCGAGCCGCTGAGATCGCGCAACAGGAAGCGCAGGCGTTCATCAGAAGTATTTTCGACAGCAGTCCCGACTGTGTACGCGTGCTCGATCTGGAAGGGCGGCCGTTGCTTATGAACAAGGCTGGCCGGCGCATCTTCGGTCTGGCGGAAGGGGCGCCGCTTACAAAAACGACATGGGACGTTGTCGGCAACGCTTCCGACGCACAAAAGGTTCAGGCGGGCTGGGAAAAGGTCAGGGCAGGCGAGACGGGTCGCTTCGAGATCACCGTACGGGTCAAGGACGAAGAAAGATGCATGGACGTGATCTCAGCCCCTATCATGGGGCGCGAAGGAAAGCCGGTCAGAATGCTCTCGATCTGGCGCGACATCACCGATGCGAAGCGCGCCAGCGAGGAAATCAGCCGCGCGCAAAGGAATGCCGAAGCTGCGGCTGATCAGCTTTCGTCGGTTCTCGAAAGCACCATGGACAGCGTCATGCTCCTCGATGCCCAATGGCGTATCCGCTATTTGAACGAGAACGCCAAGACGCTTTTGCGGATCGGGGATGAGTCGTTAGGGAAAGTCTTTTGGAAGCTGTTCCCAAAAGAAAGGAAGGGGAACTTTGGCAAGCACTGCCAGGAGATCATGGACCGCCGTGTCCGATCCTTCTTCGAGGGTTACTTGTCATCCCTTGATCGATGGATCGAGGCCGTCGCTTCTCCTGCACAAGACGGCATTTCTGTCTTCTGTCGAGACATAACGGAGCGCCGCCGGGCTGAGGAGGACAAGTTACTCGCCCAGAAGCAGATGGCCCATTTGGCCAGGCACGACATGCTTACCGGACTTGCGAACCGGATGTTCTTCCGCGAATGCTTCGATCAGGCTCTTAGCGAAAGGGGCGCCGCCGTCCGCATGGCCGTGCTCTGCCTGGACCTCGATGGGTTCAAGGCCATAAACGACACGCTTGGCCACCCCGCTGGGGACGCCTTGTTGCGCCAGGTGTCTGCGCGACTCATCCAATCTGTGAGAGCGACGGACGTCGTCGCGCGCCTCGGGGGTGACGAGTTTGCAATTATACACCGCGTGGCGAGGACCCATGATGAAGCCTTTCGTCTCGCACAGCGGATTATCGATACACTCGGCGAGCCATTCACCATAGAAAGCGTCAGCGCCACTGTCGGAACGAGCGTCGGCATTGCTTTTGCGCCGGACGATGGGACTACCGCGGATGAATTGATCAAGGCCGCCGATATCGCCCTTTACAACGCAAAGGCAAGCGGGCGCGGGACTTACAGGCGCTTTGATATGGCCATGCAGGCGGAGCTGCAAGCGCACCAGCAGGTCAAGATTGCGCTCAGAAGCGCTTTGGAAAGGAACGAGTTCGAACTGTATTATCAGCCGCTGATAAGCTTGAGATCGCGCCGTGTAACGGGATGCGAGGCGCTTTTGCGGTGGCGCAGTCCCGAAAGAGGGATGATCGCGCCCTCCGATTTCATTCCCATTGCTGAAGAAACCGGACTGATCGTAGCGATCGGCAAGTGGACTCTTGATCAAGCCTGTCGCCAGGCCGCGTGCTGGCCGGAACATATCAGCATTGCCGTCAACCTCTCACCGGTCCAATTCAAGCATAGGAACCTCGTAAGGGCAGTCGCCGATGCACTCTCGGCCTCTCGTCTCGATCCCGCCCGCCTGCAATTGGAGATAACGGAGTCGGTCCTGCTGGACGAGAGCGAACACAATCTCCAACTGCTCATGGAGTTGCGTGACCTCGGCGTGAAAATCGCCATGGACGACTTCGGAACAGGCTACTCATCCCTCGGTTACCTGAGAAGTTTCCCTTTCGATAAGATCAAGGTGGATCAAGCCTTCGTCCGCGACTTGCCGCACGGCAAGGAATCGCTCGCGATCGTCAGAGCCGTCGCCGGTCTTGGACATAGCCTCGGCATGACGACGACGATCGAGGGCATTGAAACCGAGGACCAATTGGCGATCGTGAATGCGGAAGGGTTCCATGAGGTTCAGGGTTATATCTTCTCGCGCCCCTTGCCGGCATCGGAAGTCTCGAAGCTGATTGACGGCCCGGTCTAAGCGCTCGCGCATCGTGCGGTTCACACCGATTTGCGAATCGCTGTCGATCATAGGTGCAGCATTTGGCCCTACACGTCGCCAGGCGTGTGTGGCACAATCTGCATACTACCGCGCATTGCTACGCAATGACGGGAACGCATTCGGTGAGACGATCGTTAGTTGCAGACCGGCTAGCGGGCCGAATTGATGGCTCGCAAGCGCCAGACCAACCGGCGAGGAAAACGTAATGAATGCCTCACGCGTCGCACTTATTGCCGATGATGACGAATTCTTCCGGATCGCGCTTGGCTTCATCTTGAAGAGCAAATTGCACT
Organism: Ensifer sp. MPMI2T; assembly: GCF_004827385.1. Classification (GTDB taxonomy): domain Bacteria; phylum Pseudomonadota; class Alphaproteobacteria; order Rhizobiales; family Rhizobiaceae; genus Sinorhizobium. Next base: position 33,833 of record NZ_SRXN01000018.1, read on the forward strand.
TCACGGAGATCATCGAAACCGGGTCGCTTGACGAAGCGATTGAACGGCTCAGCGAGCGCGGGGACATATCACTGGCGTTGTTCGATTTGGCGATGCCTGGCATGCAAAGTGTAGCCAGCCTTGCGGCCGTGCGCGACATCCACCCGGATCTAAAAGTCGTCGTCGTCTCGGCATCGTCGCGCCGGTCGGATATCTTGTCTGCCCTCACTGCGGGCATAAACGGCTATGTGCCAAAGGGTCTCGGTGCGAGCGATGTTGCCGAAGCAATTGGCGCGATTCTGAACGGCGCTGTCTACGTACCCCCGTCTATCGCGGGCCGCGCCTCCTCTTCCGAGGAAGCAGAGGTACCCCAGGCCTCCCGGCAGAACGGACTCGGCCATCGTACAATCGAATTCCTCACCCCGAGGCAGCGCGAGGTCCTCCTGCTCCTTGTGCAGGGGTTCTCGAACAAGGAAATCGCCCGCAAGCTGAAACTCGGCGAGGGTACCGTGAAGATTCACATGGCAGCGCTCTTCCGCAGTCTGAGGGTAAGAAACCGCCAGGAGGCGGCCGCCGCAGGGGCCCGCCTGTTACCCATGACCGAAAGCTAGATCGACATAGTCCGGTCGGATAGGCCGCCGTCTAAGCCATCCGGACGAGTAGCGCAAATGCATGCCAGGACGTAGTGACGACAGCACTGGAAATGAATGTGGAACCAAATGCGCCAGCCTGCTTCGACAGCCAGCTTATCCCGACTCCCGCTTCGCGCGTGCCCGGCAAATGAGCAAGGGGGTGTCCGGTGACAGGGCCCGCGCCGTCATCAAACCTCGCTGACCAGGTCGCCTACAGGGTTGGCCTCAGCTTTCCGGTATCCCGAAAAGGGGCGGTCGCTTCGGCGATCGCCCGGCTCATGACGCGGCGTGGGATTGGCGACAGCCGGTCTTTTCTCGACCGGCTGGGGCTGGACGAGGATTTGACCGACGATGCAATCGCAGCGATCACGGTCGGAGAAACGCATTTCTTTCGGGGCCCAGATCAATTCCAGCTTATACGGCAGACAATCCTTCCCGAGTTGCGGCGGCGGTCCGACGGCTCTCCCGTCTGGATCTGGAGTCTCGGCTGTGCAACGGGGGAGGAGCCCTACTCACTTGCCATTCTCTGCGACCAGGAAGGTCTCTTGGACGATGTTCGAATACGCGCAGCCGACATCTCAAGAAGGGCGCTCGTCACCGCGAAGGCCGCCGAGTATGGCGAATGGTCCTTAAGGAAGACGGATCACAAGCTGAAGGAACGATATTTCACCTCATGTGAGGGACGGTTTCGACTGCACGAACGACTGCGCCGGCAGGTCGACTTCGCTCACGTGAACCTTGGTGCAGACGAGCTTCCGGCAGCGGAAAGGGGGTTGGCTGACTTCGATTTAATCCTTTGTCGCAACGTGCTCGTCTATCTCGACGCGAGCGCGGTGCGTCGGACTGCGCGCCAGCTATTCGCCTGCCTTGCCGATGGCGGCTGGTTGTTGACTGCTCCGACCGACCCACCTTTGTGGAAATACGCACCGTTCGAGACTTCGGTTACGCCAGCGGGCGTTGTTTATCGGCGCATGATGGGTCATCCAGACACTTCGAAGCGCTCGGCCTCACGCGTCCCCTCTATTCGACACCAAACCAAGAAGCCTCTCGCGCGCATTCCGCCTGCTCGAGCTTGCGTCACCGACGCGCGAAAAACATTGGGCGACAACGCTGTCAGGGCGATTGCCCAACAAATCCGCTCGCGTTTTGATATCGGCGAGACCCGCGACGCCGAGCGCCTTGCTGCGCAAGCCATTGAAAGTCACCCACTCTCAGCGGAACTGCATTTTCTCCAAGGGCTCTCCCAGATGACCCATGGGGAGACCGACGCGGCGGCAGCGGCATTGCGAAGGGCTGTCTATCTGGACAGCGATCTGGCTGCCGCGCAGTTCTTCCTCGGTGTCTGTCTCAAGCACAGAGATCCGCAAGCGGCCCTACGCGCCCTCGAAAACGCGCTTCTCTTCTGCGTCGCTCGGCCGCCGCGCGAACGCATCGCGCTGATATCCGGAGTGACGGCCGGACATCTCGCGGAGCGCGCAAGGCGAGAGATCGGTGAGATCCGGCGGCATCTGGGGAGCGAGGACCTATGAGGACACCTTTGCGGCCCACCGCCCGTCCGGTCGACTGGACCGCCGTCAGAAGGCGGATGGCGGCAGCGATAGAGCAGACGGGAGCGCTTTTGGAAGCGGCACAGCAGGATGCGCAATACGAGCGACCATCACCGCGCTCGGCCGGTGATGCGTTCGCCGGAGAGAGCGAAGAGCAGGCAATCGGCCTTGTAACCTTCATGCTCTCGGATCGCCGGTTTGCATTGGAGATCCGATACGTCTGCGAAATCGTTTCGAAGGCACGCGTCAGCCCGCTTCCCGGAATGCCCCCGCATGCCTGCGGCGTCTACGATTTGCGCGGCCAGTTGCTTCCCGTCTTCGACCTATGCGGACTGCTCGATCTCCCGCGACGGGCTGGCTGCGCCCATGACTGGGCGATCGTATGCGGACAAACGCAGGCCGAGTTGATGATCATGTCTGAGGCCGCCCCGGCGATATTGCTGCTCCCACCCGAGGAAATCGAAGCGGCGGAACCCGATTCCGGCGACAACGCTTGGCATTGCGCGACGACCAAAGCGGGCACAGTCATTCTGGACGGCGACCTTCTGTTGAACGACCGCCAATTCTTTCTTGAGGACGAGCAGATCATCGCAAGCGACGAGGAAAGGACCGAGATCCATGAGCCCCCGATTGGCAAATAGCCTCTATGGCGCATTGGGGTTGGCAATGCTGCTGTTCGTGGCCGCTTCGGCGCTGCTCGTCGGGTCCAGCTTTATTGCCCTGGAACGGGTGCGGGCCGATCTTGCGGCGACGTCTTCGCTGGGCAAGGAACGTGTTGCCTACCAGATGATCTATGCAGCCGGACGCCTGGAAAGGGCGGAGGCGCCTGCTCGGGCCGCTGCTACCGATGAGCTGCGCGGTCTGATTAATCGCAATGAGCTGCTGCTTGCGAGTCTGGTCGATGGCGACGGAAGGCTTGGACTGGAGGCAACGACCGATCCTGCAGCCCTCGCGCAGCTTGAACAAACCCGCCAACAATGGCGGGAGCAGGTGAGGCCCGCTCTGGAACGCGCCATCGCCAATGCGCCGATCGATCACGCCGCACTGGATGAGCTCGACCCAAAGATCAGGACCTTCGCCGCGCGAGTGGACGAATTGATCAGCCGGATCGAGCAGGCGGGAGCCACCCGGCTCCAACGCTCTCAATTGCTGCAACTTGGTTTTTCGGCTCTCGCCGTTCTCCTGCTCCTCCACGTGCTCCGCGTCGCGCGTCGACTCGTCCGGCGCACCCGCGCGCTCGCCGGCTTGGCGGAAAAGGTCAGCGCCGGCGATCTGGAGCAGAAGGCCTCCGTTGAGGGCCACGATGAACTCGCGGTTCTCGGCGCCTCCTTCAATGCAATGACCGCAAGGCTTTCCGGAATGATCGACAACGAACGAAATAGCAGGGAAAGGCTTGAAGAGCTGCTCGCCACGATCTCGGAAACGGCGCAACACCTTTCGTCGTCCGCCGCCGAGATCCTCGCCGGAACCACGCAACAGGTCGAAGGCATGCGCGAGCAGTCGTCGGCCGTCGCCCAGACCGTGACAAGCGTCGATGAGGTACTGCAGACGTCGGAACAGGCGGCGCAACGCGCGCAGCAGGTCGCTGCCTCTTATGACAAGGCCGTCCAGATCAGCAATGAGGGCCGCAGAGCACTCGATGATACGGTGCAGGTGATGAATGCGGTGAGCGCACGCACGGAAGCGATTGCCGGAGACATTCTTTCCCTGGCGGAAAACAGCCTGGAAATCGGCGAGATCGTCTCGGTCGTCGCCGAGATCGCAGACCAGACGAACCTGTTGGCGCTAAACGCTGCCATCGAGGCTTCGCGTGCAGGCGAGCACGGCAGGGGCTTCAGTGTCGTTGCCAGCGAGATCAGGACACTTGCTGACCAGTCGAAGTCCGCAACCACCCGTGTCCGTCGAATTCTAATGGAGATCCAGAAAGCAACGAATGCCGCAGTCATTGGCGCCGAGGATGGGACGAAGAGTGTCAGCCGCGCCCTCGAGACGGTGAACGAAGCGGGCGAAACCATCCGGCAGCTCGAGTCGATCGTTGCCGATTCCTCGCGTTCGGTCGCCCAGATCGCCGCTTCCGCCGGCCAGCAAAAAGCGGGCATGAAGCATATTCACGACGCGATGCACTACATCGAGCAGGCGAGCAGCCAGAATCTCTCGGCGATCCGACAAGCGGAGGAGGCCGCGAAAGATCTCAACGAACTGGGCTCGAGGCTGAAGGAAATGCTCGCTGACCATGGCAACTGACATGACGAAACCCGAAGAATTCGACCGTGAGCTGCGGCACATGTTCACGCAGGAAGTGGCGGAGCGTGCATCCGACATCGAGCAGGCTTTGCTCGCCATCGAGGACGCCGGCGAGGCCGATGAGAAACTCCGCCTGTATGAGCAGCTTCTAAGGACGGCACATAGCCTCAAGGGAGCCGCCGGGCTGCTTCAGGTGCGGGGAGTGGAAGCGATTTGTCACTGGATGGAAGAGATACTCTCCATCGCGGTGAATGAGCAACTCGTGCTCGAAAAGCCCGAACTGGACCTGCTGCTTTCGGCTGCAGACGCAATCAGGGATGCGGCCCGGTTCTTGGAGGCCGGTGAGACGCCTCCGCCGTCGCAGGGCGAGAGCGTGGTCGATGCGCTGAAGGCTGCCATAGCGGAAGGGGCGGATCACCGTGGCGGAAAGCCGAAGTTGGGCCCACCTTCGGGGGAATTGAAGGTGCCGGTTCGCGCTAGCGATACCGACGGCTCCATGCGCGTTTCCGCCGATCGACTGGATACCCTTCTCTACAGGAGCGGCGAATTGCTGTCCTTCAACGCGATCATACGGCGCCACGCCGAGGAGGCGTCCTCGCTGCGGGAGCAGGCGCGGAAACTGCGTGGCATCGGCCCTGAGTTCGCCGCGCAGGCGGCTAGCATTGAGAGCGGACTACGCCAGCTTGCGACATCGCTGCACCAGGACATGAGAGTGATGCACAGTGCCGCGACAGCGCTTGACCATGAGGTGCGGCACGCGCGCACGCAGCCCTTTGCGGAGGCCTGCAAGGGGCTCGACCGCGTCGTGCGGGACCTGGCGGCAGCATCGGGCAAACAGGCAGAGCTGGAAATCAAAGGCGGAGAGATCGAGATCGATCGCTCCATCCTTTCGGGGCTTCAGGATTCACTTCGGCATCTCGTGCGCAATGCAGTCGCGCATGGCATCCAGCCCCCGGAGGAACGCCGGGCAGCGGGAAAACCGGAAAAGGGCAGGGTCCTAATTGCAGCAGCTATCTCTGGAGACCGGATGCAGGTGCGCGTCAAGGATGACGGCCGCGGCTTTGACATTGCCTCCCTCAGCGAGGCGGCGGGCGCCGCAGGCAAAAGCGAAGCAGAGCTCCTGCAGCGTGTTTTCGAGCCGGGGGTATCGACATCGGGGACCATCACCAAACTCGCCGGGCGCGGGATGGGCCTTGACATCGTCAAACGCAATGTCGAAGCGCTACGCGGCACTGCCGAGGTTTCGCAGATACCGAGCGGAGGCGCGGCCTTCACCCTCACGCTCCCGCTGACGCTCGCGACGGTCCGCGTCCTGGAGGTGCTCGCCGGGGAGCATGTGTTCACCATCGACACGGCCTCGGTCCAGCGGGTGATACGCATTCATGCGCAAGACTTCGCCATGTCTGGGGACAGGTGCGTCGTCAGCACGCCGATGGGGCCGATGCCGTTCGTGGATCTTGCCGATTGGTTCGGAGCGCGGTCGAGCCGAGGCGGTATCCGGCAGGCCATGCCGGCCATCGTGGTCGACGCTCCAGGGGGGCCGATCGCGGTGCTCGTCGATGCCGTTGCCGGTGAGCAGGAACTTCTCGCGCGCCCACTCGGACCGCGGCTCGCGAATGTTCGTCGCTATAGCGCTGGCATGGTACTGCCTGACGGGCGTATCGCTCTCCTTTTAAACGTTGCAGCGCTCGCCGAGGCTGCCGCCGAGATGCGATCACCAGACGGCGCACGCGTGTCCCAGCCCATTCCGGCAGCGTGTCGCAAGGTGCTAGTCGTCGACGATTCAAAGTACGTACGGACGTTGGTGAAGCTCATCCTCAAGGGCGCGGGCTACGATGTCGCGATGGCAAGCAATGGCCGGGAAGCATTGGACGAGCTTCGTGACCACGGCGCCGACATGGTCGTCGCGGACGTCGACATGCCGTCGATGAACGGCTTCGAACTCACCGAGGCCATTCGTCGATCGGAGCGTTTCACCGACACGCCCGTCGTCCTGGTGACGGGACGTGAGACGCTTGAAGACAAAGTCCGCGGGCTCCGTGCTGGCGCAAATGCCTATCTGAGGAAGGACCAGTTCGATGCCGAGCACTTTCTGGAGACGATGCGCCGGGTTGTGTGAGGGGCGAGGATGACACGTATTCTGCTTGCGACATCGACTCCCGGCCTTGAACAACTCGTCAAAAAGGCGGCTGGGACCGACGCCGCCGTAGAGCTCGTCGGCGTCGCAAGAAGCGGCAAGGACGCGGTGAGGATAACCGGCAAGCTTTTGCCGGACATCGTCGCAGTGGAGCTCCGCGACGACGACACCGCCGAAACCGTCAGAGAGATCATGATCGCCGCGCCGACGCCAGTCGTGATGGTGTCATATCAGGACGGTTCGCAATTGGGAGCGTTGTCCGCGCGCGCCCTCGACGCAGGCGCGCTCGCGGTCATCCCGGCGCCGACCGCGTCCGGCACATCCCTCGAACAAGCGGCGATCGACAAGTTCCTCTCGACCGTCAAGGCCATGGCACAGGTCAAGGTCGTTCGCCAGTGGCGCAAGAAAACCCGTGGCGATGATCACGTCAAAGAGGCACCCGAGGCTGCGGCCCACACCCGGATCGCGATCGTGGGGATCGCCGCCTCCACCGGCGGACCGGCCGCGATCCGCTCTATATTGAGGGAGCTCCCTGCCGATTTTCCTGCACCCATTCTCGTCGTGCAGCATATGTCGAACGGCTTCATCGACGGCGTTGCCGTATCCCTGGACGCGACGGTTGCACTCAAGGTAAAGGTCGGCGCGAATGGCGAACGACTAAGGCCCGGGACCGTTTACCTCGCTCCGGATGGCCATCAACTCGGGGTCTCTGGCAAGTCGCGCCTGCGTGTCGTGGACGAAGATCCCATTCAGGGGTTCAAGCCGTCCGCATCCTATCTCTTCGGTTCGATTGCTCGCGCTTTCAAGGGCGAGTCTCTCGCGGTCATCCTGACGGGGATGGGCGATGACGGCACCGAGGGCCTTCGGGCGCTGCGCGTGGCCGGCGGAAAGGTAATTGCTCAGGACGAAAAGAGCTCGATCGTCTTCGGAATGCCGAAATCGGCGATCAGCGCCGGTCTCGTCGATTTCGTGCTGCCGGTCGAAGACATAGCCGCTGAGATCACCGCTCTAGCTACTGCATGATTCCTTAAATCGGAACCGCTTTAAGGACAGAACGTCCCATTGGACGCGCGGCTGTAAAGCCCTTCATGGTTAGATCGACGCGATTCTGCTGGCTCAAGCGGAATGAGGAAAGACCAGGCAAACCCTGATCGAAGTCAAGTTGCGGCGCTGCGCGCCGAACCTCCGCGCAGCGCCGCTCTCGCCCCACCCCCAATTCTGCGCTGGAGCGATTCCGGATCGGTAAAGGCGAACTCAGGGAGCGCCTTTCGCGCTCGTCCGCCCGATTCGTTCATAGCCTCCTACATGCTCATGATCTGGATGGCGGCCGGCGTGATGATGACCGCGAAGAGCACAGGCAGGAAGAAGATGATCATCGGCACCGTAAGCTTCGGCGGAAGAGCGGCGGCCCGCTTTTCCGCCTCGCTCATGCGCATGTCACGGTTCTCCTGCGCCATCACCCGGAGCGCCTGACCGAGAGGCGTGCCGTATTTTTCTGCCTGGATAAGGCTGGTCACGACGGCGCGCACGCCCTCAACGCCGGTTCTCTGCCCCAGATTCTCGAAGGCCTGCCGTCGGTCCTGCAGGTAGGAAAGCTCCGCGGTGGTGAGGAGGACTTCCTCCGCGATCTCCGGCGACTGCGCGCCAATCTCCTCGCCCACTTTCCGCAAGGCGCTTTCGATGCCCATACCGGATTCGACGGTGATCAACAGGAGATCCAGCGCCTCCGGCCATGATCGGCGGATCGCCTGTTGCCGCTTGGTGATCCTGTTCTTGATGAAGATCGCAGGCGCGTAATAGCCGAGCGAGCCGACACCGGCGGCCATGCCCAGGACCAGAGGCAGCGGCGCCTCCGGGCGAATGATGAGCAGGATATAGAACAGTGCGGCTGCGAAGATCACGATCGGCGCAATCAGCCTTACGGCGAGAAAGGCCGTGATCGCCGCGTGGCCGCGATAGCCGGCCATGTTCAGTTTGCGGACGATTTCCCCGTCCTCCGCCTGCTTGGCAAGATTGAAGCGATTGACGATCGCCTGGAAAAGCCGCTTCGGCTCGACGCGCAGCGACGCTGCACTCTTCTCGGTGCCAAGCCGGGAACGCTCTCTCTGGCGGATGCGTTCGCGTTCGCTCTCCACCTTTTTCATACGATCTGCCAAAGTATCCCGAAAGACATAGGGCCAGGAAACGACGACGACCGCGCAAAAGGCGGAGAGCCCTGCCATTAAGGCAGATAGCTCTTCCGGATCGGGTATATACGGGCGGAGGCTCATCTTGTTTCTCAGAAGTCGAAGTTGATCATTTTGCGCATGACGAAAATGCCGGCGCTCATCCAAAGCCCGCAACCCACAAGCACGAGCTTGCCCGTCAGCGTCGAGAACAACAGCGCCATGTAATCCGGGCTCGTCAGGTATACAGCGCCGGCGACGAAAAACGGCAGAGCACCGATGATGCCGGCGGAAGACTTTGCCTCAGCGCTCATAGCCTTGATCTTGGCTTTCATCTTCTTCCGCTCCCGCAGCACCTTGGAGAGGTTTCCGAGTGCTTCGGCGAGGCTCCCGCCGGTCCGCGTTTGAATGGCAATGACGATGGAGAAGAAATTGGCTTCGGGCAGCGGTATCCGTTCGCACATGCGCTGCACCGCCTCGTCGACCGGAATGCCGAGTGTCTGGTCTTGCGCGATGGTGAGGAACTCGCTTTTGACCGGCTCCTGTGCTTCCGCTGCGATCACCCTCAGGCAATCGGGCATGGGCAACCCCGCCTTGAGCCCTCGCACGATGACATCGACGGCATTCGGGAACTCCGCTGCGAAACGAGCAAACCGCGACTTGCGCCTCGCATTCACATAGGCGTGCGGCAGCAGCAAGCTGCCGGCTATCGCGAACCCAGCCGCTACCAGCATGCCAAGGCCCAAGAAGAGCATCACGCCCCAGGTGACCAGAGCCGCAGCGGAGCTGACGAGAAAATAAGTCTTCGTCGACCATTGCAGGCCGGCTTGGCGCATCCTGCCGGTCAAGGGTGGTTTGCGGCCCTTCCGGGCATTCGCCTGGTGTTTGGCTTCGATCTCGCGCAGCGTCTTTTCCACCGAACGCCGGCGGTCGCGGTCGTCCTCTTCGGTCGGCTTGCTCCGCTGGCGTTCTGCCACCGCAGCAATGCGTTCGAACCTGTGGCGATAGGCGCTTGCCTTGACCACGCGTGGGTAGAAGGCGACGACCATCACGCCGGCGACGCTGCTGGAGGCCAGCAGAAAGACAATCGTGGGAAGCAGCAGCGACGACAGCATTTGCGTGCACCTGTGTTGGACTTGGCTTATGCAGCCGCTTTCAATTCCGCTGCGTCGAGCGCGGCGGCGAGGCGGGCCTCCTCACCGAAATAGCGGGCGCGGTCCCAAAATGCCGGGCGGCCGATCCCGGTCGAGCGATGCCGTCCGATGATGTTGCCCTTTTCGTCCTCGCCAACCATGTCGTAGACGAAGAGGTCCTGGGTCGTAATCACGTCGCCTTCCATGCCGAGCACTTCGGTGATGTGGGTGATGCGGCGGGAGCCATCCCGAAGGCGTGCCGCCTGGACGATCACGTCGACGGACGAAACGAGCATCTCCCGAATTGCCTTGCCGGGCAGCGAATGCCCGCCCATGGTGATCATCGCCTCGATGCGGGAGAGCGCCTCGCGCGGCGAGTTGGCGTGCAGCGTTCCCATCGAACCGTCATGGCCTGTGTTCATCGCCTGAAGCAGATCGAAGGCCTCCGGCCCGCGCACCTCGCCGACGATGATCCGCTCCGGACGCATGCGCAGGCAGTTCTTGACGAGTGCGCGCATCGTGATTTCACCTTGACCTTCGATATTGGGCGGGCGGGTTTCAAGGCGGACGACGTGTGGCTGCTGCAATTGCAGCTCTGCGGCGTCTTCGCAGGTGATGATGCGTTCGCCGTCGTCGATATAGCCGGTAAGGCAATTGAGCAGCGTCGTCTTTCCGGAGCCCGTGCCGCCGGAAATAAGGACATTGCAGCGCACGCGGCCGACGATCTTGAGGATCTCGGCGCCTTCGCGCGAGATCGAGCCGAAACGTACCAGCTGGTCGAGCGTCAGCTTTTCCTTCTTGAATTTGCGGATCGTCAAGCTGGGGCCATCGATGGCAAGCGGCGGTGCGATGACATTGACGCGCGAACCGTCCGCCAGACGCGCGTCGCAGATCGGGCTCGATTCATCGACGCGCCGGCCGACCTGACTGACGATACGCTGGCAGATGTTCAGGAGCTGCTCGTTGTCGCGGAAGCGAATACCCGTTTGCTGCACCCGACCGGCCACTTCGATGAAGACCTGGTTCGCGCCATTCACCATGATGTCGGCGATATCGTCGCGTGCGAGCAAGGGCTCGAGAGGACCATAACCCAGAATGTCGTTGCAGATGTCGTTCAGAAGGTCGCTCTGCTCGGCCATGGAAATGCCGGCCTTCTTCGCCGCGACGATGTCGTTGACGATCGCGCCAATTTCCTTGCGCGCCTGCTCGCCGTCCATGGTCGACAGCACCGCCACGTCGATCGTGGCGATGAGCGCGCTGAAGATTTCCTTTTTGAGGCTGTAATACTGTTCGGAGTTCGCGGCGGCCGGGACAGCGGCAGGCTTCTTGACCTCGCGCGGAACCGGGATTTCGATCTCGCGTGCTGGCTGCTCTATCTTTTCGGCGGCCGTTTGATCCAGTATCGATTTTTTGCCAAACATCGACGTCGCCTGCCGTTCTCACATGAACTGCTTGTGGCCAAAATAGGCTGGCGGAGGGATCAACCCTCCGCACTGCGTTGCAAGAGCCTTGCCCATTTGAAATTAGGTAGCCGGCTTCAGCTTTTCTGAAATCGTAGTGAACACTGTTTTCACATCGGTGCCGACTGTGGTCACCGCGCCGATGATCACGACGGCGACCAGGCCGGCGATCAGGCCGTACTCGATGGCGGTCGCGCCGGATTCGTTGCGGGCAAAGCGGACAAGAAGATTCTTCATGGTTCGGGTCCTTCGTGGTTTGAGGTTGCGCCGACGCCAAGTTCGGCTTCACAGGGCCGGGCCAGGTTCTGCGTCGTTTCCCGCTTGCTGTGTGGCTCTCATATAGACTTTATTAACCCTCTCGATCCATTCAGCCTGATGGCCGATGATCGCCCGCAAATGGCTCGGCCGGTTGGCCTAGTCCGATTGTCGGCATTGCACTACTTCCATGCTTTGCCAGACTTATTGGAACGGATGGCACATCCATCCGTTGAGACATCGGGAGCAACTAATGGGAGTGATTCCAATGCGCATCGGCGCCGGATGGCTCGTTCTAGCGGTCGCGACATGCGCCACCCTCGGCGGAGCGCAGGCAGCTGAAAATGTCCCCCCAGCGGCCACCACACTGCAGCCGACCCGCCAGACCGAGGGTGTCGTCAAGGTGATCGTGGATTTCGCGAGAACGCTCCTGCTGGCCCGGCCCGCAAGCACGCTCGTCATTGGCAATCCGGCTGTCGCGCAGGCGACTCTCAGCGACGACAAGACGGTCATTCTGACCGGCAAGGCGCCTGGTTCGACAAACCTCATTGTCATGGGCACGGACGGCGCCGAGGTCGCCAATGTCATCGTTGACGTAGTGGCTGCAGGCGGCCGCCTGGTCACCGTCGACGAGGGCACGGGTAGGACAACATATAGCTGTACTAGTCGCTGCGATCCGGTTCAATCCGGCGAACAGAGCGCTCCGCAATCTCAGAGCACTGCGCCGCAGCCCGGTGAAGACGCCAATCCCACAGGCGCTGGCAGTCCTTGAATGATCACTGGATCGGAATGCGCCGCGAGAGCTGAAGGTTGAAAGAGCTCTCCGCCAATCCAGGCAGCACGAAGGTGAAGGGGTACTCGATCGACAGAACGCGAAAATCGATCCCGTCCACCGTTTCCTTGCCGGTGACGATTTGAAGCCGCGAGGAATTGCCGCTGTGGAAACTCTCTCGCACCGCGCTCTCCAGCTTGGTCTGAGCTTCGCTGTCAGGCGCATCGCGGGCGATCTGCCCGATAAGCACCTTTCGCGCAGCAATGTCGGCGGCGTGCGAGAGATCGTTGCGTACGTAAAAGACGCGGCCAAATTCCATCACGCCGAGAACGAGCAGCAGCAGCGGCAGGCACACGAGCGCGAATTCCACCGCCGTCGCCCCCCGTTCGCTGCGCCACAGCGACCGGAGCCCCCGTTGAGGCAACGTCATCGGACCTGCACCTGCATGGTGGAGTTGAGCTCAAACGCGGGGAGCACTTCCGGCAGCGACATAGGCTGATAGTTCTTCGTCGCTGCCAAGCGGTAGTAGATGAACGGCGCCGCTGCATTGGCGCAAAGGCTCGTTCCGCATTGCGGCGCCGTGTCCGGGTCGACGCCGGTATTTTCCGGGCAGGCGCAGTAGCGCTTCACCGCTGAAACGGTGGCATTGGCCAGCATCGCGCTTTTGGCCAGCGTGAACTGCATCACCTTCTGGACTTGCGTCGGCCCGGGGTCTGCCATGGCAGCTTGCGCGCCGGCGCGCAGCGCGTGGTCGATCGTCATTCGTTCGTAAAGGGCAAACCCGACATCGGTCATCGCGACAAGCGCGAGGGCGAGCACTGGCGCAAGCAGGGCAAATTCGGTCGCCGAGGTTCCTGCCTGCGACGCTTGGAGTTCGCCTGCTCTCTTGCGCAGTGCCGGTGGCGCTTTCGATTTGCCGCGCCTGAGGACCGTTTGAAGCAGCGTCTTCAGTCCATTCTGATCGGCTCGTCTCTCCCTTGTGCCGCTCACGCGCCACGCCAGGGCGGCGATTGCCTGGCCCGCCGCAGACCCGGGTGCCTGATCGATCACCATCCGGCCATTGTTCGCCGCGGCACCGAATAGCTTCGGATCGAAGGGGACGGAAACGCTCTCCTCGAGCCCGACCGCAGCGGCGAAGTCCTTCGGTTTGATCTCCGCAAGCTTCGGCGTCTCGGTCTTGTTGAGTACCAGCCTCGGCGGCGGATCGTTCGGCCGCGCCCTCCTCAAGAAGTCAATCAGGTTCTTCGCGTTGCGCATGCTGGCAAGATCCGGGGTCGCCGTAATGACGATTTCGTCGGCTTCGAGCAGGATCTTGCGCGTCCAACCGGTCCAGATATGTGGGAGGTCGACGACAAGATGCCAGGAACTCGAGCGAGCGACGCCGAGAAGGTGGTCGACCTCGTCCTCGCCAGGGCTGAAGACCTTGTCGAGGTTCGCGGTTGCCGGCAGGAGGTGCAGGCGATCCGTATGGTGCACCGCGAGACGGCGCAATAGCACCTCGTCCAAGCGGTCGGGGCTCTCCAGAACATCGACCATGCCCTGGCTCGCCTCGATATCGAAGTTCAGGTCCAGCGTACCGGACTGGAGGTCGAGATCGGCCAGAAGAACATCCGCATCCACGCGCTTGGCCATGGCATAGGCAACGTTGTGCGCGAGCGTCGAGGATCCGGTTCCACCTTTAGCGCCGACAAAGGCGACAATACGCCCGAGCTTCTCCTCGACCGAGCTGCGAAAGCAGCGATGCACCGCCGCAACGAAATCCATGGGATCGAGCGGCGCGACGAGGTAGTCGCTCACGCCGGCGTCCACGAGCTTCTTATAGAGCCCGACGTCGTTTGAACGGCCTATCACGATGACCTTGGTACCCGTGACGCACTCCATGGCTAGGCCCTCCAGCGCCGCCATGAGCCGAATTTCGGCGTCATCGTTTTCCACGACCACAAGGTTCGGCGACATGACGCCGCCGTAATGCGCTGTCGCTTCGCTTATCCCTCCGGTCTTTATCGTCACAGTGGCGCGCGCCATGCGACGGTCGGATGCCGCCGCACGGACCGCCTGTGTCACCTCCTCGGACCGGCAGAAGACGGCGACGTCGACCTTCGGGATCGGCGGCAGTGCCGACGCCGCCGGGGAGGTTTCGTAAGTTATGTTGTCGAGCTGTTTCATTGGTTCGAAACTTCCTTGAAATGATCAGCTTCCGCTGGAGCGGGAGGGAACTTCAATCATTGAGGTTCGGCCGCCACTGATGACGCGCACCATTCCGCGACGATGGCCTTCCGTTTCAACAACCGATGGTTCGTGATTGTCGACCAAGGGCCGCAGCGCGAGCGAGACCGCGCCGGAAGCTTCCGCCGCCGCGATCGTTGCGATTTGCTGGGGATCCGCTTCGAGCGTTGCGGTTTTGCCGATGACCGAGGTCCCGTCCGCCCCTTCCGAAACCGTCTGGTCAACCGCGAGCACACGTATGTTGGAGAGGATGGCGCGGCTGACGACATCGCCCTCATTTCCCGAGCCCGAGCGAGCGACGGTATGGACGACGTCGACATGGTCGTTGGGCAGGATGAACCCGCCGGCCGTGCTTTCCGCAGTCACGCGGACAGCTATCGCCCGTTTCCCCGAAGGCAGCATGCTGGAAAGGAAGCCGGCGCCACGCTGGGCGACCTTGTCTTGACGGATAGGCTCTCCGGCAACGAAGTCGCCCAAGGCGAGCGACCCCGTCACAGATGCGATCGCATCCGGGCGCGAGCTTCGGCTGATGAACACAGGAGGGATCTCCCCCTTCCATGCCTGCCACCGCACATGACCCTCTTCGAGAACCGTCCCGCGCTTGAGCTCCGCAGACGCGACGAGCACTTCCTGCGAAGGAGCTTCTTGCACTTGTGCGGCCGCGACTGCCGGCTGCTCTGCGGCGCCGAGCGCCAACCAGGAGGCAGCGCCGCCAGCTGCCAGCGCGAGCAGGAGAATTGCAAAACGGATCATTGGCTAGACCTTTATCGATCGGTGAGGGGTTGGGCTGCCGCCGTTCAGAGTAGGGCGGAGAACCAATGGCTTTGCGGCAGCAGCAGGAGCGCCGCAGGCGCCATCGCCGCTCCGTAGGGGACACCCGTCTCAGGGGCGTGCAGGCGCGCGGACCAGGCCGTCTTCTTCAGGACCACCGGTAGGGGCATGCGCCGGAATTGAAGGAGGCCAAGCGTCAGCGCCGCGCCGATCAGGGCCGTGTAAAGGAGGAAGTCGAGCGCGAGGCCTGGCCCGAGCCAGAGGACGGCCACAGGCAAGAGCTTTGCGTCGCCGCCGCCGATCCAGCCGAAGGAGAAGAGCACGAAGGTCGAGACGAGGACGCCGGAGGCTATGAGAACGCCCGACGAGATCGTGGCTACGCCCAGCCCGGCGACGGGCGCAAGAAGCGCAAAGGAAACGGCAAGCGCAAGCACGAGGCGGTTCGATATGGTCATCGTCGTCACGTCCCTGACGCCGGCATAGGTCATCATTCCGGCGAAGAGGAAGAATGCGAGCGAAGCTGCGAATGTCGAAATCATCTCAGGTGCCTTTGCGGGAGTCTGGAGCCGTTTAGTCCCTTGAAATGTGCCCCTTGGACCGCTCAATGACCATTCGACCTGATGGCCTAAGCAGACCCGGCGAGCGCTTCCGGGCCGGACTAGACCAACCGGCCGAATCGCTAAGCATCGCAGTGGGTTGTATCGTCCGTTCCCGAAACCTCAGACAACTGGGCATGCGAATGAGCGAAAGAAACGACGTGATCTTTGCGAGACGATCGGCGCGGCAGCGGGCGGGTGCACTTCAACTCCTGACGGATGAACGCGGCACGGTCGCCGTTATCGCGGCGGTCACGTTTCCCGTTCTCGTCGGAGCCATGGGCCTCGGCGCGGAGACCGGCTTCTGGTATCTGAAGCAGCGTAAGCTGCAGCATGCCGCAGACGTTGCCGCGCATGCGGCCGCGGGGCGTCTGCGCGCAGGGGATCAAAGGCCTGCGCTCGAGGCCACGGCAACACTGATCGCCTCCAAAAGCGGCTACTCGCCGGCGGCCGGCACGCTGGCGATAAGCCCATCTTCGTCACCGACCGCAAGTGCCGGGACTCAGGACAGGCTTGAAGTCGTCCTGACGGAGACGCGTTCGCGGCTGTTTTCGTCCATCTTTTCCAATCAACCCGTCACGATGCGGGCGCGCGCGGTTGCACAGGTTGAGGGGGGGTCGACGGCCTGCGTGCTTGCCCTCTCGAAAACAAAATCGGGCGCCGTAACGCTCTCAGGCTCGGCTTCGGTGGACCTGAGTGGTTGTGATGTGGCATCGAATTCGAGCGCTTCAGATTCGTTTCTCATGTCCGGATCCGCGTCGATGAGTGCCGACTGTGTCCACGCGGTCGGTGGAGCCGTGGCGACGCTGGGCCTGAGGTTGAAGCAGTGCGATAAGGTTCACGAGAACGCGCCGGCAAGCATTGACCCCTATGCGAGTGTGCCCGAGCCGTATCCGTGGCCTGGATTCGCCTGCGACTCCGGCAACAGGAACATCGGCAATCCGGGCCAGGTGACCGTTGTGAAAACGACACAGGTGCATCCCAGCGGGGTCAGGGTCAGGTGCTTTCCCAACGGCCTGGACGTGAAGGGAACAGCCGAGTTCGAACCGGGCCTGTATATCATAACTGGCGGCACGTTTACCGCGAACGGCGGTAACCCAACGGCCACCTCGGCAGCCCGGCTGCAGGTAGGCGCCCCAGTGAACGGTTACAGCGGCGTGACCTTCTATTTCGCAAACGACGCTCGATTGGACCTCAAAGGGAACGTCACCCTCGATTTGAAGGCCCCGACATCCGGACCCTATTCAGGAATTCTCTTTTTCGGCAGCCGCAGCCAGACGGCCGTGAGCCATGCCATCAACGGGACGTCGAACTCGGTCCTGACCGGGGCGGTCTACACGCCGGCGTCCTCGCTCGATTACAAGGGGAATTCCGCAACGACGAACGGCTGTACGCAAGTCATCGCCGATAAGATCACCTTCAGCGGGAATTCAACAATGCAGTCGGCCTGCGATAGCGCGGGCACCAGGAATCTCCTGGCAAACCAGCGAATAGCGCTGATCGAGTAAAAGCACCGCAGCAGGTTTCATCAAAGGAAGTCATTATGCCTAATGCCGAACTCCGCCAACTCACGAGACGAAAGTCTCTTAAGCGCGCCCGTCTTCTGCAAGAGGGTGCGGGAGGACTTGGAATCGAATGTCTCATCGTAGATATCAATTCCAAAGGTGCGCGACTGCGATTCAGTACGCCGGTATCAACCGGACCAGAGATTCAACTGCTCTTCATTCCAGAACACGTTTGCGCGTCCGGATGGGTAGCCTGGCAGAACTCGTGCGAGATCGGGGTCGAATTCAAGCGGCCGCTGCCATGGCTCAGGAAACTTGACGTGAGCAACCCCGGGAGCGAACGCATCCGGTGACGGAGTGTGTCACTACGTGCGGCGGGGAGGGCGGGTTAAGGTCCGTGCTTCAGCAGGCCGCGCGATTCCGACGAAAGCCTTCAAGTTGAGGGGTCAAGCCACGTGGTCCGGCGCGCAGCATCCCATGTTCTCCCTGTTCGGAAAGCGCTCCTGGGGACGTCAGGCCTGCACCTTGAAGGAGTGACCTTGTTCTTCACCAATGGAGCCGCGGCGAAACTGCTCGGCAACGGCGACATTGACCTGTCCGCCCCGACTAGCGGACCCTTTGCCGGCCTGCTTTTCTTTGCCAGCCGCCAGGACACGGGTGTGATTCATCAGGTGACGGGTAATTCCGAATCGACTCTGGAGGGGAACCTGTACATGCCCACCGGCCACATCGATTTTACCGGCAACTCCACTGTGTCCGGAGGGTGCACACAGATCGTAGCGGACCAGATCACGTTCACGGGCAATTCAACGATGGAAACCTGCGCCTCGCCGACCGACGAGATCGTTGTAGGCCGAACCGTGTCGCTGATCGAGTAGCATGTCGGACACGGCTTGGAAGCAGGGCTCCGCCACTGCGCAGACTGCCGCAAGGAAAGTGACCCATCGTTCGTAACGTTCGCCCGTACAGGTTTTCTAAGGCAGTGATGAGGTCAAGGTCTTCGCCGGTCGGGGTTCTTGTTCTGCCGATCGCGGCTCGAGTCTCGTTCCCCGTACGATTCCACGCTACGCCAGCTCCCCACTGATTCATCCGTTAAAATTTAAACCGATGGGGAGCGTACAGCGCTTGGAAAGCGTTGAGCCAATCAATAAGAAGCGTGCTGGGAGGAGCGCCAATGAGATTCTGGGTTGGCAACACCGCGGTTTTCAAGTCGATGCTGCCTTTGGTAGTCGCGATGACACTAATGGCTGGCGTATATTTGGCCGTCCGTTGGTCAACTCAGCAGTCCGACGCCGTGGCAGTCGAACGCCAGCAGCAACTCATCGAGCTTATCATTTCCAAGATGCAATACAGCATCGCCCACGATCAGGAGAGTGTCACCGTCTGGGATGATGCGGTAAGGAAAGTATCCAAGGAGTGGGATCGTGAGTGGATCGACTCCAACCTCGGTAGCTGGATGCACAGCTATTTCCGACATGATGGCGCGTTCGTGATCAGCCCGGATCGGAAGCCACTATACGCGTTCCTCGTCGGAGAGGCCGACGATCAGAACGCTTTCAGAAACATAGCACCTGAGGCAATGCCGCTCATCGCGCGGTTGCAGAAGAGGCTCGCAGAAGGCGACGAGACAGGGATAAGCGAGCAGGTGCTGTCGATCGGGGAAAGCGATCTGGTTCGTCTCGGCGGCCGGCCGGCGATAGTCAGCGTGAAGCCGATAGTGTCGGACACCGGCAATATCGTGCAGGAGCCCGGCGGGGAGTTTCTTCACGTAGCCGTCCGTTTCCTTGACGGCGATTTCCTTACCCATCTCGGCGCGGAGTATGTTTTTGAAGACGTGCGCTTTTCTGTCGTGCCGAACCTTGGTCAGGAGCGATCCTACGCGCCGATCGTGTCGTCGTCTGGTGAAACGATCGGATATTTCTCCTGGCTGCCGTTCAGACCCGGTGCCGATGTAGCGAAAGCCACGGCACCGGTTCTTCTGGTCGCCGCATTCTGCCTTTTCGCGCTCACAGGCGTGCTGAGCGTGATACTGCGGAAGCGGTCAAGGCGGCTGCAGCAAAGCCAGGCTGAACTCAACCACCTGGCGCTTCACGATCCGTTGACCGGCCTCGCGAACCGCGCGTCTTTCAATCAGTTGCTGGCGCGTGTGGTCGCCGCGTCAGCAGCAGACCAGACGAATGCTCTCCTGTACCTCGACCTCGACCGCTTTAAGCAAGTGAATGATACACTCGGCCATCCCGTCGGCGATCGGCTGATGATCGAAGTCGCGAAGCGACTGAAGGAAACCGCCGGCACTGCTGCAGTTATTTCCAGAATTGGCGGCGATGAGTTTACCATCGTGGTCGAGCACTCGCGCCAGGACGAGGTGGAGGAACTCTGCGACTCTCTGATCGCAGCGATCCGTAGGCCTTTCGAGATCGACGGTCAGCCCGTTCTTATCGGGCTCTCGATAGGTGTGGCGGTTGCGAAGGGGAATGCTGCCGATCCCATTGAGATTACGCGGAAGGCTGACATCGCGCTTTATCACGCCAAAACGTCCGGGCGGAATCGATACGCAATCTTTGGTCCCCATATGGACGAACTGATCAGGACAAGGCGGGATCTGGAACAAGATCTGCGAGCGGCGTTGGAGGCTGGCAATCAGCTCGAAGTCTTCTACCAACCCGTCTATTCCGCCGCGTCCCACGCGATAAGCGCGCTTGAAGCTCTCATTCGCTGGCGGCATCCGAACAAAGGCACCATAGCCCCGGAAGTCTTCGTTCCGCTTGCGGAGGCCTCGGGTCTTATCGATCGGCTCGGCGCCTTCGTATTGAAGGAAGCCTGTTCTACCGCGCGTGAGTTTCCGGACCTCGATATTGCAGTGAATGTCTCCGCGGTCGAGCTTGGACAGCGACATTATGCTGCTCAAGTTTTCTCGCTGCTGCGCCAGTTCGGGATTGAGCCGTCGAGACTGGAGCTTGAGATCACCGAAACAGCTCTCCTCGATGAAGCCGGCGTCTGCGAAAAGAACATCACGGCGCTGCGCGAGTTCGGCGTGAAGTTCGCGCTTGACGATTTCGGGACGGGCTTCTCTTCATTTGGCCGATTGCAGCGCTTGGAGGTCGATCGGATCAAGATAGATCGCTCTTTCGTCCAAGCGTTCGACCGGCCCGGTGGTGGCGTCGCGATCGTGCAGTCCATCGTTGGCGTCGCACATGCGAAAGGCCTGCGCACGACGGCTGAAGGCGTGGAGACCGAAGAACAGAGCGAGATCCTGCGCAATCTTGGCTGCGACGAACTGCAGGGTTTCCATTTGGCAGAGCCAATGTCGAAGAATTCACTTCGCGAACTTCTTGGCCCAGAGAGAGTTCAAAGAACCTCGTCCTAAGCAAAAAAGACTTTCCAAATCCCGACAAGAAGCCGGCTGAGGTGGCACCGTAGCCTAGCTGACCTCCGGAAGCCCGTTGATCAGCTTGTCAAGCGTGATCGGATATTTGCGTACCCTCACGCCGGTCGCGTTGTAGATGGCGTTCGCGACAGCCGCGGCAACACCGCAAAGGCCGAGCTCGGCGATCCCCTTGGCCTTCATCGGCGACGACATCGGATCGCTCTCATCGAGGAAGATGACCTCCTGGTGCGGGATGTCGGCATGCACCGGTACCTCGTAGGCGGCGAGGTCGTGGTTGACGAAAAATCCGCGCTCCGTGTCAACGACGAGCTCTTCCGACAAGGCCCCGCCAACGCCCATAGTCATCGCTCCGATCACCTGACTGCGTGCGGTGATCGGATTGAGGATGCGGCCGGCGCCGCAGACCGCCAGCATTCGCCGGATTCGCGTCTCACCAGTTGCAACATCGACTCCGACCTCGACGAAATGGGCACCGAAGGTGGACTGTTGATGGGTCTTGTCGAGATCGCCAAACTCGATGCGGTCCTCTGCCACGAGCGCTTCATCGCTTGCTGCTTGCGCTAGTGGCATACGGCGGTCGCCGGCGCGGACTTCGCCCCCGGAAAAGGTCAGTTCATCGGGGCTGTTGAAGCCGAGCTTCTGCGCCACCGCCTCCCGTAGCTTGACGCAGGCGGCATAAACGCCCGCCGTCGAGCAGTTTCCTCCGAACTGCCCGCCCGAGCCCGAGGAAACAGGGAAGCGGGAGTCGCCGAGGCTGACGGCAACCTTGTCAACTGGGACACCGAGCATTTCCGCAGCCGTCTGGGCGATGATCGTGTAGCTGCCCGTGCCGATGTCGGTCATGTCGGTCTCCACCGTGACGATGCCCTCACGGTCGAGGCGGACACGAGCTCCGGAGGGAACGAGGAGATTGTTGCGGAAGGCCGAGGCGACCCCCATGCCGACCAGCCAGTTTCCTTCGCGCCTGCCGCCCGGTTGCTTGCTTCGGTCCTGCCAGCCGAAGCGTTCCGCGCCGGTGCGCAGACAGCCGACGAGATTGCGGTGGGAGAATGGCCTCTCCGGCTTCTCGGGATCGACCTGAGTGTCGTTGATGATCCGAAAGTCGACCGGGTCTCGGCCGAGCCTTTCCGCCATCTCGTCGATCGCGATTTCCAGGGCCATCATGCCCGGCGCCTCGCCCGGAGCGCGCATGGCGTTTCCTTCCGGCAGATCGAGCGTGGCAAGCCGCGTGGCGGTCATTCGGTTCGCGCCGGCATAAAGCAGCCGCGTCTGCTGAACGGCCACTTCGGGGCCTCCGCCAGGGAGATCGCCCGACCAGCTCTCATGCGCAATCGCCGTGATCCTTCCGTCGCGCTCCGCGCCGATGCGGATCCTCTGGATCGTCGCCGGGCGATGAGTGGTATTGTTCATCAGGAAGGGACGGGGGAGAGCGACCTTCACCGGACGTTTGGCTTCGCGCGCGGCAAGCGCCGCGAGCACCGCGTCTGCACGCAAGAACAGCTTGCAGCCGAAACCGCCGCCGATGAAGGGCGACATGATGTGGACCTTCTCCTTGTCGATCCCGAGGGTCGTCGCAAGATCGGTCCGCCACCAGTCTATCATCTGGCTTGACGTCCAGACCGTCAGTTCATCGCCGTTCCACGCGGCAATAGAGGCGTGAGGCTCCATCATCGCATGCGATTGATCCGGCGTGGTGTAGGTTTGGTCGAATTTAACGGCTGCGGTCTCGAAGGCGGCATCAAAGTCGCCCGCGGCGGAGTCCGGTTCGCCTTCCTCCGGCTTGACGGCGGTGTCCTTCGCAGCCTCCAGATCGAATGCGCCTTTCTCCTCGGCGTAGTCGACCTTGACGAGCGCGGCGGCAGCGCGGGCCTCTTCGAAAGTTTCCGCGACAACCACCGCGATCGCCTGGTGGTAGTGCTGGATCTCCGTGCCGCCGAAGAGCTTGGCGGTGTTGTATTTGCCCTTCTTCAGGTCCCCTATGCCGTCGGAGGTGACGACCGCGAGCACACCAGGCGCGTTTCTTGCGGCGGAGACGTCCATGGACCTGATCCGGCCCTTGGCGATTGCCGAACCGACGATATAGCCATAGACGTAGCGGCCGTTCGAATCATGCCATTCGTAGGCATAGACCGCGCGGCCCGTTGTCTTGAGCGGGCCGTCGATACGATGGATGCGCTGGCCGACGACCTTGCCTTGGTCGATCGGGTTCGTCATTGCAGGTGTATCGAATCTCATTCTCTCATCCCCTCGCTTCGGCAAGAACGGCGCTCAGCGTGCGTTCGACGAGCGCCATCTTGAAGGCGTTCTGTTCCGTCGGGCGGGCGTTCGCGAGAAGCTTGGCGGTGACCGCCCTTGCTCCGTTCGGAAGCTCTCGCTCGGCCGCCTCGTCGCGCCAGGGTTTGGGTGCGATGCCACCGACAGCGACGCGGCCGGTCCCGTCCGGCAGAACCACCGCAGCTATGGAGACCAGTGCGAAGGCGTAGGAAGCGCGATCACGAACCTTCCGGTAGATGTGCTTACCGCTTAAAGGCTTCGGCAGGACGACCGCCGTGATCAGTTCGCCCCGCTCGAGGACGTGCTCGATGTGCGGCGTGTCACCGGGCAAGCGATGGAGATCGGCAATCGGGACGCTGCGCGTGGTGCCGTCGGAGCGAACCGTCTCGACAATCGCATCGAGGGCACGCATGGCGACCGCCATATCGCTCGGGTGGTTCGCGATACAGGCGTCGCTGACGCCAACGACCGCAAGCTGACGGCTGAAGCCGCTTAGCGCCGAGCAGCCGCTGCCGGGCTGCCTTTTGTTGCAGGGCTGGCTGGTATCGTAGAAATAAGGACAGCGCGTGCGTTGCAACAGGTTGCCGGCGGTCGTTGCCCTGTTGCGCAACTGTCCCGATGCTCCGGCGAGCAAGGCCCTTGCCAAGACCGCGTAGTCTCGGCGGATCCGCTCGTCGGCGGCAAGATCGGTATTGCGGACGAGGGCGCCGATCCTGAGACCGCCTTCCGGTGTCGGTTCGATCCTGTCCACACCCAGCCTGTTGACATCGATCAGATGCGTGGGCGTCTCGATCTCGAGCTTCATCAGGTCCAGGAGATTGGTGCCGCCGGCGATGAACTTCGCGCCGTCTGTGCTGGCTGCGGCCTTTGCAGCCGCTTCGATCGTGGAGGCGCGCTCGTAGCTGAAAGCTCTCATGCCTTCCTCCCTGCAATTTCGGTGATCGCCTCGACGATGTTCGAATAGGCGCCGCAACGACAGATGTTGCCGCTCATGCGCTCCCGGATCTCGGCGGGCGTGACCTCGGCGGGCGCGAGTAGATCGCCCGTCACATGGCTCGGAATATTGGCCTTGATCTCCTCAAGCATGGCGACAGAGGAACAGATCTGACCGGGCGTGCAGTAGCCACACTGGAAACCGTCATGCTCGACGAAGGCGGCCTGCATCGGATGGAGGCTACCGGGCTGGCCCAAGCCCTCGATCGTCGTGATGTCTTCACCCTCATGCATCACGGCGAGCGTCAGGCATGCGTTGACGCGGCGCCCATCGGCGAGGACCGTGCAAGCGCCGCATTGTCCGTGGTCGCATCCCTTCTTTGTGCCGGTGAGATGCAGATGCTCCCGGAGTGCATCGAGCAGCGTCGTTCGGTTGTCGAGCTGAAGTTCTCGGCGCTCGCCATTCACCGTAAAGGAGATTTTCGTGCTTTGCGATGCGGCGGCGGTACTTGTCTGGAAGTGGCTGAGCGAGGCTGTGCTCGCCACCGTGACGGTAGCAGCGGAGGCGACCAGCAGGTCGCGCCGCGAGATTTCAAGTGCGCCAGGACTTTGCATATCCAGCTCCAGTTCTCGATGATGAAGAGGTCAAGGACGGTGCGCCTGCACTAGGGTCCGCGAACGCCAAACTGCGGAATTGGCGGGAACGTTCCTGCTGTCCGTGTGGCTGAGCTAGGGCACTGGATGGCTGCGATTAGTAGGCGTTGGCCGATAGCCCTTATTGACCAGCTCGATAAATGCCGAGTTGTGACCGCGGTAAAGCACCGAGGGTTTCGTCCGCGCATGCGACCGCTGGGTCGCCTCCGTGGCCGTAGGGTATTCACAAGGCGCGCCGTTTGGCCTAAAGAGCGCGCAGGTAAAACTCCGGTCGCAGCCTACCCGGTCAAAACAAGGACACCTGTTATGAAAACCATTGTGATCTGCTCCGGCGGATTGGATTCCGTTTCGCTCGCGCACAAGATCGCGGCGGAACACGAGCTTGTCGGCCTGCTGTCGTTCGACTACGGCCAACGGCATCGCAAAGAGCTGGATTTCGCCGCCGCCTGCGCTGAACGTCTCGGCGTCCCTCACCAGATTATCGATATCCGCGAAATCGGGCGGCACCTGAGCGGTTCGGCATTGACCGACGATGTCGATGTGCCGGACGGGCATTACGCCGAGGAAACCATGAAGGTAACGGTCGTGCCGAACCGCAACGCCATCATGCTCGCGATTGCCTTCGGCGTTGCCGCGGCTCGCAAGGCTGATGCGGTGGCGACCGCCGTACATGGCGGCGACCACTTCATCTATCCCGACTGTCGGCCGGGATTCATCGACGCGTTCCAGATGATGCAGCGCCACGCGCTGGAAGGTTATGCCGACGTCACGCTCTATGCGCCGTACGTCAACGTCTCCAAGGCTGAGATCGTTGCGGACGGTGCGAGAAACGGAACGCCCTTCGCCCAAACCTGGTCCTGCTACAAGGGCGGCGCGCGCCATTGCGGCCGTTGCGGCACCTGCGTCGAACGACGCGAAGCCTTTCATCTGGCGGGCGTTGCCGATCCGACGGAATACGAGGATCCGGATTTCTGGGCTGCGGCTATAGGCGCCTTTTCCGCCGAGGAGGTGAAATAATGTTCCGCATAACCAAGGAATTCCATTTCTCTGCCTCGCATCAACTGACGAGCCTGCCGCCCGAGCATCAGTGCGCCAGGCTGCACGGGCATAACTATGTCGTCGAGGTCGAGCTTTCGTCCAAAACATTGAACGAACACGGTTTCGTGCGCGACTATCATGAGCTCGCGCCGTTGAAGCGCTACATCGACGAGACCTTCGATCACCGGCATCTCAACGACGTTCTCGGCCACGACCGGGTGACGGCGGAGTGTCTGGCGCAGCACTTCTACGACTGGTGCAAGGCGCGGCTTCCGGAGACGACCGCGGTGCGGGTCAGCGAAACGGCGAAGACCTGGGCGGAATACCGGCCATGACCTCCGACAAATCCACCGAGATTCGCGTCAGTGAGATTTTCGGGCCGACGATACAGGGTGAGGGCGTGCTGATCGGCCTGCCGACGGTGTTTGTCAGGACTGGTGGGTGCGACTATCGCTGCTCCTGGTGTGACAGCCTGCACGCGGTCGACAGCCGCTATCGCGACGAATGGAAGGCGATGTCCACGGAAGATGCCTGGCAGGAGGTCGTGCGGCTCTCAGGCGGAAAGCCGCTTATGGTTTCGCTCTCCGGCGGCAATCCGGCCATCCAGCCGCTTGGCGAACTCATCGATCGCGGCCATCGCCAGGGCTATCGTTTTGCCCTCGAAACGCAGGGGTCGGTTGCCAGGGACTGGTTTTCCGATCTCGACGTGTTGGTGCTGAGTCCGAAGCCGCCGTCGAGTTCGATGGAAACGGATTGGCAGGCATTCGACGCGTGTCTGCGGGTGTCTGAGGGCAGGCCGCAAACCGTGCTGAAGATTGTGGTCTTCGACGAGGCGGACTACGCCTATGCCCGGGCCGCGGCCGCGCGTTATCCTCAGTTGCCCGTCTACCTGCAACCCGGCAACCACACACCGCCGCCCCCAGATGACGACAATGCGGCGATCGACATCGACGGCATAATGGAACGCATGCTCTGGCTGGTCGCCAAGGTTACCGAGGACCGCTGGTTCGAGGCGCGCGTCCTGCCGCAACTGCATGTTCTGCTCTGGGGCAACAAGCGCGGCGTCTAAAGCAATTCCAGGAAAAGCGTGTGTGGCGCTACAGCGCCGCGCGTCTTATCAGACACGCAAAGGACGCTGTAACACTTTGAATTGCTGTATGTTTTATCCTTAAATCGGCGACGATTTAAGGAACATGCAGTAGGCAGTCCCCGCGCGGCGTCTTTGCGGCCAACGCAGCGCTGCACCGGCCGAAGCCGTAGCGCCATCAAGGCGCCGCTAATTCCTTCTCGTGCACACTGCCGCCAAGGTGAATGGGTTTGAGGACGGGGCCTTCGGCGTCCTTCACGAGATGGATGACACGGGAGAACAGAGGTCCATTCCTCGGCGTGCGGCCGATTTTGACGACGGCGGTATCGCGGAGGTCGTCCTCGAAGATGGATAGGGCTAGCTTCATCGCTTCCCCGTCCATCGTCTCGAGCGCCTCATCGATGATCACCCATCGCGGCCGATGGAGAACAAGCCGTGCGAAGGCGAGTGAACGTTGTTCGTCATCGCTGAGTTCGCGCTCCCAGCGCGCTTCGCGATCGAGCAGCGTGGTCAACTGATCAAGCCCGACTTTCGAAAGTGCCGCAACAAGGCTCGCATCCGAGAAGTCACCGGCACGTGGATAGGAAAGGGCGTTGCGCAGTTTGCCCCGCGGGAAGTAAGGGGAGCGCGGGATGAACGCGACCATCTCGCCAGCCGGCAATCCGACGCGCCCGCTTCCCCAGGGCCAAAGCCTCGCGAGCGCCCGGAAGAGCAGCGTCTTTCCGGCGCGGGGGTCGCCGCTGATGACGACGCGCTGACCCGGGCCGATTTCGATATGCGGTTCGGAAAGCCTGGTACGTCCGCTCGACGATGCGACCTCAAGATTGTCGAAGGTCAACTTGTTTGTGTCATTCGCGACGAACTCGATCCGTTTTTCCGCGTCGTGCAGGACGTCGGTCATGATCAGCGCGCGGCGGAACGCCGCCACGCGCAGAAGCGTCGCCCGCCAGTCGGCGATGGCGCTGATATTGGCGACGAACCATTTGAGCGACGTATGAACCTGATTGAAGGCGCCGACGGCCATCATCAGGCCGCCGAAGCTGATCTCGCCGGAAAAATAGACGGGCGCGGCGACCAGGATCGGCGCGACGACCGTGACCCAGCCATAGCCGTCCTGGACCCAGCCAAGATTGATCTGGGCACGGTAAATGTTGCGCATGGCACCGAGCACCGTCGCGAGATCGAGTTCCAGACGCCGCCGCTCGCCGGTCTCGCCCCCGGCAAGCGATATAGCATCGATGTGTTCGCTGACATGCATCAGCGAGAAACGCAGTTCCGCTTCGCGTGCGTAGCGTTCGCCGTTCAAGGCGATCAGCGGCCGCCCGACAAGCCAGCTCAGCCAAGATGCCGAGCCGGCGTAAAGGATCGCTGCCCAGACCATATAGCCCGGAATCTCGAGCGAGTAGCCGCCGATGTGGAAAACAAAACCTGCTGACAGCGCCCAGAGCACGCTCACGAAAGACGCAAGCAGGATGGACGACTGCAGAAGGCCGAAACCAAGGTCGGTGGTAAGATCGGCAAGATGGCCGGCGTCTTCCTGCATTCTCTGGTCCGGATTGATGCCCATTGCGCCGGAGTTGGCAAGCCGGAAGGCGCGCAGCGGCCGCATCCATTCGTTGATCAGGTCGAGCGTCAGCCCCTCGCGCAGCCTCAATCGCACCATCTGGTTGAGCCATTGCTGCGTGACATTGAGCACCAACAGGCCACCGGCGATGAAGACAAAAACCAGGAGCTGATAGAAAAAGGCGTCGAGATCGCGCCGCTCGATCGCGTCAAAAAAGGGCCGGTTCCAGCGGTTGAGGATGATCTGTCCGACCGCCGTCGCGATGATGATCGCGAAGCTGCCGGCCGTTAGCCACAGGATTGTCTTCAGCAGCGGCGACGCCATGAAGGCGTGGCGCATCATGGCGAACTGGTCTCGGAGGGTCGTGCCCTCCGCGCCCGCGGGCTTGGATGCTGCGTTCGCTCCGGCTTGATTCGTCATCTTCAGTTCCTTCCCTTCAGAAGGGGCAGTCCGCCAAAGTCGTTCGGGTGCCGCAGATAGGGCGATTGTCCAGAGCGGAGCACCACCATCGGATTGGTGGATCTTGCGGCCGTACCTGGCTCGGCGACGGAAACAATTCCGCGGCGCACCATGTCCAACCGGCGGAGCCGGTTACAGGGATCGGCGGCAAGTGTCTGTTCTGTGAAGAACCGAGATATCCGGCCTCATTGCCGCCGTCGCGATGTCGCGTGCCGGTGCCGAGCAGCAGCCTGTGCAAAGCAAATATGCCACTGAAGATCTGGAGGTGCTGAAATGCAGTGAAACTAAAAACCCTCATGAGTCTCAGTTTATGGCGAACGGCGCCCACTGGAAACAGCGTTTTGAGGAGAGGGGCAGGATCTCGCCCCCGGCGGTTGGAAACCCGTGAGCGCTCAAATCGAGGTCCAAAGCATGATTGCATTCGGCTTTTGATGACGCAACGCGTGGCCGTTGCAGTGCGTTTCGCGGTATGGTGGCTTGTTTATGTTACAGTGATGACATAAAACGTTACCGCCGTCGCTAAGGCGCGTGTCACCCCCCTCAACATCGAATTTACAAAAATTCAATGCCAAGAGAAGGAGACATTTATGTCCATTTCACTAGAATGTTTTGACAACAAGCAAGCCGCAGCCGTCGTCAGCAACGACATGGGCGCCCGTGTCCGGGCCGCTCGTGAGGCTGTCGGCTATAGCATCGAAGACCTTGCTGTCACTTGTGGCCTCGCCAACGTCGAAATCAGTGAGATTGAAAGTGGCCTGGATACCAATCCGGCAAAGCTGAAGCGTATTGCATCCGCGTTGCAAGTGCCGCTATCGGACTTCTTGACCGTGGAAATTTGACGGACAAGCCGACCGGTCCCGCCGCGCGGACCGGTCGGAAGGTCTTGTGGCTCTCTGCACGCCATTGACTTTATTCAGGTAATCCCGATCCTTCATCGCGCCCCGAGCAGCGGGCCGGGTTGTTCACCCAGCCGAGGGGTACTCGGTCAAGATTCTGTTGTTGAAATCGTCGCACGCTCTTTGGCCGTGTCTCCGTCAGGCTTCTTTAGTCGCTCAAGCAGTGCACGGAAGGCCTCCACCGCCCTTTTTGATGTTTCCTGCGGGTCCTCCGAGTTGGCGATCCACAAGGCGGCGTGGCTGCTGGCACCGTTGATCAGGCGCGCAGTCGCTTCCTCATCGACGTCGACAATCGCTCGGTCCGCCTTGAGTTGGCTCAGGCTCCGACTGAGGGCTGCGATGCAGCCATTGGTGCTTGGCCACTGCGATATGTCTCCGAGCACGGCGGGGCCGTCGCGAAACATGATTCGTTGAATTTCGGGCTCGAGCGCCATCTGAATATAGGCCACGCACTCGTCGACGAACCCCTGCCAGCGCGTTGGTGCTCGTGACGAGACGCTGTTCAATCGCGCCGTCATCTCGGCATCCATCTCTTGAATCACTGCCTGCAGCAGCCCTTTTTTGTCTCCGAAGTGGTGATAGAGCGCGCCGCGCGTCAGTCCCGCGCCTGCGGTGAAATCATCCATTGAGGATTGCGCATAGCCTACCGTCCCGAAGGCATGCCGGGCCGCGGCAAGCAACTTCGCGCGTGTCTCGGCGATCATTTCCGGGCGCGGTTTACTCATGGATTCTCCTTCTTCACATACGACGCGTATTTTATTTGACATACGCGGCGTATGCAACTACCGTCCACATACGTCACGTATGTAAGTAGACTTCCTGATGATGAAGGAACACCTAATGTCTAATCCTTACAGAGAAATATTCAGCGCGCGGGGCGCGAAAGGCTTCTCCGCCGCGGGCTTTTTCGCTCGCCTGCCTATTGCCATGGCACCGATCGGCATTGTCGCCATGCTGTCGCAGACACGTGGGGAGTATTGGATCGCGGGCGCGGTTTCAGCAACGTTCGCCCTTACGAATGCGCTCGTCTCTCCTCAAATTTCGCGACTGGTCGATCGGCTCGGCCAATCGACAGTCATAGTGCCGGCCACAGTCGTCTCGGTTCTGGCTTTTATTGCTCTCATGGTCGGAACGAACCAGGATTGGCCAGCCTGGGCGTTGTTCGCGTCGGCCTTTTTCGCGGCGGCGATGCCAAGCATTCCCGCGATGTTGAGGGCGCGCTGGACAGAGCTGTTCCGCAACCGTCCTGAGTTGAACACGGCCTTTGCCTTTGAATCGGCAGCGGACGAACTGGTTTACATCGCCGGCGCGTCGCTCTCGGTCGGTTTGGCGGTCGCGCTGTTTCCGGAGGCCGGGATGCTGGTCAGCACCATTTTCCTTGCGATCGGAACCGCCGCTTTCGTCCTGCAGCGGTCGACTGAACCGAAGGTGCGTGACCTGGAGCACGGCATTTCCCGAGGATCGGCAATTCGGCTGCTGCCGGTGCAGATCATAACGCTCGCACTGGTATTCGTCGGCTCGATGTTCGCCACGGCGGAAGTCAGTGCCGTTGCAATCACGAAAGAGCTCGGGCAGCCAAATGCCGCAAGCCTTGTCATCGGCGTCTACGCGATCGGGTCGTTCGTCGTCGGGCTGGTCATCGGGGCCTTGAATCCCAGCATGGCGCTGCAGAGGCAACTGCTGATCGCCGTCAGCATCCTTGCGGTGACGGCCCTGCCGCTGCTTGTTGCAGATACGGTGCCGCTTCTGGCTCTCGCCGTCTTCGTCAGCGGCATCGCCATCTCGCCGACCTTCATCACGGCCTTTGGCTTGATCGAGCGCCGGGTTCCGGAATCCATGCTGACCGAGGGCGTCACATGGGTGATGACCGGCATTGGAATTGGCATGGCGCTCGGGGCCTTCGCCGCGGGCTGGGTAGTCGATAATTTCGGCGCCCAAAACGGCTTCTTCGTATCCGTAATCGCGGGAGTGGCGTCCGTGGCAATCATTGCTCTGGGTCAGCGAATACTGGCCGGAGGCAGAATGGAAGTTGCAGAAGGAACGCTGCCCCAACCCGCAGAGTAGGAAAGAGTCCCACTGACCCATGACTTTACCGGTCATTCAAATAGAAACAGCATGTCGCGCCTTGGCCGCGCGACATGCTCCTTTCTCTCGATGAATATTGGCCGAAGACGAGATGGAGATGGCGTCGGCATTCACGGGAAACCGACGCGGGCCGTCACCTCGCGGCCAGAAGGCTTTCGACCTGCCTGATCAGTTCGGGGCCGTCGAACGGTTTTGCCAGGCGAGGCAATGCACGAAACCGATCCGGTAAATCTGCCGCCGTGTAGCCCGTCAGCAGCAAGACGGGCACGCCGCGCTCAAGCAGTTCATCGACGAGCGGATAGACAAACTCGCCGCGTAGATTCAGATCCAGAGTGGCGACTTCGAATTTCTGTTCCCGTGACGCGGTGATCGATCCCTCCAACGTCGTGAAAGGGCCCACGACGACGTAGCCGGCTGCAACAAGGTCGTCTTCGATCTGCAATGCCACCAGGAATTCGTCTTCGACGACGAAAACCCGGCAGCCCTCGGACTCCGTCATTCGGCACCCCTGAGATAGGGCACGTCGATCGTGCAGTTCAGCCCTTGCGACGCAAACTCCAGGCGGACATCGCCGCCCAGGTCGGAAGCGAGGACCCGTTCGAGAAGCAAGCGGCCGAAACCATTGCGGCTTGGCGGTGAGACGGGAGGGCCCCCTGTCTCGCTCCAGCGGATGCAAAGCCGGTTCTCATTTGGGTCGACAGCCCAATCGACACTTACGCGACCAGCCTTTACGGAAAGCGCTCCATGCTTGGCGGCATTGGTGGCAAGCTCATGCGCGGCCATACCGAGTGTCAGCGCATGCTTTGGCGGCAGATTCGTTGGTGGGCCGTCGAGAGAGATGTTGTCCATGTCCTCATTTCGATAGGGAGCCAGCTCATCGGAGAATATGCTCTGCAGAGAGACTCCCGACCATCTGGCTTCCGCGAGACGGGTATGTGCTTGTGCCAACGCCCGGATGCGGGCATCGAACGATCGCTGCGCATCGTGTGCGTCCGGGTTCGTCGAAAAAGACTGGCGCGCGATCGAGTTGACGGTGGCCAGCGTGTTCTTCACGCGATGGCTAAGTTCCGCGACAAGCAGGTCCCTCTGCGCTTCAGCCTCCTTTCGCTCGGTGATGTCCATGCAAATGCCAGCCAGGCGCTCACCCGCCGCGCTGTCTGGCGGCGAGAACCGGCCAAAGGCTTCCATCCAGCGTATCGCTCCGTCGAGCAGGCGCACGCGGTAGGCGACATGATAGTCCTCGCGGGTCGCAAGGGCTCTCTGGATCGCCTGTTCGACGGCCGGAAGATCGGCGGGATGAATATCACGTTTGAAATCTGCGAGTGTTCCCGCGAATGTCCCCGGCTCGAGATGATGAAGCACCTCAAGTCCGGGTGACCAGATCACCCTGCCGCTCTCTAGGTTCCACTCCCAGGCGCCCATCCGCCCGGCATCCAGAGCCATTTTCAGCCGGCGCTCGCTTTCTCGAAGGGCTTCTTCTGTCTGCTTGCGCTCTGTGATGTCGATGAAGGCGGCCACGGCGCCCGTTACTTCTCCAAGAGCGTTTCGCAACGGGGTCGCGTTACCGAGGAGATGGCGCGATTTGCCATCATTGAACCGGATCTCCTCTTCGAAGTTTTCGACCTCTTCTCCGCGTGCGGCACGCTGCACGGGCAACTCATCGGCCGACAACATCCTGCCCGCCGCGAAAATCTGAAACACGGATGGCCGCTCCTCAGGGGGCGCCGAAAACGAGAGGTTCAAACCTGGCGGCAGGTGGAGCAGCTCGTATGCGCTTCGGTTACCTTCGATGACACGGCAGTCAGGCGTTCGTGTTATCCATATCGGGGCCGGCACCGCCTCCATGATGGCCTGCAGTTCGGCCGCGCGTGCCCGTTCGTTAGCCTCGTTGCGTCGCAGTTGCTCCTCCGCGAGTTGCCTTGCCCGTTCGGCCCGGATGCGTTGGATGCTGAAGCCGAGCTGTCGCGCGATTGTCAGCGCGAGGCTGATCTCGGTCTCGCTGAACACATGAGGCTTGTCGTAATACGCCATGAACTTGCCGATCAGCCGTCCTCCGGTGATCAAGGGAATGAACCCGAGCGCGGCAATGCCTTCCGATGCAATTGTTGCTCTGAGCTCGTCGGAAAGGTCGGCTCCAGTGACGTCTGCAACGAAGATGGGATCCGGATCGTGCGCGTCCGGGGTCCACGGAGAATGGCCGTCGACGGCATGACGGTAATGTTCCGATAACCCGCTCCAAGCGACGAAGCGCATCCTATCGGACTGGTCGAACAACAGAATCGACGCGCGGCTGCAGTTGAGCGCCGCTTTGATGGCATCCAACGCCGCGTCGTAGACCTCTTCAATGCCCTTGGCGCGATGAAGCTTTTCAGTGAGGCGGTAGAGCGAAGCTTGCTCGCGCAACCGCGCTTGCACAGTCTTTTCAGCTTGCTTCTGTTCCGTGATGTTGCGGGCGATTTTTGAGGCGCCGACTATACGGCCCGTGACGTCACGAACGGGCGAAACCGTGAGCGAGATATCCACAAGGCTTCCGTCCTTGCGCTGACGCTTCGTTTCGTAGTGATCGATACGCACTCCATTGCGGATGCGACCGAGGATATGGGACTCCTCATCCTCACGGCCAGGCGGTATAAGGATGGTGATCGGCTTCCCGATCACTTCATCGGCGGCGTACCCAAACAGACGCTCGGCTCCCTTGTTCCAACTGGTGACGATGCCGTTCAGGTCCTTGCTGATGATGGCATCGTCGGAGGACTCGACGATCGCTGCGAGATATCGGGAATCCCGTTCGGCCCTTAGGCGGCGTTCAGCTTCGTGCTGGCTGGCGAGTAGCAAATCTGCGTTGTCGATCGTTGTCGCTGCTTGTGCTTCGCCGGAGCTGGAAACGACCGGGTCTCGGACCTCTATTCGCTCTGTCTGCGCGCGCAGAATAGCTTGAGAGCCTTTGCGGTCGCTGATATCGACAAGGAGGTTGATCGCCCCCGTCATCATCCCCGATTTGTCGAGGATCGGTGTCGGGTAGGAAAGGATCGGAACCATGGTTCCATCCGGCCGCACAGCCACGATCTCACGGCCCGTGATCGCTCGCCCTTCCTTGAGTGTCTGGGCCATCGGACATTCGTCATCGGGCAGAATTGACCCGTCCGCGCGACGCAGGTCCCAACTGACGCACCAACGATCCTTGCCGAGTCTGGGCTCGCTGCCGGCGAGATCCGCGGCCGCCTGATTGAAGTAGGTAATGATTCCCTCTCTGTCCGTGGCAAAGACCGCCATAGGCAATGCGTCCAACACTGCCCGCAAATCCGGCGAATCTGAAGGACCGATCTTGCTCTCCAAATTATTCGGCAGACCCTCCGCGCTGCACATAGGTCCCTCCGCAAGCGCTCGCTGACCCCGGGAAACGCGGCACGGGCGGGTTTGTTCCGGATAGGCACGGACGCCGCCTGCCTGCGAACCCCCAAGGTCACATGGGTAGATCCTCGGTCGACCCGATGTTAGGTTCCCTGCGGGTGGAGTAGGGCCTGCCAGGCCCAGTGGAGGAGACCGAGTAATTAAATCGGAGATGTTTTCATGAGCAGAACTGTGCTGAACGCCGTGGGCAAGCCGCTATACTACAGCGGAAGTTCGACGGCATGGTTTTCCGCCACCGGATCGGGCCCTACACTCTACGGCACGTCCGGTAACGATTCCATCTGGGGCGACAGTTCCGTCAATGTCACCATGATCGGCGGCAAAGGCGACGACATTTACTATCTCTATTCCGGTATTAACCGCGCCTACGAGGCGGCCGGCGAGGGTGTCGATACGATCAACACCTGGATGAGTTACACGCTGCCGGACAATTTCGAAAACCTGACCGTCACCGGCAACGGACGATTTGCTCTCGGCAATGATGCCGACAACATCATTACTGGCGGTTCCGGCAGCCAGACGCTCGATGGCGGCGCCGGCAACGACGTGTTGCGGGGCGCAGGCGGCGCCGATATCTTTGCATTCACGCGCGGCAATGGCAGCGACCTTATCACCGACTTCAACTTCGACGATATCGTCCGCCTCGAAGGCTACGGATTTACGTCCTTTGCCCAGGTCCAGGCCAATCTCCGGCAGGAAGGTGCCAATTTGCGGCTCAGTCTCGCCGACGGCGAGAGCCTGGTTTTCGCCAATACCACCGCCGACCAATTGCAGGCGAACCAGTTCAGACTAAGCCTCGATCGCTCCGTGCTGACGCAGACCTTCTCCGACGAGTTCAACACGCTTCAGCTTCGCAGCGGGTCGAGCGGCGTCTGGGACGCGAAATTCTGGTGGGCTCCCGATAAAGGAGCGACGCTCTCCGAGAATGGCGAGCTTCAATGGTATATCAATCCAGCCTATCAGCCGACGGCATCCGCTAATCCGTTTTCGGTCAACAATGGCGTGCTGACGATCACCGCGGAGCGGGCATCAGACGCCATTCAAGCCGAGATCAACGGTTACGACTATACATCGGGCATGCTGACGACCCATTCGTCCTTTGCCCAGACTTACGGTTATTTCGAGATCCGGGCAGACATGCCGGACGACCAGGGCGTCTGGCCGGCCTTCTGGCTGCTCCCGGCCGATGGCTCCTGGCCGCCGGAACTGGATGTCGTGGAAATGCGCGGGCAGGATCCAAATACCGTCATCGCCACCGTCCATTCCAAGGAAACCGGGTCGCAGACCAGCATCGCCAGCGCCGTCAAGGTTGCCGATACCAGCGGGTTTCACAAATACGGGGTGCTTTGGACGGAAGAGGAGATCGTCTGGTACTTCGATGACGCCGCGATCGCACGCGCCGACACGCCCTCGGACATGCACGATCCGATGTACATGCTCGTGAATCTCGCCGTCGGAGGTATCGCGGGCACGCCGACCGATGGCCTTGTCGACGGGGCCGAAATGAAGATCGACTATATCAGGGCCTATTCGCTCGACCCCGACTGGCAGATCTGAGCGATGTAGTCTTCGGGGAGGCCGGCATGACAAGCTGCCGGCCTCCACCACATGGCGTCATTTCTGAATGCAGGTGTCGACCGTATCCTTCGTGCACTCGTCAAGACCAGTGAACACCGGGTCTTCGACCGGCTTGCCCGCGATCAGGTCCATCATTACTGATGGCGCCTTGTAACCCATCTCGAACGGCCGCTGGCCGACGAGCGCTGTTACGAGGCCCTCGCGCGCGATCGCGACCTCCTCGCCGATGGTGTCGGCGGCGCCGATGACGAACTCGTTCTTGGCGATCTTGTCGGCCATTGGCTTGAACAGGTCTCGGTAGGGTTGCGGCGCACCGAACAACGGCCAGCCGCCCATGATGCCGAAGGCATCGAGGTCCGGGTTGGCCGCAAGGATGTCGGTCATAGCCTGGACGCCCTTGGCGCCGTCGTCATTGGTGAAGACCGGGCAGCCGGCGACTTCGGTCCAGCCGCCTTCACCCTTCAGCTCTGCGAGACCCTTTTGCCCGGTCAGCGTGTCCCGCATCCCCTGAGCCCGGCGCAGAATATTGTCCGCACCCGGATTGCCTTCGATCGTGCAGATCTTACCGCCATTCGGCTTGGCCTTCTTGATGTATTCAGCGATCCGCGCGCCCATCAGGTAGTTGTCGGTGCCAAGATAGGTCTTGCGCAGTGCCGAATCTTCTGCGGCAAGATCCGCATCCAGCGTCATAACCGGAATCGACGGATTGGCCGTCTTCAGCGTTTGGGCGATGAGCTTTGCGTTTGACGGCGAGATGGCGATGGCCGCCGTTTCCGCCTTGCCCAGCATATCCTGGACGATTTGCGCCTCGCCAGCCTCGTCCGATGTCGACGCCGGACCGGTGTAGAAGCACTCATATTCCGAATCCGGGTTTTCCTTGTTCCACTTCTGGCAACCCTGGTTGATCGCTTCGAAGAACGGGTTGTCGAGGCCCTTGACGACGATGACGAGCTGTTTCTTCTGGGCCATGGCCGTTCCGGCGCTGAGTGCCAAGACGGCAACGGCAAGCAATAGTGCCTTCCTCATTCCTTCCTCCCTTGAAACAAACGGGCACCCACGTGCCCGCCCCACAAATCAACCCGGGTACCAGACGATGCGTGGATCATCCTGCGAACGCTCGTACTGCCAAGCCGAGTCGATAAGCTTTTCCATGTCGTAGTCAGGTCGCCAGTTCAGCAGGTACTTCGCCTTGCTGTTGTCCATCCAGTTCGAGTGAAACTGGCTTGCTATATCGACTGAACCGAGGCCGCGGGTGCGGGCGAGATAGGTGGCAACTTCGCCATAGTCGACCGGCCTGTCCATTGAGATGTTGAAAAGCTGCCGCGTCGCGCGTGGATTGTCGATCGCCGCCAGTATGGCGGAGACCAGATCATCGACATGCACGAAATTGCGTTTCAGCGGCCGCCCGTCGGCATCCCGGAGCAGCGGCACCGTACCCTCTCTGGCGTAGCGCTTCGCGTCTGCTTCCGGAACGAGGTTCTTCCACACCGGGCCGCCGAAGACGTCATCCCCGAAAGACAGCGTGTACCTGAAATCGTCCTTCTCCATGATCCACGGCGCGCGCAGGCAGCAGCCGTTGAGGCCGTACTGGATGCCGAACTGCTCCAGCATCACCTCTTCGAGCACCTTCGACAGCGCGTAGCACCCGGGATACGCCTGATGCGGCACCTTCTCGGTAATAGGTCCGTCATGGCGGTAGTAGAAATGACCGATGCCGGCGTCACCGCCGATGAGGATGAACTGGGACGCGGTCGCGCTTGCGCGGAACTCCTCCAGCAGCCAGAAAAGTCCCTTGACCGTAACGTCGATGACGTCATCGGGAGTCTCCTTGCAGGTGGCGAGGTGCACCACGTGGGTGACGTCGGCGAGCGCTTTGGACACGACGCACCGGTCGGCAATCGATCCGCGCGCCACCTCGACCCGGTCGGTTTCCGGGCACACGCGATGATGACAAAGCGCACGGATGCGCGCCTCGGGAAATCGCGGATCGTCAAGCAGCCCAGCAATGAAGTGCCGCCCGACCTTGCCCGTTGCACCGGTAACAAGGATCAGCATGCTCTTGCTCCCCTTTTCAAAGCTAATATCCGCGTGCTTCGCTCGTCAACGAGTATTTGTAATACAAAATGGATTCTTGCCCGCGTGGAGCGACTTAAATCACAGGACAATCGATTGACGCTGTCCCAAGGTTTTGCGTAAATTCGCCTGATCGCTCTTTCGGGAGGAAATCGAAGAAGCGAGATCGCGACGGCTCCGCATCCATGGTGGAGGGTTTGGAGCGGCCGCGAGCCCCAAGCTATCGGGAGGATAGACGGCCGTGGCGGTTCTCGAACTCGCCAACATTTCCAAACATTTCGGCGCCATCCAGGCGGTCAGCGACGTTTCGCTTTCGCTAGAAGCGGGGCAGGTTGTGGGCCTGATGGGCGACAACGGCGCCGGCAAGTCCACATTGGTCAAGATGATCGCCGGCAATTTTCGGCCAAGCGAGGGCACGATGCGCCTCGACGGCGCGGAACTCGTGCTTCACCGACCGGTGGAGGCGCGCAAATACGGGATCGAGATCGTCTACCAGGACCTGGCGCTCTGCAACAACCTGACGGCCGCGGCAAATGTGTTCCTCGGACGTGAGCTGCGGCGCGGTCTCGGTCCGCTGCGCATTCTCGACCACAAGAGGATGTACAAGCGGGCCGGCGAGATTTTCAGGGAACTGAAATCGGAAACGCGGCCGCGTGATCTCGTCAAGCAGATGTCGGGTGGTCAGCGGCAAGCGGTGGCGATTGCCCGCACGATGCTCTCCGAGGCAAAGATCGTGCTCATGGACGAGCCGACCGCGGCGATCTCTGTTCGTCAGGTGGCGGAAGTCTTGAACCTGATCCGGGAACTGCGCGACCGCGGCATTGGCGTTATTCTGATCAGTCACCGCATGCCCGACGTCTTCGACGTGGCCGACCGTGTCATTGTGATGCGGCGGGGCCGCAAGGTTGCAGACAAGCCGATTGCCTCAAGCTCACCGGAAGAAGTTACCGGACTAATTACTGGCGCGATCGAACAAGTATGATCGGACTGGCCGCGAAGAGAGACGAAGGTCGACGATGGCAACGACGCTGGAACGGACCATAGAACACAGACAGCAAACCTGGCCGGCGGCGTTGCTGGCGAGCCAGACGTTCTGGGTGCTGATCGCGGTGATCCTCGCCTGCATATTCTTGTCTTTCGCCACCGACTCCTTCGCCACGGCAAAGAATCTCTACAACATCACCCGCAACGTGACCTTTGTTGCGATCATCGCCCTCGGCATGACCCTGGTGATCATTACCGGTGGCATCGATCTGTCCGTCGGATCCGTGCTTTGCCTATGCAGCATGGTGCTCGCGGTCGTCATGCACGCCGGCTATAGCATCGAGGTCGGCATCGCCGCCTCGATCGGCACCGCGCTTCTGATCGGCGCCTTCAACGGGGTAATGATCGCCTATCTCGGGTTCCCGCCCTTCGTGATCACGCTCGGCATGCTGTCGATCGCACGAAGCCTGGCGATGGTGGCGTCCAACAATACCGTCGTCTTTCAGTTCGGACCGGATCATGACAAGTTGCTCGCACTTGGCGGCGGCGCATGGTTCTTCGGCATCGCCAATCCGGTGCTCTACATGATCGCGCTGGCGCTCCTCACCGGTTTCGTGCTGCGCTGGACCAAGTTCGGCCGCTACGTATTTGCCATCGGCGGCAACGAGCAGGCGGCCACGCTCACGGGTGTTCCGGTCAGAAGGATCAAGGTTGCCGTTTACATGATCTCCGCGCTCGCAGCCGGGATCGCCGGTATCATTCAGACCGGCTGGCTCGGCGCCGTCACCACAAATATCGGCGCGGGAATGGAGCTTCAGGTCATTGCCGCGGCGGTGATCGGCGGCGCCAATCTCGCCGGCGGCGTCGGCACGGCCTCTGGAGCTTTGATCGGTGCGGCGCTTATCGAAGTGATCCGCAACAGCCTCGGCCTGCTCGGCATCAACGCCTTTTGGCAGGGCACCTTCATCGGCGGCGCCACCGTGCTCGCCGTCCTGTTCGACCGCATCCGAAACTTCCGGCAGAGCGAATAGAAGCTGCCGCCTCAGCCCTTGACCAGAATACGCCGCATCTCCTCGATCGCGGCGTCGAACTGGGGATCTTTTCCTGCCGCGTAAGGCAGACTGAATGGCACCGGAATGTCGGGATCGACGCCTCGCCCTTCGAGCCGCAGCCCCTCGTCGATGACGGCGTCTGAGACTGCCAATTCCAGCAGGCTGTCGTCGGCTAGCAGATAGGCGCGGCCGGCAAGCAGAGCACCGGCCGTTCGCGTGCCGACCAGCGGTATTCCGTTCACTTTCAAGGCATAGGCGAAGAGTTCCAACCCGCTTCTGGCACCTTCATCGATGATCGCGACCACCGGACGACGCCAGCGCACGTTGGCAAGCGCCTCCTTGCCGTCCCGATTGATCAGTCGGAACGTCGGCGTATCGCCGACGAACAGCTCCGCCGCGTCGGCCGGTCCGCCGCCCCACCGGCCGCGCAGATCGACGATCACACCGTCGGCATCCTTGAGGCGCCCGGTTGCGAGCTCGCGGGCGACGATGTCGAGGCCATCACCCGTG
This sequence comes from Ensifer sp. MPMI2T, assembly GCF_004827385.1. Taxonomy (GTDB): domain Bacteria; phylum Pseudomonadota; class Alphaproteobacteria; order Rhizobiales; family Rhizobiaceae; genus Sinorhizobium. The sequence continues at coordinate 75,241 of NZ_SRXN01000018.1, forward strand.
GAAAGCGTCCACAGCCGAAGATAACCGATCCGGCGTCCGTCGTGCTCCGTCATTTTCACGCTGTTCTCGATCGCCCTCTCGAATGTCCGCAGCGGTCTCAGCCGCTCGACTGCAACCTTCAAGACGATCGGCTCGGCGCCCGGCTGACGCCGCAACCGAACCTCGACGCTCTGCCCGATCTTGTTACGAAAGGATTCGATTTCGCGGTACGGGGCGCCATCCACCGAAAGGATCTCGTCACCAACGAGAATTCCCCCGCGATCGGCAGGCGAGCCGTCATAGACATCGGTGACAAACCGCGGGCCATCGCTTTGCGTGATCATGCCGATTCCGGCATAGTTCACTTCGCCATCCGGCGGAAACAATCGCCGCATGTCATTGCGGACGGCAAAGCGGAATATATCGACGAGCTCGAAGTAGTCGATCGTATCGCGTTTGAAGCGAGCGGTATGCGAGGCACCGAGGCTTGCGAGGATCGCGCCGATTGCCCTGTCGACCTCAGCCGCTGAACTCTTGGCGGTCAGCGGCACACCTTCAATCTCGCGGCGCACTGTCGCGACGAACCGGTCGAGCGCCGACGCGTCATGAAAATTGTCGACCACGAGCTCGACGGCCCGGTCGAAGACCGGTTGTCCCGATCGCGGCGGCTCGAGGGCGAAGGCTTGCCCGGATGTGAGAAAAAGCAAAAATATGAGGGGGAGGGAGCCGACCGTTCTAGCGCGCATGGGCCGATTTCCGTTTTCTGTTTCGGCTACTGCATGTCTCCTTAAATCGTAGCCGATTAACCGCGGCTGGATTGCGACGTCGGCAAACAACATTCCGTGAGATCGAGCTGACGTCGCGGGGGCCTAGAGCGCGACAGCCATCACAAGGAGGATGAAGCTGATCAGGCCAAGTACGGCCCGTGCGACATGGGAGAATTCCCACTGATCACGCAGATTGGTCCAATCCGGATCACCGGAACGAGCAGGATCGCGCGAAGCGGCCAGCGAGAAGAAGCCGGCGCTTACGCCCCTTAATTCGACATCCTTGAGCCAAAAATTGTTCACCGGATGCGTTAGGATCCAGTAGATCGCCTGCATGGCCAATAGTCCAATGAAGGCAGAGGCTATCAGCCAGAAAGCCAGCGTGCCGGGAGGCGTCAGGAACAGGAGAATGGCGCTGAGCAGCAGGCCCAGAGGTTCGGCCGCACCCCCGAAGGTGAAGCCAGGATAGTAGATCGGCTGAATGGTAAAATACTGTTCCTTGGCCAATCTAAGCTTGCCCGGCAGTTCGAGCGCATGCGCGAGCGCCAGCGCCATGGCGACAGCCACGACGGTGATTGTCAGAACTTGCAAGGCAAAGAACATGGTCGAACCCGATTCCGCTTTCGGGGTCGAACGCTTCAGCCGGTGTTCGGTTCCCCATGCCATTCACCGCTGAAAGATTCAAAAATGGGTGTAATCACCCTTGCCCCGGCGCAGGTGGCCGAAACGGAAGCTCCCTGATGCGGCCGCGCGCACCATCATCATTTCGCCGATCGTCTCATGGGTCATGAGACCGACAAGATGGTCCGATCCGTCGACCACCGCAACGGCGGGAGAGCTCGCCTGCTGCATCAGTTTCAGGCTCTCTTCGAGGCGCTTGCGATAGTGGATCCGGGGTATGTCGCCGCGCATCGCACTGACGACCGGCGTTGCGGCTCCTCTTTCCTTCAGAGTACGGATCATATCGTCACGTGTCAGCAGGCCTTCGAAACGGCCCGTGGCATCTACCACCGGGAACTCGCGTTGCGTCGTTGCGAGCAGCATCTCGATCGCCTCGTCGATGGTCGCCGAGCGGTCAAGCCTTGCAAATTCGGTGACCATGACGTCGGCGATGAGGACGCTACCGGAAACGGCGCGTATATGCGCGTTCTGGGCTTCGGCCGTTGCGGCCAGATAGACGAAGATGGCGATGAAGATCAGCAGCGGATTATAGAACAGGCCGATGAAACCAAAAACGAAGGCAAGACCCTGGCCGATTGCTGCGGCGATCTCGGTTGCTCGAGCCCAGGTGAGCCGCGAGGCGAGGGCTGCGCGCAGTACGCGGCCCCCATCCATCGGAAAGGCCGGGATCATATTGAAAAGCACGAGAAAGACGTTGACCCCGGCAAGCCTTGCGAGAAAGCTCCTGCCGGGATCTTCGACCTCGGCCATTTGCTCCATGCCCACCGATCCGCCGAGCGCAAGAAAGATAAGCCCCGCGATCACGACATTGACGAGGGGGCCGGCAATGGCGATCACAAACTCCTCGCGAGGTTCCTCGGGCATGCGTTCGAGACGAGCCACGCCGCCGATCGGCAGCAGCGTGATATCCGGGGTCTTGATTCCGAAATAGCGCGCCGCGGCGATGTGCCCGAACTCATGCAGCACGACGCAGACGAAGACGGCGATGATGAAAACGATGCCTTCCCACGCCGCGGGCGCGCCGCCGATCCGGTAGTGCATCAGCCATATCCAGATAAGCAGGAGCGCGAAGGTTATGTGCAGCCGTATCGCCGTGCCGCCAATCGTTCCAATCCTGAGAGACCAACCCATGTGCGTCCCGCTCCCCGCGTCCTCTTGTCGGCGGGCAGCCTTTCCTCTTCAATGACCTCAGCCGTCGACCGAGGTGCCGACAACCCTATGATAGTCGATCACTTCGGCTTCGCTATGGCGAAGATGCCAACTGCGACGGTTGGGGCTACTTAAAAAAATGTTCAATAAGCACGCGGCGGCACGAACAGGCAAATTGTCTTGCTGTGTTCCTCGCCCGCGGCGGAGCACCAATGGTAGAATCCGTCCGGAGAGATCCGCACCCTTCCGTCGGTATAGGGAAGCACTTCGCCGGTCGCCTTGATGATATAGCCTTGCGGACGTTCGCTTATTGCGGTCTGGGTGACCTGCCGACAATCCAAATTTGAACAGCAGGAATTCGGATATTTCCATCCGCTAGGGGCGTCATGGGCAAAGGCGGCCGTTGACAACCCGAGAAGGGCAGGGACGAGGAAAATTCCGCGCATCGCAATCTCCTTTCAGGAGGGCTCCGACAGGGAGATGGGCCGAAGCCGACAATTGAGCTACGTCTTCAAACGCCGAATTTGCGGAAATGATCCGTTAGCGGCCGTCGACGCGTTCAAATTCGGGCGACGATCACGCCGGTCGCAGGAGTGTTTGCTGGCACTCAGTGCTGAGGGACAAGGAACGAATCGCTCTCGCCCTCGACCAGTTCCATGGGCCAGACCTTGTTTGCAGGCGCGTCCGGATAATGATCTTTGAAGGCCGGCATGGCGGAAAGCAGGGTTTCCGCCAGCGCGATGCCGAGATCGCGAAGCGACAGGCGGAAGCAGGTGAGCGGCGGCGACAGGAAATGCGCGTGCGGGCTATAGCGGCCGATCACCGCGATGTCGCGCCCTGGCTTGACGCCCGCTTCGGAGAGCGCCTGGTAGAAACCGATCGCGATCGTCTCGTTGATCAGCACGATCGCCGTTGGCGGTTCTTCGAGCGCGAGAAGGTCACGTGCGATCTGATAGCCGCCCGCTTCGTTCGGCGTCGAGCGGAAGATCAGATCCTCCTCCAGGGTTAGGCCATGCGCCGCCAACGCCCGGCGGCAGCGGTCTACGAAAATGTAGCCGAGGTTGACGTCGTCATGCGGCCGCGTGATCGCGATGCGTCGATGCCCGCGCGCAACCAACCGATCGATCGATGCCTGCGCCATACCTTCGAAATCGAGATCGAGCCAGGGCTGGCCGGCATCTGTCAGGCTTCGGCCGAGCGTGACGAAGGGGATGTTGCGTTCGGCTAGGAATTCGATACGGGGATCGTCGCGCTGGGTTGCCGACAGGATCAGCCCGTCGGCGAAGCCGCGCGCTACGACGCGGCGCAGGTAGTCGTTCGGATCTTCCTGCGACGAGCAGAGCAGGGCGACGAGATCGAGTTTGTGTCTGGCAAAGACCGCTTGGACGCCGTCGAAAACGCTCATGAAGAATATGTCGCCCTGGCCCGTGATCTCCGTGCCGGTCTGCATCATGAAGCCGATGATATTGGTCGTGCCCTGCCGGAGGCTGCGGCCCGATTGGTTCGGAACATACCCGAGTTCCGTCGCTGCCTCGAGCACGCGCTTGCGGGTCTCCTCATTGACGTCAGGCTTGCCGTTGAGTGCCCGCGAGACCGTGCCGATGGAAATATCGAGATGTTGCGCAAGACGCCGAATTCCCTTCATCCCGACCGTCATCCTCCGTCGTTCGTCCGCCCGTCTCCGAATCCCTATTGACATGTTTCGGAAACTCCGCATAGTTCCGTAAACGTTTACGGTAGCCAAAACAAGGTGATTTCGTAGACTTACGGGAGGAGAAACGTGATTTTGCGCGCAGTTCTGTGCGGGTGCGGAGCTATGGCCAAAGGTTGGCTCAAGGCGATCGCCGCAAACCGTGAACTTCAATCATCGATCCGCATCGTCGGGCTCGTCGACGTCAATACCGGCGCCGCCCGAAACCTTGCGGCGGAATTCGATATTGCCGATGCGATCATCGGCTCCGATCTCAATGCCGTCTTGAGCGAAACCAAACCGGACCTGCTCTTCGACATCGTGGTACCCGCCGCCCGTCGTGATGTGGTTGCTACCGGGTTCAGGCATGGATGCCACGTGCTGAGCGAGAAGCCGATGGCGACCTCGCTCGCCGCCGGCAGGGAATTGATCCGCCTTGCCGGCGAGGCCGGCAAGATCCACGCCGTCGTCCAGAACCGCCGCTTTATCTCCGGCGTGCGCCGCATCCGCCGCTTCGTCGAAAGCGGCGCGATCGGCACGCTGACCGGTCTCCATTGCGATTTCTTCATCGGCGCGCATTTCGGCGGCTTCCGGGAAGAGATGGACAATGTGCTGCTCCTGGACATGGCGATACATACCTTCGATGCCGCGCGCTTCATCGCCGCCAAAACGCCGCTCGCGGTCTATTGCCACGAAAGCAATCCGCGCGGCTCCTGGTACGCGCACGGGGCAGCTGCGAACGCCATCTTCGAGCTCTCGGACGACGTCACCTTCACCTATCGCGGCTCGTGGTGCGCCGAGGGCGCGAATACAAGCTGGGAGAGCCAGTGGCGGATCATCGGCACCGAGGGCACGTTGCTCTGGGATGGAGCCGAGAGCTTCCAGGCCAACAAGGTCGCCGGCAGCGAAGGCTTTCTGCGCGAGCTGCTCCCGATCGAGATCCCGGAACCTGCCGATCAGACAGAGACGCATGGCCACGCCAGTGTGATCGCAGATTTCGTTACGGCCATCCGCTCCGGCAAGAAGCCGGAAACGGCGAGCGACGACAACATCAACAGCCTTGCCATGGTTTTTGCGGCGATCGAAAGCGCCCGCACCCGGCAGCGCGTGACAATTTGAGGCATCTGATGAGCAATCCAGCCAAATCCATCCGCATCGGCACCATGGTCAGCGCCACCAAAGGCGAGGCCGCCAAACGCATCGGACAGATCGCCGACTTGGGATTCGAGAGCTTCGAGCCATTCTTCTGGCAGACGACCAACGGGCAGGACCTCGCCGAGCTTGGTAAGCGCTGCAGGGAGGCGATCGGCGACCGCGACGTCACCATCTCGACGCTCGGCATGTTCGGCAATCCGTTGGAGGAGACCGATATCGACCTGCAGACGCTGCAGGGCTGGAAGGATTGCATCGACAACGCGCATCACTTCGGCGCGACCTGCGTCGCGGGGTTCACCGGCCGCATCCGTAATCGTCCACTGACCGACAGCCTGCCGCGATACAGGAAGATTTGGCGCGAACTCGGTGAGCGCGCCGCAGGCAAGGGCGTGAAGATCGCCTTTGAAAACTGCGCCATGGACGGAAACTGGGCGACGGGCGACTGGAACATTGCCCACAATCCCGATGCCTGGGAACTGATGTTCAACGAGACGCCGGACGATCATATCGGCCTCGAATGGGAGCCCTGCCACCAGATGGTCTATCTGATCGATCCTCTGCCGCAGATCCGCAAATGGGCGCACAAGATCTTCCATGTGCATGGCAAGGACGCAACGATCCGGTGGGACGTCATCCGCGAGCACGGCATCTTCGGCAAGGAGAAATTCGTCTTCATGCGCACACCAGGTTTCGGCGACAGCAACTGGACCGACATCATCTCGGAACTCAGGCTCGCCGGCTGGTCCGGTTCGATCGACATCGAAGGCTGGCACGATCCGGTCTATCGCGATGCGCTTGAGATGACCGGCCAGGTTCACGCGCTCAACTACCTGAAAACCTGCCGGGGCGGCGATTTCGTCGTCGATCCGGCCTGAGATCATGCCCGACGACCGGCGCGGAGGATGCCGGCGCGGGACAACCATGAGAGGAGGAGACTATGGATATTCGCAGATTTGCAATCCTGGGCACCGTCGCCCTCGGCACTTCGTTGGCGGCATTTGCCGCCAGTGCAGAAGATGTGACGATCAGTGTTTGGTCGCTGGATCGAGATATTCAGCCGGCACCAAACTTGATCAATGAGTTCAACAAGATGAACACCGGAATTAAAGTCGAATATCGCCAGATCCAGTTTGACGACGTCGTCAGCGAGGCCATGCGCGCCTATTCGACGGGACAGGCACCCGACATCATTGCGGTCGACAATCCGGAGCATGCGCTCTTTTCGTCGCGCGGCGCCTTCCTCGACCTCTCCGACATGATTGCAAAATCGTCGGTCGTCAAAGCGGAGAACTATTTCCCGGGACCGCTCGCCTCGGTAACCTGGGAAGGGAAATACTACGGTATTCCTAAGGCGACGAATACGATCGCGCTTTACTACAACAAGGACATGTTCAAGGCGAAGGGCCTTGACCCGAGCAAGCCGCCGCAGACGTGGGACGAACTCGTCGAAGCGGCGCGCAAGCTGACGGACCCGGCCGCAAATGTCTATGGCCTCGCCTTCTCCGCCAAGGCGAACGAGGAGGGGACCTTCCAGTTCCTGCCCTGGGCACAGATGGCTGGCGGCGGCTACGATCACATCAACTCTGAGGGCGCGGTCAAGGCGCTCGACATATGGAAGACGATCCTCGACGAGAAGCTCGCTTCCCCCGATACGCTAACGCGTGGCCAATGGGATTCGACCGGCACGTTCAATTCCGGCAATGCGGCGATGGCGATTTCCGGTCCCTGGGAACTCGACCGCATGATCAAGGAGGCGAAGTTCGATTGGGGCGTGGCGCTGCTGCCGGTTCCCGAAGTCAACGCCGAGCGGTCCTCCGCGATGGGCGATTTCAACTGGGCGATCTTCTCCAACACCGAGCATCCTGAAGAAGCCTTCAAGGTGCTCGAATATTTCGTCTCGCAGGACGACCGGATGTTCAAGGATTTCGGGCAACTGCCGGCTCGCTCCGACATCGCCATTCCGCCGACCGGCGAGCCAAAGAAGGATGCGGCACTCAAGGTCTTCGTCGAGCAATTGAAATACGCAAAACCGCGCGGCCCGCATCCGGAATGGCCGAAAATTTCCAAGGCCATCCAGGACGCGATCCAGGCCGCTTTGACCGGGCAGATGAGTTCGAAGGAAGCGCTCGACCAGGCAGCCGAAAAAATCAAGGCGGTTCTGGGTTGAGAAGCCGTCGCTTCCATCAGCCGTAGCGTTCACCGGCAGATTGTCCACGGTTCGCTCGAATTTCCTCCCGAGAAGGCGATCTCCGGCTTCGGCCGGGATCGCCCACGGGACGGGGGATAGCCAATGAAGAGAATTCTAGCCAGTGTAACGGACGGGAAAGGCTTCGACATAGGCCTCGTCCTGTTGCCGCTCGCCTTCCTGTTCATCATGTCCGGATTGCCGCTCGTCTACAACGTCGTGATGAGCTTTCAGGAGGTCGACATGTTCAGCCTCGGCAGCTTCGTCCGGCCTTTCGTCGGCTTCAAGAACTATGTCGACCTGTTCTCGCAGCCCGAAACCCGGCCCATTCTCCTCAACACGGCGCTTTTCGTCAGCTCCTCGATCGCTGGCCAGTTCCTCATCGGCTTCGGCCTCGCTCTGTTCTTCTGGATGAATTTCCCGGGAGCGTCATGGCTTCGCGGGCTCTTTCTCGTCTCCTGGGTCATGCCGGGCCTGGTCGTAGGCGCGATCTGGAACTGGATTCTCTCGGGCGATTTCGGCGTCCTCAACTTCTTCCTGCGGGAGACGGGGGTCATCGAAGGCAACATCTTCTGGCGCTCCGATCCGAACTATTCCCTATGGGCCGTCATCATCGCCAATATCTGGCTTGGCACATCCTTCAACATGATCCTGCTTTCGGTCGGTCTGTCGGGGATACCGAAGGACCTCTATGAGGCAGCCGAGCTTGACGGAGCCAACGCGCTGCAGCGGTTCTTCACGATCACCCTGCCGATGATGCGCTCGACGATCGGGGCGATCATCGCGCTCGGCCTGATCTTCACCCTGCAGCAATTCGACCTCTTCGCGGGCATTACCTCGGGCGGACCGAACAACTCGTCCAACGTGACGCAATATTGGGCCTGGGACCTTTCGTTCCGGCAATACGACTTCGCCAAGGGTGCGACGATCTCGGTGATCATGATCGTCTTCGTGATGCTCGCTTCCGTCGTCTACGTACGCTCCACCCGCCATGAGGTCCGAGGATGAGTGATCAATTGCGCAATCGGGTGATGCTCGCCGTCGCATTGCTGCTCGCGGCCATCTACCTCTTCCCGCTCTACTGGATGTACATTACCGCGCTGAAGACCGGTTCGTCGATGTTCGCGACGCCACCGAAATTTCTGCCTAGCGAGCCGCAGTGGGGCATCTACGCCTTTGTCTGGGAGAGCCGGAACATGGGGCGCTATCTTTGGAACTCGCTGGTCATCGCTTTGGGTGCGGTGTCGCTCATTGCGGTCCTCGGCGTCGGCTGCGCCTACGTGCTTGCGCGCTATCGCAATGTCTGGGTCGATATCGGCCTCTTCCTTATCCTCATGCTGCAGGTGCTGCCGGCCTCGCTGATGATCACGCCCATCTTCGTCGGCTTCTCGCAGTTCGGGCTGCTCGACACGCCGCGCTTTGCAGTTATCCTGGCGATCGCGGCCAAGAGCATGCCGTTCTTCGTGGTCCTCGTCCGGGCGACCTTCATGAGCGTGCCGATGGAGCTCGAGGAGGCGGCGCTCGTCGATGGCAATTCGCGCATCGGCGCCTTCTTCAACATCGTCCTGCCGCTGGCGCGCAACGGCATTCTGGTGAGCGCGATCCTGATCTTCATGCAGGCCTTCGGCGAGTTCGTCTATTCGAAATCGATGATCCAGGACATCGAACTGCAACCCGCCAGCGTCGGCCTGAATTCCTTCATGGGGCCGAACACCAATGAATGGAACAACATCATGGCTTACGCCACGATCTATGTGACCCCCATTCTGGCAGCCTTCATTCTCTTGCAGCGCCGCATCGTTTCCGGCCTCACTTCGGGAGCCCTCAAATGACCCTTCAGATCGAACTCAACGGCGTCAACAAGTTCTACGGTGCCTTTCATGCGTTGAAGGACATCAATCTCGCGATAGAGGAGGGGACGTTCGTCGCCCTCGTCGGCCCGTCCGGCTGCGGCAAGTCGACTTTGCTGCGTTCGCTCGCGGGTCTCGAGAAGATCTCGACCGGCGAGATGAAGATCGCCGGCGCGCGCATGAACGATGTTCCGCCGCGCAAACGCGATGTCGCGATGGTCTTCCAGTCCTACGCGCTCTATCCGCATATGACCGTCGAGGAGAACCTGACCTACAGCCTGCGCATCCGCGGCGTGAAAAAGGCCGAAGCGCGCAAGGCGGCGGAGGAGGTGGCGGCAACCACCGGCCTCTCGCATCTGATGAAGCGCTATCCGCGCGAACTCTCGGGCGGCCAGCGCCAGCGTGTGGCGATGAGCCGCGCGATCATCCGCCACCCGAAGGCATTCCTCTTTGACGAACCGCTCTCCAATCTCGATGCGGCCCTTCGCGTACATATGCGAAAGGAAATCCGCGCCCTGCATGATCGGCTCAACGCAACCTCGGTTTATGTGACGCACGACCAGATTGAGGCGATGACCATGGCAGACCATGTCGTCGTCATGCGCGACGGCATCATCGAGCAACAGGGTCGACCGCTCGATCTCTATGACCGGCCCGCCAACAAATTCGTTGCGGGCTTCATAGGCTCTCCCGCGATGAACTTCATACCGGCGATTGTCGCGGACGATGGTGCGCAGGTCGTTCTCGACTTCGGCAAGACGCAGGCGAAACTCGCGATCGGCAGCCGCCTTTCACCAGGCACGTCCCTTACAGCGGGGATCCGGCCGGAGCACATCAAGATCGTTGCTGAAGGACAGGGTGCTTTCGACGTCCCGGTAGGCATCGTCGAGTCGACCGGCTCGGCCACTTTCATCACGTCGGCCACTCAGCCGGAGCTGACGATCGTCGAGACCGGCCGCGGCGGGGCGAAAAGCGGCGACATCATCGGCCTTGCGATAGAGCCGGCGCAGCTGCACCTCTTCGACACCGCCACGGGGCGGCGGATCGAACCGCAAAGTGGCCAAGTCGGCATCGAGCCGCTGCGGCACCTTCACCTTGCGGGTCACGCGAGCTAGGCAAACGCCAATTCAGGCGGCCGCCTCATCTGAGAAAGCCGCCATAACGCTTTGTTTTTGTGCATCCAGGCGTTCGGCGTTTCACGATCCACTCTGAAGAGGGGTCTTGCCTTCCCTAAGGTCAAGCATAAGTCGCTCCTGGCCCACCCGGATCACGTTCTCCATAGCGCTTCGGGCGCCATCCTCATCGCGACGCTGGATCTCCTCGACGATGCGGATGTGCGCCATCGCGACGCGGTCGATATCTGCCTCCTCGGGGCTCGGACTCGTGAGTTTGAAAACGCCGATCAACGCTGCTTCGATAAGGCTCCCCACCGTCCGCATGAAGGGATTGAGGGAGGCCTCGAGCAAGTGGAGATGAAATTCGAGATCGGCGTGCGCCAGCGTCTGGGCGCTGTGCCCGGCATCGCCCATGGCAACGGCAAGCCGCATCATCTGGCTGATGTCGGCCTCGGACGCCCGTCGCGCTGCAAGCCCGGCGGCACAGGGTTCGAGTGCCAGTCTCACCTCGCTCAGGTGATGCAGGAAATCCTGGTCCACGCCGACATTGAAATGCCAGGAGAGGACGTCGCCATCGAACAGGTTCCAATGCGTCCGCGGCATGACGCGCGTTCCGATGCGCGCACGAGGGAAAACGAGCCCCTTGGCGGCAAGCGTCTTCATCGCTTCGCGCAGGACCGTGCGCGACACATTGAAACGCGCCGCAAGCTCCGCGTCGCCTGGCAGTATGTCGCCAACGGCAAATTCGCCGCCGACCACGGCCTGGCCCAACTCATCGACGACGAGTTGATGGCTTGTGCGCTTCCCCGGTCGTTTGGCGAAGGTTTCCGGCGGCATTCACACGGTCCTCCGCTCACTCAAGCGCGTTGTCGGTCATCGCGCGATAGATGAATGATCCCCTTCTGTAGGAGGATAAAGGCAAAGAGAAGCGCGCCGATCAGGATCTTCGTCCACCAGCTGGAGAGCGATCCGTCGAAGGTTATATAGGTCTGGATGAGGCCCTGGATGAAGATGCCGACAAGCGTTCCGGCGACAAAACCCGATCCGCCGGTCAGCAGCGTACCGCCGATGACGACGGCGGTGATTGCATCAAGTTCGACGCCGACCGCGGCAAGCGAGTAACCGGCCGACGTATAAAGCGAGAAAACAATGCCGGAGAGGCCTGCGAGCAGTCCCGAGAGGGCGTAGATTTTGACCGTTGTGCTCGCGATCGGAACGCCCATGAGCTTCGCCGTTGCCGTGCCGCCGCCGAGTGCATAGACGTTCGTGCCAAAACGCGTCCGATGAGCGATGAGGATGCCGACGGCGAAGACGAGCAGCATCAGGCCACCGATGAGCGTGATCCGTCCTCCGCCCGGCAGCTTGTAGTAGAAGCCTTTCAAGGTCGCGTAGAAGGGATGCTTGATCGGAATGGAATCGATCGACAGCACGAAGGCCATGCCGCGGGCGAGGAACATTCCGGCTAGCGTCACGATGAAGGCCGGCATTTCGAGATAATGGATGATCACTCCCATCAGCGCGCCGAAAAGCGTGGTTATCGCAAGGACCAGCGCGAATGCCGCGAGCGGGTGCATACTGGTGTGTTCGAGGACCACCGCCAGGAAGACGCCGGTGAAGGCGATGACGGAACCCACCGAGAGGTCGATACCCCCCGATAGAATCACGAAGGTCATGCCCACGGCGGCGATGCCGAGGAAGGCATTATCGGTCAAAAGATTGCCGATGACCCGGGTGGAGAGGATGTTCGGATATTGGGCAGCGCAGAGCGCGTAGCTTAAGACGAAGATTAAGATCGTTGCCGTAAGCGGCAGATATTTCTGCTTCATTTCGCCTCCTGCTCGGTCGTTTTGGCTGCTCGTCCAGGAACGGCGAGGAATGCAAAGGCGGTGCGAAAGCGCGGCGACTGAAGCACCAGAATGAAGACGACAATTGCCGCCTTGATGATGAGGTTGAACTCCGGCGGGAAACCGGAAAGCAGGATGCCGGTATTGATCGCCTGGATGATAATCGCCCCGAGCACCGACGCGGCGATGCTGAAGCGGCCGCCGAGAAGGGAAGTGCCGCCGACGACGACCGCCAGGATGGCGTCGAGCTCCAGCCAGAGCCCGGCATTGTTGGCGTCAGCCCCCCGAATGTCAGCAGCGGCGATGATCCCGGCGATCGCGGCGCACAGACCGGAAAGCATATAGGCGGCAATCAGAAGCACCGGGGTGAGCACCCCAGACAGCGTGCTTGCCTGGCGGTTGACGCCGATCGCCTCGATCAGCATGCCGAGCGCGCTCTGCCTAACGAGCAGTGCGACGAGGACTCCGAAGACGAGCCAGACGACGACCGGCATCGGTAGACCGGCGAAGGAACCGCTGCCGATGAAGATGAGGCCGGGATCATTGAAAGTGAGAATCGCGCCCTCGGTGACGAGCTGTGCGATACCTCGCCCGGCAACCATCAGCACGAGCGTCGCAATGATAGGCTGAATGTCGAGGACGGCGACGAGAATGCCGTTCCACATGCCGCAAAGGAGGCCGACCGCAAGCGTGATCAGGATCGTCTCGAACAGCGAATGGCCGGAAGTGATGAAGGACGCGGCAACGGCACCGCAAATCGCCATGACCGCGCCAACGGAAAGATCGATGCCTTTGGTTGCGATGACGACAGTCATGCCGATCGCCAGCAGTACCACTGGAGCGCCCCGGTTGAGGATGTCGATCAGGCTGCCGTAGAGGCGGCCATTCTGAAAGTCCAGGTTGAGGAAACCGGGAAAGGTCATTGAAATCGCGATGACAATAGCCACAAGTGCGATCAGTTGCGGCAGCAAACGGGCGAGATAGGTCCGGAGGATCGATGTCACGATGCCCTCCGCTCGTTGGCCGCGGCAATCGCCTCGACGATCTGATGGGCGGTAATGCGCTCTCCGCCGAGTTCGGCGACGTGGGCGCGGTCGCGAAGAACGATAACCCGTGTGCTGTAGGCGACCAGTTCTTCGATTTCCGATGAAATGACGATCAGTGACATGCCTTTCTCACGCAGCGATTCAATCAGCCTGACGATCTCGGCATGTGCGCCGACATCGATGCCGCGCGTTGGTTCGTCGAGGATCAGGAATTCGGGTTCCGTGGCCAGCCAGCGGGCGAGAATGGCTTTCTGCTGGTTGCCGCCGGAAAGTAGCTTGATCGGCTTTTCCCTGTCGGCCGTTCGGATATCCAGGGCCCGGATATAAAGGTCGGCCAGCCGGTTTTGCTCCGCGCGCGAGATCGGGCGCGTCCAGCCGCGTCTCGCCTGCAGAGCAAGAACAATGTTCTCGCGCACCGAGAGATCGCCGACGATGCCGTCGGTCTTGCGATCCTCTGGGCAAAAGCCGAATTTCTGGCGGATGGCGGCACGAGGTGACGATAGTTCGACGCGGCGGCCGTCGATTTCCGCTGTGCCGCTGTCGGCGCGATGGGCACCGAAGAGGACCTCTGCAGTCTCCGTGCGGCCCGAACCGAGCAGGCCGGCGATGCCGACCACTTCCCCGCCCCTGACGTTGAGATCGAAAGGATCGATGCGTCCTCGCCGACCGTAGTTTCTAAACCGGTAACGCGGCTCGCCTTCCGCAGCGTTAGCGTGAACCGCGTGAATCTCTGCGGCAAGTTCGCGGCCGATCATCATCGCGACCAGATCGCGACGGGCGAGGTCGGCCGTGTTACGGGTTCCGACAAGCCGCCCGTTCCTGAGCACCGTGATGCGGTCTGAAATTTCGTAGACCTGCTCGAGGAAGTGAGTGATGAAGATGATGCCGAGGCCGCGTGCCTTGAGCCGCCGGACGATGCGAAAGAGCAGCGCGACCTCATGCGCATCGAGACTCGCCGTCGGCTCGTCGAGGATCAACACTTTGCCCGAAAGGTCGACGGCGCGGGCGATCGCCACGACCTGCTGAATGGCGACCGAATAGCTTGCGAGCGCGCGGGTGACATCGAGCTCGAGCTCGTATTCGGACAGAAGTTCGCGTGCCTTCCGGTTCATTGCCCGGATGTCAACCATGCCGAAGCGGCGCGGTTGCCGTCCGAGAAACAGGTTCTCGGCGACGCTGAGGTTCGGCAACAGGTTTACTTCCTGATAGACGGTCCCGATCCCCAGCCGCTGAGCGTCGAAGGTGTCGCGCGGATCGACTTCGACCCCGTCGAGCAGGATGCTGCCGCCATCCCGGCGATAGGCGCCGGTCAGGCATTTGATGAGCGTCGATTTGCCGGCGCCGTTCTCTCCGAGAAGCGCGTGAACCTCGCCTCGCTGCAGATGGAAGTCGACCTTGTCCAAGGCCTTGGTTCCGGGAAAGCCCTTGTCGATCCGGACCGCCGAAAGAATGTTGTCGCTGCTGGCTTGCATGGATACCGTCTCTGGAACGTCGGGACCGGGGCGGAGACGACAATGCCGCGCCTCGGCGGCATCTGCTCTCGTTTCCGGTCAAGCCTTCTTCACAGAAGGGCAGAAGCGACCCGCACCGGTTCTGCCGGGCGGGCCGCAAGCGAGATCAGTAGCCGAGGCCCTTCTTCTCTTCGTAGACCTTCATCGGATCGTCAGCCTGGGTATAAAGCTTCGATTCCGTCTGGATCCATTTTGCCGGCGCCTTGCCATCCTTGAGGTAGGCGGCGAGGGCGTCGAAGGCGGGTCCGGCCATGTTCGGGGTCAGTTCGACGGTCGCGTTGGCTTCGCCAGCGGCCATGGCCTGGAAAATATCTGGAACAGCATCGATCGAGACGACAAGAATGTCCTTGCCCGGCTTCAGGCCGGCTTCCTTGATGGCCTGGATCGCGCCGACGGCCATGTCGTCGTTATGGGCGTAGAGCGCGCAGATGTTCTTGCCGCCGCCTTCCGCCTTCAGGAAGCTTTCCATCACTTCCTTGCCCTTGGTGCGGGTGAAGTCGCCGGTCTGGCTGCGGATGATCTTCAGGTTGTCATGGCCAGAGAGGGCCTGTTCGAAGCCTTTCTTGCGGTCGATTGCCGGCGACGAACCGGTCGTGCCCTGAAGCTCGACAACGTTGCAGGGCTTGCCGGCAACGGTATCGGCGAGCCATTTGCCTGCGACACTGCCTTCGTGGACGAGGTCAGAGGTCACAGCCGTCAAATAGAGATCGTCGGATGCGTCGACAGTGCGGTCGAGCAGGATGACAGGAATTTCCGCGTCCTTCGCCTCCTGCAGGACTTCGTCCCAGCCGGTTGCGACCACGGGAGCGACAAGGATCGCGTTCACGCCTTGCGCGATGAAGGAACGGATGGCCTTGATCTGGTTTTCCTGCTTCTGCTGCGCATCGGCGAATTTGAGGTCGATTCCGCGCTGTTCGGCTTGCTGCTTCGTGAGCGTCGTTTCAGCGGCGCGCCAGCCGGACTCCGATCCGATCTGGGAAAAGCCGACAACGAGTTCCGCGGCCGATGCGCTGCCGAAGGTGCAGGCAGCAAGAATCGTTGCACTCGCGAGTGCCTTCGCAAATTTCATGATTTCCTCCCAAAGAAAGCTGCTCTCCATGCAGCTGTCGAGAAAAAATCATATAATAATACTTTTGTAAACTCACGTTTGAAATCATACAGCATCTTCGCGCCAATTTATCGATGCGTCATGCGCTTGATGGCGTTAAAGCGTCGCCAGTGTACGGTTCGACAGCGTTCCCGAATAGAGCTGTCGGATGCTCAGCTTGTTTTCCAGCGCGATGATGATGTCCTCGCTGAAATCTACGCCGTAAAGCCCGGCGATCTCCGGGAGGGTTCCGGGACTGAAAACATTGATCTCCAGGATCTTGTCGCCAACGATATCGAGCCCCACCAGGAACATGCCGTCGTCCACCAGTTTCGGTCGAAGCTTCTCCGCAAGGGCGAGAATCTCCGGCGTGATCGTTGCCGCTTCGGGCGTACCGCTGGCGTGTATGTTCGAGCGCACATCACCCTTGGCCGGCACCCGGCGGAGCGCGGCATGTACACCGTCGCGCTCCAGCGGCCGTCCGTTCATGAGAAAAAGGCGGATGTCGCCGGCGGTCGCATCGGGCAGGTAGGTCTGGGCGATCAGGTACCCTTCGCCGCTGGCAACTTCGAATATCTGGTTGAGGTTGGCTTCTTCCCTGGAACTGATCTTGAAGACGTTTTTACCACCTGATCCCTGCAATGGCTTCAGGATCACGCCGTCGGGATGCGCATCGATGAAGGCCCGGATTTCCTCGATGCTCCGGGAGATCAGCGAGGTGGGGCGAACAACTTCCGGAAAACCCTGCAAATAGAGCTTGTTCTGGGCACTCGCCAAGCCGGCCGGATCGTTGACGACGATCACGCCGCGATCAACCGCGAGATGGCCGAAATTCACGCCGGCATAGGCTGCCCAAGAACGCTTTTCGGCGTCTTCCGAAGGGTCGTTGCGCAGGAAAAGCACGTCGATTTCCGTGATGTCGATCGTCCGGACCTTTGCTCGCTCGTCCTTGAGCGCATTCAGCAACGTCTCCGGTTTCTTCGGTTTCGGACCATGCAAGGTCGTGGCCCGGACCATCAGGGTGTCGTCGGAACGCAGCACGAAATCCCCGGGCATGACGTAGCAGACATCGTGACCACGGGCGAGCGCGGCGAGCGCAAGCCAGGTCGTCGCGTAATAGGTAGCCTCGCCTTCGATGGAGTTGACGAAAAAGGCGATGCGCATGTCCGGCTCCTAACGTTCAACCATGTCGAGTGGTGACATTCCTGCGCGTGCCTTGGCGAGGCGCGATGATGCTTCCGGATTATCAAGAAATATAGGGTGCACAGCCGGCACTCCAAGCAGCCCGCGGGCGCTCAGTTCCTGCATGACGCCAAAATGCGAAGCGGCGATCTTTCCCATCCAGAAGGGCTCCAAGGCGCCGTCGGACGCCAAATGGGCGAGGAGTTGCAGAAGGCCGCGCAGGTAGATCGCATCCTTGGCGAGCCCTCCGCTGCGATAAACGCGCAAGACGACGTTGAAGGCATCGGCCTTCAAGAACCCGTGATCCTGGACAAGCAGTTGATAGGCTTCCGGCAGCGATGCGCCATCAAGCATCGCGGCGCAGGCAACGACGCGGGCGGCAATGAGGCGTAGCCGCTCGCTGCTCATGCCGCCCGTCAGAAATTCCGCAAAGACCGCCAACCCCTCCTGCATGCCTTCGTATCCGGCGAGGCCGGAGCGGAAAAGGCGCAGGCCTTGCGCCGAACCGTTGAAGTAGGTCAGCAGGTGGACGCCGATCTCGTGGCTCAGGATCGGCTCGACGCGCTCGGCTTCCATCGCGGTGCTGCGTGCAATGAGCAGGCGGCTGCCCGAGACCAGGAGGCCGGAGGGAAGGTCGTCGCGTACTTCCACACACGCATCGAAGCCGGCATAGCGGCGCCGGTACTCAGCGATCATCGCGCGTGCCTGTTGCTCGACGAAATAGCAATCGGCGTGGCGCTCCGCGACGCGTGCCGGAGATCCGGCATTGGCGGTGTCGCCGCCTGCCCGGGCGAGAATGTCGCGCGCTGCCCGCAACAGTTCCGGCTCGACAGGACCATAGAGAGCCCGACCGAATTCGATGAATTTTGCGCTCTCCCGGGCCGAGAGCATCGAAAGCTGAAGGTCGAGCTCCTGCTGCTTTTCGCGATAGAGATGGTAAAGCACCGGATCTTCGAGGTGATCGAAGGCGATCGAGAAGAGCTTTTTCTTCGCCTTCTCGACCTGCAGCGTCAACGGCCGATAGAGAAAACGCGGGGCTCGCCGGTACTCGCTCGCGGCAAAATCGCTCCATGCCGCGTCGGCGTTGATCGGGGTCACCGCGAGCAGGAAATCGAAGGTCGACGCGACCTCGTCGATACTGCGGTCGGTGCGCACGACGGCATCAATGAACGCCTTTCTGCCGAGCGCCCGATGCGTCGAGATGTTCATGCTTTTGGTGGCCCTGACGAAAGCCGCAAAGGCTTGCAGGCCGGCATCGAAGATACTGGCGATCAGCCGTTCGCGAAGCTGCGGATAGATGTTGCCGGACTCACGTTGCCGATAGATCGGTGCAAATCGCACGGAAAGAGAGGGAAACGGCACGTCCAGCCCTTCGGCTTCACGCAATTCGACACGCGGCGTGCGGAACTTTGCTTCGGTCGCCTCGGCGGCCATGGCGAATGCCTTGGCGGCAATCCGGGCCGGCCCTTCCGGGCTTGCCGTAACCTCTATCTTGAAGGGTGGAAGGTAGGGTGCGTGGTCGGTCAACAGTTCGTCGTGCGCGAGTTCGCCCATTTCCAGAACCATGAATGCACCGAGACGCCGCTTGAGCAGCGCGCCGACTGCTTCGATAACCGCGAGAGCAACGTTGGCGTCCGGCGCAACGAGGTAGGAGGCATTCGCCTGGGCGATCTCGCGGGCGACCGGACCTTCGCCGTCGCCGGAGATGTGCAGGCAAAGAAAAGGCAGCGCGCGGTCGATATGCAGCCGTCCGCCGTCCGGAAGGTCTTTACGCACGGCCTTGCCGGCCTTGATGCAAGCCAGGGCCTCGGTGAGCCAGTCGGGCATATCTGCGGTCTCCCTGGCGGCGGGCGCGACGGAACGTTTCATCGGTTCGCTCCCAGCGCGCTCACAAGCAGCGGCAGCGTCGACGAGACAAGCTTCCTGAGTACCGCAAGCGCCTCCATGTCCGGTTCGCCCGTCCACTCGTCCATGAAGAACTTCTTGAATTCGACGGCAATCGCGCAGCCCGTGTCGGGGAAGCGCTCATGGATGAATCGCGTTTGTTCACCTCTGCCCTGAAACGCGATGTTTTCGCGTACGTCGAGCCGTCGTCCTTGCCAGTCAATGGAGTGCAAGGCCTCGACGAACGCATCCACCACGCGGGCCCATTTGACGCGATCCATCGAAAATGTACCGATGTTGACCTCCGGCGCCGCTTTCGCTTGCATTGCTTCCGCTTCGGGGCCGCCGCGCCGGTGGTTGTAACTGTGAACGTCGAGCACGACGAAGCGTCCATGGCGTCGCTCGATGCCCGCGAGCATCGCCTCCAGCATGGCGTAATATTCGTCATGCATCGCCAGCGACGCTTCGACCAAATCGTGCGGGGGCTCACGGGTCCAGACCTTGAGGCCCCACGCCTGCTCCGGCCGCACGTATATCGCACCAGCGCGGGGGCGATTGATATCGACCTCAAATCGCGACCGATGAACGACAATCCGGTTCGGGAAATCGCGGATGATGAACTCGGTGAAAGGATCCTCCTCACGCAGCCGTTCCGCAGCGGAAAGAGCAAGGAGACGTTCGACCGCGCCGCGCACCGCATGGCCGTTGTGAATGGCTGTGGCGACGATGGGAGAGTCACCGCGATGCTGAGTCCACCATTCGTCGTCGAGAGACTCCCTCAACACCTTGCTCGGGCAATCCGGTCCATTCATATCAACGCTTTCGCAGCCGCATTCCGCGTATCGGTGACACGGCTACAATTCAGAATCGAACATTTCTGTTCCGCGCACGGGGCGCAAAAATCGCCCCCTCGCGCGTCACACGCTGTCACTCGCTCGAAATCAGCCGGGCTCTTGCCTCATGCGCGATTGATCGTAGGCAGCAGGAGTTGCACCTCGCGCTGTTTCTCCGGCCCGAGTATCTCGACGTTGTTCCTCCAGAACGCCTCGGCCGCCGCCGGCTCAGGCTCCCAGGTTCTGACCGAGGTCTGGTTATCGTCGATGACCACGCGGCGATGACCACCGAGTCGCAGATATTCCTCTGCCAATTTGCAAGCGTTTGTTCGTTCCATGGCCTCACTCCAGGTTGTTCCCGGGTGCTCGGCTCGGCGGCGCCTCGCCGGATACTGCATATCCGAAACGTTCCGGGCGCATGGACGTTCCCGAAACACAGGCCTTCGGGACACGAGGCGCTCGTCCAACCGAAGTCCATGATATTTATACGCGCTTGGCACCGCCTTGTTCAACTGCGCGCAACGGTTGATGCTACAGCTCGGCGAGCCCATTCCGGCCTCACCGTTCCGGCTCAACGCGCGCCACGCATGTTTGCGGTCGATAATGCCTTCGGCGGATCCGTGTGCTACCATTCGGCGTTTCATCGGGCCGGGCCGCGCATGCATCGGAAGTTGGCTGCGATTCTGGTTGGGGACTTTGTGGCTTCCACGTCGGCGATGGAGCTCGACGAGGAGCAGACGATCGCGCGCGTCGTCGATTGCATGAGCCTCATCGGCGAGGTCGTGGCGAGCTTTGGCGGCAGGGTGTTCAACACGGCAGGAGACGCAATCCTTGCCGAATTCTCAAGCCCGGTGAATGCGTTGAGGGCGGCGATGGAGGCGCGACTGGCCATCGGATCCGTGCCGCGCACCTGCACGCATGACATGCGCTTCGGCCTGCATCTCGCCGACGTCGCGGTCGTCGGCGACGACCTGCGCGGCGATGGCGTGAACATTGCCTCGCGTATCGAAGCCTCCGCCGAACCGGGCGAGATCGAGGTCTCGGAGGTGCTCTACGATCAGGTCCGGCGCGTATCGCCCTGCGCCTTTGAAGCGATCGGCGAACGGCACCTGAAGGGCGTGTCGGAGCCGGTCAAAATCTACCGCGTCGGCGCCGCCATGGACCGCCACCGCTTCCAGGTTGCGCCGACGCGGGCGCCACCGCCTTCATCGATCAGGCCGAACTCGGTGGCGGTCGCTCCGTTCACGACGGCGTCGGTCGCGGATCAGGATCAAACGTTTCTTGCAGAGGGGATGACCGACGACCTGACGCTCGAACTCAGCCGCCTGAAGAGCCTTTTCGTCACCTCGCGCTCAGCCTCGATGGTGTTGCGAACGACTGATCCGGTTGAGATCGGTAGATCGCTCGGCGTGCACTATGTCGTGGCAGGGTCCATCCGCAAGGCCGGCAGCTATGTCCGGCTGAACATCTCACTCGCAGAGACAGAGCAGGGGCATCTGGTGTGGTCGGATCGCATCCAACGTCCCTTCGAGGAAATTCTCGACGTCATGGACGAGATCACCGCCCGCGTCGCGGCAACCGTTTCCGGTCGGATCGAACAGTCCGAACTTAGCGCCGCGCGCCTGAAGCGGCCAGAAAGCATGTCCGCCTATGAGCATTATCTCCGCGGCCTTGACCATCATCGGCTGGCGGGAGTCGCCGACTTTCACCTTCACGAGGCGATGCACTGGTTCGAGAAGGCGATGAAGGCAGATCCGAGCTTCGGCCGGCCCTTCGCCATGCATGTCTGCTCCTGGAGTTCGCTGCCGAGTTTCGATCTCCGTCTCGGCGAGCTGCAGACGGCGCATGCGCTAGAACTCGACCCGACAGACCCGGAGGCGCACCGTGTCATGGGCTCGCTCAAGATGAAAAGAGGCGATTTCGCCGCCTCGCGCTTCCATCATGAGAAGGCCATCGAGATGGCGCCGAACGACGCTTACACGATCGGGCGATGCGCCGCGTTCTATCTCTTTGCAGGCGAGCCCGAACGAGCGCTCCAACTTCTCGATCGCGCGGAAACGCTCGATCCGTTTCTACCGGTTTGGATAACAGAGGAGCGCGTTGCGTCGCTGTACACGCTCGGACGTTATCAGGAGATGTTCGAGGTCTCGCACAAACTGCCATTCCAGACGCGACGCACCTATATTTATCGGATTGCAGCGCGCATGGCCTGTTCCGACCCCGACCGCGCCAAGCAGCTCGTCTCGCAGGCCCTTGCGCTCGACCCGACGCTCTCCGTCGAATATTTGCGCACGCAGGAGCTTTTCGAGAATGCAGCTATAACCGCGGGCCTGGTTGATCGAACGCGTGCCGCAGGGCTCCCGGCTTCGCCGGCGACCGGCGAGCTCGCTCACATAGGCTCTTCGAATAATCGCAACGATGTGGCGCAAAGCACGCTGCCATAAAGGATCGCCACACGGCTACATGCGATCTGGCCGCCAAGCCGGCGCCGCACTACCTAAACCCATCAGGATACCGTATCGGCGGCAAAAAGCACATTGGTCACTCGACTACGAAGCGCACCGTGTGTATTGCGTTACGTGCCGCCTCGACCGGTCGCGCCGCGCCGCCAGCCTCGATGGCACCGACGCTGAGTTGCGCGACGCCCGAAGACCCGACCGCCACTGCAGCGAAGCCCTGCCAGGTCCAGCCGCGCCTCGGCTGAAGCGTTGCATGCCTGCGAGCGCGAGCTGTTCGAAGGACGTCGGGTAGTGGAGGGATTGCGCTCCGCAGGACCTGAAATGCCTGTTGCCGCTAAAGAGCAGGGTTCGGATCTCGAGTGTGCGAAGCCATGCGGCTATCGAGTTCTTGTAGCCGGCGCGCGAAGCCTGGATCGCCCGGTCGCAGTGCCACGACCTCGGCCAGCTTTTCGCGTGCAACCGCGAGTTCGCCGTCGCGGATATGGCGGTTGGCGCGATGATAGAGGAAGTTGACCCGCTCGACAGGCGAAAAGCCGCTTTCAAAGCGCAGCTGAAACCGGTCCGCCCAGACGGGATGGCGGGCGATCGCGGTGACTGCGATTTGATAGGGACGCATGGGGGCATCGACCCGGGCCGAGCGAGCGAGGGTGCGCAGGCTCGGGCAGTCGTCTGAACGGCAGGCCTCGATAAGCGAAAGGGCGCGCGCCGATCCGGTGAATGCCCGGACCGTACCATGCCCCGTCATGTGCACCGGGATGAGGTGCGTATTCGATTGCAGCGTCGCAATCCTCTCCGCGTGGCGGCGATCGACCGCATGGAAGGGGTCGTAGAAAATATAGGCCCGACCGGCAGCGTGGTCGGCTGCAATCCCCATATTGGCATGGAGATCGGGCGCGAAATGACGCGTGAAGCGACCGTCGAAAGGCACGGCTTTGGGGTCTATCGAGAGTTGCGGACAAAAGGCAATGGCGACAGTGGCGTCAAAACGTCGCCGATAGCGCAGCGCCGCGTAGCCGCCTTGCGAATGGCCGTAGAGAATGCGCTCCGACGCTGCGCGAAGTATCGGCCCTGCCGCGCTCACCGCCTTCACGACGCTTGCCGCCGGAAACCAGTTCGGCCGTCTGCTGATGAAACCGAGCGCGGCAAAGTCCGCTTTTTCGCAGAGCCGCTGACCCCAGAAGCGACTGCCGTTCGCCTGCATTTCCATTTCATTGAAGGTGACGAGGAGATAAGCCGACGATCCGGGGCGATGTATCACCTCGAGGTTTTCGTCGGAATAGATGAGCATGTGGAAACTCCGGGGCTCTTTATCGTTCAATCTTCGGGAAAACATGACGCGCTTCTTCCCAAACGGATTCAGGCGATCAGCGAGACCGGATCGTAGTGTCCGCCATCCATCGCGGTCCGCTTTTCCCCGAGTAGCCGGCGATAGAGGTCTGCATGGGCGCGAGCAGCATCGACATGGCTGGTCGGCGGCCGCAGGGTTGCATGCAGTCGATCCCAAAGCTGTGGCTCGCCCAGTACTTCGATAAGCCGGTCGGCCAAGTCCTGGGCGCTGCCCGCGCGGAAATGCATCCCGTCCCTGCCGTCCTGAACCTTCTCGGCCATACCACCGATATCAGAGCAGATGATCGGCCGACGGTGATGCAAGGCCTCCTGGATAACCACCGGCGAGTTTTCCCACCAAATGGACGGCAGCACCACCCAGTCGGCCGAACGCATCAGCCGCGGCATGTCCGCGTTCTGATAGGCACCGTAGAAGCGCACTCTGCGACCGGCGTCGTCAATGAGCTTCTTGACCCGCTCCTGGAATTCGATCGGTTGGCGTTCAAGGTTGCCGCCGAAGATCATCAGGCAGGAATCCTCGCCCCAGATGTCCTGCGGCACGCGCGAAACCGCATCGATCAGCACGTCGATGCCCTTGAAAGGCGTCATCTGCCCGAAATAGGCGAAGCGATTTCGCCGGGTGGCCTGAGCCGGCAGGTCTCGCACGGGCGCGCGCTCGCCAGCCACTATCCCGTTGTCGATTACAGAGAGTTTCTCCGCGTCGATTCCCCATTCGACATACCGCGTGGCGAGGAACATGCTTGGGGAGACGAAAGCGTCGGCGAGGCCGAGCATGCCGCGCAGGAATTGTTCGCGCTTCAGGAAGCGGGAGACGGGGATTTCGGGAAAGCAGCCGTGGCAGCTGATCGGAGAAGCCTTGTTGCAGGGCTGGCCCGACGGTCGCTTCACCATTTGACCGTGATTGTGGCAGATCGACAGATATTCGTGGAAGGTCACCACGATGATCGCTTCCGGTAACGCCTCGCGAAGGGCGTAGAGGGCCTCCACTCCCATGCCGATCAGGTGATGGAAGTGGACCACATGGGGCCTGAGATCGCCAACAAAGCGCAAGAGGTCGCGCCGGATCGCATCCGTATCGCTGTTGGAGAGGAAGAAGTGGTCGTAATCGTCGGCGTGAAACAGGACTTCATCCGGCGCAAGCCGGTGGCTCATGAGCGCTGACGTACCGTGACGCGGCACCGGATGGCCGACGCGCGCCAGATAGATCGATTCAACCCCCGGCAACGTGTTCAGGCCCTTGTGGAGGCTGTGGGACGCTATCTCCGCCCCGCCCAGCGACATCGCCGGATGTCCATGCGAAACGACGAGAACGCGGAGACGGTCGCTCATGCGGGGACCTCTTCGAGCCAATTGCCTTCACCTTCCGGGGCGGGAGCCCAACGGGCAGCGAATATCCTTCGGTCGATCCGCTCGACGAGGGGAGCCGCTGTCCCGGGCGTCTCATCGGTCCCCAGCATCTGCACCGACGGCAGCCAGTAGGAGGGCATCCCGGCGCGGCTGAGCCTCATGCCGAGGTCCAGCCCCTTTTGCTGAGATCCGAGATAGCCGCCGGAAAAGCCTCCTGCGCGTAGGAAGGCTTCCCGTGGCATGATGCAGCATTCGAAGGACGCGGCCGCGACCTGGGTCAACTTGAGGCCCGTTACGGCGCTCAGCGGGTAGCCCGCATAGCGCCCCGCAGCCGGATATTCGGATTCGCCGACCAGCCATGTTCCGGCCCAACGAACGGAATGGTCCTCATAGGCAAGCGTAGGCGAAATCATGCCCCCATTCGCCTCATGGGCAGCGATGAGCTTGCCGTACCACCCGGCCCGGTTTGACAGCAGCGAGCCGGCAAGCAGAACCACAGTCTCATGCGAGATCGCCCTAATTCCTGTTTCAAGGAGATCGTAGAGATCGCCACTCTCCTCAGCCGCGATAAGCCTGAGCGCCAGTCGGTAGAATTGCGCCAATTCCCGAATGCGGCCGGCGTGCCGCCGAAAGCGTTCCGCGGGCAGGACGAGGGCGATGGGTGCACACCGCGTCTCGGGATCGAGCGCCAGAAGCCCGAGGAAGGGGGCCACGTCTCCTTCCTCCGAGTCCTCGGCGGCTATGACGATCGGCGGGCCGCCTGCCTGCTCGAACGCACCCGCATCGAGGATAGTGCCAACGCGCGGCGCGGAACCTTCCGATGCGCAGAGAAAGGGAACGACCTGGCGATCGACGATTTCCGCGAGCCCCCAGTTTGCCGGATCGATGGAGCTGATCTGGCGAAGTGCGGCCAAGCGGGGCTGAACGCGGATCGGTGCCAGCGGCAGGAAGGCGCGACGAGAATCCTTGAGCGACAGCTCCAGATGGAGCGGTGCCGCCGAATCCCAACCGAGGCCGCTCGCAAAGACGATGAAACCGTGGGAATGGGTTCCATGGCCGAATGCGCTTCGGAACAACGGCTCGTCGGTGAAGGCATCCGTCACGTCGGAGCGCTCGATTCGGGTCCAACGATCGTCGAGCCGCGCTGCTGCCCGGTCGCCACAGAGCTTGACGCTCTGAACATGGGCTTCAGGGTCAAGCAGCCAGCCCGAGATCAAGAAAGCGCCCCCGCTTGCCTGAAAGGCGAGGTCGATTCCCATCCGCACGGGAACAGGGAGGGCGGAGACAGTCTCGCGGCCCTCGAAGCTGTTTGCCGCTGAGCGCAGCTGCAGGAGAACCTGCGGTGAGCTGCGGGTCTGAAGCAGCACGGAACGAATATGCCCGGGTGTCTCCGAAGGGCCGGCGATCTGCCGGTGCTCATGAACCGGCGCGTACCGCCAGCCTCCACGCCCGCGATAGATAAGGCCCTCGATGTCACGGACCCGCAGTGGTTCTTTTGCCGATAGCAGTCCGACGAAACCCGAGCCTCCCGCCGGAACGTCCTGACGGAGAAAAGTGGCAATCCCGCAGTCGCAAACGAGGGGTTTGCTGCTGTTCACCGCCACGCGGCAAACGCCAGGTTCGATGGCGCGGCCCCATCCCTTGACGAAAATTACTCCGTCGTGCGTTTCGCCAAGGAGTTCTACGAAACCGTCGCTGCCCTTTCGGGACTGCAACAGAGCGATTATCGCGGCGAGCCTTTGCGGACCTATGGGTCCTTGCATCAGCCCATCCACCACCGAATCGAGTAAGCCGCCGACTTGCTCCCCGGCGAGCTCCGCCAGGAGCGCGGCGGCATCGCGCACCGGGATTGACCGCGGCGCGAAGATGTATCGCTTGTCGTCCTCGCCGAGGCGAAGCGTCGTGAGCGGGCGATCGGTGTCTTTCATCTGCAGCAACGCCGCGAACCCATGCGTGGCCGACGCCGAAGGCAGGGCTAAGCGCCAGCCAATGATGGAGGCCGTCAGCCGGGTGGCGACGTCGTCGTTGATCTCCGCCGCCAGTGTTCCGGCCATTGGTTCGCCTGTACCGATGACGAGTAGGAACCCCTCCTCTAGGGGGCAGGCGAGGACTCGTCCGCCCCTCATGATCCTGGCGGCAAGCTGCGAGGCCGAGGGAAGTGCTTGTTCTACAGCGACCATATCGAGCCCCTTACGCGCCCGTGAAAAGCGCGAGAGCAGCGCCGGCGGCGAAGCCCACGAGAACGAAAAGCAAGAGCAGCAAGGGTTTCAACTCTGCATTCGAGCGCTTCTGCAAGCCGCCGAGGTTCTTCTCCATTGCCGCCACGACGCCGTCGAGGCGCATGAGGTGAACATCGAGATCGTCCAGCCGCTGTGCGACTTCGGAGCGGAGGCTTGCAACGGCGTCGCCGATCGCGGTCAAATCTTGTGTTGGTGTTTCGCCTCCTTCATCGCTCTGCGTGCGCAGGAGCGAGCGCTGTGACACCTGCAACTGTCGCTGCGCTGCCATCAGGACGTCGAGCTTGTCGAGAACCTTCGTCAACGGTGCGGCAATGAGGGCTTCGGCGGCCTGCTCGTCAGGGCGGGGGACACGCAGCCTCTGCTCCCGGCCTCGCCCATCCAGGGCCGTCACAACAAGGTCTGCCGCACGGACGGCTGCCGTCTCCGGCAGCGCGATCTCGAAGGCGTGGCTGCCGTCGCCAATGCCGTTGCGCTTGAGGTCGGAACGGTTGCGGTCGGCGACCGCCTCGGCGATCACGCTGCCATCAAGGATCACGCGGATGGTGAGCCGCTTGTCGGGCGTCGCCGGGTCGAATGCCCAGCCGAAGATGCGGCCCTGATCGATCGCGTCGACGCGGCCATTCATGGGCCTCGCATTGTCCTGTTCCGGGGCAGCGGTTGATTTTTCGGCAACAACAGACATCCATTTTTCCCCTATGCCGCTTCGATACGCGCTGGCTCGATCGCGTCGATCAGCTCGAGATAGCGTCGCGCGGTCGTATCGATGTCGTCAGGCTCGCGGGCGTTTGCGGAAAGGCGCTGGCCCAAAGTCGGATCCTCCACGAAGCGGCGCATGGCGGATGCCAGGGCGCGCGGATCGTTGGGGGCGATGGTGAGACCATTGACGCCGTCCTCGATCATCTCGGCCATCCCGCCGATATTGCTGACGATGACCGGCCGTTCGAGAGCCTGGGCCTCTTGGATGACCAGTGGCGCGTTCTCCCACCAGATCGAGGGAACGATGGTGCAATCGACCGCGGCGATGAGGTCGGCGACATCCTCGCGGCGATACGGGCCGCGCTGTTGCACCACAGGAGCCGTTTCGCCAAACAGCCGAGTGATCTCTTCCCTGAAAGTTTCGCTCTGGAAGGGGGCACCGCCATGAACGCGCAGCTCGAACGGTACGCCCTCGGCAATGAGCTGTTTCGCCGCCTCCAGCAGCACCGGTACGCCCTTCCACGGATTGAGATTGCCGAAATAGCCGAAGACGGGTCGGTCTCCATTGATCCGAGGCGCGCCGGCGCGTGCGGCTCTATGTGGCAATCCGTTCGGAATGACGCTGATCGCATCTTCATCGAGCCCCCACTCGATGAAGCGCTGCCGGAGGAAACGGCTCGGTGCAACGAAACGGTCCACTTCGCGAAGCAGGGCCTTCAGATGATTTTCGCGCAACACGAACCGGTCGAGGGCTATGTCCTTGAAGCAGGCGTGGCAGCGGTCGGGGGTTGCTTTGTGGCAGAGTTCCTTGCCGGTCGTGCGCACCATCAGCCCGTCGTGATGGCAGATGGGATAGTAGTCATGCAGCGTCATGACGATCCGGCACTCTGGCAACGTTCGGCGGACGATATGCGGAAACTCCGCGCCGAGCAGGAGCAGATGGTGGACGTGCACCACGTCTGGCCTGAACTCGCGCAACAGTTCCGCGAGGTCGGGCACGACGCCGTAGAGATCGATCTGGCTCATGAAGAAGCGATCGAAGTGACCGGACCACAACAACACTTCATCGCCTGCGGAGCCGACCCCCTGAAAGCTCGTGCCGGGCCGCGCCTGGCGATGGATCTGGTTCGTGGCGCCAAGAAAAAGCGTTTCGCAGCCGGCCCGCCGGTAGGCGCGGAACAGGTCATGCGCGAAGATCTCGGTGCCTCCGGGATGGAGTGCCGGATGATTGTGGGCGGCAACGAGAATGCGCATGCTCAAGCGCCGCTCCCCCGCTGCTTGGCAACAAAGACGTCCTGATAGTGGTCCGCGGCATGCCCGCGCCAGGAGCCGAGCGACTTTGTGACGGCAGTGAGACCGGCCCGGCCGAGAGCGCCATCGAGGAAACCGTCGTCGAAGCCCACTGCGGCAAGCCGGGGCAGATCGGGGACGAACCAGCAGGGACCGTCGCCATCGCGCTGGAACGCCAGGCGCGGGTCGCGCCTGCCCGTTTCATTCGCCGCGGCAACGGAGTCGACAACGAAGGCGGTCATGAACAGGCGTCCGCCCGGCCGAAGGAGCCGGCCGATCTCGCTCAGATAGACGAGGACCTCGTCCGGCGGCAGGTGAGTCACGATCGATGTCATGATGACGAAATCGAAATGGCGATCGGCATAGGGCAGTTTCAGTGCCTTGCCGCTGATCTTGCCCTGCGGATTGTAGAGGTTGTGCGCGATGTCCACCCGTTGGAACGCGAAGTTCGGATAGGCCGGAGTGATGAAGCGCCGGCACCAGGCAATGCCGCCTTCGACGGGGTCGATGCCGCTGTAGCGCCCTTTCTCGAAGTCCAGATACTGGGTGAGCGGAACCGCCATCCGGCCGATACCGCAACCGATGTCGAGCACGCGGCTTTCCGGCTGCAATCCGCCCATCCGGATGAAATGACCCAGAAATTCGGCACCCACCGCCTTGAAGTCGCCGTCGCCGACGAAAACGCTGTCCGGGGCCGGTTGCGGCAGGAAGCGGTTGCGCAGAATGCTCGCCTGTAACCACTGAACCCGATCCTCAACGACCGGAAGCGCCGTTGCCGGCGCGCTCTCTTGACGCAGCGCGATCTCGCTCATGCGGCACTCCTTGCTTCTGCTTCGTCGCCGAGCGACGCGATTGCCTTACTGCCGCTGCCGGCAGCCATCAGGTCGGCGATGTCGTCGTTCCAGCGCTCGGTATGCAGCCATGAATTGTATTGGCTGGCGACGCCGCGCATGTAATCCTGGCTGCGGCGGATCGAGCGGCGCTCGAAATGATAGAGGCATGCCGATGGCTCATAGCCGATTTCGTAGCCGCACCGACGGATCTTGAGGCACAGATCGCTGTCCTCATAATCGCCGATGACGTAATCCTCCGTGTATCCGCCAACGCGTTCGTAGATATCCCGCCGCGTGACCAGGCATGCGCCGGTAACGCCGGGTACGGAGCGGGCGACCTGCGCCGGCGCATAGTCGCCCGGCATGCCCTTGTGGAAATGGTGATTGAGCCACACGCCGTGCCGGTCGCGCGCAAAGTAAAGCCCGGCATGCTGCAGCGAACCGTCCTCGAAGATGAGCTTCGGACCGATGGCGCCGAGCCTCTTCTGCTCCATGAGCGGCCGTATCAGCGCCTGCAACCAACCGGTTGCCGTGGGTACGACGTCGGAATTGAGCATCACCAGCACGGTGCCTCGCGCGAAGCGCGCACCGGCGTTGCAGGCTCGTGCATAGCCGCCATTGCGGTTCATGATCACGAGCTTCATCGGCAGGCCGTGGAGGAGATGGAAGCCGCCGATGAGATGTTCCGTCTCGTCCTGAATTTCGGGAGAATCCAGCACATAGATGATTTCTGCGTTCTTCGCGAGCCAAGGGTCCGTCGCCATGCCGGAGAGTTGGAAGCGCAAGAAATCGAGAACCCGGTAAAGCGGCACGACGATCGAGACGATCGGCGCCTCCTGCGGCAGGCCGTAGTCCTTCGTGTAGTCGACCTCTATAGTCCTGCCCAGGCGCCGTTCCACATCCTGCAGAGCGGGCGCAAGTATTGTGCGGAAGGCCTGGTCGATGGCGTGCTGGGGCGGGACTGCACGCAGGATGCGGTTGCGCTGTGCCGCGGGCTCGAAAGGCTGCGGCTTCGGCACCAGCGGTTTTACTGCGCCGGAGGCGAGCCGCATCTGGAACCGCGGCTGGAGGAGGGCGCCCAACGGCTCATTGAGCGGCAGCCAGGCAACAAAACCGGTCACGTCGGTTCTCGAGTTCTCGTCAGTTCCACGTGCCCAGGCGGGAAACTCATACCAGTTGCCGTCGAGCGGCACTGCCGTGCCGTCCTCTTTCAGGTAGTCGATCCCGGCGAGAATGCCCGTGGGGTCGTGCGACCAGCCACCCGCGAGCAGGCCGCCCGAAAGGGCGAGAGCAAGGTCGACCTCCGCGCCAGGATGCATCGGGGACTTGCCGATCTGGCGCGCCGGCAACGGGGCACGAAGCTGCAGGTCGACGGCCATTGCCGCGCCGCCTTCCGGCACGCCCGACAGGGACCGGACGACAAACTCTCGCAGATCGGGCGCGCGGCCGCGTTCGCTCCACCAAGCTTGGAGGCTTGGATAGTTTGGATTGCTGCGCGCCACTTCCCGGACCGCTATGCCCCTTTTGCCCTGCAGCACCAAGGACTGGGGGAGCCGTGCACATTCGACGATCAAGTGGCACGGCCGCAGGTTCTTTTCCCCCTGCGTGCCAATGCGAGACTGTGAAGCGAGCGGCAACACGGCGGTCCCGCTCAGGGCGTAGACGGCGCTGATCTCGCCGAAATCAGCACTGATGGCGGTCTCGACAAGGTATCGCCCTTCGGCGACGGGGCAGGCGACCTTGGCGGGCCTCGACCGCGAGGTCAGGGCGTGAAGCGCGTCCTCAACGACGCCGACGAAAAGCGGGTCCCTCGAAAGCCGGAACGCGCTTCGCCATGTTGTCAGAAGATTATTCAGAAACTTGATGCAGCCCTCCGGCGCAAGTTCGGCAAACAGGGCCTCGACATCGAAGGGGGGCAGTTCACCAATCGGCCGCAGGGTAACTGTTTGAAGGCTGCCGCTTTCGGTCGAGATCCGCGCGGGGACCGGTTGCTTGCCGGGACGTATGGCCCAGAGAATGCGATGGCCGCCGGCGGCAAGCGAGAGCGTGGTGCTGACTAGCGGGACCGGCTGGTCAGGCATCACGAGTGTGCACTTGGGCGCGGACGGCAGCCTGGCGGGAACATCAAGGATCAATACGGCCACATCGGAGCCGAGCCGAAAGGCCTTCGTGTCGTCGAAAACCACGCTGGCGCCCCTCGTACGGTCGTCGAACGTCACACGCCACTCCTCTGGACGGATTGCAGGAGATGGCACGCCCCGCGGGAGGAGGCAGGGCGCGCCTGTTCAAACTCAGTGGACGGTGAAATAGTTCTCGGGATGAGCCTGAATGTCTTCGGCGTCCGCGTTCACCAGCGTCAGGGTGTCGCCATGGCCGAGGTCGATAACGACATTGCCGCCGACCTGGGTGATGCGCGAAGCCAGGTCCTCGGGCGCGGTGACGTCCAGACCATTGATGCCCTTGGCGATCTGCAGCACGTCCTCGCCGGGGGTGAAGTCGAGGATGACGTCGTTGCCGCCGCCACCATCGAAAACGAAGACATCGCTGCCCTGGCCGCCGACCAGGAGATCGTTGCCTTCGCCGCCATTGATGATGTCGTTGCCGGCGCCACCGTAGAGCAGATCGCTGCCCTTGCCGCCGACGAGGAAATCATTGCCTTCGCCGCCAAGAAGGATGTCGTTACCCTTGTCGCCGTCGAGCAGGTCGTCGCCCGCTCCGCCGACCAAGTTGTCGTTGCCCTTCTCACCATAAAGGATATCTGTGCCTTCGCCGCCGAACGCCGTGTCGTTTCCGTCGCCGCCGAACAGCAGGTCGTCACCTCCGTCACCGAAGATGATGTCTTGCCCCTTGCCTCCGTTGACGAAATCATCACCCCCGTGGGCGCGAATGAAATCGTCAAAGCGAGAGCCAAACAGGGCGTCGTCGTATGCGCCGCCTTCCAAAGTGGCCATCTGCTTACTCCTCTTCGTCGTTTGATGCATGCATCATCGGCAGCGAGCCGAGATTGCGTGCCGGAGTGTGCATCGCAAAAAATGGGAAGGCAACATCCTGGACAGGTTTAAATCCGTGTAGTTTCGACATTATTTTCGTATTCTTACGAAGAGTCGGAGCATGTGCCAATATTGGCACAATATATTTTTAGGAGTTATTATTCTCGCAATACACGTAAAGCGCTTCAAAATTCAAAGTAAATTGTGCGGCGCGATCGCCGTTCGTGGAATTTCCATCAATCTTCCCGGAACGCGCGGTTGAAGCTGTCGGTGACCGGGGAAACGAGATAATCGATTGCCGAGCGGGGCTTGTGCACGATCAGCACCTCGGCGGGCATGCCGGGATAGAGGCGGATATCGGGATTGGCGGCGAGGGATTCCGGCGCGACCTCGGCACGGGCCACGAAATAAGAGACGTTGGACTTCTCATCCACCGACTGGTCGGCCGCGATATAGGTGATCTTGCCGTCGAGCGGCAGATGCGTGCGCTGATTATAGGCCGTCAGGCGGATCTGCGTCTTCGACCCGATCGTTATGCTGTCGATGTCGCGCGTGCTGACATGCATTTCCACAAGCAGCGGCTCGTCTTCGGGGACGATGTCGAGCAAAGGCTGGCCGGGGGTGACCGCGCTGCCGGGCGTCCGCAACTGGATGTTGGCAATAACGCCTGCCTGGGGAGAGCGGATTTCGAGGCGGCGCAAGACGTCCTCCGCGGCGATCATTCGCTCCTCGACATCCGCGAGCTCGAGCCGCGCCGTGGTGATCTCTCCGGCGATCTCCGACTGGAAGTCGCTTTCTATTCCGGTCAGCGCGAGCTCGGCGCCGGCCATTGCTTTTTCGGCCTGGGCCTTGTCGCCGGCGACTTCGCCGCGCGTTGCGGCAAGTTCGCTGAGCCTGGCGTCGATCTCAATGAGCTTCGAGCGCTGGGCAAATGCCTTGTCAACCAAGGTTGCAATTGCTGCTCGCTGCTCGTTCATGAGCTCGATCTGGCGCTCGGTCGCCTGAAGCTGCGCGGAGAGTGACTTGGCTTTCTCGGAATATTCCTCGATGGTCTTGCGCTGGATCTCTATCTTCCCCTTCTTGGCCTCGCGGCGCTTCTCGAAGAACGCCGTCTCCGCCATGACGGCATCGCGAGCGGCCGTGTCGCCCGTCCCGGCGAGATTGGCGGGGAAGCCGATCTGAGCCGCTCCCGCCTGCTCGGACCGCAGACGCGCGAGCTTTGCGATCAGGCCGACACGCCGGCTTTGCAGTGCCTGAAGATCGGAGCGGGCACGCGTGTCCTCGAGCTTTATGACCGGTTGCCCGGTGGAAACGTGATCGCCCTCCTGAACCAGGACGCGGCTCAGGACACCGCCTTCGAAATGGCTGATCGTCTTGCGCTTGGAGTCGACGACGATGGTGCCACTGCTTACCGAGGCGCTGCTGAGCTCCGTCGAGAACGCCCAGCCGAAAAATCCGCCAAAAGCGACCAGGATCGTCGTCAGTCCCGTAATGACGAGGCGCCGGATGGGCGAATGGGTATGGTCCTCCGGGAGGTCGTGTTCAGGCGCGACCGCGGAATGCGGCGCGGCTGCGCGGACGGGCAGGCGGCGTTCCGGATTGTCGGTCTTAACGAGGGGCTGCGCATCCACGCGAACGGGCAGGATCGGTTCTTTCATCATCAGGCGGTACCTTCGCGTCGTGCTTCGCCCGGCATCATGGAAGCGACAACGTCCGTGCGGGGTCCGAATTGGGTGATGCGACCGCCTTCCAGCACGAGCAATTTGTCCGCGACCTGCATGATGGCCGGCCTGTGGGCAATGAGGATGACAATGGCGCCGTCGCGGCGTGCCTCTTCGACTGCGCGGATGAGGGCCCGCTCGCCGATCGCATCAAGATTAGCATTGGGCTCATCGAGGACGATGAGACGCGGGCGGTTGTAAAGGCAGCGGGCGAGCGCGATGCGCTGTCTTTGCCCCCCGGAAAGAGTCAATTGCCCTTCGCCGACCGGCGTGTCGTAGCCGAGCGGCAGGCGGCCGATCATATCGTGGACGTCGGCGAGCCGTGACGCCTCGAGCACCTTATAGGGGTCGCTTTCTTCCATGCGGGCGATGTTTTCGCGGATCGTTCCCTCGAGGAGGGAAACGGACTGCGGAAGATAGCCCGCCACCTTTCCGAATGAACTCCGCTCCCAGAGATAAACGTTGTTGCCGTCCAGGAAGACGCCACCCGCCGTGGGCTTGAGGATGCCAACGAGCAGCCGCGCCAGGGTGGACTTGCCGGCCGCGGAGGGGCCGACGATCCCCAGGACCTCCCCGGGTGACAGCGAGAAGGAGATGCCCTTGATAATCGGCACGTCTATGCCGGGAGCGGCGTAGACCAACTTGTCCACGAGTAGGTCGCCTTCGGAGCGCGGGGTCGGCATGGTCTGACGGACCGCGAGGTCTTCGCTGAGCGCTGTCTGGATCCGGCGCCAGCCGGCGATCGCCAAGATCCATTGCCGCCAGTTCTCGATGACCGAATCGAAGGGTAGCAGAAGACGTCCAACAAGGATGGTCGTCGCCATCATCGCGCCGGGGGAGATCTCCTGTTTCATCACAAGCAGGGCGCCTGCGGCAAGCGATATCATCTGAATGGCAAAGCGCAGGCTGCGGGTAATCGAGGCCATCGCCCTGCTTCTGATTCCACTGACCTCCAGCACGCTGAGGGCGTGCAACTGCGCGATACGCCACTTTCTCGCGAGTGCCGGCAGCATGCCCATCGCTTCTATGGCCTCGGCGTGACGTAATGTCGCACCTATTTTCGAGACTGCCTCAATATTAG
The DNA here is from genome assembly GCF_004827385.1 of Ensifer sp. MPMI2T. GTDB lineage: Bacteria > Pseudomonadota > Alphaproteobacteria > Rhizobiales > Rhizobiaceae > Sinorhizobium. Next base: position 111,203 of record NZ_SRXN01000018.1, read on the forward strand.
CCTGGCTTGCCTCTTTCATGAGCTGCCGGGTCAAAAGGTCGTTCAGGAGACCGCAGCAAACAAGCACCGCTACGGAAATCGCGCCAATAAGCCCAAAGAGCGGATGCAGCAGAAAAAGAACAGCCAGAAAGATGGGTGACCAGGCAGCATCCAAGGGAGCGCTGACGGCCGACGAGGTCAGAAAACCGCGCAGCTCGGTCAGGTCCCTGAGCGACTGCGTCGCACGGGCAAGCCCTTGATCGGCCGAGGCTTGCACCGCGGCGGTGAGGACCGGCAGGTTCAGCCAGCGCACGACGGCGCTGCCCATGGCCTGAAAGGTGAGGGCGCGGATGAAGTCGAGTACGCCGAGAACGACAAGTGCGCCGAGGGCCAGGATCGTCAGCATCACGAGCGAGTCCATGCTCTGGCTATTCAACACCCTGTCATGTACCTGCATCATGTAGAGCGGCATGGTGAGTTGCAGGAGGTTGATACAGGCGCTTAGCAAAGCTGCATAAAGAAGTGTCACAACGAAAACGCGACGGGCTCGCAAGACTAGCAGCCTTGGGTTGATTGTTCCGTTTCGCGCCGGATTTGCACCGATTTGGGCCTTGCTAATCATTTGATTCGGAACAGTATTACGCATCGGCGATTTTCCGGCTAAGAGGTGAATGCGGGGTCGCGATCTGGGTCAGATTCACTCAAATCACAGTATTGCTGTGATCAGTGTGGCACAATAAAGATCGATTGCTCAAGATGAGGAAATTCGGGGCGGGGGCGTCACGAAATTTGCTTCAATTTTTGAAGTAAATTCCAAAACTTTGAAGTAACTTCCCCAATGGAGAGAGGGATGAATCATAGGATTCACTATCCGTTCGCAGACTTCGCAGACACGGTGGCAGTCCTGCCTGCCAGCGACACGATGAGGAGGATGCCCGACAACCCTGAGACCGATCGCGACGGAGACGGTCCTCTGATCACGTACTTCGAGCTGGCTCGGGTCATGGAGCGCGCCAGCCGACGGTTTTCCGGCCTGTTGCGCACGGAACTCTCCAAGCTCGGCGTCGACGACATCGGGCCTGCCCAGGCGATGGTGCTTCTGGCCATCGGAGAGGCGGAGCTTTCGGTGGGCGAGCTCCTCGACCGCGGCTACTATATGGGCTCCAACATCTCCTATTATCTGAAGCAGCTCGGCGACGGCGATTACATCGACCGAATCGCTTCGCAGCGCGACAAGCGGTCGGCCCGCATCCGGCTTTCGGAAAAGGGCAGAAAGCTTTGCGCCAGCCTGCGCGAAGCGGCAAAATCCTATGAACGCGCCCTTACCCATGGCGAGCAGGACCGGCGAAACCTCGAGACCGTCTTCCAGACCCTGCACCGGCTCGAATTGGTCTGGGGTAATGCCGCTCGTTACGGCATTTGATGCGCCTTCGAACAGTGATCCCTGTTTTGTGGTTGGCTTGAGAACATGCATGTAGCATTTGTGCACCGGCGCGGTTTTGGCCAGTTTGCGGCCCTTGCTCACCATCTGGCGCAGGCGGGTAACGAGGTGACCCTCGTGACTGAAACTGTGGATCAACGGATCCCCTCGGTCCGGGTGGTCCGGCATCGGGCGGAACCGGGGCCGCGGGCACATCCGCAAATGGCGCGACACCTCAGCGCGCCCGACCACCATGTGCGGATAGGCCATCGGGTCGCGGAGACCCTCGACGCGATGGCGCGCCTCGGCGAGGTCCCCGACGTCATCCTCGGCCACATAGGCTGGGGCAGCATGATGTTCGTGAAGGATGTGCTGCCGCGCGTACCCGCACTCGGATATTGCGAGTTCTTTTATCGTGCCGAAGGTGCGGATGTCGGCTTCGCGCCGGATGACGAACCCGATTCGGAAACCCGCAAGAGATTGCGTCTGCGTAACATCGCGCAACTCCTGTCGCTGGAGGCTATCGAGGGCGGCATCAGCCCGACTAACTGGCAGAGAAGCCTTTATCCGGCCGACGCGCAGCAACGCATCGAGGTCTGCCATGAAGGCATAGACACGCGACGCTTCCGTCCGGATCCCGCAGCTTCGCTGAGGCTTCCCGACGGGCGCGTGCTCAAGGCCGGTGACCCCGTCATCACCTTCGTCGCACGCGACCTCGAGCCTTATCGCGGTTTCCCACAAGCGCTCGAGGCGGCCGCAAAGGTCGTCCGGCGGCATCCAGATGCGCTGTTCGTTTTTGTCGGCGGCGACGGTGTGAGCTATGGAGGGCCGCCCCCCGGGGGAGGATCGTGGAAGGACCACCTCCTTGCGTCACTGGATGCCCCGCGCGAGAGGGTCATTTTCCCGGGCGTCGTGGCGCATTCCGCGCTTCGCCAACTTTTTCAGATCTCCGCGGCCCACCTTTATCTAACCTATCCCTTTGTCCTGTCCTGGTCGGTGCTTGAGGCCATGGCGTGCGGCGCGCTCGTTATCGGATCGGATACCACCCCGGTTCAGGAGGTCATTCGGTCGGGCCGCAACGGTCTTCTTGTCCCGTTCTTCGACACGGATGCGCTCGCCGAAGCGATACTCGGAGTGCTCGAACGTCCCGACGATTTCGCTGCGTTGCGCGCTGCCGCGCGCAGGACGGTCGAGCAAAGGTTCCGGCAGGACGATTGCCTCGCGCGGCAGTTGATGTTGATCGGCAATGCTACCGGAAAGACAATTGTCTTTTCGAAAGAAACGAACTTTGCTTGAATATTGCTTCAAGTTTTGAAGTATAAAATCCGAGCAAAACCCCAAGATTTTACTATTGTGCACTGCGAAAAGCCTCGATAAGTGTTTTGCGATGAATTTTCAGGGGCGAATTTATTCATTCGCTGAGCAAGATTCATCCTAAACATAACCGATTTCTTCTGGGGCCGCTGCGTGCAAGAGTTGATGTCTTCTGGCGTGAGGCAATCGCCGGCAAAGCGAAGGCTGGTTGTAGCATCCGATCGGGATAGGGCAGATGTCGAAGGAAGCGACATCGAGCATCTGGTCCACTTCCTCAAGGCGGGAGCAGACTCCCGCGTTCCTCTGCAGAACGCATTCCCGCTGATTGCGCTCGCTTTCTCTGACGAGGCGGAGGCGGACCTGACCGAGGGACTCGCGTCCCTCCGCGCCCTGGGAACGATCCCCGAGATACCGCTTCAACGGGTCGATAGGAGGAGCAAGGCGGAGAGCCTGGCGCTCGTTCGTGCGCTGGTCGAAGGCGGGGTTGGGCGGCTTGCCGGTTTCGCCGCCTCGGTAACGTCCGAGCTCGCGATCCTCAGGCGCGAGCGCGAAGCACTGCTTGAAAACTACCGCGCGCTCGAGGACGCGTTCCAGGCTCGCAACTGGGAGCCGGTCACCGAGATCTTCGCCCACGATCCTTATGTCGATCCGAAGGACGAGGGCATTGGGCAGCTGCTTGCGACCGGCTATGTCGAGCAACTCCTGCCGGTCTCCAGCCTTGGCGTGGCGGGCGTCGCGCTGCACCTCCACTCCGTCCCGAAGGATGGCGGCGAACTGGTCGTGATGCTCGGCTATGTCGAGAGCGGGGAGGGCGTAGCCGAGTGGACCGTGCCTTACGCACAGGTTACCGTAGGCTGGAATTTCTTTGCATTGCCGCGGGCCTGCGGCGGCGGGGCAAGGACGCTGCGGCTCAGGGTCTCCACAACCGGTACGGAAATGGTGGGGCTCTCGCTCGGCTATCCGATCGCAAGCGAGCGTTATACGGCCCGGTCCGACGCCGCGCATGCCGATCTTGACCTCAGGCCTCTTGCATTCCGGGTGTTCACGGGGCTCGCCGGCGTCAAGCCGGCGCGCATGCCCAACATGATCGCTCCGACCGCCTTGCTCGAAGGGCATTTCATCGAAGACTATCGTTTGGCAGTCGATCTTTTGAGTCAGATCGTCGACGTGTCCGTCACGCCTGTGGTTCCGGAGTTCCAGACCGTCCGCTTCCTCGAGCACGAGCATGCCGTGGTGTGTCACCCGCTGCCGAGCGGAATTTCGGCCGGTACCATCGGTCGCGCCGTGGAGCCTGGAACGATTTCCTTCTCGGCGAGCGCCGTCATCGACCATCCGCAGGGCGCACCCGCGGCCGTAAGCTTTCTGCTCGCTCCCGCCAATTCGAACGCGCGCTCCGAGGTGGCAGAGCTGGCGCGCAAGGGAGCGGCCAAACCTTCGGCATTCTTCAGCGGTTGGCGTGAAGTCACCGCTCAGCAGGCGATCAACATCAACTTTCAACTGGATAAACCTGTGCGCGAACCCATGGATCTCATGATCCTCAGCCGTGCGGTAACGGACACGGTCGATTTTTCGTGGCTCAAGGTGTCCGGCTTCCGGTTGGTCAAGCAGTCCGCAGGGGCGTCACATGTCCGGCAATAAGGACGTTTCTGACCTGATCGCAGTCACCGTGCCGCTCTACGGCCACGCGGCCCTCGTCCTGGAGGCGATCGAATCGGTGCTCGCATCGGTCGTCTCCGAATGCAGGATTGAGGTGATCGTATCGGTCGACGGCGATCCGCGGCAGGAGACCTTCGACCAGTTGCTCCTTTACGCTGCCGCACATCCGGCGGTTCATGTCCTATTCGGGGCGAATGCCGGGCCGGGCGGCGCGCGCAACCGCGCGATCGACTATGTGCTCGAAAACCTGCCGGAGGCGCGAGCCGTCTACTTCCTCGATGCCGACAACCGCGTCCTGCCGGGCACGATCGAAAGCCTCTACCGCCAGCTCGCCTCGAGCGGCTGCGGCTGGGTCTACACCAATATCGACACCTTCTCGGTGAGTTGGCGGGCGCATTATGGCAACCGCTACTCGCGGCTTGTCCACTGCATTACTGACAATATCTGCGACACGGGCTCGATGATCTCGATTGATGTATTCCGTGCCGGCGTGCGCTTCAATGATGACAGGCAGAACGGTTTCGAAGACTGGGAGTTCTGGCTGTCCTGTATCGAACACGGCTTCGTCGGAACGCCGTGCCACGATACAACGTTCGAATACCGGCTCCGCGCGGAAAGCCGCTTCAAGGAAGCCAACCGGGACCGTGCCGCCTCGGTGAGCTTCTTGAGAAAGCGCCACAGGGCACTTTTCCAGCGTCCGATGCTCGTTGATTTCGAACATGAGGAATGCCCGCGCTATCTCTTTGCGCGGACGGAAGATGCCGCGATTTCCTTCTTCACCGATCCGACAAAGACACCCCAGAGACTTCGTCTCGACGACATCATCCCGGCCTTTTGGGCAAGCATCGGCGAGCCGGACAACGTCCATTTCCCGCCGTTCCTGATCGCCGGAAGCGGCGCCACCCTCGATCTCCTGCTGCGCTCGCGCATGCTGCCGAACGTGCTTTCGCATCTGGAGCGCTTGAGCGAGAAGGCCAATGTCGTCTTCGTCCAACTCGGCAATGATGCCGCGCAACGCAAGATCGAGCCCGTCTTCCATGAGGCCGGAGCGCATGTCGGGCACGCCGATCTCATCTTCTTGTCGACCTCGCTCGTGCGCGACGTGATTCAGAACAATGCGCTCGACTGGTTCGCTTCGATCGGCAACCAGCAGGTTTGGCCCACATCCGCGGTCCTGAAGGTGCGCTTTCCCTTCCCGAGAACCTTGCCACGCCGTTCACTGATCACGCCCCAGCAGGTGATGATCAATTGCGTCAACGCCATCGCGACCAGCCCGCTACGCCGGACGGCCGGCCGGCGCTGGACATGGCGCCCGGCGCGGCTCGTGCCCTATGCGGAACTCCACAAGGCGCTTCGCCACGAACTCGGCGGCTCGCCGGTGCTGCCGCTCGGGCACAGCGAGGGAGGCAAGCGAACCGCGGCTCTCCTGGTGCCTAACGCCTCGTTTGGCGGCGCCGAAAAGGTCGTCTATGCTGCGGCGCGCGAGCTGAAGGCAAACGGCTACGAGACCCACCTGTTTGTGTTGGGCACGTCCAGGATGGACGTGATCGACGAGTTCGACGCGAGCTTCGACTATATCCACTTCTGGGACCAGGGCATTCCCGCCTGGGGTGGCTCCGGCTCCTTCCTGGGGCAGGACTTCATAGCCGAGGGGCACGACGTCGATTGGTCGGCACTCAAAGGTCAGCTTTCCGGGTTCGACCTCATAATCAACAATCATGTCATGGCGGTGCACCCGCTCATCGCGCGCCTGCGCTCTGAAGGCACCCGCACGGCCTGCTATCTTCACGTCGTCGACAACACGGGATTCAAAAGGCCTGCCGGACAGCCGTTCGCGGCAATTGCCCACGAGCATTGCTATGACGCGTTCCTGACCTGCTCGGAGCAGCTCAAAATCTATCTGCACAGCTTCGGCGTGCCGCACGAAAAGACCTTTGCGGTCCCTAACGGAGCGAGCTTCTCCGTGCCGCCCAAGGTCCTGGCCGAGGTTCTGTCTGTCAGGCGGATCGAGCGCAAGGACGACCGCCTCCGGGTCCTCTATATGGGTCGGCTCGACCAGCAAAAGGGAATCGACCGCCTGGCTGCGGCGATCGCAGAGCTCAGGGCCTCGCGTGTACCTTTCGATGCCCGGGCAATTGGCGGCGAGATCCTTGCGGACGCCACGATATCGTGGACGGATCGGTTGAGGGACCTCGGTGTTGATGTGCGTCCGCCGGTCTTTGCGAGCAAGGATCTCGTCAAAGCCCTAGGTTGGGCGGACGTCCTCCTGATGCCATCGCGTTGGGAAGGGGCGCCATTGATGATCGCCGAGGCGCAGCAACTCGGCTGCGTTCCGATCGCGACCGCCGTCGGAGCCGTCGACGAGCTCATAATCGATGGCGAGGACGGCATCCTGATCGACGCTGCCGCCGATCCACAGGTGGTGCGGGATACGGCGAGGGTCATCGCGGAGGTGGCCCACAATCGCGAGAAACTCGCGCCTCTCATGGAGGGGTGCCTGAGAACCGCGGCACGCCGCTCATGGGCATCCTCCTTTTCCGAGTTCCTCGGTTGGTGCGACCGCTCAGTGAACAATTCATCGCTTTCGCGCCCGACGATCATACGCCAGCGCGAGACATCCAATCCCGAGGTTGCGGCGGTCGGCTGACAAGCCCGCGCCGGTTTCAAGAAGAAGGGTCTATTGCATGCGTCCAAGAATCCTCGTGACGGGAATTCCTGGCCACTACACGCGCCTTGCCAACGGCGCTCACGGCCTGTCGGTGTCCTATTCGGAGCGGCAGAAACAGCCGGAGACGAAGGAGGAGTTTCTTCAGGAGCTTCGCAATATCAGCAACACCGGTAACTACCTGATCGGCGAAGGGGCGCTTCGCGCGATCGCGCCGCATGCGAAGCAGGTTCCGTTCTGGCATCTCTACAACTGCAGCAAGAATGGTGTTGGTTTGGAGGAGTTCAACGCCAATTTCGACATCTGCGTGTTCACCTGCGCGAACCTTCTGCGCAAGGGCCTCTCTGCCGACGCGGAAGCCGAGGTGCTGAGCAAACTCAAGATGCCGATCGTCATGCTCGGCATCGGTCTCCAGAACCGCCGGGATCTCGAGAACAGCCTACCTGAGGGCACGAAGCGGCTCCTGAACGTTCTGAAAGAGCGGGAGCACTATTTCCTCACGCGCGGGTTCGAGACGGCAGGCTTCCTGAAGGACCAGGGCTTTACCTACGTGCAGCCGACGGGCTGCCCCTCCGTTTATTTCATGCCGCACAACATGCGCACGTCGCTGAAGAAGCTGCCGCATGTGAAAGTCGGCAAGGCGCGGACGATCTTTTCCGGCTATCTCGGCGCCAATCACGATACGATCGTCGATGCCCATTCTCTGGCGCCCGAAGACTCGCGCCCCCAATACGTGATCCAGGACGAGTTCCTGCACTTCGACATGAAAGTGGAGGCGAACGGCGACGGGCGCGTCTATGATTCCGCCTCCGGTTCGATGCTCGGCGAACTCAGCTATCCGGGCACGGACCGGCTTAAGACCGCCTTCGACATCCGCACCTTCTTCGACACGAACCAGTGGCGCGCATGGGCGTCGTCGATGGACTTCAATTTCGGGCGGCGCTTCCATGGCTCGATCATCGCCATGCAGGCGGGCGTCCCAAGCCTGATGGTGGCGGTGGACGACCGGATGCGCGAAATGCTCGGCTATACGGGGCTGCCCGCCGTGGATGCCACCGATGTGGACAAGGCGGAAAACCGGGCCGAGTTTGTCGCCGATCATCTGGCCGGGCTGAATGCGTCCGAAATGGTCGACAGATATTCCGATCGCGAGCGCACGTTCCGCTCGGCGCTGCGCGAAATCGGCATCGGGCAATAATCCTCCGCTGGCGCGGTCTTGGACTTCAGAAATCAGGTGTTTCGATGCGTATCTTGCTTACAGGAATCCCGTCATATCTGCAGCGTACCGTAGCCGGCGTATCCGGGGCGGAGGTCCGCCACAGGCCCTATTTCGATGAGGTCAGGACAAAGAAGGATCTCATCGACCAGGTCCGGAGAATCGCAAATACGGGCAACTATCTGATCGGCGAGGGCGCGGCCAGCGCCTTGCGCGGACATGACGTCACCTATGTGCCGTTCTGGCACCTCGCCAACAGCCGCAACTCCGACGAGGTCTACGCGCGCTTCAACGAGGAGTTCGACATCTGCGTCTTCGCCTCGGCAAATCTCTTGCGGCCTGGTTACTCCGCGGATCTGGAAGCGGACGTGTTCGACAAGCTGAAGATGCCCGTTGTGGTGATGGGTATAGGCATACAGCGCAGAGAGGGGCTCAAGGAAAATCTGCCGGCCGGCACGCTCAAATTCCTGGAAGTGCTCAGAAAAAAAGAGAGTTTCTTCCTGACCCGAGGTTATTTCACCGCCGAGTTCCTCCGGGAGCAGGGGATGAAATCCGTGAGGCCCACGGGCTGCCCTTCGCTTTTCTTTGCCCCGAACGAGATGAAACGCTCGCTCACCGCTCTCGCCAACCCGGAACTGGCGACGGCCCAGAAGATCGCCTTCGGCGGCTATCTCGGCAGTGTGGCCGATACCATCGTCGATGCGCATGCGCTCCTGAAGCCCGACAGCGTTGCAAGCTATGTCGTCCAGGACGAAGTGGTCGCCTACAACCTCTCGCTGCCCGGCGAGGACGACGTGCATGTCTACGACCGGGCAAGCGGACGCATTACCGGGCAGACCGAATACAAGCATTCCGAGAAGTGGCAGAGGAAGCATGAGCTGCTGGTGTTCTTCGATACCAACCAGTGGCGAAGCTGGGTCAGTTCCCGCGATCTCTGCTTCGGCCGCCGGTTCCATGGCTGCATCATCGGCATGCAAGCCGGGGTGCCCTCGCTCATGATCGCGGTCGATGATCGCATGCGGGAGATGCTGGAGTTCATCGGTTTCCCCTATATGGAGGCAGCGATCTGGAACCGCGAGACGGACAGGAAGGCCTATCTGGCGAATTTCCTTTCCAAGATCGACTCGCAGGCCGTTATCGACCGGTACTCGGCTTGTGAGGCCAACTTCCGCACTGCTCTCGCGCATGTCGGCCTCTAGGCTGTGGAAGCCGCCGGCCGCGGTCGCCTTTTGCGGATGGCTTGCGCTCGTCCAGCCTGCCTGTGCCGATGACGTCCCGGCCGCGCGGATCGGGATAAACCGCGTAAATCTCGGATGGCTGTCCCACAGCGAGCAGGAAAGGGTACTCAAGGATATCGCCGCGAGCGGAGCGACCGACGTGCGCCTTTCTCTGTCGCGACCGGTGGACAAGAGCATCGAGGCGCTGGCAGTCGCCAGTCGGCTCGGCCTCAGGATCCTTCTCGAAATCCAGCTTGCGAACAAGAGCTACTACCCGGAGAGCGCCCGGCCGCGGACAGGCTTCGGGCGTCTATGGGACATCTATCGGCTCTCCGATCTCGATCTCGATCGGTATCGCAAGGGTTTGCGTGATGCGCTCCAGCGCATCGACGCACTGGGCATTCGCCTGGAGGCCATTGAGCCCGGCAACGAGATCAACCATGCCGGCTACAACGGGGACCTTGCCGTCTACCGCAAGCCAGGCGCTCCGACGCCGCGCAGCATCGCGGATCTCATGGACCGGCTGGCGTTCGAGCGGGGCCTGGATAATTACGTCCGCGTTCTCGAGATCAGCCGCGACGAAGTGCGTGCCACGGTGAACAGCCGCAATGCAACCGTCGTTTCCGCCGGGCTTTCCGACATGAGCGCCGAGGAGGCCGACAAGCGCGGGGTGGAACGGCTCGACCCGCGCGTATTCGTTGCGGCTCTTCGCCATCGGGGTTCTGACAGCTTCGCCGATGCCTATGGCATCCACATCTATCCTGGACGCAAAGCGGCGAAAGCGCTGGCCATCCGTGTGAACGGCCTCGTCGATTTCTGCCGGCCGGCCGATCAGGGCAAGCCGTGCTGGGTGACGGAATGGGGCATCGCCAATACCGCACGTTCATGCCCCGTCGATGATCGGGCGCGAGAGGGGGCGGTGCGTGCCATGCGCACCGCTCTCGGCGAGCTGATGGAGGCGCGGCGACTGTCGGCGGCGTATTACTACGATTGGGACACGGAACCTTCCTACAGCCTCTGGCGCTGCGGCAAGTTGAGCCCCGCCGGTGCGGCGGCGATCCGACCGGCCGAAATCCAAGGGGCGCGAGCGCGATGATGGGGGCGTTCACCTGCTGCAAGCGGAGTTCGACGGCGTTGGGAGACACCGCATGAAGGGCATCATTCTTGCAGGCGGCAGGGGGACCAGACTCTATCCGGTGACGATCTCGGTCTCGAAACAATTGCTCCCGGTCCACGACAAGCCGATGATCTATTACCCGCTCGGCACGCTCATGCTGGCAGGAATTCGCGACATTCTGGTGATCACCATGCCTAGAGACAGGCCGCTCTTCGAAGAGTTGCTTGGCGACGGAAGCCAACTTGGCCTCTCGATCTCCTATGCGGAGCAGTCGGAGCCGAACGGCCTGGCGGAAGCCTTCGTCATCGGTCGGGAATTTGTCGGGGGCAGTCCGGTCGCGCTGATCCTCGGAGACAATATCTTCTACGGCGCAGGCCTTCCCGAGCTCTGCCGCGAGGCCGCGGCCCGCAGGAGCGGTGCCACGATCTTCGCCTATCGAGTGGACGACCCCGAGCGCTACGGTGTCGTGAGCTTCAATAGCCGCAACGGGCGCGCAGAGACCATCGAGGAAAAGCCGCAGCGGCCGAACTCGAGCTGGGCTGTAACGGGCCTCTACTTCTACGAGAACAGCGTGCTCGACATTGCAGCCTCGATCAAACCGTCGGCTCGCGGCGAGCTTGAAATCACCGACGTCAATCGCGCCTATCTCGACCGGGGGGACCTTCATGTCTACCGTCTGGGCCGGGGCTACGCCTGGCTCGATACCGGCACCCATGACAGCCTGCATGATGCCGCTTCCTTCGTGCGTACGATCGAGCACCGCCAGGGCGTCAAGGTCATGTGCCCGGAAGAGATCGCCTTCGAGCTTGGCTATGTCTCTGCCGATGAGGTGCTCGAGCGCGCCGCCCTGCTCGGCAAGAACGAGTACGCGACCTACCTCCAACGACGGATCAGGGAGCTTGCGGATGCTTGAGATCAAGCGCCTCGCCCTCGACGGCGTCCTGGAAATCGTACCGCGCAAGTTCAGCGACGAGCGGGGCTTCTTTTCCGAGACTTACAATGCCGAGACTTTTTCAGCACATGGCATCGCGCTGACCTTCGTGCAGGACAACCACTCCTATTCCGCATTGGCGGGGACGTTGCGCGGCCTGCACTATCAGCTTCCCCCCCGCGCCCAGGCAAAGCTCGTCCGGGTCGTTCGGGGGAGGGCGTTCGACGTGGTCGTCGATATCCGTAAGGGATCGCCGACGTTCGCGCAGTGGGTCGCGGTCGAACTCTCGGCCGAAGGATGGAACCAGATCCTGGTGCCCGTGGGGTTCGCCCACGGCCTGGTCACACTCGAACCGGAGACGGAGGTCCTTTACAAGGTGAGCGAGCACTATTCCGCAGAACACGACCGCGCAATCCGCTTCGACGATCCGCAAATCGGGATAAGATGGCCCGTGACCCCTGATCGTTTGCAACTATCCGCGAAGGATTGGGACGCACCGCTGCTGGCCGATTCCGACCTCTTCGATTTTGGCCGTTGAGGAGGCAGCCATGCGGATTCTCATCACAGGTGGCGCCGGCTTCATCGGCTCTGCGGTCTGCCGGCATCTGGTTGCGAATGGGGCCGAGCGGGTCGTCAATGTCGACAAGCTCACCTATGCCGGCAATCTCCAGTCCTTGCGAGCGGTGGACAATCACCCGAGCTATGTTTTCTACCGGGCGGACATCCGCAACGAGCAATCGCTCCTGGACATCATGCGCCTCGAGCGCGTCGACGCCATCATGCATCTCGCGGCCGAAAGCCATGTCGATCGATCGATCGACGGGCCTGCCGCATTTGCGGAAACGAATGTCCTCGGCACGGTCCGTCTGCTTTCCGCGGCGCTCGCCTATTGGTCCGAGCTCGGCCCGGCAGCGCGCGATCGGTTCCGCTTTCACCATGTCTCCACCGACGAGGTGTTCGGGGATCTCCCTTTCTCCGGCGGCGTTTTTGTCGAAGAGACGCGCTACGCGCCTTCGTCGCCCTATGCGGCGTCGAAGGCGGCGGCGGATCATTTCGTGCGTGCATGGCACCAGACTTACGGGCTGCCGGTGGTGCTCTCGAACTCCTCCAACAATTACGGGCCGTTTCATTTTCCGGAGAAGCTGATCCCCCTGACGATCATTAACGCGATCGAGGAAAAGCCGCTGCCACTCTATGGGTCGGGAGCGAATGTCCGCGACTGGCTCCATGTCGAGGACCATGCACGGGCGCTGGAGCTCGTAATGAGGGAGGGGAGGCCAGGGGAGAGCTACAACATCGGCGCCCGGGCCGCGCGCAACAACCTGTCGGTGGTGGAGAGCATCTGCGATTTGCTCGACATGCGCCTGCCGCGCAAGGGCGGCGAAAGCTATCGCGACCTCATCACCCTTGTCGCCGACCGGCCCGGTCATGATCGGCGCTATGCGATCGATCCTTCCAAGATCGAGCGTGAGCTTGGTTGGAGGCCAAAGCGGGGGTTCGAGGAAGGACTGAGCGACACGGTCGATTGGTACCTCGCCAACGGCTGGTGGTGGGAGCCGATCCGACGCGAGCGCTATAACGGCGCACGTCTCGGCGGACGTCGCCGGAGCGTTGCGTGAGAATTGTGGTGACTGGCTGCAAAGGGCACCTGTTGCAGTGCCTCGTCGGTCGAACAGGCGTGTGGACGGCCGAGGTCGTTAAGGCGTCTGGTGCGTCGACGGGGCTGCAAGCCCGCTGGGCGTGAGGAGCCATTTTCAGATCGCGCTGACTTGGCGCAGATCATGCCAGTAGGCGGCGACCGATTGCTCCTCTTTCGTGAATCCACGGTCGCGAAGGGTTGCCCGAACAGCCTTTGCCGTCCCTCTTTCGCTGGCTATCCAGGCAAATCGCTTCCGGGACGCGTCCGGAAATTCCATGCTGGCAATGGCACGCGCCAGGCCGCCGCGACAGTCGCCGTCGTGATCGTCACGATAAAGCCATCTGGTTTCGACGGCCGCCTTGCTTGTGAAGAAGATCGTATCAGTCGGGCTGCCAACCTCGATCATCACGGTCGCGGTCGCACGCTCATCAAGGGACTCCAGAATTCGCGATATTGCCGGCAGAGCAGTCTCGTCTCCGGCAAGTAGATACCATGCCGCGTCACTGTATCCTCCACCACTCGGTCCCGCCGCACCGACGACGTCACCGCGCCTTGCCCGCATCGCCCATCGGGAACCGGGACCTTCCGCGCTATGAAGCACGAAATCGACGGCAATTATGTGGTCTTCGGGCTCGACAGAACGGACCGTGTAGGCCCGCCAGATCGGCGCGACATCGGGTGGTGACGGTTCCAGTCGACTTCGCCGGGACGCGTGCTGCTCGGCAAGCTCTTCGAAATTGAAGAGGATGCGCAAATGCAGGTCATCCAACGTCTCGAAGGACCGAGCATCGGCTGCCCTAAAACGGATCCGCCTTATCCTGGGTGTAATATCGACGATGTCGTCCACCGTCAGAACGGAAAAGCTGGGCGGCAGATGACGCTGAAGACAGTCTTCGCTCCACACGATGCGAATTGTTCCGGGGGCCGGGTCTTCTGCAACAGCGTCCTGGAGCCAGACCTTGGCGAAATACAAGCTCTCAAGATCGGAGGCAGCAATATCAACCTCGATGCCACCGTCCATCAGCCTCAATATTCCTGAGACCGCGGGCAAATCGACGAACAAGCTGTCGCCGGATAAGCGGGCGTCGACATCGTGTTCGTGCAGGTGTTCGTGCAGGCGTTCGAAGAGGTGCTTGGGCCTATTCGCGACGATTTTTGCCTGCAGCTTGTAAGGGAGTTCTCTCATGGACCTGCCTCGCCCGGGACGACGCCCGGGTGCCATAGCCGGTTCGAGAAGAAGTGCTGCCTGGAAATCGACATGATCGCCGCTCGCTTCGTCGGGAGGTCAACGGTTCGTATGTGAGCAAATCCCGAGCGTTGCAGATTGCGCAGTTGGCGCTGGTGCGCCGCACTCGGCTCTTGCACGATCCGCTCTGTGCGCGGGTCGTCGAGAAACATCAGGTGCAGAAGGGAGGGCAGCCAGGCCGTGAACCAGCGCTTTCCGCGGAAGGCTCCCTCGCCGACAATGACGTGGCAGCCTCGGTCGTAGTCGCCGGCGCCGCAGAAGGGACCGATCAAATCCTCCTTCGCCCAGTAAATCTCAAAATAGGAGAATGCCTGTTCATTGAAGCGTCCTATCAGCGGTATGACATGCGGATCAGCGAGCATGCGTTCGAGATATCGTCTGTGGGCAGCTTCGCTTCCCGCTTCGTTCCAAAACTCGTCGACCCTCGGATCGTTCATCCAGCGATGAACGTCAGGCAAGTCGTCTAGTGACGCGACGTGGAACGAAAGCGTGCCGGAAAGCCACGGAATGAACCGGGCATAGAGGCATCCGCCGGGTTTCGGCGGCCGCAGAGGATGCTCACTCTTTCCGTCGAAAACGTCACGTCTTAAATAGGCAATAGCCGGCGAGGCCATCCAGATCTCCGGCGTCTGCCAGAACATCTCCGCGAACACCGATGGCTGAGCCGCCGAATTTGCACTCTCAACCAGAAGGCCTCGCTGCTTCAATTCCGACAAGAGCGGCTGCCAGCCTTCTCCCTTGAGCGCGACAGAACCCGGTTCGCGTTTCGTCGCGAACAGGTACTCGAAGACGGCGCAGGCGAGCCGTAAGCCCTCGGCAGTGCCCGCATCAAGGTCGGCAATAGTGAGCGCCCCGTCCACAAACTCGAAAGTCGCAGCGCCGTTCTCGGTGGCCGAGGCCACCAAGACGGAGCCGAGCTCAGAGACGCCGACCGGCCCGCGCGCGTGGAGCTCGAAGGATCGGAAGGTGCCGGCTCGAATGCGCGCAGCTCCGGGTTCGCGTGTCGTGCGGAATGAGCGCTGCAGTCCCTGACGAGATTGATCCATCAAAAGACCTTCGTCAGCGAGATTGCGAATGTGCGTCCACGCCCCTTGTAGTCGAACACCACTTCGTCGGCCAAGGCGCCATAAAGGGCTTTGGCGCGGGAACCCCAGACCGTCGTGTAGTCGGTGTCGAAGACATTATGGACGCCGAAATTCAAGGTGGTGTCGGTGTTCTCGAAGGTGTAGCCGCCGGTCAGATCGAACAGCGTGTAGTCGTCGATCGAGAAGCCATCGGCGTCGGTGAGTTCGAATACATGCTGGCCGGAGAATTTCAGGCTGAGCGCGTCATTGGTCCAGCCGACATAGCCACCAAGCTTCGAGACGCTTGCGCTGCCGATCGAATCCTTTTCCCAGCCGTCGTCACCCTTGACCTCGGTTCTCACCCAGTGGCCGAGGACTCCGACATCGAAGCCGTGGTCGAGCTTCACCCCCGCCTTTCCCTCGATACCGTAGACGCGCCTCTCCTGATCAACCACCTCGACGGCAAGGGTCGAGCGATCAAGATTGATGGAGCGATCGGAGAGGGAGTAATAAGCGGCGGCCTCGAGATTGTAGGTGCCGTCATCAAGACGATAGCCGATTTCGAACGAGTTGGTCTTGATCGCCTCG
This sequence comes from Ensifer sp. MPMI2T, assembly GCF_004827385.1. Lineage (GTDB taxonomy): Bacteria > Pseudomonadota > Alphaproteobacteria > Rhizobiales > Rhizobiaceae > Sinorhizobium. The sequence goes on from NZ_SRXN01000018.1 coordinate 127,255, forward strand.
AGCGCGGAGTCACCGACGTTCACGCTGTCGATGAGCGTATAGTGCCCGCCCGAAAGCGAATAGCGGCCGATCCCGTAGTATTTGGCCGGATCCGGCAGCTCGAAGCCTTGGCTGAAATTGGCGTAGACCTGCTGCGTATCAGTCAATTGATAGGTTGCGCCAGCGGTGAACAAAGTTGCGTCGTAATCGACTTCACCGCCCGGTATGGCATCGGCCGAGGTCGCTCTCCCTTGAAGGATGGCGACCTGCTGCGCCGCCCCGACAAAATCGGACACTTCGGTTTTGACGAATTGATAACGGACGCCGCCGTTCAGCGTCAGCCGGTCAGTGGCCTCGTAGTAGGCCTCCGCGAACCCGGCAACAGTCGTGACATCGATAGCCGGATAGAGACCGGTGATGCCGATCGTGTCGAAGTCCAGCCCGCCGGTTTGCGCGGCGGTCAGCATGTTGAAAACATTCTGACGCGACTTGAATGAGTCCCGGTCGGCATCGATACCGTAGGTGATCTTCAACTGATCGGTAGGCTCGGCAACCAGCGCGGCCTTGATGCTGTAATAATCCGTATCCTGTGAGCTGCCCGCGAAATATGTACCGGTTTCGGTGTTGCCGCTGGCGGGGAAGGGATTGAACTTGATTTTCTCGCTTCGGTAGGAGCCCTGTAACAATAGCTGCTGGCCGAGGATGTCGTCGTCGGTATAGGTGACGTTGAACATCGAGCGGCGGGTCTGCGGGTTGAAGTCGGACTCGTAGCCGCTTCGCGTTTCGAACAGGCTCGGATCGGCAAGCGCGGCAAAGAAGGGCCCATAATAGAGGCCGTAATCGGATTTCTGCTTGCTGTCGAAATATTGCCCGGAGAATTCGAGGCGGCGGCCGTCGTCGATCTGGTAGCCGACCGATCCCATCAGATCGATGCGCTCGTTGAAGGCCGTGGACGTCTGCGTGATGTCCGGGATGACCATCGTGCCGCTACCATCGTAAAAGGCGCCGGTCTTGTTGCCGGCGATCGAGAAACGCGCATCCCAGTTGTCGCTGTTATAGGTGACGGCGCCCGCCGCGTTGCGGTCGAAATCCTGGCTCCCGGCAAAGCCGCTCTCCATGCCGCCGGTGATTTCCGCATGAAGCCCGGGTTCTGCGTCCTTGCCCTTCTTTGTGATGATGTTGATGATGCCGCCGGTCGCGTTGCCGCCATAGATCGCGGTCGCCCCGGACAGCACCTCGACCCGCTCGATGTTGAAGGGATCGATCGCATCGAACTGGCGGCTCAGCGAGCGCGCTGAATTCATGGAGACACCGTCGATGAGAATCAGTGGTGGCCGTCCACGCAGATTCTGTCCGAAGGATGTGCGCGCGCCCTCGCTCGCGGGATCGAAGCTCGGGATGTTTTCACCCAGGATCTGCTGCAGCGTCTTGCCCGACCGTGCCTCGGCCTGGATCTCATCCGACTCGACGACGTAGATGGTCCTCGGGATTTCCGAAATCTGCTGCGCGGATCGACTACCTGTCACGACGATCGCTTCCAAGTTGGTGGCAGCGTCGGATTGACCCGCCTCCTGGGCAACCGCACTCGTGCCGACAACCATTGCCACGGCGAAGACGCAAAGGCCAACGCCGCCATTTTCATTCTTATCCATAACGCCCCCTGCGCGCAGACAACCGGTGCCACCGCGAACAGCGGACAATCTGCAAATACAAGACTATTTAAGTCATGTTTTATGGGCTATGGGTGTTCGCCGCTTGGATAATGGCGAACCTCATTTGGACGGATGCGAACGTCAACAGGAAAGGCTGGCTCACGACATGGAGATAATCCGACCGCTGAAATTCGGGACGCTTTCTCTGACTGATCGCGAAAGCAGGCTCGTTTGCAGGAGCATTCTTGTCGATATGCTCGGGGAGGCGACGATTGCCACGGAAGAGGGCGATTTGGCCGGCGTTACCGGATTGTTCTGGAGATACGTCTCACTTTCGCTGGCCACGGTTTACTTCCCCAAAACGCCGCTTCGGGTGGCGGCAAACGGGATCAGGGATGCCGGCATTGTCATCATGCGCGCGATGGACGGCCCGCTCATCGTCCATCATCGCCGCAAGAAGGTGGAAGCGGCGAGGCGAGATGTCCTCTTTCTTCCCGCGGATGCATCGTGCGAATTCGCGCTGCCAGAAGGCGGGCGCTTCGACTGCGCGCACCTTCCCGCCTATGCAGTTGCCTCCGTGCGCGCTCTTTTAAGGCCTGTGATGATGCAGCCACTGGCAGCCGATTGCTTGCCGCTGCAACTGCTGACGAATTACGCCGGCTATCTTCTGAGACAGGAATATCAGAGCGAGGAGCATGCCGGCATGATGGTCGCTCATTTCTACGATCTTCTGCCGGTGCTCGCTCAGCATGTCAGCAATTTGGGGCCGCGAGAGACGCCGCAGAACCGCATGGCCTCAATCAAAAGGCTGATCGAACAGAACCTTGCGAACGGCTCCTTCTCGATCACCGACGTGGCTGAGGCCGAGGGCATCACGCCGCGAGCAATCCAGAAATTCTTCAGCCGGGAGGGAACGACTTTCTCGCGCTATTTGCTCGGGCGGCGGCTTGCGCTCGCGAAGGGCCTCATATTGGCGGAGGGCAGTTCCAGCTCGATCAGCCAGATCGCCTACAATGTCGGCTTCAACGATCTTTCCTATTTCAATCGCACCTTCAGGAGCCGCTACGGCGTTCGACCCTCGGATCTGCGCCGGCTCGCGGCCACGGCCGCCTGATGATCCCCGAAAAGGGCCGCCTCGCGGAAGAGAGCGGCCCTTGCACCTTCTGCTGTTGTTCCGAGGCGGCTACGCCGCGTTGCTGCGTTTGTCGAATGCGACCAGTGGGTTGTCCACGGTGCCCTGAAAATCCGGGACGGGGCGTTCGTCGTCGTCGGCATAGCCGTGCGTGAACAGGCGGACGCGGTTCAGGCAAAGGCGCGGATATTCGTCGCCGAAGAGATCAAACGTTGCGAAACGGGATGCCATGTCGGGAAAGCGCTTCTGATATCTGAGCACGCTGTCACGCGCCAAGGCCCAGAAAGCGCTTTCGGAGAGGCCGGAGCGCTGGTCGAGCAGGACCGACATGTAGCGGAATACGCAAATGAAGAGCGTGGTCTGGATGAAGTGGATTAGGAAGTCCGCAGGCAGGCACAGGAGAACGGCCCGAACCTCCTCCGGCATGCTGGCGCTTTCGGGGAACTCCTGATCGCAGACGATGACGTCGTCGATGAAATCGCGCAGTGCCAGGCGTTCCGGACGCCCATCCTTCAGAATAAGCGTCGCATTCTGACCATGTGCCGAAAAGGCGAGGCCATGCTTCGCGAGAAGGTGGTAGACCGGCGGAATGACGACGTCGAAGAAGCGTGCCAGCCATTCGGATACCGTGATGCCCGCCTTCTCGGCCAGCGCCTCTATCACCGGCTTGCCGTCTGTACCGGCATGCAGGAGCCCCGCAAGCGGCACGCCGGTTTCGCCCGGCTTCAGATGCCGCGCGAGGCTGTCGCGCCACAGGCAACCGAGCATCTCGTTGAACTGATAGGGCGCTCCCTCGATCCGCGAGAATTGCGGATGGACGTAGTGCATGCCGGCGCGCTCGCCGAGCAGGACGAGACCGCACTCCTCGGAGAGAAACCGGTCGTGGGCGAGCAGTCGGTCGAGCCATGTCGTCAGCGGCGCTGCTGTCAGCGCCCGCTTCCCGGGAATACCGCGGTAGACGGCCGTGTTCAGGATGGTCATGCACAGTTTCAGTGTCGATTTCTCCGGGTGGGAGATATTCGACAGGGTGCGCACCGATTGCTGCGGTAGGTAGAGATCATCACCTTTGCCGAGCAGCACGATGTGGCCAGAGGCGATATCGGCGGCGAAATGCGGCACGATCATATGGTCCCACTGCCAGGGGTGGACCGGCATCATGTAATGCGCCCCGGTGGAGCCGCCGCGCTCGGCGAGCGCTGCACAAAAGGCATCATAGCGCATCGTACCGACGGCCTCGCGGACGAGCTCCTCGTTCGTCAGCGTCTCTTCCGCGACGAAGGCGGCGCGTTCCTTGCTGACAGCGAGCCAAAGCACTTGGGTCGGCGTGCGGTTTTCCGGCGTGAAGGCGAGATAATCGGAATAGCCGAGGCCGATACGTCCCTTGCTCACCGTGACCCATGGATGCCCGGTCGTCTCGCCTTCCATGCGAATGTCGTCGAGTTCCGCAAGCTCCGCGCCGGTCTTCGATGCCCGCGCGGCGATATGCGCATCGGCGACGAGCGTGTTGCCGAGTTCCTTGATGAAGTGCGCCACAGTTATCGGCTTGACGCCGAGTTTCGGGAGCACCTCACCGCAGAAGGCAGCCGGATCATCGAGGGGAATGTCGGCAGCGCCATCGCTCTTCACGATGCTCTCGGGCTCGACCGAAAGATTGTCGAACACATAGCGCCTGGCTTTGAAGCGGTAGGCAGCCTCGCCGATATCGATACGATGATGGCCCGGCCTTTCCTGATGAACGTCGAAGACGCGTTCATAGGCGAACTCCTCGATGACCTTTGCGAGAAGACGCCGGGAGACCTGTTGCCAGAGCTCCCTGGAAAAGGCGCCGGGAAGAAGCGGATCATGACGCATGGGCATAGAAATCTCCTGAAATCGAGGACGGGCTCGTCTGGCCCGAAGGCAGGCCGAAGGTCTGGAAGGAGGCCGGTGCGCTGACCCGATAGTGCTCGCGGCCGAGAAGCTGGTTGAGAATGACGGCGTTGCGGAAGGCGCCAAGGCCGAGATCCGGCGCGCCGACGCCGTGATGGACGGTTTCGGCGTTCTGGACGAAGACATTGCCCTTGCCGCCATCGCTGCGGCGGGCGCGGAAGTCCTCGCCGACGATCAGGTCGCCGCGTTCGCAGGTCTCAAGGACGCGTCCCTTGAGATTGCCGAGCCATTCCGGCCATGCATGCCGGTAGCCGGTCGCGGCGACGATCGCGTCCGTCTCGACCGTTGCCTTCTCATCCAGATGCTTATGGCTGATGCCGATGCGGAACGCCCCGGACGGCCCCGCGTTCTCCAGCGTTTCGACCTCGCAATTGGACAAGAGCGAGAGGCCGGGGTCGCGCCCGCCGACCGAGCGTTCGTACATGAGATCGAAGATCTCGCCGATGGTCGAAAAGCTGATGCCCTTGTAGAGCAGGCCCTGGTTGGCGACGATCGCGCGGCGCTTCGCTGGCGCGATCTCATGGAAATGGCGCATGTAGTCGGGCGTGAAATATTCAAGCCCGAGCTTGGAATACTCCATCGGGAAGAAGCCGGCCGAGCGGGTGATCCACTGGATTGACGCACCGGCTGCGACCATCTCGGGCGTCAGGTCATTATAAAGCGCAAGGACGCACTCGGCGGCACTTTGCCCGGAGCCGACAACCGCTATGCGACGGCGTTTCGAAAGCTCCTCCCGGCGCTTGCCGAACTCACTGGAATGCAGGAGGGTTGCCGTCGCCTTGATCCGCGCCCATTGCGGCAGGAAAGGCGCCGTGCCGACGCCGATTGCGATGTTGCGGCTTCGATAGCGCTGCCTTGCGCCCGAGGCGGCCCGGCTTTCGACAACGAAGCTGTCCGATGCCGCCTCGTGGGTGACGTCGACCACGTCCTCGCCGAAGCGGCACGCCGGAAGCTGCTGCGAAGCCCAGCGGCAATAGTGATCGTATTCCTGCCGTGGGATCATGAAATTCTCATAGAAGTAGAACTTGTACAAGCGGTCATGCGCGGCAAGGTAATTGAGGAAACTCAAGGCGTGCGTCGGATCCGCCATGGTGACGAGGTCGGCGAGAAAGGGGACCTGCAGCGTCGTTCCCGGAAGAATGAGCCCTTCATGCCAGCGAAATGCCAGCTTGCGCTCAAGAAAGACGCTCGAGAGATTCTTGTGAGAAGAGAGAAGGGCGGCGAGGCCGAGATTGAACGGCCCGATGCCGATCCCTGCCAGATCGAAATCCGTCATGATCATAGTCCGAATTGTTGGATGAAGCGTTCCCGGTAGCAAAACATCAGCTTGGCGCGCTTGTCGGGAAGATCGATTTCGCCCTGTTCCTCGAAGGCGCAAACCGGTGCATAGCGAAGCAGGCGCCGGGCGGCGACGCTCGGTTCGCCGACGACCTTGAAGGTCTCGGGATCGTCCAGAAAGAGGAAGCGGGTGAAGGCGCGGATGACCGCGGGCGCAATGCCGTGGCCGAAAAAGGCGGGTTCACCGACCAGCATGTGCCAGCCCCGGTCTTTGTCCTCAGCCGGATAATACCGGCCGAGAATATCGTCCTTCGCCCAATAGGCCTCCCAGTAGCTCATCGGGGTCCCGTCGATAAGGCCGATATACGGATCCTGATGCGGATCGGCGAGATTGAGATCGATATAGGCGGCAATATCCTCGATCGGCTTCGCCATCTTCCATTGCGGCACCACATGCGCCTGATTCATCCATTGCCATAGGAGGTTGAGATCGCGCTCCTTCTCCAGCAGCCGGAAGCTGATGGTCCGGCCAATATCCGGATCGAACCGCGAATAGGCGAAGGAGCTGTCCGGCACGCGGTGCTCAAGCATCGGCCAAGGCCTTTTCGGTCTCAAGCAGGGGATTTTTGAGTTCGAGATAGACCGATTGCGTTTCGAGCGGCCCGACGAGCTCGTCCATCCGCGCCAGCCGCGTCCTGAGGTTCGCCTTGCACTGCAGGGTCGGGGCCAGCATTTTGCGCACGAGACGGGAGTTTGCACCCTCCAACGCTTCGAGCCGCAGCAATTCGCTGCGCAGCATCGAAAGGAGCACGGTCTCGTCGACAAGTCCCTCCCGCCCAAGCGCTCCGACCATACCGAGGACCGAATTGATGAAGGCGTAGTAGAGCAGCCGCTCGTCCACCGCCTCCTCGCCGAAGACGGATTCGCTTGGCTCTCCGAGGCCCGGCAGCGCCTCGACAAGCGCCTTGTGTGCGCGCTCATGATGGAAGAAGCCCTGGTTGTCGCGATAGAAGACGCCGATCGGATAGCCATCCCCGATCTCGATCAGGATGTTCTGCTGGTGGGCCTCCATGGCAATGCCATGGCGCAAATAGAGCCCGACGACCGGCCGGACGAAGACTGTCAGGAACCGCTCGAACCAGTCCCGCGCAACGGCATCGAGAGGGCGTCCTTCGAGCCGCGCCCGCTTGCGGATCAGCGGCCCGAGCCGGCTGCCGCGGCCCGGCAGATGCTCGCATAGTGCCGCGAGCAGCGAGACGTTGCGACCGGCATCCGCGCCGGTGAAGGGATTCTCGCGCATCGACACGGAGAGACCGTCGACCACGACACCGTCGATCTTGACGCCCATATAGGCCGGATCCGGCACCAGCGTCAGTCCCGGATAGGCGCGGGAGAGATCCTGCCACAGCCGATGGTGGCGGAAACGGTACATGTCGTCGCCGCGAAGCAGCTCGCGGGCAAGATTGACGCGCACGGAATTCGTGATGCCGACCCCAAGGGAGACCTTCAGCATGAATGGCGCATCCGGGCGGTAAAGCGTGCGCACCGATGATGTCGGGAACCAGGGCTTGCCGGCCTCGCCGCAGTCGATCAGGCGGCCGTCTGCCACGAGCACGGCTACGGCCGGATCCTTCAGCATATGCTCCGCCTGCCAGGGGTGCACCGGCAGCAGCGCGAAATCGCCCTCGGGCAGGCGCGCGCTGAGGGCATCGAGATCGTTCCCCATCGCCCTCTTCAGCCAATCCTCGGCCGACGGCGAACCTTCGGAATGACCGGTATGGAAAAGGCTGCGTTCGACGGCGAACCAGCGCATCGGGAACCCGGCTGCGAATTCCGGCGAATAGCGGTGCTCTTCCGCTTCCGTCATGCCTTCGCGGCACTTCGGGCAGGGATGAATGCCGTGCCCGGCAATCAGCCCCTGTTCCGCGGCGATGAAGGAGAGCTCGTCACCGACGAGACCGGCAAGGTCCGCCGCGCGTGCCTCGAGCGCCGCTTCGATCAGAAGACGGCTGGAATGCGCACGTTTCAACAGGTCCGCCCGGCCTTCCTTTGCCGCAGCGGACGGTTCCAGCCGCGCGATGACGGCGGTGATCGCCTCCACGATGCTGATCGCTTGCGGCCCCTTTTTGCCGGTGATCGTCACCGGCTCGCCGAACAGGTGATGGCCTGTCGGCGAACGATAAAGGACGGGCAGATCGAGGGTGCCGCCATCCTCCGGGAACGTCAGCGAGAAGCGCGATCGTCCGGACTCGTCTGACCAGCGAACGCGATCGGGATATTCGCGTGCCACGCAGTTAAGAAGGGAGCGCAGGGTGAGCGTTGCGGCGTTATGCGCGGGCATGATGGGTCTCCAGTTCGCGGGCCGTTTCGCCAATCGCGTCAAGGACGCGGTGAACGACATCGGGGGTTGAACGCGGATTGAGCAGGGTGAGCTTGAAGTGGACGCGGCCGTCGAAAACGGTCGTCGCGAGAGCAGCGATGCCGGCGTGAAAGAGCGCCGCACGCGTCTTCAGCGTGATTTCGTCGGCGAGATCCGGCCCGCCCGCCGAGACGTAGCGGAACAGAACGGTCGAGAGTGATGGCGGTCGGGCGAGACGCAGATAATCGCAGGCTTCGACCGCCTCCGCAGCGGCGCGGGTGTTTTCGAGTGTCTGGCAGATCAGTGCGTCGAGGCCGTCTCGGCCGACCGCGCGCATGGTCATCAGGACCTTCAGCGCGTCGGCCCTACGTGTGGTCTGCATCGAGCGCTCGACGAGATTGGGCGCATCGGCAAAGACGGCATCCTCCGGATTGAGGTAGTCGGCTTTGCTGGCAAGCGGCGCGAAATACGCGCGGTCGGCAAGGAGAAGCGCGCCGCAACTGATCGGCTGAAATAGCATCTTGTGAAAATCGAGCGCGATCGAATGGGCGCGCTCGAGTCCCGCAAGGCGGCCGCGATGCCGGGAAAACAGAAGCCCACCGCCATAGGCGGCATCCACATGCATCCAGATATCCCGCGCGGCGGCAAGGTCGGCGATTTCCGAGAGCGGATCGATGGCGCCGAGGTCGGTTGTCCCCGCCGTCGCAACGACGGCCACCGGCACGCGGCCTTCGCCAAGGACCCGCTGCAGCCCGGCTTCCAGCGCCGAGACCGACATTTGGCCCTCGGCATCGGTTGCAATGGCGATGACCGCATCATCGGCGAAGCCAAGTATGGCGGCGCTTTTGCAGATGCTGAAATGCGACTGTTCCGATGTGAGGATGACACCGGACCTTCGCGCTTGTGCGCCGAAACGCGCGGCGGCCAGATAGAGGGCCGTCATGTTCGATTGGCTGCCGCCACTGGTGAAGCTGCCGCTCGCAGAAACCGGCAGTCCCGCCAGTTGCGTCATCCACGTGAGGACCCGTTCCTCGACGAGGGTGGCGAAGGGCGATTGATCCCATGAATCCAGCGACTGGTTGGTGGCCGAGATCAAGACTTCCGCCGCGAGTGCGGGCACCGCGACCGCGCAATGGAGATGTGCCACAACTGCCGGATGACCGACCGCCAGTGCATGCTCGAGGGCCGGCCTGCCGATGTCGGCAAGCGCGGCGGCGATCCCTGTTCCGACCTCGGGGAGCGGGTCGAGATCGTCGAGAAGTGCGCGCAGCCCCTGAACGCTCGTGCCAGAGTAGAGGCTGCCCGCCGTGCCATCGGCAACCAGGTCGACCGCCTGCAGCATGGCTTCGCGAAACGCCCGGCGCGATGCTGTGTTCGGCCCAAGTATCTGGTCCGCGTAATCCGGGTCGATGGCCGGCGCGGCCTTGAGTGCGGCGACATTCACATTCATGCGGCCTTGCGTCCAAGGCGCTCGAATGCGGCGGCCAGAACGCCGCAGACCTGGTCGATCTCCGCATCGGATATGGTGAGCGGCGGCAAAAGCCTGAGCACGCTGCCAAAGCGTCCGCCGGTTTCGAGGATGACCCCGGAACGGAACACGTCATTCTGGATCATCCGGGCGATTTCCGGTCCATGCGGCGGATGTCCGAGTCCATCCGGCCGACCATCCGGATCGACGATTTCGACGCCGAGCATCAGGCCTTCGCCACGGACCTCGCCGATATGAGGTGTGTGTGCCGCGAGCCGCTCGAGATTGGTGCGCAGCCTCCGCCCGGCAATCGCCGCCCGTTCGACGAGCCCGTCCCGCTCGATGATGCCCAGCGTCTTGGAGCCGGCAGCCATCGCGAGCTGATTGCCGCGGAAGGTGCCGGCATGGGCGCCGGGCTTCCACAGGTCGAGACCTTCGCGATAGACGACGACGGCGAGCGGAAGGCCGCCGCCGATCGCCTTGGAGAGCACGATCATATCGGGAACGATGCCGGCCTTCTGGAAAGCATAGAAGCTGCCGGTGCGGCCGACGCCGCTCTGCACTTCGTCGAGGATGAGCGGAATGCCGAGATCGCGCGTCACGCGGCGGACCGTGCGCAACCACTCGGCCGGAGCCGGAACGACACCACCTTCGCCCTGCACGGCTTCAAGAATGACGGCCGCCGGAAGGTTGATTCCGCCTTCGGGATCCCGAAGCGCCTGCTCGAAATATTCGGCAGCAAGAGTTGCCGTTTCCTCACCGCCGCGGCCAAATGGGCATCGATAGGCGTAGGGATAAGGGAAGAAGTGGGTGCCCGGCACAAGCTGGCCGACATGCGCCTTCGGCGCAAGCGAGCCCATGAGTGAAAGCGAGCCCTGCGACATGCCATGATAGGCGCCGCGGAACGAGACGATGTCGGTGCGGCCGGTCGCCGTCTTGGCAAGCTTGATGGCCGCCTCGACCGCGTCCGTGCCACTCGGCGAGCAAAACTGGATCCTGGCCTCCTCGCGGAGCCCAGCGGGAAGGGTTTCGAATAAGTCGGCGACGAACCGGTCTTTCACCGGCGTCGTCAGATCGAGCGTGTGGAGCGGAAGCCCGGAACGGAGCACTTCCTGCAGCGTCTCGATCACCTCCGGGTGGTTATGGCCGAGCGCCAGCGTTCCGGCCCCCGCGAGGCAATCGAGATAGGTTCTGCCATCGACGTCGGTGACTGTAGAGCCGAGGGCCGATTTCAGCGCGACGGGAAAACGCCGCGGATAGCTGCGGGCATTCGATTCTCGCCTCGCCTGCCGGTCGAGATAGAAGGCATTGCTGGCGCGTGCGGAAGCATCCATGAGATCAACTCCGTTCGAGATTTGCCGGTCAAAATATTGCGGTGAAGCCCGCGGCAGGGCTCAGATGCCTGCCGGTATCGGCTTGGGACATGCCTTGATCTTTTCCAGCATCCAGACGGACACACCGATGCCGAGGACCGAAATAACGGTCGCCGAGGAAAAGAGCGCTGCGTAGCCGAACTGGTCGGCTAGGAGGCCGGCGATCGACGTGCCGATGAGATAGACGACCAGTTCGGCGCAGCTCAGGATGGTGAAATCCGTACCCGGCTGATCGCCGGAAGAGGACGCCATGAAGAAGGAATAGATCGCGACCAGTTCCATGTAGCGTATCAACGTCTGGAAGGCGGAGGCCGACATGGCGACGGCCACACCCGGCCACACACCGAATGCATTCAAGGCGAAGGCGAGGAAGCAAAGGCTGCGAAGTCCGCCAAGCAGAATGAGCGTCGCGGTCAATCCCATCTTGCGGATGATCAGCGCAGCGACCGCTGCGCCGAGAAGCCCTGCCGTCGCGGCCGCACTTCCGGAGAGGTAACCGATCCACGCTGTCGGCACCTTGCTGTCGACGAGATAGGGGCCTTCCATACCACGCACGAGGCCTTCACTCGCCCTGTAGGTGAGGGCAAAGGCGAGAATCGTCCAGGCGTTCGGCCGACGGAAAAAGCGGAGAAGACTTGGCCGATTGCGTGGGGCGGCATCCGCTCCAGGTTTGACCTTGTCCTGCATCCAAATCGCCGCGATCAATGGCAGCAGCGACAGGCATGAGACCAAGAGGATCGTCGGTTGCCAACCGATCCTGTGGAAGAGGACCAGCGTTAGCGTGCCGCCGATGATGACGCCGAGCGCGACGGAGCCTGCCTGCACCGCGTTGCCGATCGGCCGCGTCCCGCCGCTGAGGTGCCGCACCGCATAACCGTCGGTGGCTATGTCCTGAACCGAGGATAAAAGCGTGATGCAGATGCCGATCGCGAAGAGCACGCCGGCTTGGCTTGGCTCTACCAAGGCCATCGACGCGATGCCGGCACTGACGAGAAGCTGCGTCGAGACCACCCAGCCGCGCCCGTGGCCGAGCCTTGGCCAAAGGGCCCAGCGGTCGACGACAGGTGCGACGGCGAATTTCAACACGAGCGGCAGCATCAGCAGCGAGAACAGCCCGATCGCGGTACGCGATGCGCCGCTCTCGCGCATCAGGGGCGGTAGGGCCACGAGCAGGAGGTACGTCGGGATTCCCTGGGCGAGGTAGAGCCCGCCCAAGACCGCGTAGAGCCTGCCAGCGCCTCGCGCTGCCGTCCCGTCGCGGACCCGAGAAGGAGCCTGCATAATTGTCATGGTCGTTAGGTTCCTTGCTCCGAGGCGCCGAGCACCCGCGTTTGCCGCCGTTTCGCGCACTTCAGTCGTCTATAAACAGGAGTATTTTTCTCATGTTTTAATAAGGCAAACGGCGAAAGGCTTGGATACGAGCGAACCTGATTAAGACAATTGCGAACGAGCTCCTGCGAGCGGCAACAACGCAAGTCGCGCGAGAGCCGATGGAGGGAGGTTACCGGGTAATGCAGCGAACCAGGGGTGCCAAACCGGCAAGCCATCTGTCATTGGTGCAGTCGCTAGGCTGGATCGCAAGGCTTCAGCCGAAGCGTGCCGTGCTGACGCACATGCATGTGTCGTTGGCCTATGAAACGCTGCAGAACGAAACGCCAGATCACGTCGAGCCGGCTTACGAGTTCGAGATCGACATGCCGTCCGCGGAAGAAGCGTGATATCCGATGTTAGAATGCGGCTGCAGGGCGTTAATTTCGCGGGGGTCCTGTCGAGGATGTTCATCATAGCTTCCTGGAGGAGTCCTTCATTAGCGCGGACGGTCAGACCCACCTCGGGAGCGTCGACCACGCAATCCATCCGGCGGCTGCGGATACGAGGCCAAAGCATCCTGATGGTCTCGGCCACCGTCTCAGTGACGTCTATCGAGCCTTGAGGGTAGGTTTCCGTGCCTTGAGAGTTCGAGCCTTCGCGAGCGCCAAAAGCTGGTTCGTCGTGCGGATCGAGCGGTCAAGTACGTCCTTCGACGACGTCAGGGCATTGCGAACTTCGTCGAGGCTCGTCTGGTGCAGCGCGTAATCGATCTGGGTGCGCAGGATAGTCATAGGAGTCCTGAGCTGGTGCGAGGCATCATCCAGGAAGCGCCGCTGCTGTTCCGCCTGCTCGACATTCCTCCCCATCAGGCGGTTCATCGCCTCTACGGCTGGCCGAACCTCCTTGGGTAGATCGGCGACTTCAAGCGGCTTCAGATCGTCCGGCTCGCGAGCGTCGATGGCCTGACGCAGCCTGTTGAGTGGCTTGAGCGCCATATAGACACCAATGCCGATGAGCGCACCCAGAACCGCCACCACAAGGACGTCGCGCAGGATCGCTCGAATGATCAACTCGTTCTGGAACGTGGCTCGCGACAGCTTGGTCTCGGCAACCCGGATGGTGATCTGTGTTCCGCCGGGCTTGGCAGGATCGAGCGGTCTCCTGAGTGCTCCGACACGGATGACCTCGCCGAAGTAGTTGCCGTCATGGAAACGAAGCTCACCTGGAATGAGGTTCGCCGTCTCTGGCAGGAGGACATCTCCGATCTGGACGAGGCCGTCGCTCGTCGAGATGTTGAAATATACCTTTCCCTGTGCCGTCAGTTGGAAGAACTCGAAGAGATTGTAAGGAAGTTCCACCCCGACGCCGCCGCTCTCGGTGGAGATGTTCGCATCGATCGCCCTGACCGCTCCGGCAAGCGATCGATCGTAGGCGCTGTCGGCCATCTCCTGGACTGTTGTCGCGCTGAACCAGAGCGTGGACGCCATGGCCATGATGATAGCCGGAACAATCCAAAGGCCAAGGGTGACCGCCAAACGACGTCCTGCCTTAGCTTGCCTTCCGATGCCGGTCATGCCGCACCTGCCTCAAGCACACATCCCAGCCCGCGCAATGTCCTGATCTGGACCGAGTGAGAAAGCTTCTTCCTCAGGCGATGGGCGATGACCTCGATCGCCTCGAGTTGGATATCGCCATCGTAGGAGAACATCCTGTCGATGATCTTCTGCTTCGACATAGGCTCTCCCGCATGCTGTATGAGGATGCGCAGCAGCGAATGCTCGCGGGGCGTAAGGTCGAGCGGGTCGCCGCGCAGGGTGAATCGCTGCTCGGCCGAGTAGTAGGTCAGGTCGCCGCAGGAGAAGGTGCCCGTGTTGCGGCCATGGGCGCGGCGCACCAGCGCCACCAGCCGAGCCTCCAGCTCCTCGATCGCGAACGGCTTGGCCAAGAAATCGTCCGCGCCTTCATGCAGCGTTCCGATACGTTCGGTCAACGTGTCTCAAGCGGTCAGAATGAGAGCGGGTGTGGTGTCCCCTCGAGCACGCATTGCGGCGAGGACAGCACGTCCGTCCATCCTCGGCAGCCCCAGGTCCAGGATGACGGCATCGAACTCCTCCTGCCGGAGTCGCTGGTCGGCAGCCGTTCCGTCATCGGCCCAATCGATCATGAACTCGTAGCGTTGCTTCAGCGCCTTGATCAGCCACTGCGCAAGCTCTGTATCGTCTTCGACCAGCAATAGTTTCAAATACCAACCTCCGCGTACATGCCTCATGACCTGTAGCGGCAAAATCCGCTTGATGGCAGATATAACCTGACCATCAAAAGTTTGAGCAAGAACATTCGCGGTAACAGCTTGAGGCCGTCCCTATCACGCCCGCTGTTGGCCGAAACGCTCATCCCCGAAGGCGAGCCGAGGTTTCCGATTGGCGGGTTCCGGGCGTGATCATTCGCATGGGAGACCGACCGCTTCTAGCACTTAACTGGCTGGTGTGGTCGACCTGCATGAGGGCGCATAGCCGCTCGATCGAACTGCTAAAACGGAAACATTCTCCCAATAGGTGCGTCCGCGCGGGGTGCGGGGCCGCGCTCGGTCAAATCTCTGTATGCTCCGCTAGTTCCAGCGCATCCTCGATGTCCACACCAAGGTACCTGACTGTGTTCTCGATCTTGGTATGTCCGAGCAGGATCTGGATTGCACGAAGATTGCGCGTCGCTTTGTAGATCATCGCGGCCTTCGTGCGTCGAAGCGAGTGTGTGCCGTAGTCTTCGCGTCTTAGCCCAATTGCAGTCACCCACTCATCGACCAATCGGGCATACTGGCGAGTGCTGAGATGATCGGCATGATCAACTCGACTGGGAAAGGCGTAGTCGTCAATTGTTCCGCCTCTCCGTTCAAGCCATGCAAGCAGGCTTGCCCTGACTTCTGCCGTGATCTCGAACTGTACGGGACGACCGGTCTTTTGCTGGACGACCATGGCGCGGCTTCGAATTTCTTGACCTGTGACGAGGGTTCCGATTTTTACCTTAACAAGATCGCAGCCTCGGAGCTTACTGTCGATTGCGAGATCGAACAGCGCGCGATCTCTCATGTGCCTTTCCCGATCGAGGAAGAAGCGGATCGCCCAAATCTGGCGCTGCTTTAAGGGCCTCTTGACGCCGACCTTTCGGCCCGCGTTCCAAGCCGGTCGTCCCAGTGCGTTTGGATGATATTGTGCAACACCCATTTTTGTTCTCCTTTGACCAACATTGGCCGCGAGGAGAACTCCGAGAGAACAGTGAGGGGGCCGCAAACAGCCAGTCGGCTCCCAGCGGCCGTGCTTGAATTGCGGACATTCCCGGCGGCTGGGGCATCGTCGTGACAGAGCCCATTTCGGACATCGGACACGCCGATGAAATGTCCACGATCCGGCTGCCGGAGCGCGGACCATTGCCGAAGCCGCACAACTCTTGCTGCTGCCGCATCACGATTCGTGCCCGCGACTTCGATGCTCGGTTTGCCGGCACAAATCTCAGTCAGGCCGCATTTAAATGGTTGCATTGGCGCAGGCATCAGCGGGTGAACGCAGCGGCCACGAAATGTCCACCAAATCAACAGAAGTCAGAAAGAAGGTTGCCGTCGGGCAAGTGCTCTTCGTCCAGGGCGGCGGCAAGGGCACTTATGACGAATGGGACGACAAGCTTGTCGCCAGCCTTAAGCGGGGGCTAGGACCGGGCTATAACGTCCGTTATCCGCGCATGCCGAACGAGGAAGACCCAAACTTCAGTGCCTGGAGCGCCGCGCTTGAACAGGAAATCGCTAAACTGGACGATGGCGCCATTCTGGTTGGCCATTCGATCGGTGGAACGATCCTGATCCACGCGGTCACCAAGCGACCTCAGCTCTTGAGACACATCGCCGCCATCTGCCTAATTGCCGCGCCTTTCGTCGGTGACGGCGGCTGGCTCAGTGATGACATCGTTCCTGGTCGGGATTGGGCCGCGCCGCTCGCCGGTGCCACCATCTATCTCTACCAAGGCGACGCCGATGAGACGACGCCCATGACGCACCTCGACCTCTACGCAAAGGCAATCCCGCAAGCGCACGTGCGCCGTCTCAGCGGCCGCGATCACCAGCTCGACAATGATCTGGCTGAGGTCACCCAAGATATTCGTCGAGTGCGCAAGCCAGCCTAGGTATTTTCGCAGAATAATTAGCGCTCATCGCTTATCGCGGTGTTGCCGCAAGACCATCCCCTCTCCGGGCGTTCGGCGCTTGCTCGTCACGAACTGGCTGCCGGAAGCGTTCGCGCCGATCAAGGGCTCCGGGCCGGGCCAGTCTGTACTAGCCCACGTCCATGTCAGCTTGTGGCGCAACCGCGACCTACATTTTCTTCCCCGCGATGTCCGTTCCGGGGGACGGAAAAGTTTGCCTAGACGGCTGAATAGAGAAGGCGCGAAGCGGAAATCATTTCCGAAATGGGGACGGAAGCGGACCTTCCGCTGCTAAGGCGGTTATTGCGAAGAGCAGACATCCGAGGCGTCGGTGCAAAGGTTTGAGATCGGACCCAAAGCTGCCGTCGCATCACTGACCAAGGCAACTCAGCGATCGCCGCCGCCCGGATACTAACCGCCATCAGGTCGACTGATGGCGCTGGCAGGGGCCGTGTCCGTTGATGGTGTCTTGGCTTGGCAAATTCACGAGAGTTCTCTTTGCAGCGAGCCAATTGCTGGTTCGATGACGCCACCGCGATCAGAAAGACCGCGCGGTAGGCTCCTTATGGGCAGTGTCACACTTCCGCACTCAATGCAGCAGTTGCTTTCATATCGTAGAACCTGATATGAAGCGTAGGAAAGCATGGGGATGATATGACTGGTAAAGTACTCGTGATTGATCCGATCGAGCGGCAAGACCTCATCAAAGGTCTCGCAAGCGACGTTCGCGTGATGATGTTGAAGTTGCTTCGATCGAGCGGTCCGAAAAACGTGAACGAGATCGCGGAGGAACTAAGTCTTCCCCAGTCAACGGCGTCGATCAACCTGAAGGTGCTCGAGGATTGCGGACTAATTTATACTGAGGGACAGCGGGCCAAAAAGGGCAGCCAGAAAGTCTGTTATTCGGCTTTCCAGGAAATTCTCATTTCGTTTTCAGAGCCAGTGGTTGATCGATTAGCGGACGCGATAGAAGTTTCCATGCCGCTTGGTCTATATACCCAGTTTGAAGTCACGGGCCCGTGTGGGATGTGCTCCAAGGATGGTGTCATCGGCCTTCTCGACGTACCAGACACCTTCCTCGATCCGGACCGTATGAAAGCGGGGCTTCTGTGGTTCAACACGGGGTTCGTAGAATATCAGTTCCCCAACAACACCCTGCTCAAGAAGGCGAAACCTAAGGCGATCGAATTCTCGATGGAACTGAGTTCTGAAGTGCCGGGGACGTCGGCAAACTGGCCATCCGACATATTTCTGCAGGTCAACGGAATCGAAATCGGCACTTGGACGTCGCCTGGCGATTATGGGGACAAAAGGGGTACTTTCACGCCGGACTGGTGGAAGCTCGCGGGTTCACAGTATGGCAAGCTCAAGAACTGGCGCATCAACGAGCAGGGAAGTTTCGTCGATGGAGTGAAGATATCAAACATCAACCTCGACGAACTCGGTCTGGACAAGCATCGTTCAATCCGGTTGCGGGTTGGCGTCAAGGACGGGGCCGAGCATCCCGGCGGAATCAACATTTTCGGCAGCGGCTTTGGCAATTACGACCAGGATATCGTGCTCCGAATTCAAGTTTGAAAAGTCATACTTTCGCTTGACGCGACCCTCTAATTCGGGTTCATATACCAATAAATTGGATATGAACCGAAAACTTGGATATTGAATTCGAGGGAGAGAGTTTTGGAGGCTCGGGTCACCGCGCATTCGCGCTATACAATCGCGGACATAGATAAGCGGCTATACGGATCATTCCTGGAGCACTTGGGTAGGGCTGTCTATACAGGCATTTACGAACCTGGTCATCCGACGGCGCTCCCCAACGGGATGCGCAAGGACGTAATCGATCTCGTGCGGGAACTCGATACGCCGATTTGCCGCTATCCAGGTGGCAATTTCGTGTCGGCCTACAATTGGGAAGACGGCATTGGGCCGAAAGAGGGCCGTCCCACCCGCCTTGATCTCGCATGGCGCACCTCGGAATCTAACCAGGTCGGTATCCATGAGTTCGCCGAATGGGCTGAGGCTGCTGGCACAGAGATGATGCTGGCGGTCAATCTGGGCTCGCGCGGCCTGGACGCCGCACGGAACTTCCTCGAGTACGTGAACCATCCGGGCGGCAGTCAGTGGTCGGACCTACGCCGCCAGAACGGGCGCGCGGAGCCTTGGAATGTCAAGCTGTGGTGCCTTGGCAACGAAATGGACGGGCCGTGGCAGGTGGGTCACAAAAGCGCCGCCGAGTACGGCCACCTCGCAAACGAGACCGCGAAGGCCATCCGAGCCTTCGACGACAAGCTTGAACTTGTCGTCTGCGGATCATCCCACTCCGATATGGCGACCTATCCTCGGTGGGAGGCAACGGTCCTCGACGCGACATACGACCAGGTCGACTACATCTCCCTCCACATGTATTTCGAGAACTACGAGAAGAGAACTTCAGAATTTCTCGCTCTTCCGGAAAAGCTCGATCGCTACATCGGCACCGTCAGTGGTGTTATCGATTTTGTGAAGGGCAGCAAACGATCCAAGCGAGACGTCAAGATTTCCTTCGACGAATGGAACGTCTGGTATCACGAGCGCAAGAACGACGCCAAGCGGATGCGAGAATGGAATTGGCCTCATGCGCCGGTTCTCCTCGAAGACATATATAACTTCGAGGATGTGCTCCAGGTCGGGTGCATCATCAACACCTTCATCCGCCGCTCGGACGTCGTGCGAGTCGCCTGCATAGCGCAGTTGGTCAACGTGATCGCGCCGATCATGACCGAGCCAGGCGGTAGTTCCTGGCGTCAGACGATCTACCATCCCTTCCATCTGGCATCTCGTTACGGTCGAGGGACCGCGCTACAACTCGACGTCGACTGTGCGACTTATGTTTCCAACGTTTCCGAAGCTGTGTCCTATCTCGATATCGCCGGCGTTCATGACGGCGACGCGGGCACTCTCACCTTCTTTGCAGTCAATCGCCACTCGTCCGAATCGGCAAGCATCAAGCTTGCCGTGGAGCGCTTCGGAACCATCAGGGGCGTCGAGCACACCCTGATCAAGCACGACGATCTCGAGGCCCGGAATACCAAGGACAATCCGGACAATGTCTCGCCGCGCAAGACGTCCGATGCGGTCATGGACGGCAACAGTGTGAGTGTTTCCGTTCCGCCATACTCATATTCGATGATCAGAATTCAACTTTAAGATCAATCGGTAGCGACGACACGCTGCTTGTCTGGGAGGAAAGTGACATGCCGAATTGGTTTAAACTTACAAAGGCAGTGCTTTTGGCGGGAGGTCTCATGACCTCCGTCGCCCACGCCGAGGAGACCGTCACATGGTGGGACTTCTTCGGCGGCGGTGACGGCGTTCGCATGAAACAAATGGTCGCCGACTTCAACGAGGCCCACAAGGGCAAGATAAAGATCGATGCGACCACGCTGGAATGGGGAACGCCATTTTACTCCAAGGTCCAAACCTCTGCGGCGGTTGGCGAGGCCCCTGATATCATGACGTATCACGCCAGCCGCATCCCGCTGGCGGTGAAGCAGGGCATTCTGCAGGAAATCACCGCCGACGACTGGAAAACGATGGGCCTCGGACAATCTGACTACGCCCCCGCGACTTGGGAAGCTGTGAGCATCGACGGCAAACAGTATGCGGTGCCGCTCGATACGCACCCAATCGTCCTCTATTATAACAAGGACCTGCTCAAGAAAGCCGGAGTTCTCGGCGACGACGGCAAGCCGAAGGGCATGGACTCGCGTGAGAACTTCACCGCGACGCTGAAGGCCTTGAAGGCCGCTGGGGTCAAGTTCCCGCTTGGCTCGGTGACTGCGGACGGCAACTTCATGTTCCGCACCGTCTATTCCTTCATGGGTCAGCAGGATGGTGAGCTCATGACGGACGGTGAGTTTCTTGCTGGTGACAGCGCAAAGAAGCTCGAGAACTCTCTTGCCGTTCTGTCCGAATGGACGAAGGAAGGGCTTCAATCCACCTACACGGACTATCCTGCGACCGTGGCGCTCTTCACATCGGGTGAAGCTGCGATGATGATCAACGGGGTTTGGGAAGTCCCGACGATGACGGACCTCAAGAAGAACGGCAAGCTCTTCGAATGGGGAGCCGTCGAACTGCCTGTAATCTTCGATCATCCCTCCACCTACGCCGACAGTCACACCTTCGCGCTCCCTGCGAACAAGGGCAAGGATATGAGTCCCGAGAAGCGCACCGCGGTCCTCGAGGTCATGAACTGGATGTCGAAGAATTCCTTGTTCTGGGCGACGGCAGGGCATATCCCCGCATATGGTCCCGTCACGAACTCGGCCGAGTACAAGGCGATGGAACCGAACCACACATACTCTTCGCTCACCGCGAACATGATCTTCGATCCCAAGACTCCGCTGGCGGGCATCGCCGGGCCAATTTTTGACGTGATGTCGAATTTCTTCGTGCCGACGCTCAATGGTGAAATGGAGCCCGCGAAAGCGGTCGAGGAGATCAAGACCGGTTTGGCTGACCTTTGACGACCCGAGGCCCAGGCAGTCAATCCTTCGCCTGGGCCATCCTCGTCTGAAAGGAAGTGGAGCGGGAGGATGATGCTCAGAAACCGGCGCAACGAAGCGCTCTTCGCCTTGGCGCTCGTCGCGCCGTTCGTCGCCATTTACGGACTTGTGTTCGTCTATCCGACGATCAGGCTTTTCATGATAAGCCTCACAGATGCGCCCCTGATTGGCGATGGAAACTTCGTCGGGTTCGACAACTACGCACGCCTTCCTTCTGACCGACGGTTCGGCACCGCGGTGTGGAACACGGCCTACTTCGTACTCATCACCGTCGTCCCTGGAACGCTTGTGGCATTCGCAATAGCACTCGGCGTCAATCGTCTTGCCGGACGACTTCAGGCAGCCATACTCGCTCTGTTCTTCTTGCCATATATTCTTCCGGTTTCGGTCGTGTATCTCCTCTGGGATTGGACGCTGAACTTCCAGTTCGGCATCGCGATGTACCTTTTCGACATGCTCGGCATCGCGCGCATCCCCGTTTTCAAGTCGACCGCCTGGTTCATGCCCGCCGTCGGCATAATCACAATCTGGTGGACCGCTGGATTTTCCATATTGTTGTTCCTCGCCGGATTGCGAACCATCCCGACGGAAATCTACGAGGCTGCGGCCTTAGACAACGCCGGCAGATGGTCGACCTTCCGCCGGATCACTTGGCCCTTGATGTGGCCAATCACGGCGCTCGTATTGACCATCCAGTTGATTTCGCAGCTCAAGATTTTTGACCAAGTCTACCTCTTCTCAGTCGGCGGACGACCGAACGACAATGTGGTCCTGGTCTATTATGTCTTTCAGCGAGCGTTCCAATCGGATCAGGGAGGCAGGGCGGCAGCCGTCGCGGTGGTCCTATTTGTGATCGTCATTGTCGTGTCGGTTTTGAATTTTCAGCTGACACGCCTTTCGGGAGGGCGGGACCGATGACCGCGACAACAGCGCGCCGGCTTAATGCCATCGGCCTCATTATCACTGTCATAACCGTCTTCTGCGCCATCATCTGGGCGTTTCCCCTCTACTGGGCTGTGGTTTCGTCACTGAAACCTGAGCACGAAGTCGTCAGGCCCTATATCGAGCTCTGGCCCGAGACTTTCACCGTTTCGCACTATGTATTCGCCTTGACTGAGACAGAGATCGGGCGGTGGTATGTCAATTCCATTCTCACGGCGATAGCCGTCACGGTGCTGACTGTCAGTTCGTCACTGTTCTGCGGCTACGCCATCTCGCAGCTGAACTTTCCGCTTCGGAATGTCTTGTGGTGGCTAATCTTGGCGAGCTTCATGGTCCCCGTGCAGACCCTGATCGTGAACCACTTCGAATTGGTGGCCGGTCTTGGCCTAATCAATACCTGGAGTGGGATCGTGCTCCCGCAGCTCATTCATCCCGTCATCATCATCGTCTACAAGCAATTCTTTGACGGCGTGCCGAAGGATTTTCGCGAGGCCGCGGTTATGGACAATGCGTCTGAATGGCGGATTTTGACCAAAGTCTATATTCCTATGAACTGGGGTGTGACAACGGCGCTCTCGATCGTCTGCTTCATCTGGTCCTGGAACTCGTTCTTGTGGCCATTCCTTGCGGTGACCAAGACCGACATGATGACGATTACTGTTGGAATCACGCAGGTGAACGATGCCTTCGGGGTCTATTATGCAAGACAGCTTACTGCGGCGGTTCTCGCCGGCCTGCCTGTGGCGATGGCTTACCTAATCTTTCAGCGGCGCGTCACTGAAGCGATCACACTGTCAGCGGGTATTAAAGGCTAGATCGTTATTCTCCGGCTGGCGCTTGCACGGACCTCCGATTTGGTGATTGGAGGTCCACTGTATTTGGACGCGTATCAGATTGCTTGATAGGATTTCCCGTCCGCATCAAAGAGGTGAACGGCCAGAGGGTCGAGTCCCACGCGCACGCGATCTCCCGGACGGACTTCGGAACGCCCCGCATCCTGAGCGATAAGCTGTGAACCGTCCTCAAGCGTGCAATATGCCAGCGTCCGCTCGCCAAGTTGCTCGACGACGCCAACCTGTGCCTCGATCGAGGGACGAGAGGGATCGCTTTCGCCAGTCATGATCCGGACCGACTCTGGCCGTATGCCAAGATCGAACCTGCCTGGCGCGGGCACAGGGGCCTCAATCTCGAGTTCAAACCCGTTCCCGAACCTGATGGGTGTCCGCCCGGGGCGGATGACATCGACCGAAAGGAAATTCATTCCTGGGCTTCCGATGAAACCTGCGACGAAGCGGGACGCGGGTTTGAGGTAAACCTCCATTGGTGTCCCGATCTGCTCAATCTTGCACTGGTTGAGCACCACGATCCGATCCGCCAGCGTCATCGCCTCCGTCTGGTCGTGCGTGACATAGATCATCGTAGACTTCATCCGCTGGTGAAGTTGCGCCAGCTCGACGCGCGTCCTCACGCGCAGCGCGGCATCGAGGTTCGACAGAGGTTCGTCAAACAGGAACGCCTTTGGCTCCTTCACGATCGCACGCCCTATGGCCACGCGCTGCCTTTGGCCACCAGATAGCTGCGCGGGTTTGCGAGAAAGCAGGTTTTCCATCTCGAGCATCCGCGCCGCCGTCAAGACCCGCGACTCGATCTCCGCCGCCGGAAGCCCGATGTTCTCAAGCCCGAATGCCATGTTGTCCCGCACCGACATGTGCGGATAAAGCGCGTAGTTCTGGAAAACCATCGCTACGTTGCGCTGGCCGGGCGGCAGCGCTTCGCTGCGCATGCCGCCGATCGTCAGAGAGCCGGAGTCGATTGTCTCCAGACCGGCGATCATCCGAAGAAGCGTTGATTTTCCCGACCCCGATGGTCCCAGAAACACCATCAGTTCGCCGGCGTTCACCGTCAGGGATATGTTGCTGATCACCGATACCGAGCCGAAGCTCTTGGAAACGTTCTCCAGACGAATTTCCGCCATGTATTCCTCCCAATGTTTGCATCATTCTTTCCGGTATGTATCGGAAGTCAAGATATCGTCTCCAACAAACGCCGAGCGGCGAGCACACAAATGTGGAACCAACGCAAGGGAGAACACGCTCGGCCGATGTCTCCTGTTGGCGGTTCCCGGCGTGGCCGCTGGCTAAGCGTACCACGGCGTTTATGAGCTCGGGCAGGTGGTGTGGACGAGCGAAATGGGGCGCAAAGCGGAAACCATTTCCACTTTGGGGCCGACTGCCGACCGTCCGCTGCTAGGAGGTGCAACACGAAAACCGGACACATGGCCGCCCGATGCCAAGGTCTGAAATTGGCGCCAAAGACGACCTTTAGCTCCGCGGCTCTCGAGGGCGGTAGCGGGTGGAAAGTTCACGTTGCCGCCGTCGATGTGAACGCCCAGAAAGCGCTACGAGCGGACCTCCATCTTCGCATCGGCTCCGACTCCCGCTTTGGCTGGGGAGCGCCAAATCCAGCACCCACGCGTCGGTTAGTTTATGCACCGGGTGCCGACAGCCTTGCTGCGCCATTCCAAGTTCGGTTGAACAAGCTCCTGACTGTCGTAAAAGAGCTGGAGGTGTGTGCGACAGGTCACAGTTCGAAATGCTAGGAGTGCTCATCGGGAAGGGGCAAGCAATTAAGCAGGAGACTTCTCGATGAGCAGAACTGCCATGAACGCCCTGGGACAGCCGCTTTATTACAGCGAAAGTTCGACGGCATGGTTTTCCGCAGCCGGATCTGGACCGAACCTCTACGGCACGCCCGGCAACGATTCCATGTGGGGCGACAGTTCCGTCAACGTGACAATGATCGGCGGCAAGGGCGACGACGTCTACTACCTTTATGCGTCTATCAACCGTGCCTCTGAGGCGCCCGGCGAAGGCGTCGACACCATAAACACGTGGATGAGCTACACCTTGCCGGAGAATTTCGAGAATCTGGCCGTCACCGGCGACGACCGGTACGCGTTCGGCAACACTGCCGACAATATCATCACCGGTGGTTCGGGCAGCCAGACCATCGGCGGTCGCGCAGGCAATGACGTCCTGACTGGAGCCGGTGGATCCGACACCTTCGTGTTTGCGCATGGCAATGGCAGCGACCTCATCACCGATTTCAGATCCGACGACATTGTTCGCCTCGATGGCTACGGGTTCACCTCGTTCCAACAGGTCCTGGCCAATGTTGCCCAGGAGGGGGCCAACCTACGGCTTCATCTCGCCGATGGCGAAAGCCTGGTCTTCGCCAATACCACCGCCGACCAGTTGCAGGAGAGCCAGTTCTGGTTGAACGTGGACCGTTCCGCCTTCACGCAGACTTTCTCGGACGATTTCAACGCGCTTCAGCTCCGCA
>NZ_SRXN01000190.1 GCF_004827385.1 Ensifer sp. MPMI2T
GCGACAGGATTGACCATTCGTGATCGGTGAGTTCGTAGCGGCGACGCGTCATAGAGGCTCCCTTATTCGGAAGCCTTGAATCACGACAGTCGGTAAACACCAAGCGATTTTATGAGTTTACGCCCTACGATGGTCTCAAAGAAACTGACGTGCTCCCCTGTTTGTCCGCGTTTATAAGTTAGCTCTGTTCAGGTTCTGGTCCTGTCGGGACCGGGTTGCAAACTCATAAGGGGTCAAGCCGTCGAGGCTCGTATGCGGGCGGTTCAGGTTA
>NZ_SRXN01000191.1 GCF_004827385.1 Ensifer sp. MPMI2T
TCACCGGAGCGCCGGACGAAAGCGGCAGCAGGCGACGGGAAAAGGGGCTTGCCCGCGCCGGCAACGCCCGTGTACGGCGCGGCATGATCCAGCTGGCCTGGCGCTTCCTCGTGCATCAGAGGGACAGCGCGTTAGCTGAATGGTATCGGGTCCGCACTGCGGATGCCCGCAGCGGCACGCGGAAGACGATGATCGTGGCGCTTGCCCGCAAGTTGCTTATTGCACTGTGGCACTTGGTGACCACCGGCGAGACGCCGAAGGGCCTCCT
>NZ_SRXN01000192.1 GCF_004827385.1 Ensifer sp. MPMI2T
CGAAGTCGATCCGCTGGCCTGGCTGACGCAGACGCTCGAGCGTATCGCCGCAGGTTGGCCATCAAGCGATCTCGACGCTCTAATGCCCTGGAACTTCAAGAAGTAACGGCCTCACGTCACCGCTTACTATCGAGCGTGGTGGCGGCTGACTGCTCGGGTCTTGATAAAACTGCTCGGCGTAATGGAGGTAACGCGGCGCGTCTATGCGATGGCAAAAAAAGAGGGCCAGCGGAGACCGCGGCCCTTAAAGGGTG
>NZ_SRXN01000019.1 GCF_004827385.1 Ensifer sp. MPMI2T
TTGGGGGGCGGAGGTTGGGCGGCCGATCGACGCGGTCAGATCGGCTTCATCCGCATCGCCCGTGCGATCGCCTGCATGCGGTTGACGGCATCGAGCTTGCGGGTCGCGCTCTTGAAATAGCTGCTGACCGTATAGGCGGAAATGCCGAGGATGATGGCGATCTCGTCGCTGCTCTTGCCGGCCGCCGCCCAGCGCAGGCACTCGATCTCGCGGCCGGACAACTTTTCACGCACAGTGCTCCCCGTATCAAAGGTGCGTTCAAGGCACTCGAAAAGCTGCACGAGCGTCAGATAGAGCATCGCGCATTCGGCACCGACCGGCTCCCCCCGAGTGCCCGAAAGCATGACCACGTAAGGTTCCCCGTAGGTCGTATGCAGAAGCACGGCAAAATGACGCGCCATGTCGGGATCGACCTCGAGGCGGCGGACGGACATTTCTCCTCCGTCCGCGCGTGCCGCGTCCAGAAGCTCCGCGCCGCCAGCGAGCGGCAGCTTCGTCTGGCGCAGGCGTTCGATAAGGACGCTCGCGTGAAAGGCCCCGGAGGCATCGTATTGGCGAACCAGATCTGCCGGCCAATTGCAGAGCACGAGGCTTTCGGAAAACCGCTGCTGTTCGGCGAGCGGCAGCCGCGCGATCAGGAAGCGTTGAAAGCCGTAGCGCGCAATCAGTCTCCGCATCAGATGCAGAAGCTCGTACTCGGTGCGCACCGATGCCGGATCAAACTCGAAAAACGTCTCCGCGTCAGCCTCGCGCCGCAAGGCCGGTTCACTTGATTCCTTCATACCTTGTCACCACGTTGCCGGCGCATCCGCCTGGCCGAAATTGAATGCTTCCTTACAACCGGGAATCTCTTCGAATGCAGCCGAAATACAACCGGACCGCTCCGCCGCCGTGCAAGCAACGCGGCCGATCAAGAAAATAAGTTGTATCCCTGAGATAGTTCCGGGAGCGTACACGCGAACGCTCATTCTTTGATGGACGCCTCGCTATCAAAAATTTTAGTTGAAGTGAAATGTGGTAATTGCATGGCTCCCATGTGAAAACCGCGCGAATCCTGGATTTTCAACGCAAATCAAAGCAATTGCGGAGCAAATGGATGATGCGCCCTGTCCCTGAACTTTTTGAACGCGGCGGGATCGCTGCACCAGCCTCGAAGTGTCTCAAATTATGAGCAAATTGTTACCGGCCGCTTAGGCAAATGTTAAATGTGGCAGGCTAAGGTCGCGTTCATATGGTCTTGAGTTTGTGTAGAGAGTCCCATGACCGAAATGATGCGACCACGCGTAAAGTATGTCATCGGCCCCGATGGCAGCCCTCTGACGATTGCGGATCTCCCGCCGGCGAACACCCGGCGCTGGGTTATCCGCCGGAAGGCTGAAGTCGTTGCCGCCGTGCGCGGTGGCCTTTTGAGCCTTGAAGAGGCATGCGAACGGTACACGCTGACCGTCGAGGAATTCCTTTCCTGGCAGTCCTCTATCAACGACCACGGTCTCGCCGGACTGCGGACCACGCGCATCCAGCAGTATCGCCACTGATTTCACCCGACAGGGCCATAGTTCGACACCGGCGGCTCGGGACCTGCCCGCAGCCGCCGGTGTGTTTTGATGGCATGATGCCGCTGCGCCGCGCGTCTCATCGGACGCGCAAAGGACGCTGTGGCACTTTGAATGCCGCATATTTTGATCGTTAAAATCGGCTAGGATTTAAGGAACCGGCAGTAGCGCACGGGATCCTACACCCCTTTGAAGCGCGCATCTGGTCGATTCCGATCTCAGAAAATATGCTGTAGCATCCCCGCCGTCAGCAACAGACGCGGAGCGAAGAGGATCGATGGAAATCGTCCACGAGGAAAACAATTCGAAGGGCCGCTATTCGGCGACGGTGGAAGGCTACACGGGCGAGATGACCTATTCCCGGTCTTCGCCGAGCTTGATCATCATCGATCACACGCAGGTGCCGGATGAGTTGCGCGGCAAGGGTATCGGGCAAGCGCTCGCGAAGCACGCGGTCGAGGAAGCGCGAAAAGGCGGCTGGAAGATCATCCCGCTTTGCCCCTTCATGCGCGCCCAGGCCATGCGGCATCCGGAGTGGCAGGACGTAATCCAGGCGTAGGCAGGCCTAGGCGAGCGGCTTTTGCCATGCTCCCCTTCCATTTCGACGAAAAGCTCGTCCAGGCAACACCTTGAACCGCCCGGCATCGGAGGATGCGAGGCGGGTTCGCTTCAGGCCATAACGGGCTGTCGTCCGGGCAAGCCGGAGACTAATGAAACTGCTACAGCGCCCTTTTTGATCAGGCGCGCATGCGGGCGCCGGTGTCTCGTTCTTCGAGCGCCGCCGCTTTCGCGTATTCGGCCTGGACCTCCTCTAGCGCAAGTTCGGCGGCATCCTGCTGCGCCTTCAGCTCGCGAATCGATACCTGGAGATTGTCGGCTCTTTGGCGGGCGGCCTTGGCGAAGGTGGGATAGGCAAAATGCGCGGGATCGGAAATTCCCGATTTCTTCTCTTCGAAAACAATCTGACTTTCCAGATCCTTGGTCATTCGCTCGAACTCAGCCATCATCATCTGAAGCTGGTTCAACTGACGCTGCTTCTCCCGGACCTGAAACTCCTTCAGGCGGACAAGGCTCTCACGTGCTTTCATACGCAATACTCCCGTGGATAGCGAGACCCCGGTTACTGATCCTGACCCGTCGTGCCGGCCCCGTGGTGGCCGGAAACAAAAAATCGAAGCGAGCTTAACAAGGGCCTACCGCTGGTAACCTTTCGTTTACGGGCATCGTTAATCATAGGTGTGATGATTTAAGGCTCCGTAAATGCTGAAGCACGAAATGTGGCACTTCGCCATTACCGAGTCGGAAGAGTCAGATAGCGGCGTTTCCTCATGTACTGCATGAGAAGTGTCATTTGAGATTCACCTTTGGAATCAGGAGACTGCTAAAAATATTTAACAATCTCGATACACCTTGCCAGAGTGAATCAGAATTTGTTAACCATTTGGTGGCAGCCTCCAAATCAGGCAACGACTGGATCCGTATCGCGTAAGGGGGCCACGGACGACCTTGGGCGGCGGAAAAGGGGAAAAAAATGCGGGTTCTACTGATCGAAGACGATAGCGCGACAGCTCAAAGCATTGAGCTCATGCTTAAGTCCGAGAGTTTCAACGTTTACACGACCGATCTTGGTGAAGAAGGCGTCGATCTCGGCAAGCTTTATGACTACGATATCATCCTTCTCGACCTGAACCTTCCGGACATGTCCGGCTACGAGGTCCTGAGGACGCTGCGCCTGTCGAAGGTGAAAACCCCGATCCTCATCCTTTCGGGCATGGCGGGCATTGAAGACAAGGTGCGCGGCTTGGGCTTCGGCGCCGACGACTACATGACTAAGCCCTTCCATAAGGACGAACTGGTCGCGCGCATCCACGCGATCGTCCGTCGCTCCAAGGGTCACGCCCAGTCGGTCATCTCGACTGGCGAACTGATCGTCAATCTCGACGCCAAGACCGTGGAAGTCGGCGGCCAGCGCGTGCATCTGACCGGTAAGGAATATCAGATGCTGGAGCTCCTCTCGCTGCGCAAGGGCACGACGCTCACCAAGGAAATGTTCCTCAACCATCTCTATGGCGGCATGGACGAGCCGGAGCTGAAGATCATCGACGTCTTCATCTGCAAGCTGCGCAAGAAACTCGCAAACGCCGCCGGCGGCGCCAACTACATCGAGACTGTCTGGGGACGCGGCTACGTCTTGCGCGAGCCGGACGGCAACGACTACCTAGAAACGGCCTGATTTCGATGGCATCGCGGGCGAGACACCGCATTTCCTCGCCCGCTCGAACAGCTATCATTCGATCGAAGAACCCGCCCGCCTCTCGGGCGGGTTTTTCTTTTGGGGCGACCTTCACTGGGGTCGCAGCTGCAAGGAAGGGACAACGGCGGCTCGCTTCTCCTGTCGAAATTGGTTGTGCCACAGGTACAAACAAGGCCGCGGAATTGACGCGGCCGGTGTAGATCAGTGATGCAGTGATTCGGAGTGCTACAGCGAGCTTTGCGCGTCTCTAAAGACGCGCGGCGCTGCAATGGCCCGTCAGGCGGCCATCGACTGGCTGGCAAAGACGCTCGTGAGAATCTTGCGGTCGAAGGGCTTCAGCAGGAAGTCGTCGGCACCGGCACGCTTGCCTGCCATCATCTTCTTTAGATCCGCCTCGACAACGCAATAATAGATGCGCACCGACGTTCCGTTCGGCAGGTGTCGAATATTGGCGATCAGATCGAGGGCGCCATCCAGCGCCGCGTCGACGATTAGAATGTTTGGCAACTCGGCTTCGCAGCGCACCAGCGCATCAAGGCTGCTCGGCGCCTCGAGCACCAGAAATCCCATGCCCGAAAGGATGCGCTTTCCAACTTTCCTGACAGCATCCGAGCCATCAGCAATCATCAAGCGCCGCATCTCCAAACTCCTTTACGCTCTACTCGCACGCGCAGCCGTATCCAAGAAACAAATCCTATACAGATTTGGCAAAGAAACCGTTACGATGAATGCTTACTATTTCTTTGGCGGGAACTCCGAAGCTCAACGCGTCTCAATCGCACGAGAGAGGAGCGCAGCCCCGAGGCCGCATATGAAAAACCCTCCGGCAGAGTCAGGCCGAAGGGTCGGTTACGTGTCGAGGTACATCGCTCGGCGTATGGGACGATGAGGATGCCCCTACAGCGCCGCGCGCCAAGATCGCTGTAGCACTTTAATTTGCTGCATGATTTTGTCCCTAAATCGATTCCGATTTAAGGAATCATGGAGGCGGCCTCGGACTTCGCCGTGAACACGATCTCCTCGCCGGTCGAAACGACGTCGATCGTCATTCCGGCCTCCTCGCCCAGCAGCACAGTGTAGTAGGGCTGGATCGAATGTGCGTCGACAGCTTCTTCCGGGCTGCTCGAGAGCAGTTCCATGAGCTTCGGGTTGACCCGCATCAACCGCCCCTTGGCGACAAGCGTGAAGGTCGCGTCGAATTCGGGGTTTTCCAGCGTCACGTCGATCGAACCGCCGCGCGGGATCGAGCCATAGGCGATCAGGAAGAGATTGAGGAGAAGCTTGACGCGGTTCTTAGCGATGATCGCGCGCGGGCCGTTCCAGTTGATCTCGGTCTTCTTTTCCGCAGCGGCGAAATCCTTTGCCGCTTTTTCAGCTTCGCCGGTATCGATCGACGCGCCAACCGAGCCGGAGGCGCCGAAAGCAAGGCGCGCGAACTTCAAGCGGACGGAGGCGTTGAGCGCGCTGGTGCGGATCAGGTCCATCGCGTCGGCATCTGCTCCCCCCTCGTCCAGGAGCTCGAGGCCGTTGTTGATGGCGCCGACCGGCGAGATGATGTCGTGGCAAACCCGGCTGCAGAGCAGTGCGGCCAGATCGGGTCCCGTCAGTGTCAGGTTCGGATTCTTTGCCATCATTCTTCCTTGTTCGCTATCCGTCTACCGGCCGCCGCACCTTCTTGCCCCGCAACCAAAGCTTCCGCACGACCATGGCATGGGCCATGAATCGCGCGGGCGCGGCCGGTAATCAATAGGCCATAATGACATCACATTTGGTAAACCGATTGTTAAGATGATCGGTTCAAATTGCTGGAGCATCCCGAATTCAGCGCGAATCGCTGGAGGATGCGCGGCCGGAACCAGTTTTCACACTTTTCGCGCCCGCCCCTGGAAATGGACAAGACCCGCGCCGGACGCCCAACCGATGCAAATACCGGCCATGACAGCCGGCGCAGGTCACTTTCGTGCCTGACGGAGGAAACGATGCAGCCGTTCATGAAGGCAACCACAGTGGTTGTCCGCGCTATCCTGACGATCATGCTGATAGCCGGCACCATGTCTGCCGCCCACGCCCAGTCGCCGAACAACAGCCAGTACACGATGCAGGAAATCGTCGATGCCGGCCACAACTTCTTCGGGGAGACCTCGGGCGGACTTGCCAAGGTCGTCGAGCGTGCCTTTGAGCGCTACGGCCTGCCGAATGGCTACATTCTGGGACAGGAGGGCTCCGGCGCCTTCATCGCCGGCCTCACCTACGGCGAGGGCGAACTCTATACCAAGAACGTCGGACGGCACACGGTCTTCTGGCAGGGGCCGTCGCTCGGGCTCGATTGGGGCGGCCAGGGCAGCCGCGCCATGATGCTCGTCTACAATCTCCCCAGCGTTCCGGCACTCTATAAGCGCTTCGGCGGCGTTTCCGGCTCGGCTTATGTCGTCGCCGGCGTCGGCATGACCGTGTTGACGGACGACCAGGTCGTCGTCGTGCCGATCCGAACCGGCATCGG
Organism: Ensifer sp. MPMI2T; assembly: GCF_004827385.1. GTDB lineage: Bacteria > Pseudomonadota > Alphaproteobacteria > Rhizobiales > Rhizobiaceae > Sinorhizobium. The sequence goes on from NZ_SRXN01000019.1 coordinate 6,308, forward strand.
CGCAAGGCTCGGCCTTAATGTCGGCTACCTCAAGCTGACTCAGCAGCCGACGTGGAACCCCTTCTGAGGCTTTCCGAGCGGCCGCTTGCTCGGGCGGACCGCTAACCGAGCCTTCACGAAACTAGCCTCACCTTCCCGTCTTACCGGAATCTTGGCGCGTCTGAAAAGGCGCGCTTTCCTGTTGCAGCACTTGCAGCATTCTAGCCATCATGTTTACTGCGGGGAGAAACACTGAGATGGCGCCCGGCTCCGCGGCGGGCAGCGCATCCGGTCCAGATTGAAACGGCCAGCTCGTGATTGAATTTGCGCTCCTCTTTGCCCTGGGCTTTCTGACGGCGATTGTCATTGGCCTGATGATCGCCCCCGCCATTCAAAGGCGCATCGTGCGCTTTGCGGAAGATCGCCTGAAGGCGACCATGCCTCTCAGCCCCCAGGAGGTGCGCGCGCAGAGGGATGCTGCTCGCGCCACCTATGCTGCGGAAAATGCCAAGGCCCAGCAGGCGCTCCGGCGCGAACGCGACAAGAGCGTCACGCTGATGCTGCAAAACGAAAATACCCTTCGTGAGGCGCGCAGACTTGCCGGAGAGAACGCCGACCTGCAGGGCCAACTGGCCGACATGAACGTGGCAGCAGCCGACATGCGCTCCACGGTCCGCCAACTCGAACAACGCCTCGAGCAGATGAAGGCAACCTTCGAGACTTCGGAAAGGGACAACGGCACCAAGAGCGATACGATCCGCACGCTCAATGGCCAAGTGGACAAACATACGGCGGATATCGACAATCTCCGGATAGACCTCGCCGCACGCGAAACCGAGATCGAGCATCTGAAAAGCCGGCTCGCCGCGCTGCATGACGAGCGCCAGGCGCTGCGCGGCGATCTCAAGGCCGAGAATGCCCGCGCGCGGGAAATGGAGTTGCGGCTCAGCAAGGACGAGGCCCGGATACGCCAGCTCGAAGCCGCCGTCGCGCGCGAAGCTGCGACCAATGCGCAGCGCGAAAATGCGCTTGCGCGGCGGGCGGACGAGATCGAAAAATTGAAGGCGCGCCTGAAAGAGTTAAATCACGAGATGCGGGAAGCGGCGAAGGTCCTTCGCGCGGCCGACCTCGCCATTCCGAAAAGGGCCGTCGCTGCAGAGGCCGTTGCTGGCAAGAGCGGCGAGCCACGCGCAAAGACGATGCAAAATCCTGACACGAGCATGTTGTCTGAAGACCTGCGCAATCGCGCCACGGCGATTTCGGAGCGCTTGATAAACGCCAAGTCCGCCGCGCATGACGAGGCGCTACGGCAGGAGATCGCCGATATCGCCGCGGGCATGATTGCGCTGACGGCAGCGAACGAAGGCAAGGCCTCACCGATCCGCAGCCTGCTCGCCGGGGAGGAGACGGACGCCACGCCAACCCGCAAGAGTCTGGCAAGCCGCGCCAAGGAAATCCTTCCGCCGGAGTGATCGAGGACGGCCCGACGGGCAAGCTTCAAAGTCGCCCGTTGATCAGCGCAACCTGATGCAGTGCTATGCCGGCAGCCATGGAGACGTTCAGGCTGTCGAGTCCCGGCCGCTGGCGGATGCGTGCTGTATGAATCTGAGACAGGATAGCCTCCGGCAACCCCTCGCCTTCAGTGCCGACGAGTAGCGCCGTGCGCGGCGCCGGCGGAATGTCGTTGATGTCGACCGTGCCGCGCGGCGACAGCCCCCAGATCGCGAAACCCGCGGCCTGAAGTCCTTCGATCAGCGCAGCCCCCGTTCCCTCCCGGGTGAAGGGCATCGTCAGCACCGATCCGACCGACACCCGGATCGCCTTGCGATACATCGGATCGCAGCTCGTTGCATCCATCAGGACAGCGTCAACCCCGAAGGCGGCGGCGTTGCGAAACAACGAGCCCATGTTGTCGTGGTTCGAAATTCCGCAGGCGGCGAGGACGAGGCTTTCAGCCGGAAGGCTCGCGATGAGCGCGTCCCGATCCGGCATCGCATCGCGCCGCCCGAGCGCCAGCACGCCGCGATGCATGTTGAAGCCGGCGATCGCGTCGAAGACCCTTCCATCCGCCACGTAGACGGGGATATCGGCCGGAAATTCCGCAAGCAGCTCGGTCAGGCCGGCAACGCGGCTCTCGAGCAGCAGTATCGCCTCGGCGGCGATACCACGCCGGGCGCGATGAGCAGCAGCCAGCATGCGAAGCACGACCGTGCCTTCGGCGATGAAACGACCCTGCCGCCCCGTCAGGTCCCGTTCCTTGATCGCGACGAACCCGGCGATACGGGCATCGGACGGATCATCGATGCGGATGAGGGAGGGCAGCGTCATGGCGATGCCGTCAATTGGTCCTGACGGTGATATCGGCGACGATACGCCCGGCGGGAATGTCGAACACGATCGCACGCGGCTCGGCGCCGGGCAGGCTGCCATAGAAAAGCACCTGCGAGCCGGAGAGCGCGACATTGTTCACCGAAAACCCGGCCGGCAGCGCCGCGATCGCGTTTACCGGCGCGTCGCCCGGCACACTCACAGCGGCCATCGGCGCTGCCTCCGCGCCGCCATTCGTGCGGGTCAGCTTATAGACAATCGTCCCAAGGACAGCCATAAGCATGACAAGCATCACGCCGGCCGAGACGAGCTGCAGGCGCACCATCTTGCGACGGACATTTTCCATCGCGGGATCAAGCGGCTTTTCTTCCTGTTCATCGGGCTCGAATGCAGTCATGGCTGGCTTTCTGTCGGAATTGAAACGGAATGAACGATCCCTTTAAACAAGCGGCCGGCAATAGGAAAGTCCTGAAGGCCAACGAGGACGCGGCGGGAAGGCTGGACGCCTTCCTCACCGCCGCGCTCTCGGGCGAGTTTTCCCGCAATCGCATCAAGACCCTGATCGAGCAGGGCGCCGTCTCGATCAACGGCAAGACGATCGTCGAGCCGAAACGGAAAGTGCATCCCGGCGACGTGTTCGAGATTGCCTTGCCTGAGCCCGAGGACCCCGAACCGAAGGGCGAGGAGATCCCGCTTGACGTGCTTTATGAAGACGACGACCTAGTCGTCCTTGTGAAGCCGGCCGGCCTGGTCGTGCACCCGGGTGCCGGCAACTGGACGGGCACGCTCGTCAATGCGCTTATCCACCATTGCGGCGACAGCCTCTCCGGCATCGGAGGCGTCAGGCGGCCAGGTATCGTTCACCGGCTTGACAAAGAAACGAGCGGCGTCATGGTCGTGGCAAAGAACGATGCCGCCCACCGTCATCTTTCGGATCAGTTTGCCGACCATGGGCGCACCGGGCCGCTCGAGCGCGCTTATCAGGCGGTGGTCTGGGGACGGCCCCGGCAATTGAAGGGCACCATCAACGCCTCGCTGGGACGGGCCGCAGACCGAACGAAGCGAGCCGTCAAGCACGAGGAGAGCGACGACGCCCGCGAAGCCATCACCCACTATGAAGTGATCGAGCGTTACCATGAGAAGCCGGATGGCACGTGCCTCGCCTCGACCGTGACCTGTCATCTCGAAACGGGCCGTACTCACCAGATTCGCGTCCACATGGCCCATATCGGCCACCCGTTGATCGGCGACCCAGAATATGGGGCAGCCTTCCGGACAAAGGCCAATCTGCTACCCGAGCTGGCGAAAGCCGTGGTCAACCGCTTTCACCGGCAGGCGCTCCACGCCTTCATGCTGCAATTCGAGCACCCGACGACGGGCGAGACGATGCATTTCGAGGCACCAATGCCCTCGGACATGGAAGCCCTGGTTGCGGCCTTGCGCGCCGGAGAGTGATGCTCAGCGCTGCACGTCTTTTGAGACGCGCAGGAAACACGCAGCAGCCCTTGAATTCCCGGTTCCGGATTCCAATCTTATAGGGGCTTCAACTCGCGACATTCCCTTCCCCGGTCTCACGAGAGCGTGAAACCGGAGTCCTTGAATCATGCTTTCGCCGTACTTATCTTCTAGCTTCGTGGGGTCTTGACGAAGACCCACAGCCCGGTCTGCCGTCCCGGAGACCGGAGACGCAAAAAGGGGGTGCTTCATGGCCCGCAATACTTTGCCGACCATTACCGCTGGAGAGGGCGGTCTCAACCGTTATCTCGACGAAATCCGCAAGTTTCCGATGCTCGAACCGCAGGAAGAGTACATGCTCGCCAAGCGGTACCAGGAGCATGACGACCGCAACGCCGCGCACAAGCTGGTGACGAGCCATCTTCGCCTCGTCGCCAAGATCGCGATGGGCTACCGCGGCTATGGGCTGCCGATCGGCGAAGTCGTATCGGAAGGCAATGTTGGCCTGATGCAGGCAGTCAAGAAATTCGAGCCCGATCGCGGCTTCCGGCTCGCGACCTATGCGATGTGGTGGATCAAGGCAGCGATCCAGGAATACATCCTGCGCTCCTGGTCGCTCGTCAAAATGGGCACGACCGCCAATCAGAAGCGGCTGTTCTTCAACCTGCGGCGGCTGAAAGGCCGCATCCAGGCGCTCGACGAGGGAGACCTCAAGCCCGAGCAGGTGAAGGAAATCGCAACGACACTGAAGGTCAGCGAGGACGAGGTCGTTTCGATGAACCGCCGTCTTTCGGGCGATGCCTCGCTGAACGCGCCGATCAAGGCAAGCGAGGGCGACTCCGGCCAGTGGCAGGATTGGCTTGTCGATGAGCATGACAACCAGGAAGAGATCCTGATCGAACAGGACGAACTCGACAATCGCCGGGCCTTGCTCGCCAGCGCGATGAAGGTGCTGAATGATCGCGAGCGTCGCATTTTCGAGGCCCGCCGCCTGGCCGAGGATCCGGTAACGCTGGAGGATCTTTCGGCCGAGTTCGACATCAGCCGCGAGCGCGTCCGGCAGATCGAAGTCCGTGCTTTCGAGAAGGTGCAGGATGCCGTCCGCAAGGCAGCGCTGGAGCGCTCAAGCGCCCTGCGTGTCGTTGAAGGCGCGTAAAGATCCGCTTCCGAGCGCCCAGGAACAAACGAAAAATCCCGGCCGGGTCGCCCCGCCGGGATTTTTTTGTATCACAATCTCCGTTATCCGCTACTGGCTGCTCGCGGCCGTGTTGCCGAGCGCACCCCACGCCTGCATAGCCTTGTTGAAGGCTTCGACGCCGGCCGCCCCTTTCTCCAGCGTCAGCAGGGCACGGCGTCCATTCCGGTAGGTAATCGGAATATCGATCCAGCTGCGGCTGCGCAGCAGTTCCGTATTGTTGCTGACCGCTTCGGCGAAGTCGTTGAGCGCGATCATGTGGAAATCGTCGGTGATCTTTGCTGGGACGGCAATCAACGGATCGCCACGGTCCTGCTCGGTGCGCTTCATCGAAACGCGCTGGACACCGTCAATGGCCCCACCCTCGAAGTTCTCCGGCAGCGAGAACACGAATTCGATTACGTGGCTTGCCGGCAGCGACGGATCGGCATTGCGCTTGATCGTCATCAGCGCGGTCAAACCTCGATCGGGTACGGTGATCTGGGCCTGGATTGCCGGCTCGGGCTTGGCGTCGCCGCCCGGTGACTCATCCTTGATCGACCAAGAGACGGTGCCTGGGATTGCTGTCGGCGACGACTGGCCGAGCCGCTCCTCGTAAAGGAACATCTTCTCGCCATCGGCGACGGAAACTTCCGCCTGAGGCGCCTGCCCGGCGTTCTGGCCCTGGTTCTGGCCCTGTGTCGTTGCAGCAACTTGCTCTCCCGCCGGCGGCTGGGGTGCGGCGCCACCAGGTTGCGCCCGCCCTGCCTCCGTCTGGGGAGCGACGGACTTGCCCTCCTGGGAGACTTCCGTGCCGTTCGCGCCGGCTGGACCGTCATCCACTTCGGAGCCATCGGCAAGCAGCCGCTGGGTGAACTTGGTCGAGCTGTCCTCGGCCGGCGCCGTACCATCAGGCGCACCGGGTTGCCCGCTTGATTGACCGGACTGGCCGGTCGGCGCGGTCTGACCCGGTGGCGTTTCAGTGCCCTCCGGCGCTGCGGGCATAACGTTCGCAATCAGATCCGAGAGCCAGGCGTTGCCCGCCTCCCTGTTCTGCCAATAGGCATAACCGCCGCCACCGAGAAGAAGCGCAATGACGGCGCCGATTGCCAGCCGCTTGAAATTGAACCGGGAAGGTTTGGGCGTCGCGCGGTAGGATGACGGCCGGGTGGGCGCGGAGACCGCGGGCTGCTCCCGGCCGTTCTCCTTGGCCGTTCCGTTCGCAGTCGCCGCTGCCCCGTTGTTCTCGCCAAAGCCGAGCAAGTCGTCGATGTGGTCCCAGGCGGTGCTGGCACGTTCTTCCTGGCTCGCGGGCACAGGTGCTTTTTCCACCGGCCACGACCATTCGGAAATGTCGTTTTCGGCAGCCTTATCCTTTTTGCTCTCCATTGTGGTTGCGAAAGGATCACCATCGTCGAAGGACCAGGAGCGCGACGGTTCCGCCTCGCGGGCATGCTCCACGGACTCGGCCTCTTCCGGCTCCACCGGATGAATGCCCAAAAGCTCGGGTGTCGACGAAGATGTATCCTCGGGTGCCACCTGGGCGTCCGCCGCCTTCGTCGTCGGAGTTGTATCCTCCCACTCTGGCAAGACCCATTCAGACGCGGCCGATTTCTTGGTCTCCTCCTCGCTCGGCAGAGGTTCGGAGTATACCGGTTCCCCATGATCGGGCTGAGGCTCAGCCTGCTCGCCGTGGAGTTCGTCTGCGCGCGGTTCAGATTCCCCGATATGTTCAACCGGCGCCTGCTCGGCTTCTTGTTCGCGCGCGGCCGGCTGCTCCTCGGTCGAAGACGGCCATTGCGCGGCTGCTTCCTCCGCGGGCTCTTCAGTCTTTGCTTCCCGCGCCGGTTCGGACGGAGCGCCGTCGTCATAGGCGGCAATCGGCTCGCGTGCCTCAGCCTCGTCGATCGGCGCCCTGTACGACTCCTCGTCTCCGGCCTCGGCGCTGACAGCAGACGGCGACACCGGTTGCTCGACGCTCGGCTCCTCCCTTGCGGGCTCCTCGATCTGTTCTTCCGACGGCGCCTGTTCCGGTTCTGCAGCCGCGCTCTCGGCCGTCTCGGGCTCGGCCGACGCGGGCGGCTCTTGCTCGACTGGCGTTTCCGTTACACCAGGTTCGACCGCGTCGGCTTCCTCGACCGCGGGGAGCGCGTCCGCGTATTCGCTTTCGACCTCGCCGATTGCCTGTTCCAGCTTGTTCAGCTGGCGATTGATCATGTCGTCCGATGGCCGCGGGCTCATGTTTTCGAGTTGCCGGCGCACAGCACTGCGCGCCTTCTCGTAAACCTTGCCTCGCATTTCCGGTGTGTTTTCCGACAGGCCGTCAACGGTCCTGCGAATAACTGCAACAAAATCTGCCATTAGAACTTTCTCATACTCCCAGGCGTGCGCCCGCAATCACGACGCGACTGTCGTTGCGCGACACTAGTCCTCAAAAGGATCCGTCACAAGTATTGTGTCGTCGCGCTCCGGGCTCGTCGAAAGAAGTGCAACCGGCGCGCCGATCAGTTCCTCGACCTGGCGAACATATTTGATCGCTTGTGCCGGAAGATCGGCCCAACTGCGGGCACCAACTGTCGATTCCTTCCAGCCTTCAAGCGTAATGTAGACTGGCTTTACCGAACCTTGCTGCGCCTGACTTGCCGGAAGGTGGTCGATCTCCTGTCCGTCCAGAGTATAACCAACGCAGATCTTCAACTCGTCGAGGCCATCGAGCACGTCGAGCTTGGTGAGCGCAATGCCGGTGATGCCGTTGGCGGCAACCGACTGGCGCACGAGCGCGGCGTCGAACCAGCCGCAGCGACGCTTGCGCCCCGTGACGGTCCCGAATTCATGGCCGCGTTCGCCCAGGAACTGACCGATCTCATCGTTAAGCTCGGTCGGAAACGGCCCTTCGCCGACGCGCGTCGTATAGGCCTTGGTGATGCCGAGGATATAGCCGAGCGATCCCGGCCCCATGCCGGAACCGGCAGCGGCCTGGCCGGCAACCGTGTTTGACGAGGTGACGAAGGGATAGGTGCCGTGATCGATATCGAGCAGCGTGCCCTGCGCACCCTCGAAGAGGATACGCGCACCCTTGCGGCGCTCTTTGTCGAGCAGCAGCCAGACGGTATCCATGAACGGCAGCACGCGCGCGGCGACGGAGGAGAGTTCGTCCATGATCGCCTTGTGGCTGATCTCCGCCTCGCCCAGCCCGCGGCGCAGCGCGTTGTGGTGCGTCAGCAACCGATCGACCTTCGCCGGCAGCGTATCGAGGTCGGCAAGGTCCATGACGCGGATGGCGCGGCGGCCAACCTTGTCCTCATAGGCCGGGCCGATGCCTCGGCGCGTCGTGCCGATCTTGGTGCCGCTGTTCGAGGCCGCGTCCTCACGGAATCCGTCGAGCTCACGGTGCAGAGACAGAATGAGCGTCGCATTGTCAGCGATACGCAGATTGTCCGGCGTGACCTTCACGCCCTGATTGGCGAGCTTGTCGATTTCGGCGATAAGCGCATGGGGATCGATCACGACACCATTGCCGATGACGGCGAGCTTGCCGGGACGAACGACGCCGGAGGGAAGCAGGGACAGCTTATAGCTGACGCCGTCGATCACCAGGGTATGGCCGGCATTGTGGCCGCCCTGGAATCGCACGACGATGTCTGCGCGCTCCGAGAGCCAGTCCACGATCTTGCCTTTGCCTTCGTCGCCCCACTGGGATCCGACCACCACGACATTCGTCATAATTTTCTTCCTGTTCGCACGCGCACAAGGGATTGCGCCATTCTGAAATCCGCGCATCTATACTGTGTTGTCTTGCGGAAAGCGACCCCGTTGTGACCGGCACGGCGCCCTTTTTGCATGACAAGCGATGGATTTAGCGCCTATATCTCTGCTGCTCTCCCGCCTCTCCGGCACTCCATTCCCCGTCCTACATGGATCGCAGCATCGTGAACGCCAGGGCCTATTTCTATCTCGCAATAACTTCGCTTTTTTGGGGCGGCAATTCAGTCGCGGGCAAGATGGCCGTCGGGCACGTTAGCCCGATGATGCTGACGACGCTGCGCTGGATGGTCGCGCTCGCCGTCATCTTGGCATTGATGACGCCGCAGATCCGTCGCGACTGGGACAAGATCCGCGAGCACTGGCTGCAATTGCTGGCCTACGGTGCCGTCGGCTTCACTATGTTCAATGCGTTTCTCTATTCCGCCGTGAAATACACGAGCGCCATCAACGCCGTGATCCTGCAGGCCGGCATTCCGATGCTGATCTTCCTCTTCAACTTCGTTCTCTTTCGCATGAGGGCCTCGGTCGCGCAGATCATCGGCTTCACCGTAACGCTGATCGGCGTCCTAATCACCGCCGCGCATGGCAACCTCGCCAGCGTCTTGCAGTTGCAATTCAATTTCGGCGACGCACTGATGATCCTCGCCTGTATCGTCTATGCGGCCTATACCGTCGCGCTGCGCTGGAAGCCGAACATGCACTGGCAGAGCTTTATCGCGGCGCCGGCCTTCGGGGCGCTACTGAGCGCCATCCCGCTCCTCATCTGGGAATTCTCGAACGGCAGCGCGATCGTGCCCGATGCCAGCGGCTGGGCGATTGTTATCTATGCCGCGATCTTCCCGTCGCTGATGTCGCAGGTTCTCTATGTGCGCGGCGTGGAAATGATCGGTGCCAATCGCGCCGGGCTATTCATCAACGCCATCCCGGTGTTCGGGACGCTTCTGTCCGTGCTTCTTGTCGGCGAGACCTTTCATCCCTTTCATCTCGTGGCATTGCTGCTGGTGCTTGGCGGCATTGCCATCGCCGAACGCGGCCGACCCAAACTGCCGCGATGACGCGTATAAAGCGGTGCGGCCAGATGAACCCCTCCCCACAAGGGCCCCTTGTGGGGAGGGGCTTGCCCCTGTCGCCCGTCGCTTGCCAATCGACGACGTTGCAGCTCGCGGAGACGTTGAGATGTGAGCGAGTGGGCGCGGCCCAGTAGCCCCTCCCCCTTGTGGGGAGCGGTTGGGGAGGGGCGAGAGTTTTGGAACCGTCTGGAGAGCGAAGTGCCACTCAGTCGATATTGAACACCAGTTGCTTCGCCTGGCGGATTGCCGCATTCGCGCGCAGCTTGTCGAGCACCTTTTCCGAGACAGGACCGTCGACATAAAGCAGCGCGATGGCATCGCCGCCTTCCTTCTCGCGGCCGAGCTGGAAGTTGGCGATGTTGACGCCGGCATCCCCGAGCGTCGTGCCGATGAAGCCGATCATGCCGGGGACGTCGGTGTTGGTCAGATAGACCATGTGCTTGCCGACATCGGCGTCGAGATTGATGCCCTTGATCTGGATGAAGCGGGGCTTGCCGTCGGAGAAGACCGTACCGGCGACCGAACGGGTCTGGTTCGCCGTCGTCACCGTCAGCTTGATATAGCCGTCGAAGACACCGGATTTATCGCGCTTCACTTCGGAAAGGATCACGCCCTTTTCCTTGATCATGACCGGCGCGGAAACCATGTTGACGTCCGCCACCTGCGGGCGGATCAGGCCGGCGAGAACCGCGCTCGTCAGCGCCTTGGTGTTCATGGCCGCCGTGGAGCCGTCATAGAGGATTTCGATTTCCTTGATCGCGCTTTCCGTGACCTGGCCGACGAAGGCGCCGAGAACGTCGGCGAGCCGGATGAAGGGCTTCAGGATCGGCGCTTCCTCGGCCGTAATCGACGGCATGTTGATGGCGTTTGAGACGGCGCCATTGACGAGATAGTCGGACATCTGCTCGGCGACCTGCAGCGCCACGTTCTCCTGGGCTTCCGTCGTGGAAGCGCCGAGATGCGGTGTGCAGACGACGTTCGGCAGACCGAAGAGCGGGCTTTCGTTCGCGGGCTCCACCTCGAAGACATCGAAGCCGGCACCGGCGACATGACCGGACTTCAGCGCCTCGGCAAGAGCGCTTTCAACGACGAGACCGCCCCGGGCGCAGTTGATGATGCGCACGCCCGGCTTCATCTTGGCGATTGCCTCTGCGTCGATGATGTTGCGGGTCTTGTCGGTCAGCGGCACGTGCAGGGTGATGAAATCCGCCCGCGCAAAAAGCTCGTCGAGCTCGACCTTGACGACTCCCATCTCCTCGGCGCGCTCCTTCGACAGGAACGGATCATAGGCGATGACGTGCATCTTCAGGCCGATGGCGCGGGCGCAGACGATCGAACCGATATTGCCGGCACCGATGACGCCAAGCACCTTGCCGGTGATCTCGACGCCCATGAACTTCGATTTTTCCCACTTGCCGGCCTGGGTAGAACCGTCGGCTGCAGGAAGCTGCCGGGCGACGGCAAACATCAGCGCGATCGCATGCTCGGCCGTCGTGATCGAGTTGCCGAAGGGCGTGTTCATGACAATGATACCGCGGCGAGAAGCAGCCGGGATATCGACATTGTCCACGCCGATACCGGCACGGCCGACGACCTTGAGATTGGTGGCGGCAGCAATCAGCTTCTCCGTCACCTTGGTGGCGGAGCGGATGGCGAGACCGTCGTAGTTGCCGATGATCTCGGCGAGCTTTTCCTTGTCCTTGCCGAGCTTCGGCTGGAAATCCACTTCAACGCCGCGGTCGCGGAAGATCTGGACGGCGGTTTCCGACAGTTCATCGGATACAAGAACGCGAGGTGCCATGAGAGGCCTCCTTAAGGGTCAATTCTGAATGAGATGCGGGATTGGCTTCGCTCGCTGGCGCGCGAAGCTTATCGCTTGGTTCAGGCGGCGGCCTGCGACAGCGTCGCCTTCTGGGTCTCGAAAGCCCAGGTGAGCCACGGCATCAGCGCTTCCATGTCGGAGGCCTCGATGGTGGCACCGGCCCAGATCCGCAGACCGGAGGGCGCATCGCGATAGTGGCCGATGTCGTAGGCGACGCCTTCTTTTTCGAGGAGGGCAACGACGCCCTTCGCGAAGGCAGCCTGGCCATCGGCATCGAGGGCGAGCACGTCCTTGTCGACGATCTTAAGGCAGACCGAGGTATTGGAGCGGGTTTCCGCCTTGTTCGCCAGATTGGCAATCCATGCGTTCGCGTCAACGAACCGATGGATCACGCCGGCATTGGCGTCTGCCCTGGCAATCAGCCCCTTGAGGCCGCCAACCGACTTCGCCCAAAGGAGCGCGTCGATATAGTCTTCGACGCAGAGCATCGACGGCGTATTGATTGTTTCGCCGGCAAAGATGCCCTCGATCAGCTTGCCGCCGCTGGTCAGGCGGAAGATCTTCGGCAGCGGCCATGCCGGTGCGTAGGTGAGCAGCCGTTCGACTGCGCGCGGCGAAAGAATAAGAATGCCGTGCGCGCCCTCACCGCCCAAAACCTTCTGCCAGGAGAAGGTGACGACGTCGAGCTTGGTGAAATCGAGCTCCTGAGCAAAGGCGGCGGAGGTCGCGTCGCAGATCGTGAGCCCCTTGCGGTCCGCCGGGATGAAATCGGCATTCGGCACGCGTACACCCGAGGTCGTGCCATTCCAGGTGAAGACGACATCGCGGTCGAAATCGACCTTGGCAAGATCCGGCAGTTCGCCATAGGCGGCTTCGAACTTGCGAACATCGGGAAGCTTCAGCTGCTTGACGACGTCGGTGACCCAACCGGCACCGAAGCTTTCCCAGGCAAGCATGTCGACGCCACGGGCGCCGAGCAGCGACCACAGTGCCATTTCGACGGCGCCGGTATCGGAAGCGGGCACGATACCGATGCGGTAGTCGGCCGGCACTTCAAGAATTTCACGGGTAAGATCAATGGCCTGCTTGAGCTTCGTCTTACCGATCTTGGCTCGGTGCGAGCGACCGAGTGCGGCATCGGAGAGAGCGTCGAGCGTCCAACCGGGGCGCTTTGCGCAGGGGCCAGAAGAAAAATGGGTATTTGCCGGACGCACGTCCGGCTTGGCAGGCTTCGTCATAATGCTATCCTCTCAGATAGAAGCCCCTCGTTGGGGAGGGGTGTCCCGCCGTCGGGAATATTGTGGGTCCGAGAGGAAGTCAAGCGGCTTGCGTCGCTTTTGAAAAAATTTTCGGCGCTCCCGGGCAAAGTTCGAGACGCCGAGGGCGGGCGCGCCGAATGATTGTTACCAGAGCGAGAAGCGCAGACCTGCGCGGATCTCATGGCGTGAAAGGCCGTCGTCGTGGCCCTTGGCGCCGCTGGCACCGGCAAGTGCCTCGGCCCCGAAACCGAACATGTCTCCATCCGCTATGCGGGAATAACGATAGCCGACGTCGAGTTTCAGCCGGTCGGTAATGTCGTAGGAGACGCCGGCCATGAGTGCGTAGGTGAAGCGCCAGCTGTCCTCGCCCTCATAGGAGGTTGCGCCGGCCCCGCCGGCGCAGGCGCCGCCGCCGGGGACGCAGGTCGCCGTCTCGTGGACAGTGTTCCAGTTGATGTTCGTGGCGCCGATGCCCGCGCCGAGATAGGGCGTGAAGCCGGCGAGCGTCGCCAGGTCGACATAGCCGTTCGCCATGAGACCGAGTGCGGAGAAATTGGCGTCATGCGAAAAAGCGCATGACGTTCCGGCGCCCTGACCGGCGCAAGGAGCGGCTGACAGCGACGAGCCGTCGAACCGACCTTCGAAATATTCTGCTGTTATGTCGGCGCGCACGAGGTCGTTAAACCGATAGCCGATGCCGATCGTCCCGGAGATCGGCTTGTCGAAGCGAGCATTATCGAACGGGACGTTGTTATAGGTGCCTGTACCAGCGTCGAAGGTGCGGTATGAGGGATCACCCTCATCGCGCCATGGCGCATAACCGATGTCGCCGCGCAAATAGAGACCACCGACATCGCCTGCTTCGGGGGAAATGGTGATCTCCGGCGCGTCGAGCAGTTCGTCGTCGGCTGCATATGCCGCGCCGGGAGCCAACAGACCAGCGCCCAGACCAGCGCCAAGTGCGATCCCGCAGATCCCGTGCCGCCAGTCCATCCGTATGCCCTTTCGTCAATGCCGTCGGACCGACCTACGTTGGATCGACCCAGACCTGCGTTAACTATTGGCAGGGACAAGTTAACCGATGGTTAAGCATGTTTGTTAACCGGACGCAGCCCAAGCACTAACGCGAAAGGGCCGCCAAACGGCGGCCCGGAAGATCTGCGATACAGGGCGGTTTTCGCTATTGCAGCGCGTAGCGCATACCCAGTTTGAAGTCGTGCGACGTGATGTCGTCGAAGTTCATCGGGGAGGTATTTACGGTATCGTCGTAGCTGCGGATATTGTCGGTCTTGGCGTCTCCGAGATTGACGTAGCTGTAACCGAAATCGATCGCCAGTCGCTCGGTCGCCTGATACGCGACGCCAGCGTGCAGCGCCCAAGCAAAGTTCCAAGTCGAATCTTCGTCGGCATAGGCGACGCCTACGGTCGGCACGTTGATGTCGCGGAAGCCCGAGAACGTATTGCGCGAAGCACCGATGCCGGCGCCGACATAGGGCTTGACGCCATACCAATCGCCGATGTCGACATAGGCGTTGGCCATCAGCAACCATTCCGACTTGGCGCCGTCATAGTCGTTGGTTCCGTCCCATACCCCATCGCCGTCGCCGTCATAGCGGTCGAGGGCGGTGAAATCCGCCTTGCCGCGATATTCGACGATACCGTCGAGGCGGAGCCAGTCGTTGAACTGGTAGCCGATACCGCCGCCCGCCAGCGGCGCGCTGTCGAAACTGCCATCGTCGAGGAAATCGTGAACGGCGACGTCATCCATCAACGGGTGATGCATGCTGCCGAGTCGCTGGTTGCTCATGCCGAGATGGCCGCGCAGATACCAGCCGCCGCTAGGCACTACAACCGGTGCCGGATCTTCGACGTAAAGGTCGGCAGCCAAGGCTGGGGTGCCGCACAGTACCGCGGCAATAAATGCAATCAAAGGTCTCTTCATAATATGCCCCGCGAATATTCTGATCCGCGCCGCGTTGCCCCGGCCGGATACTGCAACCGTTGTTGCGCCAGAATTCGCATGCCGCGGTTAACATCGGATTAAGCATAGAAATTTACTATGTTTTTTAACAATTGCTGATGTTCCTCGACAATCGGCCGAAAGTGCTTGCGCAATAAAAAAGGCCGGCAATCGATGCCGGCCTTCCAAACTGTTTAGCGTTGCTGATCATTCATTGTTCGTTGAAACAGTGAATGCTTTAATCCTTTGAAACTATGCAATTCCGCGAGACCGCTAATGCACTTTTCCAGAAGTGCTTTAAGGTCACGCGGCGCTCCGGACGCTGCCGATCACGTTGACGAGTTCGTCGACGATGCGCTCGACCTGGCTGCGGTCGTCGCCTTCCGCCATGACGCGGATAAGCGGTTCTGTTCCGGATGGGCGGATCAGCAAGCGGCCATTCTTGGCAAGGCCCGCCTCGGCGTCGGCGATCGCCTGCTGCACGGTCGGATGCTCGAGCGGCTTACCCGCCGATACGCGAACATTCTTCAGGATCTGCGGCACGGGCTCGAAGCGGTGGCACACCTCGCTGACCGACACGCCCTGCCGCTTGACCACAGCAAGGATCTGCAGCGCAGCCACCAGGCCGTCGCCGGTCGTCCCGAAATCAGAGAGCACGATGTGGCCGGACTGTTCGCCGCCGACATTGAGGCCATCCTGGCGCATCTGCTCGACGACATAGCGGTCGCCGACCTTGGTGCGGTGCAGTCCGATGCCCCGGCCCCTGAGGTAACGCTCGAGGCCGAGATTCGACATCACCGTCGCCGCTATGGCGCCACCCTTCAGCATTCCGTCAGTAGCCCAGCTGTCGGCGATCACCGCCATGAGCTGGTCACCGTCGACGACTGTTCCGTTTTCGTCAATGATCAGGACCCGGTCGGCATCGCCGTCAAGTGCGATGCCGATATCGGCCCTGACTTCATGAACCTTCTTCGACAGCGCGGCCGGATGCGTCGAGCCGCATTCGAGATTGATGTTGACGCCGTTCGGCTCCGTCCCGATCGTCACCACTTCGGCGCCGAGCTCCCAGAGCGCGGAAGGGGCAACCTTGTAAGCGGCGCCGTTGGCGCAGTCGATCGCAATCCGCAGTCCCTTCAGCGTGACGTCGCGCGGCAACGTCCGCTTCGCCTGTTCGATATAGCGGTAGATGTCGCCATCGACGCGCTTCGCCCGGCCGATATCTTCGGGCTTGGCGAGCTGGCCGGACATATCCTGGTCGATGAGCTCTTCGATCTTTTCCTCGATGTCGTCGGAAAGCTTGTAGCCATCGGGTCCGAAGAGCTTGATGCCATTGTCGCGGAACGGATTGTGCGAAGCCGAGATCATCACGCCGATGTCGGCGCGCAGCGATCGCGTCAGCATGGCGACGCCCGGCGTCGGGATCGGTCCGAGCAGGAAGACGTCGAGTCCGGCGGCCGTGAATCCGGCGACCATCGCGTTTTCGAGCATATAACCGGAAAGGCGCGTGTCCTTGCCGATCACGACACGGTGGCGGTGTGCTCCATTACGAAAGATCGTTCCGACGGCGATGCCAACACGCATGGCGAGGTCTGGCGTCATCGGGAAAATATTGGACTGGCCGCGAATGCCGTCAGTGCCGAAATATTTACGCTTCATAAGAACTCCATGGTCCTGCTCCGGCAGGATCGATTTTACCGGCCGCGTCTGTCTGCGTGTTCCGCGATTTTGTTTCATATCGCCGGACCTCGTATCCAGAGTTTGACGCTCTACAGCGCGGCGCGTCCAATCGGACGCGCTAAGGTCGCTGTAGCACTTTGAACTGCTGCATGATTTTGTCCCTACATCGATTCCGATTTAAGGACAAAATCATGCGGTAGCGGCTCCCTCTCTTGCTGCAGCCTGCTCGCGTCCACCGCAGTTGTCAGACGTATTTGAATCATCATTGGCATAAAACTGCAGCAAACGGCAGCAATCCTATCATCAGAAATCATTACATCGCGTTACCAAGTGCGCGAAAGACACATGGACGAATATGCCCAACAAAAAGCCGCCGCTCCTTCCGGCGCGGCGGCCTTCGATTTCATTTTTTCCGACCGGTCTTATTGCGGCTGCGGTTCGAAGCCGCCTTCCGGCTCCTCGCCCTTGGCACCGGCTTCCTTCTTCGTGCCGGCAGAGGGCACGGCCGAGCCACGATGCGGAGGCGTATCGTCTCCGAGGTCGCGTGCAGGCTTCTCGCCGCGGATCAGCGCCTTGATTTCGTCGCCGGTCAGAGTTTCGTATTCCAGCAGGCCTTCCGCGAGCGCCACGAATTCGTGGTTCTTCTCCGTCAGGATGTGACGCGCGGTTCCGTAAGCGTCGTCGATCAGGCGGCGGATTTCGTTGTCGATCTTCTGTGCCGTCGCTTCCGAAACGTTCTTCTGCTGCGCCACGGAGTGACCGAGGAACACCTCCTGCTGGTTCTCGCCATAGGCGACCTGTCCGAGTTGATCGGAGAAGCCCCATTGCGTCACCATCGCACGCGCAAGCTTTGTCGCCTGCTCGATGTCGGAGGACGCGCCGGAAGTGATGTTCTCCTTGCCGAAGGTCAGTTCCTCCGCAACGCGTCCACCCATCATGATGGCGAGACGCGAGATCATCCACTTGTAGCTCATCGAGTAGCGGTCACCCTCAGGCAATTGCATCACCATGCCGAGCGCGCGGCCGCGCGGGATGATGGTCGCCTTGTGCAGCGGATCGGCGGTGGGAACGTTGAGTGCAACGATGGCGTGCCCGGCTTCGTGATAGGCGGTCAGCTTCTTCTCGGCCTCGGTCATGGCGGAGGAGCGACGCTCCGCACCCATCATGATCTTGTCCTTGGCGTCCTCGAACTCCTGCATGGTGACGAGGCGCTTGTTGCGACGCGCCGCCATCAGCGCAGCCTCGTTGACGAGGTTCATGAGGTCGGCTCCCGAGAAGCCCGGCGTGCCGCGTGCCAAGACTTTGAGATCGACATTCGGTGCCAGCGGCACATTGCGGACATGCACCTTAAGGATCCGTTCGCGACCGTTGATGTCCGGATTCGGCACGACGACCTGTCGGTCGAAGCGGCCCGGACGCAGCAGCGCCGGGTCGAGCACGTCGGGACGGTTGGTCGCCGCGATCAGGATGATCCCCTCATTGGCTTCGAAGCCGTCCATCTCGACGAGCAACTGGTTCAGCGTCTGCTCGCGCTCGTCGTTGCCGCCGCCAAGGCCGGCACCGCGGTGACGGCCGACGGCATCGATCTCGTCGATGAAGATGATGCAGGGAGCGTTCTTCTTCGCCTGCTCGAACATGTCGCGGACGCGCGACGCACCGACACCGACAAACATCTCGACGAAATCCGAGCCGGAGATCGTGAAGAAGGGCACGTTCGCTTCACCGGCGACCGAGCGGGCAAGCAGCGTCTTACCGGTGCCGGGGGGGCCGACCAGCAATACGCCGCGTGGGATGCGTCCGCCGAGGCGCTGGAATTTCTGCGGATCGCGCAGGAATTCGACGATTTCCTCAAGGTCCTGTTTGGCCTCGTCAACGCCAGCGACATCGTCAAAGGTGACGCGGCCATGCGCCTCGGTCAGGAGCTTGGCCTTGGACTTGCCAAAGCCCATCGCCCCACGCGAGCCGCCTTGCATCTGCCGCATGAAGAACAGCCAGACGCCGAGGATCAACAGCATCGGGAGCAGCGTGCCGATATAGCTCAGGAAGCCCGACGATCCGTCGGTTTCCGGACGCACGGTGACGGTGACGTCCTTGGCTTCGAGCCGTTCGGTCAAAGCGGTATCGACGGAAGGTGCGTAGGTCTGGAAGGTGGCGCCGCTTTCGGAATAGCTGCCGATCACCTTCGAGCCGGTGATCACGACTTCCTTGACGCGGCTGGCGTCGACGTCCTTCAGAAACTGCGAGAATGGAATTTCGCGTGAACCGGCGCGCTCCGTCGGCTGCTGGAACATGCTGAACAGCGCAATCAGGAGAAGCGCTATGATTGCCCAGAGGGCAAAATTACGAAAATTAGGGTTCATCGAACTCCCCGGAACCTGTCGTAGCTCGGCGATTTCGCCGAGCTACAGTCTTGTTCCTTAACATAAGGTTCTGGCACCGCCTTGCCAAGGCAAACCGCCAGGTCCCTCTCCATTTCTGTCAAAAACATCGTGTACCGGCGGAGCGGGGTAACGTACGCGCCCGAACAGCAACGCGACCGCATCCGCCATAGTCCGGTCAAAACCGGGCAAAAAGGTGTCGTAAAGGGCGATGCGGCATTCGACTTTCGCCCGGATCGCGCCGGCGACTTCGGCTTGCGCCGGAGCAATATGTGGCGCGGCCCGAGCGGCCCGTTTGGCGACGCCCGGCGGCAGACCGGCGTCGATAAGCCGCTGATTCCATTGGCTATCCTGCTCAGAGGCCGTCACGACCACCGGGTGGCGTCCGCCGTTCGTTACGTTGAAGCGCCCGTCCCACACGTTCGTCTCGCCGGGATCGATAACGCAAGCGGACAGGCTGCGCGCCTCACGGTAGAGATAGAGGCCGTTCGGGCGCCTGTCGTAGACGACCCCTCCCGCCGTCATTCGTCCCGGCAGGCCCGTTTGCAGAAAGCCGGATATGCGCTCGATCGTCGCATGCCCCGGCAAATGATTGCGGCCGCCGAGGACTGCGGCGACGGACAGAAGCGCACGGCGCCAATCGGCATCGCTCATGTTTGCCGCCTGCGCCAACGCAACCTCGGCCGCTATGCCCTCGTGGACGCGGACATGGCTCTCGATCAAGGCGGCTGCCCGCGCCGATGACGCGGCCCTTTGCGCTGCACTCCACGGAGCTACCGGCGCCTCTTGCGAGCCTTGGAGTTCGGAACGCACACGAACACGCTCGAACCGGGGATTGGCGTTGCTCGGATCATCGAACCATTTGACACCCCGCGCGGTCAGGAATGCGCGTATTTCGGCACGGCTGAGGCCAAGGAATGGTCGCAAAACCCAGATGCGGCGCCCGTAAAGCATGGTGCGCGCCATGCCCGCGCTGCCTGGCCCCTCCCCCTCGCCGCGTGCACTGCGCATCGCGATCGTCTCGCGCTGATCGTCTCGCGTATGTCCGGTGGCAATGCAATCGCCGCCGAGCGCGGCGGCAGCATCCGCCAGCAGTTCGTAGCGTTTCTGGCGCGCAGCCGCCTGGATGCCGGTTCGCGGCTTGTCGCCTTGCCAGCAGCGGACAAGATGAGGCACACCGAGCTCGGCACAGAACGCCGCCACGGCTGCCGCTTCCTCTGCGGATTCCGGTCTCAAACGATGATCGATCGTGCAGGCTGCGAGCGAGAATCCTTCGCGATCTCCGTTACCGATCGCGGAATGCAGGGCGATAAGAAGCCCCTTGGAGTCGCTGCCTCCGGAGACGGCCACGAGAATCCGGCAAGGTTTGGCGAAGCAACGCAGGAATTGTTTGGCCGCGGCAATGACGGCTTCGGGCACGCGGCGCGCCTCAGCAGCCAAAGCGGCTCTGCTCGCTCGACACCTTTGCTCTTACGGCGGGCGAAGCCTTGGGGTAGCGCTTGTTCACCTCGCGCAGCGTGGCGCAGGCGGTTTCCTTGTTGTCGAGAGCGCCGAGCGACATGCCGAGCTTCAGCAGCATCTCGGGCGCCTTGGGCGATTTGCCGTGCGCCTGATGCGCATTCAGGAAGGTCTTCGCTGCGTCGCTGTACTTGCCCTGCGAATATTGGGCTTCACCCATCCAGAAACTGGCGTCGGCCGCCTTGTCGCCATTGGGAAAGACGTCGAGATAGTCACGGAATTCCTGTTCCGCCATGGCGTAATCGCCGGAAAGCACGTGTCCGTAGGCGGATTGGTAGAGATCGCCGGGATTGTCGAGAGAAGCGGTTTGCTGCTCGGTGCCTGGATTGGCGTTGATACCCGCATCGCCACCGGAATTCGCCGCCCCGGTGTCTACACCGGGGAGCGTGGCGTTGGCGCCCGGCTGTGCGTCAGTTGTGGCCGATATCGGATTGCCACTCTCGTCGAAAATAATCTGCCCCAACGTTGTCGGCGGCGCAGCACCCATCGAGCCGCGATTGGCGCCTGTTGCCGCCATGTCGCTGCCGTCCGCAGACGGTGCCACCGTGGTCTGGCTATCCGTCACCCCGGGGGTGACGGACGCCTGATCACTGGACTTCGGCGTTTCGAGTGCGCCGCTCTTCTTCGAAGAGGACTTGCCGTTTTCGAGATCCTGGAAGCGGAACTCGTTGTCCTCCTGGAACTTCCGGATCTGTTCCTGCATCTGCAGCAACTGGAAGCTCATTTCCTCGATACGCCCGTTGAGCGAGCGGATCTGTTCCTCGAGTTGACCGATCCGTCCGAGGTCGGCCGACTGCACCTTAGCCACCGGCAAGTTCTGTTTGCTGGCGGCATCGGTTTGGGTCGAGCGGGCGAAGAGCCCGGAAAGTGGCATGGCATTCGCCGCTGGCCCGAGACCCGAGAGGGTCACAAGACCAATCAGTCCTGCCACGACAAATTTCTTCATTTCATTTGTCCTGTTCGAATACCGAATACTCCCACCCCTGCGATCACGGTCCGCGATACTCGATACTGTCGCCGATTCTAAAGGTGAGTGCCGCACAGTTTTCCAATCGCTGTGAAAAAGCAACGGAGTTCGGCTAAAGTGTGGTAAAAAAGAAAAGGCGGCCCGCGGCCGCCCCTTCAAACTTCTCTTCAGTGACCGGGCGATTACATGCCGGCGCCGCCGAGAACGGTAACGGCGCGGCGGTTCTGCGACCAGCAGGAAATGTCGTCGCAGACGGCAACCGGCTTTTCCTTGCCGTAGGAAATCGTGCGCATACGGTTCGCTGGAACGCCGCGGTTGGCGAGATAGTCGCGGGTCGCAGCGGCACGGCGGGCGCCGAGCGCCAGGTTGTACTCGCGGGTGCCGCGCTCGTCGGCGTGGCCTTCGATCGTGATCGCGTAGTTCGGGTACTTCGCCAGCCATTGAGCCTGACGGTCGAGCGTCGCCTGGGCGTCGGCGCGGATGGAGCTGGAATCGGTGTCGAAGAAGATGCGGTCGCCGACGTTGACGGTGAAGTCCTGCTGCGAGCCCGGCGTTGCAGCACCTGCGCCCAGGCCGAGGCCGGCGGCATCATTCGGCAGGTTCTTTTTGGAAGCGCAGCCGGCAAGAGCGAGCGTCATGACGAGAGCGATCATGACAGGATTGCGGGCGATGGTCTGCATGCGGCTCGCGGCCGGGGTGTCAATTCGGCTCATGGGCCGGGTCTCCTTGGAAGTGTCTGATTCACGGTTGCCAGACTGTAACCGGAAGCGGTTAATTGCTTTTCAACTGTTATGGTTAACAAATCCATAATTTGCGTGGGGCGCCTGCTAGAACAGCACTTTGCGGCGAGAAAGCGGCACATCGGCCACATTTCCCGCCGCTTCTGTGGACACCCGATCACGATGATCTTGGATCGATCGCAAATGTGATCGGTTCTGGTCCACGCTATCCGGAGATGCACACCGGAGATGCACGCCGGTCTTGGGCTGCAACATACACAAAAACAAATGAAGCGCGCCGCGTGAATCGGTCGCGGCGCGCTTCAGCAAGTAGAGATGTGGGGTGCGGGCGGAGAGAACCGCCCACACTTCTCCTCCTCCGCTCTATTCCATCAGAGGCGACCAGGCCGGGTCGGATGCAAAGCCTTGTGTCTGGACCGGCTGCTCGTTGTAACCGGTGAGGTCGATCGAATAGAGCTGCGGCCCACCGGCACCGGCGTTCTGGCGGAAGAACATCAGCACGCGGCCGTTCGGTGCCCAGGTCGGGCCCTCGTTGTGGAAGCCGGTGGTGAGGATGCGCTCGCCCGAGCCGTCCGGCTTCATGACCCCGATCGAGAACTTGCCGCCCGACTGCTTGGTGAAGGCGATGAGATCGCCGCGCGGAGACCAGACCGGCGTCGAATAGGAACCGTCACCGAAGGAAATGCGCGTCTGGCCCGAACCGTCGGCGCCCATGACGTAAAGCTGCTGCTTGCCGCCGCGGTCGCTTTCGAAAACGATCCTGCTGCCGTCCGGCGAATAGGACGGCGACGTGTCGATCGCTGCGGTGTTGGTGAGCCGCGTCGTGGTGCGCGAGCGCAGGTCCATCGTATAGATGTTCGCGTTGCCTTCCTGCTGCAGGCTCATGATCACCCTCTGGCCATCCGGCGAGAAACGCGGTGCGAAGGTCATGCCCGGGAAGTTGCCGACCACCTCGCGCTGCCCCGTCTCGAGCTGCAGCAGGTAGACGCGCGGCTGCTGGTTCTCGAACGACATGTAGGTGATTTCCTGACGGTTCGGCGAAAAGCGCGGCGTCAGCACGATGTCGTTTGAATTGGTGAGCGCGCGGGCATTGGCCCCATCCTGATCCATGATCGCGAGCTGGCGCTTGCGCGCCGTCTTCGGACCGCTTTCGGCGACGTAGACGATGCGGGTATCGAAATAACCCTTTTCGCCGGTGATCCTCTCATAGATCGCGTCGGCGATGATGTGGGCAACGCGGCGCCAGTTTTCCGGCTGCGTGTAGAATTGCTGGCCCAGCATCTGCTGGCCGGCAAAGGTATCCCACAGGCGGAATTCCGCCTTCAGTCGGCCGTCGCCTTCCTGAGTGACGCGTCCCGTCACGAGCGCCTGGGCATTGATGACCTTCCAGTCCTCAAATCGCGGCGCAGCATCGGGATTCGAAATCTTCTCGATGAAGGCTCCCTTGTCGATCGGGGCGAAAAGACCGGAACGCTTGAGATCGGCAGCGACGACGTCGGAGATCTTCTGACCGAGTTCCCCCTGCAGGAAGTCGGTCACCGCGATCGGCAACGGCTCGACGTTGCCCTTGTTGATGTTGATCTCGACGAGTGCGTTCGCGGGCGAAACCATGAGCCCACAGCCTGCGAACATCACCATCAGAAGGCGGAAAATATTGCGTCTCAGCATTTCCATAAAGCCTTTCAGCCTCTCATTTTCTGGACGGGATGAGGAAAAGTGCGCGCGGTTTTCCGCCCGCATCCCCGCCCCAACCTGTTTAGAGCATTGAGCTCGGGTCGAAATTGACGACGACCTCGCTCCATGAATCGTATTTGTCGGCGGGCAATCCCTTGAAGGGTGCGGACTTGAGAATGGCGCGGCGAGCGCCGCCCATGAGCGCCCGGCGCGCCGCATCGGAGCCACCGGTCGCTTCCACTTCGGGCTCGCCGATCAACTCGCCGTTCGGGTCGAGCCGCATCGTGACCTTGATGCGCACATCCGCGGCATCGGCCATGCCGGGGATGATTGACCAGTTGTTCTGGATCTGCCCGCGAAGCGCGTCCATCTCGCTCTGCGAAAGCGTGTTGCCGCTGGTCGTCTTCTTGCCCCCGAGCGCCGCCTCCTCGGTCGAACGCTTCGCGCCGCCGCCGGACGATTCCTGCTTGTTGAGCAGCGCTGCGATCTCGTCGGCATTGAAGTCGCTTTCCTTGGCGGAGGACGCCTTCTTCTGCTCCTTCTTGGCCTCTTCCTTCTTGCGCTCCGGCGTCTTGGCCGTCTGCGCCGGCTTTTCGACCTTGGGCTTGGCCATCGGCGTCGGCACCTTGTCGGGCAGCGCCTCGGCCTCCGGGTTCTCGGCCGGCTGCTCCTCGGCGGGCGCCGGTTCCGGCTTGGTCTCTGGCTTTACCTCCTGCTTCGGCTCGGGCAGCGCGGCAACTTCCGTCGCGGGCTCGGAAGCCGGCTCGGGCTCCTCGACCTTCTGGATCTCTTCCTTGACGGGATCCGGTGTCGGCAGCGCCTTCTCGGTCTTCTCCGGAGCGGCGGCCGATTCATTCTGGACCGGCTTCGTGTTGGGCGTCGGCGGCGTCTTCAGATCCACGTCGTTGTCGCCGATATTCTCGGCGTTCTCGACCGGGGTCGGCTTTTTGGTCGGAACCGGGGACGCCTTCTCCTTCGCGGGAGCCTTCTTGTCACCCTGCTGGATCTGCGTGATCGATTCGATCGGGACGATGTCGACCGGCAGCGCCTCGACATCCGCGACCTCGAAGTCGGCCGGGCTACCGAGCGAAACCAGCGCCCAGGTCAGCACCAGAGCGTGGAGGACAGCAGATGTTGCGAGACTGCCCTTCATGACCGGGGATCACTTTTCCTGTTCTTGCAGCGTGACAAGGCCGAGATTCTTGAAACCGGCGGCCGAGATGCGTGCCATCACCTTCATCACCGTGCCGTAGTCAGCGTTGGTGTCGCCGCGCACATAGATGCGCTCGTTATAGCCGGTGGTGGCGATTGCCTCGAGTTTCGGAACGACCTCGTCGATGCCGATCGGCGTTTCCTGCAGGAAGATTTCACCAGCCGGATTGACCGAAACGGTAATCGGCTGGGTATCGGAGTTGAGCGCCTTGGCCTGCGTCTCCGGCAGATCGATCGGCACACCCACCGTCATCATCGGTGCCGCCACCATGAAGATGATGAGCAGCACCAGCATCACGTCCACGAAGGGCGTGACGTTGATTTCGCTCATGATCGCTTTCTTGCCATTGCGCCGACGACGCCCGCCGCCCGAACCCTTGGCTCCGCCAACTGCCATACCCATCAGCGTGGTCTCCGTGCTCGAGGGTCGTTATTGCGCGGCCTGGCGCGAGGACTGCAGCTTCTCGTCGATCTGCCGCGACAGGATGGCGGAGAATTCGTCGGCAAAGGCCTCCATACGCGCCGTCAGCTTGCCGGCATCGGCGGAAAACTTGTTGTAGGCGATAACGGCCGGGATAGCGGCGAGCAGGCCGATGGCGGTCGCAAGAAGCGCCTCGGCGATACCGGGCGCGACGACGGCAAGGTTGGTCGATTTTGAGCCGGCGATTGCCTGGAACGAGGTCATGATGCCGACGACCGTGCCGAAGAGACCGATGAAGGGAGCGGCCGAGCCGATGGTCGCCAGCGATCCGAGCCTTGCCTCGAGCGTCTCGGACTCACGGGCGAGCGTCACGTCCATGGCGCGGTCGATGCGCATCTGCAGGCCGATCGGCGAGCGGGCGCCGCGCTCGAAGCTCTTCTTCCATTCGCGCATAGCGGAGACGAAGATCGCGCCCATGCCGGCCGTCTGCCGGTCGGAGAGCGTGCGATAGAGCTCTTCAAGCGATTGACCGGACCAGAAAACCTGCTCGAAATTGTCGAGCTGGCGGCGAACACGGCCATAGTTCAATGTCTTGTCGACGACGATACCCCAGGTCCAGACCGAGGCTGCGATCAACCCCAGCATGACCAGCTTCACGACAAAGCCCGCTTCCATGAACAGCGACCAGAGGGTCACATCGCTCGTCGCGGCCAATCCAACCTGTTCCATCGTTTCCAGTCCCCGAATCCAAATACCCGGCAAGAGCGGTTCATGCTCATGACCGGGTCGCCCAAACGTCCTGTTGCAAAAATGCCCCGGCATCGCCGCTGATCGCGGCATTGCGATCTAATGCTTCAGGTTGCCTTCTTGCCGTCAATTTTGGTCAAAGGATGACGTGCACTGCACAAATCCTAATACACGGATTAAGACACCATTATGGTTAAAGGAATGTTACCGGGCAGACATTCCTGTGCCGGACGCTCTGGAACTTCACCGCGCCATAGCACGTTTCTCCCGCATGACCCTCCAGATGTCCGGAAAAGAGAAATCAGCGCCCCGACGGCTCGATCCCCGCGACAGGCTGATTCTTGCGCTCTACGCGCAATTGAAGGCCGAGCGGGAGACACGCAGCGCCTTCGAGGAGGCGATCGCAAACGGCGTGCTTTCGAAGGAGGTGCTCCAGGCGCTGCTCGCCGATCCCGTCCCCGCCGTCACCGGCGAGCACATCGCCGCCATCGAGCGCGTGCTTGCCCGTGAGCCTCCTCGCGACGAACCAGAGCCGCGCCGCAGGCTCGGCCGGTGAATGGGGGAACGATGCCGGCTCGCGCACTCTGGAAAGGTCAACTTCGTCTCTCGCTGGTTTCGATCCCGATCGAACTGTTCAGCGCGACCCGCCCGGGCGCCAGCGTCTCTTTTCGCCAGATCCACAAGCCTTCGGGCAAGCCGATCCACTACCAGAAGGTGGTGGAAGGCGTCGGGCCGGTCGACGTCGACGACATCATCGAGAAGAAAACCGCACCTTTCGACGCTAACGCCTTCAAGGACAACTATACGGCGGCACTGAAGGAACTCGTCAAGCGCAAGATGAAAGGCAAGTCGACGCGCGTCACCGTCGAGGAAGGCGAACGCCCAGAACGGCGCGGCGACAATGTCGTTGACCTGATGGCGGCGCTGAAGAAGAGCCTCGAAGGCGGCGAGGGCAAGAAACCGCAGGCAAAGGCGCAATCCTCCTCGCGCCGCGGCCGGCGGAAATCGGCGTGAGGACGATCCATGACTGCTCGCAATGAACCCCTTTCCGAATACAACCGCCGCCGCGACTTTAGAAAGACGAGCGAACCCAAGGGAACTGTCGCCCGGGGACACGCCGGCAAGAAACGCTTTCTGGTTCAGAAACACGATGCCACCCGCCTGCACTACGACTTCCGCCTCGAATGGGAGGGCGTGCTGAAAAGCTGGGCCGTGACGCGCGGCCCAAGTCTCGATCCGGCAGACAAGCGCCTTGCGGTGCGTACCGAAGATCATCCCTTAGCCTATGGCGACTTCGAAGGCACGATACCGGAAGAGGAGTACGGCGGCGGCACGGTCATGCTCTGGGACACCGGCTGGTGGAAGCCGGAAGGCGACCCATCCGAAGGCTTGAAGAAGGGCAAACTCTCGTTTCAATTACACGGCAAGCGGATGACCGGCGGCTGGGCGCTGGTGCGTATGCGGCCGCGAGACGATGAGAAGCGCGAAAACTGGCTACTGATCAAGGAAAAGGACGAAGACGCCTCAGAGGATGGGGAACGCCTCGTCGAAGACAACCTGACGAGTGTCAGTACCGGCCGCACCATGGATGAAATTGCTGAGGGCAAGGGCGAAAAGCGGGCACGCGTCTGGCATTCGAACAAGAGCACGGCGGCCAATCTCAAAGCTGGCGCAGTTGCCAAGAACAACAATCGACGCAAGCACACGACGCGGAAATCCTTCGGAAAACTGCCCGCCTTCAAGGCGCCGCAGCTTGCGACCCTGGTTACAAAGGCACCCGCCGGAGACGAATGGCTGAACGAAGCCAAGTTCGACGGCTACCGCTTGATGGCCGCTGTCGGAGGCGGGACCGTCCGTTGCTACACGCGCAATGGTCTCGACTGGACCGAGAAGTTCCCGGCGATTGCCTCCGCTCTTACCGAGCTCGATTGCAGGTCTGCCCTGATCGACGGTGAGGTGGTGGCGCTGTCGGAGGAAGGCTCGACCTTTTCGGCCCTGCAAAAGGCGCTGAAGACCGGCGCCACCATACGGCTCTACGCCTTCGATCTCGTCGAACTCGACGGCAAGGACCTGAGTCGCAAGCCGCTCATCGAGCGAAAGGAGCAACTGAAGGGCTTGCTCGACACGCTCGACGCCACCTCGACCGTTCAGTACAGCGAGCATGTTGAAGGCAACGGCGAACATGTGCTCGCCGCCATATGCAAGGCCGGACAGGAAGGGATTATCGCGAAGGAAGCGAATGCTCCCTATCGCAGCGGACGCACCCGAAGCTGGCTGAAGGTCAAATGTACGAAACGCCAGGAGTTCGTCATCGGCGGTTACACCCCGTCGACGAAAAAGGGGCGCGCCTTCGCCTCGATCCTTCTCGGCACCTTCGAGGGCGATAAGTTGGTCTACCGGGGCGGCGTCGGCACCGGCTTCGCGCAAAAGACCCTGGAAGAGCTCGCGGCCGCCTTCGCAAAGCGCAGGCGCAAGACGTCACCGTTCGACAGCGTGCCAAGAGAAAGGGAGCGAGATGCCGTCTGGCTGAAACCCGATCTTGTGGCAGAGGTGGATTTCACCGAGCTTACCCATGACGGATATGTCCGCCATGGTTCATTCGAGGGATTGCGCGAGGACAAGGAGGCCAACGCCGTGAAACTGGAAAGACCGAAGCCGACGGACCCCACGGCTGAGACCGGGAAGGGCAAACGCGCGACCAGGGCACGGACAGTGGCGCCCGCCAAGGGCGATGCCGATGTTCTCGGGATTCGCGTCTCGCATCCGGACCGCGTTCTCTTTGCCGGCCAAGGCGTCACCAAGATCGATCTCGCCCGCTACTATGCCGTCGTTGCGGACAGGATGCTGCCTTTCGCGGCCGATCACCCTCTTTCGCTGGTCCGTTGCCCGCAAGGCGGACAGCGGCAATGCTTCTACCAAAAACATGCCAGCGACGGCTTTCCGCAGGAGATTCGTGAAGTCCCGATCAAGGAGGCGTCGGGCGAAACCGAGAAATATATGTACGTTCGCGATGCCAAAGGCGTTGTTGCAGCGGTGCAGATGGGCACGCTGGAGTTTCACATCTGGGGTGCATCGATCGACCGGCTGGAAAAGCCCGATCGCCTGGTCTTCGATCTCGACCCGGATCCGAGCGTCGACTTCGCCACGGTCAAGGCGGCTGCCGGCAGCCTGCGGAATGAACTTGCCGATATCGGCCTCGGAACAGTTGCCATGGTAACCGGCGGCAAGGGCGTTCACGTGATTGTGCCGCTTCGGCCGCATGCCGAGTGGGACGAGGCCAAGGGATTCGCCAAGAAGATGGCGCAGCGTTTCGCAGATCGCGACCCGGACCACTTCATCGCCACGATGTCGAAGGCGAAGCGCAAGGGGCGGATCTTCATCGACTGGCTCAGGAACGACCGCGGCGCGACGGCGATCGCCCCCTACTCCACCCGCGCCCGCGCAGGTGGCCCCGTCGCCACTCCGGTCAGTTGGGACGAACTCGAAGACCTTGCAGCCGCCAACACATTCCACATTCCGGACATTCTTGAACGCATCGAATCCGGCACCGATCCGTGGGCGGATATCGGCGAAATCAAGCAGTCGCTGACGAAGAAGATACTGAATTCGGTCGGCGACTGATCTGCGATCATCGAGATCACATGGTCGGGTCACTCGACCCGAGTCGGAATCTTGTGTCCCGCCGTCAGGAACTTTATCGCCAGTGCTTCCGGCAACCGTCGTGGTCGGCCCTGACCGTTGATGACGGCGATGATGACCTTGGCGGCGATCAGCAGGGTGCCGTCGCGACGGATCTCCTGCTGCAGTACCATTTTGGCGCCACCCGCCTTCTCGGTCGTCGTTTCGATGGTCAGTGTGTCGTCCATGCGCGCCGGCAATTTGAAGTCGATCTCCATGCGGTGAACGACAAAGACGAGGCCTTCCGCATCGCCTTCGATGGCCAGCGATGCCTGTTCGACCCCAAGCAGCCGCAGATAGTCGGTTCTGGCCCGCTCCATGAAATGCAGGTAGCGCGCATGATAGACAACGCCGGAAAAATCGGTGTCCTCGTAATAGACCCGCTGCACGAGTCGGTGGCCGTTTTCGGTCAGTTCGCCCGCGAGCGAAATTAGTGACATCGTCTCATTCTCCGGGAGGATTTTTCTTTTCCTGTGCAGGAACAAAAAGCCATTTGCAAGCATTGCAGCTTTGT
This sequence comes from Ensifer sp. MPMI2T, assembly GCF_004827385.1. GTDB lineage: Bacteria > Pseudomonadota > Alphaproteobacteria > Rhizobiales > Rhizobiaceae > Sinorhizobium. The sequence continues at coordinate 36,646 of NZ_SRXN01000019.1, forward strand.
CACAATCCTATCCTATCACCTCACCATGTCCTTCTTCGCGATCAGGAGAACCGTGCATGAAGATTGCAATCCTCGGCGGTGATGGTTTCGTCGGCTGGCCCACTGCGCTGCATCTATCCGATGCGGGCCACGACATCCACATTCTCGACAACCTTTCCCGTCGCTGGATCGACACGGAACTCGGCGTCCAGTCGTTGACTCCGATGGACTCGATCCAGGAGCGCACCCGCATCTGGCATGCCGAGACCGGCCGCCGCATCCACTTCAACCTGATCGATCTCGCTCGCGACTACGAGCTTCTCAAGAACTGGCTCGCCGAGCACCGTCCGGATGCGATCGTCCATTTCGCCGAACAGCGCGCAGCGCCCTATTCGATGAAGAGCGACCGGCACAAGAACTACACGGTCAACAACAACGTCAACGCCACGCACAACCTCCTCAATGCGCTGGTGGAATTGAGCCTCGACGCCCACCTCGTGCATCTCGGGACCATGGGCGTCTATGGTTATTCGACCGTCGGCGCGGCGATCCCCGAGGGCTATCTGCCGGTCGGGATCGAGACGATGAATGGCGAGACCGTGAGCCAGGAGATCCTTTATCCGTCGAACCCCGGCTCGATCTATCACATGACCAAGTGCCTCGATCAGCTTCTCTTCCAGTTCTATGCCAAGAACGATGGCCTCCGGATCACCGACCTGCACCAGGGCATCGTCTGGGGCACGCACACCGAGCAGACGCGCCGGCATCAGCAGCTCATCAACCGTTTCGACTATGACGGCGATTACGGCACCGTGCTCAATCGCTTCCTGATCCAGGCGGCGATCGGCTACCCGCTGACGGTTCACGGCACCGGCGGCCAGACCCGCGCCTTCATCCATATACAGGACTCGGTCCGGTGCATCGAGCTCGCGCTCAACAATCCGCCTGCGCGCGGCAGCCGCGTCGAGATTTTCAACCAGATGACCGAGACGCATCGGGTCCGTGATCTCGCCGAAATGATCGCCGCGATGACCGGTTCCAGGATCGCCTGGCTGCCCAATCCGCGCAAGGAGGCCGCCGAGAACGACCTGGTGGTCCACAATGAGAAATTCCTGGCGCTCGGCCTTGACCCGATCCGTCTTCAGGACGGGCTGCTTTCGGAAATCGTCGATGTGGCAAAGAAATTCGCCTACCGCGTCGATCGTTCGCGTGTCCCGGCCGTCGCCGCCTGGACGAAGGACATCGCACCGTTGATCAATCACGATCCGGAAGGCAAACGGCTGAAATCCGTTTCATGACTACTGCGACGCCTCAGCCGAGGGGGCTTAGCCCCTCGCCTCCTGCCGCCCGCCACGCCTTCGTGACGCTCGTCACCAATGCCGACTATGTGCTCGGCGCACGCGCACTGCTGCGGTCGATCCGGCTGACCCGAACGCCGGCTGATATCGTCGTGCTCTACACCGGCGGGGTGGACGCCGCCGCGCTCGAGCCGCTCACGGAATTCGATTGCCGCCTCGTCGAAACGGAGCTCCTGCCCCTCTCAGACGACTTCAACGCCCGCCACGCGCGCCGCAACGTCCACGAGAAGGCGCCCTTCACCAAGGGCCGGAAACCCGAATTCCACTCGCCGCTCGACAATTTCTGCAAGCTCCGGCTCTGGCAACTCGTCGAATACGAGCGCTGTGTCTTCATCGACGCCGATGCGATCGTCCTGCGCAACATCGACAAGCTCTTCCGCTACCCGGAATTTTCCGCCGCGCCCAACGTCTATGAGAGCCTCGGCGATTTTCACCGGCTGAATTCCGGCGTCTTCGTCGCCGAACCGTCGATCGATACATTCGACAAGATGCTCGCGGTTCTGGACGCGCCGGGGGCCTTCTGGCCGCGCACCGACCAGACGTTCCTGCAGAGCTACTTTCCCGACTGGCACGGCCTGCCGGTGACGATGAACATGCTGCAATATGTCTGGTTCAATCTGCCGGCGCTCTGGGACTGGCGCTCCATCGGCGTGCTGCATTACCAGTATGAGAAACCCTGGGAGGCGGATCATCCGCGTGCCGACGCTCTTCGGCCGCTCATCGAGCTCTGGCATGCCTACCTGACCGGAGAGAATATTCCGGACCTCGACACGCTCGACAATCCGGCGCAACCCGGCACGTGACCCCATGACTCGCGTTCTTGTTTCCGGCGGCACCGGCTTTGTCGGCCGTTTCATCGTCGAGCATCTCATCGCCCACGGCTACAAGGTTGCGGTCGGTGGTCGCACGCCGCCGGCCAGCGGGTTCTTCTCACAGCCGGTGGCCTATGTTCCGCTCCGCCTCGATCCGGATGCAGACCAGATCGCCGCGTTCGACGACATCTATTATTTCGTCCATGCCGCCTTCGAGCACGTCGAGGGCAAATATCGTGGTGGCGAAGGCGCGGACCCGGAGGGCTTCCGCCACGCCAACCTCGACGGCTCGGTCCGACTCTTCGACGAGGCACGTGCTGCCGGGGTTCGCCGCTGTGTGTTTCTGTCGAGCCGTGCCGTCTATGGGAAAACGCAGGTCCCCGTTTGCGACGAGACGTCGCCCGCCATGCCCGACACGCTCTACGGGACAGTGAAGCTTGCCAGCGAAGACGCCTTGAAAGCAATGACCGGCCACGGCTTCGCCACGACCAGCCTGCGCGTGACAGGCGTCTACGGGCCGGCGGGTGCCGGGCGGAAACACAAATGGAGCAGCCTCTTCGCCGACTATCTTGCAGGCAAGGCGGTTCCGCCACGCGCCGGCACGGAAGTGCACGGCGACGACGTGGCCCAGGCTGTGAAGCTTGTGCTGGAAGCGGAGACAGCCAAGATCTCCGGCAAAGTGTTCAACGTCTCGGACGTGCTCACCGACAACCGTGAAATCCTCTCCATTCTCCAGAAGGCAACCGGTTGCTCCCATCCGTTGCCGCCTGCGGCGGAGACGGCCGTTTTCAAGGCAATGTCGACGGATAAGCTGCGTGCGCTCGGCTGGATGCCCGGTGGACCCGAACGGCTTGCGGCGACGATCCGCGAATTGGCTGCAGACGCGACTGCGGATGTTAACGATTGCTCCTCACCCTAACCCTCTCCCCGCTCGCGGGGCGAGGGGACGAGAACGTGGGCGCCGCGAGTCCGCCCCGCGAGTGGGGAGAAGGTGGCGGCAGCCGGATGAGGGGGAAGCCAATCGAAAGACGCCACCCGCCTACCCCAGATCGATCACAACGATTTCCGGCGGAACGCCGAAGCGAATGGGCGCGACCGAACAGCCGAGGCCGCCGGAGACGATCAGGTTGCGATCCTCTTCGACGATATGGCCATAGGCGTACCGGTCGCCAAAGCGGGAAGGCACGACTGGCGCGAGACCCGCGAACCGAACCTGTCCGCCATGGGTATGGCCGGAGAGCGTCAAGGAGACCCGCGCTGGCACTTCCGGAAAGATGTCGGGCTCGTGTGCCAGAAGAATGACCGGCGCGTTGTCGTTCACCTGCGCCAGCGTGCCGCCCAGATCATCAAGACCCGTCATGGCGCGCCGGCCCCATTTCTTGCCGGGCAGAAGGGCAAGCTGGTCCTCTAGCCCGGCAAGCCAGAACCCATATCCGTCCTTTTCCAGGCGGATGGCACGGTTGCTGTGGACCGCAATGCCGACATTCGCCAGTGCGCGGTGGCCGAAGGTTTCGCCGCCGCCGTTCTTCTGCGCGGTTCTGTCTTCCCACCAGTCGTGATTGCCCATGATCGCATGGACACCGAGCGGGGCCCTCAGCGTCCCGAGCGCTTTCGACCATTCGCTGGAGTGGACATAGCGCGTGACCAGGTTCATGCCGGAGGCGTAGTCCCCGAGCAGAACCGTGATGTCGCCGCCGAGGTCGTTCGCCTGCGCGCAGATGGAGGCGATACGCATGGTCGACATCCACGGCTCGCAAGCGTGAAGGTCGGCAAGCGCGACGACGCGAAGCTTCAGACCGGGTGTCCAGCCGGGCGGCGTCAGTGTGTAGCGCGCAATATTCAGCCGCGCGAGCGGCTCGATGGCAAAGGCATAGCTGCCGAGAGCCGCAAAACTTGCGAAACCACCACCGAGCGTCTGCAGGAATCCTCGGCGCGTGAACATTTCAGTCGTCCTCCAGCGTCAGCCGGAACTGGGTCGTCTCGATATCCTTCGGCGGATTGAGGCCGAGATGCTTCCAGGCGTTCGCCGTCAGCACCCGGCCGCGCGGCGTGCGCTGGATGAAGCCCTGCTGGATCAGATAGGGTTCGATGATGTCTTCGATCGCATCGCGCGGCTCAGAAAGCCCGGCCGCAATCGTGTCGATGCCAACCGGTCCGCCGCCGAAATTGTGGGCGATCATCGTCAGATAGCGACGGTCAAGCTGGTCGAGCCCCATATTGTCGACCAGCAACCGCGTCAGCGCCTCGTCGGCAAGCTCGCGAGTCACGGCCTCGACCCGTGCAACTTCGGCGAAGTCACGCACCCGGCGCAGGAGCCGGCCGGCGATGCGCGGCGTGCCGCGGGCGCGGCGGGCGATTTCGCGCGCCCCTTCGTCGGTCATGCCGAGGCCCATCAGCCGCGCGCCACGGCGCACGATCAGCTCCAGTTCCTCGACCGTGTAGAAATTGAGACGGACCGGGATGCCGAAGCGGTCGCGCAACGGCGTCGTCAAGAGGCCGAGGCGCGTGGTCGCCGCCACCAGCGTGAATTTAGCAAGGTCGATCTTCACCGAGCGCGCCGCCGGTCCCTCGCCGATGATGAGGTCGAGCTGGAAATCCTCCATGGCCGGGTAGAGAATTTCCTCGACCGCCGGATTCAAGCGATGGATCTCGTCAATGAATAGCACGTCGCGCTCTTCGAGGTTGGTAAGCAGCGCCGCCAGATCGCCGGCCTTGGCGATCACCGGCCCGGACGTCGAGCGGAAGTTGACGCCGAGTTCCTTTGCCATGATCTGGGCGAGTGTTGTCTTGCCGAGCCCCGGGGGGCCGACGAAAAGCACGTGGTCGAGTGCCTCGCCACGATTGCGCGCGGCCTCGATGAAGATCTTGAGATTGGCGCGCGCCTCCGCCTGGCCGGTGAATTCGTCGAGCGATTGCGGACGCAGCGTCGCGTCGAGGTCCTCGCCCCGCTTCTCCGGCGCGATCAGGCGTGCGGCTTCACTCATCTCAAAACTTCCATTCGGGCTGAACCGCAGTCATGGGAATGCTGACGGTAAAGCCGATCATCGCCACGGCTGCGACGCTCAACCATACCGGGAGCGCGGCAGCCGATCCAGTGGGATCGGCTCGCGATCCCTGTACTCCGATGTCATTGTGGCTGCAGAAAGGCCTGCCATTCACCGGGAGAGTTCCTTCAGGCCCAGGCGGATAAGCTTGGCACTGTCGGCGCTCTCCCCACCATTCTTCAACGCAGCCGCGACGGCGTTTGCCGCCTGATCGCGCGAATAGCCGAGATTGGTGAGCGCCGAGACCGCGTCGGAAACCGGCGCCGGCGCGACCCCTTCGCCGAGTTCCTGCTTCAGGCCGATCGACGGGGCCATCTCGCCGGCAAAGGCCGGAGCCTTGTTCTTGAGTTCGGTGACGATGCGAACGGCCACTTTCGGCCCGACACCCGGTGCTCGGGAAATCGACGTCTTGTCCTGCAAAGCTATGGCATTGGCCAGCTCGCCGGGCGTTAACGTCGAAAGCACGGCCAATGCGACTTTGGAGCCCACCCCCTGAACGCTCTGAAGCAGGCGGAACCACTCGCGCTCCAGGGCCGTCAGAAAGCCAAAAAGCTTGAGCTGGTCCTCGCGCACATAGGTCTCAATGAAGAGCGCCGCCGCTTCGCCCGCCGATCCGAGCTTGCCGAGGGTGCGCGCCGAACAATGGGCGACGTATCCGACTCCGTGGACGTCGAGAACGACGTGATCCTCGCCGATCTCATCTATGGTGCCCTTGAGCTTGCCGATCATCTGGATCCCGTCTTTCTGTGTCCCTGAATGTGGAGATTTCCTTGTAAGTCGCGATCTATGCTACCCCTTCTGGCCTGCCGGCCATCTCCCCACAGCGGGGAGAGCAGATGTGGCACCATCTGCGCCTCCACCGGAGCTTTCCGCTTACTGACACGTTTCGGTCGGAGCGAGGGACAAGCCGCTTGTATTCTCCCCCCTTGTGGGGGAGATGGCCGGCAGGCCAGAGGGGGATAGACCGTCACCATCATCCGCTCTCCGCTACCTAGTCCGCAAGCGCCGCAAGCCGGCTGGTGATCGCCTGCCTGTTGTGCGCATGGCAGATGGCGATCGCAAGCGCGTCGGCAGCATCGTTGCCCTTGAACTGCACCTTCGGCATCAGCACCTTCAGCATCATGTGGATCTGCTGCTTCTCGCCGTGGCCGACGCCGATGACGGCCTTCTTGACGGCGTTGGGCGCATATTCGGCGACACGCAGGCCCGCCCGCGCCGGAACCAGCATGGCGATGCCGCGTGCCTGGCCGAGCTTCAGCGTCGCTGTCGCATCCTTGTTGACGAAGGTCTGCTCCACTGCCGCCTCATGCGGCTGGTAGCTGTGCACCACTTCGGCAAGACCGTCGTGCAACTGGCAAAGGCGCGAAGCGAGGTCCATCCCACCGTCCGAGGTCACCGTGCCCGAAGCAACGAAACGCAGCGAATTGCCGAGCGTCTCGATGATGCCCCAGCCGGTGCGCCTTAAGCCCGGATCGATGCCGATGATGCGAATCGTGTTCTGCATGCCTCACCCTATGTCGGTCACCGGAACGCTGCCAGCAAAAAGTGAACAAAACAAAAACATTGCACAGAAATGGCGGACCTTCGCCGAAAACCCTCGGGCCGCCCTTGGCTTTAACAAACTTGAACCTACATTGCGATCGATCAATTTCTCTTAATTGAAGGTCTCGCCATGATCCCTTTCTCCGTTCTCGATCTGTCGCCGATTACCGAGGGCGGCAGCGTCGCCCAGTCGCTCGAAAACTCGCGCCGGCTGGCGATCGCCGCCGAGGAGAACGGCTACAAGCGCTTCTGGCTCGCCGAACATCACGGAATGAAGGGAATTGCGAGCGCGGCGACGTCGCTGGTCATTTCCCACGTCGCATCGGCGACGCGATCGATCCGCGTCGGCTCGGGTGGAATCATGCTGCCCAATCATTCGCCCCTCGTCATCGCTGAGCAGTTCGGCACGCTCGCCGCGCTCTATCCAGGCCGCATCGATCTCGGCCTCGGCCGCGCGCCCGGTACCGACATGAGGACGGCACAGGCGCTCAGGCGCAACATGGAGGCGAGCGCCAACAATTTTCCGAACGATGTCGTGGACCTCCAGGCGCTGCTCGGGCCCGTCACTGAAGACCAGAAGATCATCGCGGTACCCGGGGCCGATTCCAATGTGCCGATCTGGCTGCTCGGTTCCAGCCACTTCAGCGCTCACCTCGCCGGCATGCTCGGCCTCCCTTTCGCTTTCGCCTCGCATTTCGCACCCGACATGCTGCTCACCGCCCTCGAAATCTACCGCGAGCGCTTCACGCCTTCGCCTGAGCTCGGCAAGCCGCATGTGATGGTCGGCGTGATGGGCGTCGCGGCCGATACCGACGAGGAGGCGAATTATCTCTTCACCTCGATGCAGCAGTCCTTCGTGGCCCTGCGCCGCAACGCCCGCGGCCGCTTTCCGCCGCCGGTCAAATCCATGGAGGGGCTCTGGAGCGACGACGAAAAGATCTTCGTCGACCATGCCATGACCTATGCGGTCGTCGGCGGTCCTGAAACGATCCGGAGCAAGATCCGGGCGTTCATCGAAGAGACCAAGCCCGACGAGCTGATCATATCCATGCCGATCTTCGACATGGAGGCGCGGTTGCATTCCTTGAAACTGTTTGGCGAAGCACAACGCCATTTCGCTCCGGCCGCTTGAATGGCTGTCACTTTCTGCGCGAGCGGCTGAAGCAAAGAGACCCGCGCTCCATTTTTTTGGAGCGCGGGTCTCTTCGTAGATCAAAAGAAGTGTCAGGCCGAAAGCTTTGCCAGTACCTCGTCGGAAACGTCGAAGTTCGAATAGACGTTCTGGACATCATCGTCGTCTTCGAGGTTGTCGATCAGCTTCATCAGCGACTGTGCCTTTTCTTCATCCACCGGCACGGTGTTCTGCGCCTTCCAGATCGCCTTGACGGTTTCCGCCTCGCCAAGAACCTCTTCGAGAGCCTTCGACACCTCGCCGATGTTCTCAAAGCCGCAGATGATCGTGTGGCCATCCTCGTCCGTCGTCACGTCATCGGCACCTGCTTCGATGGCCGCTTCCATGACCTTGTCGGCATCGCCGACGGAAAGCTTGTAGGTGATTTCGCCGACGCGATCGAAGGAGAAGGAAACCGAGCCGGTTTCGCCAAGTGCGCCACCAGCCTTGGTGAAGGTCGAGCGGACATTGGAGGCGGTGCGGTTACGGTTGTCGGTCAGCGCTTCGACGATGACGGCGACGCCGCCCGGCCCGTAGCCCTCATAACGGACTTCCTCGTAGTTCTCCGCATCGCCGCCCGACGCCTTCTTGATCGCCCGCTCGATGTTGTCCTTCGGCATCGACTGCGACTTGGCGTTCTGGATCGCCAGTCTGAGGCGCGGGTTCATCGCCGGATCAGGCATGCCCGACTTTGCGGCGACGGTGATTTCGCGCGCGAGCTTGGAAAACATTTTCGAGCGCACCGCATCCTGACGGCCCTTGCGGTGCATGATGTTCTTGAACTGTGAATGGCCAGCCATGGCACCCTCTGCATGCATGAATTTATTGAGATGGGGCGCCTTATAGTTTTAATGCCGCGCCCCGTCCAGCAGGGGCGCGTCTTTTCAATGCGCGGAAATCCGGCGTCGTCAAAAGCGCCGCGAGCATCTCTCGCCGCGGAAGAAAGCTCAATCGCCGCGGAGAACGTAAATCAGCGGCTTGCTCGGCAGCGAGCGCAGCGAGACCTTGACGCTTGCCCCGGTGGCAAAGCTCTTGTCGTAGTCGTCGCCGAACATGGCCAGAAAGTCGTTGATCAACGGCGGCCGGTGCATCGGCAGGATCAGTGCGGCGCGCAGGCGGGATACGACGCGGCTCATGCTTTCAGCGCCCATGGTCAGGCCGCCATCGACCGGTACCATCAGCACGTCGAGCCGGCCGATCTGGCGGTAATGGCTATCATCGAGTTCGTAATGCAGGTGGCCGAGATGGCCGATGCAAAGGCCGGCAACCTCGAAGATAAAGATCGAATTGCCGTTGGGTTCCATGCCTCCGTAGCCGGAGCGTATGTCTGTCGTCACATTGCGGATATAAGCGTCGCCCACGACGAGATCGTGGTCGGCCGGCTCTCCGTCATCGCTCCAGCCATGCAGGACGTGCCGGATGGCAGGGTCCGGCGTCAAAGTATGGTGGCTGGAATGGGCCTTGTTCATCGTCACCACGGCCGGCGTTGCAGGGGGCCGGAACCAGCCGTTGTAATCGGTCGCCATCGAAATTCCGCCCGGCGTTTCGATCAGGAACGTCGAATGGCCGAGGTAGGTTATGTTGACCTCGCTGTCAGCCGCGCTCACCCGCATTGCCCCCGGAACCGTAAAGCTAGCGAATGTCGCCTTCGGTGTGGCTTGCGCGATCGCCTGGCATTGGCTCACCGGCGGCGAAGGCTGCTGCGCATGCGCATGTTCAGGCCAGAACGTATGGATCAGCCAGATGGCAGCCATGGTGTAGGCAAGGTATCGGAGCAGCATCCTTCACCTCTCACACGCGTTTTTTAGAGCGGGATGAGGAAAAGTGTGCGCGGTTTTCCGCCCGCATCCCGCTCTAACCCATTAGAATAGATCACGATGCTTCAGGTCGATAAGACCTGAAGCATCGTGATCTAGCGGGTGGCAGGATCATTCAAGGTCGGAGCCCCGTCCAGCATCAAACGACCGCGGACGCTCACAATCGCGTCATTGTCCGCATTTCTCGAGCGCGGGGGCTGAGAGCGTCTTCAGGCGCGGTGCCTCTATGCAGGATCGGCAAGACGCACTCACTCGGCCGGGGCGCCCGGTGCTTCCTCGACAGCCTTCACGCGTTTTCGGCCAAGCGATCGCAGCGTCACATAGAAGACAGGCGTCAGGAACAGACCAAGGAGCGTGACGCCCAGCATGCCGAAAAAGACCGCTGTGCCGAGCGACTGGCGCATTTCGGCGCCGGGACCGGTTGCGATCACCAGCGGCACGACGCCGAGAATGAAGGCGAAGGCGGTCATCAGGATTGGACGCAGCCTGATCCGGCTCGCGTCGATCGCCGCCTCGACCGGCGTTTTGCCCTCCTCCTCGCCCTGGCGGGCGAATTCGACGATCAGGATCGCGTTTTTCGCCGCGAGGCCGATCAGCACGATAAGGCCGATCTGCGTGAGCACGTTGTTGTCGAACCCTCGGAGGGAAACGCCGAGAAGCGCAGCGAGAACGGCAAGCGGGACGATCAGAATGATCGCCAGCGGCAGCACCCAGCTCTCATACTGCGCGGCGAGCGCAAGGAAGACGAAGATCACCGAAAGCGTGAAGATGAAGACGGCGGTATTGCCGGTCTGGCGCTCCTGGAAGGCAAGTTCGGTCCACTCGAATGTCGTGCCCTGCGGCAGCATCTGGGCGGCGAGCTCCTCCATCATGTCGAGCGCCGTGCCGGTCGAGACACCGGGCGCCGGGTTGCCCTGGAGCGGCACGGAAACATACATGTTGTAGCGCTGGACGAGCGCCGGCCCGCTGGTATCGCGAATCTCGACGAGCGTGCCGAGCGGTACCAGCGCACCTGACGCGGAGCGCACCTTCAGGGCGAGGATATCGTCGCGTTCCACGCGATATTGCTGATCCGCCTGGGCGCGGACCTGGTAGACGCGACCGAATGCGTTGAAGTCGTTGACGTAGGACGTGCCGAGATTGATCGAGAGCGTCTCGAAGATGTTGGGGATCGGCACGTTTAGCGCCCGTGCCTTGTCGCGGTCGATCGCCAGGAAGAACTGCGGGCTGGAGTCCGAGAAGGTGGTGAATACGCCGGTCAACCCTTCGGTCTGGCTCGCCGCCCCCATCATCTGGCGGGCGAGCGCCAGTGCCCGGCCCATGTCGGCGTTCTGGCGGTCCATAATCTGCATCTTGAAGCCCCCGGCATTGCCGATACCGCGCACCGACGGCGGTGGAATGGCGATGATGAAGGCCTCCTGGATGCTCTGCATCGCGCCGAAGATCTGGCCGATGATCTGGCTCGCGCTCTGGTTATGCTCGAGCCTTTCCTCGAAACTGTCGAAGGGCGTGAAGATGACGCCGGAATTGGACGCATTGGTGAAAGTCGCACCGCTAAAGCCGGCAAAGGCGACCGCGTCGCGGACGCCCGGCACCTCGCGGATCATCGCGGATGCGCGCTGTACCACCGCGTCGGTACGCGCGAGCGATGCGCCATCCGGGAGCTGGATGACGACAATGGCATAGCCCTGGTCCATCGTCGGGATGAAGCCACGGGGCACGGCCTGCGCCATGTACCAGGTGGCGCCAAGAAGGCCGGCGAAGACGACGAGCGAGGCGCCAATCGCCAAGCGTGTCCTCACGAGGTGGCCCACCACCCATTTGTAGCCATCGGCCATCCGGTCAAAGCCGCGGTTGAAGCCGTTGGAGAAGGCCCGGCCGAGTCGTGTGATCGGATTGCGGCTCTCATGCTCATGGGTCTCATGCGGTCGCAGCAGAACGGCGGCAAGCGCCGGCGACAGCGTCAGCGAATTGATCGCCGAGATCACAGTCGCGACTGCGATTGTCACGGCAAACTGCAGATAGAACTGCCCGGATATGCCCGGGATGAAGGCGGTCGGGACGAACACCGCGGTCAAGACGAGCGAAATCGCGATGACTGCCGCACCTACCTCGTCCATCGTCACATGTGCCGCCTCCCTCGGTGTCATGCCCTTCTCGAGATTGCGCTCGACGTTCTCGACGACGACGATCGCGTCATCAACGACGATGCCGATCGCAAGCACCAGCCCGAAGAGCGTCAGCATGTTCAGCGAGAAGCCGAAGGCGAAAAGCAGCGCGAACGTACCGATCAGCGAGACGGGGATGGCGACGATCGGAATGATCGCCGTGCGCCAAGACTGCAGGAAAACGATCACGACGAGGGCCACGAGGATCGCGGCCTCGCCGATCGTCTTGTAGACCTCATTGATCGACTCCGAGATGAACTCGGTCGGATTGTAGATGATCCTGTATTCCAGCCCCTCCGGGAAATCCTTCGACAGCTCCGTCATCGTCGCCTGGATCGCTTCCGCCGCGGCGAGCGCGTTGGTACCGGGGCGCGAGAAGATGCCGAGCGCGACGGCGGGGCTGCCGTTCAGATAGCTGTTTCTGACGTATTCGCGGGCGCCAAGCTCGACGCGGGCGACATCCTGCAGCTGCACAAGCCTGCCGTCTTCGGTGGCCTTGACGATCACGTAGCGGAACTGTCGTGCGTCGCTGAAACGGCCGTCGGTGGTGACCGTATATTCGAAGGCGTTATCACCCGCGATCGGCGGGCCGCCGATCGCACCGCCCGAGACCTGGACGTTCTGCTGGCGCAGCGCCTCGACGACGTCGCCCGCTGTCATGCCGTAGGCGGAGAGTTTCTGCGGATCGAGCCAGACGCGGAGCGCATATTCTCGCTCGCCGAACAGGATGACGTCACCGACGCCTTCCAGCCGAACGAGGATGTCGCGGATGCGCGTGCGGGCGTAGTTGGAGACGTAGAGTTGGTCATAGCGATCATTCGGCGAAAGCAGGTGAACGACCATCATCAGGTCCGGCGAACTCTTGGTCGTGGTGACGCCGATACGCCGGACCTCCTCGGGCAACCGGGGCTCGGCTACCGAAACGCGGTTCTGCACCAGCACCTGCGCCTGGTCGAGATCTGTGCCGAGCTTGAAGGTGATCGTCAAAGCCATCGAGCCGTCGGCGGTCGAATAAGAAGACATGTAGAGCATGTTCTCGACGCCGTTGATCTCCTGCTCGAGCGGCGTGGCGACGGTGTTGGCGACGGTCTCGGCATCCGCCCCCGGATAGGAGGCGCGCACGACGATCGTGGGTGGGGCGATTTCCGGATATTGCGCCACCGGAAGCTGGAAGTAAGCGATGCCGCCGACGATCAGCAGCACGATCGAAAGCACCGAGGCGAAAATCGGCCTGTCGACGAAAAAATGCGCAAATCTCATTGGGCGCTCTCCGCCGCTTGCGCTGCCTCCTGCGGCAGCACGACGAGCTCTGGCTTCACTTTTGCGCCCGGCCTCACGCGCACGGTACCGTTGACGATGATCGTCTCCTCGCCCGTCATGCCGCTGCGGATAACCCGATAGCCATGCAGACGCGGCCCGAGACGCACGGGTTTGGTGACGACGCTGCCATCCTCCTTGACCTCGTAGACGATGCGCTCGTTCTGGTCGGCGCCGATCGCATCGTCCGGGATGAGGATCGCTCTATAGGTATTGGAGCCTTCGACCTCGACACGGCCGAACAGACCCGGCTGCAGAATGAAACTGGGGTTGGGGAAGCGCGCACGCACACGCATCGTGCCCGTCTGGTTGTCTACCCTGTTTTCCGAGAAATCGAGCTTGCCTTCGAAGGGCGGTTCGGTGGCGTCGGCAATCGTCACCCGCACGGGGAGAGCCCCGCCACCCTCCTGGAGCGCACTGCCGCGCTCTCGCGCGGTCCTGGCGTAGGAAAGCAGGCGGCGCTCGTCGACATCGAAATAGAAGTCGATCGGGTCGAGCGAAACGATGGTCGTCAACACGGTCTGATCCGCCTGGACGAGGTTGCCCGGCGAGATCAGGCGTCGATCGACGCGGCCGCTCAACGGCGCGGTGATCGTCGTATACTCGAGATCGAGCTTGGCCCGCTCGACCGCGGCCTCCGAGCCGCGCACATTGGCCTGCGCCGCGAGCAGCGCACGGCGGTCGTCATCGAGCCTGGACACGGAGAGCGTGCCGCTTCCGGCGAGCGATTCCGTCCGCTTGAACGTGGTCTCTGCGAATTCAAGTGTCGAGCGCGCCGCCGCAAGCGAGGCTTCGGCCTGGGAGAGAGCGGTACGGAACGGTCGCTGGTCGATGACGAAAAGTTTGTCGCCCTTCTTCACCAATGCCCCGTCGGTAAAGAAGACCTCATCGAGATAACCGCCGACGCGCGAACGGACGGCGACCTGGTCGACGGGTTCGAAGCGACCAATGAATTCGTCAGCGTCGATCACGTCGCGCACGACCGGCTTGGCGACGGTCACTGTCGGCGCCTGCGGTGCGTTCTGGGCCGCCGCAAGCGATGCGGCGAGAAGAAAAAACGAAACGCTGAAGATCGCGGGCAACGGCCACTTTCGCAACATGCACGTCCTCCGAAAGCACTTGAAAGCCGAAATCGCCCGGATCTCAACGTTCGGGCCGGCGACATTGAAACCCGAAGCAGGAGCGTACGGGCGGCACGAAATGGAAAACTTGCAAATAGCGGCCGCATCCCGTGCGGCTCTAATTTTGACGCTAACCTGCCACCATTTGGCAGGGCTGTCACTTGAAAAAACGCAATTCCGCGAAGACGATACGGCCACCGCAGACGGCCGGCGGCAAACGCAAGAATCGGGCGGAAAAGCACAGGCTCGCGCCGGTTGCGCCCCGTTTACGACCAGAACTCAGGGATCGTTTCGCCGAGTCTCGGACCGAGCCGCAGCGGCGCGATCTTCTCCGCAAGGCCGGTGCGATCGGAAATCTCGACGCCGACGCCGCAGAGGGTCGCGGGGCCTGACGCCGCCTCGAAGCGGCCCTTCGGCATCTTGGAAATGAACCGGTTGAGCGGCTCCTCCTTGTCCATGCCGAGCGACGAGTCGTAGTCGCCGCACATTCCGGCATCGCTGATATAGGCGGTGCCGCCGTTGAGGATTTGGTGGTCGGCGGTCGGGACATGGGTGTGGGTTCCGACCACGAGGCTGGCGCGGCCATCGACGAAGTGTCCGAAGCACTGCTTTTCGCTGGTGGCCTCGGCATGGAAGTCGAAGACGATCGCGTCGGCCTGCTCCCCGAGCGGACAGGCGTCGAGGATCGCCTCGGCGGCCTTGAAGGGATCATCGAGCTCGGGATGCATGAAAACCCGCCCCATGATGTTGGCGACCAGCACGCGGGCGCCGTTGCGGGCAAAGAAGAGATTGGAGCCACGCCCCGGCGTCCCGGCCGGATAGTTGGCGGGGCGCAGGAACTGGTCATGCCTCTCGCAGAAGACCACCGCTTCCTTCTGGTCCCAGACATGGTTGCCAGTCGTCACCACGTCGGCGCCGGCATTGATCGTTTCCAGGAAGATGTCTTCGGTGATGCCGAAGCCGCCGGCGGCG
Organism: Ensifer sp. MPMI2T; assembly: GCF_004827385.1. Lineage (GTDB taxonomy): Bacteria > Pseudomonadota > Alphaproteobacteria > Rhizobiales > Rhizobiaceae > Sinorhizobium. The sequence continues at coordinate 51,947 of NZ_SRXN01000019.1, forward strand.
TTCTCGCCGTTGACGATGACGAAGTCGAGCTTCAAGTCGCCGACCAATCCGGGGAGGCGCTCCCAGACCGCCGTGCGGCCCGTCTTGCCAACCATATCTCCCAGAAAAAGCAGCCGCATACCCGTTCAATCCTGTCTGAAATGCCGAAAACCGCTCTCCGTCAGCACAGCGTCCAGCGCGACATCGTGCGGTTCAGCCGGCACTGATGCCACTTCCTGGCAGTCAAAAGCAATCCCGATCAGTCGCGGCATGTGACCTTTGCGGCGCAATCGGTCGATTGCCCGGTCGTAATAGCCGGCGCCATAGCCGATCCGGTGCCCGACCGAATCGAAGGCCGACAGCGGCACAAGCATGATGTCGGGATCGAGTTCGGGCGCCTCCGGCCCGGGGCCGGTCGTACCGAAGCCGGTTTCGACCACCGCCACGCCGTCGACAAGTTCGCGGAAGACGATGGTCTTGTTGTCCAGGATCACCGGCAGGCAGAGCCGGGCGCCGCGGTCCTTGAGCCGCACCATCAGCGGACGGATGTCCGCTTCCGAACGAATGGGCCAGAAACCGGAAACAACATGGCCGGGATCGAGCGCGATGATATCGCCGGCGTGGTCGGCCATGGACAGGCTCGCCTCGATGCGCACCTCCAACGGCATTTCATCACGCAGAGCCAGGCGTTCCTTTCTAAGCGCTGCCTTCAAATCTTTCGGTGACATCCGACGACCTTATCCTGCGGGGTTTTCGCCTTCATAGCGCAATGCACCCCGTAGCTGGAACCACGCCGCCGCCGCTTTTGCAACACGTCACGACAATCCTGCGCGTCTTTCCCATTTCGGCACAGCATTAGCGCTCCATTCATCACCGCGCGTGGTTCCGCTTTCATGCGTCACCTTGGGCGTGCAAATAAGTGCGCGTTTTCAAATAATTAGCACGGTCTGATGCGCGCAGAAAATGCGGCGGCGCGGCCTTTACAGGTGCGAGTGGGCGGGCAGACAGGATGAACCAACTCGATCCCCTCGAACTGCGTTGCCTCACGCTGGCCGCCTGCGGCAGGACTAGGCAGGACATGGTGCGCGAGACCGACATTCCGATGGAACGCATCAACAACGCGCTCGATGAGGCGATGCGGAAGCTTCAGGCGAGCAATCTCGCGGAAGCCATCTTTCGCGCAGCAAGGCTCGATCTGCTTCATAACATCCAGTGGGACCGATAGACCGCCTCGAGGCGCGTGGCGCCTGGGCCCGCTGGCCAGTCGGGCTCACCCGGAAGGCCAGCGTCGCTGAGCAATCGCGGATCGTGCCAGGGTGCCTCGCAGCACAGTGCAGCGTGCGAAGCCTGCCACACGCGCCAGCGCACGAGGAGCTGACGCAGTTGCGTTGCGAAGGAGACACTGGCGGAACCGGCAAGGAATGGCACACTCATGAGCGGGACTCCGGAAGGCGCTCGACAGAGTTGAATTCTCCACCCTCCGTTGACATCCGGCAAACGAATTGCAAACATAACTACCATCAGATTTTCTGATGGCTGCAAAATGTCCCTTCCGCTCGACAGCGACCTTCTGAGAACCTTCCTTGCGGTTGCCGACGCCGGCAATTTGACTAAGGCGGCCGACAGCGTCGGGCGCACCCAGTCAGCCGTGAGCATGCAGATCAAGAAGCTTGAAGATGCGCTCGGCGACACGCTTTTCGACCGGCATTCGCGCGGGGTCGCGCTTACGACGCAAGGCCGGCGCCTTGTCGACAACGCGCGGCGTATCGTGGCGCTCCTCGATGACACTGCGGCGGCCATGCGCCAGCCCGCGCTGGATGGTTCGGTCAGGATCGGGATTCCCGAGGAGTATATCAATTCCACCCTTCCAAGAGCGTTGGGTGCTTTCGCCGCCATACACCCCGGCGTGGAGGTCACGGTGCAACAGGGTACCTCGATGTCCAATCGGGCGGCCCTTGAGGCAGGCGAAATCGACATTGCTGTCGTTTTCGAGCCGGGCGGGCGAACCAAGAACGAAATCCTCATGGTGGATCCGACTGTCTGGGTAACCTCGGATCAGCACGGCACACATGAGCGGCAGCCTCTGCCGATAGCCGCATACACATACGCCACCGGCGGATGGTGCGATGATCTGGCGATGCAGAATCTGAAGAGGCGCGGAAAACGCAGCCGCGTCGCCTATGTCAGCCGAACGAGCGGCGGGCTGATCGCGGCCGTCGTTTCCGGTCTTGCGATCGCGCCGCTGTCACGCAGCGCGATACCGCCCGGCTGCCGCGAACTGACTGAGGACGACGGCTTTGGCATCATCGACATGTCGAACGTCGTGCTGCGCACCAGGCTGGAAAATCGATCGCCGACCATCGATGCGATGGCTGACGCCATCCGCGGCGCCTTTTTGGGCACATGGTGAGCAACGAAGGGAAGGTGCGATCCACGACGACCGGTGGATAGTTTACGATCCCGGGTGCCTACTAAGTAGGTGGGCGCCGTGTGTCCGAACCCACGAGTTCGGCCAGGGACAGCTCCCTTGAGATCGTGTATGGCCCCGGGGATTGTGGTTCCTGTCGGGAAGCGCAGACCGCGGGCTCAGATATAGAGGCTCTTTTCCGTTTTCGCCAGAGGCGTTTTTTGCTGCATGGTTCGTTAAATCGAAAATCGATTTAAGGACAAAATCATGCAGCAGTTCAAAGTGCAACAGCGACTTTGGGCGTCCGATTGGACGCGCGGCGCTGTTAAAGACGATCAATTGGCCGGACCAGCGGCGCGACCGTTGAGCTTGGCAGCGATGCTGTGGATCTGGGCCGTCACTTCGCCGAGTGCCGAGGCCAGTGCCTCCTCGCTCCTCGCCTGTTCGGATAATGCGACGTCGCGGCCGCTCTTCAGATTGTTCAGTTCCGTCTCGAGGCTCTTGAGCCGGCGGTTGACCTCGCTCAACTCATCCATGACCATGATGCCTGCCATCACGGTCAGTCGCAGATCGCCGATTTCTCCAAACTGTCCCTTGAGATGTCCCACATATTGATCGAATCTCGCCGCGAGGTCGCTGAGGTGATCCTCCTGCCCCTCTTCGCAGGCCATCCGGTAAGCCTTGCCGTCGATCGTCACCGTTACCTGCGCCATCGCGTAAACCTCAACGATCCAGCACCGCTCGAATGGTTTCCATTGCCGTCACCAGGCGACGGGAAACTTCGCGGTTGACCTCTTCCAGCCGGTTGGCCCGGAACTGCGACTGGTCGAGTTCCTGTGCCAGCCGCGCCCGGTCGGTATTGACCCGCCGCACCTCGCCTTCGAACTCGCTCAAATCCCTTTCCTTGTCGAAACGACCGTCGATCGCGCCCTCGAGCGACTGGACCGCGTTCCGTAGCTCCTCGATCGCCGCTTTGACCGTCTTTGCCGGCATGCTCCGATACCTCTCCAGAGCGGGATGAGGAAAGTGTGAAGCGGATTTCCGCCCCGCCCTAAATCAACCTGCCACTGCATAATCCCTTAAATCGAAATCGATTTAAGGACAAAATCATGCAGCACTTCAAAGTGCTACAGCGGCGCTCCGGAGGAGCCGAATCGCCAGACGCAGTCCGCTGCTTCGCCTCGGTTCTTTTTTAAACCCATTATATAAGTCTCAACAATGCCCCGTGCGGCAAAACGCCGTCGGAAGCTGTGGATCATTGCTCCCGAGCAATCGCACTCATACTGTATGCTGCAGCGCAAGAACGATATCGAAAAGCACGCCACCATTTGGTCGCGGAAGGCCAGTATTTCGTATCAATTGACTCGCGCGGTGCACCTGCTATGTGTCTGCCGCTTCTCATACGGTCTTGGAGGATAGAGACCGTCCCTGACCACCGAACTCAAACGGAACAGTCATGATCTCTCGCGAAAAACACGATCGGATGGCAAATGCGATCCGCTTCCTTTCCATGGACGCCGTCGAGAAGGCAAATTCCGGTCATCCAGGTCTCCCGATGGGCGCTGCGGATATCGCAACCGTCCTTTTCACGCGGTATCTGAACTTCGACCCCAAGAACCCCGCCTGGCCCAACCGCGACCGGTTCGTGCTTTCGGCCGGCCACGGCTCGATGCTGCTCTACTCGCTGCTCTATCTCACGGGCTACGAGGACATTACCATCGACGAGATCAAGAACTTCCGCCAGCTTGGCTCGCGCACGGCCGGCCACCCGGAATTTGGCCATGCGGCCGGCATCGAGACCACCACCGGCCCGCTCGGCCAGGGCATCGCTAATTCGGTCGGCATGGCGATCGCCGAACGCAAGCTGCGTGACGAATTCGGCAGCGACCTCATGGAGCACTATACCTACGTGCTCGCCGGCGACGGCTGCCTCATGGAAGGCGTCAGCCAGGAAGCGATCGCGCTGGCCGGCCACCTCAAGCTCAACAAGCTGATCGTCTTCTGGGACGACAACAACATCTCGATCGACGGCCCGATCTCGATCGCGGATTCGACCGACCAGCACGCGCGCTTCCGCGCCTGCAACTGGAACACCATCGCGGTCGACGGCCATGATCCGGATGCGATTGCCGCAGCGGTCGAACAGGCTCAGAAGTCCGACAAGCCGACGATGATCGCCTGCAAGACCGTCATCGGCTTCGGCGCCCCGAACAAGGCAGGCACGCACAAGGTCCATGGTTCGCCGCTCGGCGCCGACGAAATCGCCGCCACCCGCAAGGCGCTTGGCTGGGAAGCCGAAGCCTTCACCGTGCCCTCGGACGTGCTCGACGCCTGGCGCCTCGCCGGACTTCGCTCGACCAAGGCGCGGAAAGACTGGGAAGAGCGCCTCGAAAAGGCCGAGACCGAGAAGAAGGCACAGTTCATCCGGCGCTTCGCCGGCGAACTCGAAGGCAGCCTTGCCTCCGCGATCAGCACCTACAAGCAGAAGCTCGCCGAGACCAAGCCGTCGCCTGCGACGCGTAAGGCTTCCGAGGACGCGCTCGAAGTCATCAACGGCGTTCTCGCCGAGACGATCGGCGGCTCTGCCGACCTCACCGGCTCGAACAACACCAAGACCAGCCAGACCCATTCGATCACGCCGGACAACTTCTCCGGCCGCTACGTCCACTACGGCGTGCGCGAGCATGGCATGGCGGCGGCGATGAACGGGATGGCGCTGCACGGCGGTCTCATCCCCTATTCCGGCGGCTTCCTGATCTTCTCGGATTATTGCCGTCCGTCGATCCGCCTTGCCGCGTTGATGGGTATCCGCGTCATCCACGTGCTGACGCACGATTCCATCGGTCTCGGCGAAGACGGCCCGACCCATCAGCCAGTCGAGCACATGGCTGCGCTCCGCGCCATTCCGAACCTGTTGATGTTCCGTCCCGCCGACGCAACCGAAACGGTCGAATGCTGGCAGCTTGCGCTCGAAAACCACAACCGTCCGTCCGGCATTGCGCTGACGCGCCAGAACCTGATGGCGGTGCGCACGGAATATGAGGAAGCAAACCTCTGCGCCCGCGGCGCCTATGACCTCATCTCCGCAAGCGACGCCCAGGTGACGATCTTCGCCACCGGCTCGGAAGTCGAGATCGCCGTCAAGGCCTGCCAGACGCTCACCGCCAAGGGTGTTTCGACGCGCGTCGTGTCGGTTCCCTGCTTCGAGCTCTTTGCCGAACAGAGCGAAGACTATCAGCAGGCGATCATCGGCAATTCGCCGGTCAAGATCGCCGTCGAAGCCGGCATCCGGCAGGGATGGGATCACTTCATCGGCACCGATGGCACGTTCATCGGCATGTCGAGCTTCGGCGCTTCCGGTCCCTACAAGGACCTCTACAAGCATTTCGGCATCACGCCGGAAGCCGTTGTAGCGGCCGCGGAAGCCAAACTGTCCTGATCAAGCGGAGGGCGCTTCCCAACGCGCCCTCTATTCGTAAACGCCATTCTGACAGGGAAGGACCAGACATGACAGTGAAAGTCGCCATCAACGGTTTTGGCCGCATCGGCCGCAACGTGCTCCGCGCGATCGTCGAATCCGGCCGTACCGACATCGAAGTCGTCGCCATCAACGATCTCGGGCCGGTCGAAACGAACGCTCACCTGCTGCGTTTCGATTCCATCCATGGCCGCTTTCCGGCGGACGTGAAGGTCGACGGCGACGCCATCGTCATCAACAACGGCAAGCCGATCAAGGTAACCGCCATCCGCAACCCGGCGGAACTGCCGCACAAGGAACTCGGCGTCGACATCGCGATGGAGTGCACCGGCATCTTCACCGCGCGCGACAAGGCGGCCGCCCACCTCGAAGCAGGCGCCAAGCGCGTCATCGTCTCGGCCCCGGCCGACGGCGCTGACCTGACCGTCGTTTACGGCGTCAACCACGACAAGCTGACGAAGGATCACCTCGTCATCTCCAACGCATCCTGCACGACCAACTGCTTGGTGCCGGTCGCCAAGGTGCTGCACGACGCGATCGGCATCGACCACGGCATGATGACGACGATCCACTCCTACACCAACGACCAGCCGTCGCTCGACCAGATGCACAAGGATCTTTACCGTGCACGTGCGGCTGCGCTCTCGATGATCCCGACCTCCACCGGTGCTGCCAAGGCCGTCGGCCTCGTCCTGCCGGAACTGAAGGGCAAGCTTGACGGCGTCTCCGTGCGCGTGCCGACCCCGAACGTCTCGGTCGTCGACCTCAAGTTCGTCGCCAAGCGCGAGACGACCAAGGAAGAGGTGAACGCCGCCATCAAGGCTGCCGCCGAAGGCCCGCTCAAGGGCATTCTCGGCTATACGCTTCAGCCGAACGTCTCCGTCGACTTCAACCATGACCCGCATTCCTCGATCTTCCACATGGATCAGACCAAGGTCATGGAAGGCAAGTTCGTGTCGATCCTGTCCTGGTACGACAACGAGTGGGGCTTCTCGAACCGCATGGCGGACACGGCGGTCGCCCTCGGCAAGCTCCTGTAAGACCGATGTTTCGGGCCCTTTCCTCAACGACGGTGCGGTGGCGCCCGCTCGAAGGGGAAGGGCTCGAACATCTGAGCCTCCGGGCTCTTAAAGCAACGGCCGGCGCGGCAATCCGCGCCGAAAGCGTCGTCATCGGCGAGCGCGGCGGCCGTCCCTATGGCCTGCGCTACCGGATCGATTGCGACGCGCACTGGCAGGTGATGTCGTTCCTGATCGAAACGACGGACGGCAGGACATTGCATCTGCTCTCGGACCGCCAGGGGCATTGGCGCGACCTCAACGGCGTCGCCCTTTCTGAATTCGACGGCTGCATCGACATTGATCTCGCCGGCACACCTTTCACCAACACGCTGCCGATCCGCAGGCTCAACCTCAGCCGGAAGGCCGGCACGGCAAAGCTCCGGATGCTTTACGTGCCCTTCGACACTTTCGATCCCGTCATCGACGGGCAGCACTATACCTGCCTCGAAGACGGCAAGCTCTATCGTTTCGAGGCCGAGGACAGGAGCTTCGCTGCCGACCTTCCCGTCGACGAGGACGGGCTCGTCACCGACTATCCCACTCTTTTCCGCAGAATTTGACCGGAGACATCTGATGACTTTCAAGACCCTCGACGACCTGAACGACATTGCCGGCAAGCGCGTGCTCGTGCGCGTCGATCTCAACGTGCCGGTCAAGGATGGTCAGGTGACCGATACGACCCGCATCGAGCGCGTTGCCCCGACGATCCGCGAGCTTTCCGAAAAGGGCGCCAAGGTCATCCTGCTTGCCCATTTCGGCCGTCCGAAGGGCGAGCCGGTCGCCGACATGTCGCTGAAGGCAATCGCGCCCGCCGTTGAGGAAATTCTCGACCAACGCGTTCATTTCGCCGCCGACTGCATCGGCGACAAGGCCGCCAATGCCATTGCCGAGATGAATGACGGCGATGTGCTCTTGCTCGAGAACACCCGCTTCCACAAGGGCGAGGAAAAGAACGATCCGGCTTTCGTCACGGCACTGGCGGCCAATGGCGACATCTACGTCAATGACGCCTTCTCGGCCGCCCATCGCGCCCATGCCTCGACTGAGGGGCTGGCGCATCACCTCCCGGCCTATGCCGGCCGCACCATGCAGGCCGAGCTTGAAGCCCTCGAAAAGGGCCTCGGCAATCCGAAGCGTCCGGTCGTCGCGATCGTCGGCGGCGCCAAGGTTTCGACCAAGATCGACCTCCTACAGAACCTGGTGAAGAAGGTCGATGCCCTCGTCATCGGCGGCGGCATGGCCAATACTTTCCTTGCCGCACAGGGTATCGATGTCGGCAAGTCGCTCTGCGAGCATGACCTTGCGGACACGGCAAAGTCGATCGTTGCCGCCGCGTCTGCGGCCGGCTGCGCCATCGTGCTGCCCGAAGACGGCGTTGTCGCCCGCGAGTTCAAGGCCGGCGCTGACAATGAGGTCGTCGACATTAAGGCGATCCCGGCCGACGCCATGGTGCTTGATGTCGGCCCGAAATCGGTCAGCGCAGTTAACGACCGGATCTCCCGCGCTGAGACGCTGGTGTGGAACGGTCCGCTCGGCGCCTTCGAGATCGCACCCTTCGACAAGGCGACCGTCGCCGCCGCCAAGCATGCGGCGACCCGCACGCGGGCCGGCTCGCTTGTCTCCGTCGCCGGCGGCGGGGACACGGTTGCGGCTCTCAACCACGCCGAAGTCGCCGACGATTTCACCTATGTTTCGACGGCCGGCGGCGCCTTCCTCGAATGGATGGAAGGCAAGCCGCTGCCGGGTGTCGACATCCTCAACCAGCAGAAGTGAAGCAAGCCTCCGACCCGGGTGATGCAGCGCCCGGGTCGGAGACGCAAAAATAATTATGATATTTCAAACGATTAAAACAATTTAAATCGTTTTAGTCGATTTTCGCGCCATTTTCCCGGACAATTTCTTCTGTTATCGCGCCATTATTCGGAACGCGGCGGACGCATCTGCGCCTCAGACCGAACTTGTTTTCATTCGTTGCGCGTTCCGTTGGTGATCGGCGCTGTCTAAGGAGAAAAAACATGAGCGATAGACTGGAAGATATTGCGGTTGCGATGGTTGCCAACGGCCGGGGCCTGCTCGCCGCTGACGAGTCGACCGCAACAATCAAGAAGCGCTTCGACAGCATTGGACTGGAATCCACCGAGACCTCGCGCCGCGATTATCGCGAGATGCTGTTACGCTCGGACGAGGCGATGCGCGAATACATCTCCGGCGTCATCCTCTATGAGGAAACCCTGTTCCAGAAGGCGGCCGACGGCACGCCGCTCGTCGAAATCATCCGCAAGTCCGGCTCGATCCCCGGCATCAAGGTCGACACCGGCGCAAAGCCAATGCCCTATTTCGCCAAGGAAACGATCACCGAAGGCCTCGACGGCCTCGCGGGACGGCTTGCGAAATATTACGAGGCCGGTGCCCGCTTCGCCAAATGGCGCGGCGTCATCGCCATCTCCGATGCCCTTCCGACCTGGGGTGCGATCAAGGCGAATGCTCATGCACTGGCCCGCTATGCGGCGCTGTGCCAGGAAGCCAAGATCGTGCCGATCGTCGAGCCGGAGGTGCTGATGGACGGCGCCCCCGGCGACCACTCGATCGAGCGCTCTGAAGAAGTGACCGAATGGGTACTGCGCACCGTCTTCGAAGAACTCGGTGACGCGCGGGTGAAGCTCGAAGGCATGATCCTGAAGCCGAGCATGGTGATCGACGGCAAGAAGGCACGCAAGGCGTCCGTCAGCGAGGTTGCCGAGCGCACTGTCAAGGTGCTGAAGCGCACCGTGCCTTCCGCCGTCCCCGGCATCGCCTTCCTCTCCGGCGGCCAGTCGACGGAAGAAGCAACCGCGCATCTCTCTGCCATCAACACGGCACACGACCTGCCCTGGAAGCTCACCTTCTCCTATGGCCGCGCGCTGCAGCAGGAGGCGCTCAACGCCTGGAACGGCAAGGCGGAAAACGTTGCCGCCGGCCAGCGCGCCTTTATCCATCGCGCGAAGATGTGCAGCCTCGCTGCCAAGGGTACCTGGAAAAAGGACCTCGAAAAGGCCGCTTGAGCGGCGTCAGCATCGTTAGAGGGAGAGAGGAGAAGGCCCGGCGACATCGCTGTCGCCGGGCCTTTGCATGGGCGCGCTCCGCCTTGGGCCCCGCAGCCAGCAATTGTCAGGGAGACAAGTTCGCTGTTTCAGACGGCCGGTCAAGACTCTAAATCCGTGATCCGATCGAACAGGAGCCTTCGATGACCACCGTTTTCTTCGTCACCGTCGATGTCTTCACTTCCGAACGCTTCGCCGGAAACCAGCTTGCCGTGATCCCGGACGCACGCGGGCTGACCGATCGTCAGATGCAGGCGATCGCCACGGAATTCGGCTATTCGGAAGTCACCTTTGTTCTTCCGCCGGACGATCCCGCAAACACCGCCCGCGTGCGCATTTTCACGCCCACGATCGAAGTGCCCTTCGCCGGACATCCGAATGTCGGCACCGCCTTCGTGCTCGGTCGGCAATCGGAAATCTTCGGCAAGTTGCCGGGCAACCATCTGCGTTTCGAGGAAAAGGCGGGATTGGTCGAGGTGGCCCTCCTGCGCCGAGACAGCGTTGTCACCGGCGCGAGCATCGTCGCGCCCCAGCGGCTCGCCGTCGGCCCCATCATTGACGCAGCGACCATCGCCGCCTGCGCCTCGCTCCGCCCAGAGAACGTAAGCGATCGTTGTCACGCGCCGGTGCGGATCTCCGTCGGCCTTCCCTTCGCCGTCGCCGAAATCCGGGATGTGAAAACGCTCTCAATGGCGCGTCCGAACGTCAGCGCCTTTGACGAGGCGAATGACCATTATCCGCTTGCCGAAGACAGTTTCAGCCTGTTCCTCTACGCCCGCACAGAGCGCCAGCCGTGGCAAATAAGGGCCCGCATGTTCGCGCCGCTCGACAATGTCATCGAGGACCCGGCAACCGGCAGCGCCTGCGCCGCACTCGGTACCTATCTCGTCTCGCTTCTCCCGGAATCTGACGCGGAAATCGAACTTATGATCGAGCAGGGCGTCGAGATGGGCCGGCGCAGTCTGATAACGGTTAGCGTCAGCAAGCAGGGCGGCGCGGTCGGCAAGGTTAGCATCTCCGGTGATTGCGTGACCGCGATGCACGGCTCGATCGAGCTATGATGTTCGGCCGGGACAGCGCTGCTGTGCGTCTGAAAGGACGCTCGGCGCTGTGGGTTCAGCGGGGCGCATCCTCGCAATCCTTGATTGCGTCAAGCAGCGCCTGGAAGCGGGGATGGTCGCGAATGGGGTCGAGATCTGAGTCCTGCTTGAACCAGTGGAGGTGGTAGCTCGAGCTCTGTGGCACGACCGTCTCGAGGAGATCGAGTGCGCGCTCGCCCTCGCCGAGAAGCGAATAGACGCAAGCCGCATTGTATTGCGCGACGACGTCGTCCGGGTCGATCGCCAACGCGCGGGCCACCCATTCCTTGGCGCGCTCGGCTTCGCCCATATGCGCAAGCGCCAATGCGCCACGATGGGCCGGGCTGGCATTCTCCGGGTGCCGTTCCAAGGCGCTCTTTGCCCGTTCGATGCCGATGCGCGCCCAGCGCTGACGCTCTGGCTCCATGCCGAGCGAGAAATAGCAACCCATCAAATGAATTGGCGAAAAGTAGTCGTCCGGTCGGATCTCGGCCGCGCGCTCGAAAAATCCGATCGCTTCCTGAAATCGACCCTGCGCGAACAGGAAGCGGCCATAGTATAAATTCGCCTCGTAGAGCGAAGGCTCAAGCGCCAGCGCCTGGCGGAACTCGCGTCCGGCCTCCTCCGTTTGTCCGTCGTGAGTCAGGGCCAACCCGCGTGAGGCATGTGCTTCTGCCAGGTTTGGATCAAGAGCCAGCGCCTTGGCGCTGATGTCGAAAATGCTCTCGAGCGGAAACTCCTTTTCGTGCCAATCCCTGATCGCGCATTCGCATTCCGCTATGCCCGCATAGGCACGGGCATAGTTCGGATCGAGCTCGACAGCCTTCAAAAACATCCGGCGCGCAAGCAGGAGATAGGACCGGGTCCAGGTACGCGAGAACTGCCGGCCGCGCAGATAATAAGTATAAGCCTCCACGGATGTAGTCGGATCGCTCTCGATCGCCTTCTTCTCTTCCGGCAACAGCTTGATCCTGAGCTGGTCTACGATCGCGTGCGTGATCTCGTCCTGGATCATGAAAATGTCCGTGAGTTCGCGATCGTAGCGGTCAGCCCACAGATGCCCGCCGGTCTGGGCATCGATAAGCTGGCCGGTGATGCGCACGCGCTCGCCCACCTTGCGGACACTGCCTTCGAGAATGAAGCGGACGCCCAGTTCCTGGGCGATCTGCTTCACCTTCACCGGCTTGCCCTTGTAGGTGAACACAGTATTCCGGGCGACGACATGGAGGCGCGAGATCTTCGACAGATCGGTAATGATGTCCTCGGTGATGCCGTCGGAGAAATATTCCTGCTCCGGATCGTGGCTCATGTTCGTGAAGGGAAGAACGGCCACCGACAACTCATAACCGGGTTCCACCGTGACGGTGGCCGGCTCTGCTGGTTTCTGGACTGCCACTTCGCCGAAGGAGATGGTGTAGACGCGCACACTCGGGGCAATGTTCTTCAACGCATGCTCGCCCTTGTCCACAAAGCCGAGATCGAGCCGCGAGCCGACATGATCGCGCACCGAGGCCGAAACCGCGATGCCGGAGGGCTCGGCCAAGCCTTCGAGCCTGGCCGCAACGTTTACGCCGTCGCCGAAAATGTCACCGTCTTCGACGATGACATCGCCGAGGTGAATTCCGATCCTGAGTTCGATGCGCCTGCTCCTGGGCAGACCTTCGTTCCTGGCAAGCATGCCGCGCTGAATTTCGGCCGCACAGGCGACCGCATTCACCACGCTCGAAAATTCAACGAGCATGCTGTCGCCCGCAAGCTTGACAACACGTCCCTTGTGGTTTGCGATCTTGGGCTCCAGGAACTCGCGGCGATGCCTTTTCATTGCTGCAAGCGTGCCGGCTTCGTCGGTGCCCATGAGACGGCTGTAGCCCACGACATCGGCAGCGAGGATAGCGGTCAGACGACGTTCCAAGAGATCCTCGATTTTCATCTTGTGTCCGAACAAGCTAACTTATCCCTTTATAGACTGGATGTCGTGCGGATACTTCCTCAGCTGACGACCAGAATAGCGCGGCGCAAGCGGCGGACCTGTTTCAAATGGAACGGTTCGGTGAGGTCTCAACCACTCCGGGTACGGCCACTTGAAAAACGCGCTGGGAGCAGCTACGGCCGCACAAGCACGGTCACCATCATCACCGCGATCGCGAAAACCGCGATCTTCCAGAAATCACGGCGTTGCCGGAGCCCCGGGAGGCCGAGTGGCTTGATGACTTGAACGCACATCGCGAGCAGCAGGAGTGCCATCAGGATTTTCGACATTCGTTCATTCCCGCAGAGCTCTGTTCGCCGTGAGGATGGCAAAACGTGCTGGGGCGGAAACGCCTGTGCACTTTTCCTCATCACATTCCTCGGCGTCATACCGTCGTCACTTTTCGTCGCATAGAGGGCTATTGTTTCCGCCGCCGATTTGCAATGACAGGTGGCACAAGATCCGGCTAGCAATTGCGGGAACGCCCCTGGCTTGCTGACAGCAGAACGATTTTCGGATTGATGATGAGAAAGAACCTGCTTCCCGTCGCCTCGCTCCTGCTCGGCACCCTGTTCCTCTTTCTTGGAAACGGTCTGCAAAGTCTGCTCCTGCCGGTGCGCGGCACGGCGGAAGGGTATCCGACGACCATACTCGGCCTTCTTGGCACGTCCTGGGCCTCCGGTTTTGTGCTCGGCTGCTTCCTAGGGCCGAACGTCGTCAAGCGCATCGGGCATGTGCGCGCCTTCAGTGTTTTCACGGCCTTGATCGCGATCATCTCCCTGCTTACCGGCATCATGATCGATCCGATCTGGTGGGTTGCGTTGCGCGCGGTCACCGGCTTTGCGACCGCCGGCACGTCGATGATCATCGAAAGCTGGTTGAACGAGCGCGCCACCAATGAAAGCCGCGGCGTGATCTTCTCGCTCTATATCGCGATCACGCTTTTCGGCGTGGTCGGCGGCCAGATGATGATTCCTTTCGGCGAGACGTCGACGACCTTCTTTTTCATGATCTGCGGCATTCTCTATTGCGTCGCGATGCTGCCGACGCTGCTTTCCAAGGCCGCCTCGCCGCAACCGCTGAAACAGGTCCGGCTCGATCTACGCGGCCTCTATCGCAATTCGCCGGTTTCCTTTCTCGGCATCCTGCTGGTCGGAATCGCCAATGGCGCCTTCGGCACGCTTGGCGCCGTTTTCGGGCGCCAGGCCGGCCTTACCGACAGCACGGTCGCGACGATGATGAGCGTGGCAATCTTTGCCGGAGCCGTCATGCAATTGCCTGCGGGGCGTATTTCCGACCGTATCGATCGACGCTACGTGCTGGCCGTGCTGGCCGGCGTCGGCGCGCTTGCGGGTCTCATGATCTTCCTCGTCGAGCCGAGCCAGGTCTGGATCGTGTTGACGCTCATCGCCATCTACGGTGCCGCCGCCAATGCGCTCTATCCAATCGCGGTCTCCCACGCCAACGACTTCGCCACGCCAGAAGAATTCGTCAAGGTTTCGGGCGGCCTCTTGCTGCTCTACGGTATTGGCACGATCATCGGCCCGACGATCGGTGGACCGGTTATGACAGCGACCGGGCCCTACGGCCTGTTCATGATCACGGCCTGCTCGCATATGCTGATCACGGCCTACGCGATGGTTCGCAGCCGCCGCCGCGCGCCGGTTCCGGTCGCCGAGCGCGACGCCTTCTCGCCGGTCAATGCCGGTACGCCGACAACGCCGGAGAGCCTGCAGCTTTCGCCGCGTGCAGCGCCGCTGGATGAACTGCGCGACGAAGTTGTCAGCGACAACCCCGAGGAAGAGGAGAGATCGAATGAGCCTGTTTGACGACGACCTCCCAAAGAAGAAAACAGCCCACGAGATCGGCAGCGATCTGTCGCTGCTCTCGGTCGATGAATTGACGGCGCGCATTGCGCTTTTGACGGAGGAGATTGCGCGATTGGAAGCCGAACGGGACCGCAAGTCGGCGAGCCGGTCCGCGGCTGACAAGCTCTTTCGCTAGGTCGCGACGCGGCGGCACTTTCGTTGCGCCCGCGCTACTGCTTCGCGACCCGAAATGAACGCAACTTAACGGCAAATTAAGCATTTTCGGCGATTGTCGAGTCATCCGGTTCCGCCGGACTCAGACATTTTCTCCGACTGGCGAATGGGTCTGATTTTTCTCCCTGTTTTACCTTGAGAGCCGCTTTTCGCGGCTCTTTTTTTCTTCAGCGTCGCGCGTCCTATTAGAGGCGCAAAGGACACTGAAGCACTTTGAATGCTGCATGATTTTGTCCTCAAATCGACTCCGATTTCAGGAATTATGCAGTAGCGAACAGGGCATTTCAAAGAATTGTGGAGATTAACCCTTTCTTAAGAATACCCTTGCGCGGAATGCGGTAAGGGATCATTCTTCAACCATAGAGGGGGCCAGGGGAGCTTTTCCCGGAGTCGCCCGTTACCTGACCGTGATGCGTTTGAACCAGGGAAAACAGGCCATGTCCGAGAGAGGATTGAATACCGTCAGTTTCGCGGGACACGCTGCGTCCTCGGCGCAGTTCAAGGCACTCTATGCAGAAGGCATGGGCCTGGTCGAGGAAACTGCAAGCTATCTCGACGGACCGGGCCGCCTCGCCTCCAAGGCACTGCCGCGCATGGCCTCGGTGCTCTATGCCGCAGAGTCGATGCGGCTTACCACGCGGCTGATGCAGATGGCCTCCTGGCTTCTTCTTCAGCGCGCCGTCAACAACGGTGAAATGAGCCGTGATCAGGTTCTCTCGGAAAAGAGCAAAGTGCGCCTCGACAGCTTCAACGTCGATCGCAACGCGCCGGGCTGGAACGATCTCCCCGAGATGTTCCGCGATCTCATCGAACGGTCGCTCCGTCTGCAGAACCGTGTCGCGATACTCGACCGCGAGATTTACCGGCCGCAGGAGGCGACGACCTTCGTTCCGGACAACCAGAACGGTGTCAAGGCGCAGATCAAGCTGCTGCAGACCGCCTTCGGCACCAACTGACGCCGGGGCACTGATCTTCCCTGACAATCTTGAACCCGGCCCGTGCGCCGGGTTTTTGTTTTGGCGATGGCAGGGCTACAGCGGACAACAAAAAAGCCCGGCAGAGCCGGGCTTCGAACACGCCGTGAAAGCGAATGATCAGAGGCCGAGGCCTTCAAAGCGCTTCTTGAACTTGGAGACGCGGCCGCCGCGGTCGACGAGCTGCTGGTTGCCGCCCGTCCAGGCCGGATGCGACTTCGGGTCGATTTCCAGGTTCATGGTGGCGCCTTCCGAACCCCAGGTCGAGCGGGTTTCGTATTCGGTGCCGTCGGTCATGACCACCTTGATCATGTGGTAGTCGGGATGGATGTCTGCCTTCATAACAATCTTCCTAGAGTTCCAGGGTCCAATTGTCGCAAGGCATTGCGACTTTGGGACCGAACACGTAAATGAAGCCGCAGACCGCTCTTGGGCCGCGGCTCCCCAATTCGATGCCGTGCCTATACATGAAGGTCTGCGGGATAACAAGTGCCGCGCGGAAGACTTATCAAGGAAGCCCTTCTGCGCCCCTGCATGAGTCGTTAAATCGTAATCGATTTAACGACTCATGCAGCATTTCAAAGTGCCACAGCGACCTTAGCACGTCCGATCGGACGCCCGGCGCTGTAGGCGATCGGGGGTCATGTGTCCAGACGAGAGAACCAACCGCCAGCACGTAGATCCATTCGCCCGCTGGCCACAGTGCTGCCCTACCTGGCGCGATATCGCCGGCTGGTGATCGGAGCAGCAATCTCGCTGACGCTCGCCGCTATCACCACCCTGACCTTGCCGCTGGCCGTTCGGCGGATGATCGACAACGGCTTCTCCAATTCCGATTCCGGCTTCATCAACACTTATTTCTCCATGCTGATGGTACTGGCCGTCGTCCTCGCCCTTGCCAGCGCGGCGCGCTACTACTTCGTCATCTCGCTCGGCGAGCGGATCGTCGCCGATCTCCGCCGCGACGTCTTCGCGAAGGTTACGCGGCTTTCCGCCTCCTTCTTCGACGTCAACCAGTCCGGAGAGATCGTCTCGCGCCTGACCGCCGACACGACGCAGATCAAATCAGCCGTCGGCGCCACCGCCTCGGTGGCGCTGCGCAATCTGATCCTCTGTCTCGGAGCGATCGCTATGATGATCTATACCAGCCCGAAGCTCTCGAGCCTCGTGCTTGCCGCGATCCCGGTCATCGTCTTCCCTCTCGTCGGTTTCGGCCGGTCTGTCCGCCGGCGCTCGCGCCAAGCGCAGGACACGCTCGCCACAGCCTCCGCCTATGCCGGTGAGGCGATCGCCGCGGCCCGCACCGTCCAGGCCTTCAATGGTGAGGAAAGCGCCAACCGGCACTTCGGCGGCGCGGTGGAGGACGCCTATGGTGCCGCTCGCGCGGCGATCCGGGCGCGGTCGATCCTCACCGGGTTCGCCATCACCATGGTCTTCGGCAGCGTCGTCGCGGTGCTCTGGTTCGGCGCGCGCGACGTGCTTGCAGGCACGCTCTCGGCAGGCACGCTCAGCCAGTTCCTGCTCTATTCGGTCTTCGCCGCCGGCAGCCTCGGTGCGCTCTCGGAAGTCTGGGGCGAACTCTCGCAGGCGGCAGGTGCCGCCGAGCGCCTTAACGAACTGCTGACGGAAGTACCGCAGATCCAGTCGCCCGAGCATCCGGTCGCCATGCCGGTGCCGGTCCAAGGCGCCATCGCGTTTGCCGACGTTCACTTCGCCTATCCGGCGCGCCCGGACTATAAGAGCCTGAACGGCCTGAGTTTTGCGGTCAAGCCGGGGGAAACCGTGGCGATCGTCGGTCCCTCCGGCGCGGGCAAGAGCACCGTCTTCTCGATGCTCCTGCGCTATTATGATCCGGTCAAAGGTACGGTCACCGTCGACGGCATCGACGCCCGCAATGTCGACCCGAAGGAGTTGCGCGACCGCATCGCCATCGTGCCGCAGGACGTGACGATCTTCGCCGCCTCCGTGCACGACAACATTGCCTTCGGTGCAGCGGATGCAAGCCGGGAAGCCGTGCGCGCAGCAGCCGTCGCCGCACAAGCCGACGAATTCATCGCGAAGCTGGATCACGGCTATGACACTCATGTCGGCGAGCGCGGGGTGACACTTTCCGGCGGCCAGCGCCAGCGTATCGCGATCGCCCGGGCAATCCTCAGGAACGCACCGATCCTTCTCCTGGACGAGGCAACCTCCGCGCTCGACGCCGAGAGCGAGACATTGGTGCAAACGGCACTTGATGGCCTGATGCGGCAGCGCACGACCATCGTCATCGCCCACCGGCTGGCGACCGTGCTCAAGGCCGACCGCATCCTCGTCATGGATCACGGCCGCGTCGTCGAGGAAGGCACCCATGCCTCGCTGATCCGCCAGGGCGGACTTTACGCGAAACTCGCCCGGCTGCAGTTCGACCACGGCGCCGAAGCGCTCTTCGTCGCGGCGCGAACTTAAAGCATGTCGCCCAAAAGTGTGCAGCGGTTTTGGGGCAACGACATGCATAAGAGGGGAGCAAGCGCGCAGCATCCGTTGGCGCGCACTTAGACTTTCGTCGTCCAACCGCGGCTGATCCACCCTCCGCCATTGCACAGCGGGAGCCGGACCCTATTGTTAAGGACCCGGCCCTTCGCAGCCGGCATCGTCACGACGAGTTTGGGAGGATTTCCGTATGGCATTCAAAAGATTGACCCGCCGCGCCGCTATCGCCTTCGGTCTGACCGCGCTTTCCGCGCTGAGCCTTGGCACGACGGCGCAAGCGCAGGAGTTTCCGGACCGGCCGATAACCCTGGTTGTTCCCTTCGCTGCCGGCGGCTCGACCGACGTGGTCGCGAGAATCATTGCCCAAAAAATGTCGGAAGACCTCGGCCAGCAGGTGGTCGTCCAGAACGTGGCGGGTGCCGGCGGCAATCTCGGGGCGGCCAACGTCGCGCGCGCCGATCCGGACGGCTATACGATCCTCATTGCTACGGTCGCGACTCACGCGCTCAACCCGCTGATCCTGAAGACGAAACCTTATGATCCCGAGAAGGATTTCGCGCCCATCTCGCTCCTCGTCGTCGTTCCGAACGTACTGGTCGTCAATCCGGAACTGCCGGCCAAGAATGTCCAGGAACTTCTCGCTCTGCTCAAAGCGGCGCCGGACCAATACAGCTACGCCTCCTCCGGCAACGGAACACCGCTCCACCTCTCGGGCGAGCTCTTCAAGAAGATGGCCAGCGTTGAGATGCAGCACATCCCCTACAAGGGCTCCGGGCCGGCGCTGAACGACGTCATCGGCAACCAGGTGCCGATCATGTTTGACAACCTTCCTTCGTCATCCGGACACATCAAGGCCGGGACCCTGCGGGCGCTCGCGGTGACGACCGCCGAACGCGCACCCTCGTTCCCCGATATCCCGACCATCGCCGAATCCGGTATTCCCGGCTACGAGACCTATACCTGGAACGCGCTCTTTGCGCCGGCCAACACGCCCCAGCCGGTGATCGCGCGATTGAACGAGTCGGCGAAGAAGGCGCTTGCCGATCCGGCGGTACAGAAACGCATGGAGGAGTTCAGCGCAAAGATCGTCGGCTCGACGCCTGAGGAACTCGCGGCGCATGTGAAGGCAGAGCTTGCGAAGTGGACGCCAGTGGTGCGTGACGCGAACATCCAGATGGATTGACGCCAGTCAATTGGCTCTAGTCGAAGCGCGCGTCTCGCGAATGCCCCTCATCCCGCTGCCGCGACCTTCTCCCCGTTTCAACGGAGAAGGGACAAGCGGCGAGCGCACTCGTCCCCTCGCCCCGCTTGCGGGGAGAGGGTTAGGGTGAGGGGCAAACAACCGATCCATCTTCTCAAGTCTCTCCGGCAGCATTCCGCCCCGCGGCGCGGCCGGAGAAGATGCAGCCGCCGAGGAAGGTTCCTTCGAGCGCGTTGTAGCCATGCATGCCGCCACCGCCGAAGCCCGCCACTTCGCCTGCAGCATAGAGCCCCGGCACCGGCTCACCTGAAAGCTCCAGCACCTGTCCCGCGAGATTGGTCTGCAGGCCGCCGAGCGTCTTGCGCGTCAGGATATGCAGTCGAACGGCGATCAACGGTCCGGCCTTCGGATCAAGAAGACGGTGGGGCCTTGCGGTTCGCAGCAACCGGTCGCCGCGATAGGCCCGCGCTCCGCGGATCGCAATCACCTGAGCGTCCTTCGAGAACGGGTTGGCGATCTCGCGGTCGCGCGCCTCGATCTGCGCCCTGAGATGTGGAGCCGACAGCCGGTTCTCGCCCGTCAGCCGGTTCATCGCCTCGACGAGATCCTCCAGCCGGTCGCGGACGACGAAGTCTTCGCCCTTGTCCATGAACGCCTGCACCGGGCCAGGCGGATTTTTGCCAAGCCGCTTCAGCAGAAGCGCCAGGCTCTTGCCGGTCAGATCTGGATTCTGCTCCGATCCGGAAAGGGCGAATTCCTTCTTGATGATCGCTCGTGTCAGGATGAACCAGCTATAGTCATGGCCGCTGCAACGGATCGCCTCAAGAGTGCCGAGCGTGTCGAAACCTGGCATCGCAGGCGCCGCAAAGCGGTTGCCGTCGGCATCGCACCAGAATGAGGACGGCCCGGGTAGAATGCGAATGCCGTGATCCGGCCAGATAGGGTCGAAATTCCTGAGCCCTTCGGTGTAGTGCCACATGCGGTCGGCGTTGATGACGGAGCCGCGCGCTCGGGCTGCGATGTCGAGCATCCGGCCATCGACATGATGCGGGACGCCGCTCACCATCGTTGCGGGAGGTTGCCCGAGGCGCTTGCGCGGCCAGTTGCGTCGTACGAGCTCCTGATTGCCGCCGATGCCGCCCGAACTCACGATGACCGCTCCGGCCGAGATCTCGAAGTCGCCGACGACGTCGCGGGCGCTGCGCTCGCCCCGCGCCACCGGATCCGCCTTGAGGATCGCCCCGCGGGCGCCTGTCGCCACACCATCGGTCGTCAACAATTCGTCGACCCGGTGGCGGAAGCGGAATCGCAGCAAGCCGCGGCTTTCCGCCTCCCGGCTTAGCCGGACAAATGGCTCGATAACGGCGGGGCCGGTGCCCCAGGTCACGTGAAAGCGCGGGACCGAGTTGCCATGGCCATGGGCGAGCCCGCCACCGCGTTCGGCCCAGCCGACCACCGGGAACCAGCGAAGCCCGAGCGAATGCAGCCAGGCGCGCTTCTCGCCGGCGGCGAAGTCGAGATAGGCATCAGCCCAGAGCCGCGGCCAATGATCTTCCGGCCGGTCGAATTGCGACGAACCCATCCAATCCTGGCGTGCGAGATCGCGGCTGTCGCGAATTCCCATGCGCCGCTGCTCGGGACTGTCGATGAAGAACAGTCCTCCGAGCGACCAGAAGGCCTGACCGCCGAGATTCTGCTCCCCCTCCTGATCGAGAACGATCACCTTACGGCCACGGGCCGCAGCTTCGGACGCCGCCACGAGCCCGGCAAGGCCCGCACCGATGACCAGCACATCACAATCCATGAAAGGCGCCCTCCCCTGCATCCCTCGCCGCAACTGTTACGCTCACGTTAAGGTCAATTCAAGGGCTTGGAGACGCCGCTATTTCTCCGTCAGCTTCAGCTCGATACGCCGGTTCTGTGCCCGAGCTTCAGGGCTATCATCCTCGGCGATGGGCTGAAATTCGCCGAAACCTGCGGCCACCAGCCGGTCCGCCGGCACGCCCTTGGACATCAGGAACTTCACGACCGATGTCGCGCGGGCGGACGACAGTTCCCAGTTGTCGGCAAAACGGCCGGATCCAGAAAGCTGCACATTGTCGGTATGGCCATCGACGCGCAGGACCCAGTTGATCTCGGCTGGGATTTCTTTCGCGAGATCAAGAAGCGCCGCGGCGAGTTTCGCCATTTCCGCCTGGCCCTCCGGATTGAGGTCGCTGCTGCCCGATGGGAAGAGCACTTCCGACTGGAAGACGAAACGATCGCCGACAATGCGGATGTTTTCCCGGTCGGACAGGATCTCCCGCAGGCGACCGAAAAAGTCCGACCGGTAGCGGTTGAGCTCCTGCACGCGCTGGGCGAGCGCGACATTCAGGCGGCGGCCGAGATCGGCAATCTTGGCCTGAGATGCCTGATCCTTCGCCTCCGACGCCTGTAGTGCCCCCTCGATTGCCGCGATCTGGCTGCGCAGCGCGGCAATCTGCTGGTTGAGGAGCTCGATCTGGCTCATTGCACGCGCACTGACCTGCTTCTCGGATTCCAGCTCCGATCCCAGCCGGCCGATCCTCTGGTTCGCCGCTTCGGCGCTGCCTGTCCCCTGGTCGAGCAGCGCCTGCAGCCGCGAGCGCTCGCCCTCGGACTGGGCAAGCGAGGCCTGAAGGTTGGCAAGAGAATCCTCGAGATCCTGTTTGCCGCTCTTTTCCAGTGCCAGAAGCTGCGTCAGTTCATTGATCTGGCTGTTCAGGCGGTTCAGCACCTCGTCCTTGCCGCTGATTTCCCGCCCAAGCAGGAACTGCGCCAGCACGAAGACGCTCAAGAGAAACATGATCGCCATCAGCAACGTCGACAGCGCGTCGACGAACCCCGGCCAATAATCGATCCTTCGGTGACTGCGACCTTTGCGGGCAAGGGCCATGGACTCAGTCGCCTCCGCTCTCGTCTACGCGGCGGAGCTGCGCAATCGACTTGTCGCCGTGCACCGTGATTCTCTCGGCCTGACCGATGCGCGACGTCAGCTTGTCGAGCGTCTTGCGCATCGCCTTCGCTTCCTCCTGCTGCGCTTCGATCCAGTCACGGAGCATCTGCTGCTCACCTCGCATATTCTTGACGAGGCCCTGGATGCCCTCGGCCAGTGAGGCCATTGCGGCCGTCGTGCGCTGATTTGCGCCGCCCTCCTGGTTGAGCCGCGTGAGCTGGTCGGTCAACCGGCGCAGCTCTTCGATCGGCGGCTCTCCGGGAATGCTGATCGGCGAGGAGATCCCCGATCCGACATCGGTCACCGAGGAAAGCCAGTTTTCGAGTTCCGTGTAGAAGCGGTTCTGTGCGCGGCCGGCCTGCAGGTCGAGGAAACCGACGATCAGCGATCCGGAAAGCCCGAAGAGCGAAGCGGAAAAGGCGGTTCCCATGCCGGTCAGCGGCGCCGACAGGCCGTGCTTGAGGGAACTAAGCAAATCTTCGGTGGTACCAGTACCGGCGTCCAGGGATTGGATCACGGTATTGATCGAGCCGATGGTGCCAAGCAGGCCCCAAAAGGTGCCGAGCAGTCCGAGGAAGACGAGAAGGCCGGCGAGATACCGGGTTATATCGCGGGATTCGTCGAGACGCGTGGCGATGGAATCGAGAATCGAGCGCAGCGCAATCGTCGAAATCGCGGTCGTCTGGCGGCCGCCAATCAGCGCCCGCATCGGCGCGAGCAGGACCGGATCGCGTCCGACCTTGTCGGCGCTTCCGGCGGCGCGAAAGGAGTTGAACCAGCGGACCTCGGGCCTCAAGCCCAAGACGTGATTGAAGGCGAGTAGGATACCGATCAGCAGGACACCGAGAATGAGCCCATTGAGACCCGGATTGCCGGCGAAGGCGTCACGGGCCTGCCTGAAGAGAATGGCGGTGACGAAACCGACGATGATCAGGAAAAGGACCATCGTCCAGAAATAGGGCATGGGGCTCGAAAGCTTGTGCGGATTGTAGTTCTCTTCCACGCTCTCCCGACCGCTCCATCCGGACAGATTCAGTTTCGTCATAGGTTAGCCAGACTCCCGGGTTCACTCCAGCACCGCGCCTCAGACACGCAAGTGTGCCGCAACGCTTTGAATTGCCGCAGCATTTCTCGAAAGCGATTCGAGAATTTGCGTAGTCGGCGGCAGCACGGCACCGCTGGCCCGGAGACTAGTGGAACTTTGCGCCAAATTGAAGGGAAAACGAAGGCCGCCGGCACATAACGGGCCGGAGGCTGCAACGCCCTGGAGAGGCTGTTGCTTACTTCGCCGGAACCGGGCGATGGATCACCTCACGCAGCGCCTTGGCGATATATTCGTTGCCGCAAACGACCGTGCCGTCCTCGACCGGCTTGCTGCCGCCATCGACATCGGTTGCCCAGCCGCCGGCCTCGCGGATGAGCAGGATGCCAGCCGCAATATCCCACGCCGCAATATCCCGTTCCCAGTAGCCGTCATAGCGACCTGCGGCCACATAGGCGAGATCGAGCGCAGCGGAACCGAAACGCCGGATGCCGGCGACTTCGCCCATCACATGGCGAAGTTCGATCAGATATTTGCCATGATTGCCTCGGCCGAGATGCGGTGTCCCGGTGGCGATGACGGAATCCGAAAGGTTCTTACGGGCGCCGACGCGCAACCGGCGGTCGTTGAGGAACGCGCCACCGCCCTTCTCGGCGGCGTAGAGTTCATCGGTTGCCGGATTGAAGACGACGGCGCCGACGATTTCGCCCTGACGCTCCAGCGCGATCGAGACGGCAAAATGCGGGATACCGTGCAGGAAGTTGGTAGTGCCGTCGAGCGGGTCGACGATCCAGCGATGCGCGCCGTCGGTGCCCTTGATTTCCTCGCCCTCCTCACCGAGGAAGCCATAGGTCGGCCTCGCCTTCAGCAGCTCTTCGCGGATGATCCGTTCGGCTTTGCGGTCGGCCTGGGAGACATAGTCGCCCGGTCCCTTCAGCGAGACCTGGAGGTTCTGCACTTCGCCGAAATCGCGCGCCAGCGACTTGCCAGCCTTGAAGGCGGCCTGGACCATGACATTGAGAAGGGCAGAACGGGCCATGTGGCGATCCTTATGATAGCGAAGGCCGGCCGAGCCATCTCGAACCGGACATTGAACCTGTCTGACGTATCCCGCACGAAGCTCTGCATGAGCGAGCGAGGCTGCGAGTTTCGTCGTCAAAAAACCGAGTGAGGTCACTCCGTCCGCAGGGCCGAAGCTAGAAATGAGGAAGCCGCGGACAAAACCGCGGCCTCAAGACCACAAAAGCCGCGGAAGTTCAAGTGAAATAGCGTTGCCACCGCCAAACGACGCCCCGGACTGCCAGCCCGCGTCAGGAGGAACGGAACTTGTTCGCAGCCGCGAGCGCCGATTTCTGCTGCGTTTCGTTGAGGCCGAGATAGAAGTCCTCGAGCGCATCGTCCTTGAGGCCGGCGCGGCGCGACAGCACATACCACTTCGCCGCCTCGACCGGATCCGGGCGCGTACCGATCGCATTGACATAAAGGTGCGACAACCGGTTCTGCGCGACGACATTGCCGCTCTCCGCAGCGCGCTTCATCCAGGCGAAGCCGTCTTCGAGGTTGCGGTCGCCGGCGATCCCTTCGACAAACCAGATCGCGATGTCGAGTTGTGCGGTGTCAAAGCCGGCACGGGCGGCGCGCAGCAGCCATTCGCGGGCACGCGCGCGCTTGTTCTCTTCAATGCCGTCAACATTGATGTAAATCTGTGAGAGGGCATATTGCGCATCGGCGATGCCCTGCTCCGCGGATTTCTCGTAATAGGGCATTGCCGCCTTCAGGCCCTTCTCGCCCGGCATGTCGGCAACCAGCGTTTGTCCATAATTGAACTGGGCCGAAGCATTGCCGAGATCGGCCGCTTTCTTCATCAGCTCTTCGGATTTCTTCCTGTCACGCTTGACGTAGCGCCCCTCCATCAGGATCAGGGCATATTTGAACATGGCGGCCGGATCGCCGTTATTGGCAGCCTGGCCGTACCAGAAGGCAGCCTCCTTGGCATTGCGCGCAACACCAAGACCCTGCTCCAGGATCGATGCAACCAGCGTCTGGGCAGCGGGATCGCCGAGCTGCGCCCGCGGCAACGCCAGATCCATCGCCGTCAGATAAAAGCCGCGCTGGAAGGCGCCAAAGGCATCGTCCACTTTTCCGGTGAACGGCTTTTCCGCCGGAAGCGCCGGCAATTGCGCGCCCATGCGATCAATAACATTGACGCCCCCCGACGGCGTGCTGCCGTCTCCGGCCTTCATCTTTTTCGGCGCGTTGGTATCGAGTTTCTGCTGCGGAGCCGCACCTTCCGGCATAATCGCCCCGTTGAAGGGCGTGATTCGCCCGCGCTTCGGGACATTCCCCTCGTCCGCGACCCCCTCGTCCGCGGGCGCGCCCGTCGCCGGCTGCTGCGCGCAAACCGGCACCGCCGCAAGTGCGACGGCCATAAAGAGGACTGCAGCCCGGCTGGACTTCGACGACAAGCGGCTCAACATCGGACCGTCTTAATCTTCAAACCGTGGCGCTTTTTCGTCAAGCAGCGCGTTGACGGCCGCGACGACCGCCGGCGCCTGCTCCGGCTCGTCAAAGACGGCGAGACGAAGCGCCACGAATTCGGCCCCCGTTTCGGCAACAGCAAGCGCCGACTGCGGATCCGTGCCGCCCATGACGACACAGGGGATTTCGATCATCGATGCCCACCATTCGGCAAGCGCCAGGTTCTTCGGATGCGGCTCCGGCTTGATGTCGCCATCGGTGCGACCGAAGAAGACGTAGTCCGGCCTGAGTTCGCCGATTTCGAGCGCACGGTGGCGGTCGGAGGCATTGCCGCCGCCGACGATCAGCTTCGGTGTGTGCTTCTCGATTGCATCGCCGAGCACGTCGGGTCCTCCGACGATATGCAGGCCGTCTGCCTTGGCGCGTCCCGCAACGCGCGTGTCACCCTCGATCAGCGCCGCCGCCCCCGCCTTCTGGATCACCGGCACCAAGAGCTCGGCGTGTTGCTGGAACTCCGCGTCGCTGAGGCCGTATTGCGGCAGGATGACGGACGCCACGTCGCCTGCCCGCAAAGCATCGGCAAGCACCTTCGAACGCTGTGCGAGATCCGGCATATCCGGCACGACCAGCACAAGGCGGCAGCGGTTTTCTACATTGCTCATGGTATCCGTTCCTGGCGGCAGCTGTTTCACGAGCGAATGCCGCCACTCGATTTCGTTCGGGAAAACCGATAGACGGAGATGACAAAAGGATCAACCGCCACCCATGCTTCCCGGTTTCGACTTCTATCTCGTCGCCATCCCCGCAGTCCTGCTCGTCGGCCTCAGCAAGGGTGGCATGGGCGAGGCGCTTGCGTTGATGGGCGTTCCGATCCTGTCGATGGCGGTGTCTCCTGTTCAGGCGGCAGCGCTGCTGCTGCCGATCCTCATCGCCATGGATGTCGTCTCCCTGTGGATCTGGCGCAAACACGGCGACTGGAAGACGCTCTCGATGCTGCTGCCCGGCGCGATTGCCGGCATCGCCATCGGCTGGGCGACCTCTGCCTATGTGCCACGCGACGCCTTGAGGCTAATCATCGGCCTTATCACGGTCGTCTTCGTGCTGCGCTATGTCTACACCGTCTGGCGCAGCCGCAATGGTGCCCCGATCAGCCCCAAGAAACAGCGCGCCGGTCCCGCCGCGCTCTGGGGCTCCTTTGCAGGTTACGGCAGCTTCGTCGCCCATGCCGGTGGCCCGCCTTTTCAGATCTATGCATTGCCGCTGAGGCTTGAACCGCGTGAGTATACAGGCACCATTGTGCGCTTCTTCGCGATCCTCAATGCGGTGAAGCTCATTCCCTATTTCGCCCTCGGCCAACTCGATATCAGCAACCTGAAGACATCCGCCACGCTTTTCCCGCTGGCGATGGTAGCGACGGCCTGCGGCGCCTGGATCGTCCGGCGCATGAGGCCGCAGATCTTCTATCCCTTCATGTACACGATGGCCTTTATTGCCGGATCGAGACTTGTATGGGACGGCCTTGCGAGCCTCATGGCCGGCAGGTGAGGCCTCGCGAAATTGTTGCAGGGCAAAATCGCTTATACTGCAACGCACAATTTTCTTGCCGCTTACGTAGAATTCGCTTAACGTTCGCTCATGACCATTGCGGACCCATTCGATGCCATCGCGGATCCGAACCGGCGCTACCTGCTGGAGGAACTCAGACGCGCACCGAAGACGGTGAATGAATTGGCCGAAGGCCTGCCGATCAGCCGCCCGGCCGTGTCGCAGCACCTGAAGGCGTTGCTCGACTGCAATCTTGTATCTGTTTCATCGATCGGAACGCGGCGGATCTATGCGATCCACAAGCCCGGCTTCGACAAGCTGAACCTGTGGCTCGACCAGTTTTGGTCCTGATGCATGTCGCCCAAAAGTACGGCAGCGCTTTTGGCACAACGACATGCATAAGGAAGAAGGCATGAACGGAATGCCCGACAAAAATAGACCGGGCGTCGGGCCCGGTCGAGTGTTCCGTGTACTCCGTGATGGGATTGGTTCTTGACCTTGTTGCGTTGTCACAACAAATGGAGACAACGCCACCCGAAATACCGTTCAGAATCAGTGGGTCGAGGAACGGAGTCTTTCGATTTCGTCCTTGATGCGCAGCTTCCGCCGCTTGAGTTCGCTAATCAACTCGTCCTCGCAGGACGGTGAGTTGAGAGCAGCGTGGAGCTCCTGTTCCAGGGCGCCATGTTTTTTCTCAAGCGTTGCAAGATGAGCCTCAATGGTCATTTGGCAGTCCCTTCCTTTTGCTTGCATCCGGCAGGTAAATGCCGGATGTTCCATGGTGGTAACCTTACCACTCTGCCACGCCATTTTTCATTTGTCGAAGGCGAAATGATGGCATCTGATAACTTCCCGTTACCGCCCAAGATGTGGTAGAGCGGCGCATGAAAACTCCGGATCGCAGATCGATTGCGATCGGGCTTATGGGGATCGTTTTGCATGCCGGACCAGGACCAGGCCGAACTCAGACTGACCATCGCGCGCCTGAGGCAGGAACATGAAGACTACGACGTCGCCATCAACGCCATGATTGAGACCGGCTGCGACGCATTGCGCATCCAGCGCATGAAGAAGAAGAAGCTGGCCATCAAGGACAAGATCAGCAAGATCGAAGACCAGATCATCCCCGACATCATCGCCTGAAACGGATCAAGACAGACGTGACAGACACGACCACCCCGCCCGTCGCCATCATCATGGGAAGCCAGTCGGACTGGGAGACGATGAAGAACGCGGCCGACACGCTCGAAGCGCTCGACATCGCCTACGAGGCCCGGATCGTTTCGGCTCATCGCACGCCGGACCGTCTGGTGAGCTTCGCCAAGGGCGCACGTGACGAGGGCTTCAAGGTGATCATCGCCGGCGCAGGTGGCGCGGCGCATCTGCCGGGCATGTGTGCATCGATGACGCCGCTGCCGGTCTTCGGCGTTCCGGTGCAGTCGAAGGCGCTTTCCGGTCAGGACAGCCTGCTTTCGATCGTGCAGATGCCGGCCGGCATTCCCGTCGGCACGCTGGCGATCGGAAAGGCGGGAGCGATCAATGCGGCGCTGCTTGCCGCTGCCGTCCTCGCGCTTAGCGACGACGATCTCGCCGACCGCCTCGACGATTGGCGCGAACAGCAGACCGTCTCGGTCGCCGAGTACCCGGTGGACGAGGCATGAAGACCATCGGCATTATTGGCGGCGGGCAGCTCGGCCGCATGCTCGCGATGGCGGCTGCCCGCCTGAATTTCCGCACCGTCATACTCGAACCGCAGCCGGACTGTCCCGCCGCCCAGGTCGCTAACGCCCAGATTGTCGCGCCTTACGACGACGCGCACGGGCTTGATCAGCTAGCCGCGGCTTCGGACCTCATCACCTATGAGTTCGAAAACGTGCCTGTCTCCGCAGCCATAAGTTTGGCGGCCTCGCGCCCGGTCTTCCCGCCGCCGAAGGCGTTGGAAGTGGCCCAGGACCGGCTCGTGGAAAAGCGTTTCATCAATGACTGCGGCATTGCCACGGCGCGCTTCCACGCCATCGACAGCCAGGTTGACCTGGAACTGGCACTTGCCGACTTCGGCGGCGCCGGCGTGCTCAAAACCCGGCGGCTCGGCTATGACGGCAAGGGCCAGCGCGTGTTCCGCTCACCTGCGGACGACCCTGCCGGCGCCTTCGCGGCGCTGGGGCAAGTGCCCCTCATCCTCGAAAGCTTCGTGCGCTTCGAGCGCGAGATCTCGATCATCGCTGCACGCGGCCCCGACGGCAGCAGCGCCTGTTTCGACCCGGCAGAAAACGTACATCGGAACGGTATCCTCTACACCTCCACCGTGCCGGCGTCCGTGGGCCCCGCGACGGCAGACGCCGCGCGGGCGGCAGCAATCGCCATGCTCGACGCGCTGGGCTATGTCGGCGTGATCGGCGTCGAGTTCTTCGTGCTGGCCGATGGCAGCGTCGTCGCCAATGAGATCGCTCCGCGCGTCCACAATTCCGGCCATTGGACGGAAGCGGCCTGCGTCGTATCACAATTCGAGCAGCATATCCGCGCGATCGCCGGCCTGCCGCTCGGCGACCCCTCACGCCATTCGGACTGCGTGATGCAGAACCTTATCGGCGACGATATTGCCGAGGTCCCGGGCTTGCTTGCCGAACGCAACGTGCTCGTCCACCTCTACGGCAAAGCCGAGGCGCGCGTCGGCCGCAAGATGGGCCATTTCACCCGCCTGCGCTGAGGGAACGCCCACAGATTTGCGCTGTGCGGAAGTAAAATCCCCTGTCTTGCGGTTGACACGATAAGGGCGACACGGTATGTGCCTGCCTACTTAGAGCGCGCTGAATGGCGCGCTTTTGATTGTTAGAGATTACCGGGCGAATTTTCGTTCCCCGAAACCTGCGGATCAGGAAAATGAAGATCAAGAATTCGCTCAAGTCGCTGAAGGCCCGTCACCGCGAAAACCGTCTGGTTCGCCGCAAGGGCCGCGTCTACATCATCAACAAGCAGAACCCGCGCTTCAAGGCACGTCAGGGCTGACGCCCTCGGGCAGCGATCGAGTTGCCCTGCCTGATTGGCGGTTCGCCCCCTGGTGATCCTCCATATTTGATTTGATCTTGTTCCATGGCGGGCTACGATGTCCGCCATGCGTATTTTTGTGATCTCGATTCTGGCATCTCTTGCCGCACTCGCCGTCTCCCCCGGCAACCCGCTCTGGGCAGCGGAGCCTGCGCCGCAAACGGAAACGGCAAACCTCACCACACCGAAACAGCGTCTTGATTCGTTGTTCGTCGACCTGAAGAAGGAACGCGATGAAGCCAAGGCACGGCAGGTGGCCGACCGCATCCGCCTGGAGTGGCAGGATTCCGGCAGCGCCACCGTGAACCTCTTAATGCAATGGGTCGACAAGGCGATCGCCGACGACAAGAACCCGGTTGCACTCGACATTCTCGATCAGGTGATCGCTCTCGCTCCGAATTACGTCGAAGGCTGGAACCGCCGCGCCACCCTGCACTATCAAATGGGCAACTACCGCAAGTCGATGTCCGACATAAATCGCGTGCTCGCGATCGAACCACGGCATTTCGGTGCCCTTGCGGGCATGGCGACCATGCTGAGCGCCGCCGGTAAGGACGAGCTGGCGATGCGCGCCTGGCAACAGTTCCTCGACATCTACCCGTCGGATCGAAAGGCACAGGAGCAGCTTGGCGAACTGGCAGAGAAGCTCGCGGGCAGCCGGACCTGAGCCGATACGACTAGCTGGTCCACCATGGAGCGGGCAGCATCGCCGAAGCGATCTGATATCAGAAGCTTGCAGGGATTGCCTCCAAAGGCACATGCGGTAGAAACAGCATCTTTCTCAACCGCAATTGAGGAAGAGCGATCATGCTCGCGGCGTTGCTGCTTCTCGCCACTCTGACGATCACCGGTGTCGGCTATAGTGTCTGGCAGGCGCGACGCATATCCGCCCTCTTTCCCAACCGCGGCGACCTTGTCGATGTCGGCGGCTTCCGCATGAATTGCGTCCACGTCCCCGCGCCTGGTAGCCCCGATCTGCCGCCGATTGTCTTCATCCACGGTGCCGGCGGCAACCTGCTCGACCAGATGCATGCGTTCAGGCCGGCCCTCGAAGGGCGGGCGGAGCTGCTTTTCGTCGACCGGCCGGGCCATGGTTACTCGGAGCGGGGCGGAACCGTCAATGGCTGGCCGGACGGTCAGGCAGACGCGATCGCCAGACTGATGGAAAGGCGCGACATCGATCGCGCCATCGTCGTCGGCCATTCCTTCGGCGCTGCGATTGCCGCAAGTTTTGCGCTTCATCACCCCGAGCGAACCGCGGGCGTCGTTCTTCTCGCACCGGCGACGCATCCCTGGCCTGGCGGAATCGACTGGTACTTCTCGCTGGCGACGCTGCCTTGTCTCGGCTGGCTCTTGGCCCACACGGTCGCCACTCCGCTCGGCCTGCGCCGCATCGACAGTGCTACACGCTCGATCTTCTCGCCCAATGAGCGCCCGCTGGATTACATCGGCAAGACAGCTCCGCATCTGGTGCTGCGGCCGACAACCTTTCTCAACAATGCGATCGATGTTGCCAACCTGCACGCTTATGTGACGCGTGTCTCTCCGCGCTATGCCGAGATCGCGGCACCGACGGTCGTCATCACCGGCGACAGCGACGCCATCGTTCTGGCCGATATCCATGCGCGTGGCCTTGCGCGCGACATTGCCGGATCGGAGCTATTGTGGATCGCCAATCTCGGTCACAAGCCAGATTATGTGGTGACCGACGTCATCGTTGCAGCGATCGAGAAGCTGGCAGGCAAGCCGCGCGACCTCCAGGAGGCAGCGCGGCGTGCCGAAGCCCGCCTCGCGATCCGCGACGCTTCAATGCAGGAGAAGTCCTATACGCCGGTCAGCCCATCCGAGCCGATATAGGCGATGCGCAGCATGTTGGTGGCACCTGGCGTTCCGAGCGGGAAACCGGCGGAGATGATGATGCGGTCGCCCGGCTTGCCGAAACCCTCCGCCGCGACGATGCGGCAGGCCCGGTTGACCATGTCGTCGAGATCTTTCGCATCCTCGGTGACGACACAGTGCAGACCCCAGACCACCGACAGGCGCCTTGCGGTCTCGACAATCGGCGAAAGCGCGATGACCGGCACCTGCGGCCGCTCACGCGCAGCGCGCAGGCCCGTTGCGCCTGACGACGTGTAGGTGACGATCGCCGCAAGCTTCAGGGTTTCGGCGATCTGGTGAGCGGCGAGCGAAATCGCGTCGGCGCCGGTCGCCTCCGGCGCCGTGCGCTGCGCATAGATAATGCCCGGATAATGCGGATCACGCTCGACGTTGCTCGCGATCGAGGCCATCGTCGAGACCGCCTCCACCGGATACTCACCGGAGGCGGACTCGGCCGAAAGCATCACTGCGTCGGCGCCCTCGAACACAGCCGTGGCCACGTCAGATACCTCCGCGCGGGTCGGAACCGGCGATGAGATCATCGACTCCAGCATCTGGGTAGCGACGACAACAGGCTTGCCGGCACGCCGACAGGCGCGTGTCAGTTGCTTCTGCAGGCCGGGGACGGATTCAAGCGGCATCTCCACGCCGAGGTCTCCGCGCGCCACCATCAGCGCGTCGGAAAGCTCGATGATCTCGTCGATGCGCTCGATCGCCTGCGGCTTTTCAATCTTCGACATCAGGCCGACACGGCCGCGGGCAATCTTGCGGACTTCGGCGAGATCTTCCGGCCGCTGGATGAAGGAGAGCGCCACCCAGTCTACCTGCCCTGTCGCCAGCACGGCATCGAGATCGATGCGGTCCTTCTCGGTCAGCGCGCCGACGCCGAGCAGCGTGTCAGGCAGGCTCACACCCTTGCGGTCCGATATCCTCGTACCGGAGACAACGGTCGTGACGATGCTCTTGCCGTCCGTCTTCTCGGCCCTGAGGTGCAGCTTGCCGTCATCGATCAGCAGGCGATCGCCGGGCTTCACCGCCTCGAGAATTTCCGGATGGGGAAGATAGACGCGGGTGTTGTCGCCGGGAATCTCCTCGTTGTCGAGCGTGAAGGTCTGGCCGATCTTGAGCTCGACCTTGCCATCGGCGAACTTGCCGACGCGCAGCTTGGGACCCTGCAGGTCGGCGAGAATGCCGATCGGCCGGCCGCAACGGGTTTCGACACTACGGATCTTCTCGATCAACGAGCGCATGACGTCATGGCTCGCATGGCTCATGTTGATACGGAACAGATCGGCTCCCGCCTCATGCAGCCTCTGGATCATTTGCTCGTCGGACGACGCCGGCCCGAGCGTGGCGAGGATTTTGACTTTTCTGTTCCGCTTCATCAATTCTGGCTTTCCTGCGTGCCGGGCGTGTCGGAAAGCTGAACCATCCAGCTGCCCTGCCGCCCCGTATCGTATTCCTTGAATCCCATGCGCTGGAAGCCGCGCGCGAAGCAGTCCTGCACGCCGGTGATCTTGAACTCGTTCTCGGCGACGCACATGTTGACCTCGCCGGTCCAGCGGCCGCCACGAGCCGCATCTTCCGCGTAGAGATAATAGTATCTGGATTGAAGTTCGCCCTCGATCAGGGTTGCGCAGGTCGTTGCCGGCACCTGCCACCAGCCTTCCGTCACCCAGCCATCCTTTGCGCGGTAGCCGATCGCCACGCCAACCAGGGTTTGCGTGCCGTTGCAGACACGAAAATCGGCACGAGCCTCGTCAGCGACGATGAACGGCGCGGAGCTTGCCAACAAAAACAGGAGGGTAGCCCAGAACGTTCCCAGGCGTGGTTTCGCTTTGGAAAAAGGATATCTAGACACGGCTTCCAACGGAACTCCGTTTTGATTTGCGTGGCACTTTCTTGCGATGCCCAGCCCCGAAAGTCAACGCAACACTAATCGATTACAATTGGCATTCTGGTGACAAGAAGCAGAAGAGTTTCGCCTTTTTCTTGCGAATGGCCGTTGCGCATGCGATCACGTGCCCGGCGTTCACAGATCAAGCAGGAGCGGCATGCAGCACTATTCCCCTTACGAGATCATTGAAGGCAATCCGGCGAATGGTCTCGTTCTTCTAGCCGACCACGCCATGAATCGTCTTCCACCGGAATATGGAACGCTTGGCCTCCCCGACAGCGCCTTCACCCGGCACATTGCCTATGACATTGGCGTCGAGCCGCTCACGCGGGAATTGGCCTCGGCTCTCAACGCGCCGGCCGTGCTCGGTTGCTTCTCGCGACTGCTAATCGATCCGAACCGCGGCGAAGACGACCCGACGCTGATCATGAAGATCTCCGACGGTGCGGTCATCCCAGGAAATCATCCGATCACCGACGAGGAATGGGAAAACAGGCTCAACCGTTTCCATCGCCCCTACCACCGCGCCGTTTCCCAAGTCATTGCGCGGGCTGCCGCGGCAGGCGGCAAGGCGCCGCTGGTCATCTCACTTCATTCCTTTACGCCGGCCTGGAAGGGTGTCGCCCGGCCGTGGCACGCCGCGGTGCTCTGGGACAACGATTCGCGCGCTGTGTTTCCGCTGATCGAGCGGCTCGAAGCAACGGGCGATATCGTCGTCGGCAACAACGAGCCCTATGACGGGGCGCTGCGCGGCGATACCATGTACCGCCATTGTATGACGCCCGGCATTGCCCATGCGCTGATCGAGATCCGCCAGGACCTGATCGCCGACCCGGCCGGCGTCGCTGCCTGGGCCCGACGCCTTGCCCCAATCCTGGCGGAACTCAACGGCTTGCCGACGCTGCACGACTACCAGCGCCACCCCTCGCGCACGGGTGCTTACGACGACTGACCCAGCATGTACGCTTAAATCGCACCGGTTTTAGGGTAAAACATGCAGCAATTCAAAGTGCTGCAGCGCGTCTGATCAGACGCGGCGCTGCAGGAGGAGACCAACATGACCGAACTCAGAGAGGATCAGCAGACCGCCTTCGAAGCCGCAGCTTTCCGACGGCTCGTCGCGCATCTGCGTGAGCGCAGCGACGTCCAGAATATCGACCTGATGAATCTTGCCGGCTTCTGCCGCAACTGCCTCTCCAACTGGTATCGCGAGGCGGCCGAGGCTTCCGGCGTAGAGATGAGCAAGGAGGAATCGCGCGAGATCATCTACGGCATGCCGTATGAGGAATGGCGTGCACGGCACCAGACGGACGCATCCGCCGAGCAGAAGGCCGCCTTCGAGCGCAATCGCCCAAAGGAATAGCATTCCTCCCTGTGCCACTTGCGCGGGAGACGCGACGGCGGCGTGGGGCCGCAGCGCACTTTTCCGCGATCGTGTTCCGGGAAATAGCGCCGCTGTTGCGCAATCGCCCTTGACCTCGGCGGCGCTTCGCGGCAGGTCACAGCACCCAGAAAATTCATTCCCCATAAAAGGAGAAGACCATGTCGGATGCTCACGGCGTCGCACGCGACCAGCTTCGTGCTTTCATCGAACGGATCGAACGGCTGGAAGAGGAAAAAAAGACAATCGCGGACGACATCAAGGATGTCTACGGCGAGGCCAAGGCAATGGGCTTCGACACCAAGATCCTGCGCAAGGTCATTTCCATTCGCAAGCAGGACCATGACGAGCGCATGGAACAGGAAGCAATCCTCGACACCTACCTGCAGGCGCTGGGCATGGTTCCGGCGGCCGAAGATGCAGCATAAGCTCTTCTACTGCATCTTTTCCAAGTCGTAGCCGATTTACGGATAAACATGCAGCAATTCAAAGTGCTACAGCGTCCTTTGCGCGTCTCA
This sequence comes from Ensifer sp. MPMI2T, assembly GCF_004827385.1. Lineage (GTDB taxonomy): Bacteria > Pseudomonadota > Alphaproteobacteria > Rhizobiales > Rhizobiaceae > Sinorhizobium. The sequence continues at coordinate 88,447 of NZ_SRXN01000019.1, forward strand.
TAATACGCGCGGCGCGGTAGCGGATCTTAAACAGAAAAAGCCCGCCGGTGCGTCGGCGGGCTTTTCCATTTTCTCAAGAACGGCGACGATCAGTTGGTGCTGAACTTCTTGACTTCCATGAAGTTTACCGCGTTGCCGCTGAAGCGTGCCGTATCGACTACGCGCACACCACTCGTGAAGCCCGCGGCATAGACCGTCGTCGGTGCTGCGCGAAGCTTCTTGCTGACGAAGCGCGGTGCCTTGACCGGTTTCGACAGGGTAGCGACGCGGCCGGTCGAGAGAGCCCATTCCGAAATGATCTTCTGCGTCAGCTTCGGTTCGGTGCGAACGGACGAACGGCTGGCGGCCTCGGCATCCTGCTTCTTCGGCCGACTGCTCTTTGCCGAAACGTCAGCTTCAGTGTCGAAGGCGCTATCGAAGATCGATTCCTTCGAACTTGCATCCGACCGGGGCGCATAGGCAGCCATTTCGATCGGCTGCGCGGCTGGTTCGGGTTCTGTCGTCGGCGCAGCAAGCGCCACGCGCGTCGCGGCCTGGGCAGCAGTGTCATGCGGCGCCTCGGCGGAGGCCACAACCGGTCGATCCGCGAAAGCCGGGACCGCAACTTCGGCTTCGGCAACGGCCGCGAGCGCGGCTTCCCCGGCCGGGCGCATCCCCGGGACCGGCACGAAACCGAGCGCCTGCGCATCCCCGGCCGTGGGGTCGGTGGACGCCACAAGCGTTCCGTCGGCAATCAGTTGATTCATATCGCGACGGTCAAGCATCTGCGGAACGGGCACCTTCAACGTGCTGAGATCCGCATATTGCGATGGGACGGCCGGCGTCTGCTGCATGGCCGCGGCCAGCGCCTCCTGGGCGTTGTTTTGCGTGGGCGCGACAAGCGCAACCGCGACGCCGCCATTAGCCGGAGCGTCCTTAAAGGCCGGGCGAACCGCCGGAACCGGTGCATTGATGTTCTGCTGTTCTTCCGAGCTCTCGCCGGCAACCGAACCTGCGACACCCGGAAGCGCCTCCTGCCCAGCCGGAGCAGATGCGGTTTGGGCCTTGGCCGGCGCCTCGCTCTCGCCGTCGTCCGCCGCGCCGGCAGCGATTGCCGCTGGTTCTTCATCCTCGTCGCCACCGCCGCCGAAGAGCATGGCGAAGAGATTGCCGCTGCGCTTGCCGCTGGCAGCGTCGCCCGGTCCCTTGGCACCGCCGCCGGCGACCTCGATAGCCGACGCGCCGACGCGCCGCTTATAATCGGCAACAGCCTGCTGGTAGCCCGGCAGCGGCTTGCCGTCAGACGGCACGTGCATGGTCTTGCCGTCCGGGAAGAGACGCGCGAGCTCGTTGCGCGTCATGCGCGGCCAAGCGCGCACGCCACCGACATCCATGTGGACGAAAGGAGAACCGGAGGTCGGATAATAGCCGACGCCACCCACCTGGAACTTCATGCCGATTTCGCGGAGCGTCTTAAGCCTCACGTCAGGGATGTAAAAATCCATCGCCTTGCCGAGCATGTGCTGGCTCTTCTTGGCGACACCCTTCGAGCGGGACCGCAGCATGTTGTTGGTGGTCGGCGAACGATAGGCGGAAACGACGTGGATATAATCGCGCGAACCGCTCTTCTGGTAGACCTCCCAGACGAGATCAAGAAGCCGCGGATCCATCTTGGTCGGCTCGTTGCGCCGCCAGTCGCGTAGAAAACGGTTGATCTGCTGCAATCCTCTGGAATCGTAGCGGCCGTTGCGCTTGAAGGTGATCTGCGCTTTTTCCTTGGTATGGATGAAATAAAGCTTCAAGGTCCGGGTTTGGCCGGCTGCTTCGACGGGAGGTGCCATGCCGGGTGTAACGAGGGACGCCGCCAAGGCAATGGAGGCAAGAACTTGTGGCCCCTTGCGGGCAATCGCCGAGCAGACTCTGCGCGCTAAGAAGCCGACCGGCTTCTTCAAACCGAACAAATTTGGCATTCAATCCCCGTCCGCCGGACAACCGTGCTTTGCTGTCTCACATGACTGTCAAATAAGGTGACAGCATGGCAAATATGCCACAGTGGTCACCGCCCCTTATAATATAGTGAACAGTTCACTAACAAGGTCTAAACAGCGGTGACCCAATTGTGCGGCTAATGAGTTGTGAATGCGTCGAATTTATGCGGCCTCACGCAGCGGATCGTCGGGGTCGATGCCGTAATCCTTGAGCTTTCTATAGAGCGTTGAGCGGCCTATACCGAGTTTTCGCGCCACTTGACTCATCTGCCCACGATAGAACTTCAAAGCAAAGCGAATCAGTTCTTCCTCAACTTCGGCCAGTTTGCGCACATCGCCCCCCTCATCGACGCTGGCGATGGCGTTCTCGAGACGATTGTCCGCTGCATGCTCCCGGGACGCCGGTTGCTCCGCGATCTTCAAATCGGCGCGCGTGCCGGAAGCATATTCGGCAACCGTCGAAGCACGTTCCGGTCCAGCCTCGCCCCAGGAGAAGCCGGAGCGATCGGCGACGACGTAGCCAGGGATCTGGGTCGCGATCTGCGGAAAATCCTTGACCGTGAGTTCGTTGCCCTCCGCCAGCACCACCGCGCGGAAAATCGCGTTTTCGAGTTGGCGGATATTGCCCGGCCAATCGTAGGCCGTCAGCAGCGCCATGGCACCGCTCGATACCGTCAGTGGCTGGTTGAGCCTCTGCTCGGCGGCAAAGCGCTCGACGAAGGCGCGCACCAGCACGGGAATATCTTCCTTGCGCCGGCGCAGCGCCGGAATGGTGATCGGAAAGACATTGAGGCGATAATAGAGATCTTCCCGGAACCGGCCTTCGCGCACCTCGTTGATAAGGTCCTTGTTGGTGGCCGAGATCAGCCGCACGTTGACCTTATGCGGATGACGCGCACCGACAGTCTCTATCTCGCCCTGCTGGACGGCGCGTAAGAGCTTGACCTGAACATCGAGCGGCAGATCGCCGATCTCGTCGAGGAAGAGCGTTCCGCCATCCGCATCGACGAACTTGCCCGTGTGCTTTTCGGTTGCGCCGGTGAAGGCGCCCTTCTCGTGACCGAACAGGATGCTTTCGACCAGGTTGTGCGGGATCGCGCCGCAATTGACGGTAACGAACGGCTTGCCGGCCCGGTCGCTTGCCGATTGGATCGCGCGCGCCACCATCTCCTTGCCGACGCCGGATTCGCCTTCAAGCACGATCGGGATATTGGACTGTGCAGCGCGACGGGCAAGGTCGATGACCCGGATCATCGCCGGGCTCGCCGAGACGATGTCGTCGAACCCAACCGCGCCCCCGCGCGACCGGCGCGACGTTTTCACCTTGCCGTCGCGGTGTGCCATTTTCAGCGCATTGCCGATCGCCACCGCGAGCCGCTCCGGCGATACGGGCTTGACGAGGAAGTCGAAGGCCCCGGCCTGCATCGCCTGGACGACCGTTTCGATGCCGCCTTGCCCGGTCTGGACGATCACGGGCGTATCGACGCCGCGTTCGGCAAGCGCTTCGAGGAAACCATGGCCGTTCATCTCGGGCATCAGGAGGTCGAGCAGGATGACATCTATGATACCGCCCTTGCGCACCAGGAGTTCGAGTCCGCTGCGCCCGTTGTCGGCGAGATGCGCGACGTGGCCCAGCCGTTCGATCATGTTCGTCAGCAACCGGCGCTGGACCGGATCATCATCGATGACAAGAATATGTGATGTCACGAAAGCCTCCTGCTCAGGACACGCGGTACTCTTTGGCCAACCTCATGTGCCAAATCATGCCAGCTATTCGTGCCATAAAGGGCTGAACATCATGTTTTGAGAAAAGCTTGCATTTTATCCATTGGCGGCGATAGCAATGAGGCCCATATGGCCTGCCGCTTCCGCCACGAACACGGGAAATCCGAAGATGCCGCTATCCACCCGCAACCCAGTCGCTTCCGCCGCTCGATCCACTCTTCGTGCCACGGCCGGACAGGCGCATGCCGCTGCCGCCCAACTCGGCGATCTGCCGTCCTGGCGGCTTGAAGATCTTTATGCGTCCGCCACGTCGGAAGCATTCCGCGCCGACATGGCGAAGGCGGATGCCGACGCGATCGCCTTCGAGAAGAAATGGAAAGGCAAGCTGACGGAGGCTGCCGGCAATACCGGCGACGACGGCATCGGTGCAGCGGTGAAGGAGTTCGAGGCGCTCGAGGATCTGATGGGCCGCATCGCGTCCTTCGCTGGGCTCACCTATTTCTCCGACACGTCCAATCCGGCGAACGGCAAACTCTACGGCGACGTCCAGTCGAAGCTCACCGACATGTCGGCGCATCTTTTATTCTTCTCGCTGGAACTCAACCGCATCGAGGATAGCATCATCGATGCGGCTCTGACGAAGGACAGCCTTGCGGCACACTACAAGCCGTGGATCCTCGACCTGCGCAAGGACAAGCCCTATCAACTCGACGACAAGCTGGAGCAGCTTTTCCTCGAAAAGTCGATGACCGGCGCGACCGCCTTCAACCGCCTGTTTGACGAGACCGTTGCGGCGCTCACCTTCAACGTCGACGGCGAGGCGTTGCCGCTCGAGGTTGCGTTGAACCTTCTGCAGGACCCCTCGCCGGAGACCCGCAAGAAGGCGGCCATGGCACTCGCCGAAACCTTCAAGGTGAACATCCGCACCTTCACGCTGGTGACCAATACGCTTGCCAAGGACAAGGAAATCTCCGACCGCTGGCGCGGCTTCGCGGACATCGCCGACAGCCGCCATCTCGCCAATCGCGTCGAACGGGAGGTGGTGGACGCGCTGGCCGCCGCGGTCAAGGCCGCCTATCCGCGCCTCTCGCACCGCTACTACGCCATGAAGGCGAAATGGCTCGGCATGGAGCAGATGAACTTCTGGGACCGCAACGCCCCGCTCCCCGAAACGCCAAACGCCATCATTCCGTGGAACGAGGCGAAGGACACGGTGCTCTCCGCCTATCATGCCTTCGCTCCGGAAATGGCGACAATCGCCCGCCGTTTCTTCGATGACCGCTGGATCGACGCACCCGTCCGCCCCGGCAAGACGCCCGGCGCTTTCGCGCATCCGACGGTTCCCTCCGTCCATCCCTACGTGCTCGTCAATTACATGGGCAAGCCGCGGGACGTGATGACGCTCGCCCACGAACTCGGGCACGGCGTGCATCAAGTGCTCGCCGGCGCTCAGGGTGCGTTGATGGCTTCGACGCCGCTGACGCTTGCCGAAACCGCCTCCGTCTTCGGCGAGATGCTGACCTTCCGCGCGCTCCTCGATCAGACCAAGGACAAGCGCGAGCGCAAGGCGATGCTCGCGCAGAAGGTGGAGGACATGATCAATACGGTCGTGCGCCAGATCGCCTTCTATGAGTTCGAGCGCAAGGTCCACACCGCCCGCAAGGACGGCGAACTGACCGCCGACGACCTCGGCGAAATGTGGCTCTCGGTTCAGACGGAAAGCCTCGGTCCCGCGATCCGGATCTCCGAAGGCTACGAGACCTATTGGGCCTATATCCCCCACTTCATCCACTCACCCTTCTACGTCTATGCCTACGCCTTCGGCGATTGCCTGGTGAACTCGCTCTACGCCGTCTACCAAAAGGCCGAGAAGGGCTTCCAGGAGAAGTATTTCGAGCTTCTGAAGGCCGGTGGAACCAAGCATCATTCCGAACTGCTGGCGCCCTTCGGGCTCGACGCGACCGATCCGTCGTTCTGGGCGCAGGGACTGTCGATGATTGAGGGGCTGATCGACGAGTTGGAGGCGCTTGATAAGGCAGCCTGAGCCACTACGGCGCCGTGCGTCCTTTCGGACGCACAAAGGCCGCCGTAGTACTTTAAATCGCTGTATGCCCCAACGGCCGGATGTTGAACGGACGACGACCAGCTTCGATGATCGAGAATGCGCCCTATGTCCTTTTCCGGGACGACAGCGAGAACCGGACGACGGTTTTCGCCGAGCCCTCACGCGTGATCACGGCGCGCACACAAGGCGAATTCCGGCGCGGCCTTGCGGAAATCGAAAGTGCTCATCGTGCCGGAAAGTGGCTCGCCGGCTATATGGCCTATGAGGCCGGCCACCTTTTCGAAGAAAAGCTTGAGGCCTTTGCCGAGGAGAACCGCGAAACGCCGCTGATGTCGTTCGGCGTCTTCGACGCGCCCTCGGAAGGTCATCCACTCGGCGTATCGCAGCGACGGATGGAAAACGAGCCCTTCCTCTCCGACCCTCGCGCCGGTTGGGACTTTCCGGCCTACCGCGCGCGGTTCGAACGGCTGCATCAGCACCTGCGCCAGGGAGATTGCTACCAGGCGAACCTGACGATGCCGATCCATGCGCGCTGGTCGGGCGACCCGCGCGCGGCCTTCTGGTCGCTGATCGAGCGCCAGCCGGTGAAATACGGGGCGCTGGTGGCGCTCGACGGCCCGGTTCTCCTTTCGCGCTCGCCCGAACTGTTCTTCCACGTCGACGCCGACGGCTGGATCGAAACGCATCCGATGAAGGGCACGGCGCCGCGCGGCGCGACAGCCGAAGAGGACGCGGCAATCATCGCCGCGATGCGGGCAGACGAAAAGACTCAGGCCGAAAACCGGATGATCGTCGACCTGTTGCGCAACGACATTTCCCGCGTCACCACGGTCGGAACGTTGGACGTTCCAAAACTCTTCGACATTGAAACCTATCCGACCGTCCATCAGATGGTGAGCCACGTCAGGGCCAAGCTTCGCCCCGACACCGGCATTGCCGATATCTTTGCGGCTCTCTTTCCCTGCGGTTCCATCACCGGCGCTCCAAAAATCCGGGCGATGGAGATCCTTCATGAACTGGAAAGCGGGCCGCGCGACGCCTATTGCGGCGCCATCGGCTTCATCGCCCCGAACGGTGTCATGCGGTTCAACGTGGCGATCCGGACAATTTCGCTGTTTTCTGACGGCCGGGCGGTCTTCAATGTCGGCGGCGGCATCGTCTTCGATTCGAAGGCCGAAGCCGAATATGACGAATGCCTCTTGAAAGCGCGCTTCGCCGTCGGCGACGCCGAGATCGCGCGATGACGGATTTTTCTCTGATTGAGACACTGCGCTTCGAGCCGGAGACAGGCTTCGTCCGCCTGCGACTGCACCTCGCACGGCTGACGCGCTCGGCGAGGCGGCTTGGCTTTGTCGGCGCTGACGCTGCCGAAGCGCACCTGAGGGAAGCCGTGCACGGCGCCGAAGGTCCGTTGCGGGTCCGCCTGACGCTTGACCGCCACGGCGCCATCGCCGTGACCACCGCTCCTTTTACCGCTCTTCCCGACGATGCCGTCTGGCGCGCGCGGATCGCTGCCACAAGGCTCGATTCCGGCAATCGGCTGCTTCGGTTCAAGACCACGCGGCGCGAAATCTTCGAGGCTGCGCGCAGCGAGTTCTCGCCGGCGGAGGCTGACGAGGTCATCCTGCTCAACGAAAAGGGCGAGGTTTGCGAAGGCACGATAACCTCCGTCTTCCTCGATGACGGAAGCGGCATCGTCAAAACGCCGCCGATCGGCTGCGGCCTGCTTGCCGGCGTGCTGCGGGCCGAACTCATCTGCCAGCGCCGCGCGCGCGTTTCTCGTCTCTCGCCTGCCGATCTTGAAAGCGGTGACCTCTATCTCGGCAATTCGCTAAGAGGTCTGATCCGGGCGAAACTCGGGGTCTGAGCCTGCGAGCGTATAGCGCTTCACGCGGTCGCGCCCTTCGCGCTTGGCAAGATAGAGGGCCTCGTCCGCGCGCGCATAGATATCGTTCACAGTGTCGCCATCGCGATATTCCGCAAGCCCCACCGAGCAGGTGTAGTAGAACTCCGGGATGTTCGAGAGCGGCCGGGCGCTACGCACCTTGTCCAGCACCCGGTCAAGGATGAGATGGCTTTCGCTGACGGTCGTGTCGGGCAGGATCAGCATGAACTCCTCGCCGCCGATTCGGCCGAAGCAGTCTGAACGACGGACGAACCCCTGCATCTGGCGGGCGAAATCGAGCAGAACTTCGTCGCCGCGCTGGTGGCCATAGCGATCGTTGATCGCCTTGAAGTAATCAATGTCGATGATCGCCACGCAACCCCACATGTCTGGATTGCCGGTGCAGGTCACGATGAAGTCGTTAAGTCTGTCCATCGTATAGCGCCGGTTCGGCACGCTGGTGAGCTCGTCCACCTGCGACGCACGCACCGCGAAATCGCGGTCCTGCCGCAGTTCGCGTTCCTCGGCGCGTATGGAGGTGATATCGACCGCGATGCAGAGCATGCAGCCATTGGCATCGACCGTCTCGGTCATCCACAGCCAGCGGCCGTCATGAAGGTCGGTTTCAAGCGCACGAAACGGTACCTTGCCGCGCCGATGGACCGTAGCCGCAATCCAGGCTTCGATGTCGTCCGTCTTCACCACCGTGCCCTTGCCGCAGGCATAGTTACGCCGCATCAGATCGGCCCAGGTCGGAAAGTCGTCAGGAGCGAGATTATAGGCGGAGCGAAACGCATCATTGGCAAAACACAAACGGTCGTGCTCGTCATAAAGCGCGATCAATACGGGCGATCGGGCCTCCAGTTCCATCAAGGTCTGGAGATGGTCGCCAATCACGTTCAAATCTCAATCCCTCCGGGCAAACACATTAGAGAAATGCAATTACAGCAAGAATATACACGCGCAAGAGCTATAACACGAATCGCTTGTGGCCGAATGCCCGCCATGCCAATGGAAGGGAAATATGGTTAAGTGGCAAAGTCTTCCGGTCCTCCAGCATGAAACACACGCCCTACGACGGCTCGTCAAAGCCCTTCACGATCGGTCTCGTCCAGCTCGATCCCGATCGGTGGATTGAACTGGACGATGCGCTTGAGTTCTACCTCGACGAAAAGGCGCGGCTGCTCGCCTCCATGCGCGAGAGCATTTTCGTTGCCGAGCCTGGAACGGAGCCTGCGCAGGGCGAACTCCTGAATGTGCTCACCGAATACCTGCCCAACCGATATCCGGCACTCTACCGGCGCGAGGGCGACGCGATGTTCGCCGGTAACCGCCGGGTGGCGCTTGCCGGCGATGCCGCTCTCGTCACCGCCGGCTCACTGATCCAGGATGACCTTGCGATCATGGAGCGCAGGGATGGCGATTGGCGACTTGCCGCAGCCTATGTCGCCTTTCCCTCCTCCTGGTCGCTCGCAGAGAAATTCGGCCGGGCGATGCACGAGATTCATGCACCCGTTCCCGGCTTCGGCCAGGGCACGCGCAACGCCGAACTCATCACCCGCATGTTCGACAATCTTTCGCCCGGACGTTTCGTCGAACGCTTCAACTGGGCGATCAACGTCGATGGCGCGCTGCATCTGCCGAAGTCGAAATCCGAGGAGATCGATGCCGAGGCGGTGTCGCTTTCCGAGGACGGGACCTTCATCCGCATCGAGCGCCAGACACTTCGCAAACTGCCGGAAACCGGCGCGATCGTCTTCACGATCCGCATCTATTCCGACCCGCTGGCCGCACTCAGAAGCCGACCGGATGCGGCAGCGCTTGCCCGATCCTTCGTCGCCCAACTGCGCGAATTGACGCTGCCGCAGGCTGCATACAAGGGTCTTGTGAGCAAGCGCGAGGCTCTGATCGCGGCGTTGCTGGCGATTGCCGGTTAAGCAAAGCCTCAAGTCGCGGTTGACGCGGCCGCCCTTTATTGTGACAGGAAACTATGCTCTAGAGCATCCGCTTTCAGCGATTTCACCGGAAAGCGGGCACGATACTCTAGAACCCCAGTGCTTCAGCGCCCTCGGCGCGTTCATGGAACGCGCGGGCGCTCCTGGCTTGAACAGAGACTCAAACGCCCGTTTTCCGCGCATTTCAACCAACCTCACAGGAATGTTTCCTCAGGAGAAGACCAAAATGGCAGATACCAATTATCCGGTTTATGGCGAGATCACCGGCCCGATCGTCATGATCGGTTTCGGCTCGATCGGCCACGGCACATTGCCGCTGATCGAACGCCACTTCAAATACGACAAGAACCGGTTGATTGTGGTCGAACCGCGCGAAGACGCCAAGGACACGGAGATTTTCGAGCGCCATGGCGTGCGTCACGTCAAGGCTTACGTGACCAAGGACAACTACAAGGAACTCTTGAAGCCGCTCTTGACCGAGGGCGGCGGACAGGGCTTCTGCGTCAACCTCTCCGTCGACACTTCCTCGCTCGATCTCATGAAGCTCTGCCGCAAGCTCGATGTCCTCTACATCGACACGGTCGTGGAGCCCTGGCTCGGCTTCTACTTCAACACCGAAATGGATAACGCCGCACGCACGAACTACGCGCTGCGTGAGACGGTGCGTAAGGAAAAGCAGAAGAACCCGGGCGGCACCACCGCGGTCTCGACCTGCGGCGCCAACCCGGGCATGGTCTCCTGGTTCGTCAAGAAGGCGCTCCTCAACCTCGCCGACGATCTCGGCCTGAAATATGAGGAACCGCATCAGGACGACCGCGAAGGCTGGGCGAAACTGATGAAGAAGGCGGGCGTCAAGGGCATCCATATCGCCGAGCGCGACACACAGCGCAGCAAGAACCCCAAGCCGCTCGACGTTTTCTGGAACACCTGGTCGGTCGAAGGCTTCATTTCGGAAGGCCTGCAGCCGGCCGAGCTTGGCTGGGGTACGCACGAAAACTGGATGCCGAAGAACGCCAAGAAGCACAAGAAGGGCTGCAAGGCGGCGATCTATCTGGAACAGCCGGGTGCAAACACGCGTGTCCGCACCTGGTGCCCGACGCCTGGCCCGCAGTACGGCTTCCTCGTCACGCACAACGAATCGATCTCGATTGCCGACTTCTTCACGGTTAATGGCAAGGACGGCGAAGTCACCTACCGCCCGACCTGCCACTATGCCTATCATCCCAACAACGACGCCGTGCTCTCGCTGCACGAGATGTTCGGCAACGGCGGCAATGCGCAGCCGGTGCACCACGTTCTCGACGAGAACGAACTCGTCGACGGCATCGATGAACTCGGCGTCCTGCTCTACGGCCACGACAAAAACGCCTATTGGTATGGCTCGCGCCTGTCGCTGGAAGAAACCCGGCGCATAGCGCCCTACCAGAATGCCACCGGCCTGCAGGTGACGAGCGCCGTTCTCGCCGGCATGGTGTGGGCGCTCGAGAACCCGAAGGCGGGCATCGTCGAAGCCGACGAGATGGACTACAAGCGCTGCCTGGAAGTGCAGCTTCCCTATCTCGGCCCGGTCGAAGGCCACTACACCGACTGGACGCCGCTTGAGGGCCGCCCGGGCCTGTTCCCGGAAGACCTCGACACCAAGGATCCGTGGCAGTTCCGAAACATCCTCTTCCGCTAAAAACCGCCGCGGATAAGTTTCAAAATACGGCCCGGAGCATAACTGCCCCGGGCCCTTTCATTTGAGTGACAAGGTTGCGCAAAAGGGCGAAAACAACCGTCCCAAAAGAGGGAACCGCGCCCTAACATCTTAGAATCGATCACGTTTACGATCTGGCGTGAATGAACCCAAAATCGCCGGGATTTCCGTGACGCTCTTGCTTTCAACTCATGATCGCGGCATGGTTCCGCGCGCAGAACGAAACCGCCAAAGCAAGACGCGGGAGAAAACGCCAATGAAGCCTTTCGCCATTCCGACCCTTCTGGCCGCCGCGGCAGCGCTGGCATCATGCCAGTCGTCGCCACGGGAAATGGGCGGACCGCCGCTGCGCCAGGCGGCTGGCGTCGAGGGCGCCTGGGTCGATCCGAACGGCATCGTTTCCACCTTCGCTGGCGGGACGTTCTCGACACGGACCACCGACACCAACCAGCTGCTTGCTTCCGGCAACTACGTGAATGTCAGCCCGACGCTTGTCGAAATCAGCATGACGTCGCTGGTGCGCAACACCCAGTCGAAGGTCAACTGCGCGCTCGTTACGCAGACACAGCTGAATTGCACCACCGATTCCGGCGCTCAATTCTCTCTGACGCGCCGCGGCTGAAGTGGATGGGCGAGGCGACAAACGCCCCCGTCCACATCCCAGCGATACGACGAGGCCCGCTCAAACGCGCCTTTTGCCGTGTTTGATAACGAAAAACCTCATTCCATTCCGAGAAGGCGATGCTGAAAACCTACACGGGAAGCTGCCATTGCGGCGCGGTTCGCTTCGAGGCCGATCTGGATATCAGTCTCGGCACCGGAAAGTGCAATTGCTCCATTTGCACGAAGATGCGCCTCTGGTCTGTTCGCGTGAGGCCAGAAGCTTTTCGTCTCATCGAAGGAGAGAGCGACCTGACGGACTTTCAGGGGGAGAACAAAGTCGCCCATCATCTCTTCTGCAAGCATTGCGGTGTGCACCCCTTTCAGCGCATCGGTGTCCCGAACATGACGGGCGCTCCGTACCTCAATATCAATGTCGCATGTCTCGACGGCGTCGACGTCGACGAGCTGATGGCGGCACCGGTCACCTACTATGATGGCCGCAATGACAACTGGGGAGAGGCGCCCGCCGAAGTGCGGCATCTTTAGGCAGGGAGCCATAGCGCATCATGCCCCTTCGCCGCGCCGTCGCGTCATTCGGCAGCCGGCTTAACCGTAGTTGGAATCCGGCGAAGAAAGAGCGGTTTTACCGCTTGAAGTCGGCCGCAACTGATGGAAACATCCGGCACGCCAACTCGGTCAGGGGATCGAGCATTTCCGCGCGGTTTCGCAATCGATCGGAAATCCACAGGCAGAACGGGAGAGCATCATGATCAGACACATCCGGACCGGCCTCATGACCGCGTCTATCCTTGCCCTTTCTTCGGGCGCCGCCTTCGCCGATTATGAATTGAACATCCTGCACATCAACGATCTCCACTCCCGCATCGAGTCGATCAACAAGTTCGATTCGACCTGCTCGGCGGAAGACGAAGGCAAGAACGAGTGCTTCGGTGGCGTCGCCCGCCTGAAGACGCTGATCGACCAGAAACGCCAGGAGCTGACCGGCAAGAACATGCTGCTGCTCAATGCCGGCGACAACTTCCAGGGCTCGCTCTTCTTCACTACCTACAAGGGCGCGGCGGAAGCGGAATTCCTGAACCTGATGAAGTTCGATGCCATGACCGTCGGCAATCACGAATTCGATGAGAGCGAAGACGGGCTCGCGAGCTTTCTCGACAAGGTCACCTTCCCGGTCGTAACCGCCAACGTGCTGCCGAGCTACAAGTCGAAGATCGGTGACCGGATCAAGCCCTCGATCGTGCTGGATGTCGGCGGGCAGAAGATCGGCATCGTCGGCGCAGTCGCGAACGACACGCCCGAACTTGCCTCTCCCGGACCGGACATCCTGATCGGTGAAGATGTTGCGACGATTACGAGTGCCGTCGAGGAACTCAAGAAGCAGGGCGTCAACAAGATCATCGCGTTGACCCATGTCGGCTACCCGCGCGACCTCGCCGCCATCGCCAAGATCCCGGACGTCGACGTGGTCGTCGGCGGCCACTCCCACAGCCTATTGTCGAATACCGACGAGAAGGCGGAAGGCCCCTATCCGACCATGGTCGACAATCCCGGCGGCTACAAAGTGCCGGTGGTGCAGGCCGGGTCCTATAGCAAATATCTCGGTGACCTCCTCGTCACCTTCGATGACAGCGGCGTAGTCAAGGCTGCCAAGGGCGATCCGATTCTCATCGACTCGTCGGTAAAGCCCGACGAAGCGGTGCTTGCCCGTATCAAGGAACTCGCCAAGCCGATCGAAGAGCTGAGAACCAAGGTCATCGCCAAGACCGAGACCCCGATCGACGGTTCGCGCGAGAATTGCCGCGCGAAGGAATGCGAAATGGGCACGTTGGTGGCCGACGCCATGCTTGACCGCGTCAAGGAGCAGGGTGTCACGATCGCCATCACCAACGGCGGCGGGCTGCGCGCCTCGATCGACGCCGGCGACGTGACCATGGGCGAAGCCATCACCGTGCTTCCCTTCCAGAACACACTTTCGACCTTCCAGTTGAAGGGCGCCGACATTCGCGCCGCGCTGGAGAACGGCCTCAGCCAGATCGAAGAGGGTGGCGGGCGTTTCCCGCAGGTGGCCGGCCTCAAATATTCTTTCGACCGCTCCAAGCCGGCCGGTAGCCGCCTCGTGTCTGTCGAGGCGAAGGAGGGCGAAGCCTTCGCACCGCTCGACCCGGAAAAGACCTATTCGCTCGTCAGCAACAATTTCATGCGCGGCGGCGGCGACGGCTATGACGTCTTCAAGGCCAAGGGCGAGAACGCCTACGATTATGGTCCGGGGCTGGAGACAGTGCTCGCCGACTATCTCGCGGCGCACCAGCCGTTCAAGCCCTATACCGATGGCCGCATCACGGAAGTCGCCGCGGCGGCCGGTGCAACGGTAACCGAGACGAAGCCGGCGGAGGGCACTGCAGCCGCACCGGCGCAGCCTTCAGCCGAGACCGCGGCCGCCGGGCCGCAGAAACATGTCATCGCCAGGGGCGACACGCTTTGGGACCTCGCCGAGTCCTACTATGGCAACGGCGTGCTTTGGCAGAGGATCTCCGAAGCCAACGGCGAGCCCGCGCCGCGCCGGCTCGAAGTCGGCCGCGAGCTCGCGATTCCGGCCAAATAAGACAATTTGCCTCTGACAGATCGGCCGGCGCGGGCTTCCCCGCGCCGGTTTTTCTTTTTAGAAGAGTTTGAAACCGAAGGCGCCGGCAATGGAAAGGCGCCCATGAGGACCGAGATGACACATGCCGAACCGAGCACCGACCAAGTTGCCTTGAAATCCGGGAAGATCGGCGTGCTGCTTGTCAATCTCGGTACCCCGGACGGCACCGACTACGCATCCATGCGTCGCTACCTCAAGGAGTTCCTGAGCGACAGGCGCGTCATCGAATGGTCGCGTCTCTACTGGTACCCGATCCTCTACGGCATCGTGCTCAACACCCGCCCCGGCAAGGTCGGCAAGGCCTACGAAGTGATCTGGAACAAGGAACGCAACGAAAGCTGGCTGCGCACCTACACCCGCAACCAGGCCGAACTGATGGCGAAGGCCTTTGCCGATCGGCCGGAGGTCGTGGTCGACTGGGCGATGCGCTACGGCCAACCGTCCATCGCTTCGCGCATGCAGGCGCTGCAGCAGGGAGGCTGCGATCGCGTCCTCGTTTTCCCGCTTTATCCGCAATATGCCGCGGCGACGACCGCGACGGTCAACGACAAGGCCTTCGAGGCTTTGCTTAAGATGCGCTGGCAGCCGGCGCTTCGCACCGTTCCGGCCTATCCCGGCGACCCGGTCTATATCGATGCGCTCGCCGCATCGATCAGCAAGCATCTTGCAACGCTCGACTGGGAGCCGGAAGTCGTGCTCGCCTCCTTCCACGGCATTCCGAAGAGTTATTCAGACAAGGGCGATCCGTATTATCACCAATGCCAGGAGACCGCACGGCTGCTGCGCGCGAAGCTCGGCTGGCCGGAGGCTAAGCTGCAGGTTACCTTCCAGTCCCGCTTCGGCCCGGAGGAGTGGTTGCAGCCCTATACCGATAAGACGGTCGAGAAGCTGGCGAAGGACGGCGTCAAGCGCCTCGCCGTCGTCAATCCCGGTTTCGTCTCCGACTGTCTGGAGACGCTGGAAGAAATCGCAGGTCAGGCCGCCGAAAGCTTCCACCACAATGGCGGCGAGAAATTTGCGCATATTCCCTGCCTCAACGACAGTGCCGAGGGCATGGCAGTGCTCAATCACGTGGTCCGCCGCGAGCTTGAGGGCTGGCTCTAGGTCCACCCTGATGGGACCGATTGTCCCTCGCGGCACATCCGTTCGCCCCGCTTGCGGGGAGAAGGTGCCGGCGGGCGGATGAGAGGCCTGCCGCTTGAAATATTCCCGCGAATCGCCACGTCATATCCAGGGGCACTCCAAGCGCTGGAGTTGCGAAGAGGGAGATATGTCGGTGGGCGGCATGGATATCGCAGTCATTGCATTCGTTGTTCTCGTCATCCTGGTGCTCTTTGCCGGTATCAAGACAGTGCCGCAGGGCTATCGCTACACGGTCGAGCGCTTCGGGCGCTACACGAAGACCATGGAGCCGGGGCTCAACCTGATCCTTCCTTTCATCGATCGCATCGGGGCGAAGATGAACGTGATGGAGCAGGTCCTTGACGTGCCGACCCAGGAGGTCATCACCAAGGACAACGCCAGCGTGTCGGCGGACGCGGTCGCCTTTTACCAAGTGCTGAACCCCGCCCAGGCCGCCTATCAGGTCGCCAATCTCGAGAATGCCCTCCTCAACCTCACGATGACGAACATCCGCTCGGTGATGGGCTCTATGGACCTCGACGAGTTGCTTTCCAATCGTGACACGATCAACGACCGGCTGCTTCGCGTCGTCGACGAGGCCGCCAATCCCTGGGGCATCAAGATCACCCGCGTCGAGATCAAGGACATCGCGCCACCGACGGACCTGGTCGAGGCGATGGCCCGGCAGATGAAGGCGGAGCGCGAAAAGCGCGCGCAGGTGCTGGAGGCGGAAGGCGCCCGCAACGCGCAGATCCTGCGCGCCGAGGGCGCCAAGCAGTCGGCAATCCTCGAGGCCGAGGGCCAGCGCGAAGCCGCCTATCGCGAGGCGGAGGCGCGCGAGCGCCTGGCGGAGGCAGAAGCCAAGGCGACCCGCATGGTTTCCGAAGCGATCGCCGCTGGCGACGTGCAGGCGATCAACTATTTCGTCGCGCAAAAGTACACGGAGGCGCTCGCTTCGATCGGCACGGCGAACAACCAGAAGATCGTGCTGATGCCGATGGAGGCCTCTTCGCTGATCGGCTCGCTCGGCGGCATCGGCGCCATCGCGAGGGAAGTCTTCGGCGACGGCCAGCCGACTAACTCCCCTCGCCCGCGCCTTTCGACGCCGCGCACGGGTCCGGCCGCCAGTTCTTCCGAAACGACCTCTTGAGGGCGTCACATGATCGCACGCATCGTCCTCGAACTCGGACCCTGGAGCTGGTGGGTGCTCGGCCTCGTCCTGCTGACAGCGGAATTGGTGCTGCCGGGCGTCTTCCTGGTATGGATCGGGTTCGCAGCACTCGCTACCGGCAGCCTGTCCCTCCTCCTTTGGGATACGGCATTCTGGGTCTGGGAGATCCAGGTCCTCGTCTTCGCGCTGCATTCGGTGTTCGCGGTGCTCATCGGGCGGCGGTTCGTCTCGTCCTCGGCCGACAGCGACGAGCCGCTACTTAACAAGCGTGGCGAAAGCCTCGTCGGCCGCACGGCGGTTTTGGAGCAGCCGATCGCCGAGGGCCGAGGACGCGTGCGCCTGGACGACACGACTTGGGCGGTCGAAGGGCCGGATCTGCCGGTCGGCACGCGCGTGCGCATCGTAGCAAGCAGCGGCCGCCACCTCACTGTCGAGCGCGCCTGAGCGAATCGCCGGTAACGGTACTGAAACCGGATTTCCTTTTGGAAACGATTGGTTAACCACGCGCCTTTACGGTTGCGAAACGATTGCAATCACGTTTTCGCGGACAGACGGCGCATGGGGCCCAAAATTTCACGCTCGATCACGGCGGGCGCTTCGCGTCCGAGGATGCGGGCATGGCTCCTGGCGGGCTGCGCCATCTTCGCCGGCACGCCCGCCGGCGCGCAAAGCCTCGATATTCAGTCGACTGCCGGCACAGCGACAGGCATGGCGGGAACAACGGACACTACCGCCGCGATCACGGACCCGCAAACGACTGGCGCCGTTGCCCCCAGCGATCTTCCCCCGGCACTTGACGAGGACTTCAACCGCCTGAACCGGCGCGAGGAGACGATCGATGGCCTCCGCACGCGCATCGACCCCTACGAGGGCCAGGCACCGGGCATCCGCATCGGCACCTTCGTCCTGAAGCCTGCTCTCAGCGAAACCTTCAACCACGAGCGGCAGAAGACTGGCGGCCGGAGCGAGAGTCGCAGCTTCATCGAGACCGGCCTCAAGGGCTCGCTGACGTCTGACTGGTCGCGCCATCAGCTCAGCGTCACCGGCGAAGGCGTCCTGCAGAACAACACGTCTGGCGAGGGGGAAGAAGAACCGCGTGCGGATGTCGACGCCGAACTGCGTCTCGACCTCAGCGACCAGACGACCGCCCGGCTGACGGCCGGTTACAGCTTCGAGCACGAGGACCCCGACGATCCGAATGCTGTCGCCAACGCCGAAGAACAATCTGCCGTCAACATCTACAGACTTGGCGCCGCGGTCGAACGCGACTTCGGCCTCATCCGCGGCTCTCTTGGCATGGACTTCGAGCGCCGCACCTATGGCGACGTCGAACTCGACAACGGCACGACGATTTCGGAAGAGGACCGCAACCGCAATCTCGGCGCGCTCACCGCACGCATCGGCTACGAGCTTTCGCCGGCGCTCATGCCCTTCCTGGAGGCCTCCGTCGGCAAATCGAACTACGACCTGCGACAGGACGCGTTCGGCTTCGAGCGGTCCTATCACAGCTATGCGGGACGGGCCGGGCTTGAGGTCGATCTCGGGGAGAAACTCAACGGCGAACTCGCACTCGGCTATGGAACCTATCGTTTCGACGACGACCGTCTGGGCGATCTTCGCGGCCTTTCGGCGGACGGACGCGTCAACTGGTCGCCGCAGCGCGGTACCGATGTCCTGTTTGGTCTCGCGACCTACCTCGATCCCTCGACGACACCGGGCGACGCAGGCTCGATCAACTACGAGCTGACCAACATCGTCACCCGGCAACTGCGCTCGACGCTGCTTGCCCGCCTATCGAACAGCCTGACGCTGCGCAACTTCCCCTCGGATGCCGCATCTTCCGACGAAGCCACCTGGCGAACCGGTGCCGGCCTGACCTGGGACATGACTCGCTATCTCGCACTCACCGGGGACGTCAGTTACGAACGGACGAACCGGGACCGCGGCGAGTCGACCGATACCGCCCGCATCGGCGTCGGACTGACGCTAAGGCGCTAGGGGCACTTCCAAGTAGCGGTTCGCCGTCCTTGCGCAGTGCCAAAGGAGCAATACCGGCGCCGTCCTCCGATGTACATCACGCTTCGGAGGTCGCAACGAAAGAGCCGCGCCTCTCGGCGCGGCTTGGCTTTTCAATCGGATGGAGATCACTTCAGGCTTTGCAGCAAAGCCTTCAGCGGCCCTTCGACGGAGGGACGAATGTCGCCGCGCTCGAGCGCGAAGGCGACGTTGGCGAGGATGAAACCATCCTTCGCCCCGCAGTCATAGGTGTCGCCGCGGAAGTGGTAGGCGGCGAAAGGCTGGGCGCCGGAAAGCTTGACCATACCGTCGGTCAGCTGGATCTCATTGCCGGCGCCGCGCTCCTGCCGTTCCAGAATCGGGAAGATCTCCGGCTGCAGGATATAGCGGCCGTTGATGAAGAAGTTCGACGGCGCGGTACCGGGCGCGGGCTTCTCGACCATCTTGGTGATCTTGAAGCCGTCGCCGATTCTGTCGCCAACGCCGACGATGCCGTACTTGTGGGCCTGGTCTGCAGCACATTCCTCGACGGCGATCACGTTGCCGCCGCTTTGCTCGTAGAGTTCGACCATGCCCTTGAGGCAGCCCTTCTCACCCTTCATGATCATGTCGGGCAGAAGCAGCGCGAAAGGTTCATTGCCGACGAGATCGCGCGCGCACCAGACCGCATGGCCAAGGCCGAGCGGCGCCTGCTGGCGCGTGAAGCTGGTGGTGCCAGCCTTCGGCAATATGCCCTCGAGCAGCTCGATTTCAGCCTTCTTGTTCCGCTCGCGGAGCGTCTGGTCGAGTTCGACCTGAATGTCGAAATAGTCCTCGATCACCGCCTTGCTGCGGCCGGTTACAAAGATCAGATGCTCGATGCCCGCTTCCAGCGCCTCGTCGACGACATATTGGATGACCGGCTTGTCCACCACCGTCAGCATCTCCTTCGGCACCGCCTTGGTTGCCGGCAGGAAACGCGTGCCAAGGCCCGCCACGGGGAACACGGCTTTGCGGACTTTACGCTTGTCGGTCATAGACACCTCCTTGCAGTGTTTCTCAACTCTAGCCCGAAAAAGGCAAATTGGATTCGATTTAGTCGCCGATCGCTATTTTTTTGCAAAAGACGACGACGTGCCTTATTCATGGTAAAGACTTTGTTGACTTCGTTTCTGTAGGCTTCTTCCCTGATCCGATGCGGTTTCCGCTGTTCGGAGTGAAGAAGAACCGCAAGCTGCCCTTTCGCGGCCTGCTGCGGGCGACATTGCAAACCCGGAGTATTCCGTCCGGCATGAACGCCGGCTGAACGCTCGCTGAGAAACGGAACCGATAGCTGATGATCAGAAACCGCAGGACGTTCTTTAGCCATATCGCCGCCGCCCTCGTCGTTACCGCCGCCTTTGGCTCAGCACCTGCACATGCAGACACGGGCTTCCAGAATTGGATCAACAATTTTTACGCGACCGCCGCCAAGAGCGGCATCAGCCAGGCGACCTACCGCAAGGCCTTCGCCGGCGTGAAGACGCCCGATCCCGCAGTCCTCGAAAAGGCGAGCTTCCAGCCCGAGTTCAAGCACAAGATTTGGGAATATATCGACTCGCGTGTCAATCCGTACACGAAGCGCATCGGCCAGGAAATGGCCGCCCAGCATGCCCGCACGCTCAACGCGCTTGAACGACAATTCGGCGTCGACAGGAACGTCCTTCTCGCAATCTGGTCGATGGAAACGAACTACGGTGCCGTTCTCCAAAAGGATGACCGGCTGCACTACGTACCGCGCGCGCTGGCGACGCTTGCCTATGCCGATGCGAAGCGTTCCAAATATGCCAGGACTCAATTGATCGCGGCGTTGAAGATCCTCCAGAGCGGCGACATCACCCCGCGCGAATTGACCGGGTCCTGGGCGGGCGCCATGGGACACACGCAGTTCATTCCGACGAGCTACCTGCTTTATGCGGTCGATGCCGACGGAAACGGGCACCGCGACATCTGGAATTCGGTCCCGGATGCACTGGCCACGGCCGCCAACCTCTTGAGGAAGAATGGCTGGCAGCCGGGCGAGACCTGGGGCTACGAAGTCGTGCCGCCGGCGAATGCCGCGAAATATTCGGGCCAGACAAAGACACTCGGCCAATGGGCGGCGCTCGGTTTCCTCCGGCCGAACGGCAAGGGTTTTCGCAGCACGAACACGCGCGCCGAACTCAAACTTCCAAGTGGCAGCAATGGTCCCGGCTTCCTGATGACGCGCAACTTCTTCGTCATCAAGCGCTATAACGCCTCCGATTCCTATGCCCTCGGCGTCGGGCTGCTGGCCGACCAGATCGCCGGCTATGCGGGCATGCAGCAGCGTTGGCCGCGCCCGGACGGATCGCTCGACATCAGCGAGAAGTTCGAGTTGCAGAACCGCCTGAAGGAACTCGGCTATTACAACGGTGAAGTCGACGGCAATTTCGGCTCGGGCTCCAAGGCTGCGATCCAGGCCTTCCAGACCCAGAACGGTTTGACGCCGGACGGCGAACCGACACAGCACCTCCTGCGCGCTCTGCGCAACTGACCGCAGGCGGGAATTTTACTCGTTCACGGCGATTTCCGACCATTCGATCGGAAATCGCCGTGATTTGGCGTATTGTGGCGGTACAGCGCCGCGCGTCTCATTGGACGCAAAGTTGCTGAGCACTTTGAATTGCTGTGTTCGACGGTGAATGCGATCATGTTGCCAATCAGAAACGCACCGATGAGACGGTTCCTGCGTCCGTTTCGTTTAGCGCCGATCTTCATGGGTGCGGCGGCGATGCTTTTTGCGGGTTTCTTTGCCACCGTGGCGGAGGCGCAGGAGCCGGTGCCGCGGCGGAATGTTCTGCAGAGACTCTTCGGCGTCTTCGTTCCCCAAAGACGCTATTACCAGGAGCAATACGATTTTCCCCGCCAGCCACAGCCACGACGGATCCTTAAGCGCCGCCAGCAGCCGGTAGAGCCGCAGCGAGCGCGCCCTGGCCGCGCCAAGCCGCGGCTCGCCGACGCGCCACCGCCCGCACCGGTCATCGCAAAATCGCCGGATGCAAAAAAGGTGCTGGTGGTCGGTGACTTCGTCGCCGGAAGCCTTGGCGACGGCCTCAAGACCGCGTTCGAAACGACGCCGGGGGTTGTGATCGAGACGCGCGCCAACGGTTCTTCGGGCCTTGTCCGCAACGACTATTTCGACTGGCCGAAGATGCTGCCGGACTATGCGGCGGAGCTGAAACCTTCCGTCATCGTCGTCAGCCTCGGCGCCAATGACCGCCAGATGATGCGGATCGGCGACACCAAGGAGCAGTTCCGCACGGATCTCTGGACGGAGGAATACCGCAAGCGCGTGAACGCGCTCGCGATTCTGGCGCGCAAGGACGGATTGCCAGTTCTCTGGGTCGGCATGCCGCCGTTCCAGTCAAGCGCCATGACCGCCGACATGGTAACGTTCAACGGTCTCTTCCGCGAAGAAGTCGAAAAAGCTGGCGGCCAGTTTATCGACATCTGGGATGGCTTCGTCGACGAGGGCGGCAAATTCATCATGACCGGCTCCGACATCAACGGCCAGCAGGTCCGCCTGCGCGGTTCCGATGGCATCAATCTCACCAAGGCCGGCAAGCGCAAGCTCGCCTTCTATGTCGAGAAGGATATCCGCAAACTGCTCGGCGAGGCGGCCGCGACGACCGACGTGCCGGGCGCCGGAGAACTGAAGGATCTGGTCGTCACGGCTCCGCTTGCCAACGAGGATATCGTCAAGACCCAGCCGATCGGCGTGACCGATCCGGAACTCGACGGCGCGACCGCCTTGCTCGGCGGCGATGCGCCTTTGAAAAGCACGGGCAAGAGCCCACGCGACTTGCTTATCGAGAAAGGCGAGATCGTCGCCGCACCGCCAGGACGCGTCGATGATTTCCGGCTCGCAAAGCCGGAGGCGGTGACCAGCAACCGTTGATGTGGAATTAAGCGCGCTGAGCGCCGCCTCCGCCCCTCATCCGCCTGCCGGCACCTTCTCCGGCAAGCGGAGCGAAGGAGACTCGTGGCACCGCCCCAGTCCCCTCTCCCCGCAGGCGGGGAGAGGGGACGGGTGAGGGGTAATCCCAAAACAAGCGGTATTCAGAGGTGCCAGCCGCTTAACGCGGCAGAACGCTCGAACCCATCAGCGCTTCGTCAATAGCCCGGGCCGCCTGGCGGCCTTCGCGGATCGCCCAGACGACGAGCGACTGGCCGCGGCGGACGTCGCCGGCGGTCCAGAGCTTGTCGATCGACGTCTTGTAGTCCCGCTCATTGGCGACGACATTGGTCGAGCCGCGCCGGTCGGTGTTGAGGTACAGCTTGTCGCCGAGATCCTTGAGAACGCTGTTCACGAAAGGACCACGGAAACCGATGGCGATGAAAGCGAGATCGGCCTTGATGATGAACTCGGTCCCGGCGATCGGCTTGCGGCGCTCGTCCACCTGACAGCACTTGACGCCGGTCAGCACCCCGTCCTCGTCACCGATGAACTCCAGCGTCGCGACCTGGAACTCGCGAACAGCACCTTCCGCCTGGCTGGAGGAGGTACGCATCTTCGTCGCCCAGAACGGCCACACGGCGAGCTTGTCTTCCTTCTCCGGCGGCTGCGGGCGAATATCGAGCTGCGTCACCTTGACCGCGCCCTGGCGGAAGGCCGTGCCGACGCAGTCGGACGCCGTATCGCCGCCGCCGACGACGACGACGTGTTTGCCGCCGGCGAGGATGGGTTCGGACGGCCAGCCGACGCTGTCGATGTTTTCACGGCCGACGCGGCGGTTCTGCTGCACGAGATAGGGCATCGCATCGTGCACGCCGACAAACTCCACACCCGGAATTCCAGCATCACGCGGCGTCTCGGAGCCGCCGCAATAAAGAACGGCGTCACTGTCGTCGAGGAGCTTCTGCACCGGCAGGTCGACGCCGACATTGACGCCGCAATGGAAGGTCACGCCCTCGCCCCGCATCTGCTCGACGCGGCGGTCGATGAAGTTCTTCTCCATCTTGAAGTCCGGAATGCCATAGCGCAGCAGCCCGCCGGGCCTCGATTCGCGCTCGTAGACATGGACTTGATGGCCGGCGCGGGCGAGCTGCTGGGCAGCCGCCATGCCGGCCGGGCCCGAGCCGATGATCGCGACCTTCTTGCCGGTCTTGGTGACGGCCGGCTGCGGCACGATGTATCCCATTTCGTAGGCCTTATCGGCGATCGCCTGCTCGACCGTCTTGATCGCGACCGGCACATCCTCGAGGTTCAGCGTGCAGGCTTCCTCGCAAGGCGCCGGGCACACGCGTCCGGTGAATTCCGGGAAGTTGTTCGTCGAGTGAAGATTGCGGATCGCCTCGTCCCAGTTGCCGTTATAGACGAGATCGTTCCAGTCGGGGATCTGGTTGTGCACCGGGCAGCCGGTCGGCCCATGGCAATAGGGGATGCCGCAGTCCATGCAGCGCGCGGCTTGCTTCTGCACTTCCTGGTCGGACATTGGAATGGTGAATTCACGGAAGTGGCGGATGCGGTCGGACGCCGGCTGGTACTTTGCCACCTGCCGGTCGATCTCGAGAAATCCAGTTACCTTACCCATCGTATCATCCTGAAAGCTTCGCGTCTGGACAGGCGCTCTTGACGAGCGCGCGTGAGAGGCCCCCGAACCAGTCTTTGATGAACCGGGAGCCTGTTTCACCGGGGCCTCCTATTCGGCCGCCTCTGCCATTTTCATGCGTTCCATGTCCTCGAGCGCACGGCGGTATTCGACCGGCATGACCTTGCGGAACTTCGGTCGGTAATCCGTCCACTGATCGAGGATCTCCTTGGCACGGGGCGAGCCCGTGTAGTGCAGGTGGTTGGAGATCAACTGGTAAAGCCGCTCCTCGTCGTGACGCGTCATGTCGCCCGAGACATCGACCATGCCCTTGTGCATGAGGTCGCCGCCGTGGTGGTGGAGCTTCTCCAGCATATCGTCTTCCTCCGGCACCGGCTGCAGCTCGACCATCGCCATGTTGCAGCGGCGGGCGAAATCGCCCTCCTCGTCGAGAACATAGGCGACGCCGCCGGACATGCCGGCCGCGAAGTTGCGGCCCGTTCCGCCGATGACGACGACCACGCCGCCGGTCATGTATTCGCAACCGTGATCGCCGACGCCCTCGACGACCGCGATCGCACCGGAGTTACGCACTGCGAAGCGCTCGCCGGCGACGCCATTGAAGTAGCATTCGCCCGAGATTGCTCCGTAAAGCACGGTGTTGCCGACGATGATCGACTGATGCGGCACGATCCGGGAGGCTTCCGGCGGCCGGACGATGATGCGCCCGCCCGAGAGGCCCTTGCCGACATAGTCGTTGCCGTCGCCCACCAGGTCGAAGGTGACGCCGCGAGCGAGGAACGCGCCGAAGGACTGGCCCGCCGTGCCCTTGAGCGTCACGTGGATCGTATCGTCCTTCAGGCCCTTGTGCCCCCAGCGCTTGGCGAGCGCACCGGAAAGCATCGCGCCGGCGGAACGGTCGACGTTCTTGATCTCCGTCTCGAAAGCGACGGGCGCCTTAGTCTCGAGTGCGGTCTTCGCCTTTTCGATCAGCTTGCGATCGAGAATGTCGTCGATCGGATGCTTCTGGCGCTCGGTCCAATAGGTCGCTTCCTTGGGAGCCTCCACCTTGTGGAAGATCTTCGAGAAGTCGAGGCCCTTGGCCTTCCAGTGCTCGATCATGCGTTCGCGCTCGAGCAGTTCCGAAGCGCCGATGATCTCATCGAGCTTTTTCACGCCAAGCGAGGCGAGGATCTCGCGCACTTCCTCGGCAACGAAGAAGAAGTAGTTGATGACGTGTTCCGGCGTGCCCTTGAAGCGCTTCCGGAGCACCGGATCCTGGGTCGCGACACCGACCGGACAGGTATTCAGGTGGCACTTGCGCATCATGATGCAGCCGGCGGCGATCAGCGGCGCAGTCGCAAAACCGAACTCGTCGGCACCGAGCAGCGCCCCAATAATGACGTCGCGGCCGGTCTTCAGGCCGCCATCGACCTGCAATGCGACGCGCGAACGCAGACCGTTCAGGACGAGCGTCTGCTGGG
The DNA here is from genome assembly GCF_004827385.1 of Ensifer sp. MPMI2T. Taxonomy (GTDB): domain Bacteria; phylum Pseudomonadota; class Alphaproteobacteria; order Rhizobiales; family Rhizobiaceae; genus Sinorhizobium. The sequence goes on from NZ_SRXN01000019.1 coordinate 114,368, forward strand.
TTTCGGCAAGGCCGATTTCCCACGGGCTGCCTGCATGCTTCAGCGAGGTCAGCGGGGAGGCGCCGGTACCGCCGTCGAAGCCTGCGATGGTGATGTGGTCGGCGCGTGCCTTGGCAACGCCGGCCGCAACCGTGCCGACACCCACTTCCGACACCAGTTTGACGGAAACATCCGCCTCCGGGTTGACGTTCTTCAGATCGTAGATCAGCTGTGCCAGATCCTCGATCGAATAGATGTCATGGTGCGGCGGCGGCGAGATGAGGCCGACGCCCGGGGTCGAATGCCGGGTCTTGGCGACCGTCGCGTCGACTTTATGGCCGGGAAGCTGGCCGCCCTCGCCGGGCTTTGCACCCTGGGCCACCTTGATCTGCAGCACGTCGGCATTGACCAGATATTCGGTGGTGACGCCGAAGCGGCCGGATGCGATCTGCTTGATCGCCGAGCGCTGTGGGTTCATCGAACCATCGGGCAACGGCATGTAGCGATCACTCTCCTCGCCGCCCTCGCCGGTGTTCGACTTGCCGCCGATGCGGTTCATGGCGATCGCCAGCGTCGTATGCGCCTCGCGGCTGATCGAGCCGAAGGACATCGCCCCGGTCGAGAAACGCTTGACGATATCCGCCGCCGGCTCGACCTCTTCTACCGGGATCGGCTTGCGGCCAACGGCCTCGGCGCTCTTGATCGTGAAGAGGCCGCGGATCGTGTTCATGCGCAGCGACGACGCATTCACCATGTCGGCAAATTCGCGATACCGGTCCTGAGCATTGCCGCGAACGGCGTGCTGCAGCGAGGCGATGGCATCAGGCGTCCAGGCATGGCTCTCGCCACGCATGCGGAAGGCGTATTCGCCGCCGATATCGAGCGTGTTGGCGAGCACCGGATCGGCGCCGAACGCCGCCTTGTGGCGGGCGACCGTTTCGGCCGCGATCTCCTCGAGACCGATGCCTTCGATCGTCGTCGCGGTGCCGAAGAAGAACTGATCGACGAGCTTCGACGACAGGCCGACGGCGTCGAAGATCTGCGCGCCGCAATAGGACTGGTAGGTCGAAATGCCCATCTTCGACATGACCTTGAGGATGCCTTTGCCGACCGCCTTGATGTAGCGGTAGACGACCTCGTTGGCGTCGACCTCCTTCGGGAACTCGCCGCGCTTGTGCATGTCGACCAGCGTGTCGAAGGCGAGATAGGGATTGATCGCCTCGGCGCCATAGCCGGCGAGCAGGCAGAAATGATGTACTTCCCGCGGTTCGCCCGACTCGAGCACGATGCCGACCGAGGTGCGCAGGCCCTTGCGGATCAGGTGATGGTGCACGGCCGCGGTCGCCAGCAGCGCCGGGATCGCAACGCGATCCGGGCCAACCTGACGGTCGGAAAGCACGATAATGTTGTAGCCGCCCTTGACCGCCGCTTCCGCCCGCTCGCAGAGGCGATCGAGCATTTCCGGCATGCCTTCCGCGCCGCGCGAAATGTCATAGGTGAAGTCGAGCGTCTTTGTGTCGAACCGGTCTTCCGTGTGACCGATCGAACGGATCTTCTCGAGGTCGCCGTTGGTGAGGATCGGCTGACGAACCTCGAGCCGCTTGGCATGCGCCATACCCTCGTGGTCAAGGATGTTCGGACGCGGGCCGATGAACGAGACGAGGCTCATCACCAGCTCCTCGCGGATCGGATCGATCGGCGGGTTGGTGACCTGCGCGAAGTTCTGCTTGAAATAGGTGTAAAGCAGCTTGGGCTTGTTCGACATGGCCGAGATCGGCGTGTCGGTGCCCATCGAACCGATCGCTTCCTGCCCGGTCGTCGCCATCGGCGACATCAGGAGCTTGGTGTCTTCCAGCGAATAACCGAAGGCCTGCTGGCGGTCGATCAGCGACACGTCGCGGCGGAGCGCCCGCGGCTCGACCGGCTTCAGGTCCTCGAGGATCAACTGCGTATCGTCGAGCCACTTGCGGTAGGGATGCTTGTTGGCGAGCGAAGACTTCACCTCCTCGTCGGAGATGATACGACCCTCTTCCATGTCGATCAGCAGCATCTTGCCCGGCTGCAGCCGCCACTTCCTGACGATCTTGTCCTCGGCGACCGGCAGTACGCCGGCCTCCGATGCCATGATGACGCGGTCGTCGCTGGTAACGATGTAGCGCGCTGGCCGCAGGCCGTTGCGGTCGAGCGTCGCGCCGATCTGTCGGCCATCGGTGAAGGCGACTGCCGCCGGCCCGTCCCATGGCTCCATCAGGGCGGCATGGTACTCGTAGAACGCCTTGCGTTCCGGCGACATCAACTGGTTGCCGGCCCAGGCTTCCGGGATCAGCATCATCACCGCGTGGGCAAGCGAATAGCCGCCCCGGATCAGGAATTCGAGCGCGTTGTCGAAGCAGGCCGTGTCCGACTGGCCCTCATAGGAAATCGGCCAAAGCTTGGAGATGTCGTCGCCGAAAAGCGGTGAAGAGACCGAGGCCTGTCGCGCCGCCATCCAGTTGACGTTGCCGCGCAGCGTGTTGATCTCGCCGTTGTGCGCGACCATGCGGTAAGGATGCGCGAGCTTCCAGGACGGGAAAGTGTTCGTCGAAAACCGCTGGTGCACCAGCGCCACCGCCGACTGGAAGCGCTCGTCGGAAAGGTCCTTGTAGTAGGCGCCGACCTGGTAGGCAAGGAACATGCCCTTGTAGACCACGGTCGAAGTCGACAGCGACACGACATAGAAGCCGAGGTCACCGCCATCTGCCTCCGCATAGATGCGGTTGGAGATCACCTTGCGGAGCGTAAAGAGCCGGCGCTCGAATTCGGCATTGGTCGCGGCGTCGCGGCCGGCACCGATGAAGACCTGCACGTGGTGCGGTTCGGTAGCGGCAATGTCCGGCGCCTTGGAAAGCGAGGAATTATCGACCGGCACGTCGCGGAATCCGAGCAGGTGCTGGCCTTCCTCGGCGACGACCTCGCTGATGACGTCCTTGAAATGGGCGATCAGCTTTTCGTCGCGCGGCATGAAGAGATAGCCGACGGCGTATTCGCCGGCTTTTGGCAGGGTAACGCCCTGCTTCGCCATTTCCTCCCGGAAAAAGCGATCGGGAATCTGAACGAGGATACCCGCACCATCACCCATCAGCGGGTCGGCGCCAACGGCGCCACGATGCGTCAGGTTTTCGAGCATGAAGAGGCCGTCGCGCACGATCTGATGCGACTTCTCACCCTTCATGTGAGCGACGAAGCCGACGCCGCAGGCGTCGTGCTCATTTCGTGGGTCGTAGAGCCCCTGTTTTCGCGGTAATCCGGACGGGAAAGCGGGCGTTTTCGCAACCGTCGCAGCGCTGCGTGCGAGGTGGAGCCCTGATTGCTGTGATGGCGAATGATCCGTCATCGTCTTCCCTCCTATTGGACCCGGAAATTCCGGGCATACCGCCGCCCGCGCATCCCTCGCCGCGCCTTTCGCGCTGCGGCAAAGCCGGGCATTATCGTCGCATGATCCTGATCAGGTCGCAAATAAGCGCGGCTGCACCAGGCACGAATGTCCCGCGACCATCCTGATGGCAGGTGTCAACAACCGGATGAAACCCGGCGGAAACCCTTGCGCTACACGCCGAATGCCGCATTTTTCGGCACTTCCGGCGATTGTTCCGGTCCCTAGACCGAAATAGGACAGCAAACCTGTCCTATTTCATGCGCTCTATGCCAGAAAGCGCCCCCCTTCGCAAGGGGCATATCAGCAAATAATGGAAGAGATTTTGCCGAAGATTGCCGGAAATTTCGCGCTTTTAAAATTAAATTACAATCCGGTCGGTGCTTTCTTCGCTTTGGTTTCAAACTGGTCTTGTGTTGGCATACCTGTCGGGAGCCGCATTGATCGGCCGTGGAAGTCGGCTATGGTCTCGCCGAAGCGGCCGAGCGTGGCCGAAAACAGGGTGACGTCAGATGATCTTTTCCTCCGACAACTGGGCAGGTGCCCATCCGGCAATCGCCGAAAGCCTGGCGGCTCATGCGGGCGGCTATGCTTCCGCCTACGGCACAAGCGAACTCGACCGGAAGGTGGAAAAGAAGTTCTCGGAAATTTTCGAAAAGGACGTGGCGGTATTTTTCGTCGGCACCGGTACCGCCGCGAACGCGCTGGCGCTGTCCAGCGTCAACCGGGCGGGCGGCGTGGTCTTTTGCCATCGAGATGCGCATGTCAACGTCGACGAGTGCGGCGCACCGGAATTCTTCTCCCACGGGGCCAGGCTTTGCCCGGTGGACGGCGCGAGCGGCAAGATGGATACGTCGCGGCTCGAAGCTGAGATCCGTCGCTTCCCCCCGGAATTCATCCATGGCGGCCGGCCGATGGCGGTGACCATCACCCAGGCGACGGAAAGTGGCACGATCTATTCGCCAGCAGAAATCGATGCGATCGCGGCCGTCGCCAAATCGCACAAGCTTCCGTTGCACATGGACGGTGCGCGCTTCGCCAATGCGCTCGTCGGCCTCGGGACGACGCCAGCGGAAATGACCTGGAAACGTGGTATCGACCTGTTGTCGTTCGGCGGCACCAAGAACGGCTGCTGGTGTGCCGAAGCGCTGATCCTGTTCGATCCTTCGAAAGCGCAGGAAATGCATTTCCTACGCAAGCGCGCCGCCCAACTCTTTTCGAAGTCCCGCTTCATCGCCGCGCAGTTCGATGCCTATTTTTCGGGCGATCTGTGGCTCAATCTCGCGCGCCATGCGAATGCGATGGCGGCGCGTCTTGCCGATGGCATTTCCGCCTCGGCCAAGAGCCGGCTTGCCTGGTCGCCGCAGGCAAACGAGGTCTTCGTGATCCTGAAGCAGGACGTGGCGTCGAAGCTGCAGCAACAGGGTGCGGTCTTCTACGACTGGCACGTGCCGGATCAGCTGGCAGACAGCTTGGCTGGGGACGAGGGGCTTTACCGGCTCGTCACCAGCTTCGCCACACGATCGCAGGATGTCGATCGCTTCGTAGAAGTCTGCTGACGGCACGCTGCGCATGAAAAAAGCGGCGCCCTTTCGGACGCCGCCCTGATTCCGAACCTTAGAACGGATTAGAGGGTCTGAGCCTCGATCTGCTTCGGCTGCGAGGCTACCGAGGTGATCTCGATGCGACGCGGCTTGGCTGTCTCCGGAATCTCGCGAATGAGATCGACATGGAGCAGACCATTCTTCAGCGAAGCGGATTTGATCTCGACATGGTCGGCGAGCTGGAAGCGGCGCTCGAATGCGCGCTTGGCAATGCCGCGATGGAGAAACTGGCTCTCCTCGCCCTTGTCTTCGCTCTTTTCGCCCTTGATCGTCAGCGTATGCTCACGCGCTTCGACCGAAAGCTCGCTCTCGTCGAAGCCCGCAACGGCCATGGTGATGCGATAGGCATTTTCGCCGGTGCGTTCGATGTTATAGGGCGGATAGGTCTGCGACTGATCGGGCTGACCAAGGCTGTCAAGCATGGTGAACAGGCGATCGAAGCCGACGGTGGAACGATAGAGGGGGGAGAAATCAAAGTGACGCATGGTGTCCTCCTTAAGAGCAACGGTTTGCGATGTCTGGTCAGCCACCCCATCTGGCGGCGGCGCGACCGGTGAACGGACCCGTCATCGGCGTCCGTGCTCAACACATGGGAATGCGCGCGCGCCAGTTCAAGGGAATTTCTGCGCGGATTCTTTCGGACCGGCGCTTGGTGAACAGAACATGAATGACCGGTTCGGTCCCCGTTCAGCCGCCGTCGGTTAAAACAGGGACACTGGGAAAAATTCCTGGCGCTGAAGTACATGTCCCTTCTGCTTCAGCGGCCGGAAACGGTGATCGTCCGGATTTCACCCACCGTTTCCGGCCCTTTTTTCTTTGACGCGCTTGAGGCCACCGCCTATCCCTGAGAAGTAAGGCGCGGGGTCGGCGGAGTGCTCTCATTCTCCCCCTTTCCGCGCCAAGGATTTCAACGCGCTTTACATCTCGGGCCGTCGCTCTTCATGACCACGATCCTCTATCCGATGCCGGACAATCCGATACCGGGCAAATATGCGGCGGGCTTTTTCGATGGGGTCGGCAATCGCAAGATCCGCTATGGGGTTTTCAAGACGGAAGCCTCGGTTGCCCGCGGCACCATCGTGCTGCTGCAGGGGCGCAATGAGACGATCGAGAAGTATTTCGAAACGATCGCTGATCTCACTGCTGCCGGTTTCTGGGTCGCCACCTTCGATTGGCGCGGCCAGGGCGGCTCCGAACGCTTGCTGCGGCACGCCGGTCGCGGCCATGTCGCTCATTTCTCCGACTACGAGCGCGATCTCATGATCTTCCTCGAGCAGATCGTCCTGCCCGATACGCGCCTGCCCTTCTCCATCGTCGCCCATTCAATGGGCGCGCTGGTGGCGCTGTCACTCGCGCCGATGCTCGCAAGCCGGATCGACCGCATGGTGCTGCTCGCTCCTTTCGTCGGTCTCAGCGGCCAGGCCGTCGGCCAGCGAAACATTTTTGCGATCGCGACGATAATGGACTGGCTCGGCTTGGGAAGGCTGCCGCTCCATCGTGACAAGGGCAATCTTCCCTTCGCAAATAACGTCCTGACGGCCGACGCGCGCCGCTTTGCGCGCAACCAGGCGCTGACCGATGCCTGCCCACAATTGCGGGTGGGACCACCAACCGCCCGATGGCTACGCGAGACTTTCCAGGCAATGCGGCGCGTCCTGCGCCGGGAGCATCTTACCCGTGTCACCGTGCCGAGCATCATCCTGGCGCCGACAGCCGACCGCCTCGTGCCGCATCTTGCTGTCGAATACCTGGCGCGCAACTTCCGCGCCGGACACATGATCCCGATCGACGGCGCGCGTCACGAGCTTTTTCAAGAAGCCGACCGTTACCGCGCCCAGGCGATGGCCGCGATTTTCGCGTTCCTGCCCACGTCCGAGAACGCCGACGAGGGGCCCCGTCAATTCGAGGAAAGCTTAGTTCCCACTGCATGATTCCTTAAATCGGAATCGATTTAGGGACAAAATCATGCAGCAATTCAAATTGCTATAGAGACCTCAGTGCGTCCCGTCGGACGCGCGGCGCTGTAGTATTTCCAGCGCCTGCGCGTGGATCTCGCGACTGCCGGCGGCGATGATCTCGCCGCCCATTTCCGCAGGCCCGCCCTGCCAATTGGTGACAATGCCGCCAGCCTGTTCGATCAACGGAATGAGACCGCCGACGTCGTAAGGCTTCAATCCGCATTCGATCACAAGGTCGACGTGGCCGGATGCGAGAAGTGCGAAGGCATAGCAGTCGCAGCCGTAGCGGAAGAGCCGCACCTTCGCCTGCAACGCCTCGTAGCGTTCCTTGAGGTCTCCGGTATAGAGATGCGGTGAGGTGGTGAACAGTACCGCATCCGAGAGCGCGTCGCAGGCACGCGTCGAAAGCACTTTCTCGCCACCGGGCCCGCGATAAGTCGCCTTCTTGCCGTCGGCAAAATAGCGTTCGCCGGTAAAAGGCTGGTCCATCAGGCCCATCACGGCCTTGCCGTTGCGGTAGAGGCCGATCAGTGTTCCCCAGACCGGAAGCCCGGAAATGAAGGCTCGCGTCCCGTCGATCGGATCAATGACCCAGACATGTTCGCGGTCAAGACCGACGTTGCCATGTTCCTCGCCCAAAATGCCGTGCTGCGGAAACGTATCTTCAATCAGCGCCCGGATCGCCGCTTCGGCCGACCTGTCCGCCTCCGTGACGGGGTCGAACCCGCCTTCCAGTTTGTTGACGACGCTGGCGCCGGTCCGGAAAAGCGGGATTGTCTCCGCTTTGGCAGCATCGGCGAGGCGGTCGAAAAAGGTGCGGTCCGGCAACATGTCGCTCTCTCGAAGAAAGAAAGGGAAGGCGATCTGATTAGATGAATTTGTTCGAAAGGCAAGGATGCCGGAATTCGAGCGCATGGAAGCCGGGAGCACGGGCCCCGATTCGCGGGCGCCTCGCCCTTCGGTTTTGAAGAATTTCCCGCTGCGACTGCGAAAGTTTTCGCGCTCACAACTTGACATTTGTGCAGCGCAACATTAGAGTTTTCGGGTAGTCACTCGTGGCTGCAAATACCCTCCTTGGGTGTTTCCTCCCTAGACTTGACCGCGCCGCTGGCGCGGTTCTTTTTGAGCGACGGGCCGCGCTATTCCGCCGCGAGCGGCAGATAGGCCCCATATTCCTCGACATGTTGTGCAAGTGCGGCGATGAACGTCGTGAGGTCGGCCGTCAGGGCAGCAAATCCCGGCTTTTTGACGAGGGTCACTTCATCGACATAGAGGCTGCGGTTGATTTCGATCTGGAGCGCGTGCAGTCCGCGTGTCGGCCGGCCATAATGCTCGGTGATGAAGCCACCGGCATAGGGCTTGTTGCGGGCGACCACATATCCAAGCTGTTCGAGCAGGCTGACCGCAGTGCGCGACAGCTCGCCCGCCGCGCTGGTCCCATACCGATCGCCGACAATGAAGTCCGGCCGCTGGCTGCTGCCCGGAAGGTGAACGTTGCCGGGCATCGAATGACAATCAATGAGCACCGACATCCCGAAATGGACATGGGTACGGGCTATCAGCTTCCTGAGCGTCGCGTGATAGGGCTTATAGATCGTCTCGATGCGTGTCAGCGCTTCCTCGACCGGAAACCGGCCCCGATAGATCTCCATATTCTCCGCGACCAGGCGCGGCACGGTCCCAAGCCCGCCGGCGACCCGCATGGAGCTTATGTTAGCATGTGGCGGCAACTGCCCTTCGAACATGCGCGGGTCAAGTTCGTAGGGTTCGCGGTTGACATCGAGAAAGGCGCGCGGGAAATGCGCGCGAAGCAGCGGCGCACCCAGAAAGGTTGCGTTCTGAAACAGCTCATCGACGAAGTGATCTTCCGAACGGCGGATCGAATGTGCATCGAGTCGCGACTGATCGAGAAAGGACTGCGGATAGGACCGGCCGCTATGTGGGGAATTGAACACAAAGGGGATCCGCTGACTTGCGGGTTCCAATACCTCAAAAAACTCCCGCTCGACTGCTTCCCCCATCGCAACCCTTTTTACCATGTCCGGATCTTACTGTTCGGATCATGTTGCCAGTTGGTCGCCTCTGTGTCCATAGTGACATCTCGCTGGTGCCAGGGCATGGATCCGCCCTGTTCACCAGATATTTACCATGTTGCGGTTTGCTAAGCTGCCGCATTCCACAAGCATTGAAAAGAAGTAGCCACGGCCGAATTCATGACTGCGAAAATCCTCCTTGCCGAAGACGATAACGATATGCGCCGCTTCCTCGTGAAGGCGCTGGAAAAGGCTGGCTATAAGGTCCTGTCCTACGACAATGGCGCCAGCGCCTACGACCGGCTTCGCGAAGAACCTTTTTCGCTTCTCTTGACCGACATCGTCATGCCGGAAATGGACGGCATCGAACTCGCCCGTCGGGCGACCGAACTCGACCCGGACCTCAAGGTGATGTTCATCACCGGCTTTGCCGCGGTAGCGCTGAATCCCGATTCGAAGGCGCCGAAGGATGCCAAGGTCCTCTCCAAGCCATTCCATCTGCGCGACCTCGTCAACGAGGTCAACAAGATGCTGGCAGCCTGACAGGGCATCACCAACACACCGACCTACAGAGACCGCATGCTTGCCAGCCCGCCAACTCCTGCGCGGGTGCGCGCGACCACATCGAGGCTGCGACCGATCCCTGTTGATCGGCCGCAGCCTTTTTCATTTCAATAACTTATCGAAAGAGATCGCGCCGCCAGGGCATCGCGCAAGCGTGTTTCGCTGAGAAATGCGGCCCGCGAACGCCACCGAAAATTCTGTCAAAAAACCTTCGAAAAGCCTATTGACGCGGATGAGGGTTTTGTGGTCTATGCGCCGCATCGGATGGGCGTGTAGCTCAGCGGGAGAGCACTACGTTGACATCGTAGGGGTCACAAGTTCGATCCTTGTCACGCCCACCATCCAAGTTTCTGATTTTAAAGGCCTTTCGAGTAATCGAGAGGCCTTTTTGCTTGGTGCCCTTCAGCCCGCATTACAGGCATGACGTTGCCGAAGGCCGTTGGCGACAGATGTAGTTGGCAGGTGTGGCGCTACAGCGGAAGGTCCAGCTAGCTCCGGCCTTTTGTTTGCCGTGAGAAGCAGGAGGATTTCGACAACGCAGATACTTGCCAACAGATTGGGCATTTGCGATTTTGCTTTATTTTTGGGCAAATATGAATTATATGACAGCTATGCGATGCGGTCCCTCCCAAGCGCATCGCCGGGTTCGCGTACCGATATAGCCTGTCGCTGATGCATCGGCGCCAGGCTTTCTTTTTTCGGCCACCGATGCACGGATCCGCGAAAACGCCGCAGACGAGCGGCTGCACCCGTTTTGCTCACCTTCCCACCGGCCATTCCGCCAGCTTTCGCGTCGAAAACAAACCAGCCCGCTCCAGCCAAGCCACTGTTCATTCGTGATGCCCGCAGCCAATTGGCGAACCGTCACTCCAAAACGTTTTGGCTTGACTCCCAAAACGTTTTGGAGAATTCTTTCCCGCAGGGAGTGAGACCATTGGCCAATCTGAAACAGCTCGCGCAATCGCTTGGGCTGTCGATCACGACGGTTTCCCGTGCGCTCGACGGCTATTCGGACGTCTCCGCCGCCACCCGCGAGCGGGTGCGCGAGGCCGCGGAGAAGGCAGGATATCGGCCGAACGCGTCTGCCCGCAGGCTCCGCAAGCAGCGCGCCGAACTGGTGGCGGTCACGCTGCCGAGCGACCCCGGCCATATCGGACCACCGCACTTTCTCGACATGCTTTCCGGCTGCGCCGAACATCTGGCGAGCGCGGGCCTGAACCTTGTCATCGCACCCGTTCCGCGGGGCGAGAGCGAAGTGGAAATCTGCCGCCGCTTTGTCGATGGCCGCCGTGTCGACGCCATGCTCCTGGTGCGCACAAAGCGGCGCGACGAGCGCGTCGAATTCCTGCAGTCGCGCGGCATCCCCTTCGTCACAAACGGGCGTACTGAAAGCCTCGTACCGCATCCGTATATCGACGGCGACGGCTTTGCCGGGTTCCTCGCCGCGACCCAGCGCTTCCAGGCCACAGGCCACCGCCGCATCGGCCATATCGCCGGTCCGCAGGAATATTACTTCGCCCATGTGCGCCGCATGGGCTGGCAGGCGGCCATGGACGATGCGGGCCTCGAAGCCGACCTCTGCGCCGAGGGCGCGCCAACCGAACAGGGCGGATATCTCGCGGCCCTTGAGCTGCTGCGCCGTCCGTCGAGGCCGACTGCACTCGTCTGCGCCACCGACGAAATGGCGATTGGCGCACTCAGGGCATTGCGCGAGATCGACGGCGGCGATCACATCAGCATCGTTGGCCACGACGACCTGCCGATCGGCGCCTATACGAGCCCATCGCTTTCGACCATGCGCATGACCGGCGAGAACCTCGGCGCGAGTTTTGCCTCCCTGCTGCTTCGCGCCATCGCCGGCGAACCGGCGGCTGAACTCCAGGAGCTTCACGCGATCGAATTCGTCGACCGCGACAGCCACCGCCGTCCGCGCGTGACGGCATAACTGCATTCGACCGCGAACGAGAGTAATGAAGGAGGAGAAGATGAAACGCCTGATGTCATTCGGAATTGTGGCCTCCACCGTGCTGGCTTTTGCCTCGCCGGTACTCGCCCAGACGGTTTTTGTGTCCACTCAGCTTCGTCCGATCGAAGAGGCAACCGTAGTTCGCGAGGAACTGTTGCAGGACGTCGGCGACGTCGACTACGTCGTCGAAGAGCCGCCGCAGTTCGCAGTGCGCATGGAGGCGGAGCGCCAGGCCGGCACCCGCACGGTCAGCGTCGTCGGTGCGCTGCACGGTGAGATTTCGCCGCTGGCTGACAAGGATTCCCTCGAGCCGCTCGACGAGCTTGCCAGGACGCTCGCGGCCGGCGGCATGCCGCAATCGCTGCTCGATCTCGGCAAGCTTGGCAAATCGACCCAGCAATACATCCCGTGGATGCAGGCGACATATGTCATGGCCGCCAAGAAGGAAGCACTGCAATACCTGCCTTCCGGTGCCGACGTGAATGCCCTCAACTATGACCAGCTCATCGAGTGGGGCAAGAAGATGCAGGAAGCGACAGGCCAGCCGCAGATCGGCTTCCCGGCCGGTCCGAAAGGCCTGATGGCGCGTTACTTCCAAGGCTATTTCTACCCGTCCTTCACAGGCGGGGTGGTGCGCACCTTCCAGAGCGCCGACGCGGCTGCTGGCTGGGAGCAACTCAAGGCGCTCTGGGCCTATGTGAACCCGAATTCGACCAACTACGACTTCATGCAGGAACCGCTGGCCGCCGGCGAGGTCATGGTCGCCTGGGATCACGTTGCGCGCCTGAAGAACGCCATCTCCGCAGCTCCGGATGATTACGTCGTCTTTCCCGCACCGGCCGGCCCGAAGGGCCGCGGCTACATGCCGGTCGTCGCCGGTCTCGCGATCCCGAAGGGCGCACCGGACAAGGATGGCGCCACGAAGATCATCGAGCATCTTACGACGCCGGAGATCCAGCTCCTCACCGCATCACGGGTCGGCTTCTTCCCGACGCTCAACATAAAGCTGCCTGAAGACCTGGATCCGGGTGTCGCGCTGCTCGCCGGCGCGGTGACGGCAACGCAGGCTTCCAAGGATGCGCTGATTTCGCTTCTGCCGGTCGGCCTCGGCGACAAGGGCGGCGAGTTCAATAAGGTCTACATGGATAGTTTCCAGCGCATCGTGCTGCAGAACGAGCCAATCGGCGACGTGCTCGAGGCGCAGGGCCAGACCCTGGCTAAACTGATGACCGACACCAAGGCATCCTGCTGGGCACCGGACGCCCAGAGCGATGGCCCCTGCCCCGTCGAATAATCTTCCCGAGGATGCCCGGGCGGATTGTCCGGGCATCCCCATCGAAACTTCCGAGGCGGGAGCCGATGACCAACAACCGATCCTGGATCCCCTATCTGCTGATCCTGCCGTCCGTCGCCTTCCTGGCGCTGCTCTTTATCGTACCGCTGCTGCAGACGATCTGGCTGGCATTCTCGGACAATGGCGTGCCGTCGCCGGCGAATGCCCAGCGCATGATGGCCGACATCAACTTCGCCCGCTCGATCAAGAATACCTTCCTGCTGACCCTCGCGGTCGTGCCGGTTCAGCTCGCCATTGCGCTCGTCATGGGCACGATGGTCGCCAAGGTCGGCCGCGGCCGCGAGACCATTCTCTGGGTCTGGACGATCCCCCTCGGCATTTCGGATCTCGCCGCCGGTCTCGTCTGGCTGTCGATCCTGCAGAACAGCGGCTATTTCAACTCGCTGCTCTTGGGACTCGGCATCATCGAACGGCAGGCGAGCTGGCTCTCATATCAGACGCCCGTGGCGCTCTTCTTTGCCATCGCGGTCGCCGAGATCTGGCGCGGCACGGCGATTGTCATGGTCATCATCGTCGCCGGCCTCAACCAGGTGCCGAGGGAGTTCAGGGAGGCTGCCGAAATCTTCGGCGCCGGAGCCTGGACGCGCTTCTGGCGCATCACACTGCCGCTCATCAGGCCGGCGCTGCAATCGGCACTCATCCTGCGCACGGTGCTCGCCTTTGAGGTCTTCGCGGTCGTCTATGCGCTCGGCGGGCGCAATTTCCCGGTCCTCGTCGGCGAGGCCTACAATTGGCAGAACCAGAACCAGAACTATGGCGTCGCGGCGGCCTATGCCGTGCTGATCATGATCATCTCGCTCGCTGCCACGATGATCTATCTGAAAGCCATCAAGGTGGATCCGGAGCGCCTGCCATGAGCGCGCAAACCACGAGCAAAGCGAGCCCCGCGGGCTTCGTATCCTCCAGCCGCTGGCTCCTTTGGAGCGGTATCGCGGCGCTCTGCGCCTGGGTCATGGTGCCGATTTATCTCGTGGCCCTCGGCGCGCTCGGCGGCCGTCAAGGGGTTTATCAATGGCCGAAGACCGGTCTGCCGACCGGCATCTCGCTCGACCCCTTCATCCTGTTCCTGAAGACCGAGGGCGTGCTGCAGTCCTTCCTGAATTCGCTGGGGGCGGCCGGGATCACCGTGGCGCTTTCGATCCTGCTCGGCGCACCGGCCGGCTACGCGCTCGCGCGCTACAATTTCCATGGCAAGGACGGCTACCGCCTACTCGTGCTGCTCACCCGCGCGTTCCCGCTGGCGATTCTGGCCCTTCCCCTCACCGTTTCCTTCATCAGGCTCGGCCTCTACGACACGATCATCGGTGTCGGTCTCATCCACACGGTGCTCGCCCTGCCGTTTGCCGCGCTCGTAACGCAGGGCATCTTCATGGGTGTACCGAGGGAGCTGGAAGAGGCTGCCTGGGTGTTCGGCTGCACTCGCGCTCAGGCCTTCTTCAAGATCGTTGCGCCGCTCGCCCTGCCCGGCATCGTCGCAACGGCAGTCTTCGCCTTCGTCATTTCCTGGAACGAGGTGTTCGCGGCCTCGGTGCTGACGGTCCGCAACCGCACGCTGACGGCCTACCTGCTGACGGTCCTGTCCGAAAGCCCGATGCACTACCGCTTCGCCGGCGGCCTGATGCTCATCCTTCCCTCGGTTATCTTCATTTTCGCGGTGAGGCGCTACCTCTTCGCGATCTGGGGCATTTCCTCCAAGTAACGGGACCATAGCCATGGCCAACATTGTCATTGACCGCATCCGCAAGAGTTTCGGGACCTTCGAAGCCCTGAAGGAGGTCTCGCTGACGATCAACGACGGCGAATTCGTCTCGCTGCTCGGTCCTTCCGGCTGCGGCAAGACCACGCTTCTGCGCATCATTGCCGGATTGGAAACCTCGACGTCTGGCGACGTTCTGATCGGCGGCAAGTCCGTGACCGGTCTGCCGCCCAAGGAGCGTGGCCTGGCGATGGTTTTCCAGAACTACGCCGTCTTTCCGCATATGACGGTCTACGAAAACGTCGCCTTCGGGCTGCGGATGCAGAAGGCCGAGGATGCGCGCGTGAAGGCGCAGGTCGAGAAGGCGGCGGGCCTGCTCCACATCGAGCAGTATCTCGACCGCTATCCGAACAAGCTCTCGGGCGGTCAGCGCCAACGCGTCGCAGTTGCCCGCGCGCTAGCGGTGGAGCCGAAGGTTCTGCTGATGGACGAGCCGCTTTCCAACCTCGATGCACTGCTGCGTCTCGAAATGCGCACCGAGCTCAAGACCGTGCTGCAGTCGGCCGGCACGACGACGATCTACGTCACCCACGATCAGACGGAGGCCATGGGGCTCTCCGACCGGATCGCGGTCATGCACAACGGCGTGGTCGAACAAGTCGGCACGCCGGTCGACGTCTACAACTATCCGGCGACGCGCTTCGTGGGCGGCTTCATCGGCAACCCGCCGATGAACTTTATCAAGGTGCCGGTTACGAACGGCCAGGTAGCCGCGGGCAGCGAACCGCTTATGGCACCGAAGGAAACCGGCGATGAGGTGATCCTCGGCCTGCGCGGCGAGGCCGTCCAATTGGCGCCTCTACAGCTCGGGCTAGAGATGAAGGTCCGCGTCGCCGAGCCGATGGGATCGCATTTGTTGCTGACAGGCTCGATCCACGACCAGCCGGTACGCGTCATCCTGCCGTCTTCCGAGACCGTCAGGAGCGGTGACGTCATCGGCCTCAAGCTCGACCCAAACCGCATCACTTGGCTTTCGCCCGAAAGCGGCAAGTCCTTTCCGGCCGCAATGGCCCGATAATTTTGGAGTACCCGGCATGAACATGCATATCGACCAGGCCAAACGGATTCTCGTCGCCAACGATCGCGGCGGTTATACCGTGCCGACCGACCGGCTCTATCCCTTCCAGTGGAACTGGGATTCCGCCTTCGTCGCCATGGGGTTCGCGCTCTATGACACCGACCGCGCCTATCGGGAGTTGGAACGCCTGGTGGAGGGCCAATGGGTGGACGGCATGATTCCGCACATCGTCTTCCACCAGCCGAGCGATACCTATTTCCCCGGCCCGAACGTCTGGCGCACGAAACATGCGATCCCGACCTCCGGCATTACCCAGCCGCCGGTGTTCGCAATTGCGCTGCGCAAGCTCTACGAAGCTGCAGGCAAGCAAGCGGAAGCCCGTACCCTGCCGCTCTATGAGGCGGCACTGAAATGGCACCGCTGGTGGTACAAGGCCCGCGATCCGGAGGGCACCGGCCTCGTGGCGCTGCTTCATCCCTGGGAAAGCGGAAGCGACAATTCGCCGGCCTGGGACATTGCGCTCGCGCGCGTACCGACCACGACCGAAACGCCTGTAGTTCGCAAGGATACCGGCCATGTGAACGCTGAAATGCGGCCACGCGATGATGACTACAAGCGTTTCATCCATCTGCTCGACGCCTATGCCGCCTGCGGCTGGGACCCGGCAAAGCAATGGGATAAAGCACCATTCAAGATCGCCGAAATCCAGACGAGCGCGATCCTGCTGAAAGCCGGCGAGGACCTCGAACATCTCGCCAGCTTGTTCGGCAGGACGGAAGACGCGTCCGAGATCGCCGCCTTCAACGACAGCAGCCGCAAGGCGATCCTCGCCCAGTGGCGGCCGAAGCTGTCGCGCTTTGTCTCCCGCGACCTGATCTCCGGCGACGACGTCGAAGCCGCGACACAGGCGGGTTTCATCCCTCTCCTTTCGCTCAACCTGGACAGCGGGATTGCGGACGCGCTTGTGACCGAGATGGAGGCATGGTCGAAGGGCCTCAAGGTTGCTTTCCCGACCACAAAGCCGGGCATCGCAGGTTGGGAACCGAAGCGCTACTGGCGCGGCCCCGCCTGGGCCATCATCAACTGGCTGCTGATCGACGGGCTGAAGCGCAACGGCCACCCGGAAGCGGCGGAAAAACTCAGGAAATCGACGATTACGGCGATCGAGACGGAAGGTTTCGCCGAATATTTCAACCCGGTGACCGGTGAGGGCTGCGGCGGCCTGGGTTTCTCATGGACGGCCGCCGCCTATATGTGGCTGACGAAAGCCCGCCTTCCTTGAAAGGCTAAGACGCCCTTCCGTCACGAATCCACCGTTTGAGCGAAACGGTGGATTCTTTGACCGGAGCAATAGCTCCGATGGGCCGTCAGTGCGCCACCTGCGATGCCGCCGACATCACCTCTTCCGGCGCTGGAGCCCGGAACATATTGCGGCCGTCGGGCGTCACCTCCGTGAAGCACCAGCGCACCACGCCGTCTCGGTCGAGCAGGAACTGCCCGACCAGCTGGCCCATGCCCGTGGCGACCATCCGGTTGTCTTCGTCCGTCATCTCGTAGTCATCTCTCTTGTCGAGATATTCCGATGCGGCGAACGGATCCATTGGCTCCGGCAATTCTTCGGGCATCTCGATGCGCATCGACATCGCGGTCTGCATACCGACCTTGTGCGGCCAATCATCCTCGTTTTCCGTGAATTCCAGGTTCGGCAGACCGAAGGCGCGGTGCGAAATCCGTTCTGGATCGGCCGCGGCGAGAAGGTTCGGCAAGGGATGATAACGGAAGTAGAGCCGTGCCCGCTCGATCGGTGTATTCACAACCGTCAGGCTTTCGACGCCTTTGTCGTTCAACGCACCCTTGAGCTGCGCCATGGCGGCGATGTGCCGGCGGCAAAACGGACAATGCAGGCCCCGAAACAGGCCCACCAAAACCGGCTTGTGACCGCGAAAATCATCAATGGCGATCTTGCCCTCCCGCGTGATCGCGTCGAGTACGACATTCGGCGCGCGATCGCCCGGCTGCAGCGGCCCCGTGCTGCGATATTCGACCATAATACTCTCCTCCCGCTAACCGTCGGCGCCGGACATTTTCGCAGCGTTGAAGCGCGATGCATGGAGCAATTCCAGGAACGGTGTGTAACGGTTTTCCCGTCCGGAATTGCGTCGTTTCAAAGAGTTAGGTCGTTTCACGGCTTTCAACGGAACCAACGACCTAGTCGAGAAACGGCAGTATCATCAATGCTTCAGGATCAAGATCGTGACGTGCGCAGATGTCTCGAGCCAGTGTAAAGTAGCGCTCGGCCGCCTCCAGATCTCCCTCATCAAGGCAGAGCGCTCCAAGACCATCATAGCACGGAAACAGCACCTGCGCTTCGCTCGTTTCCGCGGCGACATCGAGCGCCTCGCCATAGAGCCGGCGCGCGTCGTTCGGACGGTCGTGGCACTGATAAATCTGCCCGAGCACAAGCAACGAAACCGGCAGATGGTCGCGCTGTTCGAGAGCGCGGTCGATTTCGATGGCCTTCTCAGCGGCTGGCACACCTTCTGCCGCGCAGCGGTCGGTGAAGGTACAGTATGCCACAGCCAAGTTGGCGAGCAGCCGCGCCTGAAAGCCGAGATCGCCGATGCGCCGCGCCATATCCAGGCCGCGTCGGCAGACATCGATCGCAAGTTTCGGATCGACGATCGTGTAGAGCACACCGAGATTCGTGTATCCGCGGCACGCCGCCTGCATCAGGTTAGCCGCCTCGGCAACAGCAACACTTTCCTCCACCGCAGCGATCGCTTCGCGCCTGCGGCCACGCCGCGCCAGCGCCACACCCTTGGTATTCAACGCCTCGGCCGTAACCAAAGCAGCCTCGCGCCGCACCTCGTCACCGGCGTCTCGCGCCAAGTCCCTGACCCGGCCCAACGCGTCGTCCGCCCATTCCGACGCGGCAAGATAGTCGCCCATGCGAAAAGCGAGATGTCCACGCTCCTGCAGAAGGGAAGCGCTCTCCACGGGCGCATCCACGCTTGCGAGAAGAGCCGCTGCATCGCTGAAATTCGCTTGCGCCTGCTCGCGGTTGCCTGCCTCCCAGAGGAGATGACCGAGCTTGCGGAGGATCCGGGCGGAGGCAACCGGATCGGTCGACACCCGCTCGCAGCCGAGCAGCACGCGATAATGCTCCTCCGCGGCAGCACGTTCACCGGTCGACTCCAGCAGGTCCGCGATGCGTTCACGGGCGACGAACCATTCAGGCCGTTGTTCGCCCAAGGCTGCGAGGGCTGCCATGGCCTGCCGGTAGTAGCGGATGGCATCCTCGTTGGCATAGAGCTGGCGCGCTCGATCGCCGGCCGCCATGAGGTAGTGCGCGCCTTTGCTGCGGTCCGACTGGCTGAAATGGTGGCCGAGCAGCGCTAGTTCCTCGAACCGCTGCGGGTTCTCGCCGTAGCGCCGCTCGAGCGCCTCGGCGATGGCCGCGTGGATTTCCGTGCGGCGCTTCACGAGCAGGTTGTTATAGACCGCCTCGTGAAGCAGCGACTGCATGAAACGGTAGGATTGCGACGATCGCTCGCTCCCCGCCTCCTCTATGATTTCCGTGTCGCAAAGCAGTTCCAGGCCCCGGTCCACCTCGGTCGGCGCGACGGTGATGCTCCTGAGCATGTCAGCGTCAAAGGTCGGGCCTATGACCGCGGCGCAATGGACCAGCCGGCGCACCTCCTGCGGCAAGCGGTCGATTCTCGCGAGCAGCATTGCTTCGATGCCGATGGGGATATCGACCGTCGCTTCACCACCGGCGACGCGCCAATGGGAACCCTCGCGCCTCAGCGTTTCCAGGTCGATCAGGCTGCGAACGATCTCCTCGACGAACAGCGGATTGCCGCCGGCCCGACGCAGAATCCGCTCACTGAGTTCGCTAGGCAGATGACCTTTTCCGAAAAACGCCGACAGAAGGTGCTGCCCACCGGTCACGGATAGTGGACCGAGACGCAAGGCGGTGATGCTGGTGCGGCCAGGCGCCAGCCTGTCAGGACCGGCATCCGGGCGCTGCGTCGTCAAGAGCATCAACGGCCGCCGATCCAGCCTGTCCAGCACGAAGCGAAGCGCCTCGAGCGAAGCCGAGTCCGCCCAGTGCAGGTCCTCGATGACGAGGAGAAGCGGCGCCCGGTCGAGCCGCCGCTCGACAATGCTGCGGATCGCGGAGAACAGCTGCCGCCGAACCTGTTCGGGCGCGACGTGCTGCAGCGTCCCGTCGCGGTCGCCGATGCCGAGAATATGAAAGAAGAACGGCATGAGTTGTTCGATCTCGGCCGCCGGAAAGCCGATTTCGGCGAGGCCGAGGGACAGGCCCTCGCGCGTCTGCTCCGGCGTGTCGGTCGAGGATATGCCGTAGGCACTGCGCAGGACCCGGGCAAGGGTTCCATAGGAGGGTTCGCCGAGTGGAGAACATGCCGCCCGCCGCACGACGACGTGCGCAAACTCGGAATCCTCGCCAAGGCCGGCGAGAAACTCGTTGACGAGACGCGTCTTGCCGATCCCGGCTTCACCGGTCAGACGCACCAATTGCGCCGTGCCGCTGCAGGCCAGCGCGAGACAGTCACGCAAGCGACCGATTTCCTTGTCGCGCCCGATCAGCGGCGCGCTCAGGCCGAGCGCGTCGAGCCCCCGTGCCGCGCGCGGCACGTCGAGCGCCCCGCTCACGCGGTGAACCTGCACGCTCCCGACCTTGCCGCGCAAGGTGACCGCCCCGAGCGTCTCATAAGCAAAGGCATGCCGCGTGAGGCGGTGTGTCACCGGCCCGACAAGTATTTCATCCGGCCCGGCCATCGACTGCAGCCGCTGCGCGGTGTTCACCGTGTCTCCGGTGACCGAATAGGATTTGCTGTCGCCCGCCCCGAAGGCGCCGGTGACGACGGGGCCAGTATTGACGCCGATATGTAGGTTCAGCGGCAGACCGATGCGTCCGCGCCAGCGCTCGCCCACTTGCGCTGCCCTGTGCACCATTTCCAGCGCCGCACGAAGGGCCCGCTCCGGATCGTCCTCATGCGCGACCGGCGCACCAAAGAGCGCAAGCAGCGCGTCGCCGATGAACTTGTCGACGAAACCGCCGAAGACTTCCACAGCCTCCGTCAGCTCCTCGAAGAGCTCGTTCTGCAGCGCCTGCAGTGTCTCAGGATCGACCCGCTCGCCCAGGGTGGTGAAGCTGCAGAGATCGGCAAAGACGATCGTGACCGTGCGGCGGTCGGCGCCGCTGTCCACGCTCGAACGCTGCGGAGAGACAGCCTGCGGTGCGCTGCCGGAAACCCGGGGCCGCGGCGCCGGCTTGGGTCGGGTCTCAGACGGCGCCGATGCGCCGAGCTGAGTACCACATTGAGGACAGAAGGCGAAATGCGGTGGACAGGCATAGCCGCAGCCCGGGCACATGTTCTGCTGTTTCGCACCGCACTTCGGGCAAAACACAAAGCCGCTTTGTATTTCGTAACCGCATTCGTGACAGTTCATCTCGGACGAACCCTCAAGAAAGTCCGCCACGCCCAGAAAGGCCGAGGCCAGTCGGGCATGAATGCCCAATGACAATGGACTTGTTGCCTTGGCTTGGCAAGCAAACGCGATAAGGGTCAAGGCATAACGCCGGCGAGCTGCACATTCCGCGTGAAGCGGCGACGCACCGCAAACTCATCCGGTCCGCGGAAATAATCTGACGCAAAAGATGACGCGCGCGCAATTTTGCGCTAGTACCCTGCACCGGCGCTCCAGGATCGCCATGCTCCGCGTTATGACATTTGTCCGTGAAGGAAACACGTTCATGCCTGCCTATCGCTCCCGCACCACCACCCACGGCCGCAACATGGCCGGCGCCCGCGGCCTCTGGCGCGCAACGGGCATGAAGGACAGCGACTTCGGCAAGCCGATTATCGCGGTCGTGAACTCGTTCACGCAGTTCGTGCCAGGTCACGTGCATTTGAAGGATTTGGGCCAGCTCGTCGCGCGCGAGATCGAGGCGGCCGGCGGCGTCGCCAAGGAGTTCAACACGATCGCCGTCGACGACGGCATCGCCATGGGCCATGACGGCATGCTCTACTCGCTGCCTTCGCGCGAAATCATCGCCGACAGCGTCGAATATATGGTCAACGCGCACTGCGCCGATGCCATGGTCTGCATTTCCAACTGCGACAAGATCACCCCCGGCATGCTGATGGCCGCCCTTCGCCTCAACATCCCGGCCGTCTTCGTCTCCGGCGGCCCGATGGAAGCCGGCAAGGTCGTGCTGCACGGCAAGAAACACGCGCTCGATCTGGTCGACGCGATGGTCGCTGCCGCCGACGACAATGTTTCCGACGAGGACGTCAAGGTCATCGAGCGTTCTGCCTGCCCGACCTGCGGCTCCTGCTCGGGCATGTTCACGGCGAACTCGATGAACTGTCTGACCGAGGCGCTCGGCCTGTCGCTTCCCGGCAACGGCTCGACGCTTGCCACCCATGCGGACCGCAAGCGCCTGTTCGTCGAGGCCGGCCACCTCGTGGTCGATCTCGCGCGCCGGTACTACGAACAGGACGACGAACGCGTCCTGCCGCGCACGATCGCTTCCAAGCAGGCTTTCGAGAATGCCATGGCACTCGACATCGCCATGGGCGGCTCGACCAACACTGTGCTGCACATCCTCGCCGCGGCTTACGAGGGTGAAGTCGACTTCACCATGGACGACATCGATCGGTTGTCGCGCAAGGTTCCCTGCCTCTCGAAAGTCGCGCCGGCCAAGGCCGACGTGCATATGGAAGACGTGCACCGCGCCGGCGGCATCATGTCGATCCTCGGCGAACTGGACAAAGGCGGTCTCATCAATCGCAACTGCGTGACGGTGCACAGCGAAACGATCGGCGACGCCATCGACCGCTGGGACATCACGCGCACGTCGAGTGAAACCGTCCGCAATTTCTTCCGCGCCGCGCCGGGCGGCATCCCGACCCAGGTGGCCTTCAGTCAGGAGGCGCGCTGGGAGGAACTCGACACGGACCGCGAGAAGGGCGTCATCCGTTCGGTCGAGCACCCCTTCTCGAAGGACGGGGGCCTCGCCGTGCTCAAGGGCAACATCGCGCTTGACGGCTGCATCGTCAAAACGGCGGGCGTCGACGAAAGCATCCTGAAGTTCTCCGGCCCCGCCCGGGTCTTCGAAAGCCAGGACGCCGCCGTCAAGGCGATCCTCGGCAACGAGATCAAGGCGGGCGACGTCGTGGTCATCCGCTACGAAGGTCCGAAGGGCGGCCCGGGCATGCAGGAGATGCTCTATCCGACCAGCTATCTAAAGTCGAAGGGCCTCGGCAAGGCCTGCGCGCTGATCACCGACGGGCGCTTCTCTGGCGGCACGTCCGGTCTTTCCATCGGCCATGTCTCACCCGAGGCGGCGAACGGCGGCACGATCGGCTTGGTGCGCGATGGCGACATGATCGACATCGATATCCCGAACCGCACTATCAGCTTGCGTGTCGACGAAGCCGACCTCGCCGCCCGCCGCTCCGAGCAGGACGCCAAGGGCTGGAAGCCGGCCGAGCAGCGCAAGCGCCGGGTGACGACCGCGCTCAAGGCCTACGCCGCTTTTGCAACCTCCGCCGACCGCGGTGCGGTGCGGGATCTCGGCGACCGGTAAAGCGGGACTCGGGCAGATCGAATCGTTGCGGGCATCGCGCGGAGGGTGCGTGCATCCGCTAGCATACCCCCTCTGCCCTGCCGGGCAGGGCAGAGGGGGTACAACACCCGCTTTCCCCATTTTCAGCGCGACACTCGCAGCAAGGCTCCCGCCACCAAAGGGAGGAGCTTTTCATCGCATCGGCCGAAATCACATGTGCCGCGTCTCCGCGGGCGCGTTCCACCAGTTGTTGTTGAGCCCGTCCATATACTGGATCGGCAAGGCTGCGAGCACGGCCGGATCGACATCGTCGAGGCAGGCGACATTGATGGAGACGAACGCGCCGCCGATCTCTTCGACATATCCGTGGCCGTAGGGCGTCACACCGCAAGTCGCACAGAACCGGTGATGGCCGCTCATCGTGGCGAACTGATAGTCTCCGATGCCGTCTTCCTCGCGCATCAGCCGGAAGTCCTCCGGCTTCACAGTCGCGCCCCAATAGCGCAGCTTCGAGCAATATGAACAATTGCACCGACTAGTGCCGGCCTGAAGGTCGATATCGACCTCGTAACGGATCCTGCCGCAATGGCAGCTGCCCTTATAGGTCGTCTTCATCGGCATCATCCCTCCCTTTGGTGCCATCAAGCCTCTGATTTTCGCAAAGGTAGAGCGGGAGCCGCGGACGGAAAGCCCTCCTCCGCTTCGGCGCCTACGGCGCCGCGCGTCTTCGCTGACGCGCGAAGAATGTTGAAGGGCTGCGAAATACCGCCGGCCGGACCGCTCACGCCTCTACGGATATCACTTCAGTGGCGCGCGTCCCGTCCTGGGCGAGCACCAGGAGCTCGGCGCGCAGGCGGTCCGGAACATTTGCACCCAGCTGTGCGTCGACCTCGGCATGTGTTTCCTTCCAGATCGGCACCGCCCGGGCGAGCAGCCGCTCGCCCTCCGCCGTCAGCCTCAGGCGGCGCAACCGACGGTCCTCCGGGTCGACAAGGACATCCACGAGCCCGCGACGCTCAAGCGGCTTCAGCGCGGCGGTCAGCGTCGTACGGTCCATGGCAAGCAGCGACGCGACCATGCTCATGCTCGGGGGTTCGGGCCGGTTGAGCGACATCAGCAGCGAGAATTGCCCGTTTGTGATATCGAGAGGCCGCAGCGCCTCGTCGAACCGCCGCGCCAGTGCCCGGGCAGCGCGCTGGACATGCAGGCAGAGGCAGTTGTCCCTAACGAGAACGGTGGTGGCGAAAGGTACGAGATGCGACTTTGACATGGTTGAGTAATGTTGATATCAACGTAATTAGTCAAGTGCTACATTTCGTGAGGAGGAAAGAGCATGAGACCGCACCATGCCGTCGTGTCGCGCGAGGAATGGCTGAAGGCGCGCAAATCGCTTCTCGCCCTCGAAAAGGAACACACCCACTTCCGAGATCGGATCAATGCCGAGCGTCAGGCTCTGCCCTGGGTGAGAATGGACAAATCCTACGTCTTCGAAACGCTTGCCGGCCCGAAGACATTGCCGGAGCTTTTCGACGGGCGCAGCCAGCTCGTCGTCTATCACTTCATGCTTGGACCGGATTGGGAAGCCGGCTGCTCAAGCTGCTCCTTCCTCGCTGACCACTTCGCCGGCATGCTGCCGCATCTCAACCATCACGACGTCACGCTGATCGCGGCTTCGAATGCGCCGCTCGCCAAGATCGAAGCCTATCGCAAACGAATGGGCTGGCACTTCCCGTGGGTGTCGGCCCAAGGCAACGGCTTCAACAGCGACTTCCATGTGTCCTTCACGCCTGCCGAACTCGCGGGCGGCAAGGTCGTCTACAATTTCACAGAAATCGACAGCAGCGAGGCCTACGAAGAGCTTCCCGGGCTCAGCGCCTTCTACAAGGACGAGGACGGGACCGTCTATCATACCTATTCCACTTATGCCCGCGGCCTGGAGGAACTTGTTGGTACCTTCATGCTGCTCGATCGGGCGCCTAAGGGTCGGAACGAAGGCACGATCATGGACTTCGTCCGCCGCCACGACGAATACGAGGAGGCGCCCAGGCAACGGGCCTGAGCTTGATAATGACCGGGGAACCATCGGCGTTTCCGAGCGTTGCTATATCTCGCGGCGCTCCAGTCCGGAACGCCGCGTCTCGCCATTGGAGGGATTCATGAAGGCGGAACCCCAGGAAGAACACCGCTGGCTGGAACAATTGCTCGGTGAGTGGCAGGTCACGTCGCTATCCCCGACCGAGGGCGACCAGTCGCAGCCACCATGGACGGAAAACGTTCGCTCGATGCAGGGCCTCTGGATCGTCTGCGAGGGACAAGGCACGATGCCGGACGGCAGCGCCGCCCAGTCGCTGATGACCCTTGGCTTCAACCCGCAGACGAACCGCTATATCGGCACCTGGGTCGGCTCGATGATGACGCACATGTGGGTCTATGACGGCGTGCTCGAAGACGACCGCAAGACGCTTACGCTCAACTGCGAGGGGCCGGACTTTAACCGGCCCGGCAGATCCGCCAACTATCAGGACGTAATAACTCTCATCGACGGCAACCATCGCACGCTGACGGCCCGCGTCCAGACCGAAGACGGTGACTGGAAGGAGGTCATGGCTGCGGACTACCGCCGGCGCTAATGCATATCGCCCCCAAGGTGTGCAGCGGTTAGGGCCCACGACATGCATGAATACGAAGATGTAAAGTGCGTTGCATGAATTCGTCTGAACGCGACGCGCTTTAATGGACGGCAGGCAAATCACTGTTTCGCTGCCGCGAATGGCAGCACATCCCCAACAAGAAACCGGAGGACAGACAATGACGGGTCAGCATGGGAAATTCGTCTGGTACGAACTGATGACGACCGACACGAAGGCCGCCCAAACTTTCTATGAGAACGTGATTGGCTGGCGCGGCAGCGATGCCGGTATGCCGGGCATCGAATACACGCTGCTCTCCGTCGGTGATCGGCATGTGGCGGGACTGATGACGATGCCCGAGGGCGCGCTCGATATGAAGATCCCGCCGGCCTGGCTCGGCTATGTCGCCGTCGATGACGTCGACGCGGCCGCCGCCAAACTCACCGCGGATGGCGGCAACGTTCACCGCGCTCCCGACGACATCCCCGGCGTCGGCCGCTTCGCCATCGTCAGTGATCCGCATGGCGCCGTATTCGCGCTCTTCAAGGGAACGAGCGAGGAGCCCCCGGCCCTCGATCAGATGGCTGCTGGAAACGTCGGCTGGCATGAGTTGATGGCCGGCGACCTCGATACCGCCTTCCCCTTCTATTCCAACCTGTTCGGCTGGACCAAGGACCAGGCGATGGACATGGGCGATATGGGCACCTATCAGATCTTCGCCTGGAGCGGCACGCCGATCGGCGGCATGATGACCAGGCCGAAGGATGTCCCCGCCCCCTATTGGCTCTATTATTTCAACGTCGAGGCACTGGACTCGGCCATCGAGCGGGCAAAAGCCGGCGGAGCGAAGATCGTTCTCGAGCCCATGGAAGTGCCCGGCGGCTCATGGATCGTCCAATGCATCGATCCGCAGGGCGCCCTTTTTGCCCTTGTCGCACCGAAGCGTTGACGGCGGCGTTTCGGGCACCGGCCTAATCAATTACGAGCAGGGGCGCCTCCGTGCCGGGCGCCCCTCTCCAATTCCAGCCGTACATATGTCTCACACCGAAGCCGTCTCAATGCTGGCCTCGCGATTGCCCGCGCGCGCGACCGGTTCCGGCGCCACACGGGCATGCCTGGCGAGAAAATCGAGGACGGCCCGAATACGCGCGGGAAGCGCGCCACCCTGGCCGAGGAAGACGGCATGAATCTCTTCCACATCGCCGGGATTCAAGTCTTCCAGCACGGGAATGAGCCGGCCGGCGTCGATGTCGGCGCGCACGGTGAATTCCGCAAGCCGCGCCAGCCCGGCGCCGGCAAGGGCGAGATGGCGCAGTCCCTCGCCGTCGCTCACCTGCAGCGTCCCGGAAGCCGGCAGAACGATCGTTTCTCTGCCGGATTGGATCGGCCAGCCGTCGACGGCGCGCGCGTAGCAGAAGCCGAGACGGTTATGGACCTCGAGCTCTTCAATGCTCGAGGGCATTCCGTACCGATCGAGATAGGAGGGTGCGGCCACGATCGCCATTCGCGTGGCGCCGAGTTTGCGGGCAATCAGCGCCGAACTCTTCAGTGGCCCTGATCGGATCGCGATATCGGCACGCGCCTCCATCAGGTCGACCACCGCGTCAGTCTGGACGATGTCGAGTGAGACGGCGGGAAAGCGCTCCCGGAATTCGGGCAGGAGCGGCATCAGAATATGGGTTGCGAAGGACGCGCTGACATTCAGCCGGACCCGACCCGTCGGCATCTCGCCTCCGGCCGCACAGCGTTCGGCTTCCGCGATGTCGGCGAGGATTCGGGCGGTGCGCTCGTAGAAGGCGCAGCCCTCCGGCGTCAGTTGCAGCCGCCGCGTGGACCGGTTGACCAGACGGACGCCAAGCCGATCCTCGAGCCGGAGCACGAGCTTGCTGACTGCCGAAGGCGTCATGCGGAAATGGCGCGCTGCCGACGAGAAGCCGCCGAGTTCGACCGCCTTGGCGAAAACCTCCATCTCCCCCGAACGATTGACCGAAAGCCGAGACATATGACTTCAACTCACAAATGATATTCCGAACAGCAGTCTATCTCCAAAAGGAAGGAAACTCCATCTTCGTGTCTCCAGACGCATTGAGACGACAAGGGAGTTTGAGAAATGGAGTATCGACGGCTTGGCTCATCCGGCTTGAAAGTTCCGGCGCTGAGCTTCGGCGCAGGCACGTTCGGCGGTAAGGGTCCGCTCTTCGGCGCCTGGGGCACGACGGACGACGTGGAGGCGCGCCGCCTTGTCGACATTTGCCTCGAGGCGGGCGTCAACCTCTTCGACACGGCAGATGTCTATTCGGATGGCGCCTCGGAGGAAGTGCTCGGCGCGGCGGTCAAGGGACGACGCGAAAAGGTTATTCTTTCCACCAAGATGTCGCTGCCGACGGGCGACGGCCCGAACGACGCCGGCTCGTCCCGCTCGCGCCTCATCGATGGTGTCGAAGCGGCGCTGAAACGACTTGGGACCGACTATATCGACCTCATGCAGTTGCACGCTTTCGATGCCGGAACGCCGATCGAAGAGGTACTTTCGACACTCGACGTCTTGGTTCGCGCCGGCAAGCTCCGCTATGTCGGCGTCTCCAATTTCTCGGGCTGGCAGCTGATGAAATCGCTCGCGCTCGCCGAGCGGCATGGTTATCCCCGTTACGTCGCCAACCAGGTCTACTATTCACTGGTCGGCCGCGACTACGAGTGGGAACTGATGCCGCTCGGGCTCGACCAGGGTGTCGGGGCGCTCGTCTGGAGCCCGCTGGGCTGGGGTCGGCTGACGGGCAAGATCCGGCGTGGCGAGCCGTGGCCGGCCGGAAGCCGACTGCACGACACCGCCGCCTTCGGGCCGCCGGTCGACGATGAAAAGCTCTACGACATTGTCGAGGTGCTCGATGCCTTGGCGGAGGAAACCGGCAAGACGGTGCCGCAGATCGCCATCAACTGGCTTCTGCAGCGGCCGACTGTTTCGAGCGTCATCATCGGCGCCCGCAACGAAGCGCAGCTCCGGCAAAACCTTGGCGCTGTCGGCTGGTCGCTCTCTGCCGATCAGGTCGCGCGCCTCGACAAGGTCAGCGCCACGACGGCGCCCTATCCACATTTCCCCTATTACCGGCAGGAGGGCTTTGCTCGCATCAACCCTCGACCGATTTGAAAAGAACGATATGCCGCGCAGGCGAACCGGCTGCGGATCGCACCCCCGGTTTCGGCTTGCTTTCTCTCTTCGCATTGCACAAAATTCCCGCGAATGGCCGGCAACGGACCGGCCATCGAGGGGAAACAATCTGCATGTCCATCAAGGCCAGTATCTACCACCTCACGCACTATACCTATGACCGGCCGGTGCGGCTCACGCCGCAAATCATCAGGCTGAAACCGGCCGCGCATTCGAAGACCAAGGTCATCAGCCACTCGCTGAAAGTCTCGCCTGCCAATCACTTCGTCAATTTGCAGCAGGATCCCTACGGCAACTATCTCGCCCGCTACGTCTTTCCCGATCCCGTGACAGAATTGAAGATCGAGGTCGATCTGGTCGCCGACATGACAGTCTACAACCCGTTCGATTTTTTCGTTGAGGAAGAAGCGGAGCAGTGGCCTTTCCGCTATCCGGAAGACCTGAGCGAGGATCTGAAGATCTACATGACGCCCGACCCAATGGGACCGAGGCTTTCGGCATTCATGGAGAGCATCGACCGGTCGCGCCAGCGCACCATCGACAAGGTCGTTGCTCTCAACGCGCGGCTGCAGAAGGAAATCGGCTACGTCATCCGCATGGAACCGGGCGTCCAATCGCCGGAAGAGACGCTCGGCATTGCCAGGGGCTCATGCCGCGATTCCAGTTGGCTCCTGGTGCAGATCCTCCGCAATCTCGGCTTTGCCGCCCGCTTCGTCTCCGGCTATCTTATTCAATTGACACCGGATCTGAAGGCGCTCGACGGCCCCTCAGGCACCGAGTACGACTTCACCGACCTTCACGCCTGGGCCGAGGTCTATCTTCCGGGTGCCGGCTGGATCGGGCTCGATCCCACATCGGGCCTGCTGACTGGAGAGAGCCACATTCCACTGGCCGCCACCCCGCACTATCGAAACGCCGCACCCATATCCGGCGAGTTCTTCGGCGATCCGAACACGAGAAGCGATTTCGCCTTCGACATGAAGGTTGCCCGCGTCGCCGAACACCCGCGCATCACCAAGCCATTTTCCGACGAAAGCTGGGAAGCACTGAATGCTCTCGGTGATGAGGTCGACCGGGTGCTCGCCGAGAACGACGTGCGCCTGACCATGGGCGGCGAACCCACATTTGTCTCGATCGACGATTTCGAATCCGACGAATGGAACACCGCCGCGGTCGGTCCGACCAAACGCGAGAAGGCGGACACGCTCATCCGGCGCCTGCGCGAGCGCTTCGCGCCCGGGGGGTTTCTGCATTATGGACAGGGCAAGTGGTATCCGGGCGAAAGCCTGCCGCGCTGGACCTTTTCCCTCTACTGGCGCAAGGACGGCGTGCCGATATGGCGGGAAGCCAACTTGATCGCCGAGGAAAACGGCCGGCACCAGATCACCGAACAGGACGCCGAGCGCCTGCTCGTCGCGATTGCCGGCGAACTCGACGTCGATGCGGACATGGTCGTTCCGGCCTATGAGGACCCGGCCGAGTGGATCGTCAAGGAGGGAAACCTTCCGGACAACGTCGATCCTTCCAATTCGAAACTCAAGGATCCCGA
This sequence comes from Ensifer sp. MPMI2T, assembly GCF_004827385.1. Classification (GTDB taxonomy): domain Bacteria; phylum Pseudomonadota; class Alphaproteobacteria; order Rhizobiales; family Rhizobiaceae; genus Sinorhizobium. Next base: position 144,960 of record NZ_SRXN01000019.1, read on the forward strand.
AGAGCGCAGCCGCCTCGCCCGCGTCTTCGAGCGCGGGCTCACGACTCCGACGGGCTACGTTCTGCCGGTGCAGGCCTGGAACGCGCGGGCGAGTGACCGGAGATGGATGAGCGAGAAATGGAAGACCCGGCGCGGCCGGATTTTCCTCGTGCCCGGCGATAGCCCGGTCGGCTATCGCCTGCCGCTCGGCTCGCTGCCCTATATCGCGCCCTCCGCCTACCCCTATATCAATCCGGTGGATCCGACAGTTCCACGCGGCGACCTGCCGGATTTCGGCGACAGCCGGGGCCGGGCGCAGCAGTCGCGCTTCCAGCCATCGGAGGAGCCGCCGACACCACTACCGCCTTCTCGCGATGAGATCGACGGCGCCGTGCGCACGGCGATCAGCGTCGAGCCGCGGGACGGCCGGCTTTGCGTGTTCATGCCGCCGACGACGAGCATCGAGGAGTACCTCGATCTCATCGCCTCGACCGAGCGGGCCGCCGCGGCGCTAGGCATGCCGGTGCACATCGAAGGCTATCCGCCACCGCAGGATGAGCGCATCAACGTCATCCGCGTCGCTCCGGATCCCGGCGTGATCGAGGTCAACATCCATCCGGCAGCGAACTGGCGGGAATGCGTCGATATCACCGCGGCAATCTACGAGGAGGCGCGCCAGAGCCGGCTCGGCACCGACAAGTTCATGATCGACGGCCGCCACACCGGGACGGGCGGCGGCAATCACGTGGTCGTCGGCGGCCGCAGCCCCAACGACAGCCCGTTCCTGCGCCGGCCGGATCTTCTGAAGAGCATCGTGCTCCACTGGCAGCGTCACCCTTCGCTCTCCTATCTCTTCTCCGGCCTCTTCATCGGGCCGACCAGCCAGGCGCCGCGCATCGACGAGGCGCGCCACGATTCGCTCTATGAGCTGGAGATCGCGCTGGCACAGGTACCGCCGCCCGGCGGTGATCGCCCCGCCCCCTTGCCATGGCTCGTGGACCGGCTGTTCCGCAACCTGCTCGTCGACGTCACCGGCAATACCCATCGCTCCGAGATCTGCATCGACAAGCTCTTCTCACCGGACGGACCGACCGGGCGGCTCGGGCTGATCGAGTTCCGCGGTTTCGAGATGCCGCCGAACGCGCGCATGTCGCTTGCCCAGCAACTGCTCGTCCGCGCGCTGATAGCGCGCTTCTGGAAAAGCCCGGTCGACGGCGGCTTCGTGCGTTGGGGCACGGTCCTGCACGATCGCTTCATGCTGCCGCATCATGTCTGGCAGGATTTTCTCGACGTGCTTGCGGATCTCCGCGCCCACGGCTTCGATCTGCGGCCCGAATGGTTCGAGGCCCAGCTCGAATTCCGTTTCCCCTTCTGTGGCGAGGTGGAATATGAAGAGGCGAAGCTCGAACTGCGACAGGCGCTGGAACCCTGGCACGTGATGGGAGAGCAAGGCGCGATCGGCGGCACCGTGCGTTACGTCGATTCCTCGGTGGAGCGATTGCAGGTGAAGCTCGAAACCACCAATCCGGACCGCTACACGGTCGCCTGCAACGGCCGGCCCGTGCCGCTGACACGAACCGGGAAGGGCGGCGTGACCGTCGCAGGCGTGCGCTACAAGGCGTGGCAGCCCGCCTCCGGCCTGCATCCGGTTCTGCCGGTCAACACTCCCCTTACATTCGATATTTATGATAAATGGTCGAATCGGGCGATCGGCGGCTGCGTCTACCATGTGGCGCATCCGGGCGGGCGCAACTATGAGACATTTCCGGTCAACGGCAACGAGGCGGAAGCACGCCGTCTGGCGCGCTTCGAGCCCTGGGGCCACACCACCAGTGGCTATCGGCTCCAGCCCGAGAGCCCGCCGGCGGAATTTCCGCTGACGCTCGACCTGAGACGTCCGGCAGGAGTGTAAATGGCGAAGAAACAGACGGCACAGGTGGAGGAGAAGGATCGGCTCGACAACCCGGCGTTCGGCTATCGCGCCCTCCCGGGTATCGCCGACGAAATGCTCGATCCGGACGGCAATGTCCGGCCGGTCTGGCAGCGGCTGCTCTCGGCCCTTGGCCGCATGGACGAAACCGATCTCGCCAACCGCTTTGCCCGCGCCGACCGTTATCTGCGCGATGCCGGTGTTTTCTATCGGGCCTATGGCGGACGGGAGAATTCGGAACGAAGCTGGCCGTTGTCCCACATCCCCGTCCTGATCGACGAGGCAGAGTGGGCCGTCGTTTCGCAAGGGCTGATCCAGCGTGCCGAACTGCTCGAACGCGTGGTCGCCGATATCTACGGCGAAAACCGGCTGGTCCAGGAGGGCCTGTTGCCCCCCGCCCTCGTCGCCTCCAATCCGGAGTTCCTGCGCCCGCTGGTCGGGATCAAACCGGCCGACGGCCATTTCCTGCACTTCTGTTCCTTCGAGATCGGACGCGGGCCGGATGGCAATTGGTGGGTGCTTTCCGACCGCACCGAGGCTCCCTCCGGCGCCGGCTTTGCCCTGGAAAACCGCGTTGCGACGACGCGCGCCTTTTCCGACCTCTATGCCGAAACCCACGTGCACCGGTTGGCGGGCTTCTTCGGCGCCTTCCGCGACACGCTGCAGGCCCGAAAGCAGTATCCGGACGATCGGATTGCCGTGCTTTCGCCCGGTATTGCCAATGAAACCTATTTCGAACACGCCTATATCGCCCGCTACCTCGGCTTCATGCTGCTCGAGGGCGAGGACCTGACGGTCGTCGGCGGCCGGGTCATGGTTCGCACGGTTGCCGGCCTCAAACCTGTCGGTGTGCTCTGGCGCCGCCTCGATGCGGCCTTCGCCGATCCGCTCGAACTCAATCAGTCCTCCCATATCGGCACGCCCGGGATCGTCGAGGCGCTGAGGGCCGGCTCCGTCTCGATCGTCAATGCGCTCGGCTCCGGTATCCTGGAAACCCGCGCTTTTCTCGCCTTCATGCCGGCGATCTGCCGTCACCTGCTCGGCGAGGAGCAAAAGCTGCCGTCGATCGCCACCTGGTGGTGCGGACAACAGTCCGAACGCGACAATGTCGCCGGCAATGTCGAGCGCATGGTGATCGGCCCCGCCTATTCGACCCGCCCCTTCTTCGACGACAACGGGCAATCGGTCCTTGGCACGTCGCTGTGCGAGGACGGCACCTCGGTTTCGGAATGGCTTGGAACCGGTGGCGGCAAGCTGGTCGGACAGGAGGTCGTCACGCTGTCGACGACCCCTGCCTGGGTGCGCGGTCGGCTGACGCCGCGGCCGATGAGCTTGCGGGTCTTTGCCGCCCGCACGCGCGACGGCTGGCAAATCATGCCGGGCGGCTTCGCGCGGATCGGCTCCGGCGACGATGTGGCGGCGATCGCGATGCAGGCGGGCGGCACGGCCGCCGATGTCTGGATCGTCAGCGACAAGCCGGTCGAGCGCACGACGCTGCTGCCGGCCGAGGAGAGCTTCACCCGCAACATGCCGGGCAGCCTGCCAAGCCGCGCGGCTGACAATCTCTTCTGGCTCGGCCGCTACATCGAGCGGGCGGAGGGTGCTCTCAGAATCCTGCGCGCTTGGCATGGACGCTTCGCCGAAGCCGCCGACCCGAAAATGCCGCTTCTGAAGGACGTCACCGACTATCTGGCCGCCCTCGACATCAACACGCGCCAACCGGTGCCCGACAGTCTACTTGCCAATATCGACAGCGCGCTCTTCAGCGCCGGCAACATCCGCGACCGCTTCTCGCCCGACGGCTGGCTAGCCCTCAATGATCTGTCGAGGACGGCGCGGAAGTTCCACGCGACCGTGCAGGCCGGCGACGACGCCACGCATGCGATGACCATTCTGTTGCGCAAGCTTGCCGGCTTTGCCGGTCTTGTCCACGAAAACATGTACCGCTTCACCGGCTGGCGTTTCCTGTCGATCGGTCGCTACATCGAGCGCGGCCTCCACATGACGCGCCTGCTTGGGCACATGTCGGGACCCGAGGCTCCGGACGGCGCCTATGACATGCTGCTCGAGATTGGCGACAGCGTCATGACCCACCGCCGCCGCTACAACGTCAACACGGCAGCGCTGACCGTCACCGACCTGCTCGCCCTCGATCCGCTCAATCCGCGCTCGGTTCTTTATCAGTTGAACGAGATCAAGACGGAGGTGGAGCTCTTGCCGAACGCCTTTGTCAACGGTCAGATGTCCCCCTTCTACCGCGAGACGATGCGGCTTCATTCCGGCCTTGCGGTGATGACGCCAGAGGCAATGACCGCGACCGTCTACAAGCGGCTGGAACGGGATCTGGAAAAGCTTTCGGACC
>NZ_SRXN01000001.1 GCF_004827385.1 Ensifer sp. MPMI2T
GGGGTTGGTTTCGCCGGCATGCAAGGGGCGGGCCGCGCGGTGCGGGCCTTCGGCAACGATCGTGGCGCCGGTCGCGGCCTTCAGCCGCCGGGCGAGGGGCGAATGGTCGCGGTGCGTATGGCTGACGGCGATGTGTGTCACCTCGCGGCCATCGAGCGCCGCCATCAAGGCGCGAAAATGTGCGTCGTCCTCAGGCCCCGGATCTATCACTGCAACCGAACGTTTGCCGACGATATAGGTGTTGGTTCCATGGAAGGTGAAGGGACCGGGATTGTTGACCGTAACACGCTGTACGCCGTCGGCAACAGGCACCGGCTCGCCGTGCGCCGGTTTGAAGTCGAGGTCGAAATCCGGTCCCTGCATGCGTCTCTTCCTGGCTATCACGTCTACTCGATCTCGATGATGGTCATCGGCTCTGCGCCTGCCTTCGGCACATTGTGTAGGCGCGCCGCGACAATAGGCCAAAGGGCCAATGGAGGAAACCGCTTCCGGCCCTACAGCGTCGCGCGTATTCTCGGACGCGCAAAGGACGCTGCAGTAGAATTTTGCGCGCAACGTTAGCTGCTTGCGTCGAACCGATTGATTGCGGGCGAAATAAATCTGCGTCAAAGATGAAGTTAAGCATTGTGACGGGCGACGAGCTTTGCTAATCAGGCGCTCGATTTGGCAAGGCGATTTCTCGCCAGCTTAAGTTGGGGCGTAGCCAAGCGGTAAGGCAGCGGTTTTTGGTACCGCCATTCCCTGGTTCGAATCCAGGCGCCCCAGCCAGTCCCAAAACCGGTTCACTGCCTTCGTTATGGCCTATTCGTCCGGGCTCGCCGATCACTACTGCATGTTTCCTTAAATCGTACTCGATTTAAGGATAAAAACATGCAGCAGTTCAAAGTGCCACAGCGTCCTTTGCGCTTCTGATAAGACGCGCGGCGCTGTAGTGTTCCCTCGGCAATCCGTCCTCAACCAGTGCGCTCAGGCCCTTGCTGACTCTCTACTACGACGTCGGCTCAGTACGTTCAGGTACTGCGGACGGGTTAAGCCAATTGGCGGATATCTAACCCTATTGGAAGCGCATCGCCACGAACTAGCTGTGCTAGACTGAAAGATAGCCTTGAGGATCACCAGCGCTGTGCGCGTGACTTTTGTGTCAGTCGCGTTTAGCCGGAGGATCAGTCATGGATATCAAGCTATCCGAGCCGACCTTCGGCAGCCCGGCATTCCCCTCCAAGGACCGTCGAACCACGGGAGTTCGGTGGCGTCGCGCACAGCAGAGGTCCGTTGGTGTCGCCCTCTTGACTCCCCTCTACCTTGTTCTGCTGCTCGGATCTCCGGCAATAAGTGGGCCGGCATCGAACGCCGGAAGCGGCAGCCGGGAACGTGCAGTCATGATTGCCCAACGTCCAACGCCGGCGCCAGTAGGGCAGCCATCGCCCACCGATGCTGAAAGGCATCCGCCTGTGGCGCAATCGCCGGTTGCGGCGCCGTCGGCGGCGGAGCTCTTGTCTGCTCTGAAGCGAGAACGGTCCAAGGTCCAAGCTTTGCTTAACGACTTGGCGGCCACGCGCAGGGCGCTCGAAGCGGCACGCCGGGAAACACAGACAGAGCGTCAGCTGGGCGCCACCTTGACGCAGGAGCTCAGTGCAGCGTGGGCCGACCTGAAAGCCATGAGCGCTCAACTCGATCAGGCGGCGAACACCACGGTACAAGCGAGGGAAGCTGCGGACGCGGTAGTCAACGAGGCCAATGAGAAAGCCGCGCGCGAACGCGCCAGGAGCGCTGCACTGGAGCAAAAGCTCCTCGCGGCGCGCAAAGACGTCGACGTAATCAAGAACGAAGCGCAAACGGCTGGTGGTGCGCGTGAAGAAATTCTCCGCCGGGACCTGGCCGCGGCCAGGCGGGAACTCGATGCGGTGCGGCGCGCGAGCGACGACGCTGCTGTGCAGGCGCGCGCAGTTGCGGGTAAAGCGGTTCAACAAGAACGAGCCCTGGAACAGCAGCGCCAAAGGGCCGAAGAACTTGCTCGCGATCTGACGACGGTGCGGCGCGAGATGGAGGATTTGAGGGCCGAAGCCGCTGGCGCGATCCGATCAAGGGCTGCCGCGCTGAGAGCGCAGCAAGCCGGGGAGGCGGCGCTCGCCGATGCGAAACGTGCCCTCGATGAGGGGAGGTATGGGCTGAGAGCCTACGAACGCGATCTCGCCGCCGCCCGCCAATCGGTGGCAGCCTTCGAGGCGCGCGCCAATCTCGTCGCGGCTGAGCAGGCGGCAGCGGTAGAGGCTCGGAGGCTTGCCGAGGTGGCGGCAGCGCGGGCTGGTGACGCGCTGGCGTCGGAGGTCGAGAAGGGAAGATCACTCGCCCGCGACCTCGACGCGGCTCGCCGGGAACGCGACGCGGCAAAGGAAGAATTGACCCGGGTCCTGGCGGCGCAGCGCACGGCGTTGGAGCAGCGCGAGCGGGCCGATGGCGGCGATCTGACGGCGGTGCGGCGCGAGATGGAGGAGCTGAAGGCCAAAGCTGCCGGAGCGATCCGATCAGAGGCCGCCGCGCTGAGCGCGCAGCAAGCCGGGGAGGTGGCCCTGGCCGATGCGAAAAGAGCCTTTGATGAGGAGCGGCATAAGCTTAGAGCCCACGAACGTGATCTCGCAGCAGCCCGCCAATCGGTGGCAGCCTTCGAGGCGCGCACCAGCCTTGTCGCGGCTGAGCAGGCGGCAGCGGTAGAGGCTCGAAGGCTTGCCGAGGCAGCGGCAGCGCGGGCTGGTGACGCGCTTGCGTCGGAGGTCGAGAAGGGAAGATCACTCGCCCGCGACCTCGACGCGGCTCGCCGGGAACGCGACGCGGCAAAGGAGGAATTGACCCGGGTCCTGGCGGCGCAGCGCACGGCGTTGGAGCAGCGCGAGCGGGCCGATGACGGCGATCTGACGGCGGTGCGGCGCGAGATGGAGGAGCTGAAGGCCAAAGCTGCTGGAGCGATCCGATCAGAGGCCGCCGCGCTGAGCGCGCAGCAAGCCGGCGAGGCGGCCTTGGCCAATGCGAAGCGAGCCCTTGATGAGGAGCGGCATAAGCTTGGAGCCTATGAACGTGATCTCGCGGCAGCCCGCCAATCGGCAGCAGCCCTTGAGGCGCGCGCCAATCTTGCCGTGGCTGAGCAGGCTGCCGCGGTAGAGGCTCGAAAGCTAGCCGAGGCTGCGGCGAGCCGGGCAGGCGAAGCGCTGGCATCGGAAGTCGAGAAGGCAAGATCGCTGGCCAATGACTTCGGCGCTGCTCTGCGGGAGCGGACCGATGCGAAACGAGCCCTTGATGAGGAGCGGCATAAGCTTGGAGCCTATGACCACGATCTCGCGGCAGCCCGCCAATCGGTAGCAGCCCTCGAGGCGCGCGCCAATCTTGCCGCGGCTGAGCAGACTGCGGCGGTAGAAGATCGGAAGCTTGCCGAGGCTGCGGCGAGCCAGGCAGGCGAAGCGCTCGCATCGGAGGTCGAGAGGGCAAGATCGCTCGCCCGCGACCTCGCTGCGGCACTCCGGGAACGCGACGCGGCAAGGGAAGAATTGACCCGGGTCTTAGCGGCACAGCGCACGGCGTTGAAGCAGCAGCGCGAGCGCGTCGATCGCCGCGGTCTGGCGGCGCGTGAGGAGCGGGATAGCCGCAAAGCTCGAACTGAGCGCCGCGAGGAGAAAATCGAGCAACCGAAGGCGCGGGCCGGTAATCGTAAAAGTGAACGTGCAAAGGCCGCTGAACCGACGGGTACCCGATCGGTCCGTGATCAGGAATCTCGTAAAAATCGCAGGGCGCAGGTCCGCGAGCCAACGCGAGTCGTCGGACCGGCGACGATTGTGCTCCCCGATGAACTGCTGCCCGAGCGGTTGCCCGTGAGTGGGCTTTGGTAACGGAGGTGGAGGGCAAATTCGAGGGGCCGGTTTGCCCGGAGATGAGGAACACGACAATGCCTGCGAATCTAGCGGTCACGTTGTTGATCACAGTTGTCATCGGCCCTGCCTTGGCCCTTGGCGCCGGCGTTACGGTTGGTAGTACCGGAGTCGGTGTCAGCGTGGGGGTCGGCAATAATGGCGCTTCGGTTAGCACGAGCGTCGGCCGGGCAGGCGGAACAAAGGCTGGAGTCTCGGTCAGCAAGAATGGGCGATCAACCGTTGGCGTCAGTGGCAAAGTTGGCGGTAAGGGAAGCGGCAAATCGGCGGGCGCTGGTTTGAAAGGCGGGTCATCGCACGGTGGAAGCACAGGCGCTCCTGTGGCGCCTTCAGGTGGCTCAGTCACAGCAGCTGGTTCGGGTGCCGTGCCGTCGAGCGGTGTGGGAGCGGGGACCGTTCCGGGGATGGTTTCAGGCGGCGCGACCGCAGTCTCCGGGCCGCTAGGGAGTGTCAGCGCGACTCCCAGTGTCACAGGGAGTGTCAGTGGAAATGTCAGCGGCACCGCCAGCCCGGTCACCGGCACTACCAGCCCGGTCACGGGCACTCCCAGCCCGATCACCGGAAGCCCTCCCGCAAGCGCCGCACGACCGCTCGCCGCCCTGCCACGCATCCTGTTGCCGTTCAGGATGAGGCGGACCGGAAACGAGCGAGGCGAACCGGGCTACCCGTTATTGGACCCGGTTCGAACTGGGGCCATTCCGGCCATGCCACGCGCGGTGGTTGATGTCTGCCTTGAGGCGATCGCGTCGGCTGCGTCGCCCCTTGGCGCCGTGCGGGTGGGCGTGGCAAGCGCCGGTCCTCTGCAGCGAGATGGCCGCGGCACGCTCGCGGCCCCGCTCGTGGTGCGCGTAGACTACGCACGGCAAGGTGCAATCCAGGTTCGTCGGGCGCGGATCACCTGTCGTCTCGACGCGGCCGGCAGGGTTATCTCAGTGATCTAATGCATGTCGCCCAAAAGTGTGCAGCGGTTTTGGGACAACGACATGCATAAACGCAATGACATAAAGCGCGTCGCATGAGTCCGACTAAACGCGACGCGCTTTAGGCCTTTCGATGCGTGCATGTGCATCTTGGTGAGTCAATAGGCCAGCGCGCAGCCGTCCTTGCGCGGGTCCGATCCGGCCTGCAGCACGCCGCTCGCCGTATCGATCATGATCGCCTGGCCGCCGCCATGGGGCATCTCGGCCATCTTGATCTCGTGGCCCAGTGCCGCGAGGCCGTGAAGCACATCCTCGCGGATGCCGTGCTCGGCCTCGAAGCGCCCCATTTGGTGGAAGCCGCGGGCGCAGTCGATGGCTTCCTGAACATTCATGCCGAAGTCGAGGATGTTCGTCAGCACATGGCTTTGGCCGACCGGTTGGAAGCCACCGCCCATTACGCCGAAGCAGAGCCAGGGTTTGCCGTCCTTCATGGCCATTGCCGGGATGATCGTGTGCAGCGGCCGCTTCCAAGGCGCCACGCAATTAGGATGCGCGGGATCGATGCGGAAGCCGGTGCCGCGGTTCTGCAAGAGCACACCGGTCTTTGGGCTGCTGAGGCCGGTGCCATAGGACCAGAACAGCGAGTTGATGAAGGAGCAGGCATTGCCCTCTTCGTCGACCACGCTGATATAGACCGTATCGCGATAGGTGGTGGTGCCGGTGGTGGAATCTAGCGCCGGCATGGCCCTCTTCAGGTCGATGCGGCCGCGCAGCTCGTCGGCAAAGGCGGCGGAGAGCAACTTCTGCACCGGCACGTCGGCAAAGGCGGGGTCGGCGACATATCTGTCGCGCGCTTCGAAAGCCAGCCTCGTCGCCTCGGTTTCGATATGAAAACGCTCGACGCCGACCGGATCGTATTTGCTGAGGTCAAAGCCGCTCAGGATGTTGAGCATCAGCAATGTCGTGATGCCGACGCCGCTCGGCGGGATCTCCAGAAGCTCGATGCCGCGGTAGGTCGTCGAAATCGGCTCGACCCAAGAGGCCTCTTGGGTGGCGAAATCCTCGATCGCATGGAGGCCGCCCAGGCTGCGCAAGTAGGCCACGATATCCTCGGCAACCCAGCCGGTGTAAAAGCCGTCGCGGCCCCTGGCGGCGATCTCGCGCAAGACTTTCGCATGCTCTGGCTGGCGGAACACCTCGCCGGCCTCCGGGGCGCGGCCGCCGTCCTTCAACCACATACGCGCGCTGTTGGCGTCCGCCTTCAGCTTGCCTTCGTTGCGGCGCCAGTCGGTGGCGACGCGCTCGGTCACCACGACGCCCTCCTCGGCATGGCGGATGGCGGGCTGCAGCAGCTCGGCGAGCGGCATAGAGCCAAAACGCTGGTTCAGCTTGCTCCAAGAATCGACCGCGCCGGGGATGGTGACGGCATGCACCGAGGTCGACCCGATCTCTTTCAGTCCCTGCTTCAAAAGATGCTCGGCTGTAAGGCCCCTGGGCGCGCGGCCCGAGCCATTCAGGCCATAAACTTTGCCCGCCGGATCGCTACGGCCGGGGGCGAAGAGAACGAAATTGTCGCCGCCGATGCCGGTCGAGCCCGGCTCGACTACGCATTGCACCGCACAAGCGGCGATCGCGGCGTCGACGGCGTTACCGCCGCGACGCAGGATCTCGATGGCGGTGAGCGTGGAAAGAAAATGCGAGGTGGCGGCGGCGCCATGCCGGCCCATGACGACGGAACGGCCGGGCAGGTGCAGGTCACGCATGGGGGAGCTCCGGGAGTCGAGGGGAAACACGGGACTTGGAGCCTATGCCCATGCTGGTCCGATGGAAAGGCTGAATCACGCGGCACTTACCGGTGTCACGATCGAGGTCATGGGCGGAATGACCGCAGCGGTGACGAGCGGCTCGATCGTACGGCAGATCGTGCCGTTCGAGACCGTTGTCCGAGGGAGCTCCTTGGGAGGTGCCAACGCCCGCGGCCGCGGGTCGCAAAAAACCCGCCGGCTTTGCCGACGGGTCGTCGAGTGGTTGCAGAGGTGAAGCTCACTCCGCCTTGGCGCCGCCCAGAAACTCCTCGCACCAGCTCGGGCCGTTGGCGCGCTTGCGGTCGCCGACGAGGCGCACGGCGCGGATGACGTAGTCGGACGAGACGGTCAGTTGCACGGAGCAGCTTAGGTATTCCGTGCGGGCGGCGGAAATGCGCTTGCCGCGTTTGCCGTCCGCCGTCTTTTCGTACTCTGCCGGGATCTTGCGGGTCTTATAGCCGCCCTTCCAACTGTAGACTGTATCGTCGCCGGTTTCGACGTCGGCGATCGGGGGGCCGAACTGGGCGAAGAAGATGCCCGCGGGCTTGCCCAGCCATTGCGTCTCGACCGCGTTTCTCGCCACCCCTGAAGTCGTCGTGCAGCCGGTAAGGGCCAGCACAAAGCCGGCGACCGTCATCATGCGGAAGTTCATGTTTTTGTCCCTTTGAGTCCCGTTCTGAAATTTGCGGCGCGGAAGCCCGTATCCCCCGGATTTCCTAGCTTTCCGCTGAGCCTCTAGCGCCAAAGCAGGCGAAAGAAAATCCGCCCGGGCCGCCGGGTTTCAGGAAAATATGAAGCGTTGCAGAAACGCCCTATCGCCGCTTGGCGGGAGGCGGGCCATCGGCTTTCCACTGCTCGAAACTTTTTGCGTCGGACGCCATTCTTTTTTGCGCTGAGCGCTTGTGAAATCGAAAATGCTGTTCTATAGAGGCGCCGCTGGTCACGGAGTGTAGCGCAGTCTGGTAGCGCACCACGTTCGGGACGTGGGGGTCGCGTGTTCGAATCACGCCACTCCGACCAGCCAAATCAATCACTTACAGAATATTTTCTTGTTGCGGCCGCGGGCCCGCGCGGTGGTCGCCGTGCCGCTACGGAGCTGCGTGGCGCAAGCCCTGGGTTACGCCTCGTCCGTCAACGGCGGCTTGTGGCCAGGCGGACTGTCCCACGGCGTTCGGAAACCGTGAAACAGTCCTGTCGATCGTCATGATCGATACGGCAGCTTACGAATAGGCGGTCGGGTTTAAAACCCTAATTTCTCAAGGGGGCGGAGACGAGACGAATCGGTTCTGGCTTCGATCCCGCAGTGCCACGTAGGTCCGACCACTTCGGCTCGGCGGCCTGAGCCAACGCAAGCAGGCGGCTTTGTTGTTCACTTTGAGATAGACCGTAAACCAAATGTTATCTATTCAGGGTGAACGATCAGCGCCACTATCCCTTCAACGAACGCATTGCCGTGAGGTCGTGATGTTGAAGGAACCAATTTTCACCCTGCACGAAATCGTTATCTGGTCGGCCATCATAGGCAGCGTCGTCGGCTACCAGCTTTGGCGCAACGCCGATCCGCCGCCGCTAACGATGCAACTGGCCCCGATCGAGCGGCGCGCTTGACCAATCCGCGATGGGCTCCTCACTCCTCGGGAAGTCCGTTGCGTCGTGCAGCCCTGAGCAGAACGAGTTCGGGTGCAGCAGACCCGAATTCGTCTTCCAGCCGACTGGCCTCTTCCTCATCCAGCCGGTATTTCCGCGCAAATGCTTCGATCGTCATCGTGCGGCCGTCCAAGCCACCGTCGGGCGTTTCCTTCATGTTGTTGCCAGCCATAGCTGCGCCTCCCTCCGATGCTGCGCGAAAAGCTACAGCGCCGCGCGTCCAATCGGACGCGCAAAGGTCGCTGTAGCACTCTGAAACGCAGCATGATTTTGTCCTTAAATCGAATCCGATTTAAGGACAAAATCATGCAGCAGGGCGGTGGCGACGGTTTGGAAGAGAGGAAGCCAAGCAAGACGAGCGCCGGCAACCGAATGGACCGGGAGCGAAAAAAGGAGCCAAGCGGCCCCTTTTTTCGCATTCCATAAGTTGTCGGTCAGCCGTCGATCGTGTCGATGATTTCGGCCGCCTTGCCGGCGGTGACGCGACGGACCTCCACGTCCTCGCGCCGGCCCGCGAAGAGTTCCGTTGCCATCAACTGGTCGGCGAGGTCCGCTGGCAGCGACAGGATCACCCGGCTTTCTTCCGCATGGATTCCGCCAAGGGCGGCGCGCTTGGCGGTGATCATGCCGCCGGCAACCGTGTTGTTGGTGTCCGGATCGATCAGAATGAAGGCGCCGGTGGTGCGGTTCTGTTCGTAAGCGTCAAAGATCGCCTGTTCATCGAAGATGAGATGAACCTTGCCGATGGCGTTCATCGGCAGCTCGTCAGCATGGTTCCACTTGCCCGTCTTGAGATCGAGCTGGCTTGCGGGCTGAACCTGCACGCGCTGGCGGCGGCTGCCGGATTTCAGCCAATAGCGCTTGCCGGGCTGGATACCCTCCGGCTGAAGGGCAACGAGCTGGGCGTCGAAAGCAAGCCCGGTCATCGGCTGGCTGTCGATTGCCGCGATCAGGTCACCGCGCGAAACGTCCACCTGGCGGTCGAGCACCAGCGTAATCGCGTCGCCGGCGACGGCGGCATTGCGCACGAGATCGAAGGTGACGATCTTGGTGACGTTGGCAACCATGCCGGACGGCAGGATCACGACGGAATCGCCGGGCTTCACCGAGCCTCCGGCAACCGTGCCCTGATAGCCGCGGAAGCTTTCGCCGGGGCGCGAGACGCGCTGCACCGGCAGGCGGAAGCCGACGGTCTGCGCAGAGCGCGCCGTCGCGAGTTCCAGAACCTCGATCAGCGTCGGGCCATCGTACCAGGGCATGGAGGCACGGCCGTCGTAGACGACGTTCTCGCCCTTGAGCGCGGAGACCGGGATCGCCGTCACCTGCCGCACGCCGAGCGATAGGGCGAGTTCCTTGAACTCGTGCGAGATCTGTTCGAAGCGGGCACGGTCGTAATTGGTGAGGTCGATCTTGTTGACGGCAAGCACGAACTGGCGGATGCCCATCAGCGTCGCGATCGTCGCGTGGCGGCGGGTCTGCTCCAGGAGGCCGACACGTGCATCGACAAGCAGCACGGCGAGATCGGCGGTCGAGGCACCGGTCGCCATGTTACGGGTATATTGCTCGTGGCCGGGCGTGTCGGCGACGATGAAGGAACGCTTGTCGGTCGAGAAGTAGCGATAGGCGACATCGATGGTGATGCCCTGTTCACGCTCGGCCTGCAGTCCGTCCAAGAGCAGCGCGAAGTCAGGCAGGCCGAGATCGTTCTGCTTGCCGTTGGAATCGCGCTGAAGCGTCGCGGCCTGGTCTTCCTTGACCGCCTTGGTGTCCCATAGCAGCCGGCCGATCAGCGTCGATTTGCCGTCGTCAACGCTGCCGCAGGTGATGAGACGAAGCGGGCGGGAATCGCGGGTGGCGCGCACCGGCTCCTGCCCCGGATGGGCCACCACTGCGGTTACGTCGTCAAGGGCGGCGTTCGCGATTGCGGGTGCGGTCATCAGAAATATCCCTCGCGTTTTTTCTTTTCCATCGAGCCGGACTGGTCCCGGTCGATGGCGCGTCCCTGCCGTTCGGAGACGGTCGCGGTTTCAAGTTCGGAAATGATGTCGTCGAATGTCGTGGCGCCGGAGCGGATGGCCCCCGTCAGTGGGAAACAGCCGAGCGTGCGGAAGCGGATCACTTCCTCGCGCTTCACCTCGCCGGGAAGAAGTTCGAGACGCGGATCTTCGGCAAGGATCATCATGCCGTCGCGCTCGACGATCGGACGCTTCTTGGCGAAATAGAGCGGCACGATCGGGATCTCTTCCGCCTGGATGTAGCGCCAGATATCGACCTCGGTCCAGTTGGAAAGCGGGAAGGCGCGCACGCTCTCGCCCTTGCGGATCATGCCGTTATAGATGTTCCAGAGCTCTGGGCGCTGGTTGCGCGGATCCCAGCGGTGGTCCGGCGTGCGGAACGAATAGATCCGCTCCTTGGCGCGGCTTGCTTCCTCGTCGCGGCGTGCCCCGCCGAATGCGGCATCGTACTGGCCGGCATCAAGCGCCTGGCGCAGCGCTTCGGTCTTCATGATGTCGGTATAGAGCGCCGAGCCGTGCGAGAAGGGAGTCACGTTTTCTGCCGCCCCGCGCGGGTTGGTGTGGACGACCAGGTCGAGGTCGTATTTTTCGACCATCTCGTCGCGAAACGCGATCATCTCCTGGAACTTCCAGCCGGTGTCGATATGAAGCAGCGGGAAGGGCACGCGGCCGGGGTAGAAGGCCTTGCGCGCCAGATGCAAGAGCACGGACGAATCCTTGCCGATCGAATAGAGCATCACCGGACGCTCGAATTCGGCGGCGACCTCACGGAAAATGTGGATCGCTTCGTTTTCGAGCGCCTTCAGATGCGGATCGAGCGGCGGTTTCGTGCTCTGCGGATTATGCAGTTCCGTTTCCGGATGGCTATGAGGCATTTCGAACTCCGGTGGAGGGATACTTGTCTCTTGGTGCGCCGACCGCCCTCAGGCGGCGTTGCTGGCGTTGGGGATGACGGAGGAGGCCGCTTCCGGCACGTGCAGGCCGCACTCGCGCTTCTCGTCGTTCTCCCACCACCAACGTCCGGCGCGCTCCGGCTCGCCGGGCTTTATCGCGCGGGTGCAGGGCTCGCAACCGATCGACGGATAGCCGCGGCTGTGCAGCGGGTTGACCGGAATGGCCTGTGCCCCGACGTGGGCGCGGATGGTCTCGATATCCCAGTCTGCAAGCGGATTGATCTTGATGAGCCCGCGTTCGATGTCGGCTTCGGCAAACGGCGTGGTGGCACGATTGCCCGACTGACCGCGGCGAAGGCCGGTGATCCAGTAGCTTGCCCCCTCGAGCGCACGCGCAAGCGGCTTCAGCTTGCGCACGCCGCAACAGGCATGTCTGGCCTCGACGCTCTCATAGAAGCCGTTCATGCCGTATTGCGCCACATAGGCTTCGATGTCGCTCTTTTCAGGGTGGTAGCGCTTGATGAGGATGCCGTAGGTCTCCTCGGTCTTGTCGATGAGGGCCACCGTCTCGTTGAAGAGGCGGCCTGTCTTCAGCGTCGCGACTTCGATGTCGAGATGGTTGCTGCCGATGGCGGCGGTGATCACCTGATCTTCGATGCCGAGCGACGTCGTGAAGACCGCGCGGCCTTCGAGGTCGGCGACGAGCGCCAACCGCCCGGCAAGGTCCAGGCCATCGAGCTTGTCGTTCAGGGCCTTCGCTTTGGCCTCGAGGGATTGCGTGGTCATGGCTCAATCCTGTTGCAATTTGCACGGAATATCGCAGCCGTTCACGACAAAGGACAGAAAAACCGATTTCTATTGCTCAAGGATCAGAGCAAATATCTCTCTGATCCATAAAGTTCTAAGAAAACCTAGTAATTTAGTGGATTATCCTCGTCGGAAGGAAGAGGTGAAGTCGCGTTCGCGCATGCGCCGGCAGTTCAAGAATTGTTGAATGCCCTATCCTTCCGCTTCCCGCGCTCCAGGTTCTGGCTAATTCTGCGATCCCATGAAAGGAGACAAGAGATGGCCAGGTCCTTATCCGCTCGCCTGCTCGTCGGGGGCGTCTTCGGGCTGCTTGTCGCGACAGGCGCCTATGCGCACCATGGCTGGGCCTGGGCGGAGGCCGAACAGATGGAGCTTTCGGGAACGATCCGTGCGATTTCCATGGCGCCGCCGCATCCGACCCTTCGGGTGGAGACGAAGAATGACGGCGTCTGGCGAGTCGAGCTCGGCAATCCGCGACTGACAGAACGCTCCGGTTTCGTCGAGGGTGTCGCGAAGGTCGGCGATCCGATCGTCGCCATCGGCAACCGTTCGCTCGACCACAATGAGAAGCGAATGAAGGCCGTTCGGATCACGGTCGCCGGAAAGGTCTACGACATTTATCCCGACCGGATACAAACGAACTGATGAGCGGGACCGAGGTGCTTGAGTGGATCGGCGCCCTGCCTTTTGCTGCGGCGATACGGCGCTCGGCGACCCTCTACCTCTTCGCGAATGCCGCGCACATTCTGTCGATCGGGATAATCGTCGGTTCGATCCTGCCGCTTGATCTCAGGCTGCTGGGTTTCTTCGGGAAGGTGCCGGTTGCGGTCGTCGGGCCGTATCTGTCGCGCGCAGCGGCGGTCGGCGTGGCGCTGGCGATCGTCACCGGCTTTTGCCTATTCAGCGTTCGGCCGGTTGAATATGCCGGCAACCCGGCCTTCCTGACGAAGATCACGCTGCTATCGCTCGGCATCGTCAATGCGGCGTTATTGCACATGACGCCGCAATGGCGCGCCGCCGTCGAAGGCGGACCGCTCTCCTTGAGGGTCCGCCTTTCGGCGCTGCTCTCCATGGCGATCTGGATCGGCGCGGTGCTTGCCGGCCGCTGGATCGGCTTCCTGCTGGAATAGACCTACTTCACCGGTCGCTTAGCGCCCAGCGCGGATTGACCCACGGCTCCTGGTTGGAGCGGGCGAGTGGCCGTTTGCCGAGGATATGGTCGGCCGCCTTCTCGCCGGTCATGATCGATGGGCCGTTAAGGTTGCCATAGGTGACATGCGGGAAAATCGAGGAGTCGGCGACGCGCAAGCCATCGACGCCGATCACCCGCGTTTCCGGATCCACGACCGCCATCGGGTCGTCCTTGGCGCCCATCTTGCAGGTGCCGCAGGGGTGATAGGCGCTTTCGAGATGCTCGCGCAGGAAGGCATCGATCTCATCGTCCGTCTGGACCTTGTCGCCCGGCTGGATTTCCGGTCCGCGATACTGGTCGAAAGCCTTCTGGCCAAAAATCTCACGCGTCAGCCGGACGCAGTGGCGGAATTTCTCCCAGTCCTCCGGGTGGCTCATGTAGTTGAAGCGGATCACCGGATCGGCCTTCGGGTCGGACGAGCGAAGAGTGACGCTGCCGCGCGACTTGGAGAGGTTGTAGCCGACATGCACCTGGAAGCCGTGCGTGTTGGCCGCCGCCTTACCGTCGTAGCTGATCGCCACCGGCAGGAAATGGTACTGGATATCGGGCTGTTTGACGCCGGCTGCCGAGCGCAGGAAGGCACAGGCCTCGAACTGGTTGGAAACACCAAGGCCTCTCTTGAAGAGCAGCCATTGCGCGCCGGCGACGCCCTGCCAGAACCATGGCAGCCAGGAATAGAGCGAGACCGGTTTCGTGCTCACCTGCTGGAAATAGAACTCCATGTGATCCTGGAGGTTCTGGCCGACGCCCGGCCGGTCGGCCAGAACCTCGATACCCATCTCCTTCAAATGCGCCGCCGGGCCGATGCCGGAGAGCATCAACAGCTTTGGCGAGTTGAAGGACGAGGCGGAGACGATCACCTCGCGATTGGCCTTCACCACCTCCGTCCGGCCATTGCGCTCGATCTCGACGCCGGTCGCGCGGCCGTTCTCGATGACGATCTTGTGGGCGAGGCAGCGGATCAGTTCGACATTCGGACGCTTGAGCGCCGGCTTCAGATAGGCAGAAGCGGCCGACCAGCGCCGGCCTAGCCAGGTCGTCTGCTCCATCAGGCCGAAGCCTTCCTGCTTGGAGCCGTTATAGTCGTCGGTGATTTCGAACCCCGCCTGCTGTCCTGCCTGGATGAAGGCGTGGAAGAGCGGGTTCCTGACACTGCCGCGCTGGATATGCAGCGGCCCTTGCGTGCCGCGCCAGCCGTCTTCGCCGCCATGCGCATGTTCCATCCGCTTGAAGTAGGGCAGCACGTCAGCATAGGCCCAGCCCTGGGCGCCCAGATCCTCCCAGCGATTGAAGTCTTCCGCGTGGCCGCGCACATAGACCATGCCGTTGATCGAGGAGGAACCGCCGATCACCTTGCCGCGCGGTGCGGTGATGCGCCGGTTGTTAAGGTTCGGCTCCGGTTCGGAGAGATAGCCCCAATTATAGCGGTCCATGCTCATCGGCCAGGCGAGCGCTCCCGGCATCTGGATGAACGGGCCGATGTCCGAGCCACCAAACTCCAGCACGATGACGGAGTGCTTGCCGTCTTCCGACAGGCGATAGGCCAGCGCCGAGCCAGCCGAACCGGAACCGATGATGACGAAATCTGCCTGCATTCTCGTTTCTTTCTTGTCTACGGGGTGCCCTCGGCACGCCCCTCATCCGGCTTCCGCCGCCTTCTCCCCGCTTGCGGGGAGAAGGGACTCGCGGCGCCCGCTCAAACGACCTTTGCCGCTTGCGAGGAGAACGGCTTGCCGCGCCTCTTAGTCCCCTGTCCCCGCGAGCGGGGAGAGGGTTAGGGTGAGGGGCAAATTCGTTAGTACGGCGACTGCACAGGTCCCATGCCGACATAGACGGTCTTGAGCTCGGTGTAGTGGTTGAGCGCCGCGACCGAATTCTCCCGTCCGAAGCCCGATTGCTTCGAGCCGCCGAAGGGGATCTCCACCGGGCAGAGGTTGTAGGTATTGATCCAGAGCGTACCCGCCTCGAGCTGGTCGACCACTCGGTGAGCACGGGTGAGGTCGGCCGTGAAGACGCCGGCGGAGAGGCCGAATTCGGTGGCGTTCGCCCTGGCGATGACCTCTGCCTCTTCGTCGAAGTCGAGCACGCACATGACCGGCCCGAAGATCTCCTCGCGCGCAATCGCCATCTCGTCGGTGACGTCGGCAAAGACGGTTGGCTGGATGTAGGTTCCGTCGGCGTTAACGGCGTTCGGAATGCCGCCGCCGGTGACGAGCCGCGCGCCCTCCGCCTTGCCCTTCTCGATATAGGAGAAGACTTTGTCGCGCTGCGCCTTGGAGACCATCGGGCCCAACTGCGTCGCTTCGTCCATCGGGTCGCCGATGACGATCGCCTCGGTCCGCTCCTTAAGGCGCGCCAGGAAAGCTTCCTTGATCTTTCTCTGCACGAAGACGCGAGTGCCGTTCGAGCACACTTGTCCCGTCGAATAGAAGTTGCCGAGCATGGCGCCGCCGATGGCACTTTCGAGATCGGCGTCGTCGAAGACGATGAGCGGCGACTTGCCACCGAGCTCCATGGTGACGTGCTTGAGCTCGGCTGCCGCCGCCCCCGCCACCTTCTTGCCGGTCGGCACCGAGCCGGTGAGAGAAACCTTCGCGACATCCGGGTGATTGACGAGCAGCGGACCGGTCGAGCGGTCGCCCTGGATGACGTTGTAGAGGCCCTTCGGCAGTCCCGCCTCGTGCAGGATCTCGGCGATCTTCAGAGCGCCGAGGGGCGTGTTCTCCGATGGCTTGAAGACCATGGCGTTGCCGGCGACAAGCGCTGGCGCACCCTTCCAGCAGGCGATCTGCTGCGGATAGTTCCAGGCGCCGATGCCGACGCAGACGCCGAGCGGCACGCGCTTGGTATAGGCGAAGTCACCACCCAGCGGGATATAGTCGCCATTGAGCGCCGCCGCCGCGACGCCGCCGAAGAACTCGAAGCTGTCTGCCCCCGACGTTGGGTCGGCGACGATCGTCTCCTGGATCGGCTTGCCGGTATCGAGCGTTTCCAGCTCGGAAAGCTCACGGTTGCGCTCGCGCATGATGTCGGCGGCGCGCTTCAGGATGCGGCCGCGCGCCGTCGGGCTCATCGCGGCCCATTCCGGCTGTGCCCGTTTCGCCGCGGCGATCGCCTTTTCGACGATCGCAGGCGTCGCTGCATGAAGGCGGGCGATCACCTTGCCGGTTGCCGGATAGACGCTCTCGATCACGGTGCCGGCGGTGTCCTCGACATATTCGCCGTCGATGAAGTGCGAGGCTTTCGGTTGGGCTTTCATGTCATTCTCCCCGCGGATAGCGCTTCGATTCCTCGAGGTTGTCGAGGTTCATATGGTTGCGCATGTAGCGCTCGGATGCCTTCTGCAGCGGCTGGTGGTCCCAGGGATAATAAGCGCCGTTGCGGAGCGCCTCGTAGACTACCCAGCGCCGCGCCTGGCTTTCGCGCACGGCGGCGTCGAAGGCCTCCATGTCCCAGTGCGCGGCGCGCATGTCGCGGAAGGCCCTGAGCGTCGCCTGATCGACAGGCCCGCGCGGGTTTTCCGCAAGATTGGTGAGTTCCAGCGGATCGGCCTCGAGGTCGTAGAGCTGGTCCGGGTCGAGCGCGCAGTGGACATATTTCCACTTACCCTCGCGGATGGCGACCAGCGGCGCGTAGGATGCTTCCGCCGCGTATTCCATCAGCACCGGTTCCGTGCGTTCCACACCGTTTACGATCGGCAGAAGGCTGACGCCGTCCGTCCAGGGCTTCACCTCGTCCATGGATATGCCGGCGAGATCGGCCAGCGTCGGCGTCACGTCGAGGTTTGAGGTCGGCGCCAGATGCAGGCCGGCTGTCACGCCCGGTCCGGCGATCATCAGCGGCACACGCGCCGAGCCTTCGAAGAAGTTCATCTTGAACCACAGGCCACGCTCCCCGAGCATGTCGCCATGGTCGGAGCAGAAGAGGATGAGCGTGTCGTCGAGCATCCGCGTCCGCGTGAGCGTGTCGATCAACTCGCCGACCTTTTCGTCGAGATAGGAGATGTTGGCGAAATAGGCCCGCCGCGACCGGCGGATGTTTTCCTCGGTAACCGCGAAGTTTTCGTAGTCGCAGGAGAGCATGATGCGCAGCGAATGCGGATCCTGCCGATCGAACGGGAGTGCGCCGACCTCCGGCAGCAGATGCTCGCAATTCTCGTAGAGATCCCAGAACTTGCGTCGCGCGACATAGGGATCGTGCGGGTGAGTGAAGGAGACGGTGAGGCACCAGGGGCGGCGGCCTTCGTCGTCACTCTCGCGCGAGAGCTGGTAGAGCTTCTGGTTCGCCAGGAACGCCACCTCGTCGTCATATTCCATCTGGTTGGTGATTTCCGCCACGCCGGCGCCGGTGACGGAACCGAGATTGTGGTACCACCAGTCGATCCGCTCGCCGGGCTTGCGGTAGTCCGGTGTCCAGCCGAAATCGGCCGGATAGATGTCGGTCGTCAGGCGCTCTTCGAAGCCGTGCAATTGATCCGGCCCGACGAAATGCATCTTGCCGGAAAGCGCCGTGTAGTATCCGGCCCGACGCAGGTGGTGGGCATAGGTCGGGATCGACGACTGGTATTCGGCGGCATTGTCATAGACGCGGGTGCGACTCGGCAATTGCCCGGCCATGAACGACGCGCGGGCGGGAGCACACAACGGCGACGAGGTGTAATTGTTGCGGAAGCGAGCCGAGCGCTTGGCCAGCGCCTTAAGGTTCGGCGCATGCAGGAAGTCGGCGGGGCCGTCCGGAAAGAGCTTTCCGTTCAGCTGGTCCACCATGATGATCAGAATATTGGGCTTCCCGGCGGTCACGTCGTTGGTTCCTCGATGGTTCGAATTACAGTCTGTTTAGGTTGTTACCGGCGATCGCCCCTCATCCGGCTGCCGCCACCTTCTCCCCGCTTGCGGGGAGAAGAGACCTGCCGCGCCGCCCTAGTCCTCTCCCCGCAAGCGGGGAGAGGACTAGGGTGAGGGGCTACTTCCGCCGTCCGTCGCCCGCAAATGCGCATTCACATAGTCCTCTGTCAGCGCGATGGAAGCTTCGATGCTGATCGGCGCTGAGCGCAGACTCTGGCGGATATAGAGTCCGTCGATCATCGCAGCCGCGCCTTCGGCGATGCGTTCCGCGTCATCGAAAGCGCAAAGTAACCTGAGGCTCGCCAACAGGTTGGAACGCAGCCGCCGTGCATAGATCACCAGGAGACGGCGAACGTCCTCCGAGCGCTGCGCCTCGGAATAAAAGGCGAGCCAGGCGGCGATCGTCTCGGGCGCGAACTGCTCCGCCCTGAAGCTCACGCGGATCAGCGCACTCAGCCTTTCGCGCGGCGTCGCTGCCGCCTGCAGCGCAGCGACCGCGTCGTCGCGCAGCTGCGCCAAAAGGCTGCGGATCGTTGCGATCAGCAATTGTTCCTTGCTGCCGAAGTAGTGGTGCGCGAGCGCCGGTGAGACGCCGGCGGTTCTGGCGATATCCGACATGGTGACCGAGAGCGTGCCCTGGTCGCCGATCACCCGCAGCGCCGCGTCCACCAGTGCCTTTCGGCGTACAGGCTCCATCCCGATTTTCGGCATCCGAAACTCCCTCGAATGCGCCCAGCTTATTTTTGATTGACTCATCAATCAACAAAAACTTTGTCGCTTTTTCTCTTTCTTTTTGCTGAGAAATCCGGCTCAATCGAAAGGTGGCGTTCATGCTCGCCGATATGACTGGAGGTTGAAGATGGCCCACACATTCGATCCCGCCGGTAGAGAGGCGCTCGCCGGAAAATGGGTCTGGTTCGTCGCCCTCGGCGTGATCCTGATCATGTGCGGTGGCATTGCCTTCGGGAACCTGCTCATGGCGACGGTCGCCTCCGTCTACTATGTGGGCATCATCATGCTAATTGGCGGTCTGCTCAATCTCGCTCACGCCTTCCAGGTCAAGAGCTGGGGAAGCGTCCTCTATTGGGTCTTGAGCGCTGCCTTCTACGCGGCGGCCGGCCTCTTCGCCTTCATCAATCCGGTGCTTGCCTCTGCGGTCTTGACTTTCCTGATGGCGGTCGCGCTGATCGTCGCGGGCTGCTTCCGTGTCTGGGTCGGCTTCAAGCTCCGGCCGCTCGGCGGATGGGGCTGGATGGTCGTCGGCGGTCTCGTCACGCTTGTCGCCGGTCTCGTCATCGCCGCCGGTTGGCCGGTCAACAGCCTCTGGATCCTCGGCCTGTTCCTGGCCGTCGATCTCGTCATGCAGGGGCTCGCCTCGATCGCCTTCGGCGTTCTCGCGAAGGGCTGAGGAAGACTGTGCAACCATAAGGCGCACATGCCGAAACGCTCTACTCGGCCGGCGAATCCTTCATCAAACTTTCACATTCGCGAAAGATTTCTTTGACGCTTAGCTTTGATGCTGGCGCGCGTGTGTTTGTCTTTATCCTGGAGCCCGGCATGTCCGTCGCCCCCGCCGAAATCGTCTCGCTTCGCCGCTTCGGCGACCAGATTGTCACGCTTGCCAAAACCGTCATCGAAAATGCCTTCCAGCCGATCGTCGAGGCGACGACCGGTGCCGTCTTCGGTTATGAATCGCTTATGCGGGGGTTCCAGCGTCTGGGTTTTGCTTCGCCGCTCGAATTGCTGGACAAGGCGGAGGAGGTGGGGCAGCTTCTGGCGCTCGAACACCTTATCAACAGCCGCGCCGTCGCCGCCTTCGCGACGATCCCCGATTTTTCGGCACGGACCCTTTTCCTGAATTTCGATTCGAGGCTGGTCGGTGGCGAGGACGATATCGTCGAGCGCCTCGTCAACCACCTCAAGCGCGCCAACATCGCCCCGTCTTCGCTCTGCTTCGAGCTTTCGGAGCGCTTCGACAGCGGCAAGATGCCGGATTTTTCCGCGCTGGTCCGGCAATTGCGGCTTGCCGGTTTCAAGCTTGCGATCGACGATTTTGGCGCGGGCTTCAATGGCTTGAAATTGCTGTGCGACCAGCCCGTCGACTACGTCAAGATCGATCGGCATTTCATCTCCGGCATCGAGCGGGACCCGCGCAAGCGCCACCTCGTCCGCCACACGGTCAACACAGCCCATGTGCTCGGAACGCGGGTGATTGCGGAGGGCGTGGAGACGGAAGCCGAGTTCCTCGCGTGCCGTGATCTCGGATGCGACCTGGTTCAGGGTTATTTCATTGCCCGCCCCACCACACACTTAAGCGAACTGCAGCCGGTTTATCCCCATCTGGAATTGAGCGGCGCCGCACGGCGCTCCTCGGCGACGCTCGACAGCATCCTGATCAGAAAACAGATCGAACAGCTTCCGGCCGTCAGGGAAAGCGATGAACTCGAATCCGTCTTCGATCTGTTTCGGCTCAACCCGCGCCAGGCTTTCTTTCCAGTGCTGAACGCCAACGGCGAGCCGCGCGGCATCCTGCACGAGTATCACGTTAAGGAAATGATCTATCATCCCTTCGGCCGGGATCTGCTGAAGAACCGCATCTATCAGCGCCGGATCTCGCATTTCGTCAGCCCCGCGCCGATCGCTGATCTCGACACGCCCGCCGACGAGATGCTAAAAATCTTCGCCGGCATGGACGGCAGCGACTGTGTGATCCTGACGGAAAACATGCGCTACGCCGGCATTCTTTCCGCGTCGTCGCTGCTGAAAATTATCAACGAGAAACAGTTGAAGACGGCGCAGGAGCAGAACCCGCTGACGGGCCTGCCGGGCAATCGCGCAATCCGCGACTATGTGCAGGATGCGATCCTCGACGGCGATGAGACGCGCTATTTCTGCTATTGCGACTTCGACGACTTCAAGCCCTTCAACGACACCTATGGCTTCCAGAAGGGCGACCTGGCGATCACGCTGTTTGCCGCTCTGCTTCGACGCCACTTCATCGGCGAGGAGAAATTCCTGGGACACGTCGGCGGCGACGATTTCTTCGTCGGTGTCAGCGGCCTCGACCAGGGGGAAATCCGCGCCGTCCTCATGCGCCTCATCGATGACTTTCGCTCGGACGTCCGCCAGCTTTATTCCGAGCAGCATCAGGCGGAAGGACGGATCAGTGGATACGGCCGCGACGGCGCGAGCAAGAACTTCCCGCTGATGCGTTGCTCGATCGCCGTTCTCGCGCTGCCGCAGGGTTTCATTCTTTCGGACAGCCAGACGGTCAGCGCGAAGATTGCCGAGATCAAGGCGCGTGCCAAGGCGAGCGAAAGCGGTCTCGTGCTCGAACTGCTCCACGGAGATTGACCGATCGGGTCGCGGTCTGACTTTCCGGAACCGCAAGCAGGCGATAGGTATAGTCGCAACGACGCTTGCGAGGATGGCGCCATGACCCTTCCGACCGAAATGACCTATGTGGACCTGCCGAGCCCGGGTGGACCAGATAACATGGTTTTGGCGCGCGGGCCGCTGCCGGACGTCAAAGCCGGGGATATCCTGATCCGCGTCGAGGCAGCCGGCATCAATCGGCCCGACGTGCTGCAGCGCAAGGGCGACTATCCGCCGCCGCCCGGCGCGAGCCCGATCCTCGGCCTTGAAGTGGCCGGCGAGGTCGTGGCTCTCGGCGAGAATGCAACCGGCTTCTCGATCGGGGATAAGGTTTGCGCGCTCGCCAATGGTGGCGGCTATGCGGAATATTGCGCCCTACCGGCGACGCAGGCACTTGCCTGGCCAAAGGACTATGACGCGACAAAGGCGGCGGCGCTGCCGGAAACTTTCTTTACGGTCTGGGTCAATGTCTTCGATATGGCCGGGCTCAAGGCGGGTGAAACGATCCTGGTTCATGGCGGATCAAGCGGCATCGGCACCACCGCAATCCAACTCGCCAAAGCCTTCGGCGCCGATGTTCTGGCGACCGCCGGGAGCGCCGAGAAGTGCAAGGCCTGCGAGGCGCTCGGGGCGAAGCGGGCGATCAACTATCGCGAGGAAGACTTCAAGACCGTTGCGCTGGATGAGACCGGCGGGCGAGGAGTGGACGTCATTCTCGACATGGTCGGCGGTCGCTACTTCGACCGCAATATCGGCTCGCTCGCGAAGGACGGCCGCCTGTCGATCATCGCCTTTCTGGGCGGGGCGCGCGTGGAAAGCGCCAATATCGGGCCGATCCTGACGAAGCGCCTGCATGTCATTGGTTCTGCGCTGCGTCCGCGCACGTCCGCGGAAAAACAGGCGATCCGCGACGGGCTTGCGGCAAAGGTCTGGCCATTGTTGGAGGCAGGCGCGGTGGCGCCGGTCATCCATCAGGTTCTACCCTTCGAAAGGGTCGCCGACGGCCACCGCCTGATAGAAGAAGGCGATCACATCGGCAAGATCGTGCTAACGATGCGCCGATCCTAAGTTTGCCAGACAAGCCCACCCATTGATACGTTCGACGATGGTCGGTCTTGCATTCGGGCGGGAATGACCTACGTTTGAGCCAACGTCAACGAACAGAAAGGAAGGTGATCCAATGTCTAGTGAGATTTCGGTACTCGTGACAGGCATGGGAGAGGTGAAGGAGTCGAGGCAGCCCTCGGCTTGATACCCGCCTTCCTTGGGCTGGAAAAGCCCGGGCCGTCACAGGCCAAATGCTCATGGAAGGGTCGCTGACGCGGCCCTTTTCCTTTGCGGTATCAAGAAGCGCTGGAGCCCGGATTCAGATCCCGAAGCGGCCAAGCGCCGGTATCTTGATGCCGGGCCGTGCAATGTCAAACCCAGCCACCAAGCCCATGAAATGCAGTTCCAGCCCGCTTCGCCAGCCGGCAGATATGCCGGCCAGCCCGTAGAGCGTTGCGTGCAGGTCGCGGCCATCGGCGTCGATCTGAAAAAGTTTACCCTCCGGCAGATAGTCGCGGCCGATGGCGTTCGGCGGCAGCACGGCGTCAAGCTCGGGCACGGAACGAAGGACGTGGGCGACGAAGGTGTTGGAATTCGGTCCCGGCCAGAGCCGGTAAGTGCCGGGCGAGGAATAGGGATAATCGGCAATCGCTTGCTCGATCTTGGGGATCAGATGCTGCGCCTCCTCTCCCTTAATCGTCGTGATAATGCGCGGCTCGTTCGAATACCAGCGGCTGTCGGCCCGGTAGGCGTTCTTGCGGATCGGTTTGCCCCAGCCGACCTTTTCGTATCTGGTATAGGCCAGCGCTCCCTCATCCTTTGTGACGATCCACGCGTGGCTGGCGACGGCCCCCTTCATGCCGCCGGTCGTCGCCGAGAGAACATAGATCGCGGCCTCAGGACTTTCAGTCGGTTTGGCAAGAAGGCCGGCGGACGACCAGTCCGCATCCCGCCAGCTCTGCGGCCTTTCCTTCATGTACCACCAGCCGGCCGAGGCAAGCGCCGGAAGCAGGTAGATGAGCATAAAGGCGACAAACAGCCTGCGGATGAATTTCATCGCACACCCCGGTTCCCAGCGGTCGGATTCCTGATAAATGCAGAGGCGAAAGAGGAAATTTGAGGGCAAGCATGTCTAATCCCGTCCTGGTCGAAGTAACCCGCGGAAATCTCGTCGAAAGCCGTCATCGCGGCACGGTCATCGCTGTCGATGGCGACGGCAACACCGTGTTTTCATTGGGCGATACGGATGCTGCCGTCTTCCCGCGTTCGGCCTGCAAGGCCATGCAGGCTTTGCCACTGGTCGAAAGCGGCGCCGCGGATGCCTATGGGTTCGGCGCCAAGGCGCTGGCTCTCGCCTGTGCTTCGCATTCCGGTGAACCGGAACATGTCGCGCTTGCGGCCGAGATGCTGGCGGCGGCTGGCCGCGATGTCGATGCGCTCGAGTGCGGTGCGCATTGGTCCATCGACCAGAAGACCTTGATCGGGCAGGCGCGTTCGATCGAGACTCCCAGCGCCTTGCACAACAATTGTTCCGGCAAGCATGCGGGCTTCGTCTGCGCCTGCTGTCATTCTGGTACGGAGGTTCGCGGCTATATCGGCTACGACCATCCGATCCAGCAGGAAATCCGCGGCGTCATGGAGAGCCTCACGGGCGCAATTCTTGCGCGCGACAACTGCGGGGTCGACGGCTGCTCGATCCCGACCTATGCCGTGCCCTTGAAGGGGCTCGCCCATGGTTTCGCCAAAATGGCGACGGGGGCAGGGCTTGCGGCCGAGCGCGCGCGCGCTTCCCAGCGGCTGATCGAGGCCTGCATGGCCGAGCCCTTCTACGTCGCGGGTACGAAGCGTGCCTGCACGCGGATGATGAAGACCGCGCCGGGCCGCATCTTCGCCAAGACCGGCGCCGAGGGCGTCTTCTGCGCGGCGATCCCGGAGAAGGGGATCGGCATCGCGCTCAAATGCGAGGACGGCACGACCCGCGCCGCCGAGGCGATGGTGGCCGCGACGCTTGCGCGATTCTTCGCCGATGAGCCGCAGCTTCACGCGGCACTGATGGCGCAAGCCAACCACGCGATGCGCAACTGGAACGGCATGCACGTGGGCGACGTGCGCGTGACAGAAGCCTTTTCCGCGTAGGCAATTCCAGCAAAAATGCGTAGCGGTTTTCCGTCCGGAATCGCGTAAGTTCAAAGAGCTAGATCACTTCACTGTTTCCACGGAACAGTGAAGTGATCTAGGCAATGATCAAAGTGGTGCAGTCGCGATAGGGCGACAGGGCTGCGGCAGGCGTCTCCGCGTGCACGATGAGCCCGGCTAGTTCGCTGACGCTCATGATGCGGTAAGGAGAGGCTGCACCGAACTTCTCAGGTGTTGCGAGCACGTAGGTGTCCGCCGCTTGGCCGGCGATCGCGCGCTTGATCGCCGTCTCCTCGTAGTCTCCGGTCGAAAGCCCTTGCGCCGGATCAATGGCGGTGACCCCAAGGAAAAAGATATCGACGCGGATCTGTTTGATCGCGGCGACCGCTGCCGCACCGGTGGCCACCATTGAATGCTTGTAGAGCCTGCCGCCGATCAGGATCACCTCGGCGTTGTGGTGCTCGAACTCCGCGGCGATCGTCGGGCTGTGCGTGATGATGGTTACCCTCATGTCCCGCGGTAAAGCACGAGCGATTTCGGCATTAGTCGTGCCGCCGTCCAGAAAGACCGTTTGCCCGGGCTTGACGAGGTCTGCCGCCCGTCGTCCGAGCTGGCGTTTGAGGTCGCTGGCAATCGCCTGCCGTGCGGCGAAATCCGGGAGCGGTGGCGCGAGCGGCAGGGCTCCTCCATGAACCCGCCTAAGCAGGCCTTCCGCCGCCATTTCCCTGAGGTCGCGGCGGATCGTGTCTTCCGAAAGCCCGAGCTCGTCCGCAAACGCCCTGGCGACGATTTGCCCCTCGCGCGCAAGCCTTGCCGAGATCATCGCGCGTCTCTGTGTCGTCAGCATCGATTCCTCCTTGACTCTTCACGATATTGCACGAATTATCACGAATATCCAGAATTGACAGGATGTTTCATGTAATATCGTGGAGAGAAAGCTATGTTGATTCTAATTGCGGGTCCCTATCGCTCGGGCACGGGTGACGACCCGGCAAAAATGGCGGAAAACTTGAGGCGTCTGGAGGAGCCATCCTATGCGCTCTTCAAGGCCGGGCATGTACCGATGATCGGGGAATGGGTGGCCTTGCCCGTGTGGCATGCGGCTGGCGGAAGCCGAGTGGGCGACGACCATTATGAGGAGATCTTCCATCCCGTTGCCGGCCGGCTGCTTGCGCTCTGCGATGCGGTCCTGCGGCTGCCGGGCGAGTCCAAAGGCGCGGACGACGATGTGCGCATCGCCCGTGAGCGCGGCATTCCCGTCTACCACCGGCTCGAAGACGTGCCGGGCTGTGCGGGAACGGTCGCCGCGTGACGCGGACAGGCGGGGCGGATTGCGGCAAACAGGGCGTTCAGGGCCTTGTCAACAGCAGCTATTTCATTATTTCTGCTGGCGAACTTGCGGCGCCGCGCCGCAATACCGCATGGAGGCAGAACGATGCTGAAGCTGTTTTATGCACCAGGAACCTGTTCGCTCGCCTCGCACATCGCGCTCGAGGAGGCTGGAGCAGCTTATGAAGCCCGTCGCGTCGATTTCGCGAAGGCCGAACAGACCACTCCCGAATATCTCGCCATCAATCCGAAGGGGCGGGTGCCTGCGCTCGTGACGGACCGCGGGATCCTGACCGAAACGCCGGCTATTCTCGCCTATGTCGCCCAGAGCTTTCCCGAGAAGCGGCTTGCGCCCCTCGACGACCCGTTCGAGTTTGCGCGCCTGCAGTCATTCCTGAGCTATCTCTGCTCGACAGTGCACGTCGCCCATGCCCACGCTCGGCGCGGTCCGAGGTGGGCGGATGATCCGGCAGCGCATGAGGCAATGAAGGCCAAGGTGCCGCAGAACATGGGCGATTGCTTCGCGCTGATCGAAAGCCAGATATTTGCCGGTCCCTACGTGATGGGTGAGACCTATCGATCGCCGATCCCTATCTCTTCACGATCGCCAATTGGCTGGAGGGCGACGGTGTCGACCCGGGGCGTTTCCCAAAAGTTCTTGACCATCGCAACCGCATGGTGGCACGGCCGGCCGTTGCCAAGGTACTTGCTGCGGTACAGGCCTAGCGCATCGGCCCAAAATCGGTCCCGATTTTTCGGAAAGCACGATGCGTAGATTCAAAGAGTTACAGCGTCCTTTGTGCGTCCTAAAGGACGCGCGGCGCTGTAAGTAATTTCGGGAGAAGTGTGTAACGGTTTCCGACCGGCCGAAGTTCAAGGAGTTGGATCAGTTCGACTTTGTGGTGTCGAAGCGGCTGGCGAGACGCCTCGGCGCCTTTTCGCGCCAAGCGGCGATCAGTCTTTGCGTCAGCGCTTCGTCGTCAATTGAAGCGAGCCTGACCAGCATTGCCGGCCAGCCCTTGTAGTGATCGGTCTCGAAGAACAGCGATGGATCGAGTTCCATCAACATCTCCTTCTCTTCGAGCGCACACATGACCACAAGTGTTTGCGCGTCCTTCATCCGCACAAAGCTCTTGCCTTTGACGAGCAGCGCCGGTGTCCCGTAGGACGTGCCGACGGTCGTTTCCGGGAGCGCCGCCACCTCCGCCAGCCGCCGCACGCGCTCGAAAGAGCGTTCGAGATCATGGTTCATGTCTCACCATCGCCTGCGTTGCGCATCGCAGTGCGCACAAAGATACCTTCAGATCAGGCGCATTCGCAATGTTCGCCGACGGCGCGCGGCCATGGCCACCCGGGAAACGGCAGATCGGCAAGTTCGCGTTCGTCCATGCGGGCGACGTCCGGATGCTGCAGCGGATCGCGTTGCCAGGTGAGCAATGTTTCGACTCGATTGCCTTGGTTCGATGCGGCACGGTTGAATATCGATAGAATCTTCAGCATGGCGGATCATCCTTTCGATGCTCCTGAGCATCCGCCTGTTGCGGCACGATTTCAATTGAGATTGCCGGCGACGAAGTTTAGAAAAACTATATGAAAGAGCTGAACGCCATCCATCTCAACGGCCTGCGAGCAGTCGAAGCGGCAGGCCGGCTTGGCTCGCTGGCGAGTGCCGCGGAAGAACTCGGCGTCACGGCCGGCGCCGTCAGCCAGCAGATTGCCAAGACGGAAGCGCAACTCGGCCGCATGCTGTTCGAGCGCACGGCCCGCGGGCTCGTCGCCACGGATTTCGGACGCCTCTTCCTCGCGCGTCTTTCAAACGCCTTCGGCGAACTTGCCGACGCGGTGGCATCGGCGCGCCGCCGGGATGAATCGGTGCTGACGATCTCAGTGGCCCCGGTTTTTGCGGCCCGGTGGCTGGTTTACCGATTGAACCGTTTTTCCGAGCGGCATCCGGATATCCGGCTGAGGATCGACGCGACGACGACACTCGTAAACCTGGACACCTCCGACGTAGATGTCGGCATACGCGTCGGCACCGGTGACTGGCCGGGTGTGCATGCCGAACTGCTGCTCGAGCAGGAGATCTTCCCCGTCTGTTCGCCGAGCATGGCTGCAGACTTGCGCGTTCCTGCAGATATTCTAAAGCTGCCAGCGGTGATCGACGGTCACTCGATGTTTACTTGGGAAACGTGGTTCAAGAAGGCTGGTCTCTCCGGCTCCGAGATGACCGTGCGCCACACCTTCAACGAAGCCTCGCTCGTGCTCGACGCGGCGATTGCGGGGCAGGGGGTCATGCTCGCCTGGCAGACGCTTGCCGGTTTTGCCGTGACCGAGGGCAGTCTGGTTGCGCCGTTCGGCATTCGGGCAAAGACCGGTTTCGGTCATTATTTCGTGCGCTCGCCATCGCGGCGCGAGAGCAAGGCCGCCGTGGCATTCAAGCGCTGGGTGCGCGATGAGGTCGAAGAGGGGATGCGGCTGCTTGACGCCAAGGTTGCCAGCTATCTCGGCAGGTGAGCCAAATGCTCGGCAATACTATTCCGGTTCCTTCAGCCGCTCTTCCATCATGGCAATGAAGCAAGGGCGCGACTGGCAGCGCGCAAGCCACGCTTTGATGCGCGGATGCCGGTCGAACAGCGCCGTCTGGGTCATCGTGTAGCGGAAAACCTCGGCAAGGTTGAGATCGGCGACGGTGAAGCGATTGCCGACGACGTAATCGCGGTTTTCAAGATGCGCTTCGAGAACCGCGAAGGTTTTCCCGAGTGCTTGGGCGCAAGCAGCAATGCGCGCTTGACCCTCGGGCGTATTCTCAATTCCATCGTCATAGGCGAGAACGATCTTGACCGCATGCGGCTCCACCTCCGTCGCCGCCCACATCGTCCAGTTGCCCATCTGTCCGTCCTCTCGCAGATCGGCCGGCGCGAGGGGACCGCCATATTTGCGGGCGAGATAG
The DNA here is from genome assembly GCF_004827385.1 of Ensifer sp. MPMI2T. Lineage (GTDB taxonomy): Bacteria > Pseudomonadota > Alphaproteobacteria > Rhizobiales > Rhizobiaceae > Sinorhizobium. The sequence goes on from NZ_SRXN01000001.1 coordinate 28,878, forward strand.
AGATTGTTGGCAAGCGACTCCGTCAGGACCAGACCGTCGTCATCGATTGCGGGGATGAGGCCCATCGGATTGATCGCGAGAAATTGCGGCGATCTGGTGTTGAACGGCGCGTTGGCAGCCTGCGGATCGGCGACGCGGCGCGCCTGGATCACCGGTACGGATGTGAAGGGAATGCCAAGCTCGCGCGCCATCCAGTAGTTGCGTGACGCGCGCGAACGATAAACTCCGTAGATTGTCAGCATTCTGGTTTCCTCCCGGCCGTTGTGATGCGCCTTCAATAGGAGATTGCCGAGACCGGCAGAAGCATCCCTGGTTGATGCCGCTCATGAAATCTCTTGATGAAACGCAGCCCCCCGCGCTCGTTCGGGTGTGCCTGTTCGGGCCATCGTGAGCAGCATGCAACCTTTAGACGATTTTTTCCCGCGACATTTAGAGAAGCATAACCTCTATTGGCTAGACCGGATGGAAATGATCCGCAATAGGTTGGCGTTGCTCTTCCGGAGGCTTTGCTTGGCAAGGAAAACGTCCCGCAACACCCGCTATGCCGCGCTCAACGCCGGCGACAATGTGGACACGCGCCGGCTGATCGACGCCGGCAATCGGCTGGCGCAAGAGGTGGCGCGCATTTTTCCTTCCGAGCCCGACATCGCCGACCGGCACTATTGGCTGGAGACGATGATCAATCACGTCCCCGACTATATCTATGCCAAGGACACGAAGGGCCGGTTTCTCATCGCCAATGAGGTGACCGTCGCAGACAACGGGCTTGAAAGTCTTCAGGATCTTGTCGGCAAGACGGATTTCGACCTGCACCCGGCGAAGTTCGCGCAGGCGATCGCCGACGTGGAAGAGCGTGTGATCGAAACCGGTGAACCGATCTTCGGGATAGAAGAGCGGGCGATTGTCACCAAGGGGCGTGATCGCTGGTTGATGACGTCCAAGGTGCCGCTGCGCAACAAGAGCGGCAAGATCGTCGGCATCGTCGGTGTTTCGCGCGATATCAGCGATCGAAAAGCGGCAGAACGCTTGCTCGAAGGGCAGGCGCGGCTGCTGGAGATGATAGCAACGGGCAAGCCGCTCGATCAATTCTTCACCGACCTCATCTTGCTGATCGAATTGCTACTGCCCAGCGTCAAGGGTTCCATCCTGCTTCTCTCCGAGGACGGGCAGCATCTCCTGCATGGCGCTGCCCCTAGCCTGGACGAGGTGTTTTGCGCGACGATTCATGGAGCGGAGATTGGCCCAAGGGTCGGCTCGTGTGGAACGGCGGCTTGGCGTGGCGAGCAGGTGATCGTTGCGGATGTGTTTGCCGACCCCTTGTGGGAGGGATACACCGATGTTGTGAAGCCCTATGGCTTTCGTTCCTGCTGGTCGACGCCGATTCACTCGCACGACCGCAAGGTGCTTGGAACGTTCGCACTCTATTCGCAGGAACCCGGCGTTCCGAGCGAGCAGCAGAAGGAACTGATCGCCATGGCGACGTATCTCGCCGGGATCGCGATCGAGCGCAAGCGAGCCGAAGACAGAATAAGCTTCATGGCGCATCACGACGCGCTGACAGGCCTTCCCAATCGCGTCCTGTTCGAGGAGCAGGTGGCCAGCGTACTCGAGGCGATTCGCGGACGCGATCAGTGGGCCGTGCTCGCCTTTCTGGACCTCGACAATTTCAAGTTCATCAATGACAGTCTCGGCCATTCGGCTGGCGACGAATTGCTGAAGGCTGTTTCCGAGCGCATGCGCGCGGCCGTGCGCAAGTCCGATATGGTCGTACGGGTTGGCGGCGACGAGTTCATACTTCTCCTGAATGGCCTGCCGACGGAGCGCGATGTCGTCCTCTCACGCCTCGAGGAAATCCGCGCGGCCATTGCCGCGCCGGTCCAACTCAGTGGCCGCAGCCTGCAGGTGACTTGCAGTATGGGCGTCGCCTGCTTTCCCAATCAGGGCCGTACGGTTAGCGAATTGCTTGCCAATGCCGATGCGGCCATGTACCGCGCCAAGGAACTCGGGCGCAACAATCTGCAGGTCTTCACCGAAGAGATGGCGGCCAAGGCTCATGAGAAGCTCTTGCGGCAGGAGGAACTGCGCGAGGCGATCGCTCGCGACGAATTTCTCCTGCATTTCCAACCGCAGATGAATCTTGCAAGCGGCCGCATCTTCGCCGCGGAGGCATTGTTGCGCTGGCGGCACCCGGTGCATGGCGTGATCTCGCCCGGTGCCTTTATCCCTCTGGCAGAGGAAACCGGCCTGATCGTGCCGATCGGCGATTGGGTTCTGAAAACCGCATGCCGTCAGTGCAAGGCCTGGCAGGAGGCCGGTCTGCCGCCGCTGATTATCAGCGTCAATGTTTCCGCTCGACAGTTCCTCGAGCGCAACTGGGCGACCCGCGTGGCGACTGTGCTCGCGGAAACCGGGCTGGAAGCGCGTTATCTCGAACTCGAACTGACCGAGAGCCTGATCATGCAGGATGTGCCCGGTGCGATCGCGACCATGCATGAGTTGGAGGCGATCGGCGTGCACCTTGCGATCGACGACTTCGGGACGGGCTATTCAAGCCTCAGCGCCCTTAAACGGTTCCCCGTGCAACGGCTGAAGATCGACCGCTCGTTCGTCGAGGACATTCCTGACGACGACGACGACAAGGCCATCACCTCGGCAATCATTTCACTGGCGCAGAATCTCGGTCTGCGGGTCATCGCCGAAGGCGTGGAAACGGAGGCGCAGGTCGATTTCCTGCGGCAAAGCGGCTGTGATGAGATCCAGGGCTATTTCTTCAGCCCGCCGCTTGTCGCCCGGGATTTCGAGGCGCTGCTTGGCGGGCCCGTGCTCCACGCGGATGGCATCTGATCAAACGCGGAACGGGTTGCAGGACACGATGCCGCGATTGTGATTGGAAGTTTGCTGACATAAGTTTCGTTCCAGCCGTAGATGCGGTGATCGACGGAGAGGCGAGGGAAAATTAAAACCATTCCGCTTACATTCCGACTTGAGAATCGATCGCGATGATTTTGGGTTGATTTATCCAAGATCATCGTGATCTACAGCGCCGCGCGTCTTTCGGGACGCGCAAAGGACGCTGTAGCACTTTGAGTCGCTGCATGATTTTATCCTCAAACCGATTCCGCTTTGAGGAATCATGCAGTAGGTCTGGCCCGGAGCGGGGAGGTGTGAGTCGCGGATGCGGATCGCGCCCTTTCTGCTCGCATACAACCCGCTAGAGTTCGATGCCGCCCATCTTTTCTCGCCGCCAGTTTCTTCGAACATCCGGACTCGCAGTCGTCTCGACCGGGCTTGCGAGTTGCACTTCGTCAATGAACACGGACCGCTTCCGTCAGCAAACCATGCCGGTTTACCGCAATCCGGCGCTCGAGGGGCGCTGGATCGATCCACGTACCGGAGCACTCCTGGAGGGGCCTGTCGACGAGGCGGCGCTACCGACCGGCTTGCCGCCGCAAGATCCCTACTACTCGGCAATTTATGCGGCGGTGGACGACGGGGGCTATCTGGTCCCGGCTGTGCCTTATCAGCAGATCGACGCCCGCTTTTACCGCCAGGAGGTCGACGACCCGTTCGGCGAGCAACCGGGGACGATCGTGGTCGATACAGCCGACCGCTTTCTCTATCTGGTTCAGCCGGGCGGAAGGGCCATGCGTTATGGCGTCGGCCTCGGTCGTGAGGGCTTCGCGTGGTCGGGACGCGGCGTCATTCAGTGGAAACAAAAGTGGCCGCGCTGGACGCCGCCGGGCACGATGATCGAACGTCAGCCGGAACTTGCACGCTACTCGGAAAGCGCCGGCGGCATGCCGCCTGGCTTGAACAATCCGCTTGGCTCACGCGCGCTCTATATCTTCCAGAACGGCCAGGACACCTTGTATCGCGTACACGGAACGCCGGAATGGCAATCTATCGGCAAAGCCGTTTCCTCCGGCTGCGTGCGGATGCTCAACCAGGATGTGATGGACCTCTACAGCCGCGTCCGCGGCAAAGCGCCGATTCTGGTGATCTAACCAGAGGCGTGTCCTGCTGAAAACGGGCGCTGCAGGTCAGCTTTCCTGCTGACTGCCGGTCAGACTTTGGGTCAAGCGCTGCAGCGCCTCGCGCAACTCGCGGACTTCTTCCAAAGTGCATCCGGTCGCCTTGCTGATGTCGGCGAGGATGCCGAAGGCTTCCGCCTTCAGCTTCCGCCCCTTTTCCGTCAGGCTGACGATTACCTGCCGCTCGTCGTCGCGATCGCGGAGCCGGCTGACATAGCCGGCAGCTTCCAGCCGCTTCAACAAGGGGGAAAGCGTGCCGGAATCGAGGCCCATTTCCTCGCCGATCCGTTTCACCGTCATCTTGTCGTGCTGCCAGAGCGCAAGAAGCACGAGATACTGCGGATAGGTGAGGCCAAAGCGGTCAAGCAACGGCTTATAGGTGCGGTTGAAGGCGTGCCCCGCCGAATAGACTGCGAAACAGAGTTGCTGGCCTAGCGTCAGCGCCTCCTCGGGTATTGCCTCAAATTTTGCGGGCTTCGTCGTCATGATCGCATTGTCGCAAATTCACGGCCGAAATGCAATTTGCAAAATTAATTTGCGTACAATTTAATTTTGCGGTATGGAATGACCATCGACAACGACCACCCGAAGGAGACTGCCATGCCTATCCTCTATCGCACCACCGCCTCCGCAACCGGCGGCCGCGCCGGCCAGGCCAAGAGCGCCGACGGCATCCTCGACGTTAGCCTCACGGTTCCGAAAGAGCTCGGTGGCGACGGCGCCCGCGGCACCAACCCGGAGCAGCTCTTCGCTGCCGGCTATTCCGCCTGCTTTCTCGGCGCGTTGAAGTTCGTTGCCGGCAAGGAAAAGGTAAAACTTCCGGAAGACACGAAAGTGACAGGCACGGTCGGGATCGGTCCGCGCGATGACGGCACGGGCTTCTACATCGATGCGGCGCTTGAGATCTCTTCGCCCGGCGTGGACAAGGCCGTTCTTGAGGACTTGGTCCAGAAGGCGCATATCGTATGCCCCTACAGCCACGCGACCAGGGGCAATGTCGATGTGAAGCTGACGGTGGCTTAAGGCCAAGGTGATTGGCTAGAGCGATTCCAGGAAAAGCGTGTTAACGGTTTTCCGTCCGGAATTGCGTAGTCGAAATGTACTGAAGCCTGGGCGCTGACCCGGGCTTCGAATATTGACGGCAGCGTCTCTGCAAGCCGTGCCGACCGAACGAAGAGCTTGACGGCTCCTTCGCCCCCGCTGCCTCAAGCCTTTTTTAGGAACTCGGTGCGTAGCACCAGCCCCTTGATCTTTTCGACCCGGCATTCGACCTCGTCCGGATCGTCGGTCAGGCGAATGCTCTTCACCAGCGTGCCGCGTTTCAGCGTGGTGGAGGTTCCTTTCACCTTCAGATCCTTGATCAGCGTGACGTTATCGCCGTCCTTGAGGACGGCGCCGTTCGAATCCTTGACTTCCATGGTCAATCCTTTCTGGGTCGCAAGAATGCAGTCTGGTTCGGCGCGCAGGCGCGCGCTGCGATCACTCGCCCCGTTCGCTGCAGTACTATCGTTTCAGGCTGCCGAGGATGCCGCGCACCAGGGCGCGGCCGACCTGCGTTGCGACCGTGCGGGCAACGGACTTCATCGCCGCCTCGACGATGGTCTCGCGCTGATAGCCGGATGAGCGCTGCCGGGCCTGCCTGCCGGAGCGCGCCGCCGGTTCGTCGTCACCGAAGCCGGGCAGGGTCCAGCGACTGCCTTCTCGAGGCTGTTCTTCCGCTTGTCTTGCGGCCTCGGCCTGTTCGGCCGCCTTCGCGGCGCGCTTGGCAAGCAGCTCGTAAGCCGATTCCCGGTCGAAATCCTCGTCATAGAGCCCGCGCACCGGACTGACATCGATGACCTTTTGCCGTTCGGCCTCGGTCAGCGGACCAAGGCGCGATGCCGGCGGGCGTATCAGGGTCCTTTCGACCATGGTCGGCGAGCCCTTGCCCTCGAGTGTCGAAACCAGCGCTTCGCCGGTGCCGAGATTGGTGATCACTTCGGCGCAGTTGAAGTCCGGGTTGGGACGGAAGGTGTCGGCCGCGGTCTTTACCGCCTTCTGTTCGCGTGGCGAATAGGCGCGCAACGCATGCTGCACACGGTTGCCGAGCTGCGCCAGCACCGTCTCCGGCATGTCGAGCGGGTTTTGAGTCACGAAATAGACGCCGACGCCTTTGGATCGGATAAGGCGCACCACCTGTTCGACGCGCTCGACGAGCACTTTCGGCGCGTCGTTGAAGAGCAGATGTGCTTCGTCGAAGAAGAACACCAGCTTCGGCTTGTCGGGATCGCCGACTTCCGGCAGTTCCTCGAAAAGTTCGGAAAGGAGCCAAAGAAGGAAGGTCGCATAGAGCCTGGGGTTCATCATCAGTTTGTCGGCGGCAAGCACCGAGATCGCGCCGCGCCCGTCATTGGTCGTGCGCATGATGTCGGTGATCTTCAGCGCCGGCTCACCGAAGAAGTGTTCCGCGCCCTGCTGCTCGAGGATCAGCAACTCGCGCTGGATCGAACCGACCGAGGATTTGGAAATGAAGCCGAACTGGTTGGAAAGCTCGCCCGCATTTTCGCCCATGTAGTTGAGCAGCGCCTGGAGGTCCTTGAGGTCGAGGAGTGGCAGCCCGCCTTCGTCGGCGATCTTGAAGGCGATGTTCAGCACACCTTCCTGGGCATCGGTGGCGTTCATCAGTCGCGACAGGAGCAGCGGTCCCATCTCGGACATGGTCGTGCGGACCCTGTGGCCTTTCTCGCCGTAGAGGTCCCAGAAGATCACCGGAAATTCCTGGAAGTCGTAAGGCGCAAGGCCAATCTGCTCGGCGCGCTTGACAAGGAAATCCTTCGGTTCGCCGATCGCGCCGATGCCGGAAAGATCGCCTTTTATGTCGGCGCAGAAGACCGGCACGCCCGCATTGGAGAATCCCTCCGCAAGGATCTGCAGCGTCACGGTCTTGCCGGTGCCGGTTGCACCGGTGATCAATCCGTGACGGTTGCCGAATTTCAGCTCCAGATATTCGCCCTTGTTGATCGAATCGTCCGGCTTGCGGCTGGTTCCGATATAAAGCTTGCCTTCTTGCAGCATGTGGGCTTGATCTCCGTTTTGCCAATGAAAGCGGGCGTTTCGTTGCACGGCGTGGTCACTGAAATATCGTGCATTTCTGTTATAGGCGGTGCAATTAGGCGCGGCAACATGTTGCTCGATCGAGTGCGTTGCCAAGGGCGACGGTCCGTGGAACGATGCGCTTGGTCATGTATCTCAGACGATTTCGGCGGTGGTCGCGACTGCGTCACGAACCATTCGCTGCCGCTTGTTATTTCGGAGACGATCAATTACCTTGACGTCAACGTCAAAATTCAAATGAGGAGATTTTCATGAGTGAACTGGTCACCCGCGTGGCGGAAAATGTCGGCATCGAACCTGCAACCGCCGAAAAGGCGGTCGGCATGATTCTCGGCTTTCTGCAGCGCGAGGCAGCGGAGGGTCCGGTTGCCAGGATGATCGAAGCCATTCCGGGTGCCCCCGAATTGGTCGCCCAGTACAATGGCGAAGGCAGCAACGGTGGCGGTCTGCTCGGCGGTCTCATGTCGGCCATCGGTGGCGGCGGCGTCATGGCGCTCGGCCAGCAGTTGATGAGCCAGGGCCTCGGCATGGGCGAAATCACGTCGCTTGCCAAGGAAACGATCGCTTTCGCCAAGGAAACGGCGGGCGACGAGGTCGTCGATGAAGTCGTCGCCTCCGTTCCGGGGCTCAGCCAGTTCGTCTGATCGTTCGATCCACAGACAATGCACCCGCCGGAAATAATCCAGCGGGTGCTTTTATTTTGTCTGATCGCGAGCGTCGCGATGCGGTCCCTCAGGCCGCTTTATCCCATTCCGGCGCGAGACCCGCAGGGCTGACGATCCGGCCGTCCGGGCGGGTAAGCTTGCGGATCTCCGCCATTTCCTCAGGCGTCAGTGCGAAATCAAAGATCGCGAAATTTTCCTTGAGCCGAGCCTCCGTCGCCGTCTTCGACAGCGCGATCACATCCTTCTGCTGTACAAGCCAGCGCAAGGCTACCTGTGCCGCCGTCTTGCCGTGGCGCGCGCCGATATCCTTGAGCAGCGGATCGGAGGGTATCTTGCCGTTAGCCATGGCATAGTAGGCTGTCAGCGACATGCCGAGCCGGCGCGCAGCTTGCAGAACCTTCGTCTGGTCGAGATAGGGGTGATATTCGACTTGATTCGTGGCAATCGGCGCGTCACTCAACAGGACTGCTTCCTCCATCTGGGCGATGTTGAAGTTGCTGACGCCGATATGGCGTACCTTGCCGGCCTTCTGTACTTCGTTCAGCGCGCCGATGCGCTCGGCCATCGGCACGTCGCTGCCCGGCCAGTGGAGGAGAAGAAGGTCGACATAGTCCGTCTTCAGCTTTTTTAGGCTCTCGTCCACGGAGGCGAGGAAGGCGTCATGGTGATAATTGTCGACCCACACCTTCGTCGTCAGAAAAATATCTGCACGCCGAACGCCTGACTTGTGGATCACTTCACCGACTTCCGCCTCGTTGCCGTAGATCTGCGCCGTGTCGACGTGATGAAAGCCGAGCTTGAGTGCTTCGGGCAGGATGCGGAGGACATCGGCGCCCGGCATGCGGAAGGTACCGAAACCGAGGGCGGGAATATTGGCGCCGTTGGAATTGACTGCGTGCATGGAAAAGCTCCTGGGTTGGAGAGGCCCGGCAAGGTGCCGGGCAAATTCGATATTCTATACTTGTGCTGGCGGGGCGAAGGTTCAAGCCGGCTGTTCGACGAGAACCGTGCGCCGGTCGAGCGCGCCGCTCCACAACGTCAGAACCAGGGCGACCGCAACCAGCATCGCGCCGACGAATGGCGTCGAACCGAGACCCAGCGGTGAGGAGACCACAAGGCCGCCGAGCCAGGCCCCGACCGCAATGCCGAGATTGAAGGCAGCAATGTTGAGCGCCGAGGCGACGTCGACGGCGCCGGGGCGATACTGCTTGGCAAGCTGGACGACATAGAGTTGCAGGCCGGGCACATTGGCGAAGGAGAGGAAGCCGAGCGCCGCCAGGGTAATCAGCGTCAATGCCGGAGAATGGGCGGTGAAGGCGAAGAGCACGAGCACGGCAGCCTGGGCGACAAAGAGCCCGATCAGTGCCTTTACCGGATCGCGGTTGGCGATCTTTCCCCCGATAATATTGCCGATCGCGATGGCGACGCCATAGAGCACCAGGATGAGGCTGACGCTGCCTGCCGAAAACCCGGTGATCTCCTGCAGGATCGGGGCGAGGAACGTGAAGGCGACGAAGGTTCCGCCATAGCCGAGCGCGGTCATGGCAAAGACGATCAGCAGGCGGCCGGATCCAAGCACGCGAACCTGATCGATGAGGCGTGCCGCGGCGGCCTTGCTCAGCGTGTTCGGCAGCAGGGCTGCGATGCCGATAAAGGCGATGGCGCCGAGCGCGGTGACCGCCCAGAACGTGGCCCGCCAACCGAAGGTCTGACCGATATAGGTGCCGAGCGGCACGCCGGTAACGATTGCGACCGTCAGTCCCATGAACATCATTGCGATTGCCGAGGCGCGGCGATCTTCAGGCACGAGATCGGCGGCAATCGTCGAGCCGACGGAGAAAAAGACGCCATGGGCGAACGCCGACAGGACCCGTGCGACCAGCAGCAATTCGTAGCTCGGCGAAAGTGCCGCGGAGGCATTGCCGATGATGAAGAGGGCCATCAGGCCAAGCAGCAGGGGCTTGCGCTCGATCCGGCCGGTGAGTGCGGTCAGCACCGGCGCGCCGAAAGTGACGCCGAGGGCATAAACGCTGACGATGAGGCCGGCGAGCGGCAGGGAGATGTGAAGATCGGAGGCGACCGTCGGCAAGAGGCCGACGATCACGAATTCCGTTGTTCCGATCGCATAGGCCGCGATCGTCAAGGCAAAGAGAGCGATGGGCATAGAAATACCTTCCTCGCCCGCATGCGATACGGGCTGAGCTTTGCGGCCGTGCCGCGGTTGGGTGATTGATGACCCGGAATATGGATCGGCCGGGCTTGCGCGATAATCCGGAGGAATGGATAAATGCCTGTGAACTGAATTCAAAGGTAATGCAAAATGGACAACCGCGCCGGCGAAATGGAAGTGTTTGTTGCCGCGGCTGAACTGCGCAGCTTTTCCGCCGCCGGCCGGCGGCTGAAACTGTCGCCCTCCGCCGTCAGCAAGCTTGTCTCGCGTATCGAGGACAGGCTCGGAACGCGGCTCGTCATGCGCTCCACCCGCATGCTGCAGCTGACGCCGGAGGGAGAAATCTACCTCCAGCGCGCACAACGCATCCTGGCGGCGATCGCCGAGACGGAACAGGTGGTGTCCGGCGGCGGTCGGGCGATACCGCGTGGTCCACTACGGGTGAACGCATCCGTCGGCTTCGGCGAGCGCTATATCCTGCCGCTTGCCGCTGAATTCCTCGCGCGTTATCCGGACGTGCAACTGGATCTCTCCCTGACCGACGGCATCATCGACCTGATCGAGGAACGGACAGACATCGCCATTCGGTCCGGTCCGATGCGTGATTCCACGCTCAAGGCACGCAAGCTTTTGGAGAGCCGGCAGGTGATTGTCGCCGCACCGGCCTATCTCGATGCCCACGGCGTGCCGCGGACGCCGGATGACCTCGCCCACCACAATTGCTTCACCTTCAATTTCCGCCGCAGTCTCGACGGCTGGCCTTTCCGCGACCCGGGCTCGTCCAACGTCTATGTACGCCCGGTGACCGGCAACATGCAGGCGAATAGCGGCGCGATTGTCCGCAGCCTCTGCCTTGCCGGTCTCGGCCTCGGCCGCGTCGGCGCGTTCCATGTGCAGCCGGAAATCGATGCGGGCCGATTGGTGCCGGTGCTGGAAAACTACAATCCGGAAGACATAGAACGGGTGCACGCCGTCTATGCGGGGCACGAGCACCTTGCCGCCCGCATTCGCGCCTTCATCGATTTCCTGGTCGAGAAAATCTGATGCATGTCGCCCAAAGTGTGCGTTGGTTTACAGGCTCAGATGCCGAACTGCAGGCTTTCGAGCGAGGGGAGGATGAGCGCCGGACCATAGTCCTTGTATTCGTCCGGCATGTCGTAACGGTTGATCCAGACGGTGCGGAAGCCGAATTTCGTGGCTCCCGCAATATCCCAGCGGTTCGACGACTGGAACGAAACCGCGTGCGGATAAAGCCGGTATTGCGTTGTCACCAGATCATAAACGGCGGGCGCCGCCTTGAACGCCTTGACCGCGTCGACCGAGAACACATCGTCAATCACAATGTCGAGCGCAGCGTTCTTCACCGCCGATGCGAGCATGGCCGGTGAGCCGTTGGAGAGAATGGCGATGCGGGCGCCGCGCTCCTTCAGGCCCCTGAGCACGGCCGGCACTTCCGGGTAGCAGTCGAGCTCCCAATAAGCATCGAGCAGCGACTTCTTGAGTTTCGGATCGGCCGAGGGGAAGCGCTGAAAGGCGTAGTCGAGCGATTGCTCGGTCAGTTGCCAGAAGTCGACATAGGCACCCATCAGCGAGCGCACCCAGGAATATTCGAGCTGCTTGGCGCGCCAGAGTTCGGAGAAAGCCTGACCGTCAGGGCCAATCGCTTCTGCATGACGCCGCACCGCCGCATGCACATCGAACAGCGTGCCATAGGCATCGAAGACATAGGCCGCCAGAGACATCGAACTCTCCCGTCATCACCGTTCAGCGGCGCATCACGCATCGTGCTCGCTGAAAATCGGTACCGACTTCGGCCCCGGTGCGGTAGGCGCAACGCTTCTTCAGTTGTTTCCCGGGATCATGTCAAAACTTTGTGCGGCGCACAATGCCATCATGCGTAGCAATGCGAATTTGATTAGCCTTTCCAGTCTTTTGCCGGAAAACGCAGCGCCTGTTTTGCAAGTTTTCCCTTGAGCCCGAGGGCGGCGTCACAGAGCCCGACGACATGTCGGTTCGGCTTGGCTTCCGGACGAAGCGCATGAAGGGCGGCGGCCGCTTCCTCAGGCGCCATGTAGCGCGCCAGAATGCCGAGGGTCAGCGCGGTCGATCTGCCGAAGCCCCGAAGACAGTGGACGAGCAGATGTGCGTCCTCGGGCAGCGTGTCGATGAAGGCGAAAGTTGCCTCGATCGCCTCCGCCCGTGCGGCATCGGGTGCGTCCGGGTCGGTCGCATCGCCAAAGTAAAGCTCCAGATGCCGCTCGGGCGGCAGTTCGATCATGGAGAGCAGGCGGCTTGCGGGCGCACGGATCGAGACGAGATGCGTCGGCGCCCAAAGGTAGCGGTTGTGGCGCGCCTCGGTCTGCGAACTGACGATCACGCGTATCGGCCAGCCGTTCGGATGCCGGGAATTGCTGCCGAGAACAGGCCGATAGAGTTCACCTTCGGTGGTTTGAGCCGCAAGCGCCATGACGGGACCCCTCGTTGATTCGTCTTGCTTGCGAAAACCATAACAGCGCACGGCGGCGATCGGAATCCCTGATCAGAACCGCGTAATCACGCTGATGCCGAGATCGGTGGCGCGGTCCATGGTCACCAGCGCCGGCACGGCTTCTTCGAGCGAGATCTCGCGGCCGATCAGTTGTGTTGGGTTCAGCTTGCCGGCGGTGATCATCGACAGCATCGCGTCGTAGCGCCAAGCCTGCATGCCGTGGCTGCCGTAGATCTCGAGTTCGTGACCGATCACCTGGGCCATCGGGATCTGCGGCGTCGCATGCTCGGCAAGCATCAGGCCCACCTGCACATGGCGCCCGCGCCGGCGCAGGTTCTTGATCGAATTGAAGCAGGTGACCGGCGAACCGAGCGCGTCGATCGAGACATGGGCGCCGCCCTTGGTGATTTCTCTTACGGCCTCGGCAACGTCTCCCGTTTTCTTGCCGTTGATCGCGGCCACCGCGCCCAGCTTGCGGGCAAAGGCGAGCTTCTCCTCGGAAATGTCGATCGCGATCGGGTTGGCGCCGAGTGCCGCGGCGATCATGATCGCCGAAAGGCCGACACCGCCGCAGCCGTGCACCGCCACCCATTCACCGCCCTTGACGCGGGACTGGTCTGCAACCGCCCGGAAGGATGTAGCGAAGCGGCAGCCGAGGCTTGCGGCGGTCGCAAAATCCATGCTCTCCGGCAGATGCACGAGGTTCTGGTCGGCGAAGTCGATCGCCACATATTCGGCAAACGAGCCCCAATGGGTAAAGCCCGGCTGGAACTGTGCCTCGCATACCTGTTGGTTGCCAGAGCGGCATTCAGCGCAACGGCCGCAGCCGGAAACGAACGGAACGGTCACGCGGTCCCCGACTTTGTAGCGCAGCACACCGCGCCCGGCGGCCGCGATGGTTCCGGCGAGCTCGTGGCCGGGCACATGCGGCAGGCGAATGTCGGCGTCGTGTCCCATCCAGCCATGCCAGTCGCTGCGGCAAAGGCCGGTTGCCTCCACCTTGATGACGACTCCGTTTTCGGTTGGCTTCGGATCCGGCAAAACCTTGATCTCGGGCGTCTTTTCGAACGCGTCGTAATACATCGCTTTCATGACTGGTCTGGCTCCTGTGCTCGTACGGCTATTTTGGCACGGCAGTTCCGCCGGTTCCACAATGGGCGCCATGACAATTTTTTATGTACCTATTCACCCCGGTGCTGTTTTTTTCGGCTACTGCATGTTTCCCTAAATCGCATTCGATTTCCGAACGGACGATAAAGGAGAGGAGACACCGATGGCCATCGATACATCCCCCCGCTCAACCACCTGGACCTATGTCGACGGTGAATGGCTTTCCGGCAACCCTCCCTTGATCGGGCCGACCTCCCACGCGATGTGGCTCGGCTCCACAGTCTTCGACGGTGCCCGTTGGTTCGATGGCATCGCGCCGGACCTTGATCTGCATTGCCAGCGCGTCAATCGTTCGGCCGTATCGCTGGGCCTCAAGCCCACCATGGCCGCCGAAGAGATCGAGGCGCTGACCTGGGAGGGCGTGAAGAAGTTCGACGGCAAGACGGCGATCTACGTCAAGCCGATGTATTGGGGCGAGCACGGCTCCTGGAGCGTCGTGGCGGTCGATCCGGAATCGACCCGTTTCGCGCTCTGCTTGTTCGAGGCACCGATGGGCAACGCCCATGGCGGCTCATCGCTGACCCTGTCACCCTTCCGCCGGCCGACGATCGAGTGCATGCCGACGGATGCCAAAGCCGGTTGCCTCTATCCCAACAATGCCCGGATCCTCAACGAAGCGCGCTCGCGCGGCTTCGACAACGCGCTTGTGCGCGACATGCTCGGCAATATCGCCGAGACCGGATCGTCCAACATCTTCATGGTGAAGGACGGCATCGTCTTCACGCCGGCCGCCAATAAGACGTTTCTTGCCGGCATCACCCGCTTCCGCGTCATGAGCCTCTTGCGCGAAGCCGGCTTCGAGGTAGTCGAGACCACGATGACGATGGCCGATTTCGAGGGAGCGGACGAGATCTTCACCACCGGCAACTATTCCAAGGTGCTGCCGGTGACTCGCCTCGATGACCGCGAGCTCCAGACCGGCCTGATCGCCGCCAAGGCGCGCGACCTTTACATGGACTGGGCGCGTTCGAGCCGGGACGTCTGACGGCACGGACACGCGTTTATCGCAGGCTCGTCCTAACTCGGGCAAATGCTGCGCCGACCGATCGCGCGACGACGAGTCTCGTCGCGCCGATCGCGGTAAGGCATGCGCATGCCATGCCTTTGCACGCATCAGTCTCCGAGCGGACGGATTACAACATCGGCGGACGAGCGCGTCGTCGGTCCATGATAGACCGCCTCGATGTTGTTGCCGTCGGGGTCGAGGAGAAAGGCGGCGAAATAGCCGGGATGATAGGGTCGCTCACCGGGCTCGCCATTGTCTTTTCCGCCGTTCGAAAGGCCGGCTTCGTAGAAGCGGCGAACCGCATCCGGGTCGATCGCCTGAAAGGCGATGTGAACATGGCTGCGATAGCTTTCGGCCTGATCGATGTAGAGCTCGTCGAATGCAATCGCCTGCTCGGTCTCGAAGGTCGGCTGGTGGCAGAGAGCGGCAAGAATTGCGCGATAGAAGCGCTTGCTGGCGGCGAGGTCTCTTGCGCGGAGATGCACATGGTCGAGTAGCCGCCCCTGATGGAATTCCATAACGTCCTCCGCTTGCTTGTTCTGTGCATGGACCCTGGAAGACATAGGACCCTAATGCAGGATGTCTATGCTGCGGCCGCGCACGCGGAGACAGATGCAGATTTCGAGGCGGCTCGACCGCGTGATTCCTTAAATCGGAATCGATTTAGGGACAAAATCATGCAGCATTTCAAAGTGCTACAGCGACCTTTGCGCGTCCGCTCGGACGCGCGGCGCGATAGAGCTGGCTTATCTCGCGGTCAGCGGGATAGGGGAGTGCGGGCGGCTTTCACCGCGACAGCGCGCTTGCGCATCAAATAGGCCTGAAGCGCGGCGCCCGAGAGGAAAACCACGAGCCAGACCACCAGGGTCGTCTGGACGATCGGCGAACCCGGTCCGCTCGCCAGCGGTTGGGAGAGAGGCAGCCGCGTCAGCGACTCATTGATGGCCGGCACGATCAGCAGGAAGAAGCTGAAGCTTAGTCCGAAGCTCGAGAGATAAGGCTTCAAACGGCCAAGTCTGTCCGTGCGTGCGACGACAAGGCTGCCTGCGACGGCTATGAGCGTCATGATGCCGAGCGCATGCCCCTCGTTGAAGCCGCCGGTGCTCGAAAGTCCGAAGGATGTCAACACCGAGAGCACCAACGAGGAGAGATAGAATTTGCCCGAACGTCTCTCCGGCAGGATCGCGCCGTGGCGCGCAAAGCCATAGAGGCCTGCAACGACCGGCGCGAGGCTGATCGCCGTATGGATGAAGCCGAGAGTGGAGAGGGGGTTGGCCATTTTCATGTTCCTTTGCTTATGGACCGACTAGTTGGTCCATTTTTACTCAAAAAAAGATGCGCCTATTTCCTCGGCCGCTGCATGATCTGTTCGACCGCGCGGCGGGCTATGGCTGAAAACACTTCAGGGTCCGATCCCGCGACACGCGCTGCAAGCATGGCTCCGTGAACGGTTGCCATGAGCATTTTCGCCTCGGCAGTCGCTCCCTTTTCCGTCTCGAGTTTGCCGGTGCGATTTCCGCCATCGATAACCGCGCCAAGCCACGAGGCGACGTCCGAAAAGTGGCCCTGCACCTGCCGCACGACCCCCTCCGGCAGCGAAGGAATTTCCGAGGCAAGCAGGGCACCGGTGCAGAAAGGTCTCTCCTTTCTACGGATGCAGTCTTCCCAATAGTCGATATAGGCTCCCAGCCGCTCGGCCGGATCCGACACCGCCGAAAGCAAAGCTTCGACGCTTCGCCGATTCCTCTCGCGATAGCGCGCCAGAACCTTCTCGGCCAGGTCCGCCTTGGTCGGAAAGTGGTGATGGATCGTTGCCTTGCCGACGCCGACCTCGGCCGAAATGTCCGCATAGCTGAACGCGTTGTAGCCCCTCGAAACCATGAGGTCCTCCGCCGCGTCCAGGATTTTGTCATATGTCTCGCTCGCCATGACGAAACCTACCAACTAGTCGGTCGATCGACAAGTACACGAATCTCACAAGATCGTGACAGCGGGACCGCGCACCGCCGGCGGATTACTTCGAGCGGCGGAAGCGCGGGGCATGTTACCGGCTTCTGAATTACGGCTTGGACCCCGGTATCACCTGAGCGCCGATCTCGCCTGCTGGAATGCGCGGGCAGGTAGCACGCCGATCTTGACGAGAATTTGCCAAAGAGGATGGTTGGTCAGAAACGCAACGAAAGTATTTTGCGTGTGGCAGAGAAATTTTGGCACCGCATCGGTTGCCTCGGTCTATGCCGGTGCCTATGTTCCCGCTCACAGATTTCCTTGACGAAATCCATACCAAGAGGAGATGCCACAATGGCTTTCGAATTGCCGAACCTTCCCTATGACTACGATGCGCTCGCGCCCTATATGTCGCGCGAAACGCTCGAATATCATCACGACAAGCATCACCTCGCTTACGTGACGAACGGCAACAAGCTCGCCGAGGACGCCGGTCTTTCCGGTCTTTCGCTCGAGGAAGTCGTCAAGAAGTCCTATGGGACCAATCAGCCGCTGTTCAACAACGCCGGCCAGCACTACAACCACATTCACTTCTGGAAGTGGATGAAGAAGGGCGGCGGCGGCACCAGTCTGCCGGGCAAGCTCGACGCGGCTATCAAGTCCGACCTCGGCGGCTACGACAAGTTCCGCGCGGATTTCATCGCCGCCGGCACCAGTCAGTTCGGCTCCGGCTGGGCCTGGCTCTCGGTCAAGAACGGCAAGCTCGAAATCTCGAAGACCCCGAACGGCGAAAATCCGCTCGTCCACGGCGCTTCGCCGATCCTCGGCGTCGATGTCTGGGAGCATTCCTACTACATCGACTACCGCAACGCTCGCCCGAAATACCTCGAGGCCTTCGTCGACAATCTCATCAACTGGGATTACGTGCTCGAAATGTACGAGGCTGCGGCGAAGTAAGCGGCTGCGTTTCGACAGGCAATTCGGCCCGGCGCTTGCACCGGGCCTTTTCGTTGCGGTTCGATGCGGGATGACTGGCGGCCTTTTTCGGGAAAGCCGGTGAAATGCCCCCTCACCCTAACCCTCTCCCCGTCATGACGGAGAGGGGACTTAGGAGCGCACGGCTTAGCCCCTTCTCCCCGTCAAAACGGGGGAAAAGGTCGCGGCAGCGGGATGAGGGGCATTTCTCTGTCTCGAAGCAGTTTGAAGTCCGAGCCTCTGCCTATCCATCCTCAGCCTCAAACGGCCGCGCGGCATTGGTCTTCCAGCCGCTGATCCACAACTGCCTGAGATCGTTACCCTCGCCACGGAAGAAGGCGTCAACTGGCTCGCAATGCTCCACCCGGTCGGCCCGGAAGTTGCGGATGTCTTGGCGCAGTTCGCACCAGGCGACCATCATCGCGTGTTCCGAATAATAGATGAGTGCCAGTGGGCGCACCGTGCGTTCGCTCGCCCGCCCGAGTTCATCGCGATAGTCGAGCGCGAGCTTCTGCTCGTCGCGGATCGCCCGGCGGATCATGGCGAGATCGATTGCGGGCGGCGGCGCTGCAATAGTGCCCCAGGCGTGCAGCGCCTGGGACTGGAACGCCTGGCGGAGCGGCGCGGGAACAGCGCCGGTAATCTTCTGGTTCACGCGTCGCGCGGCCGCCTTCAGTTCCTCGTCCCCCGTGCGTGCGAGCAGCGCCAACGCCAGCACGATCGCCTCCGTCTCTTCAATCGTGAACATCAAGGATGGCAGATCGAAGCCGGGTCTCAAGACATAGCCGAGGCCGCGTTCGCCCTCGATCGGCACCCGCATTGCCTGCAGGGCGGCGATGTCGCGGTAGATCGAGCGTGGCGTCACCTCCAGCGTTTCGGCAATCTCCGCGGCCGTTACCGGCTTCCTGGCAAGCCGCAGGATCTGGATGATTTCAAACAGGCGCGACGCCTTACGCACGGAAAAAACCTCCATCGCCTCAAAGGCTCCTGACAAATCCCTGTCAGTTGGCCAGCGATATAACACGTGTCAACGGATTGAAAAATCGACTATCCGGCCACGCATTCACATGGAAATCTCACGGACAACTGACATGAGTTACGCGGAAAACCTCTGGCTTTTCTTCACCCTTCTCTTCGGCATCATCATTGTGCCCGGCATGGATATGGTCTTCGTCCTGGCCAATTCACTGACCGGCGGGCGGGCGTCCGGTCTGTCGGCGACAGCCGGCATCATGGCCGGCGGCGTACTGCACACGCTCTATGCCGCGCTCGGGGTCAGCGTCGTCCTGCATCTGGTGCCGCAGCTTTTCAACGTGCTGCTTGTCGCCGGTGCCCTCTATATCGCCTGGATCGGCTTCTCCTTGCTGCGCAGTGCGATCACCATCGGCGGTATCGAAAAGGCGGTGCACTTGTCGCGCTGGGCGAGCTTTCGCCAGGGCGCGCTGACCAGCCTGATGAATCCCAAGGCCTATCTTTTCATGCTGGCCGTCTACCCGCAGTTCCTTAAGCCGCAATTCGGTCCGATCTGGTCGCAGGCCGCGGTCATGGCGCTGATGATCGCGCTGACGCAACTCGCGGTCTATGGCGGGCTCGCGCTTGCTGCCGGCCGCGGGCGCGATCTACTTGTCGGCAGTCCAGCCGTAACGGTGGCAATCGGAAGGGCGGCCGGTCTGGTCCTGATCGCGGTTGCTGTCTTCACCGTATGGAATGGATGGGCCGCGGTCCGGTAAGGAAACGGGTGGTGATCGCTCCCACTGCATGTTTCCTTAAATCGCAGCCGATTTAAGGATAAAAACATGCAGGGATTCAAAGTGCTACAGCATCCTTTGCGCGTCTGATAAGACGCGCGGTGCTGTAAGTATTAAGGCACGGCTGTGCTGTCCAAGCTGTTTCCGGCGTACGACAAACGCCGATAGTACGGCCGCTGAAGTCGAAATATGTTGAAATGACAAGAACATCAAAAAAATGTTACTTCCGTAGAAAGACCAAGATGCCATCATGCCCGCGCCTTCAACAGGAAACCGCAGAAGCGGGTTCGAATGACCGGGAGACCATGATGAAAATACGAGCTTTTATGCTTGCTGCCGCCCTCGCAGGCGTGGGTGTCACCGCCGTGACGGCGGCGGACGAGCCGCAGGCGGTGCGCCAGCAGCTGATGAAGAAGGTAGGGCAGGCTGCCGGTGCGTTGAACGGCATTGCCAAGGGTGAAAAGCCCTACGATGCGGAAATCGTCAAGGCATCGCTGACGACGATCAGCGAGACGGTGAAGATCTTCCCAAGTCATTTCCCGGCAGGCTCGGAAACCGGCTCGGAAACCGAAGCAAGCCCGAAAATCTGGGAAAATATGGAAGACTTCAAGGCCAAGGCGGCCAAGCTTGGCACCGACGCGAGCACGCTGCTTGCCCAGCTTCCTGCTGACAAGGCCGGTGTTGGCGCAGCGCTCGGCATTCTCGGCAAGGACTGTTCCAGCTGTCACGAGACCTATCGTCTGAAAAAGGACTGAGAAGCATTCCTTCATTCTGACCGTTTGCGATGCGCCGGCCCCTGCTGGCGCATCCTTCTTTGTCTTCCAGCATGAAGGGAGGCCCGATGGGCCGGCGAACAACGAAACTGCTGTCTGGTCTGGTCGTTCTGGCTCTTGCCGGAGGCGGCGGCTTCTGGTGGCTGACGAAACCTGCACCGTGGGACAAAGCCCATTGGGAGGGACTTGGCGAACCGGACGTCGCCAATGGCGAACAGGTCTTCTGGGCAGGCGGCTGCGTCAGCTGCCACGCTCAGCCGGGGGCAAAGGATGACGCGCGGCTCGTCCTTTCAGGCGGCCGGGCGCTGAAAACCGCCTTCGGTACCTTCCATGTTCCGAACATCTCGCCCGATGAAAGCGCCGGCATCGGCGACTGGACGCTCGCCGAGTTCGGCAACGCCATGACGCGCGGTGTCGGGCAAAACGGCGAGCACCTTTATCCCTCTTTCCCGTACGGTTCCTACGCGCGCATGACTGCCAAGGATATCAATGATCTCCGGGGATACCTGCAGACGTTGCCGAAGAGCCCCAACGTGGCGCCGCCGCACGACTTGCCGTTTCCCTACAATATCCGCATGGCGCTGGGCGGCTGGAAGCTCTTGTTTCTCACCGGCGAGCCGCGCGTGGAGGTGAATACGGCGGATGCGAAGCTGGCTCGCGGGCAGTATCTGGTTGAAGGTCCCGGCCATTGCGGCGAGTGTCACACGCCGCGCAACGCGCTCGGCGGATTTAAGCCGGGCATGTGGCTGGCCGGCGCGCCAAACCCTGAGGGCGAAGGGCGTATCCCCGACATTACGCCGGGCTCGAAGAGCGTCGGCGGTTGGAGCGCATCCGACATTGCCTCCTACCTGGAGACCGGTTTCACGCCGGATTTTGATTCCGTTGGCGGTTCGATGGTCGAGGTACAGAAAAACTTGGCGAGGCTTTCGCCCTCCGACCGCGAGGCGATCGCCGCCTACCTAAAGGCGCTCCCGCCCTTTTGAGGGGTTCCTTGCAGCCATTCAACGTGCCACAGCGTCCTTTGCGCGTCTGACTAGACGCGCGGTGCTTTAGGCTACGCTATCGCACCGGGTGAACGACCGCATGCTCCTTGGCATAGAGCGAAAGATAGTCGTCAAGCTCTGCGGAACCGAGCCCGAGCGCGTGGAAAATCTCGGCCGTAAAGCTGACTGGGGCCGTGCCAGCCGCGGTCACCAGCAGGCCGCTGCGAAGGGCCTGCGGTTGGTCGCGGTAGTACCGGTGACCGCGATAGCCGGCGACCGCTGAGAGACTTTCGGCCGAATTGCCCGTGTGGTCCGCCTCGTTGAGAATGCCGCTGGCGGCCAGCGCAAGCGTCGCCCCACAGATCCCTGCGACGACGCGGCGCTTCGCGTGGAAGGCATGGATAATCGCGGTGAGATTGGGTGCCGCGGCGGTTTGCCAGGCCGAGCCGCCGCAGAGCACAAGTGCGTCGAACTCCGCCGGCGCCAGCGTCTTCGTCGGCAGGTGCGGCGTGATGTGAAGGCCGCCCATCGATGTCACCACGGTGCCGCCGGGCGTGGCGATCAGCACGTCGAGCCCGAGATCGGTGCGCGCCGTGGCCATCAGCAGCGCGCATTCCCAGTCGGCAAAACCTTCCGTCAGGACGATTGCGAGGCGCATGGGCCCTCCCGTTCAGCCAAGTTTCTGCATATAGCGCATGCCGGTGACAGGTCGAGGTACGAAGCGTTCGGATTCGTAGAAGCGATGCGCCTGGAAATTGCCGGTGGCGGCGCTGACGGAAAGATAGTCGCAGCCGGCCATGCGCGCCTGTTCGCGCGCCTTGGCAACGAGGTGCCGGCCGATGCCGGTCCCACGATGGCCGGGACGAACGAAAAGGTGATGCAGTTCCATCCCGCGCACGCCTTCGGCTGCCCGATAGGTCGGCACAAGGATGGCGTAGCCGATCAACTGGTTGCCGGCTTCTGCAACAAGCGCGGTGATCCAGGGGGAACGGCTGAAAAGGTCACGTTCAAGCCGTTCCGGCGTCAGCGGTGCGGCGTCACCGTGATGCGCGGAGAGCTCGACGATCATCTCGTGCAGCTCGGGAAGGTCGCGCGGTTTGGCACAGCGGATCGTCACCACCGGCGGACGTGCCGATGGCACCGGATCAAGGGAAGGGGTGGCGGTCTGCAACATTCTCGGCTCCTATGGTTCTGCCGCCATCAGGTGCCGTGAAAAACAAAAGCCGCCTGATGGCGGCCTTGTTGAATATGATCAGCAGGCCGCTCCTATCGGAACAGCCAAAAATACACGCGGGAAATGGGTGCGTTCTTGATCATGCGCGTAGATTCGCGATTTCCGCGATTTTGTCAACGGGGATTCTCGGGCGGCCTCAGTGCTCGCTCTCACACATTGAATGGTCGGCGAGCGCCCGGATGACGTAGCAGTCGCCGATCGTATGGTCGCCGTGGCAGGCGACAATGCGTTCCAGTTCCACTTCCAGCTTTCGCAGCCTGGCGATCTTTTCCCGCACCGCGGCGAGGTGTTCGGTGGCGATGCGGTCCGCCTCGCCGCAAGGGCGCTCCGGATGTTCGCTGAGCGCCAGAAGATCGCGGATGGCTTCGATCGAGAGTCCGAGGTCGCGTGCGTGGCGGATGAACGCCAGTCGTTCGAGCTCGCGTTTTTCATAACGCCGTTGATTGCCTTCGGACCGTTCCGGCGCCTCGATCAGTCCCATCTGCTCGTAATAGCGAATGGTCGGGATCTTGACGCCGGTGCGGCGGGAGAGGTCACCGATCGAATACATGCTGTCGCCTCATATCTATAGTCGCTGGAGTGTTTAGATAGGGCTGAGGCGTTCTCCCATCAATAGAGCAGGGAGGCCTAGAGCGAGGGGGCCCCCCTGATTCTCAGCGGCGCGAAAGAAACGCGAGAAGCGCGTCATCGAAGGCAGCGCTTTGCTCCAGTTGCGGCGTGTGGCCGCTCCCGCTTTCGATCTTCATGGGAATCCCCGGATGTAAAGTTCGGGGGGAGCCTGTCTACGGTGACTTGCGCGAGCCTTTCGATGCAACCACCGGCGAGGTCAGGGCAGGGTGTAGGCAATGATGTAGTCGCCTGGCTTGGTGCCGACCGAACCGTGGCCGCCGGCAACCATCAGGACATATTGCTTGTCGCCGACGGCGTAGGTCATCGGCGTCGATTGCCCGCCCGCCGGCAGCCGCGCCTCCCAGAGCTGAGTGCCGGTGGTGAGGTCGTAGGCCCTCAAATAGTCGTCGACCGCTGCGCTCAGGAAGGCGACGCCGCCCTTGGTAATCATCGGTCCGCCGATTCCCGGCACACCCACTTTGAGGGGTAACGGCAGCGGCGTCATGTCGTAGACCGTGCCGTTCTTGTGCTTGTAGGCGATCTTGCCGGTCCTGAGGTCGGCGCCCGCGACATAGCCCCACGGAGGGGCCTGGCAGGGGATCTGCAGCGGGCCGAGGAACGGTCCCATGAAGACGCCGTAGGGCGCACCTTCATTGCGATTGAGGCCCTGCTCGCTGCCCGTTTCGCCTGCCTGCTTCGGCGGGATCTGGTCGCGCGGAACGAGCCGGGACGTGAAGGCGAGGTAGGTCGGCATGCCGAACAGCACCTGTCGCTCAGGGTCGACCGCCACCGAGCCCCAGTTGAATGTGCCGAAATTACCGGGATAGACCAGCGTCCCTTCTAGCGACGGCGGTGTATAGCGGCCCTCGTATTTGAGCGACCTGAAGGCTATGCGGCAGGCGAGCTGGTCGAACATCGAGATGCCCCACATGCCGCGCTCTTGGAGCGGCGGCGGCATGAAGGTGAGACCCGAGACCGGCTGGGTTGGCGCTGTAAAGTCCTCGGCGATAGCGCCGCCAGGTGCGGCCACTTCCTCGACCGGAATGATCGGCTCGCCGCTCCGCCGGTCGAGCACATAGAGGTCACCCTGCTTGGTCGGGCCGACGAGCGCCGGAACGACCGTTCCATCCTCCTTCGTGATGTCGATCAGCGACGGTTGCGCCGGCACGTCCATGTCCCAAAGGTCGTGATGCACGGTCTGCCGTACCCAACGCACCGCGCCGGTGTTGATGTCGAGCGCGACGATCGAGGAGGAATATTTCTCGACGTGCTCGCTGCGCCCCATGCCGAGCTGGTCGGGCACCTGGTTTCCCACGGGAATGTAGACGAGGCCGACGGACTCGTCGTAGCTGAAGACCGACCAGCTGTTGGGCGAATTGGTGGTGTAGGTTTGCCCCGGAGCGAGCGGTGTCGTGACGTCAGGATTCCCGCTGTCCCAATTCCAGATGAGCGCGCCGGTGCTGACGTTGAAGGCGCGAATCACACCCGACTGTTCCATGGTCGAATAGTTGTCGTTGACCGCTCCGCCGATAATGATCTTGTCGCCGACGGCAACCGGCGGCGACGTCGAGTAGTAGTAGCCAGCCGGATTGTATCGCATGCCCTGTTCCAGATGCAGCACGCCATTGTCGGCAAAGCTCGTGCAGATCTCGCCGTTTGTGGCGTCGAGTGCGATCAGACGCGCATCGGATGTCGGCAGGTAGACGCGCTCGGCACAGGCGCTGTCCGGTGTGGCCGCCGGATCGGCCCAATAGGTGACACCGCGGCAGGTCTGGTGCTGGCGGTCCGGGTTCATGCCGGAGTTGGAATCATATTTCCATTTTTCCCGGCCGGTCGCGGCGTCTAGCGCGATTGCCCAGTTGTGCGGTGTGCAGAGATAGAGCGTGTCATTCACCTTGAGCGGCGTCACCTGATAGGTGGTCTCGCCGACATCGTCCGGCCGCTTGACGTCACCCGTCTGGTATTGCCAGGCGACCGTCAGGCTTGCGACGTTTTCCGCATTGATCTGGTCGAGCGGCGAGTAGCGTTGCCCGAATGGCGTGCGGCCGTACTGGTGCCACTCGCCGGGCGGCACATTGCCGCCAAGATTGGCCTGAGCCGCGATCGCGCCGCTCGGCAGTTCGCCGCGGATATCGTGCGGATCCTGCGTCATCGCGAATACAGCGACGCCGATCGAAACGACGCTGGCGAGGGCGAGCGGCCACGCCGCGGCGTTGTAGTGCTCCCCGGAGGGGCTGACGAAGCCGAGGGGGCGTCGGATCCACGGAGTAAGCAGCCAGAGCCCGAGCAGGATGATGACACCGCCACGAGGACCGAGCTGCCACCAGTCGAAGCCGACCTCCCAGACCGCCCAGGCGAGCGAGCCCACGACGACGAGCGCATAGACCCAAAGCGCGGCGGCGCGACGGTAGAAAAGCAGAAGGGCTGTCAGCAGGAAACCGAGGCCCGCGATCACGTAGTAGGGACTGCCGTCGAGCAGCAGGAGCCTGAGACCTCCCGCTCCGATCGCAAGACCGATCAGGGCGAAGAGAATGGCAGTCAGCACGATGAGCATGAGTTCATCCCCGAATTCAAGTACGGTGCCGAGCTGTGCGACCAAATCCTACGTCAAGTGCGGCCCGCCCGGGACCGGAGGCCCCCGTTTATCGGGTGGCCGACCGGTCACCCGCCCTGGGACGACAACGCCCTCTGAAAAGCTAACGCATGAAGCGTGCCTTTCAATGACCGCACTCTGTGGGGTTGCAAAAATACGGAGGCCGCAAAGCCGCGAATGTCGCGACCGGCTGCGGCGGTGGCCGCCGCTCAGGTACCGCAGAAGGTCTGTAGCACTTCCTCGCCCGGCTCAGGCGGCGCAGCGTAGGCCGCATGCTCGGGCTGGTCCTCATAGGGCCTCGACGTCACGTCGAGCAGCGCTTCGAACAGCGAGAAATCCGCGTCGCGAGTCGCTGCCTCGATCGCCTGTTCCACGCGGTGGTTGCGCGGAATGAACATTGGGTTGACGGATCGCATCGCCGCGGCGCGCGCGCCGGCGTCGAGTGTTTCGCGGGTCAGCCGCCCGCGCCAATCGCGAAGCCAGGGCGAAACTGCGTCCGACCTT
Source organism: Ensifer sp. MPMI2T (assembly GCF_004827385.1). Classification (GTDB taxonomy): domain Bacteria; phylum Pseudomonadota; class Alphaproteobacteria; order Rhizobiales; family Rhizobiaceae; genus Sinorhizobium. Next base: position 54,867 of record NZ_SRXN01000001.1, read on the forward strand.
TCGAAAAGCTCGACGAGAGCCGGGTCAGCGCCCTCGCTCTCGGCCGATGCCACGAGACGCCGAAAGACGAGGGTGAAATCCGCATTGCCCTCGTGCATCAGGGTGAGGAGCGATTGGATCAGATCGAGATCGCCATCTTCTTCGTTCGAAAGTCCGATCTTGCGGCGCATACCGTCGAGCCAATGCTTCTGGAAGATCGATCCGTATTCGGTAAGCGCATCGTTGGCAAGGCTGACCGCCGTATCGGCAACCGGGTCGAACAGCGGCACCAGTGTTTCGGCGAGACGCGCAAGGTTCCACTGACCGAGCGCCGGCTGGTTGGCGTAGGCATAGCGCCCGAACTGGTCGATCGAACTGAACACTTTCTTAGGATCGTAGGCGTCCATGAAGGCGCAGGGGCCGTAATCGATCGTCTCGCCCGAGATTGCCATGTTGTCGGTGTTCATCACCCCGTGGATGAAGCCGATGTGAAGCCAGCGGGCGATCAATGCCGCTTGCCGAGCGGCGACCGCCTTGAACAGCGAAAAATACCGTTGCTCGTTGTCCTTCAACTCCGGGTAATGGCGTTCGATCACGTGGTCGGCCAAGGCCTTGACCGATTCCATGTCGCCCCGGGCGGCAAAGAATTGAAACGTACCGACCCGGATATGGCTTGCGGCGACGCGCGTAAAGACCGCGCCGGGCAGGATCTGTTCGCGGTAGACGGGTTGGCCGGTAACGGTGGCGGCAAGCGCGCGGGTCGTCGGCACGCCCAGCGCATGCATCGCTTCGCTGACGATGTATTCCCGTAGCACCGGCCCGAGCGCTGCCCGTCCGTCGCCGCGGCGGGAATAGGGCGTCTGGCCGGATCCCTTGAGCTGGATATCGCGCCTGTTTCCGTTTCGATCAATCACTTCGCCGAGCAGAATGGCGCGGCCGTCGCCGAGCTGCGGGACGAAGGTACCGAACTGGTGTCCCGCATAGGCCATGGCAAGCGGCTCTGCGCCAGGCGGCACCTTGTTGCCCGAAAAGATCACCGCGCCGTCGCGTTCGAGCGCTTCCGTGTCGAGACCAAGCTCTTCGGCGAGCTTCCGATTGAACCTGATCAGCCAAGGCTCCGCAACCGGTGTCGGCTCGACACGAGCATAGAAGTTCGCAGGCAACCGCGCATAGCTGTTGTCGAAGGGGAAGGGGGCCGTTTCCGAGGCCGATTGCGGGGGTACGTAGTTCATCATTCCTGGTCCCGTTGCGCGCGCCGGGCGGTGCCGACGAGCCACGCTCTCAGGACAAGTCTACACGAGCGCCGATTGTTCCGCGAGGCCGAGACTTAATCCGTCGCCTCTCCTGCATTCCCGAAGAGGCGACAGCTCCATCTCGGCGTCAGGCGCTAAGCGCTGTGCGGGGAAGGCAGGCTTCGCATATCGCCGCGATGTGGCGGTGGTCGGTGCCACAGCAGCCTCCGAGGACGCGCAGTTGTGGCATCCGGCCAGTCAGGGACCGATAGCGCCGGGCGAGATCTGCCGGATCACCTGCATCGAGCGTCTCGCTCTCGTCGAGTTCCGCGTGGCTCATCATCGAGGCATTGGCGCGAATGCCGCCGACCCGCTTGACCCAGCCCTGCTCCTGGTCGAGCGCACTATCGAAGTGGCTCGGATGCGCGCAGTTGATCATGTAGTAGTGCGGATAACTGTCCGTCTCCGCGTCCACCGCCTCGATCGCGTCCTGCAGCGAGCGCCCGGTCACCAGCCGGCCATCGGTCTCGACAGTGAACGAGATAACGCACGGCATGCCGTGCGCCCTTGCCGCGCGAGCAATACCGATAGCCTCGTCGATATTAGTCAATGTGATAGCCGATACCATGTCGGCTTCGGTTGCGGCGAAGGTGGCAATCTGGACCGCATGGTAGGCTTCCGCCTCGTCGGCGTTCATGTTGCCGGCCTTGTAGCCGTCGCCGCGTGGGCCGATCACGCCATTGAGTACAATGGGGGCCCGCGGCCGCTCGTATTCGGTGCACAACCCCGTCAGCAGATTGACCGCGTCGCGGTTGGCCGTCGCGAGCGCCTCCGCATCGTAGCCGAGCTTCTCGCCCCAATCAGCATTGGCTCGCCACGTGGCGGTGTCGAGGACGAAGCCGGTATCATGACGTCGGGCGACGTCGAGATAGTGCTTGTAATATTGCAGAAGCTTCCGGCGACCCTCGGCCGACGACAAAAGCACGAAGGAAGCGAAATGCGGAAGCTCGAAGCCGTCGTGAAAGATCAGCGTCGTCTCCATGCCGCCATCGGTGAGGAATGCGCCTCCATTCAGCAGCGGCAAGTTTTCTCGGTACTTGGCCATCTCTTGCTCCATCCTCTTTCCTCCTGATCTTCACGGACCTTCCGTGCCAGGGGATCGGATGAATTTCTGCCTTTTTATCATCTGCTAAACTAGAGGAGTTGCGGTATACTACTTGCGGGAGATCCCTATTTCGATGTGAAAACAGACACTTGCCGTTGAGGTCGGTTGGCGGCGGAGGACGTGGGAGGCGTTTTCCAAGCCGAAAACCGTACCGGCGGTACAGGAGCGGACCATGCGAAAGGGTGAGGAAACGCGGACGAGGCTCCTCGATGTGGCCGAAGCCGCCGTGCTGGCAAAGGGTTTTGGGGCAACGTCGATCGACGAACTGATCGCCGAAACTGGCATCACCAAGAGCGGTTTCTTCTATCATTTCCGCGACAAGAACGAACTCGCCAAGGCGCTCCTGGAACGCTACATCGAAAACGACGAACGGATCTATGACGAGATCTTCAGCCGGGCACATGAACTCTCGGATGATCCCTTGCAAGCCTTTTTGCTTGGCCTGAAGCTGCTGTCGGAATTGCTCGCGGACCTGCCGAACGGCCATCCCGGTTGCCTTGTCGCAACCATGTGCACGCAGGAGCGTGCCTTTGACCGCGAGATCCAGGAGATCAACCGGCAGGCGGCGCTGATGTGGCGTCGGCGCTTCGGTGGGATGTTCCGGGACATCATGCGCCACTACCGCCCGCGCGAAGCGCTCGACGCCGACCAGCTGGCCGACATGGTCTCGACCGTGATCGAGGGCGGCATCGTAATTTCGAAGGCGTTGAAGGAACCGAAGAGCCTGCCCGACCAATTGCTGGTCTTCCGCACCTTCGTGCGGATGCTGTTCCAGCCGATCGCGCAGGCCTGATGGCGTTCAGGCCCGACCAACCTCGAGCTCGGCCGCGAGTTCGGCGAGTCTCCGGACGGTGTTGAGATTGCGGGCGGTACCCGGCTTGAGCGCGGGCAGCTTAAGCCTCGACTTTCCCGAGCCGTTCGGGAAATGGATATAGATCTCCCTGCCGCTGATCTGCACCTCCTCGCCGTCCGGCGCGACGAGTTTGTCAAGCGCATCGGCCGGCGGCGGCTCGGGCAGGAAGGTCACAAGCAGAAAATTCGGCTTGGCGTTCGCGAACGGCGCCTCGTCGACGACCCTTTGCAGTTCGCTGCGGCCGCGCAGGATGACGCCGGGTACCTTGCCCATTCGTTCAGCCAGAGCATCTTCGAGCCCTTTCTGTACCTTGGCTTCGGAGAGCTCGGACCGAAAAAGCACATTGCCGCTCTGGATATAGGTCTTCACATCGGTGAAGCCGAGGCTCTCGCAAATGACCTTCAACTCCGCCATCGGAAGCGTGCCGGTCCCTCCGACATTGATCGCCCGCAACAGTGCAACATAGACCGGCATGCTTTTCCCCATCCGCTCTACATCTTACCCGCGACCTTGATGGCGAAGGCGTATTCGAAAGCGATTTCCTCCAGCCGCTGGAAACGTCCGGATGCGCCAGCATGGCCGGCATCCATGTTGGTCTTCATCAGGATCGGAGCGTCGCCGGTGGTCTTTTCTCGGAGTTTCGCCACCCACTTCGCCGGCTCCCAATAGGTCACGCGCGGATCGGTTAGGCCGCCGAGCGCCAGGATCGCCGGATAAGGCTTCGCCTCCACTTTGTCGTAGGGCGAGTAGCCGGCGATGATGTTGTAGAATTCGGCGCTCTCGATCGGATTGCCCCATTCCGGCCATTCCGGCGGGGTCAGCGGCAGCGCGTCGTCGAGCATGGTGTTCAAGACGTCGACGAAGGGAACGGCGGCAATGATGCCCTTGAACTTCTCCGGCGCCATATTGGCGACCGCCCCCATTAGCATGCCGCCGGCCGAGCCACCTTCGGCGATGATGTTCGAGTAGGACGTGAACTTCTCCTGATTCAAATAGTCAGCGGCAGCGACGAAGTCTTTGAATGTATTGGTCTTCTTCGCCATTTTGCCGTCTTCGTACCATTGGAAGCCCTTGTCTTTGCCGCCGCGGATATGGGCGATGGCGTAAACGAAGCCGCGATCGACGAGAGAGAGGCAGTTCGTGTTGAAACCGGCCGGAATGGTGATGCCGTAGGCTCCGTAACCATAGAGCAGGCAGGGGGCGGATCCGTCGAGCGGCGTATCCTTGCGGTAGAGAAGGGTGACGGGCACCTCGACGCCATCCCATGACGGCGCGAAAACGCGGCGGGTCACATAGTCGTCAGGATTGTGCCCGGAGGGCACTTCCTGGGTCTTCAGGAGCGTGCGCTGACGCGTTGCCATGTCGTAGTCGAAGAGTTGCGACGGTGTCGTCATCGACGAGTAGGAGAAGCGGATGACGTCGGTGTCGTATTCGGCAGCGCCGGAGAGCCCCAATGAGTATGCTTCCTCGGCGAAGGCGATTGCGTGCTCCTCGCCGGTCTTGCGGTCACGGATGACGATTTCCGGCAATCCGTCGCGGCGTTGCAGCCAGACCAGATGGCGAGCATAGGCCATATGATTAAGGATCAGCGTGCCTGGCTTGTGCGGAACGACCTCGCGCCAGTTTTCCTTCTGCGGCGCTTCCACAGGCGCTTCCATGATCTTGAAATCCTTGGCGCCGTCGGCATTGGTGAGGATGTAGAAAACATCGCCGCCTTCCGTCATTGAGTATTCGAGACCGGTTACCCGCTCAGCCACGATCCGCGGCTCGGCCGTCAGGTCTTTGGTCGAGAGCAGCCGGTATTCGCTGGTTTCGTGGTCATGAATGTCGATGTAGATGAAGTCGTCGAGCAGCGACCCGCCGACCGACATGAAGAAGCCCGGGTCCTTTTCCTCGTAGACGAGCCGGTCGTCTTTCTGGGGCGTGCCGACGATATGGTGGAAGATCTTCGACGGCCGATGGTTCTCGTCGAGCACGGTGTAGAAGAAGCTCTTGCCGTCCGGCGCCCATGCGCCGCCGCCACCAGTATTCTCAATCACATCGGGCAGATCCTCGCCGGTCGAAAGATCGCGCACTTTCAGGGTGAAATATTCCGATCCCTTGTCATCGTAGCCCCAGATGCCACGGGAATGGTCGGTGCAATGGTCTATGCCGGCGAGGCGGAAATAGGCCTTGCCTTCGGCTTCCTTGTCGCCGTCGAGCAGCACGTGGCGGATCGCCTCATCCTTGGGATTGCCGTCCCGCGGGATCCGGAAGTAGCGGGGCTGTTCGCCGCCAGTCACGTAGGAGGTTCCGTAAGCGAAGATCCCGTCCTTCATCGGAACGGAAGAATCGTCCTCCTTGATGCGGCCGCGCATTTCGGCAAAGAGCGCCTTCTGCATTCCCTTCGTGTCCGCCATCGCGGCGTTCATATACGCGTTTTCCGCTTCGAGATGCGTGCGGATCTCCGGGTCGAGAATGGATGGATCCTTGAACATGGCCTGCCAATTGTCCGCCCGGAGCCAGGCATAGTCGTCGGTCCGGGTAATGCCGTGGCGTGTATCGGTGACCGGCTTCTTCGGAGCGACGGGGGCGGTGGGCAGGTTCTTGAAAGCAGACAAGGCGCGTCTCCGGATTTGATGGGAGGACCATGAGATAGAGAGCGCCGTCGCGGCGATCAAGCAGAAAGCAGGCGCTCGTTCTTCCTACTGGCGCTTGTCAGGGATTGCTCGCCGCCACGTTTATGAGGCGAGCTTAAGGCCGATGCCCCATGGATCGACTAGGCTATGGACGCTGCCTTCCTTGCCAACCGGTATTTCCGCTTCATCGAGCTTGCCCAGCGCCGCTGCGAGCTTCGCAGCATCGTTGAAGCGGATCGTATAATCCGCGAGGCCGGTCATGTTGCTCTGCCGTTTGGACGCGCCTCGGGAGTTCCATATGTTGGCCGCAACATGATGGTGATACCTGCCCGAGGCAAAGAAGCTCGCCCCGGGGTAGCGCGCCATCAGATCCAGCCCGACCACGTCACGGAAAAACGCGTCCGCCTGGGGGATGTCGGAGACCTGCAGATGGATGTGGCCGATCGTCATGCCTTCGGCGAGGCCGTCCCAAGGGTCCTTTGGTGCTTCGTCGTAGAGGGCCTGCAAGTCGAGCGGCAGCGTGCTCATCGCCACGGTGCCATCGGGTTGGTAGGTCCACTCGCCGCGCGGGCGGTCGCGATAGATCTCGATGCCGTTACCCTCCGGGTCGGCGAGATAAATCGCCTCGCTGACCAGGTGGTCGGATGCGCCCTGCAGGCGAATGTTGTTGTTCGCGGCGTGCGCGAGCCAGTGTGCGAGCTCGCGCCGATTGGGAACCAGAAAAGCGGTGTGGAACAGACCCGGCGCGTTACGTGGTGCTCTTGCCGCGTTCCCTTCGGTCGTCAGCGTCAACAGAGGTCTGCCGGCGACGCCGAGAGTTTCGCCCTTGGCGCTGGTCTCGATCGGCGTCAGGCCCAGAATTTTCTGGTACCAGGCAGAAACCATAGGCAGATCCCGGACGACGAGGTGGCACTGATCGACATAGGCCGGCATCGCGACCGCGTGGTCCGCGGGCATGCTGATTGCAGGGCGCGACTGGGTTGTATCTTGCATCACGTCGCCTTTCGGGGCCGGACCGGCACTCCCGTGGCTGCCGGTCGCAGTTTCTTCAAACTACCATGAATATGGGCCCGTGACCGCGTTCAGGAAAGCTATTATATTACTTGATGTTGTGTTCGATGAGCGTTGACAGTCGTTACCATCGCACTACCTGATCTTTCAGTGATGCTAATACGACGGTGGCGGCCGATTTGATTTCAATCAATGCTGGAACATCGCCTCCGCGCGAATTCATGTTGGCGCGGAAAGGGGAGAAGTGAAGACCGGCTTTCTCCTTGATCCTGCGCTTAGGGGCTGGCCTCGCCATATGGCGACCCGGGAACGCAACAGAAGGAGTGCAGCATGTACAAAAAAATCATCGTCCCGATCGCCATGGATCAGCTGGAGCATGGCGAATCCGTTCTCAGCATCGCCGAGAAGCTGATCGACGAAGGGGGCGAAATCGTCCTGCTCAACGTCGTCGAGGACCTCAACGCCTATGCGCAGGGATACATGATTGTCGATTTTCCGCTGGAGATGATCGAGGAGTCGCGCAAACATGCCATCAAGACGTTGGAAGCGTTGAAGACCAAGCATGGGATCAAGGGGCGAATCGAAATCCGTACCGGCGGAGCGGCCGGCACCATCAACGCTCTCGCCAAGGAAGAGAATGCGGATCTCGTGATTATTGCTTCGCATCGGCCGGGTTTGATCGATTACTTTATCGGTTCGACCGCCAGCCGCGTCGTCAGCCATTGCCCCTGCGCCGTCCTCGTCGACCGGTAAAATATCAAGAACAAGAATGCGGCGTGGTTCGAACCACGCCGCGACCAAGGAGCCCTGCAAATGGAAAAGTACGCGCTTGATGACTTTCGCGAACAGCTTCTCCGCCGCAAACGCGAGCTTTATGGCCGGCTGGTGAAGATCGAGGAGGACCTCGATCAACCGATGAATGCCGACGTACCGGATCGCGTCACCGAACGAGAAAACGACGAGGTATTGGAGGGCCTCGGCCTCGCAGGTCAGGGCGAAATCCGCGCCATTGATGCCGCTCTGGACCGAATTGAGTCCGGAACCTTCGGCATCTGTGTGCGCTGCGGTGACCCGATTTCGCCGGAAAGATTGCATGCGGTGCCGCACGCTCCGCTCTGCCAGACCTGTGCGGCGGAGGTAGCGCGCGCAAAATAAGCTGGGCTCACGCAATTTCGTTTGGCGCCTCTCTCGATCGCTGACGCACTTGAGTGCCGAGGATTGCCGTTCCGATAGTCAGCCGGCGAGGCAAACTGCGTCCACTTTCGGGGACATCAGCCGATTGTTGTAATAGGTTGCAAAAATTGATCCTTTCGTCGTTCGGCGGCTCTTTGCTGCGGGCGCGTCCTGTGGCACGTTAAACGGGTAGAACACGTGCCTGTACCGGACCGAACATCAGCCGCCGATGGGAAATTGTATAAATTTCCGGTTGCTGCGGATCCTACAGCGCCGCGCGTCTTATCAGACGCGCAAAGGACGCTGTGCACTTTGAATTGCTGCATGTTCTTGTCCTTTAACGGCTACGATTAAAGGCGACATGCAGTAGGCATGAGCGGCCCTTTGTGCGTCCAAGGGATGTATGACGCTGGCGTCGAGGGGAGGGATCGCGTGGAGATTGACGGTGTCAAGTGGAACTATGACCGGTCCGAATTGATTGCGGATGGAATCGTTCACGGTATCGGTCTTGCGGCAGCGCTTTGCGGTGTCACGGCGCTGATTTTCTATGCAACCCTTTGGAGCACGTCCGGCCAGCTTGCCGCCGCCTGGATTTACGGTGTCGGGCTCGTCGCCACCCTATCGGTATCCTTCCTCTACAATCTCTTGCCGATCTGCCGGGTGAAGTGGCTTTTGCGTCGGCTCGACCATTCCTCGATCTTCGTGCTGATCGCGGCGACCTATACGCCGTTTCTACAGCGCGGCTGGGACAATCCGTTCCTTTCCAGAATGCTGCTCGGTATCTGGGCCATCGCCGCCCTCGGGATAGTGATCAAGTGTCTCTTCCCCGGGCGGTTCGATCGGCTCGCGATCCTGCTCTATCTCGGCTTGGGCTGGAGCGGCGTGCTTGCCGCCCGGTCGCTTTTATCCACGCTGACGGCGACGACACTGATCCTGATACTGATCGGCGGCGTTATCTACTCGACGGGCGTGATCTTCCATGTCTGGGAACGCCTGCGCTTCCAGAACGCAATCTGGCATGGCTTTGTCGTTGCAGGTTCGGCGGTTCATTACTCGGCGGTCGTGACCTGCTTCAGCGGCGCGGCGCTCTCCTGACTCACTCATTCCGGCGCGGGCCGGCAGCCGTCGGACGGCCTGAGCGCCGCGGCCATGCGCGAAATAATCCCGTCGAAACTCGTTAGCGGGTTCTTGCGATATTGGAGGCGGAAATAGGCGGCACTGCCGTCGCAAAGGGCGATCGCCCGGGCATAGAACACTTCGCCGTTACGTGCACCGGAGAAACTGGCCCAGGCAGGCGTTACGCGCGAAAACAGCATTCTCCAATCATCCTGCGTCTCAAGGCTGATGCGGTCGGCGACATCGGTTTCGAAATCGCCATCCGGCGGATGGCTTCCGAACACGGCAAGTGTTGCTCCGTTATCGTCCGCATGGAAACTCGCGCCGTCGCCATCGTCGGATGCGTCTTGGCGCAGCTCGAAACCCGGCGGGATCTCGACCGTGTAGCCGAAGCGAGGATTGGCATAGGGGTGCCAGTCGTCCTCCGCGGCTGCGGGGAGCGCGAGCCCCGTAAGGAGGGTGAGGGCGAAGAAAGCGCGGCGCATGCGGGCATCCTCTTGGCTTGCTTCGATCTGCCGCTCCTCGTAGCGCGGCCCGAAGCCCTTGCCGTTTCTCCTGGAACAGCCGGAGCACTGCGCTTTCAACGCAACAAATAAAGGGCAGCGCTCGCGCTCATGGCACTGCTTCCGTGTCACGCTGTCAATCCTCTTCGAAGGTATAGCCTTGCCGTCGAGGCAACAGCGCAAGTCTGTCGCCGGAGGGCCGTCGAGGCCGAGATGGCGTCCCACTCTGCGAAACGGATTTCAGCCCGCACCATGAAATCAGCGCGATCATATTCTCTGATCGTCTGCTCGTCGATGGGTGCGAAATAGCTCAGCCAGAGCCGAACTTCGTATCTGACCGAAAAGAGTCCGGCTGCAACAGGCGCATATGCCGGTGCCGATCCAGAGAGCTAGGTCGAGTGGTGCTCGGCGCTATCGTCGCTGGTAACGCGATACTGTAAGATTTGCCTGCGCTTTGCATTGTATTACTGTCGCGCAACTCCGATTCGTGCCGATTCACTCTTGAGGCGGAACAGGCCTTATTTTATGTCCGGTAACAATTTGATCGGATGGTCAAAACGGCGAAGGAGCTTGCCAAGACGATGGATATTGCGGCCCTGACATTTCTGGCCCTCGGTCTCCCCTTCGTCGCGGCACTCGTGGCCCCGGTGCTGACGCGGTTTCTCGGTCACAACGCGGCCTGGATCCTGGCTCTCGCGCCGGTCGCGATCTTCGCGCATTTCCTCCGCTACCTTCCGGAAATCGCCGACGGCGAAATCGTCACCGGCGGCTATGCCTGGATTCCGTCGTTCAACGTCAGTTTCTCCTGGCTGATCGACGGCCTGTCGCTGACTTTCGCCCTTTTGATTTCCGGCATAGGGGCGCTGATCGTCCTCTACTCGGGCGGTTATCTCAAAGGCCATCCGCATCAGGGTCGGTTTTTTTCCTTCATCCTGATGTTCATGGGCTCCATGCAGGGTCTCGTCCTTTCGGACAGTTTCCTGATGCTTTTCGTCTTCTGGGAACTGACGTCGATTACGTCCTTCCTGCTGATCGGCTTCGATCACCGCCGCGAGGCGGCACGGCGCGCAGCGCTGCAGGCGCTGGTCGTCACGGGAGGAGGAGGCTTGTTGCTGCTCGCCGGCCTTCTCATCCTCTGGAACGTGAGCGGCATTACCCAGTTTTCTTTGCTTCTCTCTTTCGGCGCGGAGTTGAAGGAAAGTCCGTTCTATCTCGCGGCACTTCTGCTCGTGCTGGGTGGAGCCTTCACCAAGTCTGCCCAGTTTCCGTTTCATTTCTGGCTGCCGAATGCCATGGAGGCGCCGACGCCGGTTTCGGCCTATCTGCATTCCGCGACGATGGTGAAGGCGGGCGTCTACCTGCTGATGCGGCTCAACCCTGTGCTCGGGGGCACGCCGGAATGGCAGGTTCTGCTGCCCTTGTTCGGGGTGGCGACGCTCGTGAGCGGCGCGGCGCTGGCGGTGCGCCAGACCGACCTCAAGCTGATGCTTGCCTATACGACCATGGCGTCGCTCGGTCTTCTGGTCCTGCTGACAGGCCTCGGTTCGCCGCACGCGATCGAGGCTGCGGCGCTCTATCTCGTGGCGCACGCGCTGTTCAAGGGCGCACTATTCATGGTTGCCGGCATTATCGATCATGAGACAGGCGCGCGCGACCTGACAAAGCTCGGCGGGCTTCGCTCGGCTATGCCGCTGACCTTCGCGATCGCTCTTGCCGCCGCGCTTTCGATGGGCGGTCTGCCGCCCTTTTTCGGATTCCTCGCGAAGGAAGAGATTTACGAAGCGCTATCGAGCTTCGACCGACGCTCCGTAGTCTTTGCTGGGCTCACCATTCTCGGTAACGCTCTGATGTTTGCCGTCGCTTTCGCCATCGCCTTGAAACCGTTCCTGGGATCAAAGGTGGAGACGCCAAGGCATGCCCACGAGGCGCCGGTGCTCCTATGGCTCGGTCCAGCGATCTTGGCACTGAAGGGGCTGTCGATCGCGTCGATGTCCGGCCTTGCCCATCGCCTGATCTCTTCGCCGATGTCTTCCGCCATTGCCGGCGAACCGCGAGCGGTGACGACCTCGCTCGCGCCGCATATTGGCGTGCCGCTGCTCCTTTCCGCGGTCACTCTGCTGGTTGGCGTTGCCTTTTATCTCAACCTTGATCGTCTCCGCGCAGCCATGGCCGTTATCCTTGCCGATATCGGCTGGGGGCCCGATCGGGGTTTCGATCAGTTCATCCGCGGGCTGTTGCGGCTCGCCGTGGCCGTCACGCGCCGGCTGCAAAGCGGCAAGCTCGACGTCTACATGACCGTCGTCTTCGTGCTGGTCGCGGTCGTCCTTCTTGCAACTCCGGCACATTTTGGAGAACTGCCGCGCGCGCCGTTCTTCGCGGCGGACGTTCCGACACACGAGCTCGCCATCATGGCCATTGCGGTCGCTGGGCTTTTGGCGGTCGTGATGGCGGCCGATCGGCTGACTGCGATTGTCTCGCTCGGCATCCAGGGCTTTGCAGTCGCCGTTATCTTTTTGCTCTATGGTGCGCCGGACCTCTCCTTTACGCAGTTCATGATCGAGACGTTGTCGGTGGTGGTGCTGGCGCTGGTCATGACGCGACTGCGACTTTCGCCCTCGGATCGCCGACCGCTACACCAGAAGCTTCCCGATTCGATGATCGCGCTCGCTTGCGGGTTCGGTTTCGGCCTGTTTCTGCTCAGGGCCACGGGCACGCCGTTCGACGCGACGCTGACGGATTTCTACAATCTCTATTCGAAGTCGGTCGCGCACGGAGCCAATGTCGTCAACGTCATCATCGTCGATTTCCGCGGCACAGACACGCTCGGCGAAATTGCCGTCGTGATGATCACCGGTCTTGCCATTCTCTCGCTCGTGCGGCTGAGGGCGGGCTCGCTCAAGCGCGGCGCCGATGACCGACAGGATGTGGAGGAACGCGCATGAAATCGGTGATTTTCCGTACGGTCGCGCCGTTCCTGACAAGCCTGATGACACTGTTCTCGATCTTCGTCCTTTTGCGGGGCCATAACGAACCGGGCGGTGGGTTCATCGGCGGGTTGATCGCCGTCTCTGGCTTGGCGATCTACGGCATTGCCCACGGCGTCGAGACTGTAAGGCATGCGATCTATTTCCATCCGCTGGCGATTGCCGGCGCGGGGCTCTTCGCCGCGACGGTGGCGGGTCTGATTTCGCTCTATGCACATGTACCTTTCATGACCGGGCTGTGGATCTATCCGTCGTTTTTCGGTGTCGAGATGCCGCTCTCGACCGTCATGCTCTTCGACACCGGCGTTTATCTCGTAGTTGTCGGGTCTATCAGCTCTGTGGCGCTTTCGCTTGAAGAACGGGGAGGCGAGTGATGGAGGCCTGGTTTGCATTGCTCGTGGGCATTTTCTTCACGGTCGCAGTCTACCTGATGCTGTCGAAGTTCATTATCCGTGTGCTCCTCGGCGTGGCGGTTCTCGGCAATGCCGTGAACCTGTTGATCTTCACCGGGGGACGGCTCACGCGCGGTGTGCCGCCGGTTATTGCCGACAGTGCCGACGCGCTGGACGGCCCTGCCGCCAATGCGTTGCCGCAGGCACTGATCCTGACCGCGATCGTTATTTCCTTTTCCTTCTTCGCCTTCCTGCTGGTTCTCGCCTGGCGCGCCTATGAGGATCTGTCGACCGACAACACGGACGGGATGCGTGTGGCGGAGCCGGTGAAGGAACCGATGCCGCCGCTTGGATATTGATTCGACCCATGGCTGTCCCGACCTCATCCTCCGTCGATCTTTCCGCCGCGCTCGTTCTCGGCCCGACGACCGTTGCCGATTGGCTGGTGATCCTGCCGGTCGCGTGGTGCTTCGCCATCGGCGCGCTTCTAGTCATGTTGCGCCGCGCGATCGGCCTTCACCCGATCATCGCGGTTGCAGGGCTGGCAGGGCTTGTCCTGATCGATGCGTTGCTGCTTGCACATGTAGCAACCAAGGGGCCGGTGACCATGGTCATGGGTCGATGGTTGCCGCCCTTCGGCATCGCCTTCACGGTCGATCTGACCGGCGCGCTCTTCGCTTTGGTTGCGGCAATCGTTGCGCTCGCCGGCGGTATCTTCTCGCTCGCCGATATCAACGACAGCGGCAGGCGCTACGGCTTCTATCCGTTCCTGATGCTGCTGATGGCGGGTGTCTCCGGCGCCTTCCTGACCGGGGATGTGTTCAACCTCTACGTCTGGTTCGAAGTTCTGCTGATTTCCTCTTTCGGTCTGCTGGTTCTCGGTTCAGAGCCCGAGCAGATCGACGGCACAGTGAAGTATGGCTTCCTGAATCTCGTGGCGACGACGCTGTTCCTGGTCGCGACCGGCTATCTTTATGCCGTGTTCGGGACGCTGAATATGGCCGACATCGCCCGCAAGGCGGAGAGCCTGCGGAGTGGCGCGCCGTTGATGACGCTGACGGCGCTTTATGTGCTCGCCTTCGGCATGAAGGCAGCGGCGTTCCCTGTGAATTTCTGGCTGCCGGCCTCCTACCACACCCCGCGTGTCGTCGTGTCGGCGCTTTTTGCCGGTCTGCTCACCAAGGTCGGCATCTACGCTCTGATCCGCGTGATGGTCATGCTTTTCCCGGTTGAAAGAGAAGAGCTGAGCTTCGTCATGGCGCTTGCGGGAGCGTTGACGATGATCGTCGGCGTACTCGGCGCGCTGGCGCAGACCGACTTCCGCCGCATCCTTGGCTATCTCGTCGTTTCAGGGATCGGCTCGATGCTGGCCGGGATCGCCGTCGGCGGTCCCGGCGGTATCGGCGGCGCGATCTTCTACGCGCTCCATTCGATGCTGGTGATGACCGGCCTTTATTTCGCCGCCGGAATCGCCGCGCGGCTTGGCGGTGGCTCTTCCATCGCGACCGTCTCGGGTCTCTACCGCAAGAACGTGGGGTTCGCCGCACTGACCCTGATGTTGTGTTTTGCCGTCTCCGGGCTACCGCCCTTTTCCGGCTTCTGGCCGAAGGTTATGCTCGTCAAGGCGGCGCTCGACATCGGTGCCTGGTGGCTCGCGGCGACGCTGCTTCTTGCCGGCTTCTGCACGGTGATTGCGACCGGCCGACTGTTCCTGCTTGCCTACTGGCGTGACGACGCCGGTGCGGCTGTCGAGACCGTGCGGCTGCCATCGACCGTGTTGGCCCCTCTTGCTGCCCTTTCCCTCCTTACACTCGGGATCGGCCTCTATCCGGAGCCGCTGCTCGCGACGATCCAGAGTGCCGCCACGGGGCTTGCCGAGCCTTCGGCCTATCTGAACTCGGTCTTTCCCGCGGGGGGCCTGCAATGAAGTTCCTTGCGATCAACCTGATCTTCACTGTCATCTGGGCCGCTATCAGTTCGAGCTTCACGCTCGCAAATCTTGTGCTCGGCTTCCTGGTCGGCGCGCTGTCGCTTGCGCTCATCCGGCGTGAGCTGCGGCCGGTGACCTATCCGATAAGGCCGCTGCGCGTGTTGCTTCTCCTGCTGCTCTTCTTCAAGGAACTCGCCATTTCCGCGACCAAGGTCGCCATTCTGGTCATGCAGCCGAAGATGGTGCTGAAGCCCGGCATCTTCTCCTATCCGCTGACGCTCAAGAGCGATTTCGAGATCACCCTGCTCGCCAATCTCATCACTCTGACGCCGGGAACTCTCTCGGTCGACGTCTCCGACGACCGCAAGACGCTCTACGTCCATGCGCTCGATTGCGCCGACCCCGGTGCGCTCCGACGGGACATCGCGCGCGGCTTCGAACGCCGAATCCGGGAGGCCTTTGAAACGTGATGGCTCAGACCGTGCTCTCCGCAGCGATCGGCTTCGCGCTGGTGCTCCTCTCTGCAGCCCTGTTGCTGACGGTGTTGCGTATCGTCCGGGGGCCCACCTTGCCGGACCGTGTTCTTGGGCTCGATATGCTCGTGGCGATTGCGATCGGCTTGATCGCTGTGATCGCCATCAAGACTGGCTTCGACCTTTACATAGACATCGCCATCGCTTTGGGCCTGGTTGGCTTTCTCGCGACCGTGGCCTTCGCCCGTTTTATCCTGACGCGCGGACTGGCACCGGAACAATCTGCGGAGGCGGCGTCGACCAAAAAGAGACCTCCGAAGCGCGGCAAGGCCGCCCAGGCGGTGCGCCGCAAACGCCGAGGAGTACGTTGATGGAAGAGCAAGTCAATGCCGCAGTCGCACTTGTCGTCGCGTTGATCGTCGTTGTCGGCGCCTCCTTCTCGTTGCTGGCAGCTCTGGGGATCGTTCGGTTTCCCGACCTCTACACACGCATGCATGCGGCGTCGAAAGCGGGAACCATCGGTTCCGGCCTTTTGCTTCTGGCGGCCGGGTTGCATTCCCTCGACGGTGCAATTCTCGTGCGGGCGCTCGCCGGCTTTGTTTTCTTTGTTCTGACGGCGCCGATCTCCGCCCATCTCTTGGCCAAAGGCGCCCATCAGGCGGGTTACAGACTGACGAAACTGTCGGTCATAGATCAGCTTCCACAAAAGGAAGAGCCACATCGGCTTTGATTGACGCCGTTTCTGTCTCTGTATTTCCGAACAATTCTGCGTGTGGTGACAATTTTAGCAATTTGGAATAAAGTTGCTGCTTTTCCATAAAATTATGTTTGGACTTTTAGGCGATCAATGTTAATGCAGTAACTGCAAAGTGTCGTCGTGGAAAATACTTTGAACTGAAATTCCAGCTTGAGTTGTGAATATTGTCCGTTGCTTTGAGGTGTCGATTGTCCTGATACCTTGGTGGCGGGTTTCGCTATCCCAATTCGAGCCTTGATGTTGCGGCAGAACCTTGGTCCTTGCCGCGCAGTTATCGGTCAATTCCAAGGCAGCGGGCGCTGTTCGGCGGCATTTTCGCGAATTCCTCCCTCTGAAACGCTGTTTCAGATTTGTTGCTGGATTCCGATAGGAGAAAGAAATGACAGAAACCACGCCCGGCGCGAGCCATGAACTCCTGGTTGAGTTGACGGCGGAAATCGTTGCCGCCTATGTAAGCAACCACGTGGTTCCGGTTGCCGAGCTTCCGACGCTCATAGCCGATGTTCACTCGGCGCTTAACAACACGACGGCTCCTGCACCGGTGGTGGTTCCGGTCGAGAAGCCGAAACCCGCTGTTTCGGTGCGCAAGTCGGTTCAGGATGATCAGATCACCTGCCTTGAATGCGGCGGCACGTTCAAGTCGCTGAAGCGCCACCTGATGACCCATCACAATCTTTCGCCTGAAGAGTATCGCGAAAAGTGGGATCTGCCTGCGGACTATCCGATGGTGGCGCCCGCCTATGCGGAAGCCCGCTCGCGTCTCGCCAAGGAGATGGGCCTCGGACAGCGTCGCAAGCGCCGCGGCAAGTAATCCCGGCCGCCGTTTGCCCCGGCAAGGCTGAGCACGCGGACAAGTGTGCCCAGCGTTTAGTCTTGAAAGGAAGGTCGGCCGAGCTCGCGCCCGGCCTTCTTCGTTTTTGCGACAGATCCCCGACCGAGCGAACCGCGCCGCGTCAGGCGGCCAGCCTCACCTCCGCCTCGCTCTTGATCCGCCGGACCATGGAGCGCAGGCCATTTGCGCGCTGCGACGACAGATGCTCGATGAGACCGATCTTGCCGAAGACGTCGAGGGCGTCGAGCTTGGCAATTTCGGTAGCGTGCTTGCCGGAATAGAGGGCGAGAACGATTGCGACGAGACCCCGGACGATATGGGCGTCGGATTCGCCTTCAAAGGTGAGGACGGGGTTCCCTGGGTCACCGCTCGTGTGTGTCACAAGCCACACCTGGCTTGCGCAGCCCTGAACCTTGTTCTCGCTCGTCCGTAAGGCCTCCGGCATCTCCGGCAGACTCTTGCCCAGCTCGATCACATAGCGGTAGCGGTCCTCCCACTCGTCGAGGAAGGAAAAGTCGTCAATGATCTGGTCAAGTGGGGTCATAGTCCGTCCGATTCTCGGCGCCGTTTCGCAAGCTGCGCCTGTCTCGATCCCGCCCATACCGGCGTCATCAGGATCACACCTATTCATATAGGAGATGCGGGCGGCAATGAGAACAGCCAATACCATTTCGGCCGAACATCGTCGCGACTGTCGCCCCATTCGTCCAAAAAAGAACACCGCGAAGGATGGGCATCCTCGCGGTGGCCGGGACGGGACGGCTAATCAGGCAGTTGGAGCGTGACGACTGCAGGCGTCTGTAGCAGCCAGTCGTTACTGGGCCATGGCGGCCTTTGGGTCGAGACGCTTCTCCGGAACCGGCGTGCGCTTGAAGGTCGGCGCGCTGCGGTTCGCTTCGTCATGCGAAGCGTCCGTGGGCGTGACCGTGCCCGTCATGATCTTGGCATCCGGTGCGCCGGCATCGGTTTCGGCGAATTGCGTGTCGAGAAATTCGTAAGCGATGCGCGCGCCTTCACGGGCTCGGTGGCCTAGCGCAACGAAAGTCTCGGCGCCTTTCTCGCAGACGTCGGGCTTCTGAACGCAGATGGCGCTCACATATTGGAACGCCTCGCTGGCAGCCGAAAAGGTATCGCCGATCTCCACCTTCGGTCCGTGCTGCAGCTTCTCGGTGCTCGAGGGATCCAGGAACGGCAGGAGGACCAAGACCAGGGAAAACCAGAATGCTGCCTTGACGAGAAACCACATCTTCTGCCCATCCTTTGTTCGGCTGCCGCAGCTCCCGGTCTTTAAACCGATTTTGCCATTTCCGACAGTCCCGGACCAGGTATCGCCGGATACGCACGCCCGCTTGCATTCGCCCCATGGTGAACCGGTCACCCGTCCGGCTCCTCCCTGCGTTGCGACAGACATTAGAGCGGGAATCACAAGGTCGCTTTTCCAAAACCAGTGGAATTTGTCTCGAATTTTAATGAAATGGGCGATTTTGGTATCCGAGGTGGCATTTATCTCAAATTTTAGCGATCGCCGTTAAGGTTCAAGGCAAGACTCCGGCCAGCGACCGCCGATGGCGCGGGCGATAGGCCTCAAAGACGCTGCCCAAATTCTTAACAGGAACCGGAAAATCCACGAAAATCCGACGCTTACGTCCCGTTAACCACAAGGAACGAAGCTCGCCGGAATTGCCCCAAAACAGGATTTTTCGCCTGTTTTGCGCCCGCTCCGAGGCGGCCCGTTTATTCTTTCATTAAGTCGGGGGTGCGAGATTCGGACCATCACGAGACAGCCCGGCCAAACCCCTTCGAAAGCGAAAAAGGCGTTCCGGATCGGCTCGAAAGAAACAATACAAAGGTGGCAGGGCAAAGCGTGAATGTATTGCGTGACATGGCTGGCAGATGGACATCCCGCATGGATGAAGCTGCCGCCGCGTGGCTGCCGCATCGTGACTTCAAGCGCCTGCGCGCTGTCGCGGCCGTCTCGCTGACGGCTCTGCCGGTCGTGCCACTGGCGCTCATGGCTGTGTTGCCGGTTTCCGCTGCCCTGCCTGTGGGGACGGCGCTATGGGCCTCGGCATCGCTGCTGGCCTCCGCCGCTGCCATTGGTCTGGACCACCAGCGTCAGGCAAGTGATCGCGAACCTGCGGCTGCGCTTCCCGATCTTTCAGCGGCTTATGATCTCTTCGCCGGTCTCGTTACGGTGCATGACCTGCGCGGCAATGTCCTTTCCGTGCACGGTCGCGATGCTGCCGAACATCTCACTGTGATGCGCGATCCTTGCGGCCGCGGGTTCATCGAGCAGATCCACGTCTCCGATCGGATCACGTTCCTCAGGGCGATCGATGCGCTGCGCCAGAATGGCGAGAGATCGGCGGTCGACATCCGCCTCGAGCGGCTGTCGGTACCGGCCGAGGGCGCCCAGTTCGTGCACATGCGTTGCGAGATGACCCCGGTCCGGGATGCCGAGGATCGGCTGACGGCCATCGTCGTGCAATCCCGCGATGTCTCCGAGGAAGCCCGACTGCGGGCGGAGGCAACCGCCAAGGCAGCCCATGCCGAATTGGCGAACGACGCGAAGACGCGATTTCTCGCAGCCGTCAGCCATGAATTGCGCACCCCGCTCAACGCCATCCTCGGCTTTTCGGACGTGCTCGCCGGCGAATATTTCGGGAAACTCGAGAACGACCGACAGCGCGAATATGTCTCGCTGATCCACAAATCCGGCGCCCATCTCCTGTCTGTGGTCAACACGATGCTTGATATGAGCAAGATCGAGGCTGGCCGTTACGAGCTTGTTCCGGAGCCTTTCCGCGTGGCCGATGCCGTTGCCTCTTGCGAGGCCATGCTTTCCCATCAGGCGCGCGAGAAGGGCGTGAGGCTTGCAAGCCGCGTCACGCGCGCAGTTGGCGAAATCAATGCCGATCAGCGCGCGTTTCAGCAAATATTGATCAATCTTGTCGGCAACGCGATCAAGTTCACCGATCAGGGCGGGCTGGTCACCATCGATGCCGAAACCGACGGCGCCGTGTTGAAGCTCACCGTGAGCGACACGGGGATCGGCATTGCCGAAGACAAGCTGCAGATGCTCGGCCAACCTTTTGTCCAGATTCAGAATGACTATACGCGCCGCTACGAAGGGACCGGGCTCGGTTTGTCGCTGGTGAAGGGGTTGGTTGCACTGCACGGGGGCAACGTTTCGATCCGTAGTTCCGAAGGCGAGGGGACGGTGGTCGTCATATCGATCCCGCGCGACGGATCCGGTATTGCGAACTGCGAACAAGCGAGCATTCCCGTTACAGTGGAATTCCCTCCGCGGCTGAAAGAGCGTGGCGAGGGAGCGGCGCGTATACGGGAGGTTGGCTTCCAGGACGAGGGAATGAACGAGGACCGGGGACATGGCTCCGCGCAAGCGCAAACAGCCTGAGCGGAAGCGAGCGGCACGAAATCGACCTGGCCTCGCACTGCGCGGCTTGGCCGTCGCCGCTCGCGGTCTTGCGTTTGCCGGCAGAATCATGGCGCGCCACCCTGTCAGCGCTGGCGGATCGGCCGCTTTCATCGTCGTCTTCAGTTTCGTCGCCGCCAATGCCATGTGGTATCAGCATGGGGCCCACCCATCGCCACTTCTGCGCACCCGCGTTCCGTTGGTCGGACCCGAAGTTGCCGAGCGCTTGGCAGCTGCCAATGGCGAGCCGGTCGAGCCTCGCAACGTGACGACCTTCGTTATTGAACGGGAAGGCGCCGAAAGGCTCGAGAACGGCGACGACACGGCCGCTGCACAAAGCGAACCGGGTGAGCAGGCGAAAATAGCTTCGCCCACACACGCGCCTGCCTCGACGCTTGTTGCGGATGTACAGAGAGAGTTGGCGCGGCTGGGACTTTACGATGGAGCGCCGGACGGGCGTACCGGCCCAAAAACGTCTGCCGCGATCCTGCGCTTCGAAAAACAGGCCGGCCGTGTTCAAAGCGGCGAAGCGAGTGACGAATTGTTGCAGGCGTTGCGTGCGATAGACGATACCGGACTTGCCGTCGCGACCCCCGGCGATCGTCCCTATTCAAACCCTAAGGCTACGCCGACAGAGGTCGATCCGGTCGCTGCCGCGATCCGCACTGCCGAAGGGGACACGACATTGCTTCCTCGGGCCGATATTCCTGTATCGAGCGAAATGGTGGTGAGCATCCAGAAGGGGCTCAGCAACCTTGCCTATGCCGATATCGTGGTCGATGGCGTCGCCGGCGATCAGACTCGTGCCGCCATCCGGCATTTTGAGAAGCACTACCGCCTGCCCCAGACCGGTGAACCCAATGCGAAGGTTCTCAAGAAGCTGAAGGAAATCGGTGCGCTTTGAGCGCGCCGACGATCTGAGCGCGTGACGCAGCGGTGGCCGACGCTTCCCCTCGATTGCATGCCGGCGGTCTCACGTGTATCAGCCTCGAATGCGCCTGAAATCCGATATCTTCGTGTCCTCTCTGCTACGCCGCGTCTTCGCCCTCGGTGGCTATGCCGCCGTGCTGCGCAAAGGTGCGCAAGAGGCCGGCGCGATCTTCATTCGCCAGCGCTCGCGGTTTGGGATGGAAACCCTCTACGCGCCTGCGCCGCAGAACTTCTTCGAAGATGAAGCCGATACGAGCCGCAAGTTCGAGATACGATTGCAGGATGCGGAAGCGGACCACATCGACAGTGCGCTTTCCTCGGAGATCCGCTTCGATCCTGATTGCTGGATTATCGAAATCGAACTGGACGATTGCGACGGTCTGTTCGAGGTTGTGGCCGACGACGTCGATCGCCGGCGATAAACAAGGCGCTCCGGTGAGTCAGCGCCGTTTACAGCGTCTCATCAGGCGCGCAAAGGACGCTGTAACACTTTGAATTGCTGCATGTTTTTTTATCCTTAAATCGCGTCCGATTTAAAGAAACATGCAGTGGAAGGCTCAAGTAGGCGTCAGCGTCTCCCGAACCCTCGCACGGGCTCGGCAGTGCCGCGATGGGCCACGGCTGGACGAGCCTCTTGCTGGCGGGGGTCGGAGGCACGATTGTCGGCGAGATGGGCCTCGTAGCGGGCCGGCTGGGCAGCTTCGGGGTCATCCGCACGAAGCCAGGCCTCCACCCGTTCGATACTGACTTTCCTCGCAACCGTCTCGATCAGGGCTGTGGCGCGGGTGCCGCCTCCGAGTCTTTCGGAAAGGTGCGGATAGAGCGCCTCGAGTAAAGAGTTCATCTCGCCGGCGGGGAACTCAAGTGCAGAAAGGGTCACGGCGAGTTGCTGACCTGAAATGTCAAGGAGGATCCGCTCTGCAAGCGCTCGGCTCGATCGCAATGCGTCGGCGAGAGCCGTCGCGAAGAGAACCGCTTCGCCACTGCGGGCAAACCGCATGAGCAACGCCTGGTGGAGCTCGTCGATTGGCCGAATCCGGGGCGTACGTTCTCGCGGCTCGGCCCGCACCAACGCCTTTATTTCCTCGCGTAACTTATCTTCGCGGGCGATGCGATCGGAAGAGGCGCTGTCGCCGGCTTGTTGTGACGGCCTTACGGTGCTGGTCTTCGCAGTCGCATCGGACTGTCCGCTCGGATACACGGCCTGGTGGTGCTCGACCAGGGCATCGACGACCGAGGGCGAAAGATTCTCCCGGTGCGCGATCGCACTGGCATGGGCCGGCCCTTGCCGACGGATGATGGAAATCAGCGCCCGATCGGAAATTGCTTTCGATCGGGTCAGAAAGGTAGCGGCAATGGAAATCGGCATGCTGCCGACCAGCAAGGCAACGGGCTCGGGCACATGTGCACATTGCGAAAGCGCGGCGGTGGCCTGCCGGCGAGCTTCATCGCTTGATCCGAGGAAAAGCGGTTCGAACAGCTCGGCAAATTGCTTCAGATCCGACTTGCGCGGGATGCGAAGGCTCTCGAAGCCGGTGACGGTCGCCATCAGCACGACGTCCTTCAGTCGGCCCGTTTGCGGCCTCTCCAACTCACGAAACCGGTTCGTCACAATTTATCCTTGCACGCAAAACACGATCGCCATCGCCGATGGCCCGGAACGGCACACGTCATCAAAAATAGATCTAAAACGTTAGCGTAGCATTAACTATGGACGTTGGGGCTTTATTCAGGCTTGCGGCACTGTCGTGGCGAAGCGGAATTTTCCTTGATCCACAGAGGTTGGAACCCTGCGCTGCTTTCAGCCTTAAAAACTCCACATGCACTTTTATCTGATCCGCAAATCGGTGAAGCGCTGGTGCCAGCCGAAGGGGCCGAACGTGGCCCCTCTATGGAGATAGATCCGTGAAAGATGCGTTTTTTCGGGCAGCCACTGTTTGTGCGCTCCTGCTCGTCCCGGCGTTAGCCGAAGCTGCGGAGGGTTTCGCCACCGCCAATGTCAACATGCGATCGGGGCCGAGCACACGCTATCCCGCCGTAATCGTCATCCCTGCCGGCGATCCGGTGGAAATCCACGGCTGCCTAGCGGACCTGCCCTGGTGCGACGTTTCCTTTTACGGCGGTCGCGGTTGGGTTGCCAGCCGATATGTACAGGCCATCTACCGCAGCAGAAGGGTCTATCTGGGACCGGAATATTATCGCCCGCTCGGCATTCCCACGGTCGTCTTCCAGTTCGATCGTTATTGGGACCGCAATTACAGGGGCCGCGACTTCTATCGTGACCGTGACCGCTGGCGCCGTGGTCCTGACTGGTCAGAGGAACGAGACCAGCGTGATCGGGAACGACAGCGCCAGTGGGATCGTCGTGAATGGGAACGCAGGCAAGTGAGCGAAGATCGCCGGGAATGGGAGCGTGACCGCGACCGCGAGCGGCGTGAATGGCGCCGCGACGACGAAATGCGAATGGTTCCGGAGTGTGATTTCGACGACATCTCGTGTGAGAACGACTGAAGCGCCGCGGCTTCCGTCGGCGACGGAGCGCTCAAAAATCAGGGTACGACACACAGCCAATGAGAGTGGCCGGAGACGGTTTCGAGAGGGCGGGCGGCAATTGCCGTCCGCTCCTTTTGGTTCGTTCTATTTGCGTCTCCTTGGGGGGAACCAATCCTGCTACGGCGCGTTGACATCGCGCAAAGATAAGGGAGCGACGAGATGGCGGAGAAGAAGCTGGCGGCCGTCGGGACGGAAGCGGATGCTGAAGCGCGCACGGCTAACGCGCAGGCGGAACTGGAGGCACAGATTGCAGACCTGAGAACGGAGATAGCTCGGCTGACTGAATCGGTTTCGGCCATCAGTACGGGCGCAAGGGCCGTCGTGCAGGGCGAAGCGGAGTTGATGACGGAGCGCGTCCGTGAACGCGTCCGCGAGGAGCCGATTTCGAGCGTGTTGACGGTCGCGGGTGTTGCATTCCTGTTCGGGCTGCTTGCAAGACGCTGACCGATCCCAACTCCAGACATAGCTGCAAGTGGAATGAGCAGTCGGTACGGGTCACGTGGCCGGCCACCGGAATTGAGACCAAAAAAGGGGGAAGCACGATGAGCTTAAGATAGTGTTAACTAGGCTATGGCTCAATCAGGATGGACCGGCTATCATCGGTCCGGCATCTGATGTGAACCGAAACAACGTCCGGGTCACCGGAAGAAGGAGCAGATGAGAACGGCGCGTCTGTCCAGGGAATGTGGCCTTTGGAAAATGCGTCAGCCCGACGGCGGGCAGGGTGAAATCGGTACGGTAGTTCATCCGTCTCATAGAAATACGGAGACGAGCATGGCAGACGTAATCAGAATGCAGGACCGGAGGGTCCAAAAGCCGCGAAGGCGGCCTGTGAAATCAGACAGCGCCACTGTGCTGTTGTTTACGGGTATCCGCTACGAACGTCTCGACGGTCGTGGGCCACAGCCCAACGCACCGGCCGGACGGCGGATCAAGAAGCAGTAGCTTTTTGTAGCGTGCGGCACTGCCGCCCACGCGGGTGCGGCCGCGTGACTTAAGTCGTCACTTCAATGCCCGGGACACCGGGCGCCTCCATCAAATCTTCGACCATAATATCATCAGGAACGCCCGGTCTGTCGGACCTTCGGGTTTGCCCGGCAATTAAATATGCCCTCGACATCTGCGCGCCGCCCACTGCATCTTCCTTTGCGCGTCTGATGAGACGCGCGGCGCGCTCTGCGATAACGAGGCGGCGGCGGTGCCGGCCGTACCGCGTTAACGCCGGAAGGGCTCGCAACTCGACTCGACCAGGAAATTGCGAACCTGTTCCCCGAAGCTGTCGAGCGGGGCAAGAGCCCGCAGGACTGCATAGCCCTCGTCGTCCTTCATCTCGATCATGATGGATTGAGCCAGCGTTTCGGGGGGCGATTTGCGCAATTCGACCAGTTGGATAGGCGTGGCGACGACCAGGTCGAGACTGCCGTTGACGGCCGTATGGTCGTTCATGCTGAAGACTTCGTTCGAGTTGCTGTCGAAGACCGAAAGCGACCAGAACGGCACCGCGCCTCGGGCAATGAAGCGCGCGGGCGCCTCCGCGATCGAAAAGCTGCAGACGGCGGTTCGCAGATAGGGGTCGCTGTTGTCGAGCCCGGTTGCCCCTGGCTCTGCCGTCAATGGGAAGAAGCTGTCCATCTCGAGGAGGCCGAATACCCGGGTATAGGCGTCCCGACCGGTGAATTGCGGTAGGGCAAGTACGATAATGATATGCAGCAGGGCGGCGCCAAACAGGCCGACGAGAATGGCGAACAGCGTGCTACGCATTTCCGCACCCTGTCTTGACGATCTTTGGCATCGCTAGATCGATCAACCCCGAGGAACCGGCGGTCGGTGTATCGAGCAGAGTCAATACGAGCTTGAAGCTGCCGCTGTGGCGGATCGCGAGCCAGTTTTCCGGGTGAGCGACGGGCGAGGCGTGAACGACGAAACTGCTGTCTTCGGCGCGCAGCACCGTCCAGGAGTTCGCCGCCGAGGGCAGGTCCGCTCCGGGCCGCAACGTCACGCCCTCCGACGTCGTCGCATAGAGGGTCCAGAAACGGGCGGGCGGCGTGATGCCCGAGATATCGTAGGAGCAGGCGGCCGACAGGCGGGCGCCGCTATCGTCCGTCGCGGCCGTGAAGATCAGCCCTTCCGCGCCCCCGAAAAGCAACTCGCCGGCGCGGGCCCGGTGCGCCTTGGCGTAGGGGTCCGCCGAGGCCGTCTGGGCCTCGGGGAACGCGACCCAGGGGCCGATCGCGATCGAGCCGAAGCCGACGGTCGCCTTCAGCGCCCAGACAGCTGAGGTGATCCCACCGCCAAAGGCGACGATCAGAGCGAGGGCGACGAGGAGGGGGATGCGAAACAAGGAGCGGCTCTATCGTATCTCGTTTGCCTGGCAATTTGCGAAAGCCACGCGGGATCGGTTCGTTCGTCAAGGAACGAATTTGTAACCACAAAGTCAATTGCTTGTGGCATTCGTAACGCGGTTCGGGGAGTTGTTCGTCGGCGTCTCAAGCACGGCGACCCTGCCGGAGTTCTTTTCGGGTGCTTTGAGCGGGGAGGCTTTTTCGAAGGTCGCGCCGATCGCTTTCAACAGTCTGGTCACCTCGGCGGAGAGGGAACGCGGGCGAACAAGCGGCGGAAGGGCATTTTCATCGGGCTTTGCATCCGCCACCTCTTCAGGTTTCTTGGTCGCGTCGGGAAGCGGGTTGTCTATGCCGGGGATCGCGCGATGCTCGATGCCCTGTTCGGCATAATCCATCAGCCGTTTGAAGGTCATGGCCGGCAACGAACCACCGGTCATCTCGTTGGTCGAGGTATAGTCGTCATTGCCGAACCAGACAGCGGTCGTGTAATCGCCGGTGAAGCCGATAAACCAAGCGTCGCGATAGGCCTGCGTGGTCCCCGTTTTGCCGCCGGTGACGATGCCGTTGTTGAGGGCTGCACGCCGCGCAGTGCCTATCACCGGAATCTGGGTCAGAATGCGGTTCATCGACGATACCGCCTGTTCGCTCAGAATCCGTTGTGCCTGAGGCGCATCGCGGCCGAAATCGTAAAGGATGTCGCCATCATAGTTGAGGATCTGGCTGATGCCATGACGCCGCGACTGAAGGCCGCCCGCAGGAAAGACGGCGTAGGCTGTCGCCTGATCGAGCACGGTCACTTCGGAGGTACCGAGCGGCATGGTCTTGTCGGTGCGGATGGGTGTTTCGACGCCCATCCTCTTTGCGGTGGCGGCAATGATCTCGGTGCCAAGCTTGTCCTTGGCGAGGCGGACAGGGATCGTATTGATTGATCTCGCCAGCGCGTTCATCAAGGTAATCCGACCGGCATACTTGCGGGCGTAGTTCTGCGGCGACCAGCCGCGCCAGGTGATCGGTGCGTCAACAACCACCGTCTCCGGGGTCATGCCCTTTTCCATCGCCGCGGCATAGGTATAGACCTTAAAGGAGGAGCCCGGCTGTCTCAGCGCCCTTGTTGCCCGATTGAACTGGCTTTCGCCATAGTCGCGGCCGCCGACCATGGCACGTACGGCACCGCCGTTTTCCACCATGACCAGCGCGCCCTGCTTCACCTCATAACTTTCGCCATATTGCCGGAGGCTCGACTCGACCGACTCCTCGGCCGCCTGTTGCAGGCCCATGTCGATCGTCGTGCGCACGATCAGCGAGTGCTGCGCGAAGGGGGCGGCGATACGCTGGACTTCGTCAAAGGCCCAGTCGAGGAAGAAGTCGGGCGCCTTGACCTGGGCACGATCGACCACCGTTGCAGGCGTGAGGCGGGCGGAGATCACCTGGCCTTCGGTCATCAGGCCGCCCTGCACCATGTTGGTGAGAACCTCGTTGGCGCGGCCGCGAGCGGCCGGCAGATTCACGTGCGGCGCATAGCGGGCGGGAGCCTTGAAAAGGCCGGCGAGCATGGCGGATTCGGCGAGATTGATGTCTGTGATCGCCTTGCCGAAATAGAACTGCGCGGCCGCCGCCGCTCCGAAGGTACCGCCGCCCATATAGGCGCGGTCGAGGTAGAGGCCCAGGATTTCCTTCTTTGAAAGGTTGCATTCCAGCCAGACGGCGAGGAAGGCCTCCTTGATCTTGCGTTCGATCGTGCGTTCGTTCGACAGGAACAGGTTCTTGGCAAGCTGCTGGGTGAGCGTCGAGCCGCCCTGGACCACGCCGCCCGCCCGGGCATTCTCGGTCATGGCGCGGGCCAGGCCGAGAAAATCGATGCCCCAGTGATCGAAGAAGCGCCGATCCTCGGTGGCGAGAACCGCCTTGATGAGATGGTCCGGCAATTCGTCGATCGGGACCGAGTCTTCATGGATGATGCCGCGGTGGCCGATCTCGTTGCCGTAACGGTCGAGGAAGGTCACGGCAAAGTCGCTCTGGGCGCGCCAATTGCCTTTGGTTTCCTCGAATGCCGGCAGGGCCAGCGCCAGCATCAGCACCGAGCCCGCCGTTCCCCAAGTTGCCGCTTCGCCAAGCAGTTCGAAAACAGCTCTCTTCCAGCCGCGTACGCGAAAGCGCCGGAAGAAGATGGTCGTGTCTTCCCACCATTCGGCCAGCCGGAATCCGGCATTCCACACCGTCGAGTCGATCCAGGAATCGATTCTGAGAAAGATGTGTCGCCTCTTCGGCCGGTTGTCCTCTTTCTTCGGTTCCTGCACGGTGTTCTCGTCTCGAAGGTTCGCTTGCCCACTATGATATTTGCACGGGGCGAGTTTCCAATCTACTTGCATATCGCGCTGCCGGCCTTAAAAAACCGGCAATTTTCTGCAAATGTTCCATGTCGGCATGGAACAGACGAAAGTGTGACGTGATGGGCGAAATGCCTTTCTGGAAAACCAAGACCCTTGAAGAAATGAGCAATGCCGAGTGGGAGAACCTCTGCGACGGCTGCGGGCTCTGTTGTCTGAACAAGCTCGAGGACTGGGATACGGGCGAGATCGCCTGGACGTCGATCCGCTGTACCTTGCTCGATGGCGAAAGCTGTCGATGCAAGGATTACGACAACAGGCAGGCGACCGTTCCGGATTGCATCCAGCTGACGCCGAAGATCGTGCATGAGATCTCATGGCTTCCGCCGACCTGCGCCTATCGGCTGATCGGTGAGGGAAGGGATCTCTACTGGTGGCATCCGCTCGTCTCCGGCGACCCGGAAACCGTCCATATAGCAGGCATATCCGTACGGGGCCGCACGGTTGCGGAGGACGGTATCGATGTTGAGGACTATGAGGACTACCTGGTTACCTGGCCGCTGGAAGTAGGACTGGAGCCGGCCCGTTAGAGCATTCCAGGAAAAGCGTGTGACGGCCTTCCCGTTCGGAATTGCGTCGTTGCAAAGTCAGATCATTTTACTGCTTCAAGGATGAGCGGCCATACAGCGCCGGATCAAGCGCCGCCGTTCCTCTTCACGAGGCTTTTCGGCGCGACGTTGCGCCATGCGGTTTCCATGGACTGCCGGACAAGCTCCTCGTCGGCGTCGGCGAAATAGAGCGAAGTCCAGCCGCGCTCTCCCCAGCCCCCGGGCACCGCGGCGCAAAATCCGGGCTCCATCTCCAGCAACATGCGCTGTTGGTCGCGGGTGAATTTGAAGACCGCGCGACCTGCCTCCGGCAGAGACATGAAAATCCGCTTGCCCACGCGAAAGTCCCGCGTTCCGAAATGGGCATTCTCTTGCGTTCCGGGCAGGCTGAGCGCCAGCTTTTCGAGCTCTTCGGTCAGCATCGCGGAAGAGTAACATGGAATTGTGGATTGGTAAAAAGGCCGAAACGGCTCCTTGGTCAACGGCCAGCAAGGGCTGCGGCGCCACTTTTTGAGGAGTGGCACCGCTGGAGGAAGGGCTTCCTTCAGCGGTGCAGGGAGATCATTCTGCAGGCGGAACGGGCTTTTGCCCAGCCTCGCCAGCCGTGCGCATCTCGCGCCACTCGTTCTCGAAGCGATCGAGAAGCGATTGCGGAATCCTGGATTGCGGTGGTGCGGGCTGTTTATTCGCGACCGTCTGCATCCGTTTCTCCTGGGTCATGAGGGTTCAAAGACGCAAAACCATTTCACATCGTAAATGCTTTGTAAATCAGTGGTTTAAATCATTTAAACGATTGAAAAATCTTTAAATCGATTAATGTTCGCTTGATCCACAAAATTGTTCTTGAAGCCGTTTGGGCGGGCATTGCCGGCTTTGAGCTGTCGCCCGGCAACCGGAAAACGATGCATTTTCAAATCTTTGAACAAAGACACGGATTCACTTCCGGAGGACGCTGAAGCGATCTCTGAAAGGATCGGAATCAAATTTTTGAGAAAATGGTCGCAAGCGATTCAGAAGAATCGAGAAGGCTAAACGGCGCGTGGGTGCCCGGTCTCCCGAAGGCGGCCGTCGGCGAAAGGCTCGCAGGTGACGTCGTGCGGCCTTTCTCAACCGAAGGAATCGCTGCAATCTACGGTCGTTTTCCCGCGTGCCGATACCGCCGCTGGAGGGCGTGCCACATCCGACATTCATTTGCCATTCAGCCTGTATCAGTTAATGATTTTCGCCATGATGCTTCCCAAGTCGAAAGTGCGTTCATGTCTTCACCAGTGATCATAGCCGCGCTTGCCGCAGGCCTCGCAGGCTTCTCGACGCCTGCCATCAAAGTGCCTTCGGCTATCGTCCGCGCGGCTGGCGATTGCAGCGCTGCCGCCGCGCAAGTGGTTGCCGAGACGGGTGGAGAACTGCTCTCCGCCCAGCCGACATCCGACGGTCAGTGCGTGATCACGGTGCTTATCCCGGGCAACGGTGGACGGCCGAAGAAGGTAACGGTAAAGGTGCCGATGTAGGCTACTTGCGGGTGACCTACGAGCAAGGGAAATGAACGCAGATGCGTATTCTTATAGTCGAGGATGATGCCAACCTGAACAGGCAGCTCGCCGACGCGTTGAAAGAAGCCGGCTACGTCGTCGATCAGGCCTTCGACGGTGAGGAGGGCCACTATCTTGGTGACGCGGAACCCTATGACGCGGTAATCCTCGACATCGGCCTGCCGGAGATGGATGGCATCACCGTTCTCGAAAAGTGGCGCGGCGACGGCAAGACCATGCCGGTCCTAATCCTGACAGCACGCGACCGCTGGAGCGATAAGGTGGCCGGTATTGACGCCGGCGCCGATGACTATGTGGCCAAGCCCTTCCATGTCGAGGAGGTTCTTGCCCGCATCCGCGCATTGATCCGCCGGGCCGCGGGACATGCGAGTTCGGAGATCGTTTGCGGTCCGGTGCGGCTCGATACCAAGGGTTCGAAAGCGACCGTTCGCGGCGTGCCGCTAAAGCTCACGTCGCATGAGTTTCGGCTGCTCTCCTACCTGATGCACCATATGGGGCAGGTGGTTTCTCGCACGGAACTTGTCGAACACATGTATGATCAGGATTTCGACCGCGACTCCAACACGATCGAAGTGTTTGTCGGTCGGTTGCGCAAGAAGATCGGCAACGACCTGATCGAAACGGTTCGCGGCCTCGGATATCGCATGCAAGCGCCTGGCAATGGCAATTAGATCGCTTACGGCCCGCGTACTGGCGGTTTCGACCGTTTGGGCCGTCGTCGCCCTCGTAGTGATCGGAGTGGTTATCTCCGCGCTGTACAGACAAGGGTCTGAGCGCGGCTTCCAGGATCTGCTGCGCGCGCAACTCTACAATGTCATCAACTCGATTTCCGTCAATGAGAAGGCTGTTCTGTCCGGAAGTCCGCAACTCGGCGACCTTCGTTTCTCCCAACCCCAGACCGGATGGTACTGGATCGTCGAACCGATCGGCGAATTTGACACTCCGCCACTGCTGTCGACGTCCCTTGGCTCCGCAAAACTGCCGATTGCCAGTGTCGACGAGGTTCCCTTCGATATTCGCTACGAGCGCTTCTACACGACGATGGATCCGTTCGGAAACGAGGTCGAGGTGGCCGAAACCGAGGTCGTGCTCGACATTCAGGGGCATGCCGCCCGCTTTCGCGTCGCCGGCAATCGCGATGTGCTGGAGGCGGATATCGATCGCTTCACCCGCAATCTCACCATCGCGCTGTCGATCTTTGGTCTCGGCGGTCTCGGGGTCAATGCGCTGACCATTCTGTTCGGTTTGCGGCCGCTGGACCAAGTGCGCCGCTCGCTTGAAAAGATCCGCGCGGGCGAGAGCGAGCGCCTGGATGGCGCTTTCCCGCGTGAGATCCAGCCGCTTGCCAACGAGGTGAACGCCCTGATCGACAGTAATCGCCGTATCATCGATCGGGCGCGCATGCAGGTCGGCAACCTTGCCCATTCCCTGAAGACGCCGATCGCAGTTCTGCTCAACGAAGCGCGTGTGCTGGAGACACCGCATGGGGAGTTGGTGAAGACGCAGGCCGACGCGATGCAGACTCAGGTGCAAATCTATCTCAGCCGCGCCCGCATCGCCGCGCAGCGGGGCTCAATCCTCGCCAGAACCGAGGCTCAGCCCGCGCTCGAACGACTCGTCCGGGTGATGCGGCGCCTCAATCCGGAAAAGCAGTTCGGCCTGTCGATCAATCCGCCGGGCCTGATATTGGCAATGGAGCAACAGGACGTCGAGGAAACGGTCGGCAATTTGCTCGAAAACGCCGCGCGGCATGCACGCGACCACGTCCAGCTAACCGTCCGGCCGGCCCCGGAAGACGTGCACGGTAAGGATCAGGGTCGTCACTGGATCGTACTCGATGTCGATGACGACGGTCCGGGTCTCGATCCCGACCAGATCGCCTTGGCAATGAAACGTGGCAAGAGGCTCGATGAGAGCAAGCCCGGCACCGGGCTTGGACTTTCGATCGTGAGCGAGATTGTCGGAGAATATCAAGGCACGGTCGAACTTTCGCGGCGCGACGAAGGAGGATTGCGGGCCCAACTCGTTCTGCCTGCTGCGGTTTAGCAGCCACACCGTGGCTGAAAATGCCGATGCCCCAAGAGGGTATGGTTGCCTGATGCGCCGGGGAGTGCAAAAAGAAAATTGACGGGTGCCATCTGTCCGCCGGCGGATGTGCGGGAAGGCGGATCGGGTGGCTTGCGGTGCAGTTGAGTTGTCGGGGGATCATGAGGAACCACGCAGTAATGACACGGGCCCTTGTCGCCAGCGGTAGGATCGCCGTCATCGCGTCTGCCGTCGCACTGGCTGGTTGCGGCACGGCATCGAACGGCCAGCGTGGGGCCGTTTCGGGTCTTTCTGCGGCTGCAACGCGAGGAGCGTCGTCAACGGCCTATATCGCCGCGCTGCAGGGTGGTGTCATCGGTCGCCTCGACGGCATCGATCTCGGCAAATCCGATCGGCAGAGGGCGCTCGAGGCCGAGTACCGGGCGCTGGAGGCCGCACCGGGTGGGCAGCCCGTCGTCTGGGAGGGACGCGGCGTTAGCGGTTCCGTCGTCGCAGCGGCGCCCTATCAGGTCGGTTCACAGAATTGCCGGCAATACAGCCATACGGTGACCGTCAAGGGACAGCAAACGACCGCACGCGGAGCGGCGTGCCGCAATCCCGATGGAAGCTGGACGCCGCTGACATGAAGTCGCAACGTCACTTCGGTGACGCGCCTTCGGCCCGCCAAACCAGCGAAATGCCCGGGCGACCTTGCGGCGAAACGCCTCAAATCTCCGTCATTGCCTGTTTTCGAGTTGGAATGGCACGGGGCTCATAGTATTTCCCCTCCATGTTGTTTTGGATCCTCGTCGCTATCTTGACGGCGGCAACCGCTGTCGTGCTCGTTCTCCCGCTGATGCGGGCAGCGGCACCGCTTTCGTCCCCCCACAGCCATGACATCGAGGTTTATCGCGACCAGCTCGAGGAAGTGACGCGGGATCAGAAATCTGGCCTGATCAGCGGCGAGGACGCGGAACTCGCCAGGGCCGAAATTGCGCGCCGGCTGCTTGCGGCAAGCGCCGCGGACGCGCACGTCCAGTCGAGCGGTCCGAAATCTCTCCGCTCGAACCGCATCGCACAGCTCTTCGTTCTTCTCTGTCTTCCTGCCGTGGGGCTTTGCCTTTATCTCGTCACCGGCAGTCCCGGCGTGCCGGCGCAACCGCTTGCGGCCAGACTTGCCAATCCAGGCGAGGACATCAACATTTTGATTGCGCGGGCCGAGAACCATCTCGCAGCCAACCCAGGCGATGGCCAGGGCTGGGATCTGCTGGCGCCGATTTACATGCGTAGCGGCCGGGTCGAGGACGCTGTTGCCGCCTACGATCAGGCGATCCGCCTGCTCGGGCCGACACCCGCGAGACTCGGCGGCTATGCGGAGGCGTTGATCGTGCAGTCCGGCGGCCTAGTGACGGCCGATGCGCAGGAAGCCTTGAAGAAGTCGCTTGCCCTAGACCCCAATGACCCGCGCTCCGAATTCTATCTGGCTCTTGGCCTCAAGCAGGAGGGTAAGCAGCAGGATGCGCTCGCCGCGTTCCGCAAGCTTGCCGGCAATTCTCCCGCCGACGCGCCTTGGCTGCCATTGGTAAACCAGCACATCGCGGAGCTGTCCGCCGGTCAGGCGCCTGCCGGCAATACAATGCCGGCAAACCCGACGTCCGAGGATATGGCGGCTGCCGCGCAGATGGACGCTGGCGATCGCCAGGCGATGATCCGCGGTATGGTCGACAGCCTGTCGGTCAAACTGAAGGAAAATCCCGCGAACTTCGAAGGATGGATGCGCCTGATCCGTTCCTACGTTGTGCTTGATCAAAGAGACAAGGCACGCAACGCTCTAGAGCAAGGGCTGAAGGCGTTCCCGAGCACCGGGGATCAGGGAAAGCAGTTGCTGGCTCTCGGCCGCGAACTCGGGATCGACGCGGACGGAGAAGAAGAATGACACGCAAGCAGAAACGGTTGGCTATCATCGGCGGTGGCGTCGGCTTCTTGATGGCCGCTGTTTTCCTAGTGATGTTTGCCTTCAGCCAGGCGGTCGCTTACTTCTATGTTCCGGGCGATCTCGCAAAGGCCGGTCTTGCTCCGGGAACGCGCATTCGCCTGGGCGGCCTCGTCGAAACCGGTTCGCTCAAGCGTGGCGAGGGCAAGACAGTGACCTTCAACGTTACCGATACGCTGGGAACGGTGCCGGTGACCTATACCGGCATCCTGCCCGACCTCTTCCGCGAGGGGCAGGGTGTTGTGGCCGAGGGCGCTTTCGTTGCGGGCAGCCCGGTGTTTGTCGCGGATACGGTGCTCGCCAAGCACGATGAAACCTATATGCCGAAGGACGTTGCAGACCGCTTGAAGGCCCAAGGTGTTGCGCTCGGCGGCAAGGAAAACATTCAATGATCATCGAGCTCGGACATTATGCCCTGGTACTGGCGTTGGCGACGGCGCTCGTCCAGGCGATCTTGCCGATCGCCGGAGCGCGGCGCGGTGATCGCGCGCTGATGGAACTCGCATCGAGCGCTGCACTTGTCTGCGCCTTGCTCGTTGCCTTCTCCTTTGCGGTGCTGACCTTTGCCTACGTGACTTCCGACTTCTCCGTACGGAACGTCTGGGAGAACTCGCATTCGCTCAAGCCCTTGATTTATAAAATTTCCGGCGTGTGGGGGAACCACGAGGGGTCGATGCTGTTGTGGCTGTTGATCCTCGTCTTCTTTTCGGCGCTCGTAGCACTGTTCGGCCGCAACCTTCCGGAAACGCTGAAGGCAACCGTGCTCGCCGTACAGGCTTGGATCGCGGCCGCCTTTGCGCTCTTCATCCTGCTGACGTCCAACCCCTTTGCCCGCCTCATTTCGGCACCGGGAGAAGGCAAGGACCTCAACCCCGTGCTTCAGGATGTCGGCCTCGCCATCCATCCGCCGCTGCTCTACCTCGGCTATGTCGGCTTTTCAGTCTGCTTTTCCTTTGCGATCGCGGCCCTGATCGAAGGTCGTATCGATGCGGCATGGGCGCGTTGGGTGCGTCCATGGACGCTCGCTGCCTGGACCTTCCTGACGGCG
The DNA here is from genome assembly GCF_004827385.1 of Ensifer sp. MPMI2T. Classification (GTDB taxonomy): domain Bacteria; phylum Pseudomonadota; class Alphaproteobacteria; order Rhizobiales; family Rhizobiaceae; genus Sinorhizobium. The sequence continues at coordinate 90,697 of NZ_SRXN01000001.1, forward strand.
GGCATCGCCATGGGCTCCTACTGGGCCTATTACGAACTCGGCTGGGGTGGCTGGTGGTTCTGGGACCCGGTCGAAAACGCCTCGTTCATGCCCTGGCTCGCCGGCACGGCGCTCTTACACTCGGCACTGGTGATGGAAAAGCGCGAGGCGCTGAAGATCTGGACCGTGCTCTTGGCGATCATGACCTTCTCGCTGTCGCTGCTCGGTACCTTTCTCGTCCGTTCGGGCGTGCTTACCTCGGTGCATGCTTTTGCGACCGATCCGACGCGCGGGATCTTCATTCTCGCCATTCTCGTCGTCTTCATCGGCGGCGCGTTTTCGCTTTTCGCGCTCCGGGCATCCCGCCTTAAGTCCGGCGGACTTTTTGCGCCGATCTCACGCGAGGGCGCACTCGTTCTCAACAACCTCATTCTTACGACGGCGGCAGCGACCGTGCTCACCGGAACGCTCTATCCCCTGGTGCTCGAAGCCCTGACGGGGGAAAAGATCTCGGTCGGTGCACCGTTCTTCAACATGACGTTCGGCCTGTTGATGCTGCCGCTGCTCTGCGCGGTTCCCTTCGGCCCGCTGCTTGCCTGGAAGCGCGGCGATCTCACAGGCGTTGCCCAGCGTTTGTTCGTTGCGGCCGCGGTCGGCCTCCTTGTCGCAGCGGTCTATTACTACGCAATGAACGGCGGCCCCGTACTCGCTCTCCTCGGCATTGCCCTCGGTGTCTATCTGATTGTGGGCGCGCTGACCGACTTGGTTCTGCGTTCGGGTATCGGCAAAGCGGACGGTAGCGTTGCTTGGAAGCGGCTTTCGGGTCTGCCGCGCTCTGCCTTCGGGACGGCACTCGCCCATGCGGGACTCGGCGTCACGTTGATCGGCATCGTCGCCGTCACCGCTTTCGAGACCGAGACGGTCGTCGAGATGAAGCCGGGCATGATGGTGAACGCCGGCGGCTATACCCTGCGCTTCGACGGCATGCGCCAGGGGCGCGGACCGAACTATACCGATGAAACCGGGCATTTCACGGTCAGCCGGGGCGGCGTAGCGGTTACCGAAATCTGGTCGTCGAAGCGGCTTTATACGGCGCGCCGGATGCCGACGACCGAGGCCGGAATTCGGACCTTTGGCCTCAGCCAGCTCTATGTTTCCCTCGGCGACCCGATGACAGACGGCGGAATTGTCGTGCGTGTATGGTGGAAGCCGCTGATCCTTTGCATCTGGGGTGGGGCGCTGATCATGATGGCGGGCGGCGTGGTCTCCCTCAGTGACCGCCGTCTGCGGGTTGGGGCACCGACGCGCGCAAAAAGGGCCGCAGGGCTCGCCTTGGGGGCAGCCGAATGATCCGTTTGCTGCTTGCGCTTTTCCTTTGCTTCTCTTCCGTGGTGCCGGCCTTGGCGGTCAATCCGGACGAGGTGCTTGCCGATCCGGCACTCGAAGCGCGTGCGCGTGCGATCTCGGCCAAACTTCGCTGCATGGTCTGCCAGAACCAGTCGATCGACGACTCCAACGCCGAACTCGCCAAGGATTTGCGGGTGCTGGTGCGCGAACGGTTGACGAATGGCGACACGGACGAAGCGGTGATCGCCTATGTCGTCTCCCGCTATGGTGAGTTCGTGCTGTTGAAGCCGCGTTTCGAGACAAAGACTATGGTCCTCTGGGGCATGCCCGTCATCCTTCTACTTTGCGGTGGAGTTGCCCTCGTTTTGGCGGCGCGGCGACGCAGCGCCGGTACGCCCGGCAGTCCGCTTTCCGACAAGGAAAAGGAAGAGCTGGACAAGCTTTTGAGATCCTAGAGCACAGGACGCTCAGACAGATTTTCACATATTCGAAGTGAGGTATCGCGCCGTGCCGCATGGCGCTGAATAGTCTCTCTCTCCCGCTTCCGTGCGAACATTACCAAATATTCATCTGCCGGACAGAACTCAGTAAGGTCCCATCCGTTACACCTTCATCATCGGCTGTTCCTCCAGTCACAGCCAGGCGAGCAGTCCCCGGACGCCAAGCACCGGCTCGGTAATGCTCGTGGTCAAGGTTTCGAAGCCGCATGCCGATTGGCGACGGCTTCAAGGAAGAGAGAAGGCAAAAGCGAATGTCCAAGATCACACGTCCATCCCTGAAGACGGTTCTGAAAACCTCCACCGTCGCCGGTCTCGCGGCGGTCATGCTGACCAGCGGTCTGCCGGCGCAGATTTCGCAGTCCTTCGCCGAAGCAGTGAAGGCGGAGGCTCCTTCGGTCCCGAGCTTCGCGAATGTCGTCGACGCGGTTTCGCCGGCCGTCGTTTCCGTTCGCGTGCAGTCGCGCGTGAACACTTCCGACGATGAAACCAGCAACTTCAGCTTCGACTTCGGCGGCCGCGGCCTGGAAGATCTGCCTGACGATCATCCGCTGAAGCGCTTCTTCCGCGAATTCGGCGGCCCGCGTGGCGATGACCATGCCGAGCGTCGACCTGATCGCCGTCCGCGCGATGAGGGCCGCCTTCGCCCGCGCGGCCAAGGTTCCGGCTTCTTCATCACTGAAGACGGTTACCTCGTGACCAACAACCACGTCGTTGCCGATGGCTCCGCCTTCACGGTCATCCTGAACGACGGAACGGAGCTCGATGCCAAGCTGGTCGGTAAGGACAGCCGCACGGATCTCGCGGTGCTCAAGGTCGACGACAAGCGGAAGTTCACCTATGTGACCTTCGCGGACGACACCAAGGTGCGCGTCGGCGATTGGGTCGTCGCGGTCGGCAACCCGTTTGGCCTCGGTGGAACCGTGACGGCTGGTATCGTCTCGGCTCGCGGCCGCGACATCGGCTCCGGCCCCTATGACGATTACCTGCAGGTCGACGCTGCCGTGAACCGCGGCAACTCCGGTGGTCCGACGTTCAACCTTTCGGGTGAGGTTGTCGGCATCAACACCGCCATCCTGGCCCCGTCGGGCGGCAATGTCGGCATTGCCTTCGCGATCCCCGCATCTGTTGCCAAGGATGTGGTCGACGATCTCATGAGGGACGGCACCGTCTCGCGCGGTTGGCTTGGCGTACAGATCCAGCCGGTAAACAAGGATATCGCTGATTCGCTGGGCCTCTCCGAGGCAAGTGGCGCTCTTGTCGTAGAACCGCAGGCCGGTTCTCCGGGAGAAAAGGCCGGGATCAAGAAGGGCGATGTTGTGACGGCACTGAACGGCGAGCCGATCAAGGACCCGCGTGATCTGGCCCGCAAGGTTGCGGTGCTGCGTCCGGGCTCTTCTGCCGAGGTGACTTTGTGGCGCGATGGCAAGTCGGAAACAGTCAAGCTGGAAATCGGCAACCTGCCGAGCGACACCAGCGACGCCGCGCAGCCGAAGGACGAGCAGTCCGAGCAGCAGGGACCGACCGCCAGCGATGAAGCGCTTGCCGCTCTCGGTGTGACGGTGACGCCTTCCGAGGACGGCACGGGCGTGACCATCGCTTCCGTCGATCCGGACTCGGACGCCGGCGACCGTGGCCTTAAGGAAGGCGAGAAGATCGTCACCGTCAATAATCAGGACGTGAAGTCGGCGGACGACATCCTCAAGGTGATCAACAACGCCAAGAAGGATGGGCGGACCAAGGCGCTCTTCCAGATCGAAACCGACGACGGCAGCCGCTTTGTCGCGCTTCCGATCGACCAGGGCTGATGTCGCGACTATCGAAGGATTGGAGCGGGTCGCCCGCTCCAATCCATTCTGACCGATCGCGGTGATGGGTCGGCACAATCCGCAATCACCATGATCCAAAGGCGCCGCGACATCCGAGTGATTTCGCGGCGCTTTTCATTCGATACAGCGGCCTTTGCGCGCCACGTCGGGCGCGCGGCGCTGGAGGTGTCGGAACCGAAACCGGTTGAGACAGATAGGGGTCCGGGACTATGGTCACGCGCATGAAGATTCTGATTGTTGAAGACGACCTCGAGGCAGCCGCGTATCTGGCGAAGGCGTTTCGCGAGGCCGGCATTGTTTCCGACCACGCCAGCGACGGCGAAAGCGGGCTGTTCATGGCGAGCGAGAATGCCTATGACGTGCTGGTCGTCGATCGTATGCTGCCGCGCCGCGACGGCCTGTCGCTGATCACCGAACTGAGGCGCCGGGATATCCACACGCCCGTCCTCATTCTCTCGGCGCTTGGCCAGGTGGACGACCGCGTCACGGGGCTGCGGGCCGGCGGCGACGACTATCTCCCGAAGCCCTACGCGTTCAACGAGCTGCTCGCACGGGTCGAGGTACTTGGCCGCCGCAAGGGCGCGCCCGAACAGGATATGGTCTACCGCGTCGGCGACCTCGAACTCGACCGGCTCGCCCACTCGGTTCGACGGCAGGGCAAGGAAATCCCTTTGCAGCCGCGCGAATTCCGGCTGCTCGAATACCTCATGAAGAATGCGGGCCAGGTCGTGACGCGGACGATGCTGCTCGAAAACGTGTGGGATTACCATTTCGACCCGCAAACCAACGTCATTGACGTACACGTCTCGCGTCTGCGCTCGAAGATCGAAAAGGACTTCGACATGCCGCTCTTGAGGACGGTCCGTGGCGCCGGCTACATGATCAAGGACGACCACCGGACTGAGACATGAGCAAACTCAGGGTTCTGTTCAGAACGACGGCAGTCCGGCTCTCCGCACTCTATCTTGTTCTCTTTTCTCTCTGCGCGGTCTTCCTTGTCTTCTACGTGACAGGCATGTCCGAGCGCCTGCTGGAGCAGCAGACGCGCGACGCCATCGCCGGCGAAGTGAGTCAGATCGAAGCCGTCTACGAGCGCGCCGGCATGAATGGCCTGCTTCGCTCGCTCGAACGGCGGGCGCGCCAGCCGGGCGCCAATCTTTATGTGATCGCCGGTCCGAGCGGAGAAATCCTCGCGGGCAACGTGGCTGGCCTGCAGCCGGGCCTGCTTGACGACGAAGGCTGGAAGTCGGAGCCGTTCCGTTACCGGCGTTTCACCGACGAAAGCCGCGGGGAGAGTCACGTGGCGCTTGCCCAGGTTCTGCTGCTCGACAATGGGCTCAGGATCCTCGTTGGTCACGATCTCCAGGAGCCGGAAAAGTTCCGCGCGCTCGTGCGTCAGGCATTGGTCGTCGCCCTGGGGGTGATGGGGCTCGGTGCGCTCGTGATATGGTTCGGCATCGGCCGCAACGCCCTGAAGCGCATCGACCGTATGTCCGAAGCCAGCACCAAGATCATGGCGGGTGATCTCTCGCAGCGTCTGCCAATGAGCGGTTCGGGCGACGAATTCGACCGGCTGTCGGAATCGCTCAACGCAATGCTCGGGCGGATCGAAAAACTCAACGAAGGGCTGAGACAGGTTTCCGATAACATTGCCCACGACCTCAAGACGCCGCTGACGCGCCTGCGCAACAAGGCCGAAGCGGCACTCTCCGGCAACGAGGACAGAGGCCAGAGTGGTGCCCTGGAGGAAATCATCGCCGAGTCGGACCAGTTGATCCGCACGTTCAATGCGCTTCTGATGATCTCCCGGGTCGAGGCGGGTTCAGCCGTCGCCGAAATGAGCGATGTCGACCTCTCCCAGATCGTCGCCGATTGCGTCGAGCTTTACGAACCGGCAGCCGAAGACAAAACCTTGAGGCTGGAGGCGGATATCATGCCGGGCGTCGTGATCTCGGGGAATCGCGAACTGATCGGGCAGGCCCTCGGAAACCTGATAGACAATGCGATCAAATATGCCGAGGGAGCGACAAATCCACTGATCCGTGTGGCGATGACGAAGAGTGGAAACGAGGCGGTGCTGACGGTCGCCGATCACGGTCCCGGCATTCCGGAAGACATGTACCGCGAAGTGTTGAAGCGCTTTGTCCGTCTGGATGAAAGCCGCTCGAAGCCGGGGACCGGTCTTGGTCTCTCGCTTGTCGAGGCGGTGATGGAGATGCATCGAGGCTCGCTAACGCTCGCGGCGACCGAGCCAAACAGTGGCGATGGCAAAGGATTGACGGTGCGCATGGTTTTCCCCGCTCGCGCGACCTGATAGACCGGTCATGACATTGGGAGGAGGTGTCGATGCTGGAAACGGATAAGCGGCGTCTGTCCGATATAGAAGTGGTTCCGATCCGCCCGACGAGCCAGGCGGATGCGAAGGCTGCTCTGTCCGTTTTGAAAGATGTCGCTAAGGGGAAGGATCGCATCGCGGACCTGCTGGCGTCGAATACGCCCCTCAAGGACTTCGTCGTCTCGGCACTCGCGCTCTCTCCGTTTTTAAGGGATACGACTGGCAGCCATCCGGCAATCCTCGACGATTTGCTCGCGACGCCTTTATCGGAGTTCCTGAAGCGCCGGCTCGAGTCAGCCCGGTCAGCTTGGCGAGCCGAGCCGACGGCCGCAGCACTGCCGGACACGGAAATCATGTCGAGGCTACGCAAGGCAAAGCGCGAAGTGGCCTTCGCCGTCGCACTCGCGGACCTGTCGCGGCTTTTCGACTGTCGGGAAACGACGCGCTGGCTTAGCGATTTCGCGGCTGCCGCCGTCGCGGCCGCGATCGATCATCTGCTCCTTGGCGCACATGAAAGCGGCAAGTTCCGGCTGAAGGATCCGGCGGAGCCGAGTGTCGGATCCGGGGTTGTCGTTCTCGGGATGGGCAAGCTTGGTGCGTGCGAACTCAACTATTCCTCGGATATCGACCTCGTCATCTTCTATGACCCACAGTCCGGCATCATTGTCGAACGGGATGACGCTTCGGAAATCTTCGCGCGTCTGCTCAGGCGCTTGATCCGTATCCTGCAGGAACGGACCGGTGATGGCTATGTCTTCCGCACGGACCTGCGCCTGCGCCCTGATCCGGGCTCGACTCCGCTCGCGATTCCAATCGAAGCGGCGATGCTCTATTACGAGAGCAGGGGACAGAACTGGGAGCGTGCAGCCTTCATCAAGGCGCGGCCGGTTGCCGGCGACCTCGAGGCCGGCGAGCGCTTCCTGAAGGAGCTGACTCCTTTCGTTTTCCGCAAATACCTGGATTACGCGGCCATTGCCGACATTCATTCGATCAAGCGGCAGATCCACGCGCACAAGGGGCATGGCGAAATCGCGGTCAAGGGCCATAACATCAAGCTCGGTCGCGGCGGCATCCGCGAGATCGAGTTTTTCGTCCAGACACAGCAATTGATCGCCGGTGGCCGCATGCCCGAGCTTCGGCTGCGTGCAACGGAGCCGATGCTGCAAGCACTTGTGAAAGCAGGATGGATCGATCAGTCGACCGCCGATGAGCTTGCCGAGGCTTACTGGTTCCTGCGCAATGTCGAGCACCGGATTCAGATGGTACGTGATGAACAGACGCACGTCCTGCCGGAAACGGAGGCAGAGCTCAAGCGGATCGCCTACATGCTCGGCTTCGAGGATACCGCCTCCTTCTCAACAGAGCTGTCGCGCGTGTTGCGGACGGTTGAGCGGCGTTATGCGCAGCTTTTCGAGCAGGAGGCAAAGCTCTCGACCGAGACCGGAAATCTGGTCTTCACCGGACAGCAGGACGATCCGGACACGCTCGAGACCCTGAAGAAGCTTGGCTTTCAACGGCCGTCCGACATAGCGCGGACGATTCGCACGTGGCACTACGGGCGCTATCGGGCAACGCAATCCGTGGAGGCACGCGAGCGACTGACCGAGCTGACGCCGGAACTCCTGCGCGTATTCGGCGAAGGCAGGCGCGCTGACGAAGCACTGCTGCGGTTCGACCATTTCATTTCCGGTCTGCCGGCCGGCATTCAGCTTTTCTCGTTGCTCGGCAACAACCCGAGGCTTCTATCGCTGATCGTCAACATCATGTCGTCGGCCCCTCGGCTGGCGGACATTATTGCAGCAAGACCGCATGTCTTCGACGGCATGCTGGATCCAGGCCTGCTCGCGGAATTGCCGACGCGGGAATATCTGGCACCGAGAATCGCAAATTTCGTTGCCGGCGGCCGTCATTACGAGGAGGTCCTGGACCGCCTGCGCATCATCGCCGCCGAACAGCGTTTTCTGATCGGCATAAGATTATTGACCGGTGCCATCTCCGGTATCCAGGCTGGGCGTGCCTTTACCGACCTTGCCGACCTCATCATCGCCGCGGCGCTCGATGCGGTGATGGAGGAAGTCCGCGCGGCGCATGGACGTTTTCCCGGGGGCAGGGTCGCCGTCGTCGGCATGGGCAAGCTTGGCAGCCATGAGTTGACGGCCGGCTCCGATGTCGATCTCATCCTGCTCTATGACTATGATGGCGACGCGGGGCAGTCCGACGGCGCCAAGCCGCTCGATCACGTGCGCTATTTCACCCGGCTGACGCAGCGGCTGATCGCGGCGCTTTCCGCGCCGACCGCAGAGGGCATCCTTTACGATGTCGACATGCGATTGCGGCCGTCGGGGAACAAGGGGCCCGTGGCCACCCGCATCACGGCCTTTGCCAAGTACCAGCGCGCCGAAGCCTGGACCTGGGAACACCTGGCACTGACGCGCGCACGCTGTATCTGCGGCGATGAAAGTCTGACCAGCGAGGCGGAGGCGATCTTCGGCGAGGTCCTTTCCCAGAAACGCGACATCGGCAAGGTCCGCAAGGACGTGGTGGAAATGCGCGATCTGATCGACAAGGAGAAGCCGCCGAATGACATCTGGGATTTCAAGCTCATCCCCGGCGGTCTCGTCGATATAGAGTTCATCGCGCAATACCTTGCCCTGATTGCGCCCGCAAAAGGGGTGACCCCGCCGCGGGCGGGTACGCACACGCTTGAGGCGTTGAAGAGCCTTGGCGCGGCCATGATGGATGCGAACGATCTGGACGTAGCCGTCGACGCGCTGACGCTTTTCACCGAAGTCTCGCAGATCGTGCGCCTCTGCATCGATGGGGACTTCGACCCGAAGGATGCTCCCGCAGGCCTGGTCGATCTCGTTTGCGGGGCGGGCGACTATCCGGATCTGAAGCACCTCGAGGCGGATATCCGAAGCCTCTCGAAAGCGGTCCGCGGGATTTTCCAATCCATCGTCGCTCAGTGACCTCTGATGGCCCGCGGCGTGATTTGAAGCTGCGCGCTCCCGGCAGGGGACCGTTCCTGAATTGCTTCAGCCGCCACCCGGTCGGGGATGCGCACCGATATGATCGTGCCGACGTTTTCGGTGGAGTGGATCTTCATCGTCCCGCCGTGAAGGCGCGTGAGCGAGCGCGAAATTGCAAGCCCGAGGCCCGAACCGCCTTTGCTTTTGGCGTATTGGCTCTGCACCTGCTCGAAGGGTTGGCCGATCTTCTGCAGTGCGTCCTTCGGAATGCCGATACCGGAATCGGCGATCGTCAGCATCACCGCTCCGGTGACTTTGCGAGCCCTCAGCGAGATCCGGCCGCCTTCATTGGTGAATTTGACGGCGTTCGAAAGCAGGTTCAGCAGCACCTGTTTCATCGCGCGCCGGTCGGCGACCATGGTGAGGCCCGAGGAAATCTGCTGAACGACGCGGATGTTCTTCTGCTCGGCTGGAATGGTGGTGAAGCGCAGGGTCTCTTCGATCAGTGGCGCCAGATCGATTGTCTCGCGCGTGATGCGCATGTGGCCTGCCTCGATCTTCGACATATCGAGGATGTCGTTGATGACGTTGAGCAGGTGTTTGCCGCTTTCGTAGATGTCGCGCGAATATTCGTGGTATTTCTCCGACCCCAGCGGACCGAACATCTGGTTCTGCAGGATCTCCGAAAAGCCGAGAATGGCGTTCAGCGGCGTGCGCAATTCATGCGACATGTTTGCCAGAAACTCGGACTTGGCCCGGTTCGCGGCTTCGGCTCGCTCCTTCTCCGCCTGATAATTAGCGTTGGCGACGGAAAGTTCGGCTTTCTGCCGTTCCAGCGTGATACGTGATGCCGAAAGGTCGCCGATCGTTGCCATGAGCCGACGTTCGGATTCGCGCAGGCGTACCTGGTGGCGTTTGAGCAGCGTGATATCGGTGCCGACAGAAACCAGACCGCCATCGCGGGTGCGGCGTTCGTTGATTTGAAGCCATCGCTCGTCGGCGAGTTGTACCTCGCTTGTTTGCGAATGATTGCTGCGATCCGGATCGGCGACCCGCCGCTCGACGACCGGGCGCGCCGCGGCGGTATGGACGACTGTCCGCTCCGTGCCTGGTACCAGCACGTGGTCCGGCAACTGATAGGCCTCTTGATAGTGGGTGTTGCACATGACCAGGCGATCGTGCTTGTCCCAGAGCACGAAGGCCTCCGACGTGCATTCGATGGCGTCGGCCAGCCGCTGATCCGCTTCCGCATAGCGCTGGGCAAGGCGATGTTGCTCGGTGACGTCCATGGCAATGCCGATCAGGTGCGTGCGGCCGGAGACGGTGCGAATGACCTGGGCGCGTGCGCGTAGCCACACGTAATGCCCGTCGGCATGGCGCATGCGAAACACTTGGTCTATCTGGCGCGCATTATCCCTGGCGATTGCCCGGGCCACGCTGTAAATGCCGCGGTCCTCCGGATGCATCAACCGCGCGGCATCGCCGAAGGAAAGCACGCTGCTGTCGCCCGGCATGCCGAGCATCTCGTACATCGACCGCGACCAGAACAGGCGACGGTTGGCGAGGTCGAAATCCCACAACCCGCAGCGACCGCGCGAGAGCGCGGTTTCGACGCGCAGGTTCGATTCGGCGAAAACCGCATCGGCGTCGCGGGCGCGCTTTGCCTGGATGTAATAGGCATAGAGCACGACGAGCAGGATGGCCGAGATGCCTGCAAACAGGGTGACGTTGAGCGAAACTTCGTCGCGCCACGCCGTTTCGAGTTCGGCGATCGGAATTGCCGCCAGAATAACGCCGGCGGCTTCCGGGAGCTGTGTCAAGGCGACAAGGTGATTGACGTCGCCGACTGACGTTTCCATCACGCTCGATCCTTCACCGTAATATTGCAACGTGGCGAGGTCCGGAGCGATCGACGCCAGCGTGCGCCCGATGAAATGCACGCCTTCTGCCGTGCTTGCGAATATCCGGCCGTCCTTGCGAACCGTCAGCAGAAACATGCCACCGTCGAGAGTGCCCGCAGGTAGATATTCGCCGAGCCGCTGTTCGGCCTCCCATCGCCGGCCGTCGGCGAAAAGTGTCGCACCGTCGGCCTGGAAGGCGGCAGCGGCCGCGGCCGCCGCGAGACTGACAGCCTGCCGGGAGCTGCCCTCCATCCGGGCGTGCTCACCCATGATGCCCGACATGCGGGAAATGGCGACGATGATGAGGAAAGCGATTATGAGGACGGGAATGGAGCGCTTGAGAATAGGCTCGGCGCTTGCGAGCCGCTGCGACGCGGGCTCAGCAAACAGCTTTGCCTGTTCGATGAACTCCCGTTCCAGGTTGAAAAAGCCCGGAAACTTGAGTCGCAACCGCCCGTCGGCTGCGCTTCCCCGTCGCGCGTCCGCCATCTTTCCCAATCTTGTCATCCTCGAAAGCGCCCGGCATTCCCAATGAATGTGCCGAAGACGCCTGATCCTCTAAAGCTGAGACATGAGCCGCCCCAGCGTTTGGCCGGGAAGGAATGTCTCAGTGATTCGGCGCGCCGCTCGCCCGAATCTGACTCAATGAATCACAGGGCGATTCGCCTTGTCCAGAGGGAATGGTAAAGATTTCTTAACCAATTCTCATCGTTGGAAAATCACAGGCCGGATTACTGTCATGGCTTAGGCTTTTGCAGTGAGATGAGCTTTAATTCATTGGAATCACTCACGGCCGCATTACAGCGCCGCGCGTCCGGTCGGACGCGTAAAGGTCGCTGTAGCGCTTTGAGTTGCATGATTCGGGCCAACGCCGCCGTGATTTCTGTGCGGGAAGGGCTGTCAGGCTTCCAGCATGCGATCGACGATATCGCTGACGTCTGCGGAGAGGTTGGCTGCGCCGGCGATCTCCGTAAGCGCGTTGCGGGCATGATTGGCGCGAACCTTCTCCAGCGACCGCCAGGAGCGCATCGACGTCAAAATGCGCGCCGCGAGCTGCGGATTGCGCGGATCGATGTCGAGAATTTGCCGTGCGAGGAAGCGATAGCCTTCGCCATCGGCCCGATTGAACCCGGTCGGGTTGGAGAAGGCGAAGGTTCCGACAAGCGAGCGGACACGATTTGGGTTGTTGCCGTTGAAGAGCGGATCGGACATCAGCGTCTTCACTCGATCAAGGGTCTCAGGACCCGGAATCGTCGCCTGGATCGCAAACCATTTGTCGATGACGAGTGCGTTGTCCGCAAAACGTTTCTTGAATTGAGCGAGCGCCTCGGCCGTCTCTTTCGCATTCGGGAAACGATGCGCAAGCAAAGTCAGCGCGAGGCTGAGATCCGTCATGTTGTTGGCGGCAAGGAATGCCTCTGCCGCCCTTTCCGGCCCCTGATCACCATGGACAAGCAAGGAAATCGCGCTGTTGCGCAGCGCCCGCCGACCGGCACTGGTAGCGTCCGGGCTGAATGGGCCTGACGATGCCATGTCGTCCGCCAGCCCGGTGAAGGTGTCGCGTCCGGCTGCGGCGACACCGGCCAGGATCTGCTGACGGCCGGCGTGAATGGCATCCGGATCGTTGTCGCTGCCGATTTCGCGAGCGATATCGGATTCGCTCGGCAGCGCCAGGGCCTGCGAGCGGAACGCTGGCTCCAGCTGGTCATCTGCCGCGGCGGCAATCAGGCCGTACATGAGAGCGCTGTCGCAGGTAGCCGGTTGCCCATTGCGTGCCTGCGTGGTTGCCGCAACCAGATTGTCGAGCGCAATGGCATTCAGGGCCTGCCAGCGGGCAAAGAGGTCGACCTCGTGGCGCGCAATCAGTGCGCGGTCCTCGGCGCTCTGCTCGATGTGGAGGTTGATAGGTGCCGAGAACCCGCGGTTCAAGGACGGCACGGGGCGCGACGGAATGCCGGAGAACAAAACCGTTTGCTTGCGCTTGGTCAGATGGATGACATCTCCCGTGACGTCGGCGCCGGAAACCGACGCGGCTTTCGCCTCGCTGCCATCGCCCAACAGGAGCCCGAGCCGCAACGGGATATGCATAGGCTCCTTGGGGTTCTGACCCGGCGTCGGAGGCACTGTCTGCTCGAGCGAAAGCGAAAAGGTCTGCTTGTCGGCGTCGTAGGATCCCGAAGCCGTGACGAGCGGCGTTCCCGCCTGATGATACCAGAGCGAAAATTGCTTGAGGTTGCGCCCGCTGGCGTCCTCGAAGCAGGCGATGAAATCTTCGATCGTCACCGCTTGACCGTCATGGCGTTCGAAATAGAGATCCATGCCCTTCTTGAAGAGGTCGCGGCCGAGGATGGTGGCGATCATCCGCGTCACCTCGGAGCCCTTCTCATAGACGGTTGTCGTGTAGAAGTTGTTGATCTCACGATATTTCGTCGGGCGCACCGGATGGGCGAGGGGGCCGGCATCCTCCGGAAACTGCTCCGACTTCAGGTGACGTACCTCGGCGATGCGCTTGACGGCACGCGAACGCATGTCCGCTGAAAATTCGTGGTCGCGGAAGACGGTCAGGCCTTCCTTGAGGCAAAGCTGGAACCAGTCGCGGCAGGTGATGCGGTTACCTGTCCAGTTGTGGAAATATTCGTGCGCGATGATTGCTTCGATGTTCGCGTAGTCCGCGTCCGTCGCTGTTTCCGGGTCCGCGAGCACATATTTGTCGTTGAAGACATTGAGGCCCTTGTTCTCCATGGCGCCCATGTTGAAGTCGGAGACCGCGACGATCATGAAGATGTCGAGGTCGTACTCGCGCCCGAACACCTCCTCATCCCACTTCATCGAACGCTTCAGTGCGTCCATGGCGTAGGAGGCGCCAGCCTCCTTGCCATGCTCGACATAGATCTTGAGCGCGACCGTGCGCCCGGAAGCAGTCGTGAACGTGTCTTCCACGACGCCGAGGTCGCCGGCGACCAGCGCAAAAAGATAGCTCGGCTTCGGATGCGGATCGTACCAGGCGGCAAAATGGCGGCCGTCGCCCATGTCGGCGCCGCCAAGAAAGTTGCCGTTCGAGAGCAGTAGCGGTGCGGTTGCCTTGTCGGCGATGATGTTGACCGTGTAGACGGCGAGCACATCCGGTCGGTCAGGGAAGTAGGTGATGCGGCGGAAGCCTTCCGCCTCGCATTGGGTGCAGTAGACGTTGTTGGTGCGGTAGAGACCCATCAGCTTGGTGTTGGTCTCGGGCGAGAGCAAGGTGGTTATCGTGATCTCGAAAGGAGCCGTCTCCGGCAGCCCGCTGATCGTCAACGTATCGTCCGTGGCCTCAAAGAGTGTTGGCGATATGTCCACCTGATCGAGCAACAGGCCGGTCATGCGCAATTCGTCGCCGTCCAAAACCAGCGGCGCCGCCGGACTTACCCCCTCGCGTCGGTGGAAAATGAGGCGCGCTTCGACCTTTGTTTCCTTCGGGTCGAGCTCGAAGGTCAAATCCACTCTCTCAAGAACGAAGTCGGTCGGCCGGTAGTTTTCCAGATGAATGGTCTGGCCCGTGTTTGTCCGCATGGTCAGTCTCGCTTGCGCCTTCGCTGTAGATTCGATTTGTAGAGGGCGCCTGTGATGGTGAAAAGCCCAAGGGGCGAAAAGCGAAGCATTGCCACACGATTGTGATGCCGGCGACCGCGCTCCGACGGACAAGACGTGGCTTCTGGTATTCTTCCCGTTCCCTTATCGATCAGTGGTTTACAGAAGCGTCACTAACAAGAACTAAATCGGCAGGGACTTTTTCGCGCTTGCTAAAAAATCTCGAAACGCCCAGGCCGCAATAGGTTCGCATCAAGAAAAAATGCTACCCATCAAGAAATTTGATCCATATTCCGCCATGGCGCCGCTAGAGTAGGAGCAACCTTCCTGCGGCTTTTTCTGCCGCGTCTTCCTCGGCCGAAATTCCTCCTGCATTGGCCGGCGGCATTTGAAAAGTGCGTTTGATGGATGCGGACATCCAAAGCCCGATGAAGGGAATCCTGCTCAAGGTGCTTTCCGTCATCATCTTCGTTTGCATGTCCACCTGCATCAAGGCCGCGGGCGACGGCATCGCTACCGGCCAGATTACCTTCTACCGTTCCGCCTTTGCGATGGTGCCGATCCTGGGTTTCCTAGCGCTTCGCGGCCAGTTGCGTGATGCGTTCAGGACCAAGAACCTGACAGGACATATCGCGCGCGGCTTCGTCGGCATTCTCTCGATGAGTTGCGGCTTCTACGGACTCGTCCACCTGCCGCTGCCGGAGGCGATCTCGATCGGCTATGCCATGCCGCTGCTCGCCGTCATCTTCGCAGCCGTTTTTCTCCGGGAGACCGTGCGTCTCTACCGGTGGTCAGCAGTCATTATCGGGCTCACGGGCGTGCTGATCATCACCTGGCCTCGGCTGACGCTGTTCCAGAATGGAGGGTTCGGCTCGTCCGAGGCGCTTGGTGCAGCCGCCGTGCTGGCTTCGGCGGCACTTGGGGCGATGGCGATGGTGCTCGTGCGCAAGCTTGTGAAGTTCGAGCGAACGCACACGATCGTGCTTTACTTCTCCCTGTCGGCCTCGCTGTTTTCCCTTGCAACGCTGCCCTTCGGCTGGCCGTCAATGTCCTTGACATCCTTCCTGCTGTTGATGGTCGCCGGCTTCTGCGGAGGCGTCGCGCAGCTCCTGCTGACGGAAAGCTACCGTCATGCCGACATGTCGACGATCGCCCCGTTCGAGTACACGTCGATCGTACTGGGTATTGCCGTCGGTTATTTTCTCTTCGGTGACATCCCAACGCGAACCATGCTGGCGGGCACCGCAATCGTTGTCTCTGCCGGCATCTTCATCATCTTTCGCGAGCATCAACTGGGATTGGAGCGCAAGGGCGCCCGCAAGCATGTGACGCCGCAAGGCTGACAATTGCTCGTGATCCCTATTCCGGCTGCCTCTCCCAAATAGGAGCGGTGTCGTCGCTGATAAGCGTATCCGCACCCGCATGCTGGGCGATCGGGGTCGTCACGTCGGGACCGGGCGTCGGCATGACCGTGGTGGCCTGAAAGTCGGTCTTGGCGACGAGTCCCTGGTGCTGCTCACGCCTCAGGATTCGCCAGGCGGCATAGCCACCGTAAAGCGCGAAGTAGACGGCGAGAACGACGAACAGCGCCGCGGGGCCGAAGCGGTCCATGACCGGAGCCACCATCAACGGTCCAACAATGGTTCCGATGCCATAGGTGATCATGAGGCCCGACGAGATTTCCACGTATTCGTTCGGGCGGGCGAGGTCGTTGGCGTGCGCGACATTGAGCGCATAGATCGGAAAGAGCACGCTGCCGATGCAGGCGGCGACGAGATAAAGCATTGCCGGGCTGCCGCCGATCGAGACGGACATCACGAGGCAGGAGATAACGCCGACAATGCCGCAGCCGACCATGACGATCCGCCGGTCCATCCGGTCTGAAGCGCGGCCGATTGGTATCTGCGAGAGCGCGCTGCCCGTGAGCAGCGATGCAAGCAGCGTGGCGCCCTCGGCAGTTGAAAGCCCGATCCTCTGGGTGAAGACACCGCCGAGATTGAGCCAGGCGCCGGAAAGCGCACCGGCGAGAACGCCGCCGACGACGGCCACCGGCGAACGGCGGAAGAGGCCCGGAATATCGAACTTCGCCTGTGCCGGCGGGGCCGGCATGGGCGATGAGGAAAGCGCCGTCGGCAGCAGAGCCAGCGAAAACAGCACGCCGCAGAGAATGAACAGCGAGGTGTTCGTCGGATCGCCGAGCGGCACCAGATATTGACCGGCGATCGTCCCGACCATGGTCGTGATGAGGTAGAGCGAAAAGAGCAGACCGCGGTTTGCGTTCGTTACGCGCTCGTTGAGCCAGCTCTCGATGACGAGATAGCTTCCTGAAATGGCAAAGCCGGAGATTGCCCGAAAGGCGATCCAGGCGCGCCAGTCAACGACGAGTCCGCACATCAGGATGGCAATCGAGAGCAGGGTGATCAGCGCGGTAAAGACGCGGACATGCCCGACGCGCAGGACGAATTTTGGCGTGACGATGCAGGAAAGCGTGAAGCCGAGCGTGTAGCCGGTGGCGAAGATCGAGACTGTGAGCGTTGACCAGCTTTCGGCCACGGAGCGCACGGGAATGACGTAGCTCTGCAGCCCGAAGGCCACCATCATCAGCAACGTGGAGAGCATCAGGCTGAAAACGGAAGCGAGACTGGCCAGCATCGGCGCTCCTACTGCATGTTTCCTTAAATCGCCCCCGATTTAAGGAAACATGCAACGATTTCAAAGTGCTACAGCGTCCTTTGCGCGTCTCAAAAGACGCGCGGCGCTGTAGGCGTTGCCGGCGTCGTCTTCAGCCATTGCGGAGAAACGCCCTGGGCACGGGAAGGAGCGGTCGATCGGACGTTCGCCAGCTCACTCGGCGGATCGGAATGAGTGTGGCTTTATCGAAATCTTTTGACGCTGTCGATTGCGACAGTCGATGGCGAAAAGAAGCAGGGAGAAGGGATTAGTTCGGCAGCAGCGGGCTGACGGCGACACGGTGAGCGCGCCGCGAGTCCTTGCTTGTGCTCAAGCGGCTGTATTCGCGCGAGGCACGCACCGCCGTGCCGATGTCGGAGATCGAGTCGAGCAGAAACCGAATGCTGCCGAGCGGCCTGGACATTGTCCTCTTCCTTTCTGCGATTCGGAACGCGCGTTGTGGAGCTGAGTGCTCCGCGCAATCGTTAGCGTTGGATGAATTCGGCGTAGATCTGTGCCGGGCGGCGCGTGGTCCGAGTAAGGCCGATTGCCGTCATCTGCTCGTTGGCTGCCGTGCCGAAAGTGTTGAAAGGCGTCCGCAACGCGGCGCCGGCATGGCGGAGCGTCTCAAAGCTGCTGTGAATCGGACGAAAGCGGGCAGTCATGGTTCATTTCCTTTTCCATTCCTCCCACATGCCCATATTGCGATGCAGCATCGATTTTGCAATGCATTAAAACGCGGCGCTGGCATGCGCAATTCGCATGGCTTTTTTCACCATTTGTTCATGAATTATCGTGGAGCTTGTTAGCCGTTGATCCTCGCCTTGAAGACGAGCAGATCCTGCCAGGCAAACCGCTTGTTGACCGGTGCGGTCACGAGGTCCTGAGGATGTAACGTGGCAAGCGCCGAGACATGGTGGCCGCCCGCGGAGAGTTCGCGCCATTCCCCGCGCAATTGATGGATCGTCTCGGCACCGCCGAAGAAGAAGCGAGCGGTGAAGTTTCCAAGAAGCAGCAATTGTTTGGGCTCGGCGAGCGCGATCTGTCGCTCGATGAAGGGCCGGCAGATGTCCGCCTCGCGACCGGAAGGCACGCGGTTCCCAGGCGGACGCCAGGGTACGACATTGGTCAGCAACACGTCCTGTCGCGCGAGGCCGATTCCGAAAAGCATGCGCTCGAGCATCTCACCCAGCCTTCCGGCGAATGGCTGACCATCGCGATCGTCGTCCGCATAGGGCATCGGTCCGATGATCATGATCCCGGAAGCGGGATTGCCCTCGGCGAAAACGAGATTGCGGGCGCTGTTCTTCAGGTTGCAATGGTTGAAGGACTCCATTGCCGTTCGGAGTTCCTGCAACGAGCGCGCTGTTTCCGCGGCGAATCGGGCCTCTTTGATAGCCTGCTCGTCGGGAATCGCGACAGACGGAGGGGAGGCCGCCGGCGCTGCAGGACCGGCATTGCGGGACGGGGTAGGTGTCGCCGGCTCCGCTCTCGCATCTTGCCTTTGGCCGGTGCCCGTTGGCCCGCTTTGCGGGGCGCTGCGCGCCTCCGCGCGCTTCGCCTTCATCGCCTCGAACTCCGCGAACCGGTCAACGGCTTCGTCTTCCAGCAGCCATTCGACACCCGCATCCGCATGGAAGGCGAGAAGGGCGGCAAGCTCTGCAGGAGAAAGGTCGTTGGCCGGGATCATGACTCGAACTTAGCAGATCGGCGGGAGCGGTCCAGCGGCATCAGGCGGTCTCAGCCGTCCAGGTCGCGATGTCGTGCCGCTCGCCGATCAATGCCAGCCCGTGTGCGATCGACAGCAGTTCTCCGCCGCTTTCGATCTTTGTCCGGTCGAAACGGCTGTCGAATATGCGTCTTACCGCCGGTACGAACGAGGTGCCGCCGGTGAGGAATACCTTGTCGATCGTTGACGGCGCCGTCTCTGTTTTTTGAAGCACCTCATCGAGTGCCTGTTCGATGCGGGCAAGGTCGGGCGCGATCCAGGTCTCGAAGTCGGCGCGCCGAACCGTCCTGCGCGCCCGCTCGCCGAGCGGCGCAAAGAAGAACTCGGTTTCCTCCTCCTGCGACAGTCGCATCTTGGTGGCTGAAACCGCCTGGTAGAGCGGGTAACCCTCGTCATGCTCGATCAGGTCCACGAAGGCTTCGAGCTTTTCCGGCTCAAGGCTCGCCCGGACAAGCTTCTTCAGCTCGGAAAAGTCCTTCAGCGTCTTGAAGATCGAGAGCTGGTTCCAGCGGCCGAAATTGGCGTAGTAGCTCGATGGTACTTCAAGCAGCTTGTCGAAGCTCTTGAACAGACTCCCCTTTCCGATGAGCGGTGAGACGATATTGTCGATGATGCGGAAATCAAAATGATCGCCGGCGATGCCGACGCCGGAATGCCCGATCGGCGTCGCCGTCAGCCGGCCGCTCTTGCTCTCGAAGCGGATAATTGAATAGTCCGTGGTGCCGCCGCCGAAATCGGCGACGAGCACGGTCGCGTCCCTATCGAGTGTTCGCGCGAAAAAGAATGCGGCCGCGACCGGTTCGTAGACGTAGTGGACCTCGGGAAAGTCAAAGCGTGCCAAGGCACGATTGTAACGCTCGAGTGCCAGCGTCTCGTCCGGCTTGGCACCCGCAAACTGCACCGGACGCCCGACGACGATCCGTGTCAGCGCGCTGCTCCATTCGCCGCCCGCATAGTCCCTCAACCGCGCGAGGAACGCGTACATGAGGTCCTCGAAATCGTGCCGTTTGGCGAAGACCAATGTGCCCTGGAACAACGAACTCGCTGCGAATGTCTTGATTGACTGGAGGAAGCGGCACTCGCCGGGATTGTCGATAAACTCCCGGATCGCTGCCTGTCCTGCTTCGATCTGTAACGGCCCACGGTCTGCTCTCTTCAGGAACGAAAGTGCCGTCCGGGTCGTGTCGGATTTGCCGGTAGAGCTTTCGACGACAACGGAGCGGGTCGATGTGCCCTGCGACAATGCCAGCACGGAATTGGTTGTGCCGAAATCGAGGCCGAGGGCGGATGCCATGACTTTCTCCATGTCTTGAGCAGGTCCAGCAAAGATGTTTGCGGTTTTCCGGCGTTGCACTGAAAAGGAAGGGCGGGCCTCCTCGCATGCGGGTGCGGCAAAAGCAAGCCGTCTTGGCTACCAACGATCGTGGCGTATTTACGTTTACGTCTAAGTAATATAGGCCATGTGTGGTAATCTCATGAAGTTATGCGCAAATGCGGAGATAGTCTGTCGCATCCCGGCTCGACAATGCCGACCGCATTTGCCATGACGGGACGATTTAGCTTGGGAACAGAACCGGCGGAAGACCGGCGACACTGGAGAGCATGACAATGACAGAGGCGATGGAACTGCCGGAACGCGAGAGCATGGAATTCGACGTGGTGATCGTCGGGGCGGGTCCGGCCGGGCTTGCGGCGGCGATCCGGCTGAAGCAGGTTAATCCGGAGCTCTCCGTTGTCGTCCTGGAAAAGGGTGCCGAGGTCGGCGCGCATATCCTTTCCGGCGCCGTTGTTGATCCGATCGGCATCGACCGGCTGTTGCCCGGCTGGCGCGACGAGCCGGACCATCCGTTCAAGACGGAAGTCACCGACGATCATTTCCTGTTCTTGGGTCCCGCCGGCTCGATTCGCCTGCCGAATTTCCTGATGCCGCCGCTGATGAACAATCACGGCAACTACATCGTCTCGCTCGGAAACGTCTGTCGCTGGCTCGCCACCCATGCCGAGGCGCTCGGCGTCGAGATCTATCCGGGCTTCGCCGCGACCGAGGTGCTCTACAACGACGAGGGCGCAGTGATCGGTGTCGCCACCGGCGACATGGGTATCGAACGCTCCGGCGAACCGGGGCCGAACTTCGCCCGCGGCATGGCGCTTCTCGGCAAATACACGCTGATCGGCGAGGGTGTGCGCGGCTCGCTCGCCAAGGAACTGATCGCCAAGTTCAAGCTCGGTGAAGGCCGCGACGTGCCGAAATTCGGCATCGGCCTGAAAGAGCTCTGGGAGGTGAAGCCGGAGAACCATAAGCCAGGGCTGGTGCAGCACTCTTTCGGCTGGCCGCTCGACATGAGAACCGGCGGCGGCTCGTTCCTCTATCACCTCGAGGACAACCTCGTCGCGGTCGGCTTCGTCGTCCACCTCAATTACAAGAACCCCTATCTCCATCCGTTCGAGGAGTTCCAGCGCTTCAAGACGCACCCGGCAATCCGTGGCACCTTCGAGGGTGGCAAGCGCCTTTCCTATGGCGCCCGCGCCATCACCGAGGGCGGCTATCAGTCGGTGCCGAAGCTCTCCTTCCCCGGCGGCGCGCTGATCGGCTGCTCGGCCGGCTTCGTCAACGTACCGCGCATCAAGGGCAGCCACAACGCGATGCTGTCGGGCATTCTCGCCGCTGAAAAGCTGGCGGACGCCATTGCCGCCGGCCGCGCCAATGACGAGCCGATCGAGATCGAGCGCGGCTGGCGCGACAGCGCCATCGGCCAAGACCTGAAGAAGGTCAGAAATGTCAAGCCGCTGTGGTCGCGCTTCGGCACGGCGATCGGCGTCGCGCTCGGCGGCCTCGACATGTGGACGAACCAGCTCTTCGGCTTCTCCTTCTTCGGCACGCTGAGGCACGGCAAGACCGACGCGGCCTCGCTCGAACCGGCGGAACAGCATAAGAAAATCGACTATCCGAAGCCGGACGGGGTCCTGACCTTCGATCGCCTCTCCTCGGTGTTCCTGTCGAACACCAACCATGAGGAAGACCAGCCGATCCACCTGCAGGTCAAGGACTGGGATCTGCAGAAGCGCTCGGAGTACGACGTTTATGCCGGCCCCTCGGCGCGCTACTGTCCGGCCGGCGTCTACGAGTGGGTGGAGAAGGACGGCAAGCCGACCTTTGTCATCAACGCGCAGAACTGCGTGCACTGCAAGACCTGCGACATCAAGGACCCGAACCAGAACATCAATTGGGTGCCGCCACAAGGGGGCGAAGGCCCGGTCTATCCGAACATGTAATGTTCGGGGAGGGGCCCGGACCTCGCCAGAAGAAAGCGCGGCGAAGATCAGGTCTCCGAACACATGATGTTCCAGCCGGCGGGCCGCACTGCTCGTCGCGAATACGAACGGCGCGGGCCGTTAGCCGGCGCGTTTGGTTGCCTTCAACAGTTATGCTCAACGCGCTCGAACCGTTCGGAGCCCGCGTCGTGTCCGCAGCCGAATCCGGTCTTTTACCAAGGAAGGGCGGTCTTGGGCGGTCCGTCCACAAGCCCATCAATTTTATGTGTCCGGGACGCGGGAGTCAGCGCAATCGCTGACGCAAATGGAAAAGTGTTTGCCGGAAAGACTCGGTAGCAATGATAGGGGCGTCAATCCGTGCAGGCATTGACGGCCGGGGTAAGCTGTTGCTTCCATCCTCTCGGATTGGGGCAGGGGCCTTGTTCCGTTCGCTGCCGGCCGCTGCGGTGAGGCTGGCGGTTCGCCATGGGTACACCGCGAGAACAGAGGGAACCGAAAATGAAGAAATTCCTTGCAACGACTTGTCTTGCTGCCGGGCTCCTTGGCCTTGGCAGTGCGGCGTCGGCGGCAGAATGCGGCGACGTGACGATCGCCAACATGAACTGGCAGAGCGCCGAAGTACTGGCGAATGTGGACAAGTTCATCCTGACCGAGGGCTATGGTTGCAGCGCCGAGCTCGTCGTCGGTGACACGGTGCCGACGATTACTTCGATGATCGAGAAGGGCGAACCGGATGTTGCGCCGGAAGGCTGGGTCGACCTGTTGCCGGATGTCGTCAATCGCGGCCTTCAGGAAGGCAAGCTCGTTGGCGCAGCGGTTGCGCTCTCCGACGGGGGCGTCCAGGGCTGGTGGATCCCGAAATACATCGTCGACGCCCATCCGGAGATCAAGACGATCGACGACGTCCTGAAGCACAAGGAGCTCTTCCCTGACCCTGAGGATCCGAGCAAGGGCGCCGTTTTCAACGGCCCGCAGGGCTGGGGTGGCACCGTGGTGACGACGCAGCTTTACAAGGCCTATGGCGCCGAGGCTGCCGGCTTCACGCTGGTGGACCCGGGCTCCGCAGCCGGTCTCGACGGCTCGATTGCCAAGGCCTACGAGCGCAAGGAAGGTTGGGTCGGCTATTACTGGGCACCGACGGCGCTTCTCGGCAAGTATGAAATGGTCAAGCTCGACCATGGCGTCCCGGCGGACCCGGCGGAGTGGAAGCGCTGCAACACGGTCGCCGATTGCCCGGACCCGAAGAAGAACGATTGGCCGAGAGACAAGGTCCAGACGCTGGTGACCAAGGCGTTTGCCGACCGCGCTGGTCCGGCAATGGACTACCTCAAGACTCGCGCCTGGCCGAATGATACTGTCAACAAGCTGATGGCCTGGATGACGGACAATCAGGCGAGCGGCGAAGAAGGCGCGAAGCATTTCCTCGAGGAAAATCCGGATATCTGGACCAAGTGGGTCTCTCCGGAAGTTGCAGAAAAGATCAAAGCTGCGCTTTGATTTGTTGATGCGAACGGGCGGCGCGCATGTCATGCGCGCCGCCCTTGTTTGATGACCGACGGCGAAAATAACAAGATGAACGCCGCCGGGAGCTATGCGAAGGGGAATCAAGATGGAATGGCTGACCAAATTTCCGCATATGGACGATGACCGGCTTCGAGAGCTGAAGAAAGTGATCGACGAAGGTTTCCGAACGTTCACGCGCGCCTATGGCGACGGCATCGAGTCTTTCTTCGAGCCGCTGCAGTTCTTTCTGATCCAGTCCGAGCGCTTCATGACGCGGACGCCGTGGCCGATCATCCTGATCCTAGTCGCGCTGATCGCCTGGCTCGCCAGCCGCAACTGGAAGATCGTGGCTGGTTGCGTGGGCACGCTTCTCGCCATCGGCTATTTCGACATGTGGGACGACACGATGAAGACGATCTCGATGATCTTCGTCTGTACCGTCCTGTCGATCGCCATTGGCATACCGATCGGCATCATCATGTCGCGCTCCGATCGCGTTCAGAACGTCGTCAATCCGGTGCTCGACGTGATGCAGACGATGCCAAGTTTCGTTTACCTCATCCCGGTGGTTATGCTGCTCGGCATCGGCAAGGTTCCGGGCCTCATTGCCGTCGTCATTTACGCCATCCCGCCGATGATCCGCCTTACCAATCTCGGTATCAGGCTCGTCGACAAGGATGTGCTCGAGGCCGCAGACGCCTTCGGTTCGTCGAGCTGGCAGAAGCTCAAGAACGTGCAGATGCCGCTTGCCTTGCCGACGATCATGGCCGGCATCAACCAGACCATCATGATGGCTCTTGCCATGGTCGTGATTGCCTCGATGATCGGTGTTCAGGGACTGGGCCAGCCGGTTTTGAAGGCGATCGCCAACCAGTATTTCACCCTCGGCATCTTCAACGGCCTAGCCATTGTCGGCATCGCGATCATCTTCGATCGCGTCAGTCAAGCCTACGGTCATCGCTTGCAGAGACATCGCGAGATCGTTCACGGCTAAGGCCAAAGGACGCAAAAAACCGGCCCGGAAACGAACGTTTCCGGGCCGGTTTTCGTGTAATCGCGCCCGTCTTGAGAGAGAGAACGCGTGACACAAGACCGAAAGACCGATCTACCGCGCCGGGCGTCCAATCGGACACGCTAACGTCGCTGTCCCTTCTTCCTCAAAATCCTTCCAGAACGAGCTTGCCGCGCGTGCGGCCAGTCTCGATCATTTGATGCGCCTTCCTGAGTGTGGCGGCGTTGATGGGGCCGAGCGTTTCCGTCAACGTCGTGCGGATCTTGCCGCTGTCGACCAGTTCCGCGACCCGGTTGAGCAGGTTGTGCTGTTCGATCATGTCAGGCGTTTTGAACAGCGGACGGGCAAACATCATCTCCCAGTGAGTCGATACCGCCTTGCGCTTGAACGGCATGACGTCGAGCACCGGAAGATCGTCGATGAGCGCGAAGCGGCCCTGCGGTGCGATCAGCTTGACGATTTCGCCGATATGCTTGTCGGTGTTGGTGGTCGAGAACACGAAGGCGGGTGCGCCAAGCGCAAGCTGCTCGATCTCGCTGGCAAGCGGACGGCTGTGGTCGAGGATCTGGTGCGCGCCGAGTTTCAGCGCCCACTCCCGGGTTTCGGGCCGTGAGGCGGTTGCGATGACGGTGAGGTTCGTCAATGCGCGCAGCAATTGGATCGCGATCGATCCGACGCCGCCAGCGCCGCCGATGATCAACACGGCATTGGCAGCCCCCGGCACCGGATCATTGACCTTGAGACGGTCGAACAGCGCCTCCCAGGCGGTGATCGCGGTCAGCGGCAGCGCAGCGGCCGCGGCAAAGCCGAGAGACTTAGGCTTTCGCCCGACGATGCGCTCGTCCACCAGATGAAACTCGGCATTGGTGCCGGCCCGGTCGAGAGCGCCGGCGTAGAACACCTCGTCTCCCTCTTGAAACAGTGTGACTTTCGGGCCGACGGCCTTGACGACGCCCGCGGCATCCCAGCCGAGTACCTTCGGTTGGTTCGGCGCCGGCTGAACGCCGGCACGCACTTTCGTGTCAACGGGATTGACCGAAACCGCTTTGATCTCGACCAGAAGGTCGCGGTCTTCCGGTGAAGGCACGGGAAGATCGACGTCGATCAGTGCGGTTTCCGCCGTGATTGGTTGCGGCATTCTATAAGCGACGGCACGCATGAGGCACTCCTTTCAAATTGAACAGGAGCTACATGAGCATTATAGTCGCTGAGCACAAGAATGCACAAATTTGGCCTATAGTGTCGAAAAAGATACCGTTATGTCCCGGCCGCGCGCGAAACTCACGAACACATTCCCGGGTTGCCCGGTGGAGTCGGCGCTGAGCTTCATCGACGGCAAATGGAAGGGCGTCATCCTCTATCATCTGATGGTCGAGGGCACCTTGCGCTTCAACGAACTGCGGCGGAGATTGCCGAGCGTCACGCAGCGGATGCTCACCAAGCAGTTGCGCGAACTGGAGGAGGCAGGGCTTCTTTCGCGCACTGTTTTCCCGGTCGTCCCGCCGCGCGTCGACTACGCCTTGACGCCCAGGGGAGAAAGCTTGAGGCCCGTGATCATGGCGCTGAAAGCCTGGGGCGATGAAAACGTTCTTTGCGACGGCGATCGCATGACGCTGAAGCCGCTTGAAAATCGGCCGGCTGCGCGACCCAAATTGGAGCACACCTGACCGGCTCCTCTGGAAACCCTTCCCATGGCGCTTATCTGTGACATGACATATTTGGCCGAGGTCACTGGAGAAAACGACGTTTCATGAAAATCAAAGCCATCTTCAATCGAGATGGGGGAACCTTCCGTACAACGGACATGGAGGCATACGGCAGGTGGGTGGAAGAGGTATTTCGCGCTGCCGGACATGAGATCGAAGTCGCCGCGGTCGAGGCTCGCGACATGCGGGATATGCTGGAAAGAACCTGCCGGCGGGGCGACCTCGATGCAATCGTTGCCGGCGGCGGCGACGGCACGATTTCGGCAGCCGCCGCAGTCGCGTGGAAGAATCAGATGCCGCTCGGAGTCATCCCGGCCGGGACGATGAATCTTTTCGCGCGCTCGTTGAAGCTGCCGCTCGATATCTGGAAGGCGCCGGAGGTTCTCGCTCATGGCAGGATCATCGATGGCGACATCGGCAGCGCCGATGGCCGCGCCTTCGTCCATCAGTTTTCCATGGGCTTGCATGCCCGTCTGGTGCGGTATCGCCAATCCTACCGTTTCGCCTCGAGGCTTGGAAAGATCGGTGCAAGCACGCGCGCGGCGGTCGGCGTTATTTTCAACCCACCGGATTTTGAAATCGAGTTCGATGCCGACGGTCACAAGGAGCGCCGGCATGTTTCGGTGATTTCAGTCTCGAACAACCATTTCGGCCATGCCACGTGGATGTACGCGGATGACGTGACGAGCGGGCATCTCGGCTTCTACACCGCCCCGCCTCTGAAGCCTTCCGGTGTCGCGAAGCTCGCCTTCGATATCCTGCGCGGCAAGTTCCGCGCCAGCACCTTGATCACGGAGATGAGCGCCATCGCAGTCGATCTGCATTTCCCGAAGGTCGACCGAAAGATCAATTGCGTCATCGACGGCGAGCTTCTGCCGATGGGACGGGACGTGGCGCTACGCATTCATCCCGGCGAGCTGAAGCTGCTGGTGGGAACCTAGTGCACGTCGCCCGTAAGTGTGCAGCGGTTTCGGGACAACGACATGCATGAAAACAAAAACCTAAAGCACGTCGCATGGCTCCAATTGAATGCGACGTGCTTTAGTAGCGCCCACCGCGGCAGTCTCATTCCGCGATCCAGATATAGCTGAAGGCGTAGCGATCCGCGCCGGCCCCATAGATGTAGGGGAGGGCGAGGTGGCGCGGCGTCATCGCGGTCTCTGGGATGGTGGAAGGCAGCATGTCCCTCAGAAGGTCGGGAATGCGCGCTTCCTGGGCTGTGTCGTCGTGCCAGACAACCAGAAGCGGCCTCTTCGTCATGTCGACCGGCAGCGTATTGAGCTTGGGCATGGTGACCAGCGCCGCGCTGAGTTGCGTGCGAAGATTTCCCGCAATCTGCTTGTCATTGGTAATCACGAGCGCGGGCTGCCCGCCCTCCGCCTGAGTAACGGCTTTGGCGAAGGCGCTATAGGGGATATTCAGCCTTGAATAGTCGCCGAACCATGGCCGCACGATCGCGCGCGCCGACACGAAGGCGAGTGCAGTCAACGCGAGAATGGCCACCAACAGGAAGAAGCGCCTGAGCGCGTTGGTGAGGTCGATCTTCGCCGCTTCGATCTTGAGGCAAAGATAAAGCGGAACAAGCATGAGATAGAGAACAAGCCATTTCTCGCGTATATGAGTTGCCGCGGCACCCAGCACGATAAGCAGCACCGCAAGCAGGCAGATCGCGATCATCCGTCCCACGATCCGGCTCCATTGGCTTTCCGCCTGCCAGATCACGCGCACCTTCCCGCGAAAGACAAGGCCGAACACAAGGGCGGGAACGAGGCCGCCGCCGATGATCGCCGATCCGAGCGAGTAGGTTCCTCGGAGGGCCTGCATCAAACGCCCCTCCGCCTCATGTTCCCTCATCACGTTCAGGGTACCGCCCGAAGCGAAGTCGAGATTTTGCAACAGCCAATAGCTGTGGGGCAGAACGATGAGGCCAGCAATCGCGATCGCCGGCAGGGTCCGCCAATCGAAGATGCGATTTCGCAAGTCGCGCTCCGGCAGGACTGCTATTACCGCGGAGATCGGGATCAACACGAAGTTGTATTTCGAGATCATGCCGATGCCGACAGCGATTCCTGTCAGCACGTACGAGAACAAGGCGGGCCGTGTGAGCGTTCTCAGGAAGCCGTAAACAAAGAGCGACACCGTGAAGAGCGCGGCGACTGTATGCGAGAGATCGCGCTGCGCCAGCAGGAATACAGGCGGCAGCGTCAGTACGCCAAGCATGGCCATCGCCGAAAGGCGCCAGTTACTGAGGACAAGGCGTGCCGCTAGACCGTAAAAAAGGCAGGAAAAAAACAGGAGACTGTTCTTGAGAACTGACAGCGTCGCAAGCGACGTGCCGATCGATTGCGCCAGACCGTATTGCAGCCAGTTATAGAAGGGGGGCTGCCGCCCATAACCCAGTTGCAGGAACTGTGACTGGAGTGCCACGCCAGCCTCATCGATCTCGAGCGAGTTCGACACGGCAAGGCGCAGGACGATGCATAACAGGAAATAACCCGCCACCGCGACGAAGGCCGCATTGGGGCGTCGGTCGAGGGCTTCAAGCATGCGGCTCTCCCTTTTCGAAGACTTGGCGCACGATATAGCTTGTCGTCTCGTCGTCGCGGAAGTAGGCGCGGGCCATCATTTCCGAAAGGATGCCGGTGGTGATGAGCTGGATCGAAGACAGGAACAGCATCACGCCGACGGTCAGCATCGGGCGGGTGCCGATATCGTTGCCGAGAATGAACTTGTCGATGGCCAGATAGAAGAGGATGAGTGCGCTCAAGCCGCCGGTCGCAAGACCGATGGATCCAAAAAAATGGCCAGGACGCGCTTTGTAGCGCATGAAGAAGAGTACGGCCAAAAGATCAAGAATAACGCGAAACGTGCGTGAGAGCCCGTATTTCGACGCACCGAAGTGGCGGGCGTGATGGGTCACCGGCATCTCGCCGATCCGGCTGCTGGGCACGACACCGGCCACCCACGCTGGGATGAAGCGGTGCATTTCGCCCATCAGTTTGACTTGCTTGATGATCGACGCGCGATAGACCTTGAGGCTGCAACCATAATCGTGGAGCCTGACGCCGGTGATCTTGCCGATCAGCCGGTTGGCGCACCAGGAAGGAATTTTCCTGAGCAGCAGACCATCTCGGCGGTTCTTTCTCCATCCGACGAGCAGGTCCAGTTGGCGTTCTTCGATCGCCTCGACCATGCGCGGAATGTCACTGGGGTCATTCTGCAGGTCGCCGTCGAGGGTGGCGATCAATCGTCCGGACGCGGCATCGATACCGGCCTGCATGGCGGCGGTCTGGCCGAAATTTTTCTGCAGTTCGATGATCTTTAGCCTCAAGTCCGCACGAAAAAGTTCGGCCCGGGCGTTCGCAAGAGTACGATCGGTACTGCCGTCATCCACAAGGATCAGTTCCCACGGCTTGCTGAAGCCGGCCAGCGCGTCACGAATACGCGCAACGAGCGGCCCGATGCTGTCCTCTTCGTTGAACACAGGGACGACGACGGACAACTCGATGACCTCGATTTTATCGGCAATAGCCGTCATGGGTTCTTCAGTGTGGTTCAAGGATGTTCTCCGGCGTACTGTCGCAGGTTTTCTTGCACAGTTAACGGTGATAACCAACGTCGAATTGTGTGGTTCAGCACAGGAAATCGGCGTCGGATGAATTCGGACTGGCAGTTCAGTCAGCGATCGTGGCTTGCGCGCAACCGCATGGCGCTGATTTCCGTGGCCGCGATCGCGGCTTACGCCATCTTTGTCGAGTGGGTCTGGGGCTGGTCGACCCTGACGCGCCAGTGGGCCGAAATCGGGATCTGGTCGGTGCTTGCCGCACTCGCCCTCTTGATCTCCACCTACTTCATCCGCTGCTTTCGCATCTACGATTATTTCCCGGGACATACTGCAGGGCGGTTCCTGCCTCTGTTTCGCGTCACGCAGGTCCACAATCTGCTCAACATCATGTTGCCGTTTCGGGCAGGTGAAACGAGCTTTCCTCTGCTGATGCGGTCCGAATTCGGGGTACCACTCGTGCATGGTACGTCGGCGCTGCTCGTCATGCGGCTGCTCGATCTGCATGCCTTGCTGACGGTCGCCGCGCTCGGTCTCGTGATCGAAAGCGGTGATGCATTGATCGCCTGGCTCGCCTGGACACTCGCCCTCCTTTCGCCGCTCGCAATCTTTCTCCTGAAGGGAAAGGTTCTCACGCTTGCGCACCGCCTGGCGCCCGCGAAACTTGCGACCGTGGTTGACGAAGTGGAAGCGGGCCTGCCGGACAACGTCCCCGGCTTCCTGCGCGCATGGGCGATGACCATGCTGAACTGGGGCGTCAAGGTTGTGGTTCTCGCCTGGGTGCTTGCCATCATGGAAGTGGCGCCGCTTGCCGCCTGCTTCGGCGGTGCCCTTGGCGGCGAGCTCTCCTCGGTCCTGCCGGTCCATGCCCCGGCGGGGGTCGGCACCTATCCGGCTGCGATTGCCGCCGGAGCGATCGCCTTCGGGGCGCCGGGCGATCGCGCCGCCTTGGAAATGCTCGGCCGGGCCAGCGTAAACGCGCACCTGCTCCTCATCGTGTCGGCCGTCGCCGGCACGATGCTCTCGCTCCTGTTGCGCCGAAAATCGTGATCTACTGGAACGAGGTTTCGTAAAAGCTTCTGAGCTTGCGCGAATGCAATTTCTCAGGCGGCATTGCTGCGAGCTTCTGCAAGGCCAGGATGCCGATCTTCAGATGCTGGCTGATCTGTGTCCGGTAAAAGGCGGTCGCCATGCCGGGCAGCTTCAATTCGCCGTGCAGCGGCTTGTCCGATACGCAGAGCAGCGTGCCGTAAGGCACACGGAAGCGGAAGCCGTTGGCCGCGATCGTTGCCGACTCCATGTCAAGCGCGATTGCGCGCGCCTGCGACAGGCGCTTGACCGGGCCGCGCTGGTCTCGCAGTTCCCAGTTGCGGTTGTCGATCGTCGCGACGGTGCCCGTGCGCATGATCTGCTTGAGATCGTAACCCTTGTAACCCGTCACCTCGGCAACGGCGTCCTGCAATGCAACCTGCACTTCCGCAAGCGCCGGCAACGGGATCCAGACCGGCAGATCATCGTCGAGCACGTGGTCCTCGCGCATATAGGCATGCGCCAGCACGTAGTCGCCGAGGCGCTGGCTGTTTCGGAGGCCCGCGCAATGACCGAGCATCAGCCAGACATGCGGGCGCAGCACGGCGATATGGTCGGTGATCGTCTTGGCGTTGGACGGGCCGACACCGATGTTGACCATGCTGATGCCGCCATGTCCCTTCTTCTTCAGATGGTAGGCTGGCATCTGGGGCAGGCGCCCGACGGTATAGTCAGCATCCGGCCTGTCGGCACCGGCGGGCGTCACGATGTTGCCCGGCTCGACGAAAGCGGTGTAGCCGTTGCCGCCCTCTGCCATCTGCCGACGGGCCCAGGCGCAAAACTCGTCGACATAAGACTGATAGTTCGTGAAGAGCACGAAGTTCTGGAAATGCGTGGGGCTGCTCGCCGTGTAGTGGCTGAGGCGGGCCAGCGAATAATCGATGCGTTGCGCGGTGAACGGAGCAAGCGGCGAGGGTTCGCCGGGGCCTGGCTCATAGGACCCGTTGGCGATTTCATCGTCCGTCGTCGTCAGGTCGGGCGCGTCGAACAGGTCGCGAAGTGGAATGTCGATGGTCTCGGCGGCTGACGCCTCGACATGGGCGTTCTCGCCGAAGGCGAAATGCAACGGAATCGGGGTCGACGATTCGGATACGGTGACACCCACGCCGTGGTTGCGCATCAGGTGCCCGAGTTGCTCCTTCAGATAGTGGCGAAAGAGCTTCGGTCGGGTGATCGTGGTCGTGTAGACTCCGGGCGCACTGACATATCCAAAGGAAAGCCTGGAATCGACGTGGCCGAAGCTGCTCGTCTCGATGCTGACCTGCGGATAGCAGGCACGAAACCGCGTGAGCGGTGCATCGCTCTTTCCAAGCCCTTCGAAAGCCTCGCGGAGGAAGCGGGTGTTGCGTTCGTAGAGAACCTCCAGGCAATCGACAGCCTCGGCCGGATCCTCGAAGAGATGCGGCTCGAATGGTTCAGGGGTTGCGATGGAGAGAACGGAGTTTGAAGAGATTCGTTTGTTCATGTCGCATTATAGGCAGCGGCTCCTGACAAGCAAACGACAAGATAGAGCACGATCTGAAAATTTGTGGAGCCGTCTTCCGCCGTGACCGTGTGTAACTATCTGGAATCGAACGCCGATTGATTCCGATAAGCCTGA
Source organism: Ensifer sp. MPMI2T (assembly GCF_004827385.1). Lineage (GTDB taxonomy): Bacteria > Pseudomonadota > Alphaproteobacteria > Rhizobiales > Rhizobiaceae > Sinorhizobium. Next base: position 123,265 of record NZ_SRXN01000001.1, read on the forward strand.
TCTCGCCGTTTTCGCTTGCTGGAATCAGCGCGGCCCGGCGAGTATGATCGCGCTGCCACCGCGACGCCGGTCATGTCCCAGCGGTCCGGGCGCATGCCCTCTGCCAGCCTGAGCCAGCCGAGCGAAGCGGCGATATAGATGCCACCATAGGCGGCGTAGGCGCGGCCCGCGCCGGCCGAATCGATCATCGTCAGGAGCCAGGCAAATAGCGCGAGCGACCCCATGCCAGGCACAAGCCACCACCAGACGGATTTGCCAAGTTTTTGAGCCATGCCCAGAAGGCAAAGCATCCGGCGATTTCGGCAGTGCCGCGGCGAGATAGATTGCGAATGCTGGCATGGTTTCCGAATTCTTTCATTGGGAAGGGATCGGCATTTCAGTCCGGGTGCAAGAGAGAGCGAGTCGCGAGTTGATGTTAGCTCATCGCCTGACGCTGGAGCGTCACGAAGAGGACGAGGCCGGCACCGTTCTTGCCGATGCCGAGGCTTGCGGCCTTGGTGTAGGCGACCGCCCCGATCGGCGCCATAAGCAGGCTCGTGAGTATCAGGACCCGGAGCGAGAGAATGGCGGAAGTGGCGAGAGCGGCCATTTTTCGGTTCCCTTGGAGCAATTCCAGGAAAAGTGAGTAACGGTTTTCCGTGCGGAAAGAATCTAGAGCTTGGCCTGGCAATATTGGGCCGTGTGGGCGGTGCAATCGGTCAGCGAGCCGAGATAGGTGCTTTGGCGGCGGCGCTGCGTATCGGCACTGACTGCGGCAGCAAGCGTCATAGCGAAGACAACCATCAACACGCTGATGATAGTGAGGCGCCGAGCGAGAATATCCATGGTTCTGTCCGTTGGCTGGAGGCACGTTAAAATCGATTGATTGTCTTTTCTCACAACCAAACTGAATTGATGCTGAGATGTCCGTTCATCTCCGGTTCATATTCGTGAATTTTGCCAGTCTTGTCGGCGGCGCCGGGCGTGTCTACGTGTTAACTCTTGCAACCCCAGGAGAAACAGGATGGCTGCTCCGATCGAGCTTTATTACTGGCCGACCCCAAACGGGTGGAAAATCACGATCATGTTGGAGGAACTCGGCGTTCCCTACGTGGTCAAATACATCAATATCGGGCGTGGCGAACAGTTCGCTCCGGATTTCCTGAAGATCGCACCCAATAACAGAATGCCGGCGATCATCGATCCTGATGGCCCGGGCGGTCAGCCGATCTCGGTGTTCGAGTCGGGGGCGATCCTGCAATATCTCGGCCGCAAATACGGGAAGTTCTATCCGACCGATGAGCGATCCCGCGTCGAAGTCGATCAATGGCTCTTCTGGCAGATGGGCGGCCTCGGCCCAATGGCGGGACAGGCGCACCATTTCCGCCAATACGCGCCCGAGAAGATCGAATACGCGATCAATCGCTATACCAACGAGGCGAACCGTCTCTACGGCGTGATGAACAAGCGCCTGGCCGACCGGCCGTTCCTGGCTGGCGAATACTCGATTGCCGACATGGCCTGTATCGGCTGGGTGATCCCGCACGAAAATCAGGGGCAGGATCTGAACGACTTCCCGCATCTGAAGTGCTGGTTCGAGGCGGTGCTTGCGCGGCCTGCCGTTCAGAAGGCGATCGAAGTGGGCAAGGAGGAGCGCGCCCGTCAGAAGAGCCTCGCCGAGGACGAGGAGGCGCAGAAGATCCTGTTCGGGCAGCGGGCACGTTAATCACGATGACTTTAGGTCTTATCGACCTAAAGTGATAAACGTGGCTGATTTTAACGAGTTAGAGCGGATGCGGGCGGAAAACCGCGCACGCTTTTCCTCATCCCGCTCTGCTGCATGTTTCCTTAAATCGCAGCCGATTTACGGATAAAAACATGCGGCACTCAAAGTGCTACAGCGACCTTTTCGCGTCCGATCGGACGCGCGGCGCCCTAGTGCGCCGGGTGAATGGTATCAAAAGACGTTTGGAATCGCTCCGCGTTTGCAAGAGATCAGGGGAGGCGTCGACTGGGACGAAAGGTTCAGGCCGTCAGCGTTCGCCGTACCTGAGCCTAAGGCGCTTGAAAAACGCGCGAATCCGGCGCTGCAGCTTTGTCGTCGCCCAAAGTTTGGCGACCTGACGTTCCACAGCCGTGTGGCGGTTTGCGAGAACGTTGGACGCAATTAGCGCTATTGTCGCCTCGCTGAGATCCGGAAAATGGGCGCAGACGCGCTCCAGGGCGCCAGCCGGCTTGCTGACGCTCTCTTCGAAGAATTGAATGCGCCCTCGCTTCACAAAGCACCGCAGCATGATTTGTTCGAAGGTCCAGTCATGCTCCACAATAATATCGAATCGGGATCCCGCGGCGCCGGTGAACCCACAGAGGAAGACGTTTGCATGCGGCGCGTTCTCGAGCAGCCATAAGGCAACTGCAAAACCGGTCGTCGGCATGCGCCCGACCGTGTACAGCGAGCCGAACTCATGGTCGAAATCCAATGTATATTGCACCAGCGCGCTCTTGCGCGCTGCCGCCAAATGAGGCGTTCCTTCCGGTGCTCCGCGCTCAGCAAGAACGCCAACCTCAGCCTTTAAGGGCCGCGAGAAGAGTGCCCGCGCCCGATCCACGTGTTTCTGTGACGTCAGGAAGCGCGTGCCGCTGCTGATGAGGCGCTGACAAAGTATGGCGTCCTTCTCGAATGGGCCGGCCAGCACTTTTGCGCACCCGTTGAAAAAGACATACAGCGTTCGCTCCGGAAGGGCGTGCACGACCGCATCGATGTCCACACTTTCACTGTTGGCGATCAGGGCCACTGCTTCATATTTGGAAAGGATCGCCTTGACATCTTTTGCTTCCATCGACATTCCTCAGGACGCTTAATTCGCTAAAGAATTCAAGCCTTCAATGCTGACGGATGCCGGGGCGATCGAAATCCTCACGACACCACATCAGGTTGCGAGTCGCTTCTAGGGCATTTCGAGCCCAAATAAAATCGCTCTGTCGGATGACGGAATTTCGTCTCGGAGACGCCGCCGGGTTGCCCTTCGGCAGAAGACCCGGCAGTTCCCGTCCCCAGAGCTAGCGATACCTAGAGCCGCGTCCAGGTCTGCGATTTGCAAAGCACCCTCAGTACACAGCCCTTCATCTTCAGCGAATTGCCGTTGACGGCGCCCGATCCGCTATAGGTCTTGTCGCTCTCCGGATCTGTGATTTCGCCGCTATAGCTGCCGTCGGTTCCGGCGAGATTGCCGATGCGTTTGCCCGCGTACTTCCCGGTTTTCAAAGTGACGCAGTAAGCGGCGCCGCACGGCGCGATTTCGGCCGTGGCGCCGCTCGCTGTCTTCCAATTGCCGACAATCGGTTCAGCGGCGAGGACCGAGGACGCGGCGCTGCAGGCAAGGGCCGCTGCGACAAGCAATGTGCGAATCATTCAATTCCTCCCAATAAGAAAGCTGGCCGGCATAGTATCGAGTGCAGGCCCGACCGGAACCCCTCATGTCAAGCGGTCTCCCACCGCTCGGCGCGAACATATCTTACGCGCACGTAAAGGTAAATATCCGCAGGCAGCCTATCAGTTCACTGTTTTGCTCGTCCTCCGGAGCCTGAGAGAGCCAACAAAAATCGATGCGTGATCAGTCGATGCTGATTGTGTGGTTAGCGATTGGTTGAAATCCGCGGCTGAATATTTCGTAAATTTTGAGCCAAATACGTGCTGTTCCAGGCGATTCGATGCTTAATGAAAACTCAAGTTTACCAAGCGTTTGAACTTTATTTGCGTCAAATTAAGCATGCATTTTAAGCGAGCGTTGAAGGCCGTTCGGCATACTCGAACCCATAAGACGAGCAGGGAGAACAACCCCGCCGGACCGCCGAAAGCGACACTGCAAAAGACGGTGCACTTTCGGAAAGCCCGCGAAGAGGCGCGACCAAACAGGGACAAAAAAATGCTGATCTGGAGCAAGGTCCGCCCGGCAGGGCGGGCCGCTTCAGCCGGATCAACAAGGCAAGACAGGGACAAGACAATGGCACGCTTTGACATGCAAATCGCTTCGGACGCCGCTATGGGTGGCGAAAACCGCGCGGACGCGCTTTGTGAAATGGGCCTGGCCTATGCGACGGGCCGTGGCCGGCCCGTCGATCTCGTCGCGGCCCACAAGTGGCTGAACATTGCCGCCATCAAGGGATCCGACCGCGCTGCGGACTTGCGCGCCGATCTCGCGGCAACGATGAGCAAGACCGATCTTGCCGCCGCGCTGCGTGCCGCACGCGAATGGATGACGGTACATTGATAAACGCGCATCCTTTGCGTGTCTGACAAGATGCGCGGCTGCAGTGTCAGCTAGCTGCCGCGAGAAACCTGAGAACGGCGGGCAAGGCCGCTTCGAGCAGGCCCATATCAGCTTCGGGTCCGGTGCTGATCCGAATGCAGCGATTGAGCGGGGCAACGCCCGGCATGCGGATGAAAACACCGTGGTCGCTCATCAGCCGGTCGACGATCGCCCGCGCATAGATCGCGTCCCGTCCGCAGTCGATGGCCACGAAATTTGTGGCCGATGGCAATGGCTGCAGCCCGTTGTCGCGCGCAATCTGAGCGATTCGGTCGCGCGACGTCGCTATTTTCACGGTGACTTCCTTGAGGTAACGCTGGTCAGCAAGGGCGGCAATCGCTGCGGCGACGCCGACACGGTTCATCCCGAAATGATTGCGAATCTTGTCGAACGCCGCGGCCGTGCCGGGCGTTGCCAGCGCGTAACCCACGCGCGCCCCGGCGAGCCCATAGGCCTTGGAAAAAGTGCGCGTGCGGATGACGTTCGGCTTGTCGAGCAAGCTGTCGATGGTTGGTATCGATTCCGGCGGCGCCGTTTCGCTGTAGGCTTCGTCGAGCACGAGGAGCGTCGTTTCCGGCAGAGCATTTGCGAATTCGACGATTCGATCTGCCGACCACCAGCTCCCCATCGGGTTGTCGGGGTTCGCGAAGTAGACGAGCGGTGCATTCTCGCGTTTCACGGCAGCAAGCAATCCGTCGAGGTCTTCTCGATCGTCAGTATAGGGGACCGTGACTAGACGCCCGCCGTGTCCGGCGACATGGTAGTTGAATGTCGGATAGGCTCCGAACGAAGTCACCACCGGCATGCCGGGCTCGATCACGAGGCGGACGATCTGGCCGAGCAAGCCGTCGATGCCTTCGCCGATTGCGATGTTGGCGGGAGAAATTCGCAGATGCCCGGCGAGGGCCTGTTTCAGTTCGTAATTCTCTGGATCGGCATATTTCCAGGTTTCTCCGGTCGTTTGCTGCATGGCGAGCAACACCGAATTTGCCGGGCCGAACCCGCTTTCGTTGGCGCCGATGCGCGCGGCAACCTTGCGGCCGCGCTGACGCTCGATCGCTTCAGGCCCGACGAAGGGAATGGTTGCAGGCAAAGACTGGATAAGCGGCGTGAAGCGGGAGAATGCGGACATGCGAGAAGCTGGACCCCGTGGAACAAAACGCCGCGGAACTTATCGCATATGTGCAGGAATCGGAATCGATTTTGCGGAAAAGATCGACCGGCTGCACCTCTCGATCAGTGCGTCACTCGACGAAGCCCCAGTTGACTGATGCAGGACGACGTGAGGCCGTTGGCAGGTTGGACGGAGCCTTCTTGCTCTGGCCGGTGAAGAACTCGTGGCGCACGATTTCGTGCAGAAACGCCTCGTCGATCGTCTTGATGAATTGCACGCCGATGCGTTCTCCCTTGCGGTAGACCTCGGCGCATCCGATTCTAAATTTCGTACCGACGATATGGAGATAGTAGTGCTGCGACAGCCCGATTGTCGTGCTGACGGAAAAGCTCGCGCCGCCCCGGGAGATATCGATCATTTTGCAAGCCCGTATGGAGACGCCGCCGAGAGCCGGTCGCACCGACATCAGCGTGCCAGCCTGGCCAATCGAAAAGCGCTCGTACTTGCGCTCGTAGAGCGGCGAGGGGACGAGCGAGTACATGGTCGACTGCAGCATGCGTCATACTCCGGAAGCGCTGCATGAAGCGGCGATTGTGATTCCACGAAGCCCGGACAAGTCATTTGCCGGTGCCGTCCAAAGCGCATGGGCAGGAAGGCTGTTCTCGACAGTCTCCAGCGGAAAACTTGCAATCCCTTGAAAGCAATCGATAAGAATCTAATGAGCTTGCTTTATTTGAGCGCCGACGCAGCTGGCTTCTAAAGCCCGCCGCTGGAAAACTGCAACCGGATCAGCCGGCGCAGGAAGTCTTGGGCAAGCAGCATATTGAAGCGCACGCCGAGCTCCGTGCCGCTGCGATGGACTTCGGCGCAGCCGATCTCCTCCTTAAAGCCGTCGATCTCCAGAAAGAAATGCTTCGGCAGCATGATCGCGGCATTGAAGTCGAGCATTGCGCCGCCGATCGAGATATGCCGAAGCAGGCATTGATACTTGGTCTTCGCCTTCAGTTGCTTGCCGATGACAAGGATGCGGCACGGGCGCTCGATGAAATAATGCTGGTACACGGCCGAGGCTTGGCCGGGTTTTGCTTGCGCGACATGCATGATCATCGACATCGCAGCCTCCGAAAATGCCGTTTCCTCTATCCATCATACGGATGCGATTACTTCGGCGGGAATCACCTGCCCGATAATGTGGCGGCGATCTTCCGCAAGTGGACTTGCTTCGGCCTTGCGAAGGCAGCCTGGAATGTCGGGATCACCGCGAAGCCCCGTCTCGTCGGCAAATCATCGGTTTCCCTCAGCGCCGACCATCTCGTCAGGCGCGCACAGGTCGCTGTAGAACTTTGAATCTCTGCGTGACGGCCTGCGTGAGCACCCTGCGGCCACAATGCATGTCGCCGGCAGAGGCGCCGCCCGACGCATCGCCAGCGGATGAAAATCGTGTGATTTCCCGAAATCCGACAAAAAAATCTTGCATTGATGGCGCGGTGACACTAGTCAGGCGCTAACGGAGAGGTGGCCGAGTGGTCGAAGGCGCTCCCCTGCTAAGGGAGTATACCGGAAACGGTATCGAGGGTTCGAATCCCTTCTTCTCCGCCATTTTTGATTGCCCGCTTGCAGCGGCCCGCGGATCCTCCATTCTTTGATAGCGACTTCTGCAAGTGCGCTTTCTGCGCACCTGTAAAATCACGCCGCCTGTCCGCATCCTTCCTCCCATCATTAGTCCTGGCGACGACTACAGCGCTGCGCGTCTTTGAGATGCGCAAAGGTCGCTGTAGCACTTTGAATCGCTGCATGACCTTATTCTCAAATCGATTCCGACTTGAGGAATCATGCAGTAGTCAGACCCCCCGTGGGTACTCAGCGGGCTTTGAAGGATTCGCGAATCCAGTTCGCTGATTCTCTTATGAACCGGCAAAAATCTCCCCGTCGCCATTCCGCCAGACGTCGTTTGGGCGGCGTCTTGTTTGTGAGAAGACCGCAAGGCTGGGCCACCGATGCCCGGTTTTCCCCCAGTTTTCGGCCATTTTCTGCCCCTTTCTGAAACAGGAAGCTCGCTGCTCCCTTGTGCTAACCCCCCGTCGCTAAAGGATTTTCTTAACCCTTTGTTAATCTCCCCGGGTGGTCTGAGGCGATTTTGTGTCGTTTGAGCAACAGGGATCAGGGAAGGGCAGCGCAAAGCAGGTGATCTGGCAAGTTGGACATTGCGTGCCCCATCCGGTTTTGTATTTTCAACTCCGGAAGCAAGGGCGGTTGATCGTCCGACTTCTTGAACGTTGGGGATGGGGCAGGGAACGCTGTCCTTCAGCAAAGAAACCCAGACCCGTTTGAAACTTTTGACTGGAGGTCAGAAATGAACATCAAGAGCCTTCTTCTCGGCTCCGCTGCTGCTCTCGCAGCAGTATCCGGCGCTCAGGCAGCCGACGCAATCGTCGCCGCCGAGCCGGAGCCCATGGAATACGTTCGCGTTTGCGACGCTTTCGGCACGGGTTACTTCTACATCCCGGGCACCGAAACCTGCCTCAAGATCGGCGGCTTCATCCGCGTTCAGGGCTCGTTCGGCCGTGACGAAGTAACCAGCCGTTACGATGCTCGTGACTTCGGTAACCAGGCCACCTCGGACTGGGACATGTTCTCCCGCGCTTACATCTCGTTCGATGCCAAGAGCGACACCGAGTTTGGCACGCTCACCGGCTTCTTCGCTGCTGAGTTCAATGCTGACAACGACACCGACGAAGGCGACAGCGACTTCATCGACGTCGATGAAGCCTACATCCAGCTCGGCGGCTTCAAGGCCGGCTTCTTCTACAGCTGGTGGGATAAGGGCCTGAACGGTGAAACCGACTCGCTCGGCAACTTCACCGAATTCAACTCGCTCGCTTACCTCTATGACGGCGGCACCTTCCAGGCCGGTATCTCGGTCGACGAACTCGAAGGCACCTCCACCAAGGACAACGGCATCGGCGTTGCCGGTATCGTTTCTGCCACCCTCGGCGGCGTAAGCTTCGACCTGCTCGGCGGCTTCGACACCGAACTCGAAGAAGGCGCGATCCGCGGCTTGCTCTCGGCTGACCTCGGCCCGGGCGTCTTCCAGCTCGCTGGTATCTGGGCATCCGACCCGAACGCTTACTGGGCTCGTTCCGAGTGGACGGTTGCTGCTTCGTACCGTTGGAACGTCAACGACAAGCTCGCAATCACCCCCGGCGCTCAGTACTTCGGTAGCCTGCAAGAGTCGCTCACCAGCTTCGGCAACGACGATGCATGGCGCGTTGGTGGTACGGTTGACTACCAGATCACCGAAGGTCTTGCGACCCGTCTGTCGGTTCAGTACGAAGATCAGGACAACGGCGACGACGAAGTCTTCGGCTTCCTCCGCTTCCAGCGTGACTTCTAATCTGACCTGACCTCGGTCAGTTAGGGAAAGCCCGGCTCAAGAGCCGGGCTTTTCTCGTTTCTGGCGGTATCTCGCGGGAGAGATGCTACTGCGCGGCGGTCGAGCGCGAGCGGCTACTGTTGGAGAAAGGCGGCTATCGCCTGTCTCGGGCCATCGAGGTGCAAAAGCGGTGCGTGGCCCTGTCCGACCGCCGTCACCGCCACCAAGTTCGGATGCCGACGTTTCATCTCCTCGACCGTGGCTTCCGACAGCAGCCTGGAACGCTCCCCACGAACGACCATCATCGGCAGGCCGGCGAAAGCGCTGAATTGCGGCCAAAGATCGGGCATTGCCGTGTCGGCCGTAAGCGCTTGCAGTTGTGCCGCGATCACGGGATCGAAGTCGGCGACGGGGATGCCGCCTTCGTCGCGATAGATCGCCTTCGCCATCTCCTGCCAATCGTGCTCACGGAGGATCGGAAAATCATCCCCATGCACGGACTGCAGGTAGCGAGATGCCGCGGTCCAGCTTGCCGGTCCTGTCGCCGCGTTAAGATAATCTCTGATTCGCAGTAGTCCCTCGATTTCGATGACGGGGCCAATGTCGTTGAGAATGACGCCTGCGATCAAGGCGGGGGCCAGACCGATGAGATGATGCAGGATCAGCCCGCCGCGCGACGTACCGATGAAGATCGCCTTCTCGATACCAAAATGCCTGCAGGCGGCGATGAGGTCCGAGGTTTCCATCGCGATTGTGTAGCGAGTCTTGTCGTCATCGCGCTCCGAACCGCCTCGCCCGCGGGAATCAAGAGAGAAGATGAAATGTCCGCCTCCTGGAGGGGAGGCGAGAAAGCCCGCGAGCTCGTGGAAGTCGCGGCTGTTGCGCGTAAGGCCAGGGAGGCAGACGACCGGGATCTGTCCATGCCGTACGTTGCCGTAGGATCTGGCATAAAGCCGCAAGCCGTCCTGTACTCGAAAGAGATGCTCGCGAAATTCACTCCGATCCATGACTACTCCATTCGGTCAAAGGAGGTGAAATCGTAGCTTCTCAATGCGTAACGGCAAGTGGGTGAAGGCTTAACCGACGGCGGTTTGTACCCGGCCCAACGGGTTGTCATGCGGAGATTGGAATCTTCCACGAGCCACGGCTCTTCGCATTCTTGCTCGATACGAAGAGCCGTGGATTGCCACCGTGAGTGCTCTTAGCTGTAGGGCGAGTAGCACTGGCGACGCGGGCCGCCATACGGCTGATAGGTATTGTCCCAGGCGCGATAGGACCGATAGCGCGCATAGCACCAGCGGGTATGGGCGCTGCCGCCGCCGTAATATCTCGGGCCAGCATATCTCGGCTGGCTCAGCAGACCGCCGACGATCGCACCGGTCGCCAGGCCGCCGAAGAATGCACCAAGGTCATTATCATCGTCATCATAGTCGCGGTAGTAACGGCGATGGTAGCGATCACGATAGTAGCGGTCACGATAATAGCCCTGCCGGTAATAACCGCGCCGTGGACAGCTGACACCCCAGCAACGGGGCCTACTCTTGCGCTCTTCACCGCGCTCATAGGGGAATTGCGCGAGCTGCACGTCCGCAGCTTGCGGCTTTACTGCCGGAGCGATCGGAAATGCTTCTGCGGGCGGAACGCTGCTCATCGCCGTTGCCAGCGACAGGGCGACAATTGCTAACGTCTTCATTGGCTTCACCATTTCCTTTCGGAGCAGATAGATTTCTTTTAGGAAGAAAATGGCTGAAATGAAATTTTGTGCCGTGTTCCGATTGCCGATCACGATCATTTGATTGCCGCGTTCGCGTCGCGAAAAGCTCGGATCGACAAGTCCGATACCCTGTGAGCTTAGGGCAATTGTCGGCCCGTTCTTAAATCGGAAACGATGTCCGCGGGGTCTCCCAACCGGGCCTTGTAGACCTGGTAGTTCTCCATCACCCGCTGGACGTAGTTGCGCGTCTCCTGAAAGGGGATGCGCTCGATCCAGTCTACCACGTCATCGATCGGCTTGCCGCGCGGGTCGCCGTAACGCTCGAGCCATTCCGGAACGCGGCCCGGGCCGGCGTTATAAGCGATGAATGTCAGTATGTAGGAGCCGCCGAAACTGTTGATCTGCTCGCCGAGATAATGCGCCCCGAGTGTCGCGTTGTAGCCTGCATCGGTCGTCAGACGATCCTTGGAATAGGCAAGGCCGAAGCGACTTGCGACGCCCTTGGCCGTGCCCGGCAGAAGTTGCAGTAGCCCGCGGGCATTGGCGGCGGAAATGGCGGCAGGGTTGAAGGCGCTTTCTTGCCGGGCAATCGCATAGGCAAGGGCCTTGCCGGAACCGCTTATATCGGCGCTGGATGGGATGACGCCGATCGGAAAGGCAAGCGCAGCAACATCAATGCCGCGCGCGAAAGCGATTTTGCCAACTTGCAGCGAAAGCTGGTGATTGCCTGTTTCTTCCGCGCGTGCCGCAAGCATCGCGAGTTCGCCGGGACTGGTCAGTTCATCAGCCAGCGACCGGTAAAGGCTGTCCGCGCGCCAGCCGTGGCCTGCGGCGTCGAGCCGGGCGATAGCCCGAACGGCCTCGCGACCCTCGAATCGTGTTCGATCCTCCGACGTCGGGGAGGGGTAGCTTAGGTCAAGCGTCGGGCGGCCGAGCTTGGCTGCGGCAAGTTGGCCGTAGAACGTGCCCGGGTAGCGCGCCGCGTTGCCAAAATATTCGCTCGAATTGCCGGGTCCCCCCGCGTCGGCGGCGCGTCCGAGCCAGTACCAGGCGCGCGAGGCCGAGATCGGCCGGCCCGACGCCTCCAGGATCTTCTGGAAATGGCCTGCCGCCGTTGCCGGATCTTCCAAGCCGCGGAGCGCGTACCAGCCGGCATGAAACTCAGCGTCGACAATGTCAGTCGCCTCGTTCGCCGCGTGGTTGGCGGCGATGCGGTAGGCGCCGCGGAAATCGCCAGCGTCGAGGAGGCCGCGGCTGACGATGCGCTGCTCGATCCACCATTCGCCCGGATTGACGAGGGCGTCGCTGTCTCTCGGCATTTGGGTAAGAAGCTTAGCTGCCTGCTGGTATTTCTCCTGCTTGCGCAGATGCTCGATGCGGACAAACAGAAAGGCGGGGTCGTCACGCCAGGATGGGTCGACGGCCTCGATCAGCGATGCCGCATTGCCGGTGCCACGGATAACCGCGGCCCAAGCACGGTATAGCGACTGCGCTTTGCCGAGGTCGCCGAAGCGCGCTGCCTGCTCGACACGGCCGCGATAGAGAAGCATCTCCATACGGCGCTTGTGGTCGGCGGTCGTCAGCAGACCGGAAAATTCCGAGAGGATCTTTGTTTCGGTGCCCCCATCGAGCGCCTCTTTCCGCCAGACGGCGCTCAGATGTCTTGCCGCGACTGACTTTTGTCCTTGTGCCGCGAGCGCCCGCGCCAGGATGATCGCTCCCTCCGCGGTTTCGGGCCGGGTGGCTCCGAAGGCGGCGATCACATCTGCTGCAGGTGGGTTCTCCCGATAGAGCGCCCTTTCCGAATGTGCGCGCAGCGATTTCAAGCCAGGCCAGCCTTGAAGCTCCCGCTGTGCTTCGGCGATTTCGTGGGATGGAATGCCCCTCTGCCCAGAAACGGCGATGGCCCAGGTGAGGATATGGCGCTCCAGCGTTCCGGAGCGCATGCTATCGCGAACGGCGATTGCTTTGGCGGGCTGGCGATTGGAAAGCGCGTCGAGGGCAGTTTTCAAGTCTGCGTCGATGGGGGTGACAGCTGCGGGTATTGCGCTGGTGAGGTCGTTGGTCGCGACACGTCCGGCTTTGCCGGCCGAGCCAGGCCTGTTCGCCGGTACCGGTGTCCGCGCTTCACCCGCCGCGACCGAGGAAGTCAGCATCACGGCACCGACCATGGCGGCGACAGACAGAAGGAGTGGTCCGCGCATCAAGAGCCCCCGTGTTTCCCCATTCATTCTCCGCTTGACCGCCTGCCAAAAAGTTAGCGGCATTTATCGACGGCCGCAAATCATGGTTGCGGTGTTCTCAAGGGATCCGCTCCAGTATTGCTTCGAACTGGCCGAACCGCCTCTCGCGCTTTCGCTTGGGTGAAAACCGACATGAAATGCGTCTTCACGACGCTTGCCGCAACCACGTCACATGATTATGGTGCGGCAGTTTTTTAACCGTCGATTGCGGCCAAAGCGTGGGAGTTTCCTGCTCCTCGCGGCCGTCAGGAGTTGTGCATGTTCAAGGGTTCCATTCCCGCACTCGTAACACCGTTCACCGCCACCGGCTCGGTGGACGCGGATAGTTTCGTCGCGCATGTGGAATGGCAGATAAAAGAGGGCAGCCATGGGCTGGTGCCGGTCGGCACCACCGGGGAGTCGCCGACCTTGTCCCACGACGAGCACAAGAAGGTCGTCGAACTCTGTGTCGAAGCGGCGGCCGGACGCGTGCCCGTCATTGCCGGTGCCGGCTCCAACAATACGACCGAAGCGATCGAGCTTGCACAGCATGCCGAGAAGGCGGGCGCTGACGCCCTTCTGGTCGTGACGCCCTATTACAATAAGCCCACGCAGAAAGGTCTCTTTGCTCACTATGGAGCAATCGCTGAAAGCGTGAAGCTGCCGATCGTAATTTACAATATTCCCGGTCGTTCGGTCGTTGACATGAGTGTCGAGACGATGGCCGCGCTGGCAAAGGCCTATCCGACGATCATCGGCGTCAAGGATGCGACCGGCAAGATCGAGCGTGTCTCCGAGCAGCGCATGGCCTGCGGCAAGGAGTTCGTGCAGCTCTCCGGGGAGGATGCGACGGCCCTTGGTTTCAACGCGCATGGCGGTGTTGGCTGCATTTCCGTGACCGCCAATGTTGCGCCGCGTCTTTGTGCGGAATTTCAGGAAGCGACACTGGCCGGTGAATTCGCAAAGGCGCTTGAATATCAGGACAAATTGATGCCGCTCCACAAAGCTATATTCATGGAGCCTGGCCTCTGCGGCGCAAAATATGCACTGCATCGCCTGGGGCGGATGAGCCGTGCCGTTCGTTCGCCGCTCTTGGCGACGCTTGAGCCGGGCACGGAAGCGGCGATCGATGCTGCGCTCCGGCATGCGGGATTGATGAACTGATGGCACCCAAAGGCAGCCAGCGCACGGTCAAGAAAGTCGTGGCGGAGAACCGCAAGGCCCGCTTCAACTACGAGATCGTCGATACCTACGAAGCCGGCCTTGTGCTGACCGGCACGGAGGTCAAGTCGCTGCGTGAAGGTAAAGCCAACATTTCGGAATCCTACGCCACCGACGAAGGCGGTGAGATCTGGCTGATCAACTCCTATCTGCCGGAATATTTGCAGGCCAACCGCTTCAACCACGAAACGCGCCGGCGCCGCAAGTTGCTGTTGTCGAAGCGGGAAGTGAACCGGCTGCAGGGTGCCGTCAACCGCGAAGGTATGTCGCTGATCCCGTTGCGGATCTATTTCAATGACCGCGGGCGGGCGAAGCTGGAGCTTGCGCTAGGTAAGGGCAAGAAGCTGCACGACAAGCGTGAGACCTCCAAGGAGCGCGATTGGAATCGGCAGAAGAACCGCCTGCTCAAGGAGCGCGGCTGAACTGGCCGGCGAAGGGAGGCTCGCGCCGCCCTGCAGGATTCCTGATCTTAAAGCTCGACGTCGTCGGCGACCGGCTCAACCGGACGCGGCGTGCGTTCCGACGGTTCCCGGCCGATCTCGTTTCTAAGCGTAACGAGGTCGATAAAGTGATCCGCCTGACGCCGCAGATCGTCGGCGATCATCGGCGGTTGGGTCGACATGGTCGAGACCACCGAGACCTTGCGGCCCTTGCGCTGCAGCGCTTCGACGAGCGTCGTGAAGTCGCCGTCGCCCGAGAAGATGACGAGATGATCGACTGTCTCGGACTGCTCCATGGCGTCGATCGCCAGCTCGATATCCATGTTGCCCTTGATCTTGCGTCGTCCGAGCGAGTCGGTGAATTCTTTGGCCGGCTTGGTGATGACCTTGTAGCCATTGTAGTCCAGCCAGTCGATCAAGGGACGGATCGATGAATATTCCTGGTCTTCGATAAGCGCGGTGTAATAGTAGGCCCTGAGCAGATATCCGCGTTTCTGGAATGCTTTCAGCAGCTTGCGATAGTCGATGTCGAAACCGAGACTCTTCGATGCGGCGTAGAGATTGGCGCCGTCTATGAAAAGTGCGATTTTCTCGCGGGGATCGAACATCGTAATTTCCTTTTTCATGCCCGGCGCATTTTCGACCTCCCGGAGGAAGCGTGCGCAGAAAATAGGTGGATTACATTAACAATTGCTGATATTGCAAATAATGTAGGTTATACCACGCATTAATCCAAGCAGCGCACGGCGCATATAGCTAGTTTTAGCAGTTGCTGCATCTCGTCCACACTTCAATTTCCGATTGCCGCTGCACATTCGACCATTACATCGTGCAATGCAATCGCCATGTGTGGCCACACTTGCGGCGCGTAACACGCTATATTCTATCATGTGTCATTGGTTGATGTGAGCACCGAATGCAGGAAAAACTTGAACTTATGCTGTTTTGATTGTATCCGGGCGGCTAATTCCTGAAATCGGAGCTGATGAGGCCGTCAAGCGACGGCTGTTCCGGTCTCATGTCGTTTAATCCGTGCAGCGGCAACGCCGCCGCGCTTTGAGTCGCAAAGGACAGGCTATGGCCCGCGTCACCGTCGAAGATTGCATTGACAAAGTCGACAACCGTTTCGAACTTGTTTTGCTCGCCAGCCACCGCGCACGCCTGATTTCGCAGGGTGCTGCTATCACCGTTGATCGCGACAACGATAAGAACCCTGTCGTGGCGTTACGGGAGATCGCTGACGAGACCCTTTCGCCTGGCGATCTGAAGGAGGACTTGATCCACTCGCTGCAGAAGCACGTCGAGGTGGACGAGCCCGAGCCAGATCCGGCTTCGCTGACCCAGCCGGAAGCGGCCGCCGCTTTCGCGGATGCGGCGGAAGAGGAAGATCAGCCGGAAGCACTGACCTTCGACCGCATGTCCGAAGAGGAGCTGCTTGCAGGCATCGAAGGTCTTGTGCCTCCGGAAAAGAGCGACGACTACTAAGATCCGTTCCGGAACTCATGTTCCGACGTGTTTTCAAAGCAGTGCGCCACTCCTATGATTGGCGCACTTTTTTATTTGCCTTTCCCCACGGAGCCGCCAGCGGATGATGCGCCAATACGAGCTCGTTGAGCGCGTGCAGAAATACAAGCCCGACGTCAATGAGGCCCTGCTGAACAAGGCTTACGTCTATGCCATGCAGAAGCACGGCCAGCAAAAACGGGCAAGCGGCGATCCTTACATCTCTCATCCCCTCGAAGTGGCGGCCATCCTTACGGAAATGCATCTGGACGAGTCCACGATCGCGGTTGCCCTGCTGCACGATACGATCGAGGACACGACCGCGACACGGCAGGAGATCGACGATCTCTTCGGCGAAGACATTGGTGCGCTGGTCGAGGGCCTGACGAAGATCAAGAAGCTCGACCTCGTCACCAAAAAGGCGAAGCAGGCCGAAAACCTGCGCAAACTTTTGCTTGCCATCTCGGACGACGTCCGCGTTCTGCTCGTGAAGCTTGCCGACCGGCTACACAACATGCGCACGCTTGACCATATGTCGCCGGAGAAGCGTGCACGCATTTCCGAAGAGACGATGGACATCTATGCGCCGCTGGCCGGACGCATGGGCATGCAGGACATGCGCGAGGAGCTCGAGAACCTCGCTTTCCGCCATATCAACCCCGAGGCCTACGAGACGGTCACGAGGCGGCTGCAGGAACTGTCCGAGCGCAACGAGGGCCTGATCAAGAAGATCGAGGAGGAACTGAGCGAACTACTGCAGGCCGAGGGCCTGAAGGAGGCACTGGTCAAGGGGCGCCAGAAGAAGCCCTATTCGGTCTTTCGCAAGATGCAGTCGAAGTCGCTTTCCTTCGAGCAACTGTCGGACGTCTGGGGCTTCCGCATCATCGTCGATGATATTCCCTCGTGCTATAGGGCGCTCGGCATCGTGCACACCCGCTGGCGCGTCGTCCCGGGTCGCTTCAAGGACTATATTTCGACGCCGAAGCAGAACGACTACCAATCACTGCACACAACGATCATCGGCCCGTCGCGCCAGCGCATCGAACTGCAGATCCGCACGAAGCGCATGCACGATATCGCGGAATACGGCATCGCCGCGCACGCGCTCTACAAGGATCGCGACGCCGTGGCGGCGGATGCGCCGCGATCACCGACGTCGAACGCTTATTCCTGGCTTCGCCGCACGATCGAAGCGTTGGCGGAAGGCGATAATCCCGAGGAGTTCCTGGAACACACGAAGCTCGAGCTGTTCCAGGATCAGGTATTCTGTTTCACCCCCAAGGGGCAGCTGATCGCCCTGCCGCGTGGTGCCACGCCGATCGATTTCGCCTACGCGGTGCATACGAATATCGGCGATACCTGCGTCGGTGCCAAGATCAACGGCCGCATCATGCCTTTGGTCACACGCCTCAACAACGGAGACGAAGTCGAGATCATCCGCTCCGGCATTCAGGTGCCGCCGCCCGCGTGGGAGGAAATCGTGGTCACCGGCAAGGCGCGCGCTGCGATCCGGCGTGCGACGCGGGCGGCCGTCCGCAAGCAATATGCCGGTCTCGGCTACCGCATTCTGGAGCGGACCTTCGAACGCGCCGGCAAGAGTTTTTCGCGCGAGGGGCTGAAGCCGGCCTTGCACAGGCTCGGGCAGAAGGAAGTCGAGGACGCCATCGCCGCCGTTGGACGAGGTGAACTGTCCTCGCTCGACGTCCTGCGCGCCGTATTCCCAGATCATCAGGACGAACGCGTCACGGTAAAGCCCAGCGCAGATGATGGCTGGTTCAATATGCGCAGCGCTGCAGGAATGGTCTTCAAGCTTCCCGGCCGCACGAAAGAGATGGTTGAAGCACAACAGGTCGAAGGGCCGGAAGCGTTACCGATCCGCGGACTTTCCGGCAATGCCGAGGTGCACTTCAGTTCGGCTGGCGCTGTTCCGGGAGACCGCATCGTCGGTATCATGGACCGCGACAAGGGGATAACCATCTACCCGATCCAGTCGCCGATCCTGCAAAAGTTCGATGACGAGCCGGAGCGTTGGATCGATGTGCGCTGGGATCTCGACGAGGCGAACAACAGCCGGTTTATAGCCAGGATCGCGGTCAGCGCGCTGAACGAGCCCGGCACCTTGGCGGAGATCGCCCAAGCGATCGCGACGAGCGATGTCAACATCCGTTCGCTCTCCATGGGACGGGTAGCGGCGGACTTCAGCGAGCTGCAATTCGATTTGGAAGTCTGGGATCTGCGTCAGTTGAACCATCTGATCGCCCAGCTCAAAGAACTGCCGAGCATTTCCATGGTCAAGCGGCTGTTCGAATAGCCACGTCAGGAGACTGCGAGGAGAGGTTCACGAGCCATCGCCGTTAGCGGCGATGGTTGGCGGTTCGTGTCATTGAATCGCGCCCGACTACGTGATTCCCTCAATCGGGAAAGAGCACCTCGAGTGCCGCCGCTATAAAGGAAGCCGAGCGGTTTCGAGTCAACGTTGAGCGCGGGGCGCGTTGGCGGGCGAGAGCGTCTGCTCCTTCATACCACCAGCTCTTCACGATCAAATCTTCGCTGCGGCCTATGGAGAGCACAGGCTACCCATACTCACGTGTAGCTCGTCCCCCACCACACTTCACCATAGAATCCACGATGTGGCTCGTGACCGACACGTCTCGATCACGCAAGACAGGAGCGCATCATGTCGCAGGCAGAAGCAAAACCCCGTACGATTGGTCAGCAGGAGACAAACATGAGCTTGGACAACGCCTCACACCCCGCAAGGTCGGGGCCCGAAGAGTTGGTTCCGTCGCGCTATGCGGTGCGGATCGGTGAGATTGACGTGCTGGTGGTCAGCGATGGGGTGCTACCGCTTCCAACCGCGATGTTGGCCCACAACGTCGACCCGACCATCCGGGCGGCCTGGCTGGACGACATGTTCCTGCCGCCGGACGCTTACGATTGGGCGCTGAACGTGGTCGTGGTGCGTAGCGGCAGCCAGACCATACTCGTCGACGCTGGGCTAGGGTTCGACCCGGACTTGAACTTGCCGCGGGCCGGGCAGTTGATCAAGCGACTGGAGGCCGCCGGCATCGATCTTGCGTCCGTGACCGACGTAGTGCTTACCCACATGCACATGGACCACATTGGCGGGCTGCTCGTCGAGGGGGTGAAGGAGCGGCTGCGTCCGGACCTGCGGATCCACGTGGCGGCCGCAGAGGTCAAGTTCTGGGAGACGCCCGATTTCTCCCACGTCTCCATGCCCCCGGGGTTCCCGGACGCGCTTCGGTCGGCCGCCAAGCGGTTCGTGAAAGAGTACCAGCGCTATCTGCGGCTGTTCGATGAGGAGTCCGAGGTGGCGCCGGGGGTGGTTGTCCGTCGCACCGGCGGCCACACCCCCGGGCACAGCGTGGTCCGCGTGGCCTCCGGCGGCGACGGGCTGACGTTCGCCGGCGACCTCGTCTTCCAGGTCGGGTTCGAACACCCCGAGTGGTACAACGGCTTCGAACACGACCCCGAGGAAGCGGCGCGCGTCCGGATCCGTCTTTTGCGGGAGCTGGCGGCGACCGGCGAACTGCTGGTGGCCACTCACCTGCCGTTCCCGTCCGTCGGCCACGTGGCGGGCGACGGCGACCACTTTCGTTGGGTACCGGTCTTCTGGGATTACTGACCGCTTGTTGGGTTAGGACCGAACGAGAACCATCGCGCCATGATCGTCTGTTCGTGCAATGTGTTGAGCGATCAACGTGTCCGTTCCGCTGTCGAGGCGGAGCGGACACGCTCGACCACCGGGTCTATGGCTTTCTCGGCTGTGGCGTCCAGTGCGGCCGTTGCGCGCGCACTATCCGCCGCGTCGTGGACCAGGTGCTCGGCAGCGCCCGTGCGGCGCCTGCAACGGTGCATCTGCCCACGGAACGGGCAGGAGCAGGATGGAGCGTCGCGTGTTATGCGCCATCTGCATGGCTGCCGCCTCATCCTGGCGCTGGTGGGACAATGCTCGCCAAACTATCTTTCGGCTGGGAGGTAAACGAAGAGGTTTGCCATGTTCAAGCAGTTGAAGAAACTTACCCGTGCCCTGCACATCCCGACCGTTCAAGAACGCGAGGCCGCTTATCTGAACGGCTCCGTCGATCGCATCGACCTGGAATACCGCCAGCGCCAGATCGATCGTGGCCTGTTTCGCAACAGCTTCTGATTTGTTGCGCTGCCTTCAGGTCGCACTTTTCAATAAACCATGCGTCCAGCGAATAGCTCCGTTGCAGATTTCCGCGGCGCCGCACGTGACTTGCCTGTGACGGACATGACGCCTATCTTGCGGCCCACAACGGGGCGGAGGCGCTTTGGTCGTGCCCATGGCCGCTTCGAGACGCGATCATGACGGCATAATGTTATTCAGGCGCAGAAAACCGGTTACGATTTCCGAAAGGCTTCGCGCGCTGTTGTGGCCGCGCAAGGGCCTCTCGCGCGGGCTGCGCTACGTTGCCCTGCGCATTCTGCGCCTGTCGTCGTCTCCGCACTCGATCGCGGTCGGGGTTGCCGCCGGCGCCGCATCGTCGTTTACGCCGTTCTTCGGGCTTCACATCGTTCTTGCCGTTGCCCTCGCGTCGATTTTCTCCGGCAATCTGATTGCGGCCGCCATCACAACGGCACTCGCCAACCCCGTGACCATTCCGGTCATCCTGACGGCATCTTATGAGATCGGCACGGTGCTGACGGAGCCGCAGGATGGCACCGCTGTCAGCGGCGCTGAGATCGGCAATATGGTCGAACGCCTGGAACTGACGGAGCTCTGGGGGCCAGTCTTCAAACCGATGCTCATCGGCTCGCTTCCACTCGCCATTGTCGGCGCGCTTGTCTTCTATCCGCTCGCCTATCAGGCGGCCCGCCTTTTCCAACAGCGGCGCCGGCGAGCACGTTCCCAAACTGTCGGGCACTCATCATGATCATCGGCATCGGCAGCGATCTCATCGATATCCGCCGAATAGAGAACTCGCTCGAACGTTTCGGCGAACGTTTCGTCAATCGGTGCTTCACAGACATCGAGATCGCAAAATCGGACGGCCGGAAGAACCGCGCCGCGTCCTATGCCAAGCGCTTCGCCGCCAAGGAGGCCTGTTCGAAGGCTCTGGGCACCGGCTTGGCTCAAGGCGTTTTCTGGAAGGACATGGGCGTCGTCAACATGCCTGGCGGAAAGCCGACAATGCAACTGACCGGCGGCGCAGCCGCGCGGCTCCAGAAAATGCTACCTGCAGGTCATCGTGCCGCCATTCACCTGACGATCACGGATGACTTCCCGCTCGCACAAGCCTTCGTGATTATCGAGGCGCTGCCCGTTGCCCCGGTGGAGGGAACGGTTTAGAGCATTCTGCTGAGAAGCAGACCGGCGATCGCTTGAAGCGCAGAGTTCCGGCAACATATAGGATCGAATGCGTGGCGACGCGCAGCACGGAGCCTGAAGCGCAAGCATCGGGCGTCCGAGCAGGATGACAAAGGAAGACAGCAGCGTGGAAGAAAAGACAGAAACGAAGCAGAGCGGCCTCTGGGAGAATGTCAAGGTCATCATCCAGGCGCTGCTTTTGGCGGTCGTCATCCGAACAGTCTTCTTCCAGCCCTTTACGATCCCGTCGGGTTCGATGATGCCGACCCTGCTCGTTGGCGATTACATTTTCGTGAACAAGTTCGCCTACGGCTATTCGAAGTACTCGCTGCCGTTCTCGCCTGATCTTTTTAGCGGGCGAATTTTCGCGAGCGAGCCGAAACGCGGCGATATCGTGGTCTTCCGCTTTCCGCCGAATCCCGACATCGACTACATCAAGCGTCTCGTCGGCCTCCCGGGCGACCGGATCCAGGTGAGGAACAGCATCCTCTACGTTAACGACAAGCCCGTGGATCGCGTCCCGGCAGGCGCATTCCGCGCCGACGACCAGTACGACACCGGCGGCGATGTGCCGGTCTACCGTGAGACAATGGACGACGGCGTTTCCTATGACACGCTCGACCAGTTTCCGGATTCGCGCGGCGACAACACGCGTGAATTCATCGTCCCCGAGGGCCACTATTTCATGATGGGCGACAACCGCGACAATTCCGCCGACAGCCGCTTCGACGTCGGCTTCGTGCCGGCGGAGAACCTGGTGGGCCGGGCCAGCCTGATCTTCTTCTCGCTCGGCAACGACACGTCGTTCCGCGAGGTCTGGAAATGGCCGGCAAACCTGCGTTACGACCGCCTGTTCAAGGTTGTCGAATGATGAAGGCGCGATCGCTGAGCGCGGAGGATCGGGCGAGACTCGAGGCCGTGATCGGTTATCAGTTTTCCGAGAAGGAACGCCTGGATCGGGCGCTGACGCATTCCAGTGCGCGCAACGCCAAGGGCAGCAACTACCAGCGTCTCGAATTCCTGGGGGACCGGGTCCTCGGCCTATGCGTCGCCGAACTTCTGTTTCAGACGTTTCGCGATGCGAACGAGGGTGAACTTTCCGTGCGGCTAAACCAACTGGTCAGCGCCGAAAGCTGCGCGAAGGTCGCCGACGATCTGTCGCTTCACGAGTTCATCCGGACCGGTTCGGACGTGAAGAAGATCACCGGCAAGCACATGATGAATGTGCGCGCCGATGTGGTAGAGTCGCTGATCGCCGCAATCTATCTCGATGGCGGTCTGGAGGCGGCGCGCCGCTTCGTGCTGCTTCACTGGACGGACCGGGCGTGCAGCGCCGACGGCGCCCGTCGCGATGCGAAGACCGAGTTGCAGGAATGGGCGCACGCCAAATTCGGTGTTGCGCCGAAATACAGGACGGATGATCGCTCCGGCCCCGATCACGATCCGCGCTTCACGGTGACGGTCGAGGTTGTAGGTCTTCAACCGGAGACGGGAACCGATCGCTCCAAACGCGGCGCCGAACAGGTTGCCGCGACACGGTTGCTGGAGCGTGAAGGGGTTTGGCAGCAGAAGCCTGCCGGAAATTGACGGAAGCTATGACGGATATGGAACTTGATACGGCCGCCGCCGGCGCGCCGACCCGCTCGGGTTTCGTGGCGCTGATCGGCGCCACCAATGCTGGGAAATCGACGCTCGTTAATCGCCTCGTCGGTGCGAAGGTATCGATCGTCAGCCACAAGGTGCAGACGACGCGCGCCATCGTGCGCGGTATCGCGATCCACGACAACGCGCAGATTGTCTTCATGGATACACCCGGCATCTTCAAGCCGCGGCGCAGGCTCGACCGCGCTATGGTGACGACCGCCTGGGGCGGCGCCAAGGATGCCGATCTGATCATGCTCTTGGTCGACAGCGAGCGCGGTCTGAAGGGGGACGCAGAGGCGATCCTCGAAGGGTTGAAGGAAGTTCCTCAACCAAAAATCCTGGTGCTCAACAAGGTCGACCGGGTTCGTCCGGAGGATTTGCTGAAGCTTGCGGCTGCGGCAAACGAGATGGTCAAGTTCGAGCGCACTTTTATGATCTCGGCGCTTTCCGGCTCCGGCTGTGACGATGTGATGGACTATCTTGCGAAGGCGTTGCCGGAGGGGCCGTGGTACTACCCGGAGGATCAGATTTCGGATCTTCCGATGCGCCAGCTTGCCGCCGAGATCACCCGCGAGAAACTGTTCCTCCGGCTGCATCAGGAACTCCCCTATGCCTCCCACGTCGAGACGGAGAAATGGGAGGA
The DNA here is from genome assembly GCF_004827385.1 of Ensifer sp. MPMI2T. Classification (GTDB taxonomy): domain Bacteria; phylum Pseudomonadota; class Alphaproteobacteria; order Rhizobiales; family Rhizobiaceae; genus Sinorhizobium. Next base: position 146,781 of record NZ_SRXN01000001.1, read on the forward strand.
GCGCAAGGATGGTTCCGTGCGCATCGAGCAGGTGATCTATGTCGAGCGCGACAGCCAGAAGAAGATTGCGCTCGGCAAGGGGGGAGAGGCGATCAAGGCGATCTCGACCGCCGCGCGCAAGGAAATCTCGGAAATCCTCGAGCAACCCGTGCACCTTTTCCTGTTCGTAAAAGTGCGCGAGAACTGGGGCGACGATCCGGAGCGCTTCCGCGAAATGGGGCTCGAATTCCCGCGATAGCTGCCGACTGCAGCGCCGCGCGTCTTTTGAGAGGCGCAAATGATGCTGCAGCACTTTGAATTGCTGCGGCTATTCGCGGTTGGCTTGGTGATTCGTGGCGGCCATCCGCTTCCCGAGAAGCGGGGCAATCGTCTCCGCCCGGTTGGTCCAAACGTAGCCCGCAAAATCCTTGGGAACGAGCGTCAAGTCGTCGGCACTGTCGATGCCAGAGGTAAAATCGCCGTCACCATAGCGCCCGAGCAGGATGACCTCGCTTCCGGCATCTCTCATTCGCGCGGCAAAGCGGTTGGGCCATCCCCAAAGGAACGGCGCGTAGTTGGCTGGCACGACGATAAGTGTGTCGTGGCAAGCTTCCGGTACGATGCCGGTCCAGCCGTAGGCGGCATAGCGGCCAAGGCAAGCCAGCGTCGACTGCTTGTCATAGCCCCGCAAGCCGGGAACCAGCCGCAGGGTTTCCTGCGTCGGTGCGCTGCCGCCATAGACGCCGAAGACGGATTTCCGCCATTCGGGATGCGCGCGCAACAGGACCGCCAATGTCGCGCCTTCGGCCCGCCGCTCGCTCTTGAAATTGATGAGGAAACGGCCGTGGGGCAGGGCGGTGAATACTTCCGTCAAAGTAGGCATCTGGCCTTGCGCATGGCCGCGGAAGGGAAAGGTCTTGCCGCCGTCGGCCGTGTAGCCGTAGCCGATGTCGAGCGTCTTTAGTTTCGACATCGGCGTCTCCTCGGTCACGCCCGTCCCATCCGTACGGCAGTCGAGCGTCCAGTCGTGAAATACAGCGAACTCGCGATCCGGAGTGAGGTGAACATCGAGCTCCACGACCTCGGCGCCGCTGTCCATAGCCGCTTGCATGGAGGCGATCGTGTTTTCGAGATAGGCGTGGCGTGGCGGCTCGATCCGCTCGGCCGTGCACGTATCGTTTTCAACGCCGTCGGGTTTGAACACCTGGTGAATGCCGCGATGCGCAACGATTTTTACCGCTCCAGACGGCGGCGTTACCAGCATGGAAGTATTTAGAAACCAGAGGGCGGCAGCGATGGCAAACACCGCTACGATGAGCTTCTTCATCGTGACTCCTCCTCTGGCGCCCGCTTCACCCGGTAATTTGGCCCGAGGATGATGCGAACGCAGGCACACGGATTGCGAACGATCTGTCACCTCCGCGCGCAATTGACCGGACATCAACCCTGTGGAACCTAAGCCATAGGTGCCGGTTTAGGCAACGCCTGCAGGAGGACTCTCATGCCGCAGCTCATCGATGGAAAATGGGTCAAGGATGACGTCGCCGCGAGCGAAATGAAGGACGGTGCCTTCCATCGTGAGCCGACCCGGTTCCACGGCTGGGTCACGCCCGACGGACGGACCGGCCCGGATGGGCAACCGGCGCTGCCGGCGGCGGCCGGGCGCTACCGGCTGTTCGTCTCTTATCTGTGCCCCTGGGCATCACGCACGATCGCCATGCGAAACCTCAAGGGCCTCGAAGCTGTCGTCGGTCTGACGGTCGCCGAACCCGTTCTGGGTGAGGATGGCTGGACTTATGACCAGCCGGTCGACGCCGGCGTGCGTGTCGGAGAGATTCGATACCATCATCAGCTCTACACGGCGAGCGATCCGCATTACACCGGCAAGGTATCGGTACCGGTGCTGTGGGACATGAAAGAAGGCCGCATCATAAACAACGAATCGGCCGACATCATCCGCATCCTCAATTCGGCATTCGCACATCTGACCGGTAATCGCCTGGATTTCTATCCCGCAGCCCTGCGCGCGGAGATCGATCGCTGGAACGAGCCGATCTATGCCCGCGTCAACAACGGCGTCTATCGCGCCGGTTTCGCCAAGACGCAGGCAGCCTATGACGAGGCGGTTTTCAGTCTGTTCGACATGCTCGACGAGCTCGAACAGCATCTTGCTCAGAATCGCTATCTTGCCGGCGCCTATCTCACCGAGGCGGATATTCGACTTTTCGTCACCTTGATCCGTTTTCACGGCGTCTTCAAGTGCAACATCCGCCGGATCGAGGACTACCCGTCGCTGTCGAATTACATGCGCGAAATCTATCAGTGGCCCGGCATTCGTGAATCGGTGCGCATCGATCACATAAAACGCGGCTACTACGGCATGCGCCATGTCAATCCGACCGGAATAGTTCCGGCGGGACCGATGCTTGATTTCGACCGCCCGCATGATCGCACCCGCCTCCGCGGCCTCGGCGTTTTCGGCAATTAGAGTGGGCGGCGGTCTACGGCCGACGCTCCCCCCGACACAGGCGGAACGGGCAGTCCGATTTTCTCCGAATTTACTAAGGAAGCAGATCTTTGAGGGGCCACAAAGAGGCCCCATTGATAAACCGTGGAACACCGCTAAGTTAATGGAAGTTCTGATGGATAGGAGCCCGGTGGGGCCAGCCTGACGAAATTCCCGGCGCGGCGACCTGCGGTACCCTGCCTGCCGGAAGCCTTGGGCTGAAGCCAAGTCGGTTCTCGCTTTTCAGGATGCGTCAGCGCCATTTCCTGATGTGCATGCCTGCACGCATATCCTCCAAAAGCCGAATCGAACCGCCCGAGCGTCTCCTGTGCGGAAGGACCTTATGTCCGTGTAGGTCTGATGCTGAGGTAGGATATGAATGCGGCATTGTTGAACATGCTCCGCCGTCTTGTCCAAAAGGGCAAGCTGACGGTTATTTTCTCATCGGGCGAAGAGGTGGCCCTCGGAGATGGCACGGGGAAGCCCGCCACCATACGGATTGCCGATGCTGGGGCTGAAAAAGCCATCCTGCACGACCCCGGCCTCAAGTTCGGTGAAATGTACATGGACGGTCGCGTGCTCGTCGAGGAAGGCAATATTTTCGACGTGCTGTCCATTGCCAAGAGTAACGACCTCGCAAACGCAGCGACCTTCCGAAATTCGATCGTTGCGCTGCTGCATGTGCTGCGTCAGCAACTGAAGAGCCGGCTTCCCGTCAACCGCAATCGCCACAACGTCGCCCATCACTACGATCTCGACGGGAAGCTCTTCAATCTCTTCCTCGATGAGGATTGGCAATATTCCTGCGCCTATTTCCATCCGCCGGGTATTTCGCTCGATGAGGCCCAGCGCGCCAAGAAGCGGCACATCGCGGCGAAGCTCCTGCTCGAGCCCGGCCAGAAGGTGCTCGAAGTCGGTTCCGGCTGGGGCGGCATGGCGATGTATCTCGCCGAGTCGTCCGGCGTCGAAGTCACCGGCATCACGCTAAGCGAGGAGCAACTGAAGGTCTCGCGCGAGCGCGCGACGCGACGCGGACTGGCCGACCGCGTGCGCTTCGAACTGCAGGACTATCGTACGATGCAGGGGCAGCAGTTCGACCGCATCGTCTCGGTCGGCATGTTCGAGCACGTGGGCATCGGCAACTACGGCAACTTTTTCCGCAAGATGAAAGAGTTGCTGACACCCGAAGGGGTGATGCTGCTTCACTCCATCGGCCAGATCTACAAGCCGTGGGCCACCAATCCCTGGATCGAGAAATACATCTTCCCCGGCGGTTACATCCCGGCTCTCTCCGAAGTGCTGCCGTCCGTCGAGAGCACCCGGCTGCTCGTCAAGGATATCGAGGTTCTGCCGATGCACTACGCCTGGACGCTGAGGGCCTGGCGTGAGCGCTTCGTGGCGAAACGGGAGGAGGCGATCAGGCTTTACGACGAACGCTTCTTCCGGATGTGGGAATTCTATCTCGCAGCCTCGGAAACCGCCTTTCTCTACGACAAGCACTTCGTCTTCCAATTGCAGCTTTCGCCATCCCTGGGATCGGTGCCGGTCTCGCGGGACTATATCGCTGAAAAGGAGCGCGAACTGCTCGAATTCGAGAGAACCCGTCGGCGATTGGAACTGGTCGCGGTCTAGTGCCGAAATAGGCGCCGCCGTGTGTCCTGCTGCCGCTCCGTGAGTGAAGCGGCAGACATCCTCTGCGATCTCCTGTGGAGTTCGGACAGGAGAGCATCGGCCTTCACTTGGCCTTGATGGTCTGCGTCAGTATGGTCCGCCCCTGAAACAGCATACGGAACGCAGAATGACCGCAAAGCCCATTGCCGCCATCATCGCAAGCGAGATCAAGGCAACCGCCGCCCAGGTTGCCGCTGCCGTCGACCTGCTCGACGGGGGAGCAACGGTGCCTTTCATTGCCCGCTATCGCAAGGAGGTCACCGGCGGACTCGACGACACGCAGTTGCGCGTGCTTTCGGAGCGGCTCACTTATCTGCGTGAACTCGAGGCGCGTCGGAACTCGATCCTCGAGTCGATCCGCGGCCAGGACAAGCTCACCGACGAGCTCGAACGCAAGATCGCCGCTGCCGTCACAAAGGCGGAGCTAGAGGACATCTATCTGCCCTACAAACCGAAGCGGCGAACCAAGGCCGAAATTGCCCGGGAGCGGGGCCTTGGACCACTGGCGGAGGCGATTCTTGCCGATCGGTCGGCCGCACCGTCTGACCGGGCCGGCGCGTTCCTGTCGGCCGATGTAACGGACATCAAGGCGGCACTCGAAGGCGCCCGCGACATCATCGCCGAGGGCATGACCGAAAATGCCGACCTTCTTGGGCGTCTGCGCAACTACATGAAGGATGCGGCCTTCCTGCGCGCCAGCGTGGTCGACGGCAAGCAGGAAGCTGGAGCGAAATTCTCGGACTATTTCAATCACTCCGAACGCTGGGCAACGGCGCCCGGCCATCGGGCGCTTGCGATGCTGCGCGGCTGGAATGAGGAAATCCTCTCCGTCGACATCGTCGTCGACCAGGACGACGCGTCGCCGATGAAACCGGTCGAGCGCATGATCGCGGCCGCCTACAACGTCGGGGCGCACCTGCCCGGCGACAAGTGGCTCGCGGACGTGATCGGTTGGACCTGGCGGGTGAAGCTTTCCATGTCGCTCTCGCTGGACCTGATGCGTGAATTGCGGGAGCGGGCGGAAGAAGAGGCAATCCGGGTCTTCGCGCGCAATCTCAAGGATCTGCTGCTTGCCGCGCCAGCGGGCTCGCGGGCGACGATGGGCCTTGATCCGGGCATCCGCACGGGGGTCAAGGTCGCGGTTGTCGACGGCACCGGCAAATTGCTCGACACGAGAACGGTCTATCCTTTTCCGCCGAAAAACGACATTCGCGGCACCCAGGCGGAGCTCGCATCGCTCATCCGCAAGCACAAGGTCGAGCTGATTGCCATCGGCAACGGCACTGGCAGCCGCGAGACTGAGAAGCTTGTGGCCGATATGCTCGCGCAACTGCCGGCGCCGAAACCCACAAAGGTCATCGTCTCCGAGGCCGGGGCATCGGTCTATTCCGCGTCCGAAACGGCGGCGGCCGAATTTCCGATGCTCGACGTCTCGCTGCGCGGTGCCGTTTCGATCGCCCGGAGATTGCAGGATCCGCTCGCCGAACTCGTCAAGATCGAGCCGAAATCGATCGGCGTCGGTCAATACCAGCACGATGTCGACCAGTCGAAGCTCAGCCGCTCGCTCGACGCGGTCGTCGAAGATGCGGTGAACGCGGTCGGCGTCGATCTCAACACCGCCTCGGCATCGTTGCTGGCGCGCGTCTCGGGTCTCGGCAAATCCTCTGCGGAAGCGATTGTCGCGCACCGTGACGCGGCCGGGCCTTTTTCCAGCCGTCAGCAACTTTTGAAGGTGCCGCGTCTTGGTGCCCGGACCTTCGAGCAATGTGCTGGCTTTCTGCGGATACCAAACGGAACGGAGCCGCTCGATGCGTCCTCGGTGCACCCGGAAGCCTATCGTGTCGCGAAAAAGATCGTCGCCGCTTGCGGCCGCGACGTCCGGTCACTGATGGGCGACAGCGCTGCTCTGAAGAAACTCGATCCGCGCGCCTTTGTCGACGAGCGATTCGGCCTGCCGACGGTCAGGGACATCCTTGCAGAGCTGGAAAAGCCCGGCCGCGATCCGCGCCCGAGCTTCAAGACCGCGACCTTTGCCGAGGGCGTCGATGACATCAAGGATCTGAAAGTCGGGATGCAACTCGAGGGTACCGTCACGAATGTCGCCGCCTTCGGAGCATTCGTCGACATCGGCGTGCATCAGGATGGCCTTGTCCACGTGTCGCAACTGGCCGACCGCTTCATCAAGGACCCGCATGAGGTCGTGAAGGCGGGCGATGTCGTGCAGGTGCGTGTTACCGAAGTCGACGTTGCCCGCAAGCGTATCGGTCTTTCGATGCGCAAGGACGGCGGCGCGGACAGGGGCCGCGAGGCGAGGGGATCCGCATCGAGTGGTAGCGGCGCCCGCAATGCAGCCGAGCGTCAGCCGCGATCGCAAGCGCCGGCTCAGGGAGCGCTTGGCGCCGCATTGATGGCGGCGATGAAAGAAAAGTGATCGGGAAAGTGGAACGGCCGGTGCCAACGATCGTTTCTCCAGCATCGACTGTTGGCATGACGGCTCTCAGGTGCATGATCAGGTGCATGATCTATATATTAGTTAATTGAAATATAACCTGCTTTCCGTCATACTCCTCTCGTGGCGACACCGGTCTCGGGTCGCGAGTAGGTGTCGACCATAGAATGCCGGTCCACGGCGGAACAGGTCAGCGGAAAATCCTCTTCCGCCGGGAGCCCCCGGCGAAAGGAGGTGCCTCATGGTAGGCAATGTGATCCGCGGCCTCACGAGAGCCATCATATTGGCTGTAGCAGTGATGGCACATCCCTATCCGGCGGACTCGCAGGCGATCGCGAATTGTGCCGACCGATCCCAGGTGATCGAGTTTCTAGCGCAGAAGTATGACGAGAAGCCCGCGGCGATCGGATTGATCAATCAGCAGGCTGTCATGGAAGTGTTTGCCGCCGACAACGGCAGTTGGACCCTGATCGTGACGGATGTCTCGGGCCGAAGCTGCGTCATCCTCGCAGGAAAAAGCTGGGACCCGATGCCGCCGGTGGGTCCGAAGGCGTGACGACGCAGAGCACTGTCACGTGACGGCATGATAAATCCGCCATCACGTGAAAACTTCCTATACCGGTTTCCGGAACGTACCCTACTGGTCAATCCGGCCGGCCGATGCTGGCGTAGCTGAAACCGTGCCTGGTCACTTCGTCCTTGCGGTAAATGTTGCGCAGGTCGACGAGCAACGGCGTGTTCATCACTGTCTTGAGCCGGGCGAAATCAAGCGCCCGGAATTCGTTCCACTCGGTCACGATGACCAGTGCGTCGGCATTGGCCGCCGCATCGTAGGGGTCGGCCGCATAATCCATGCCGTCGATCACCTTACGGGCATTCTCGATCCCCTCCGGATCGTAGCCGACAACCTTGGCGCCAACGTCCTGCAGGGTCTGTACGATCGCGATCGCCGGGCTGTCGCGCATGTCGTCGGTGTTCGGTTTGAAGGTGAGGCCGAGGACGGCGACCTTGCGCCCGCGCAGATCACCACCTGCGGCGGCAATCACCTTGCGGCCCATCGCGCGCTTGCGGTTGTCGTTGATCGCAACGGTCGTCTCGACGAGGCGAACCGGGCTGTCGTGGTCCTGGGCGGTCTTGACGAGCGCCAGCGTATCCTTGGGGAAGCAGGAGCCGCCATAGCCCGGCCCGGCGTGCAGGAACTTCGAGCCGATGCGGCCGTCGAGGCCAATGCCGCGAGCGACATCCTGGACATCGGCGCCGACCTTTTCGCACAGATCAGCCATTTCGTTGATGAAGGTAATCTTCATCGCCAGGAAGGCGTTGCCGGCATACTTGATCAATTCGGAGGTGCGGCGCGTGGTAAAGACAAGCGGTGCCTGGTTGAGATAGAGCGGGCGGTAGACTTCGGTCATGACTTCGCGTGCCCGCTGTTCATTGCCGTTGAGCCCGACGACAATGCGATCCGGTCGCTTGAAATCCTCGATCGCTGCACCCTCGCGCAGGAACTCCGGATTGGAGACCACGGCGACATCGGCTTCCGGATTGGTTTCGCGAATGATGCGCTCGACCTCGTCACCCGTTCCGACGGGAACCGTCGACTTCGTCACGACGACGGTGAAGCCGGAGAGATTGGTCGCGATCTCTCGGGCGGCCGCATAGACGTAGGAGAGATCGGCATGGCCGTCGCCGCGCCGGGACGGCGTGCCGACGGCGATGAAGATCACATCGCTTTCTGCGACGGCCGACTTGAGGTCGGTCGTAAAGCTCAGGCGTCCCGACGCGACATTGCTGGCGACAAGATGGTCGAGGCCGGGTTCGAAGATCGGGATTTGCCCCTGCTTGAGCGCCTCGATCTTGCCCTCATCCTTGTCGAGGCAGATCACGTCGTGGCCAAAATCCGCAAAACAGACGCCCGAAACAAGGCCGACATAGCCGGCGCCGATCATCGTGATTTTCATCGGTTCTTCCTTTGTTTGGTGAGTTTTTCTTGGGGATGTCGGTTAGATAAGTCGATGTATTAAAGGCGAAATAGACCTATTTGCGACCATTTTAAGCCCGATCTGAGGTTTTGTCGCAGCCCCGTTGGCTGACCGGTCATGCGATCTGGCCGGTCTTACGATAATGTTGCTCATACCATTCCGCAAAGCGCGCGACACCCTCCTCGACCGAAATCGACGGCTTGAAATCAGTCAGCGCTTCGAGCAGATCCGGCGAAGCGTAGGTGCGCGGAACGTCACCCTGTTGCATCGGAAGCATGTTGCGGATGGCGGGCCGGCCGACTGCCTTTTCAATCGTTTGGACGAAGGTCATCAATTCGACCGGCTGGCCGCCGCCGATGTTGACGACGCGGAACGGCGCCTGATGGGAGAGCGTGTCCTTTGCCTTTGCCGTTGGGACGCGATTTTCCTCCGCCGGCGTAACATGCGAGAGCCTGAGAATACCTTCGACGAGATCATCGATATAGGTGAAGTCCCGGCTCATCCGGCCCTCGCCGTAGACGTCGATCGGCCGGTCGTTGTAGATCGCGTCCACGAACTTGAACAGCGCCATGTCGGGGCGTCCCCACGGACCGTAGACCGTGAAGAAGCGGAACGCCGTCGTCGGCACCTTGTAGAGATGGGCGTAGCTATGCGCCATCAATTCCATCGATTTTTTCGTTGCCGCATAGAGCGTCAGCGGCTCGTCGGCCCGGTCCACCTCGGAAAAGGGAATCTTTTCGTTGGCGCCGTAGATCGAGGAGGTTGAGGCGAGCATCAGGTGTTTGGGGCCAACCGCGCGCGCAAGTTCCAGTATGTTCCAGGTGCCGACGAGGTTCGAGTCGACATAGGCCTTGGGATTTTCAAGGCTGTAGCGAACGCCCGCCTGCGCTGCGAGATGAATGATCACCTCGGGCTCTGCAAGCTCTGCAGCCTGGTCGAGCGCTCGCTGGTCCTCAAGCATCGCTGTTATCGCCTTGAAGCCATTGGAGCGCTTCAGGATCGCGTGGCGACGCTCCTTGAGCGTCACATCATAGTAGGGCGTCATGCCATCGAAGCCGACCACGAAGTGGCCCTCGTCGATCAGCCGTTTGGCGACGTGGAAACCGATGAAGCCTGCTGTGCCGGTAATCAGGTAGCGCACGACGGTATCCCCAAATTGCATGGTCGGACCGTTCATACGAAGAAAGCGGGGCGATGGAAAGTCGAATCCGTCACTCGGGCGGGCTTTCGAGTCCGTGATGCAAGGCCGTCAGGACGGACATGGCGTGGCCCGCATACTGGCTGATCCAGCGATCGTGAATGGCTTGGATTGGTAGCGCATTCAAATGGTTCCATCGCTCGCGTCCCTCGCGGTGGACGAGGATCAGGCCTGCATCCTCCAGGACCTTCAGGTGCTGCATCACGGTGCAGCGGTCGAGCTGCGAGAATTGTTCGCAAAGCATGCCGGTCGTCTGAGGCGCGGCTTTCAGGGCGTCCAGCATCTGCCGGCGCAAGCCATTGGCCAGCGCCTTGAAAACGGCGTCGTCTTTCGAATCGGTTGACATGTTATATTTTTATAACATATTATCGCGTGACACAATGACGAGGAGGAAGACATGACCTTGGAATTTCGCGTGAATGGTCGCATCGCCCGTCCTGTCGGTGAGGTGTTCGACGCTGTCGTCAATCCGGATCAACTCAGCCGCTATTTCGTGACGCTCGGCGGTGTCAGCGCGCCACTGGTCGCCGGCACGACCGTGACCTGGTGGGGCGAGGTGCCGGTGGAGGTGGAAACCGTCGAGCCGAATGAGAGAATCGTATTCCGCTGGGACGCCAAGGTGGCCGACGGCGAGGCCCCCTACCGGACAAAGGTGGAGATGCGCTTCAAGTCTCTCGATGACGGCGCAACGATGGTCACCATTGCCGAAACCGGTTGGCGGGAAAACGAGCAGGGGCAGAAAAGCTCCTACATGAACTGCGAAGGCTGGTCGCAGATGCTCGCCTGCATGAAGGCCTGGCTCGAATACGGCGTCAACTTGCGCGAGGGCTATTACGTGAGCGAACTCTCGGGCAACCCGGCGCTCGAGCCGGAAGCGTAGGAGGGCATGCGATGCCGACGGAGATCAAGGGCGGGTTCAACATCGCCATGAAAGTCCCTAGCCATCAGTACGAAGCGGTGATTGCCTTCTACCGCGACGTCGTCGGGCTTCCACCTTTCGACGAGAAGGTGCCGGCCAAGGGTTTTGTTCTCGGCCCAAACCGTCTCTGGATAGATGAGGCACCGAACTACAGCCAGGCGGAAATCTGGCTGGAGCTTTTCACCAACGACCATGAAAAGGCACTCGACCATCTCGCGGCGAGCGGAGCTGTGCGCTGCGACGCGGTCGAGGAGTTGAGCGAAGGCTTTCGCGGCGGCTGGATCATGAACCCTGCGAACATCGTGCACCTGGTACGCGAGCCGGACGCCTGGTGAGGCGTCACATGGGAAGGGGTTGCCCCGCACCGGTGGCTGTCGACATTGGCGCTTCGAGCGGCCCGCCCATAGGCGGTTCGGACTGCAGCACGACGACGCGCGTGTCTGTTGGCACGCGGCTGTAAAGATCGATGATGTCCGGATTGAAAAGCCGGATGCAGCCGCTTGAAACGGCCTTTCCGATCGACCATGCCTCGGTGGTGCCGTGGATCCGAAACAGCGTGTCGCGGTTGCCCTGGTAAAGATAGAGCGCACGTGGACCAAGCGGGTTGCGGATCCCCGGCTCGATGCCGCCGGCGAGCGGCCGATAGCGTTCCGGTTCGCGTGCTACCATGTCCGACGTCGGTGTCCAGCGCGGCCACTCGGCCTTGCGTCCGACACGCGCCTCGCCCTGGAATTCCAGCCCCGCCTTGCCGACACCGATTCCGTAGCGCAACGCCATGCCGCCGTCCTGTACGAGATAAAGGAAGCGATTCTGGGTGTCGACGATGATCGTGCCCGGCGGCTCCGAGGTGGGATAGGCCACCTGCTGACGCAGAAAGCGAGGCTCGACCTTGCTGATGTCGATGGCGGCTAGCGGGAACTTTTCCTCCGGTCTCGGTCCGTACATTGCGACGAAATAGGGGTCCGGTCCTTTCGGCTTGGCATTTTGGCCGCTGGTCGCACAGCCCGCGAGAACGGACGAAACGAGGAGAAAGACGAAGAGCCGCGCCGCGCTACCGGCGCTGTTCCGGGACACACACATAGTTGATCCTGCTGACTGCAAATTCTTGGACTCGGAAGGCATTGCAACGACCAGTTCGGATTGAGCGTCAAAAGTGACCGAGAAGAGGCAAGAGGGGGGCAGAAATGTGGCCGAAGGCCGGTGTCGCGAAAAGGTGACAGTGGGGTGGAGACCCGTTCTCGTCGCTCCGCCCAAAGGCGGAGTATCGATGCTTGATCCGCTTTCGGCCCCGGGTGTATGCCATGTCCCATGCAGTGGAGCGATCAAGCCATCATACTCGGCGTCCGGCGGCATGGCGAAAGCTCTGTCATCGCGGAAGTTATGACGGCCGCGCATGGACGGCATCTCGGCCTCGTGCGCTCCGGCCGGTCGCGCGCGATGCAGCCGGTGCTGCAGCCCGGCAACTCCATCGAGGTAACCTGGCGGGCGCGGCTGGACGAGCATCTCGGCGAGTTTCGGGTTGAACCGCTTCAACTGCGCGCCGCAAGGCTGATGGAGACGGCGACCTCCGTTTACGGCATCCAGGCTTTGGGCGCGCTGTTGCGGCTGCTGCCGGAGCGTGATCCACACCCGCATCTCTACGAGGCGCTTGCCGTCATCGTCGACCATCTTCAGGATCCGGCGGATGCTGGGGAGTTGTTCGTGCGCTTCGAACTCGCCGTCTTGAACGACCTCGGCTTCGGCCTGGATCTGTCGGAATGTGCCGCTACCGGCGCACGTCAGGATCTCGTCTACGTCTCGCCCAAGTCCGGCCGCGCCGTCAGCCGGGAGGCTGGCGCGCGGTATGCCGAACGCATGCTCGCCCTTCCGGATTTCCTGTCCCCAGGCGGGCATCAGGCGGCTGATCACGACAGCCTCGCCGCCGCGTTCCGGCTGACTGCCTATTTTCTCAACCGCCATGTCTACGAGCCACGCGGCCTTGATGCCGCTTCCGTGCGTGATGCCTTTGTGCACGCGGCGCTGAAGGCATTGAAATCTTCTCCACCGTCTGCAATCTGATCGAGGTCTATCGACAACTTGCCGCGATGGATTCGGACGCCGCGTTTTCGCGGCGTCCGTTGCCTGTGGGCGTCAGCCGATCCGGCCGCCGCCGCGCTTGGTGACGGCCACCACGGCCGGACGCACCGGCATGTCGTCCTTGAAATCGGGCCAGCGCGTTGCCGGCGTTTCGTAGGTGGCAAGGCCGGCGTCGCCCGGGTGCTGCACGGCGAGGAAGAACGTGTCGGATGTCGGGTTGAAGCAGGGTCCGCACATCTCGGCGCCGACGGGAACACGGAAGAACAGCTTGGAGGTTCCGCGTGCTCCGCCCTCGGTGTCAATCGCCCAGACCCCGTCCGTGCGGCCGGTTTCCTTTTCGTTGTTGCCGTCCGTCGAAACCCAGAGCCTGCCGTCCGCGTCGATCGTGCAGTTGTCCGGCATGCCGAACCAGCCGTTCTTGGTCGTTGCAGTCGAGAACGAGGCACCGACTTCGGCTACGCTCGGATCGCCGCACTTCAAAAGCACGTCCCAACGGCTGGTGAGCGAGGCGAAGTCGCCATCGGTCTCGGTGATTTCGATGATGTGGCCGAAGGCATTCTTGGCGCGCGGATTGGCGGCGTTGATTTCTTCCGCCTTGCGCTTGGTGTTGTTGGTCAGCATCACGTAGACCTTGCCGGTCTTCGGGTTGGGCTGCACGTCCTCCGGGCGGTCCATCTTGGTCGCGCCGAGGGCGTCGGCGGCAAGCCGGGTGTCGATCAGCACGTCGGCCTGCGATGCGAAACCATTCTCGGCGGTCAACGGTCCCTCACCATGGACGAGCGGCATCCAGGTGACGGTGCCGTCCTCATCGAACTTCGCCACGTAGAGCGTGCCTTCGTCGAAGAGGTCCATGTTGGCGGAACGGTCGTTCGGATTGTAGGTGCCCTTGGTCACGAATTTGTAGACGTAATCGTAGCGCTCGTCGTCGCCGGAATAGAGCACGACACGCCCGTCCTTGTTGACGATGGATTCGCAACCCTCGTGCTTGAAGCGGCCAAGCGCCGTGCGCTTCTTCGGGACGGAGGTCGGGTCGAGGGCATCCACTTCGACGATCCAGCCGAAGCGATTGGCCTCTGTCGGCTCCTTGGACACGTCGAAACGGTCGTAGAATTTCGACCACTCGTACTGTCCGCCGGGTGCCCCAAGGCGCTTCAACTGCTTGAACTCCGGATGATCATCGGCGAGCTCGCCGCCAAAATAGCCGTTGAAGTTTTCCTCGGCCATCATGTAGGTGCCCCAGGCGGTGACGCCGCCGGCGCAATTGTTGACCGTGCCGAAGACTTTTTTGCCGGTCGGATCGGACGGGGTCTTCACACGGTCGTGGCCCGCGACCGGCCCGGAAAGCTGCATTTCGGTGTTGAGCGTGATGCGGCGGTTGTACTTGCCGTCGAGCACCGGCTGCCACTTGCCGTCCACCTTGCGGATTTCGATGATCGTGCCGCCATGGGCGGCCATTTCGATGTCGACGAGGTCCTTGGTGTATTCGCCAAGGGTAACCTTTTCCTCTTCGACCTCCTTGCCGTCCTTGGTCACCTTCTCCTTCACGATCGAAGTGAAGGCCGGGAACATCAGTTCCGCGTTGGTGTATTCGTGGTTGACGACCAGCAGACCGTGATCCGCACTGCCCTCGAGCGGGATGAAGCCGACATAGTCATTGTTGTAACCGAAGAGCTTCTCCTGGGCCGCGGCCGTCTGGTTCTTCGGGTCGAAGTCCGGGCTGTCGGCAAAAACCTTGTCGCCCCAGCGCAGGAGGATGTCGGCATCGTAGCCGTCGGCGACGTGATGGTTTTCGTCGACGCCGGCCTCAACTTCGGCGAAGTCGAAACGCGAGGCGCTCTCGGCACGCGCTTCATCGGCCGTCAAAAGCGCGAGCGGGCTCACCGTCGTCGAAATGGCGGCAACGGCAAGCGAGCCGCCGATGAAGGAGCGGCGCGAGAAGCGGCGATTGATGATGTCGCCCATGGTCGGGTTGGTGGAACAGTTCTGGCCGATGTCTTCCAGTTCCTCCCTGCGTTCCGTCAGCGTTTTGAATTCAGTGTCTTCCGTTGAGGCGAGATACTTGTCCATTGCCGGTTCTCCTCATTGAACGATAGAGCCGCCGCCTATCCTGCGACGTCCGCCTGCCGCTGTAGCAGCAAGTTCATGACAGTTCCGCGACAGTTCAGTGAAGAGATTACTGCGCCCGCCTGTCAATGCATTTGGCGCTTGTGCGAAAACTTGTATGGTCGTGAGCAGCCTGCGAAGATTGCGCCAGGGGGAAAGATGCTGGAAGTCATTGCCTTTGTTGCCTTTGCCATGGCGCTTGCCGCTTTTCTCGGTGGCAGAAAGACCGCGGAGCGGCTGGCGAACGAGATCAATTCGCTGAAAGTTGAGATCGCTCGATTGAGCGAGCGTCAGACCGCGGCCGAACCTGCTCCCTCGCAGGCGGCCGACGAGGCGCAGGCTCCAGAGACGGTCGCCTCTGAAGACGAAGGAAAGGAAGGTCCTTGGTCGCGGGCGGCGCGAGAAGGCGCGCGCATCTTCGGCGGGGAGGCGCAAGACCTGGAGAAGGCCGAGAAGGTGGGCCAGGACGAGCAGGTTGCCGCGGCAGCCATGGCAGAAGCACCGACACCCGTGACAGAAAGCCTCGAAAGCCGAATCGGCGGCCAATGGCCCGTTTGGGTCGGCGGTCTGGCGCTTGCGCTCGGTGGTTACTTCCTTGTGCAATATTCGATCGATGCAGGGCTGCTGAGCCCGGCCGTTCGACTGACGCTTGCGGCGGCTTTCGGTCTCGTGCTCGGGATCGCCGGCGAAGTGATCCGCCGTCGTGCGGTGCCGACGATTGCCGACAGGTTCCGTCATGCGATGATCCCGGGTGTTCTGACAGCGGCCGGCGCCGTCACGCTGTTCGGTGTCGTCTATGCCGCCCATGGCATCTACGGATTCATCGGCACGGCAACCGCTTTCGTCCTGCTGGCGCTGGTTTCGCTGGTGACGGTGGCTTTGTCGCTGCTGCATGGTCAAGCCCTTGCCGGACTCGGGCTTCTCGCCTCATTGCTCACACCCTTGTTTGTATCGAGCGCAGAACCTCGGCCGTGGGTGCTGTTCGGCTTCCTCTCGATTGCCTGGCTTGCGACGCTTTGCGCCTCGCGCCTGCGCCGGTGGACGATCGTGCCGACGCTCGCCAATGTCGGACTTGGCCTCTGGGGGCTCGCTTATGTTGTTGGTGTGACGCCCTTCGAAGCTCCGCCGGTCACCTTTGCGTTGCTGGTAATGCTTGCAGGTGTCGGATTGATCTGGCCCGGCGCCGCCGAGCGACCGGCGGAAGTAGAAGTCGTGCCGGACGCCGGTCGTGCTGCCGCAACAGCCGGTCCATGGGGGCGGCTGTTCGCGCCGCCGCATGCGGCAGTCACCGTTTCGGCCGCGATCGCGGCAACCGTTCTCGCGCTCCTCTTCATCAGCCCGGCGGTCACCGCCGAGCGTTTTCCGGTCCAGGAATTTGTCGTGGTGATCGCAGCGCTTGCCGTGGTCGGCGTACTGAGGGCAACGGCGGTCTATCCGGCTCTCTTCGCCGCCTTCGGTGCGATCGCCGGCACGTGGAGCCTGACAGCGCCCAGCAACGTTCTTGCTTATCTCGACCCGTCTCGCCCGCAGTCGGAGATCGTCGTTTCTGGCAGCACGGCGATGTTGACCGCGATGGTGCTGTCGGCCGTCTTCGTCCTGCTGGCTTCCTTGGTTCTCGGCAGGCGGCTCGAGACACAGTCGCAGTTTGCGATCCTGTGGGCGGGCATCGCCGCCATCGTGCCCAACGCGCTTCTGGCCATGTCCTTCCTCATGACGGGCGAATTCGCCTTCGATCTGTCGCATGGGCTCGCAGCCTTCGCCGGCGGTTCGTTTCTTCTTGTTCTCGTGGAGTGGTTATACCGCCGAAGTGCCGAAACGAGGGATTTGCATATCGCCGGCGGGCTGTCGGTTGCGGGCTCCTTCGGCCTCTTCGTCCTCGGCCTGCATGCCTGGACAGATGGCCTTGTCACCACCCTTGCCGTCGCTCTGCTTGGCGCCGGATACACCTTCGCCACGCGCACTCGCTCCTGGCCCGTTCTGCCCTGGATAACCGTCGGATCTGCTCTCGTGGTTCTGGCCCGGATCGCCTGGGAGCCGACGATCGTCGGTGCCGGCAATCTTTCGACCACACCGGTCTTCAATGCCCTCCTGCCGGGCTACGGCATTCCGGCATTGCTGCTGGTGGCGTCCGCCTATCTCCTTCGCGCTTCGCCGGCGACACGCGTACGCAATCTGCTGCAGGCGCTCGCAAGCCTGTTCGTGCTGCTGACACTGGCGATCCTTGTTCGTCATGCGATGAATGGCGGCGTTCTGGACAGCTCTGTCCCGACGCTTGCGGAGCAGTCAATTTATACGCTGCTCGCAATCGGAGCGTCGGGCATCTTCATGACCTTGGACACGAGGTCGCCGAGTCCGGTGTTCCGTTATGGCGGCATGGCGCTCGGCGTTCTTTCGATGCTGTCAGTGCTTTCGGCGCACCTTTTCGGCCTCAATCCCTATTTCAGTGGCGAATTGCTCGGCAGGATCCGGTTCTTCGATCTGCTCTTCATCGGTTATCTGCTTCCCGGCATTGCCTATGCCGGCCTCTCCTGGTATGCGCGCGACAAGCGCCCCTGGCCGTACGTGGCCGCGCTTGCGGTAAGCGGTGCCGTCCTCGCCTTTGCCTGGGCGAGCCTCAGCGTTCGCCGCTTTTGGCAAGGGGAGAATGTCGCGGACTGGAAGGGCTTCCTCCAAGGGGAAACCTACACTTATTCGGTCGTCTGGCTCTTACTTGGCGTGCTGCTCCTGGTCGTCGGTTCACGCTTCAATGCGAAGAGCGTCCGCATTGCCTCGGCCGTGCTCGTCTTCATCGCCGTTCTCAAGGTCTTCCTTATCGACATGTCGAATCTGGAAGGCTTCCTGCGCGCCCTGTCGTTCATCGGCCTCGGTGGCGTACTGATCGGCATCGGCCTCTTCTACCAGAAGATCCTCTCTAGCGCGGGGAACGGCGGCCGGGCCGACACTGCTGGAACCACGAGTGACGCAGGCGAAAGGACAAGCCGCGCATGACACGCCTTCCGGAACTCGCCACCGCCTTTGCGCCGCATGACGAGCTTGCAAGGAAGCTCTTGCCGCATGCGTTTGCCGACGGCGACGGTTCGCACGATGCGTCGCATCTCATTCGCGTCTGGAAAAACGCCATGCGCATACAGGCCGACGAGGGCGGCGACACGCGCATTCTCGCAGCCGCCGTCCTGCTCCACGATTGCGTTTCAGTCGAGAAGAACTCGCCGCAGCGTGCCGAGGCTTCCCGGCTTGCGGCGGAGAAGGCATGGCAAATCCTCGACGGGCTCGGCTGGCGCACGGCGGACATTTCGCCGGTCGCCCACGCGATCCTGACGCACAGCTTTTCCGCCAACTTGCCGCCCGAAACGCTGGAGGCGAAAATCCTACAGGACGCCGACCGGCTGGACGCGATCGGCGTGGTGGGCGCGGCACGCTGCTTCTACATCGCCGGACGCATGGGCAGCGGACTCTACGATCCGCTTGATCCGCTGGCTGAGGATCGGCCGCTCGACGACAAGGCCTTTGCGATCGACCACTTCGAGACAAAGCTGTTTCGTCTTGCGGACGGCTTCCAGACGGTGACAGGGCGCCGGCTGGCGACGGAGCGGCAAGGAAGGCTGCGTGGCGTGCTTGCTATGCTGCTGGATGAAATCTAAATCTTTCAACGGATTGGCGCCGCTCCGGGAATCAGATTGCGAGCGGCCTGAATCAATTTCTGAGCTCGGGAAGATCGACATGAAAGTGACCGGCCTTAACATCCACCCCCTGAAGAGCGGCCGCGCCATTCCGCAAACCGAAGTGACGGTCAAAGTCGATGGGCTCGCCGGCGACCGGCGCTTCATGGTGGTCGAACCGGATGGCCATTTCATCACCCAGCGCGAGTTGCAGGCGCTGGCGCAGGTCGAAGCGGCGCACATCGACGGCGGCGTGCACCTGAAAATGAACGGCAACGAATTGTCGGTGCGCTTCGATCCGGATCGTCGGCTCGATGTCCGCATATGGTCGAGCGATGTCGATGCCGCGATGGCCGATGATGCGGCCAATGACGTGCTTTCCGGCTGGTTCGGGCGGTCGGTGAAGCTCGTCCACATGGACAAACAGGCGGAGCGCTTCGTCGGCGCCGAATGGGTAGGCGCGGCAGCGCCGGTCGGATTTGCCGATGGCTTTCCGATCCTCATCACGACGACCGGATCGCTTACCGACCTCAACCGCACGCTGATCGAGAAGGGGCAGGAGCCAGTTGGCATGGAGCGTTTCCGCACCAATATCCTGATCGATTGCGATGACCCCTGGGAGGAGGATTGGTGGGAAAGCCTGGAGATCGCGGGGATCACCTTCGATCTCGTCAAACCCTGCGCCCGCTGCATCATGACCACGCAGGATCAGCTGACGGGCGAGAGGGTCGGCGGCAATCCGATCCAGGGTCTTGCGGAGAAACGCATGTCCGCCGACCGGCGCGTGGCGGGTGTTCTCTTCGGTTGGAATGCGGTGCCGCGACGCGAGGGAACCCTCAAGCTCGGCGACGAGGCCAGGGTTGTTCAGCGGCGCGGCGAGCGCTGGCCGATGAAGATACGTGCCGCCAATTGATGCACATTGGGATGTGGGGCAGCTGCATCGCAGCGCCGGAACATCAATTCCTGTGATCTCATCGTCAATTTAATTGGCTTTCCTCAATATGAGTGTCGCCATAGCATGCGCCCTCATCAGTTTGAGCCGCCATAGTTATGGCCCCTCATCGATCGGAGCTCGCCATGTCCGCTGTTTCTGCCACCGCAAACCATCTCTCCGAGCGCAGCAGCCTGCCGTGGCTGATCATCGCGGCCGGCTCCGTGATCGCAATGCTCACCTTCGGTCCGCGCTCCGCCATGGGCTTCTTCCAGTTGCCGATGCTTGCCGACACGGGGTGGGATCGAACGACGTTCGGCCTCGCGATGGCGCTCCAGAATCTCTGCTGGGGACTTGGCCAGCCATTCTTCGGGGCAATAGCCGATAAGTTCGGCACTTGGCGCGTGCTGGCGCTGTCCGGTGTTATCTATGCGGCGGGTCTCGTCATTATGGCCTTTGCCAATGCTCCGATCTGGTTGCATGTGGGCGGCGGCGTGCTCGTCGGTCTCGGGGTTGCGTCCGGTTCCTTCGGCATCGTGCTTTCCGCATTTGCCCGCAACGTCGCGCCGGAACAGCGTTCGCTCGCCTTCGGCATCGGCACGGCTGCCGGCTCGGCGGGCATGTTCCTGTTTGCCCCCCTGAGCCAGAGCCTGATTTCCGCCTTTGGCTGGTCCGACAGCCTGGTCTATCTCGGCGTGCTGATGCTGCTCGTCCCTCTTGTCGCAATTCCCTTGCGCGGCAACGCGTCTTCCGGCCGCCAGTCGGAAACTCACTACAAGCAGACAGTCGGCGAGGCCCTGAGGGAAGCGCTCGGGCATAGAAGCTATCTGCTGCTGGTTTCGGGCTTCTTCGTTTGTGGCTATCAGGTCGCCTTCATCACCGCCCATTTCCCCGCCTATATCGGTGACATCGGGATCGATGCCCGTTATGCGGTGATTGCGCTTGCGCTGATCGGTTTCTTCAACATCATCGGGTCGTTCTCGGCCGGCATCATCGGTCAGCGCTATTCGAAGCCCTATTTCTTGGCGCTGATCTATCTTGCCCGCTCCGTCGCCGTCGCAGCCTTCCTGCTGCTGCCGCAGTCGCCGACCTCGGTCATCATCTTTGCCATTGTCATGGGCTTGCTGTGGTTGTCGACCGTGCCGCCGACCAATGGCCTGGTAGCGATCATGTTCGGAACGAGACATCTCGGTTTGCTTGGCGGCATCGTCTTCCTTTCCCACCAGATCGGTTCCTTCCTCGGCGTCTGGATGGGCGGGTACCTCTACGACCGCTTCGGCTCCTATGACCCGGTCTGGTGGCTGGGTGTCGCGCTCGGCGTATTTGCGGCCATCGTCCATTGGCCGATCGAGGAGCGTGGCGTCGCAAGACCGGCAATGGCCTGACCGACGACAGTTCCGATGCGCCCGAAACGGGCGCATCCTCCTTGAAATCTGTCACAAAACTTTCTAAATCAGTCGCCGCGGCTTCGCCGCTTTTGTTTTGACCCGATTATGCTCAATATGAGCATAATTGGTAACTGCCGGAAACGGCGGGAGAGGAGAACTCGATGACCAATCTTGATTTTCGCGCGGACGCAGCGCCAGCTCCGGCATTCGTCAGTGCCGCTGCGCGCTTCGGTGTCATCGAAAAACCGGACCTCGCCTATACACCGGCGATGGCCCGCGAGACCGCGCATCTCTACGAGAAGGTCAAGGATTTCATCCCGGCCATCGAGTGGCCCGCCTACGCGCCCTATGTTCACGCGATCAATCGGCTGAAGAAGGAACGCAACGCCGTCATTTTGGCGCACAATTACCAGACGCCCGATATTTTCCATTGCGTCGCCGACATTGTCGGGGATTCGCTGCAGCTCGCGCGCGACGCCACCAAGGTCGACGCCGAAATCATCGTCCAGTGTGGCGTCCATTTCATGGCCGAGACCTCGAAGTTGCTCAATCCGGAAAAGACCGTGTTG
The DNA here is from genome assembly GCF_004827385.1 of Ensifer sp. MPMI2T. Classification (GTDB taxonomy): domain Bacteria; phylum Pseudomonadota; class Alphaproteobacteria; order Rhizobiales; family Rhizobiaceae; genus Sinorhizobium. The sequence continues at coordinate 168,208 of NZ_SRXN01000001.1, forward strand.
ATCCCGGATGCCAAGGCGGGATGCTCGCTGTCCGAATCGATCACCGGCGCAGATGTACGCTTGCTCAAGGAGCGTTACCCCGGCGTGCCGGTCGTCACCTACGTCAACACCTCGGCCGAAGTGAAGGCGGAGACCGACATCTGCTGCACGTCGTCCAACGTGCTGGCGGTCGTCGAGAGCCTGGAATCCGACACCGTCCTCTGCATTCCGGATGAATATCTCGCGATGAATGTCGCGCGCCAGACCAACAAGAAGATCCTCACCTGGAAAGGCCATTGCGAGGTCCATGAACGCTTCACCGCGGCGGAACTCCTCGCTTATAAGGAGGCCAATCCGGGCATCGAGATCATCGGCCATCCGGAATGCCACCCCGATGTCATCGCCGTCTGCGATTTCGCCGGCTCCACCTCGGGCATGATCAACTACGTCAAGGATAAGCAGCCGCAAAAGGTACTTCTCGTCACCGAATGCTCCATGGCTTCCAATATCCAGGCGGAAGTCGAGGGCGTCGATTTCGTCAAGCCCTGCAATCTCTGTCCGCACATGAAGCGCATCACGCTGCCGAAGATCCTCGACAGCCTGCTCACCATGACGGAAGAGGTTCTGGTCGACCCGGCGATCGCCGGTCGCGCACGCCTTGCGGTCGAGCGCATGGTGAACCTCAAGCAGTAATCGATTTCCGGGTCTGTGGCCCGGCGCCCATGCATGCGGCTGGAGGAGTTACCGAGCCATGCTGAAAGACCATTTTCGTCCGCAATCTTTCAACGGCATCGATGACATCGTCATCGTCGGCGGCGGGCTTGCCGGGCTCTTCTGCGCGCTGAAGCTGGCGCCGCGTCCCGTGACCATCCTTGCCGCCGCCCCAATCGGGCACGGCGCCTCCTCGGCCTGGGCGCAAGGCGGAATCGCTGCCGCGATGAGCTCGGGTGACACGTTCGAAAAGCACGTCGCCGATACGGTCACTGCCGGTGCCGGTATCGTAGACGAGAAAATGACCCGGATGATGGTCGCCGAAGGACCGGCGCGCATTCACGACCTGCTCGAATACGGCGTGCCCTTCGACCGGGATCTTGAAGGCAAGCTTCTGCTTTCGCGCGAGGCGGCGCATTCCGAGCGGCGCATCGTTCGCGTCAGGGGCGACATGGCCGGCAAGGCGATCATGGAAGCGCTGATCGCCGCTGTCCGCAGGACTCCATCTATTCGCATCATCGAAGGTTATGTGGTCGAGGAACTGGTGCGGGAGGGGCGCTTCATCTCTGGCGTCGTCGCAAGGCCGGATGCCGGCCAATCTAAGACCCGCGTTTCCTTCCCGGCGCGCGCCGTCGTGCTCTGCTCAGGCGGCATCGGGCATCTCTACGCCGTCACCACGAATCCATGGGAGGCCTGCGGCCAGGGTGTCGGCATGGCCGCGCGGGCCGGCGCCATCATCGCTGATCCGGAGTTCGTCCAGTTCCATCCGACCGCGATCAATATCGGCAAGGACCCGGCGCCGTTGGCTACGGAGGCGCTGCGCGGTGACGGCGCCGTGCTTGTCAATTCCGCAGGTCACCGTTTCATGCTCGACATTCATCCCGATGGCGAACTCGCGCCGCGGGATATCGTCTCGCGTGGCGTTTTTGCCGAGGTGCAGTCCGGACGTGGCGCTTTCCTCGATTGCACCAAGGCGGTCGGCAAACATTTCCCGGAGATGTTCCCGACCGTTTACGCCTCCTGCCTTGCGGCGGGCATCGATCCAGTGACGCAACCGATCCCAGTTGTTCCTGCGGTTCACTATCACATGGGCGGCGTGTTGACCGACGGGCAGGGGCGCACCTCTATCGATGGCCTCTGGGCAGCGGGCGAGGTGACCTCGACCGGCGTTCACGGCGCCAACCGTCTGGCTTCCAACTCGTTGCTCGAGGCCGTGGTCTTCGCCGCGCGCATTGCGGAAAACATCAAGGGCACCTTGCCAGCGCCGAAGCTCACCGAATGGGGTGACGACGCTGGAGAGAATGACGATCCAGTAACGGTCGAGGATAGCCCGCCGTTCAAGATCCTGCGCAGCCTGATGAGCGAGTGCGTCGGCGTTATCCGCACGCGCGAGAGCCTGACGCGGGCGATCCGCGAGATTGCGGCGCTGGAGCGAGCGAATAGCCGCCTGCGCTTCGCCAACATCATCACCACGGCTAAGCTCATCGCCGTCGCGGCGCTTCAGCGCACCGAGAGCCGCGGTGGGCATTTCCGCGCCGACTGCCCGTTCGAGCGCCCCCAGTGGCAGCGGCGCACGTACCTGACGCTGGCGCAGGCCGAACGCCTTGCGGCCGAAGTAGCCGAAACCGAGCCGGCGTGACGCCGGCCCGGTATCTGCACGCGTTAAGATGAAATCCCGACAGGAGCCAAGCCCATGACTGCCGCGCTACGCCCGGAACTGCCCGTCCTCATGGTCGAAGACCAGGTGAGGGCCGCCCTCCTGGAGGATCTCGGCCGCGCTGGCGATGTCACGACGCTATCGACGATCGGCCCGGATATGACGGCATCGGCGGATATGCGTGTCCGCGATGCGGGCGTTATCGCGGGACTGGAGCTGGCAAGAACGGCATTTCGGTTGATCGATCCGTCGATCCGCTTCGACGCGTTGGCTGCAGATGGCGATCGTGTCGCGCCCGGTACCACCATTGCGCGGATCTCCGGCCGTGCAAGGGGTCTGCTGTCCGCCGAGCGCGTCGCTCTCAATTTCCTCATGCATCTCTCCGGGATCGCCAGCTACACGGCGAAATTCGCCGATGAGATCGCTCATACCGCCGCCAAGGTCTGCTGCACGCGCAAGACCATTCCCGGCCTGCGTGCCTTGGAGAAATACGCGGTTCGTCTCGGCGGGGGCTCCAACCATCGCTATGGCCTCGACGACGCGGTGCTGATCAAGGACAATCACATCGCCGTATCCGGTGGTGTTGCCGACGCCATTCGTGCCGCACGCGCCTATTGCGGCCATCTCGTCAAGGTGGAGGTCGAGGTCGACGGGCTTGCTCAGATGCGCGAGGCGCTGACTGCTGCACCCGACGTGATCCTGCTCGACAATATGGGACCGGAGTTGCTGCGCGAGGCAGTTACCGTTAATGCCGAACATTGGCGTCTTAGCCTGGCCGACTATGCCGCCGAACCGCGCCGCACGCGGCTCGAAGCGTCGGGCAACGTCAAGATCGACACGATCCGGGCAATCGCCGAGACGGGCGTCGATTACGTCTCGACTTCGAAGATCACCATGGCGGCGCCGACCCTCGATATAGGGCTCGACGTTACAATCTGAGCAATTCCAGGAAAAGTGTGTAACGGTTTTCCGTCCGGAATTGCGTAGTTCAAAAAGTTAGCGCGCAGTTCGCCGCCAGGCGCGCGCATGCGCCGAAATCACCGATCACAACTTTTCCGCGCTCGCGGGGAACGACATCACCGTCCACGCGTTGCTCTCTCTGTCCCGCGAGCGAGGAAGGATTTTGGTGATGATCAGAAGATTAGCTGTAGTTGCGCTGGCTATCGGCGCGGCAGCCGCTGCACCTGCGATCGCGTCTGCGCAAGAGTCATCGCAGACCGCTGTCGCGAATTTCATCGGCAAGGATGGCAAGGAGACGGGCCGGGCCGCGCTGACCGCAGCCGGAAAAGGGGTGCTGATCGAAATGGAGGTCACCGGCTTGCCCAAGGACACCTGGGTTGCCTTCCATGTTCACGAAGTCGGAAGCTGCGACCCGGCGGGCGGCTACGAGTCGGCGGGCAAGCATTTTGCGGGCGAGGATGCGAACGCCGAACACGGGTTTCTCGCGACAAAGGGTCCGCATGCAGGCGACATGCCGAACCAATATGTCGGCGCCGACGGGACCCTGCGCGCGCAGGTGTTCAACAGCTTTGTCTCTCTCGACGACAAGGGCACCGCGATTCGTGGCCGCGCCTTGATGATCCACGCGCGCTCCGATGACAATCGCAGCCAACCGGCGGGTGACGCGGGTGACCGGCTGGCTTGTGCCGTCATCCAGTAGGTCTGTTGTTTATCGCCCGCCGACTTTCAGGCCGGGCGCAGGCCGCTCGTCGAGAATCTGGCGGCGGAAGCGGAAAAGCGCGGCCGGCCGCCCGCCGGTCGAGGCAAGCGTTCCGCCGGTCGGCTCGACGAGTTCCGCCCCCTCGACCAAACGTCGGAAGTTCTGCTTGTGCAGGTGGCGGCCGGAAATCGCTTCGACGGTTGCCTGCAGATCGGTTAGCGTGAATTCCGGCGGCATTAGTTCGAACACCACGGGCCGGTATTTGATCTTGCCGCGTAATCTGGCCACCGCCGTCGCGACGATGCGACGGTGGTCGTGGCGCATCGCCAAGCCGATGGCCGGATTGTCGAGGTTGTGGCAATGCCCGTCGATCACCGCCTCGCGCACAAGGCCGGCCTCGTAAAGCAACTCGTAGCGTTCGAGCACGCGCTCCTCGTCCCAGGGGAAATCGTCAAGGCCGAAGGCGAGCCGAACGCGGGAGCGACGTTGTGCGGCCGATGCCGATCGTTCATCATATGGTGGACTGTTTTCCCAGCGGGCGAGCGCCGGCAGGATGACCTGATCGAGGAGGGCGGGGCGTCCGCGCCGCCAGTCCTCCCACGGCAGATAACCGTACCAGTCGCGCCAGTGAGCGCCGGCCTCGGCCAATCGCTCGTTGTTCTCGGCGTCCGTGCGCGTCAGCGCCAGGTAACCGACGGAGACCATGTGTTTGCCTTCCTCGCCGGGCAGCCGCTGGCGGCCACGGTCGCCGAAGGTGTAGAGCTGTTCGATATATCCGAGCCTGAGAGCGATGCGTTTTTCGACGCGGTCGCGCAGGCCTGTCTCGAAGGTGCGGTGACGCGCTGGATCGAACGGGCCGAAGGGCAGGCTGTCGCGCGCGTCGCCATCCGCCTCGCTGACAGCGAGGATATGCGGGCTGCGGTTGACGACAGCGACAATCGCCGCATTGAGGCCGATCTCGACCGTGATTGCCGGCGCGTCAGTCAGCATGCGGCGCGCTCTCCGCTCGAGTGGGGAGCATAAAGGGCGCATTCCCGTCGGCGTCGGCGCCGCGGCCGATGGACCGCACGGCAGCAACGAGCCTGCCCTTTCGCGACAGCGCCTCGTCGCCGATCTCCACCAGTCGTGGGTTTGGCGTAGCGTATGGCGAGGCGTGGCGCAGGCGTGCGGCAAGCGCGGCATCGTCCTGGTCAGGCTCGACTGCCAGTGCGGCGATCAACGCCGCTGCCGGCGAGCGAGAAACGCCCATCCAGCAATGGATGAGGAGCGGTCGGGTACGATCCCAGTTGTGGGCAAAATCAATAATCCGCCGGACGTGCTCCTCCTGCGGCGCAATCAGGTCGCCCGTTCCCGCGAAGCTGATGTCGTTCACTCCGATCGTCAGGTGTTTCGCCCGGTCGATGACGGCGGGGCGGTGAAAATCCTGCCCCTTGGCAAGCAGGCTCACCATCTCGCGGCAACCGTGGCGAACGGCCATTTCCGCGATGCGCGCAAGCGGCGAGACGACGATGCCGGTCATTCAGGCTTCCGCCCTTGCCATAGCTCGCTCCTTTTCGAGCGTATTGAACCGTTCGGCGAAGAGCCGCTGCGCTTCGACCGCCGGCAGCGGATCGATCAGCAGGGTCTCCCGCGTAATGCCGCGCGGTTGGCCGAAGAACTTACGGGCCTCTTCCGCCGAGAAACCGGCAAGCTCGGTCGCCTCGAAATAGGCGGCGATGTGATCGGCCTTCTTGATCCGCTCCTTGAGTTCCTTGGGCGTATGAGGCGGCAAGCCGAAGCGCAGGTGTACGGCGTTTTCGAGCCGCTTTTCCACGGTCTTGTAACCACCGCCGACGACCGCTTTGAACGGTGAGATCATGTCGCCGATGACATATTCCGGGGCGTCGTGAAGGAGCGCCATCAGGCATTCGTCCGCATTGCAGCGATTGGTCCGACGGAAGATATCCTCGACGATCATGCTATGCTGGGCCACGGAAAAAGCGTGATCGCCCGACGTCTGGCCGTTCCAGCGCGCCACGCGAGCAAGGCCGTGGGCGATATCGGAAAGCTCGACGTCGAGCGGCGAGGGGTCGAGCAGATCGAGCCGCCGGCCGGAAAGCATACGCTGCCAGGCTCTCGCAATCATCACGCGCTTGCCTCGTCCGCCTCGGTCGGGAACGAAAGACCGGTCCAGCCGGGCAGGGTCAATGTTACAGGTACGTCACCAGCGAGAATAGTGTCCCCATTGGCGATCGCCTCGCCGGCCTTGTCGATACGGACGATGGCGAGAGCCGCCTTATTCCGGACGGTGCCGAGAGCGCCAATCGATCGGCCGTTGACGGAGATGCTCGCACCCGTCGGCGGGAGCGGCGCTTCGCCGGTAACGATCACGACGCGACGTCGTGCCGTGGCGCGGTGCTGCATGCGGGAAACGACCTCCTGGCCGACATAGCAGCCCTTCCGGAACGAGAGCCCGCCATTGAGGTCCATCAGCACATCGTGCGGAAAGGCATCCTGCAAGGCGAAATCGGCGCCCGAAACGGCAACACCACTCGCGATTCTCAGCTGCTCGAGCTCGACGACGGTCGCGTCCGCACCCTCGATTTCGCGATAAAGACGGAAAACGGTAAGCCCGGCCTTCTCAAATCGCTGGTCGCGATAACTCCCCGCCGGCCGCTCTTCGCCGAATACGACCGTGACCGGCGCCGGCGACCGCAGGACAAGCTCGACTGCAGAGCGCAATTTATACATGGTCAGCCGCTTCATCAGCGGCTCGGCCTGATCGCTCGTCGTCTCCAGCCTGAGAGCGTCGCCATCGCGGGAAATCAGAAAGTCGAACAGGATCTTGCCCTGCGGCGTCAGCAAGGCCCCGGGACGTGCTTCATCGGCGCCGAGCCCGCCAAGGTCGGTGGTGATCAGGTTTTGCAGAAGATCTTCGGCGTCCTTGCCGGAAACGCTGACGATCGCGCGGTCATCGAGGCAAACCTTCGACATCGTTCGAATCCTGTTCTCTTTGTCGAAGAGGTAGGATGTTCTCAGGGCATCGGCAAGCGTGCCGCCGAAACGGGGCGAGAAAAGTGCTCCCCTGGTGCGCTGGATCACTCAGTCGCCGGCGACGAAGAATTTCCACTGACCGTCGGGCGTGATGCCGACGCGGTAGAAGTTATAGCTGCCGAATTCTTCCATCTGGGCGAAGTCGCCGGCGGTCACGAGTCGGAACAGATCCACTTTTTCCGGCGCCGTCAGTGAAGACAACGGCTTCTCGGCAAAATAGGGCCATACATAGGCTTCCTCCGGCGTTCCCTTGTCAGCGAGGACGAAGCCGGTTGACAGAACGTCGAGAAGGATCGCTAGGATTTCGACGCCGTCCTGATCGCCGGAAAGACCCTTGAGCGTTGTGACGGGGTCCTCGTCGCTGCTGACGCCCGTCACCTGTGTCTGGGTTGGTCCCTTGCCAAGCAGGGGCCGCAACCTTTCGATATCGCCAGAGGCGGCGGCTTCGACGATCAGTTGACGCATGCGGGCAACGGGCGCCGGAATCTTGGAGACGTCCGTCAGCACTTCGACTGGTTCAACGATTTGGGGGGCCCCGATTTCGTCATCCTTCGCCGCAGCATTGTCGACCAATGGGTCAGGCATCGGAATTTCCAGAGGCGCCTTCTCGTCTGGCTCGACCTCATCAGGCTGGTCGGAGGGCGCCCTATTCTGATCGCTAGCAATGGGGCCGGGTACCTCTTGAAGCTCGCTGAGCGCAAACGTGGGAGCGGCCATGAGCGGCGTACACGCGGCTACGCCGGCCAAAAGCAGCGTAGCAAGGCGAACCGAGGAAGCCCGGTTTGCAAGGTTCCGTCTCATTGAGGCAGTCCCGATATTATTGGATTGTCCGCTGTGGCGAGAATTCTCCAGCCAGCATTCGCTCACGAAGCGAATTCAGCATCGCCTCGGCACCTTCTTCGCCATGGAGGCGGATGGTTTCCCGCATGGCCAGCGCGATCGCGGCATCGGCGATGATCTCCGGCTCGATACCATCGGCCATGCCGTCAGCCCAGGCTTCGTTCTGATGTTCGAGGGCGGCCTGCATTTTCTCATGGACGATCATGTCGTCGATGTCGGTCAGGCTTGGTTCCATCATTCGTTCCATGCGACTTCCAATACGTGCACTTGGCTCAATCTAACGACGTTCCGCTGAACCGCAACTGAACGGGGCGGATAGGCCGGCGACTTCTTACCACTGTCTTAACGAACTTAGCAGCCTTTTCCCGAAACGACACGGGGTCGCGAAAAAAGAGGTTAATTTATCCCTAATTTCCAAAGCGGGCGACGATTTCTGACGCAAGTGTTGCACCTTCGGCACGGTATCGCTGCTCGGCGAGCGTGGCGGGCTCGGTGCAAGTCGTGTAGACGGACGCGAAGGTTCTATACCCACGGTTGAAGGCGGCGGTCAGTCGCTCGCGCCGCTTCGGTTCGTCGGCCGTCTCCTTGTCGATCAACTCCTGTGTTGAACGTCGCCACGTGTCTTCCTCAGCCTTGAGGCAGAGATTGCGCAGGTAGTGGACCGATCCGAGAATTTCTGCGAGGCGAATCAGTCGCTGGTCGTAGGGTGTCGCGCTTTCCCCGGTTACAGGAGGCGCCGCCTTGTCCGGCTGTGGCGTCTCTTCTTGCTGAGCGGCGGCGCCGACCGCGAAAACGAGGAGGGCGCCAGTCAAGGCAAGTCGGAAAATAGGCGAGGCGCTGGTCATGATCCCATCAAATCCGAATCAGCGTCGGTTTTATGGCAAGCGTCGCTTGCGCGGAGCCTTGACCGGAGTCCGGACAGTCTTTCCACGCAATGACGGACGCTCTCGGGAATCGGCAGTTCGAAGATTTCCTCGGGTGTAAACCAGCCGACGCCAGCGGCGTCATCGTTGGCGATCGCGACGGCGTCGCTATCCGCCTGAACCGTAAAAACCGAAAGCACGAAATGCCGCCCCTCCGATTCCTTTCCAGGCAGCTCGTAGGTTTCGAAGAGCACCGGGTCGCGGCCGCTGATGCCGGTCTCCTCGGCAAGTTCGCGCAGCGCAGTATCCGCCGGGGTTTCGCCTGGCTCTGCCCGGCCGCCCGGAAAAGCGTACATGTCGGCCGATGGCGGGTTGGCGCGCCGGACGAGGAGATAGCGCCCGTCCCGTTCGAGGATGGCGGAGGAGGCGAGTTGGGGCTGCTTTGGCATTGCAGAATCAAAATAGCGTTGGATCGTTGACCCATCCTACGTGAAGTGCCACATCCATGTCATGTGCGGACGATTTGCGCTGACAGCGACGCCGAAAGAACTGATGGAACTGTTTGGCCTGCTGGAGGCGGAAGACTTCCCGGCGCGCTACAACATCGCGCCAATGCAGCCGATCGTCGTGGTCGTCGCCTCGGACCGGGCGAAGCCCGGCAGCAATCTGCCGGAGCGCAAAGCTATGCTTGTCCGCTGGGGCTTCACGCCCGGCTGGGTGAAGGATCCACGCAAGTTCCCGTTGCTCATCAACGCCCGCTCCGAATCGGCGGTCGGAAAGGCGGCCTTCCGCGCGGCGATGCGGCATCGCCGCATTCTGGTGCCCGCTTCCGGCTTCTACGAATGGCATCGCCCGGTAAAAGGCAGCGGTGAAGCTTCCCAGACCTACTGGGTCCGCCCGAAGAGAGGCGGGATCGTCGCCTTTGCCGGCCTCATGGAGACTTGGTCTTCAGCAGACGGCTCTGAGGTCGATACGGCAGCGATCCTCACCACCGGCGCAAACAAGTCGATTCGGCATATCCATGATCGCATGCCGGTGGTGATCCAGCCGGAGGACTTTGCCCGCTGGCTGGATTGCAAGACCCAGGAGCCGCGCGACGTTGCTGATCTCATGGCGCCGGCTCCGGACGACTATTTCGAGGCGATCGCTGTATCGGACAAGGTCAACAAGGTCGCAAATACCGGCCCCGAGCTCCAGGCCGAAGTCACCCCTATCAGGTCACCGGAAACGGCGAGCCGGAACCGCCCTGACGACCGGAACGGCGACGACAGGCAGATGTCTCTCTTTTAGCAGCGCGCCGCGTCGGCGAGGTTTAGACGGTGCGCTTGACGAGCTTGCCTGCCGGCTTGGCCTTGACCTGCAGCGCGGCGGCGAGCACGGCCGTTAGGCCAAGCGGCCGATACAGCGTTACCAGATCGGCGACGGGCGGTTTCGTTTCGGTGATCTTGGCGGCCTTCACTTGCATTCTCTCCTTGATGCAGTCCCTTGCCGGAAACACTTCGTTTTCCCGTTATGCGCGAAAACAAAGCTCCTCCTTGTTCCTCCGGAAACAGGGTCGGATGCAGAGGCCAATCTGCAAATCGCGAATCTCCTTCCCGTTGCGCGATCCAGATAAGCCAAATGATGACAAAACCATGGCCGCATTGTTTCATGATGCCGCACGTGGCTTGCCTGTGGTTGACCTCTTGACCGCCGTGATGTGAAGCGCGATAAGTGTCGCCATGAAAACGGTTATCTGCATTATTTGCCGGAAGATTATTCGCTAGCGATCCGCTGGCCTGGCCGTTTTCGTCTCCCGAAATCCAAGATGACAAACGTGCGGGCCGCCCGGACGCTGTATATTCCGACGGTTGCACGCAGGCTTGGAGATTTGGGATGGGCGGAATGCCGACGTTGAAGCTGTACAACACACTGACGCGAGAGAAGGCTGATTTCCGGCCTATCGATCCGGAGAACGTGCGTATGTATGTCTGCGGCCCCACGGTTTATGACTACGCGCATATCGGCAACGCGCGCCCGACCATCGTCTTCGACGTTCTTTTTCGGCTGCTGCGCCATGTCTATGGCGCGAACCACGTCACCTATGCCCGTAACATCACTGACGTCGACGACAAGATCAACGCACGGGCGTTGCGCGACTATCCGGGGCTCTCGCTGAACGAGGCGATCCGGCGCGTGACCGAGAAAACCGAGACGCAGTTTCTGGAGGATGCCACGGCACTCGGCTGCCTCGACCCTGACGTGCAGCCGCGCGCCACCGAGAATATCGCCCAGATGATCGAACTCATCGACAAGCTGATAGCCAAGGGGCATGCTTATCAAGCCGCCGGCGAGGTGCTGTTCGACACAAAGTCGATGGCCGACTATGGCCAGCTTTCAAAGCGCAACCTCGACGAACAACAGGCCGGAGCCCGCATCGCAGTCGATGCCCACAAGAAAAATCCCGGCGATTTTGTGCTTTGGAAGCTTTCCGAGGACGACGAGCCTGGCTGGGAGAGCCCCTGGGGACGCGGTCGCCCCGGCTGGCATATCGAATGCTCGGCGATGAGCGGACGTTATCTCGGCGAAGTGTTCGACATCCACGGAGGCGGGCTGGATCTGATCTTCCCGCATCATGAAAACGAAATCGCCCAGTCGCGTTGCGCCCATGGTACCGACGTGATGGCAAACGTCTGGATGCACAATGGCTTCCTGCAGGTCGAAGGCCGCAAGATGTCGAAGTCCGAGGGTAATTTCGTCACGATCTACGAGCTCCTCCACACCGAGAAGTTCGGCGGGCGCAAATGGCCGGGCGAGGTCTTGCGGCTAGCAATGCTGATGACCCACTATCGCGAGCCCATCGACTTCTCCATCAAGCGCCTTGAGGAAGCCGAGCACCTGCTGTCAAAATGGCCTGTGCCCGGAGATGCGGTCGGCGAACCGGATCCTGGGATTGTCGCAGCGCTTGCGGATGACCTTAACACTGTCGCCGCGGTCCAGGCACTGCATGCGCTTGCCCAGAAGGCATCGGTCGATTCGCGTCAAGCGGGCGTTTTCGCTGCAAGTGCAGCTCTGCTCGGCGTTGCGCCGAAGGAAATCGAACTCGACGAGGCAGTCGTGCATGAGATCGACGAGCGCGTGCGTGCCCGTCTCGAACTCATCAAGGCGAAGAACTTCGCGGAAGCGGACAGCATTCGCGACGATCTTCAGGCACGAGGTATCCAACTCAAGGACGGCAAGGACCCGGAAACCGGCGAGCGGGTGACGACCTGGGAGGTCAAGCGGTCGCAGGCGTGACGTAGACGGTAATAGGACGACGATCCCGGCGAAACGAAGAGGAGCGTGACATGACGGATGAGATCCATACTGGCGGATGCCAATGTGGCGCGATCCGCTTTCGCGTCGAGGGAGAACTCGGCGACGCCTCGGTTTGCCATTGCCGCATGTGCCAGAAGGCGAGCGGCAACTTCTATCTGCCACTCGTCTCCGTGCGCGGAGCGAAGGTCACCTGGACGCGCGGCGAGCGCAGGCGCTTCCAATCGTCGAACGCCGTTTGGCGCGGCTTCTGCGGTGATTGCGGCACGCCACTGACCTATGAGGCGCCGGACGGCATGGCACTGGCGATCGCGGCCTTCGACAGGCCCCAAGGCATCGTACCGACGGTCCAGTGGGGTATCGAGGCAAAGCTGCCCTATGTCGACCGGGTGCACGAACTGCCGGGCGAAGATACCATGGCGGATGTGGCAGCGGACTCATTCCTCGCCGATCTCGTTTCCTATCAGCACCCCGATCACGACACCGAAACCTGGCCACCGGAGGCAACGCGATGACCGATTCTGTACGCACAGGAGGATGCCAATGCGGAGCCGTGCGCTTCCGCATCCATGGAAAGCTCGGCCGTCCGTCGATCTGCCACTGCCGCATGTGCCAGAAGCAGTTCGGGTCGTTCTTTTCGGCGCTCGTCACGGCCCCAAAGGATGGGGTCGAGTGGACCCGCGACGAACCGAGTTACTTCCAGTCCTCCGTCAACATCGATCGCGGCTTCTGCCCGAAATGCGGCACGCCGCTGACCTATCGGCATCCGGGCGGCCTCGAAATCGCGATCGGCGCCTTTGATGATCGTTCCGACCTCGCTCCGAAAATCCAGGTCAATTACGCATCAAGGCTGCCCTGGGTCGAAACGATTTTCGATCAGCCGGTTCACGAAGACCCGGACTATTATGCCCGGCAGGAACAGATCATCTCATTCCAGCACCCTGACCACGAGACCGATCAGTGGCCGGCGGGAGGGGCTTGGAAGTGATGATCAGACGCATCTTTACCGGCGGCTGCCAGTGCGGCGCGGTGCGCTATCGCGCCGAGGGCACGCTCGACGATCCGCATCTTTGCCATTGCCGCATGTGCCAGAAGGCAGCGGGCAACTACTTCCTGCCGCTCGCCAATATCAAGCGGGACGATTTTCTGATCACCCGCGGGCAGCCGTCCTGGTTCCAGTCGTCGGATCTCGTCCGGCGCGGCTTTTGCCGCGATTGCGGCACGCCGCTCTTCTACGACATGCCTCGTGAGGATTTTTTGAACATCGCACTTGGCTCGCTCGACGATCCGGACGACGTGCAGCCGATCTATCAGTCCGGCATCGAGTCGCGTGTGTTGTGGTTTTCTCATCTGCCGCGTCTTCCTGAAAAGGAGACCGACGACCGCAGCGAAGCATCAGCCGAGCGTCACCTGCTTGTGCTGGAGTCGAACCGCCAGCATCCCGACTACGACACTGTGCATTGGCCACCCAAGGAAGACCTGTTGTGACTGTATTGCGTACCCTTTATCCGGAAATCGAACCCTATGCCTCCGGCCACATCGATGTGGGCCACGGCCACGTAATTTATTGGGAACGCGCGGGCACGCCCGGGGCAAAGCCGGCGGTTTTCCTGCATGGCGGACCCGGCGGCACGATCTCGCCAAACCACCGTCGCCTTTTCGACCCTGAACTTTACGACGTGACGCTGTTCGATCAGCGCGGCTGCGGCAAATCCACGCCACACGCGGAGATCGAGGCGAATACCACGTGGCATCTCGTTGCCGATATCGAACGCTTGCGTGAATTGGCCGGCGTTGAAAAATGGCTGGTTTTTGGCGGCTCCTGGGGCTCGACGCTGGCGCTTGCCTATGCCGAGACCCACCCGGACCGTGTTTCCGAACTCGTCGTCAGGGGCATCTATACGCTGACCAAGGCCGAACTCGACTGGTACTATCAGTTCGGCGTCTCTGAAATGTTTCCCGACAAATGGGAACGCTTCGTCGCCCCAATACCGCCGGAAGAACGCCACGAGATGATGCTCGCCTATCATCGCCGGCTGACGAGCGGGGACCGCGCGACCCAGCTTGCCGCCGCCAAAGCCTGGAGCATCTGGGAAGGCGAGACGATTACGCTGCTGCCGGAACCGGAGACGAGCGGGAAGTTCGAGGATGAGGAATTCGCCCACGCCTTCGCCCGCATCGAAAACCATTTCTTCGTTAATGCCGGCTGGCTGGAGGAGGGGCAGTTGCTGCGCGACGCACACAAGCTCCACGGCATCCCAGGCTTGATCGTGCATGGCCGCTACGACATGCCGTGCCCGGCCAAATATGCCTGGCAGTTGCACAAGGCCTGGCCGGAGGCGGAATTCCATCTGATCGAGGGAGCGGGACATGCCTATTCGGAGCCGGGCATTCTCGACTGCCTGATCCGAGCGACGGACAAATTTGCAGGCAAGACGGAATAGCACGGAAAGTGTCTGCGGCTTTTCGCAGGCATTTCCGCGCTGACTTATTAGCACGTTGGAACTCAGCCATGACTAGGGAACGCATCTATCTCTTCGACACCACGCTTCGGGACGGGCAGCAGACGCCCGGCATCGATTTTTCCGTCGAGGACAAGATTGCGATTGCGACCATGCTCGACGAGTTCGGCATGGATTATGTCGAAGGCGGCTACCCGGGTGCCAACCCGACGGACACGGAGTTCTTCAAGCGCACGCGCACGCAGAAGGCTTCATTCGTGGCGTTCGGCATGACCAAGCGTGCCGGGGTCTCCGCCTCCAACGACCCGGGCTTGCGCGCCTTGCTCGACGCCAAGACCGATGCGATCTGTCTCGTTGCCAAGAGCTGGGACTATCATGTCGAGGTCGCGCTCGGCTGCTCGAACGAGGAGAACCTCGACAATATCCGCGCCTCGGTCGAGGCCGTTGTCGCCTCCGGCCGTGAAGCCATGGTCGATTGCGAGCATTTCTTCGACGGCTACAAGGCAAATCCGGCCTATGCGCTTGCCTGTGCCAGGACGGCGCTCGAGGCGGGAGCACGCTGGGTCGTGCTGTGCGACACCAACGGCGGCACACAGCCGCCCGAGGTGCGTGAAATCGTTGCTGCCGTGATCGCCGGAGGCGTGCCCGGCGCCAATCTCGGCATCCATGCCCATAATGACACCGGCCAGGCGGTGGCAAATTCGCTCGCCGCTGTGGAGGCCGGCGTCCGCCAAATCCAGGGAACGCTGAACGGCATCGGCGAACGCTGCGGCAATGCCAATCTGGTGACACTGATCGCGACGCTGGCACTGAAGGAAGCCTATTCGAGTCGCTTCGAAACCGGAATCGATTCGGAAAAACTGCAGGAATTGACGACGCTCGCCCATGCGTTCGACGAGCTTTTGAACCGCTCGCCGGATCCGCAGGCGCCCTATGTCGGCGCATCGGCCTTTGCGACCAAGGCGGGGATCCACGCTTCAGCCCTGTTGAAGGACCCCAAAACCTACGAGCATGTCGCGCCCGAAAGCGTCGGCAATCTGCGCAAGGTCATGGTCTCGGACCAGGGCGGCAAGGCCAATTTCATCAACGCGCTCAAGCGTCGCGGCATCAACGTCGCCAAGGACGATCCCAGGCTCGACAAGCTGATTGCCATCGTCAAGGAGCGCGAGGCGACGGGCTACGCCTACGAAGGCGCGGATGCGAGTTTTGCCCTGCTCGCAAGCCGCATCCTCGGGACCGTTCCCGATTTCTTCCATGTCGAGGGCTTCCGCGTGATGGTCGAGCGGCGTTTCGATGCGAACGGCAACTTGAAGACCGTCTCGGAAGCGGTGGTCAAGGTCGTCGTCGATGGGGAAGTCATGATGTCCGTTGCCGAAGGCCACGGTCCGGTCAATGCACTCGACCTTGCGCTACGCAAGGACCTCGGCAAATATCAGTCGGAGATCGCCGATCTTGAGCTTGCCGACTACAAGGTGCGTATCCTCAACGGCGGTACCGAGGCGATCACGCGCGTCCTGATCGAATCGACCGACCGCACCGGCGCGCGCTGGTGGACGGTCGGTGTCTCCGACAACATCATCGATGCGTCCTTCCAGGCGCTCATGGATAGTATCGTCTACAAGCTGCTTAAGAACCGCGATCAGATCGGATTGATTGCAGCCGAATGACGTTCGCTGACTTTTTGCGGTTTGATCAGAGAGTTTTACTCTTCGTTCACGGAAATGAATTGGTGCATTACCGCGCATTGGAGTAGGACGCGACGGTGAGGAGGCATCGGTCCGCTGACGATGCCGTCGATAAGGACTGCCGCCGCGCCAATTTCGCCGCGTCCGAGATGTCAGGAACCAAACCATGGCCGAGCCCAACGCGAAGATCCCCGCCGAAAATACCGATTCCGCCAAGGGGTTCGCTTTTGCGCTTTCCGCCTATCTGCTCTGGGGCTTCCTGCCGTTCTTCATGAAGGCGGTGGCACACATACCGGCGCCGGAAGTCGTCGCCCATCGCATCGTCTGGTCCGTGCCGCTTGCAGGCCTCGTGTTGTTGTGGCTCGGTCGCACGCAAGAGCTGAAGACGGCGCTCCGGTCCCCGAGCATGCTGAGAATGGCGACACTGACCGCCGTGCTCATCACGATCAACTGGGGCATCTATGTCTGGGCGATCGGTGCCGGCCGCGCAATCGAGACTGCGCTTGGCTATTATATCAATCCGCTGTTTTCGATCTTCCTCGGGGCCGTTCTCCTCAAGGAAAGGCCGAACGCGGCCCAAATGGTGGCGATTGCGCTGGCCGCAATCGCCGTTGCCGTGCTCGCGTTCGATGCCGGCGGCCTGCCATGGGTCTCGATAGGGCTTTGCATCTCCTGGGGTTTCTACGCCTTCTTCCGCAAGACGCTGCCGATCGGACCGAACCAGGGCTTCTTCCTCGAGGTGCTGCTGCTCAGCATTCCGGCACTCGGCTACGTCCTTTGGCTCGAGGCCACCGGCCAGGGCCATTTTGGTGATACCGGTGTTGCGGATGTCCTGTGGCTGCTTTCCTGCGGCGTCGTCACGGCCGTGCCGCTGATGATTTATGCCAATGGGGCGAAGCTCTTGCGGCTCTCCACTATCGGCATCATGCAGTATATCGCCCCGACGATGATCTTCGTCATTGCGGTCTTCGTCTTCCACGAGCCCTTCGGGACGGCGAAACTCATCGCCTTTGCCCTGATCTGGGCCGCGCTCGTTGTCTATTCGGGTGCGATGCTCGCCGAAAGCAGAGCCCGTCGCGCGGCGCAGCCGGCCCCAGCTGAGTAGTAGAATAGTGCCGCGCGTCTTTTCGAACGCGCAAAGCTGATCGACCGGTGGCGCGCTTCTACAGTTTGGAAATGATCTCTGTCTCGCCCTCGCGACCCATCGCGGCGGCCGAAGCAAGAATTGCAGGGATGATGTCTTCGGCCCTTTCGATCACCAATGGCTGGACGAGATGGGCCGTGTGCACGAAGCCCTGATCGCGCATATGCTGCAACAGTTCCAGCATCGGGTTCCAGAAGCTGTTGATGTTGCCGAAGACCATCGGCTTCCTGTGGCGGCCGAGCTGCGCCCAGGTCATGATTTCGACGATTTCCTCAAGCGTGCCGATGCCGCCCGGAAGCGCCACGAATGCATCCGAACGCTCGAACATCTTGTGCTTGCGCTCATGCATGTCGGCGGTGACAACGAGTTCGTTGAGCTGGCCCAGTGAATGGCGGGTTGCTTCCTTGTCCATAAGGAATTCCGGAATGATGCCGGTAACTTCGCCGCCTGCCGACAGTACGCCGCTTGCCACCGCGCCCATGATGCCGCGCGTGCCGCCGCCGTAGACGAGGCGCAGACCATGGTCGGCGATCGATTTTCCCAGTATGCGACCCGCCTGCATGTGGGCCACTTCGCGCCCTGGCTGAGAACCGCAATAGACGCAGATCGATCGAATCGGGATGTTTTGCTTAGTCATGGAGCCAAAAGACATTGCAGCGCAGCATCGGTCAAGAAAAATGAGGGAAAAAGCAGCCACAATGAGGCCCGCATGAGACTTGGGAGCTTGTATGAAACTATAGGAAACGTTAGCAATTTCAGTAATACGTTGAAGAATTAGGACGGGTGGGCG
The DNA here is from genome assembly GCF_004827385.1 of Ensifer sp. MPMI2T. Classification (GTDB taxonomy): domain Bacteria; phylum Pseudomonadota; class Alphaproteobacteria; order Rhizobiales; family Rhizobiaceae; genus Sinorhizobium. The sequence goes on from NZ_SRXN01000001.1 coordinate 186,326, forward strand.
GCTGTTGCGCTATAATGGCAAAAAATGTCCGCGCCGCGGGCCGATAAAAGGGGACATGCGCGGAGCGTTGTATTGCTCCGCCCCGTGTGGAGAGTAGCATGATGAAGAACAAAGCCGGTTGGGTGGCGCTGAGCGTCTTGGCAGCCGCGACCGCCTTGATGGTTTTCGTGGTCCAGCCAAATCTGCGTGATGACGACCAGGAACAGGCCGCACAGCCGACCGCGAGCGGCGGCCAGCCGGCCGAGACCAAACCAGCGGGCAAGGTCGAAACCACCCCGGTCGCGCCGGAAGGTCAGACGGCTGTGCCGGATGCCGCGAGCAAGGCGACCGCCGACGCGTCCAATCCTGCGAACTGGACGGTTCCGGGCTTCGACATCCTTCGCGTCGAGCCCGATGGATCGACCGTCATCGCAGGGCGCGCCCAGCCCGGCACCAAACTCGAGATCCTTAGCGGCAACACCGTTATCGGCACGGCAGACGTTGGCGCCGCCGGCGATTTCGCCGCCGTCTTTGACAAGCCGCTTGTCGCCGGCGATCACCAGCTAACCCTGCGCAGTGTCGGTGCAGGTGGCGCCACCAAGACGTCCGAAGAAGTGGCGACGGTCTCCGTGCCGAGGGACTCTAACGGCCAGTTGCTGGCAATGGTGTCCAAGCCCGGCGAAGCGAGCCGCCTGATCACCACGCCTCAGGTCGATGCAAAGCCGGCGGACGTTGCTGTTCAGCCGAATGCGCAAGGCAGTGAGCCTGCGGGCACGCTCGAAGCGCCGGCCAAACCCGCTGGCGTTCCGGGTCTTCAGGTTACCGCCGTCGAGATCGAGGGCGGGACGATGTACGTTGCCGGCAACGCCAAGCCCGGCGCGCTAGTGCGCATCTATGCCGATGACAAGTTCGTCGGCGAGATGAAGGCCGACGACAAGGGCAAATTCGTCGTCGACGGCTCGATCGATCTGGCTGTCGGCAGTCACATCATCCGGGCCGACATGCTGAACCAGGGCGGCGGCAAGGTGGCGATGCGCGCATCGGTGCCCTTCGACCGACCGGCAGGCAGTCAGGTGGCAGCCGTCGCTGGCGCGCAGTCGGAGGCGGCGAGCAACGGGTTTGATCGCTTGCGGAGCGAGGCGAGCAAGGCGGTTGCCTTGCTGAAGGGACTTTTCGCCGATGGCAAACGGCCCTCCGCCGAGCAGCTTGCGGCGGCCCGTTCGGCCACGGAATTCGCGCTGCAGTCTCTCGCCGACTTCAAACCGGCAGATAACGCAAACGAGGCGTTGGCGACTGCCGCGGCCGAAGCATCGAAGGCCGCGGCCGATGCACTGAAGGTGCTCAAGTCGTCACAGCAGGACCCGGCAAGCGTCGCGGCGGCGCTGGCAAAGGTCGAGGCAACGGTCGGCTCTGCGCTGGCCCGGCCGAGCGCTGTCGCTGAGGCCGTTGTTGAGCCTGGGGCCAAGACGACGGCGGCGGACGCCGCCAAGCCGGCGGTGCCGCCGGTGGCCGAAGGTTCCGGCAGCGCTGCCGCAGCGCCGGCTTCCGAACACGCAGCCGCGGCGGCGCCGGCCGAGACACCCGGGCAGCCCGCGACGATCGAGCAGGCTCCGCTCAAGGAGAGCAAGACTTCGGTCATTATCCGCCGCGGCGACACGCTCTGGCAGATTTCACGCCGAGTCTACGGGGCAGGGGTTCGCTACACGACGATTTACCTTGCCAACCGGGAGCAGATCGAAAATCCCGACTTGATCCGTCCAGGTCAGGTTTTCGGTGTTCCCGACGAGGCGATGTCCGAAGATGAATCGCGGGAAATGCACCGCAAGCACGTGAAGCACGAAGAATAGTCCGCCTTTTGCCGGCGATTCCATTGCAGCGAGCAGCATGCGGACCTATCTGTCAGAAAACGCGGCGTCTCCAAAAAGGCGCCGCTTTTCATTGACGATCTACAGCGCCATGCGTCGTTTCAGACGCACAAAGGACGCTGTAGCAGAACTGAAAGCGGACTGAGACGTGGCACCCCAAAACCAGAAAAAGACGGTTTCCGCCAACACGAGCAATCCGTTGGAGACCATCGCGAACCTCTGGCCCTATATGTGGCCGGCCGATCGCGTGGATCTGAAAATGCGGGTCGTCTGGGCGACGGTGATCCTCGTGGTCGCGAAGGTTGTCCTTATTCTCGTTCCCTATTTCTTCAAGTGGGCCACCGACGCCCTCAACAGCAGGCCGGACGCGCTGGCCTCGCTGCCGCAATTCCTGACCGGCGCGGTCATGCTGGTCCTCGCCTACAACCTTGCGCGTCTGCTGCAGGCTGGCCTGAACCAGTTGCGTGACGCACTCTTTGCGAGCGTTGGCCAGCATGCCGTGCGGCAGCTTGCCTACAGGACCTTCGTCCACATGCATCAGCTCTCGCTCCGCTTCCATCTCGAGCGGCGCACGGGCGGACTTTCGCGCATTATCGAGCGCGGAACCAAGGGCATCGAGACGATTGTCCGATTTACCATCCTGAACAGCGTGCCGACGCTGATCGAATTCCTGCTGACGGCGGTGATCTTCTGGTGGGGCTACGGCTTCAGCTATCTCTTTGTCACGGCCGTGACGGTTTGGCTCTACATCTGGTTCACGGTGCGCGCCAGCGACTGGCGCATCGCGATTCGCCGCTCGATGAACGATAGCGATACCGATGCGAACACCAAGGCGATCGACTCGCTCCTTAACTTCGAGACCGTCAAATATTTCGGCAATGAAGAGATGGAGGCGAAGCGGTTCGACAAGTCGATGGAGCGCTACGAGCGCGCTGCGACCCAGGTGTGGACTTCGCTCGGCTGGCTGAACTTCGGCCAGGCGCTGATCTTCGGCGCGGGTACCGCAGTGATGATGACGATATCGGCGCTCGCCGTGCAGCGCGGCGATCAGACGATCGGTGATTTCGTTTTCGTCAACGCCATGCTGATACAGCTTGCCATCCCGCTGAATTTCATCGGCTTTGTCTACCGCGAAATCCGCCAGGGCTTGACCGATATCGAGCACATGTTTGATCTGCTCGATGTTCGGGCGGAGGTTCTCGACCAGGCGGACGCGAGGGAGCTGGCAATCGACAAAGGCGCAATCTCATTCAGGGACGTGCATTTCGCCTACGACTCCGCCCGCCCGATCCTCAAAGGGATTTCCTTTGACGTTCCCGCCGGCAAGACGGTGGCGGTCGTTGGACCGTCCGGAGCGGGCAAGTCGACATTGTCGCGGCTGCTTTACCGCTTTTACGATGTCCAGGGGGGGTCGATCACCGTCGACGGACAGGATGTTCGCGATGTGACGCAGAAAAGCCTGCGCGCGGTAATCGGCATGGTCCCGCAGGACACGGTGCTCTTCAACGACACGATCGCCTACAACATTCGCTATGGTCGCATCGAGGCGTCCGACTCTGAGGTCGAGGCGGCTGCCGAGGCGGCGCAGATCGCTGGTTTCATCCGCGGCCTTCCGGAAGGTTTCCGGGCCATGGTCGGCGAACGCGGGCTGAAACTTTCAGGTGGCGAGAAGCAGCGCGTTGCGATCGCGCGCACAATCCTGAAAGCGCCACCTATCCTGATCCTCGACGAGGCGACATCCGCGCTCGATACCAAGACGGAGCAGGAAATTCAGGCGGCACTGGACGTCGTGTCCCGCAACCGCACGACGCTTGTCATCGCCCACCGCCTATCGACGGTCATCCACGCGGATGAGATCATCGTCCTCAAGGACGGCGTGATCGCCGAGCGCGGTACGCATGGGGAACTGATCGATCGCGATGGCCTTTACGCTTCCATGTGGAGCCGCCAGCGCGAGGCAACACAGGCGGAGGAGCAATTGAAGCGGGTGCGCGAGAGCGACCATCTGGGCATCATCGACCGCGGCCAGCCAGCTGCTTGATGATCGGGGGCGAGCGTGTGGCGTTTGGCGCCGATTGTTGCCGCTTCAACGTTGCCGGAGTCCGGATTTCGCGCTAGGTCACGATCCACATCAAATCTGGAGTAGAGTTCATGAGCTTGGTCAACACGGTGCGAAACACGCTCGTTCCGGTGCACAAGGAAGGCTACCGCTTCATTGCGATCTTCTTCGTTGTGTCGCTGGTGCTTGGCTTACTGTGGGAACCACTGATGTGGATCGGCTTCCTCTTGACCGCGTGGTGCGCCTACTTCTTCCGCGATCCCGAACGCATGACGCCGATCGACGATGACCTCGTGATCAGCCCGGCCGATGGCCGCGTCTCCTCGATTGCCGTGGTGACCCCGCCGGATGAACTAGGCCTAGGGTCGACGCCCATGCTGCGCATCTCGGTTTTCATGAATGTCTTCAATTGCCATGTGAACCGCGCTCCGATGGGCGGGACGGTGCGCCGCGTAGCCTATCGTGCCGGCAGGTTCGTAAACGCCGAGCTCGACAAGGCGAGCCACGAGAACGAACGCAATGGCCTCGTCATCGAGACGAAGCACGGCGAAATCGGCGTGGTCCAGATTGCCGGCCTGGTCGCGCGGCGTATTCTCTGCTGGACCACGCAAAACGCGTCGCTCGAAGCGGGCGAGCGCTTCGGCCTCATCCGGTTCGGCTCACGGCTTGACGTGTTTCTGCCCGAAGGAGCCGAGCCGCGCGTCAGCGTCGGGCAGACCGCCGTCGCCGGCGAAACGGTGCTTGCTGAATTCGGCTCCGCGAAGGGGCCGGTGGTCAGCCGCCGCGCATAAGGAGCCGTCATGGAAGAGCCCCAGCACGAAAAGCCGACGGAAGCAGTGCAAACGGCCGCGGAGGTGGACGGATCGAACGACAAGGCGCGCGGGCCGCGTCTGCGCGAAATTCCGCTGCGCCTGATGATCCCCAACATGATCACCGTGCTGGCAATTTGCGCCGGCCTCTCCGGCATCCGGCTCGCCTTCGAGAACCGTGTCGAACTGGCCGTCGCGATGGTGCTGTTTGCAGCATTTCTCGACGGTATCGATGGACGGGTCGCACGCCTGCTCAAGGCGACGTCGAGCTTCGGCGGCCAGATGGATTCGCTCGCAGACATCATCAATTTCGGCGTCGCTCCGGCACTGGTTCTCTATGTCTTCGTGCTTGACCAGGCGCGTTCGATCGGCTGGATCGCCGCCTTGATCTACGCGATTGCCACCGGATTGCGTCTGGCCCGCTTCAACGTCATGGCCGAGCGCCAGGTCAAGGCATCCTGGCAGTCGGAATATTTCGTCGGCGTTCCGGCACCTGCCGGCGCCATGCTGGTGCTGCTGCCGGTCTATCTCGGTCTGCTCGGCCTTGCGCCGGAGCGGCTGTTTGCGCTCATCGCTTCGGCCTATACGGTGCTGATCGCCTTCCTTCTGGTCAGCCGCCTGCCAGTCTGGTCCGGCAAGTCGGAGAACCGCGTGCGCCGCGATCTCGTCCTGCCGGCCATTCTCGTCGTCGTCTTCTATGTCGCGACGCTGATGACCTATACGTGGGAAACGATGGTGGTGACGGCGCTTGCCTATCTGATCAGCCTGCCGTTCGGTGCTCGCTCCTGGCAACGCAAATATGGCGACTGGCCGGCGCACCCGGCGCAGGGCGGCGATGGACTGCCCGGCGACAATGATTGACAGGCGGGTGTCATGACAAAAGAAGAAAGCCACCGCGGGTCTCCGCGGTGGCTTTCTTCCTTTGTTTTCGGTTGGCCGAATTATTCCGGCATCCGATAGTCGACGATCTTGTTTTCGCGAACGATGAACAGTTTTCCGGTCTCGGTCTGGTCGGGCCCGAGGAGCGGAATCAGCGCGGCCGCGACTTCGGATGGATGCGGCACGGTCGCCGGATCTTCGCCAGGCATCGCCTGGGCACGCATTGCGGTGCGCGTCGGCCCCGGATCGACGCTGAGAATGCGGAGCGGCAGCCGCTGGGTTTCATGCGCCCAGGTGCGTGCCAGCGCCTCGACAGCGGCCTTGGAAGCAGAGTAGGGGCTCCAGAAGGGTTTGCACTTGTGCGCGGCACCCGATGAGACAATAAGCGCACGGCCCGCGTCGGATTTAACGAGCAGCGGCTCGACCGAGCGGATCAGTCGCCAGGTCGCGGTGACGTTGATCGTCATCACCTTTTCGAACACCTTGGCCTCGACATGGCCGATCGGCGAAATCGTGCCGAGCACACCCGCATTGGCAACGAGGATATCGAGTTTGCCCCAACGCTCGTGGATCGCTCCTCCGAGCTTGTCGATTGCCGCCATGTCCGCGAGATCGAAGGGAACGAGCGTGGCGGAGCCACCGACCGCCTTGATGGCATCGTCGAGTTCTTCCAGACCTCCGACCGTGCGCGCGCAGGCGATGACATGCGCGCCAGCCTTGGCAAGTTCGAGGGCAGTGAAATAGCCGATACCGCGCGATGCGCCGGTGACCAGGGCGACCCGGTCTTTCAGGTTGGGCGTCATTTGATTGTCTTTTTATCCGTTGCTGGCGAGAACCGAGAGTTTGCGGACGTTACTTGCGCCTTCCTGGTCGAGCAGGCGCGTCGGGTAGTCACCGGTGAAATAATGATCGGTGAATTGCGGAGCTTGCGGGTCGCGCGGCGCACCACCGACGGCCCGGTAGAGCCCGTCGATCGACAGGAACTCGAGCGAGTCGGCACCGATGACGCGGCACATGGACGCGAGATCGGCATGCTGATTGGCGAGCAACTTGTCGCGGTCCGGCGTATCGATGCCATAGAAGTCCGGATGGAAGATCATCGGGCTAGCGACACGGATATGCACTTCGCGTGCACCGGCGTCGCGGATCATCTGGACGATCTTGACCGACGTCGTGCCGCGCACGATGGAATCGTCGACGAGTACCACGCGCTTGTCCTTGATCATCGCGCGGTTGGCCGAATGCTTTAGCTTGACGCCGAACGCCCGGATCTGCTGCGTCGGTTCGATGAAGGTCCGTCCGACATAGTGATTGCGGATGATGCCATATTCGAAGGGAATGCCGCTCTGCTGTGCATACCCGAGCGCGGCCGGAGTGCCGCCGTCGGGCACAGGGACGACCACATCTGCGTCGACGGGCGATTCCTTGGCGAGATTGACGCCCATGTTCTTGCGCGCCACATAGACGCTGCGACCGCCGACGACCGAATCCGGGCGGGCGAAGTAGACATATTCGAAGAGGCAGAGCCGTTCGGGCTGCGGTGCTTCTGGCTTGCGCGCATCGATCGAAATCGAGCCGTCCGGCTGGATCTCGCAAATGACCACTTCGCCGTTCTCGACATCACGGATGTACTTGGCGCCGATGATGTCGAGCGCGCAGGTTTCCGAGCAGAAGATCGGCTTGCCATCGAGCTCGCCCATGACGAGGGGGCGGATACCGATCGGGTCGCGCGCGGCAATCAGCTTCGTGCGCGTCATCGCCAGCATAGAATAACCGCCTTCCATTTGGCGGATGGCGTCGATGAAGCGATCGGAGGAGGAGGTCTGCTTGGAGCGGGCGATGAGATGAAGGACGACCTCGGTGTCTGAAGTCGACTGACATATCGCGCCGTCGGCAATCAACTGGCGGCGCAGTGTCAGCCCATTGGTGAAGTTGCCGTTGTGGGCGATAGCGATGCCGCCGACTTCGAGCTCGGCAAAGAGCGGCTGGACGTTGCGCAGCGCCACCTCGCCGGTGGTCGAGTAGCGCGTGTGTCCGATGGAAATGTAACCGGGCAGCTTGGCCAGCGTGGCGGGGTCGGTGTAGTGGTCTCCGACGAGACCCATGCGCTTTTCGGTATAGAACTGCTTGCCGTCGAAGGTGACGATACCGGCCGCTTCCTGGCCCCGATGCTGGAGCGCGTGCAATCCAAGCGCCGTCAGGGTGGCTGCATCCGGATGTCCCAGAATGCCGAAGACACCGCATTCTTCGTGCAGGGTGTCGCCATCGAGTTCGTCGTGGATTTCACTGGATCTGAGATCGGTCATCACAAGTTCGCCTTTTGCTCCATGCCGGTGCGCATATCGTGATCAGGCTGCCCGTCTTCAAGCGATCTTAGCCGAAAACAGTGGCAAGCGTTATTCCAAATGGACAAAGCCCGCGCAGCGGGCCTTGTCGCAAACTGATGTTCTGTCTCAGCCGTTCGTCGGTCCATCCTGGACGGGGGGCTGTTCGGTCGCGCCCGGAGGGCTTTCGGGTTCGCCTTCGCCCGTGGTGTCCTTGCCGCGCAGGCGGTCGAGGATGGTGGCATCGGCCTCTTCCGGCAAAAGTGCGATCAGCTTGTTGCCGAGATTGTCGAGTAGCGGCTTCGATTTCGCCTGGGTAACCCAAATCGGTTGCTGTTGCGGTGCCACCAGCCAGTTGAAGAACAGCATGGCGACGACGACAAGCAAGATGCCGCGGGCGGCGCCGAACAGGAAGCCAAGCGTCCGATCAAGCGCGCCGATGCGGCTGTCGATGATGAAATCGGCGATCCGCATCGTGATGAAGGAAATGACGATCAGCGCCACCAGGAAGACCACGGCCGCCGAGCCGATCATCGCGACCGTGTCGCTGCTGGTGTATTGCGAGGCGTAGGGTAGCAGATAGGGATAGAGGAAATAGGCGGCCGCCGCCGCGCCGACCCAGCTCGCGACCGACAGGACCTCGCGCGAGAACCCGCGGACCATGGCGAGGATGGCCGAAAACAGCGCAACGCCGAGAACGATACCGTCGAGAATTGTGATGGGCATGTTGTCCTTACTCCGACCCGGTCCCGACTCGGGCCTTACCAAGCTTATCCGTCGCCGGCCTCGTCCGCACGTGTTCAGACCATCTTTCCACCGCCAATAGAGCGGCGCGTCTGAAAGGATGCCTTCAGGGCGCGGCCAACCTGTCAGTCCTCGCCTTCCGCCTGCCTCAGAGCGCTCCGCGATCCGGCGATACGCGCCACGAGATCCGGCAGGCTCTCCATCTCGCTCCACCGGCCGTTGCCGTTCTTCGGCAGTTCGGTCGATGCAGACGGCAATACGGCCTGGGAGAAACCGAGCTTTTCGGCTTCCTTGAGACGTTGGGCGGTATGCGCAACCGGCCGGACGGCGCCCGACAAGCTGACTTCGCCGAAATAGACGCAATCGGCCGGAAGGGCAAGCCCGGCAAGCGAGGAAACCAGCGCAGAGGCGACCGCAAGGTCGGCGGCGGGTTCGGAAATGCGATAACCACCGGCAATATTGAGATAAACGTCGTGCTGGCCGAGGCGAACGCCGCAATGGGCCTCAAGCACGGCGAGGATCATCGAAAGGCGCGCGGAATCCCAGCCAACGACCGCACGGCGCGGTGTTCCGAGCGAGGTCGGCGCAACGAGCGCCTGCACTTCCACCAGCACCGGCCGGGTTCCTTCCATGCCGGCAAAGACGGCGGCCCCCGGCGACTTCTCGTTACGCTCCCCGAGGAACAGCTCTGAAGGATTGGCGACTTCGCGCAGGCCCCTGTCCGACATCTCGAACACGCCGATCTCGTCGGTCGGACCGAAGCGGTTCTTGACGGTCCTCAGAATACGATAGTGGTGTCCGCGATCACCCTCGAAATAGAGGACGGCATCGACCATGTGCTCGACGACGCGCGGGCCGGCGATCTGGCCCTCCTTCGTCACATGCCCGACAAGCACGACCGCCGTGCCGGTCTGCTTGGCGAAGCGGATCATCGCCTGGACGCCGGTGCGTACCTGCGTCACGGTGCCGGGGGCAGAATCGACGATGTCGCTCCAGAGCGTCTGGATCGAATCGATGATGACGAGGTCGGGGCGCTTGCCGTCGGCAAGCGTCGCCAGGATGTCCTCGACGTTGGTCTCGGCGGCAAGAAGCACATCGCTGTCGGCCGCCCCGAGCCGCTGGGCTCGCAGACGCACCTGGGCGACGGCCTCCTCGCCCGAGACGTAGATGACGCGATGCTTGCGGCGGGAAAGGGCGGCCGCCGCCTGCATCAGCACGGTGGACTTCCCGATGCCGGGATCGCCACCGACGAGCAGTGCCGAGCCCCGCACGAAGCCGCCGCCGGTGACGCGGTCGAGTTCGGATATCCCGGTCTCGATCCGCGGCGCGTCCTCGATCTCGCCGGACAGCGTGGTCAATGTGACAGGTCGCCCTTTCTTCGGCGCGCGCGACGGACCACCGCCGATGCCTGCGGTCGGATCTTCCTCGATGATCGTATTCCACTCGCCGCAGCCATCGCACTTGCCCGCCCAGCGGGAATGGACGGTGCCGCAATTTTGGCAGATGAACTGGGTGCGGGCTTTCGCCATCGAGACTAGCTTTCGGATATGCGGGAGGCTGCGTGAAGGCGGCCGTGATTCCGAGAATCACCACCGCTCATCACATAATGCCGCGAAATACGGCCCGAAAGGGTGTTTTTCGGCGACTGTCGGTCGAAGACGTGAGCTCCCGCGTTCAAGCGCCGCCGATATAGCTTCGATGATAGCGATGGCCAAGGCTCGTCAGCAGCTCATAACCGATCGTTCCGCCGGCGCGCGCGACGTCGTCTATCGCGACATTGCGACCAAAGAGCTCGATATAGTCGCCGGCGCGAACGGCCTTTTCCGGAAGGTCGGTGACGTCGAACAGGCTGAGGTCCATAGTGACCCGGCCGACATGCGGCACCTTCCTGCCATGCAGGAAGCCATAGGCGCCCGAAGGCATCGCCTGCCTGAGCGTCACACCACCGCCGGAAACCGAACGGTGATATCCGTCGGCGTAGCCGATCGCGACCGTTGCGATGCGGCTCTCGCGGGCGAAACGAGCCGATGCGCCGTAGCTCGCCGTCGCGCCGGAGGGCACCGTGCGGACCTGGATGATGCGCGCTTCGGCGGTCACCACCGGCTTCATCGGGTTGATCGCGCCGTTGACCGCCTCGCCGCCATAAACCGCGATTCCGGGTCGGGTAAGATCGAAATGGTAGTCCTTGCCGAGGAAGACGCCGCCGGAATTTGCAAGGCTCGCCGGGACGCCGTTGAAGGCGGAGGCCACTTCCCGGAAGCGCTCGAGCTGATAGAGGTTCATCGGATGTTTCGGATCGTCGCCGCAGGCAAGATGGCTCATGATCAGCACGGGTGAGAAGCTTGCCGGACGTGCAGGATCGTTGGCAAGCGTAATGGCTTCCTCGATCGACAGCCCGAGCCGGTTCATGCCGGTGTCGACGTGAAGCACGCAAGGATGATCGCCCCGTTCGGAAAGGGCTGCCATAAAGACCGCGAGTTGCTCCTCCGAGTTGATGATCGGCACGAGATCATTGTCGAAAAATAGCTCCTCGTTGCCAGGCCACATGCCTGCGAGAATGTAGATGCGCCCATCCGGAACCAACGGGCGGAGTTCCACGCCTTCTTCCGCGCTGGCGACGAAGAAATCGCGTGCTCCGGCGGCGTAAAGGGCAGGGGCCGCCTGCGCTATGCCGAGGCCATAGGCATCCGCCTTGAGAACGGCAGCCGCGCGAGCCGTGCCGGATCGTTCGTTCATGGCACGCCAATTGTCGGCCAGCGCCGAAAGGTCGATGGTGAGCCTGTTCGAGGCGGAGTGGAATTCTGGATCGTGCATGCCGGAAGCTCTGAGTGGACGATACAGCAGCAATACATCCTGGCGGCGGAGGCCGCAAACTTTCCGCTGTCGACGGCGATCCGTGGACCGGACGCACCGAGCACTTTTGTGCAAGACGCGCAATGATGATGCCGCTAACCTTTGCGCGATGCAGACGATTTCGCAGGAAGAGGCCATCGAGGCCATGCCGCTCAAGGGCGCCGAGCAGACACGCTTCTGGCGTGATGCGCGGTTCAAGGGCATGGAATGCCTGAGCGCCACCTTCATCACCCATGAGTTTGCGCCCCATGCCCACGACACGTTCAGCATCGGCGCAATCGAGGCAGGCTCACAGATCAGCACGATCAAGGGCGAACGATCACAGACCGGCCCCGGCGATCTTTATCTCATCAATCCCGATGAGATTCATGACGGGCATCCGGGCCTCGACGGCTATCGCTATCGTATGATCTATCCGTCCGTGGAATTGCTCGTCGACGTCCTCGAGGACGTCACCGGTCGCGCCTTTAGAGGCACGCCCTGCTTCTCGCGACTGCTGCTTCGAGACCCGGAGCTTGCCGTCGCCTTCCATCGCGCCCACAGGGCGCTCGAGGGAAAGGCGGGCGCCCTGGAGGCGGATGAGGGAATGTTCAGCTTTCTGGCCAAACTGTTCCGGCGTCACGGCAGCGCCATCATCCTTCCCGTGGAGACGCGCGAGCCTTCGGCCGTGCATCGCGCTAGGGACTATCTGATCGCCAATTATTCCCGCGACCTTGGCCTCGACGAGCTTGCTGAGGTCGCCGGGCTTAGTCGTGCGCATCTGATTCGCGCATTCCGCAAGGAATTCCACATCACGCCGCACGCCTTTTTGACCGACAAGCGCGTGCGCGAAGCAAAGACGCTGCTGCGGCAGGGCTGGTCGGCGGTCGATACGGCCTATCATTGCGGCTTTGCCGATCAGGCGCATTTCAGCCGCCATTTCAAGGCGAGAACCGGCGTCACTCCGGGTGCCTTCCGGGCCGGCTGATCAATTTCGTTCAAGACGAGCCGCGTTCTTCGCATCTATTGCCTTGGTGCGATTGAAATGCGGAGTGACGTGCATGAACAGGATGGATGTCGTTCAAGAATTTTCCGGCGGGGTTAAAGTGATGGCGTCGCTCATCGTCGCCGTTATGCCGATCGGCCTTGTCTTCGGTGCCGTTGCGGCAAGCAAGGGTCTGTCCAGCCTCGAGGTGACGCTGATGAGTGCCTTCGTCTTTGCCGGCGGCTCGCAGTTCGTCGCAATGGACATCTGGAGCCATCCGGTGTCTTGGGGCGCACTGGGTTTTTCGGCGCTGCTCGTCAACATCCGGCACGTGCTGATGAGCGCCTCGATTGGCACCAAGATGCCCGCCTTCTCCGGTCCGGCGAAATACGCCGCGATGCTGCTGCTTGCCGATGAAATCTGGGCCATGGCCGAGACCCGGGCAGCGCAGGCGCGCCTGTCCCCCGCCTGGTATGCCGGTCTTGCCGTGCCCTTCTACTTCGTATGGGTTTTGACAAGCCTCGCAGGCTCGGTCGCCGGTGCTTTCCTTGGCAACCCGAAAGCAATCGGCCTCGACTTTGCATTTCCGGCGGTTTTTGTCGTTCTGCTGATGGGATTTTGGAAAGGGCGCGAGACCGGCGCCGTGCTTGCGGCAAGTGCCGGGGCAGCAGTGTTGACCCACCAATTGTTGCCCGGCGTCTGGTATATCGCCGCGGGTGCTGCCGCCGGCGTCGTAGCTACGCTCGTTATCGATCGGCGGCGGGAGGCCTATGCATGACAGTCGATCCGAATGTTTTTCTCGCGATCCTGGCGATGGCCGCGGCGACGATGCTGACACGCATCGGCGGCTTGCTGCTCATCCGTTTCGTGACGATCGGACCGCAGCAAAGAAGAGCCTTGGAGGCCATACCGCCGGCTGTCCTGATGGCCGTGATCGCCCCGACTGCGCTCGTTACTGGACCGGCCGAAACGCTTGCGGTGCTCGCAACTGCGCTTGCAGCGATGCGGTTGCCGCTGCTTGCGGCGGTAGCCACCGGGGTGTTCGTTGTGGCCGTTGCGAGAGCGATGATCGGAACGTGAGCCGCCTGAGGCAGGGGCTAATCGGCCCCTCATCCGCCTGCCGGCACCTTCTCCCCGCAAGCGGGGCGAAGGGGGAGCCGCGCGCTCTTACGTCCCCTCGCCCCGCTTGCGGTGAGAGGGCGAGGGTGAGGGACAAAAACCCGCGCGCAACCTGCGCTCAGTGCTCGTACTGTGTGAAGGACTGATCCGCCAAGTCCGAGAAGCGTGTGTATTCGGATTGGAAGGCGAGCTTCACCGTGCCGGTCGGTCCATGTCGCTGCTTGGCAATGATCACGTCGGCCGTGCCCTTCACCTGTTCCATCTTCATCTTCCACTCTTCGTATTTCGGATCGAGTTCGTCGCGCGGTTCCATGTTTTTCACGTAGTATTCCTCGCGGAACACGAAGAGCACCACGTCGGCGTCCTGCTCGATCGATCCCGATTCACGCAGGTCCGAGAGCTGCGGGCGCTTGTCCTCACGGCTTTCCACGGCGCGCGAGAGCTGTGAGAGCGCGATGATCGGCACGTTCAATTCCTTGCCGAGCGCCTTGAGGCCCGTGGTGATTTCGGTGATTTCCTGCACGCGGTTGTCGCCTGCCTTCTTCGACCCGGTCATGAGCTGGACGTAGTCGACGACGAGCACGTCGAGACCGCGCTGGCGCTTGAGGCGACGGGCGCGCGCCGCGAGCTGGGCGATCGAGATGCCACCGGTCTGGTCGATATAGAGCGGCACCTTCTGCATCATCATCGAGCAAGCGACGAGCTTCTCGAAATCGGCCTCCGAAATGTCGCCGCGGCGGATCTTCGAGGACGAAACCTCGGTCTGCTCGGAGATGATACGCGTGGCGAGCTGCTCGGACGACATTTCGAGCGAATAGAAGCCAACGACACCGCCGTTCTTCGCCTTGAAGGAGCCGTCCGGTTGCACCTCGGGCTCGTAAGCCGCGGCGATGTTGTAGGCGATATTGGTCGCGAGCGATGTCTTGCCCATGCCCGGGCGACCGGCGAGGATGATCAGGTCCGAACGCTGCAGGCCGCCCATCTTTCCATCGAGCGAATGGATGCCCGTCGAGATGCCGGAGAGATGGCCGTCCCTGTCCTTCGCCGTCGCAGCCATGTCGATGGCGAGCGTCACAGCGTCGCTGAATGACTGGAAGCCGCCGTCATAGCGCCCGGTTTCGGCAAGCTCGAAAAGGCGCCGCTCCGCGTCCTCGATCTGGCTCTGCGGCGGCATGTCGAGCGGCGCGTCATAGGCGATGTTGACCATGTCCTCGCCAATGGTGATCAGCGAGCGGCGCAGCGCCAGGTCGTAGATGGCGCGGCCGTAATCCTCGGCATTGATGATCGAGACGGCCTCAGCGGCGAGGCGTGCGAGATATTGGGCGACGGTCAGGTCGCCGACTTTTTCGTCCGCCTTGAGGAAGGTCTTGATCGTGACCGGGTTGGCGGTCTTGCCCATTCGTATGATGTCACCGGCCACCTCGAAGATCCTGCGATGCAGCGGCTCAAACAGATGGACCGGCTTCAGGAAGTCCGAGACCCGATAGAACGCATCGTTGTTGACCAGGATTGCGCCGAGCAGCGCCTGCTCGGCTTCGAGATTGTTCGGCGCTTCGCGATAGTGCTGGTCCGCTTGATCCTTGGCCAAGGGGGCAAGCTTGCGCGCTGCGTCGTTCATGGTGTTTCCGTTTCCGCCTGTAAGTCCGTGAGCTATTCGGTTTGCTGTCTGTCACGCGGCAAGTCTAGTGTAGGCATGCAACAGTCCCGCGGCATCCAAACGCGTCGATCGCATTTGCCCGTTGTTCGACTGTTCCACAGGCAGGCGTCACAAACGGCGAAAAAACGACTGGTGCGATTGACGCTGCGAACCGGGCGAAAAGGTATCTGATTCGCGTTCAAACGTCTTTGTGAACCACCCGAGCGCCTGTGCCAGCACGCGGCGCAAAGCATGCCCAGAAACCCCCACTCGCGCAAATGAAAAGGCCCGGATCGCAGGATCCGGGCCTCTCAATTCAGGTCTGCTGCGAAGCTTATTCTTCTTCAGCTTCGAACTCAGCTTCCGGGTTGAAGAAGTCTTCCGGCTTCAGTGCGTCTTCGTCGACGCCGTAAATGGCGTCAGCGGAGGTCAGGCTTTCGCCCTTGGCCTGACGCTCGGCTTCTTCGGCCGAACGGGCAACGTTGATTTCAATGCCAATCTCGACTTCCGCGTGCAGGTGCAGCGTCACCTTGTGCATGCCGATTGCCTTAATCGGCTGGTTGAGGTCGACCTGGTTGCGGTTGATGTTGAAGCCTTCGGCAGCAAGCGTCTCAACGATGTCGCGGGCGGCAACCGAGCCGTAGAGCTGGCCGGTTTCACCAGCAGAGCGGACGATGATGAAGGACTTGCCGTCGAGCTTGTCCGCGACCTTCTGGGCTTCGGACTTGCGCTCGAGGTTGCGGGCTTCGAGCGTTGCGCGCTCGGATTCGAAGCGTGCCTTGTTGGCGGCGTTGGCGCGCAGCGCCTTGCCGAGCGGCAGCAGGTAGTTGCGTGCGAAGCCGTCGCGAACCTTCACGGTTTCGCCCATCTGGCCGAGCTTGGCGATGCGTTCGAGGAGAATGACTTCCATTTCGATTTCCTTTCAGTTTGTCGTTGTTTCGTTGGTCAGTTTTTTCCCGTCGGCGTGACCGCGATGGTGCGTCGCGTGTCGGTCAGGCCGGACAGGAGGAAGAACACAGCCGGGATCGTGAAGACGAGCACCGACAGGTATGCGATCCACAGAACGGGAAGCCGCCAGGACTTGCCACGCGTGCGGAAGTGGAACGAGGCAAAGCCCGAGAGCAGGAAGCCTGCGCCGAACGTGCCGCAAATGAGGGCGCCGATCGCCGCCGGCGCTCCGCCGAGAAAGGCGAGGACCAGGCCGGCGAGAAACACGAAAATGGCGTTGCGCGGCATCCTTAGCGACGACGGAATGTCTTCGCGCGGACGCAGCGACCCCCCGGACATCTGGACGATCCGGGTTGCGAGATAATAGGTGGCAAACAGCATCAGCACCCAGATCGCGCCCTGCACGAGTGGCAGCGCGAGCGTGAACATCGACTTGATCTGGGCGATTGCCGCGGCATCCGGATTGTAGAGCGGCTCCTGCGCCTTCACCGCCTCGATCACCATGTCGATCATCTGGTCCGAGACGCTGGAGTCGTAACCGACGATGTAGCCGACGATGATCATGCCGACGGTAACGAGCCCGCAGAGATGGCCGAGGATGTCAGACAAAGGATACCAGGCAAGCGCCCCTTCTGGACCGCCGAGTTCGGAGGCCGGGCGCGCGAGGTTTGCGAGGTGACTGAGCCAGCCGGCCGGAACAAGCGTCACGAGCAGGATCAGCAGCGCGAAATAGGAGGAAACGAGCGTGGCGGCGGTCGCGCCGGCAAAAACGATCGCAACGATCGCGGCTGCGCTGCCCCAACCGAGGCCGGCAATCAGGATGGGCAGTGCGGAAGCGGCGTAGAGAACGATCGCAAAGGACGACTGTGTGTTCGCGCCCATCGACAGAAGGGCGGCGGTAATGCCGGCAAGCGCGCCGGTGATCAGCGATGTCCTGTTCCAGATAGTCACGTTCGCTGTCCTGCTTCAACGCAGTTAGGGGTCGAGTAAGGCCCCAACATGGGATTTTGGCGCATGCGCCGGTTTCCGATCCGCGCCCACCGCGGAAGGGAGAGAGGCAAGGCACTCACGGTGCGGAAATGCCTTGCCTCGAGGTCAGCTTCCGTCGAGTCAAGCGACTGACGGAGAGTCAGTTCGCCTTACGAGACGACGTAGGGCAGCAGGCCGAGGAAGCGTGCACGCTTGATCGCCTGGGCGAGTTCGCGCTGCTTCTTCTGGGAAACGGCCGTGATGCGGGACGGAACGATCTTGCCGCGCTCGGAAATGTAGCGCTGCAGGAGGCGGATGTCCTTGTAGTCGATCCGCGGAGCGTTTGCGCCCGAGAAGGGGCAGGTCTTGCGGCGACGGTGGAACGGACGGCGTACCGGAGCGGAAGAAACTTCAGCCATTGTTTTTATCTCCTAAGCTTCGGGTTACGCGCGGTCTTCACGCGGACGGCGCGGACGATCTTCACGGTCGCCACGGTCCGGACGCGGGCCACGGTCGAAACCGCCTTCACGCGGGCCACGGCCTTCGCCGCGGGGGCGATCGTCGCGATCACGCTTCTGCATCATCGCGGACGGGCCTTCCTCGTGCTTTTCGACGGCAATCGTCATGTAGCGCAGGACGTCTTCGTTGATGCGCATCTGGCGCTCGACTTCGTGGACGGCCGGTGCCGGAGCATCGATGTCCATCAGGACGTAATGAGCCTTGCGGTTCTTCTTGATGCGGTAGGTGAGGGACTTCAGGCCCCAGTTCTCGACGCGACCGACCTTGCCGCCGTTCGCTTCGATGACGCCCTTGTACTGTTCGACGAGGGCATCGACCTGCTGCGGCGTGATATCCTGCCGGGCAAGGAATACGTGTTCATAAAGAGCCATTGTGGCTTGCCTTTCTTGCGTTAATCAGCCCGGACTTCGGCGGCTAAGCCTCAACGACTGTTCTTAAGGGCCGCGAGGCGGCCGGCAAGAAAGTGTTGTATCGAGACGGTCGAGAGCGGAGACACGGGAGGCCGGAATGCCTTGCATTCCTGGCGGCTTCCAACGCGGAAACCGGCCCTCCGTTCAGCCACCAGCCAGAAGACCGGGTGTTTCGAACAGCGCGCTTATACGGGTTTTCCGCTGAAATGCAAGCCGCGATCCGAACTTCGGCGTCCGGAGCTGTCCGTGGAACAATCGCCGAGCGTTGCTGTTGGATATCGGCAACTCTAAACAGCGGGAGCCGACGATGGCCCAAGTTGATCCAAGAATGCAAGCGTGCGTCGACAATTGCCTGGACTGCTATGCCGCTTGCCTGTCGACGGCGATGAACCATTGCCTCCAGGCGGGCGGCGAACATACCGAGCCGGCACATTTCAAGCTGATGGCGGCCTGCGCCGAGATCTGCCGGACCGCGGCGCATTTCATGTTGATCGAGAGCCCTCATCACCCGCATCTGTGCCGGGAATGCGCGGAGATCTGCACCGAATGCGCCAAGGATTGCGAGCGCATCGGCGACATGGCCGAATGCGCCGAAGCCTGTTGGCGCTGCGCCGAGAGTTGCCGTCAGATGGCGGCTTAAGCCCTCGCTTGCAGGTGGGCGGCTCAGATCGGCGCCGGGTAGAGCCGATGAAGACGCCGGATGCCGTTCATTACATCTTGCGAAAGCGTGATGGCGGCACCGCCGATGTCGGTCTTCAATTGTTCCATCGACGTCGCCCCAATAATGACCGAAGCCATGAATGGGCGTGTCAGGCAGAAGGCAATCGCCATCTGCGCCGGGTCGAGACCATGCTCGCGGCCGAGCGCCACATAGGCGGCGACGGCGGGCTCCTGGTGCGGCGTAAAGCGGCCGCCGAGATCGCCATTGATCGACAGGCGCGATCCTGCGGGTTTTGCCCCCTCGAGATATTTGCCGGTGAGGAGACCGGCCGCGAGCGGCGAATAGGCGAGCAGGCCGAGATCTTCGTGATGGGACAGTTCCGCCAGATCGAGGTCAAAGGTGCGATAAAGCAGATTGTATTCGTTCTGGATCGTCGCAACGCGCGGCAGGCCGTGCCTTTCGGCCATGTCGAGCATTGTCATCGCGCCCCATGCGGTATCGTTGGAGAGGCCGATTGCGCGGATCTTGCCGGCCTCTACGAGCTCGCCGAGCTTGTCGAGTATCGCCTTCAGGTCGGCAGCGACATGCTCCTTGTCCTGCTTCGAAGGGTCGTAGGACCAGGCATTGCGGAAGTGATAGTGGCCGCGATTCGGCCAATGAAGCTGGTAAAGGTCCACATAGTCCGTCTTCAGTCGCTTGAGACTGGCATTCAAGGCCACTTCGATTCCTTCGGGCGTCATTGGTCCGCCGTCGCGGATGTAAGGACGGCCGGGGCCCGCCACCTTGGTCGCGAGCACCACATCATCGCGCCGGCCCCGTGCTGCCAGCCAGTTGCCGATGATGCGTTCGGTGTTGCCGTAGGTTTCGGATGACAGCGGTGTCGTTGGATAGAGCTCGGCCGTATCGATGAAATTAACGCCACGATCGAAGGCGTAATTAAGCTGTCCGTGGGCTTCAGTCTGGGTGTTCTGGGAGCCCCAGGTCATTGTGCCGAGGCAGATTTCCGAAACCTTGATGCCGGTGCGGCCGAGCGTGTTGTAGCGCATGAAATAACGTTCCTCGTGAGGGGCGGTTTCGCGCCGGCGGGAGGGAAGGGCGCGCCGCCAATAAATTGAGTGGTGCCGCGGTCGATGGCTGTTTTGCGCGGCAGCAAATGCGCGGGCAAACTTACGCCTTGATTGACGAAGATCAAGGGCAAAAGCCTGTTCGCAGCGGTGAAGGACGGCGTCTGCGCTTGACACCCTCTTCAGGAATGTGAATGGAGAGGAAAACTGGCGCGGATGAAGCATGTGGGGCGGTTTTCCGCCGGCATCCGCTCTAATCTAATGTGTAAGAACGATCGCGAGAGGTCTGGTTGGTTCCGATCATCTCATGATTAAGGGAGGGGCATCCCATGAGCATTGCATTCACGTTCCCGGGGCAGGGCAGTCAGGCTGTCGGCATGGGCAAGGATCTGGCGGACGCCTTTCCGGAGGCGGCAGCCGTCTTCGCCGAGGTCGATGAAGCGCTCGGCGAAAAGCTGTCGGACGTCATGTGGGACGGAGCGGAGGAAAGGCTGACGCTGACGGCAAACGCGCAGCCGGCGCTGATGGCCGTTTCCATGGCCGTGATCCGCGTGCTTGAGGCCAGGGGGCTCGATCTCAAGAACAAGGTCTCCTTCGTCGCCGGCCATTCGCTCGGCGAATATTCCGCGCTTTGCGCCGCGGGAACATTTTCGCTTGCCGATACGGCAAGGCTCCTGCGCATTCGCGGCAATGCGATGCAGGCGGCCGTCCCCGTCGGCAAGGGCGCAATGGCTGCCATCATCGGCCTGGAGCATGCGGACGTTGATGCGGTCTGCCGCGAAGCGTCCTCGCTCGGCTCGTGCCAAATTGCCAACGACAACGGTGGCGGGCAGTTGGTAATCTCGGGCGAGAAGCAGGCGGTGGAGAAGGCGGCCGCACTCGCCTCGGAAAAGGGAGCCAAACGCGCGCTGATGCTGCCGGTCTCCGCACCGTTCCACTCCTCGCTGATGGCGCCCGCCGCTGACGCCATGCGCGACGCACTCTCCAAGGTTGAGAAGCGCGACCCATCCGTTCCGCTTGTGGCGAATGTTCTGGCTGCTCCGGTGAGTGATGCCGGCGAGATCGCCCGGTTGCTCGTCGAGCAAGTGACCGGCCAGGTACGCTGGCGTGAGACGGTCGAATGGTTCGCGGCCAACAATGTCACGACGCTTTATGAAATCGGCTCGGGCAAGGTGCTGACGGGACTTGCTCGGCGGATCGACAAGACTGTCAACGGCGTCGCCGTCAATACGCCCGCCGATATCGACACGGCGCTCGCCGCCCTTCTGGCCTGAGCGCTCCAGCTACGAGGAACAAGCCCATGTTTGATCTTTCCGGCCGCAAGGCTCTCGTCACCGGCGCATCCGGTGGCATCGGCGAGGAAATCGCCCGCATCCTGCACGCACAGGGCGCTGTCGTCGGCCTGCACGGCACCCGCGTCGAGAGGCTTGAGGCGCTTGCCAACACCCTTGGAGAGCGTGTCCAGATCTTTCCTGCCAACCTTTCCGATCGGGCCGAAGTCAAGGCGCTTGGCGAGAAAGCGGAGGCCGAACTCGGCGGCGTCGATATTCTCGTCAACAATGCCGGCATCACCAAGGACGGGCTCTTCGTCCGCATGAGCGACGAAGACTGGGATAACGTCATCGAGGTCAATCTCACGGCGGTCTTCCGCTTGACCCGTGAGCTCACTCACCCGATGATGCGTCGCCGCTTCGGCCGCATCATCAACATCACCTCCGTCGTCGGCGTCACCGGGAACCCCGGGCAGGCCAACTATTGTGCCTCGAAGGCCGGCATGATCGGCTTCTCCAAGTCGCTCGCGCAGGAAATCGCCACCCGCAACGTTACCGTCAACTGCGTCGCTCCGGGCTTCATCGAAAGCGCGATGACCGGTAAGCTTAACGACAAGCAGAAGGAAAGCATCATGGGTGCGATCCCGATGCGGCGGATGGGCTCGGGTGCCGAGGTCGCATCCGCCGTTGCATATCTCGCTTCGAACGAAGCGGGGTACGTCACCGGCCAGACCATTCACGTCAATGGCGGCATGGCGATGATCTGATCCGACACCGGCGAAGAGCGGCGCGCGCGACCCCGTCGCCGCCACTCTCACCGGTCGGTGCCAAATGCCTGAAATTCAATGTTGACCAAGCGAATGTCGGGCATTTTCGCCCTTTGCGGCAGACTTAAACCGTGTTAATCGGGCCATGACTGTGCGCAGTCGACCGGTCCGGCCAGGTGTCCGGCAGCCCTTGCTGCCTTGGGTTTTCCGCGGGCTCGGTTGGATGGATTGCCCGGCGGACCATCTTGGTCTATCAGGCTTGAATGAAAGTGACGGCGCCAAGAATGGCGCCGCAGAGAAACGAAGGTCGAGGAACTCCGACATGAGCGATATCGCAGAACGCGTGAAGAAAATTGTTATTGATCATCTTGGCGTCGACGCCGAAAAGGTCAGCGAAGGCGCAAGCTTCATCGATGACCTCGGCGCGGACTCGCTCGACACCGTCGAACTGGTCATGGCATTCGAAGAAGAATTCGGCGTCGAGATCCCGGACGACGCAGCAGATTCGATCCTGACCGTCGGCGACGCCGTCAAGTTCATCGAGAAGGCTCAGGCCTGATCTTTACGGCCCAGGCCGTTGACGGGCCGCCTGTGCGGCCCGTACCAGCCCAGGGGAAGTGGGCTGGCCTGCGTCGACCGCGGGTCTCGATCAGCAAAGCGTTCCCGCCTTTCCCTCTGATCGTCACATGAGAAACTTATAGTGGATGCACGGATCGGGGTCGTCACGCGTGGTCCGGTCCGGCTCTGGAACTGAACAGTCAGGGTGGGTCACGGTTTATGAGACGTGTCGTTATCACCGGTACCGGCATGGTATCTCCTTTGGGTTGCGGAACCGAAGTCAGCTGGTCGCGCCTTATCGCGGGCCAGAACGCTGCGCGTAAGGTCACCGAATTCGAGGTTGAGGATCTTCCTGCCAAGATCGCCTGCCGCATTCCTTTCGGCGATGGCTCGGACGGCACCTTTAATGCTGACGACTGGATGGAGCCGAAGGAGCAGCGCAAGGTCGACCCCTTCATCGTTTATGCGATGGCGGCCGCCGACATGGCTCTGGCGGATGCCGGCTGGAAACCGGAAAGCGATGAGGACCAGATTGCGACCGGCGTGCTGATCGGCTCCGGCATCGGTGGCCTCGAGGGCATCGTCGACGCGGGCTATACGCTGCGCGACAAGGGCCCGCGCCGTATTTCTCCGTTCTTCATTCCCGGCCGTCTGATCAATCTCGCGTCGGGTCAGGTCTCCATTCGCCATAAGCTGCGTGGTCCGAACCATTCGGTCGTGACGGCCTGCTCGACGGGCGCGCACGCGATCGGCGACGCGAGCCGTCTGATCGCGCTCGGCGACGCCGACGTGATGGTGGCGGGCGGCACCGAATCACCGATCTGCCGCATCTCGCTCGCAGGTTTTGCCGCCTGCAAGGCGCTCTCGACCCAGCACAACGAAAACCCGGAAAAGGCATCGCGCCCCTATGACGCCGATCGCGACGGATTCGTCATGGGTGAGGGCGCAGGCGTCGTCATCCTCGAAGAGCTGGAACATGCAAAGGCACGCGGCGCCAAGATCTATGCCGAAATCGTCGGCTATGGTCTGTCTGGCGACGCCTTCCACATCACCGCTCCGTCGGAGGACGGTGACGGCGCCTATCGTTGCATGCAGATGGCATTGAAGCGCGCCGGTCTGATGGCCGCCGACATCGACTATATCAATGCGCACGGCACTTCGACGATGGCCGATACGATCGAGCTCGGTGCTGTCGAGCGGTTGGTCGGCAACAGCGCCTCCAAGATATCCATGTCCTCGACCAAGTCGGCAATCGGGCACCTGCTCGGCGCTGCGGGCGCCATCGAGGCGATCTTCTCGGCGCTTGCGATTCGCGACAATATCGCCCCGCCGACCCTCAACCTCGACAATCCCTCCGTCGAGACGAAGATCGATCTGGTGCCGCATGTCGCGCGCAAGCGGGAGATCAACGTCGCGCTGTCGAACTCCTTCGGTTTCGGCGGCACGAATGCCTCGCTGGTGCTGCGCCGCTATAACGGCAACTAAGATCGGCTACACGACGCGATCGATCACGACGATTCTCGGCCGGTTCTGCCGAGGATCGTCATCGCGTCGGAAAAACGCTTCCGACGGTCCGGCGCGTTTCAAACACCGGTTTGTGATCCTGCTTTTTGCCGTATTGCTCGCTACAAGCTGTAATCGGAGGATTCGCCGCCGTTGGGGCGGCGACGCCGAGACTATGTTCGCGCAAGGCATTTCTGACAATTTGTAGAATATCCATTGCTCTGACACATTCAGCTTGCCGTCGGTCTAAGCCGAAATTCGCATCGGTGGCAGCTTGATTGAGGTTGCGGATTTCGGATTCGGGATAATCGTGAGCGACTCAAACGATAACAGCGCGGCACAGTTCGGCCGCAATGAAACCGGGAGCAACGGGCCGATCATCCCGAAATCGGCAAGCGAGGCCCTGCGCCCGGAAAAGGTTCCGCAACCGCCGAAGCGCTCCCGCAAGGCGCGCAGCCAGGTCGTCATCTTTCTCAATTTCGTGATGACGGTCATCGTCTTCGTGGCGCTAGCAGCCGCCGGCGCGGTCTATTATGCGATGCACGAATACGAAAGGCCCGGCCCGCTGGAAGCAAACAAGAACTTCATTGTTCGCAATGGCGCGGGCATCAGCGAAATTGCCAGCGGCCTCGAGCGCAACAACATCATCACCGACGGACGCGTGTTCCGTTTTGTCTCTGAGGCCTATCTTGATAGCGAAACCCTGAAGGCGGGTGAATACGAGATCAAGGCCAGGTCATCGATGCAGGAAATCATGCAACTGCTGAAGTCCGGCAAGTCGATCCTCTACTCCGTTTCGCTTCCGGAGGGACTGACGGTCAAGCAGATGTTCAACAAGCTCGCCAACGACCCAGTGCTGGTCGGCAACCTGCCGCAGGATCTGCCGTCGGAGGGCTCGCTCAAGCCTGACACTTACAAGTTCACGCGCGGCACCAAGCGTGCCGAGATCGTCCAGCAGATGATCGCGGCGCAGAAGGCCTTGGTCGATCAGATCTGGGAAATGCGCGACCCCGATCTTCCGGTCTCGACCGTCGAGGAGTTCGTGACGCTCGCGTCGATCGTCGAAAAGGAAACGGGCCGCGCGGACGAGCGGCCGCGCGTGGCGTCGGTCTTTATCAACCGCCTCGAAAAAGGCATGCGGCTGCAATCCGACCCGACCATCATCTATGGCATCTTCGGCGGTGAGGGAAAGCCGGCGGACCGGGCAATCCTGAAGTCGGACCTTGATAAGCAAACGCCTTACAACACCTATCTCATCAAGGGCTTGCCGCCGACCCCGATCGCCAATCCGGGGCGCGCGGCACTCGAAGCGGTCGCCAATCCTTCGCGCACGCCAGAACTTTATTTCGTGGCGGACGGAACGGGCGGCCATGTCTTTGCAGCAACGCTGGACGAACACAACGCCAACGTAAGGCGTTGGAGAAAGGTTGAAGCCGAGAAGGCGGCAGAGGCAGCCAAGGCGGCAGAAGCGGCCAAAACCGCCGAGCCGACGGTGACACCGGCCGAGGCCCAGTAACAGGCCCTTATTGTGGACGAACAGGGTGGGGCGCGGATATCCCTTGCTGGATGCCGCGCCGTCGCCCTATTGGTTTTGCGACTGCAGCGCCCCTGCCTCTTTTCAGAGGCGTAGAGGCCGCCATCGCACCTTGAAACGCTGCATGGCTTCATCTTCGAATCGACGCCGATTTAGGGAACATGCAGCAGCGGACGGAGGTAATGATGCCGCTCCAATCGATGACTGGCTTTGCGAGAAGAGAAGGCAGCAGCGGACGCCATCGCTGGGCCTGGGAATTGCGGTCGGTTAACGGCAAAGGGCTCGACGTTCGCCTTCGCTTGCCGCAGGGCCTCGAACGCTTCGAGGCCGACTGCCGGCGCCTCGTCTCGGAATATTTCGCCCGCGGCAATCTGCAAATTGGCCTCAACGTCAGCGGCGGCGAGGCGGCCGTCGAGGCCGTCGTCAACCAAAGTGCGTTGTCGGCCGTATTGAGGCTGCGCGAGCAGCTTGGTGATCTCGTTGATCCCGCGCCGCTGAAGTTCGACACGCTGCTCTCGATCCGCGGTATCGTCGACTTTCGGGAGCCGGAAGAAAGCGAAAGCGAGCGCGCCGCACGCGACGCTGATATCCTCTCCGGCTTGGCGCTCGCGCTTGAAGACTTGCGGTCCATGCGCGAGGAGGAGGGGGCGGCGCTCGGCCAGATCCTGCTTGCGCATGTGGATCGCATCGCGCAATTAACGGCTGGCGTGGAGAGCGACCCGTCCCGGAGCCCGTCCGCGATCGCCGAACGGCTGGCGCAGCAGGTTGCGCTGATAATGGAGGGCGCGTCCTCCCTCGATCGCGAAAGACTGCACGCGGAGGTCGCTTTGCTTGCCACGAAGGCGGATCTTAGAGAGGAAATCGACCGCCTCGGTTCGCATGTCGCCGCTGCTCGCGATCTTCTCGCAAAGGGCGGCCCCGTCGGCCGCAAGCTCGATTTCCTGGCACAGGAATTTAACCGCGAATCGAATACGATCTGTTCGAAGTCGAATGCCGCGGCCGTTTCGGCCGCTGGGATCGAGTTGAAGGTCGTGATCGATCAGTTTCGCGAGCAGGTTCAGAATCTGGAGTAAGACATGAAATCGGCGACCACTTCGCCCATCAAGATCGCCCGCCGTGGGTTGATGCTCGTAATATCGTCGCCGTCGGGCGCCGGTAAGTCGACGATCGCGCGCAACCTTTTGGAGGCCGATCCGGAACTCAGCATCTCGGTGAGCGTGACGACACGCGCGCGGCGGGCGAGCGAAATCGAGGGACGGCATTATTTTTTCAAGTCGATCCGCGAATTCGAAGCGCTGCGAGCGACGGACTCCCTCCTCGAATGGGCGGAGGTGCATGGCAACTTCTATGGAACCCCGCGCGATGCCGTCGAGGCGGCGATGGCCGAAGGTCGTGACATGCTCTTCGATATCGATTGGCAGGGCGCCCAGCAATTGCAGGAAAAGATGGGCGGCGATGTCGTCTCGATCTTCATTCTGCCGCCGTCCATGGCCGAATTGCAGTCGCGGCTGCACCGGCGCGCCGAGGACAGCGAGGACGTGATTGCAACCCGGCTGGCCAATTCACGCGCCGAGATCGAGCATTGGCGTGAATACGACTATATCGTCGTCAACGACGATCTCGATCGGGCCTTCTCTGCCGTCCGGGCGATTGTCGAAGCCGAACGCCTGCGCCGTGACCGCCGTCCCGGCCTGTTCGAGTTCGTCAACGGGCTGCTGACGGAAAATCCCTTTTAATCAAGCGGGGCGGAGGCGTCTCGGGATGTCAAACTACCGAGACAGTTCGCAAGGCGGCAGAATTCCTCGACCGTAAGCGTTTCGGCGCGCCGTTGGGGATCGATGGCGGCCCTTGCCAGCAGCGCCTCGCCACCCAGGCCTTTGAGGCTCTGGCGCAGCATCTTGCGGCGCTGGCCGAAGGCGGCCTGCGTCACTTTTTCGAGGGCGGAGGCGGGGCAAGGGATCGGATCGGCGATCGGCTCCAAATGGACGACCGACGAGGTGACCTTGGGCGGCGGCGTGAAGGCTTGTGGCGAGACGTCGAAGGCCATGCGCGCCTTTGTCCGCCAGCCACAGAGAACGCCCAGACGGCCATAGTGGTCGTCGTTGGCACCCGCCACGATCCGCAGACCAACTTCGCGCTGGAACATCAGCGTCATCGACTGCCAGAACGGCGGCCATTGCTCCGGCAGCAGCCAGTTGACGAGAAGCTGCGTGCCGACGTTGTAGGGCAGATTGGCGATGATGCGCACCGGGCCGTTGGCGAGCGTCTCGAAGGGGACCTTCAGAGCGTCGGCCTCGATAACGTCGAGCCGTCCAGGATAATGGGCGGCTATTTCGGCGAGTGCCGGCAGGCAGCGGGCGTCGCGCTCGATCGCCACGACCTTTTTGGCGCCCAGCGCCAGGATCGCCCTCGTGAGGCCACCCGGCCCCGGTCCGACTTCAATGACGGTCACGCCGTCGAGCGGACCGGCCGTACGCGCGATCTTCTGGGTGAGATTGAGGTCCAGCAGGAAATTCTGCCCGAGCGACTTCTTTGCGTCGAGACCGTGACGCTGGATAACGTCTCTGAGCGGCGGCAGACCGTCGAGCGCCGCCATCAGCGATGCGCCCCTTCCGTATTGGCGGCGAGCTCCGCCGCGAGGCGAAGCGCTGCGAGCAGACTATCTTCGCGCGCGATGCCTTTTCCGGCGATGCCGAAAGCGGTGCCGTGGTCCGGCGACGTTCTGATGAAGGGCAGCCCGAGCGTGACATTCACGCTGTCGTCGAAGCCGAGCGCCTTCGCGGGTATCAATGCCTGGTCATGATACATGCAGATCGCGGCGTCGTAGGTCTCCCTGGCGCGGTCGTGGAACATGGTATCGGCCGGGAGGGGGCCGACGACATCCAGTCCCTCGGCGCGGAGCCGGTCGACGACGGGACGGATGAGGGCATCGTCCTCGAGGCCGAGCGCACCGCCTTCGCCCGCATGCGGGTTGAGACCGGCAACCGCAAGGCGCGGCGTCGCCAAACCGAAGCGGTTTCGAAGATCGGCAGCTGTTATCGTGCAGGTCTGGTGGATCAATCCCTGCGTCAGCGCACCGGGAACTTCCTTGAGCGGAATATGGATGGTGACGGGAACCGCGCGCAGCTTCGGTCCGGCGAGCATCATCACCGGCAGGACGGGTGTCCCGGTTGCTTTTTCCGCGAGATGCGCGAGGTATTCAGTGTGGCCAGGGAAGCGGAAGCCGGCCTCGTAGAGCACGGCCTTGGCAATCGGGTTGGTGGCGACCGCCGTTGCTTCGCCGGCCATGACGAGCCGCACGGCGGTATCGATGGCGGCGGTGGCGGCGGAGGCGTTGGCGGCATCGGCCTGGCCGGCGATGACGGGAGCCGCACAGCGCACCGGCAATACGGGCAAGGCGTCTGCGAAGGCCCCGCAGGCGTCAAGGCAATCGGTTTCCGTTATCCGCACCGCCTGACCAAGAGCCTTTGCGCGGGCCGAAAGCACCGCAGGATCGCCAATCAGGAGGAAGGGCGGCGTCGCCTGCGTCTCACGCCTCGCCCACACGGCCAGGCTGATGTCCAGGCCAATACCGGCCGGGTCGCCCATCGTCAGGGCGATCGGCCTGCCGCTCGTCTTGTTCATGGTCGCCCGTTACTTGTTGATGATCTGCGCCTTTTCACGCAGTTCTTCGAGGTACTTCGCGCTGTTCGGGTCTTCGCCGCCAGCCTTCTTCTTGCCGAGGTCCTCAGCGCGGAAGACGATTTCGGCGGCAGTATCGTCATTGACCTGGCGCTTCTTGCAGATTGCAAGATATTCGACGCCCTTTTCGGTGACACGCGTGCCGGTCGTCATGTCGTCGCCAGCCTTTTCGACGAGCGGCTTCCAGTCCTCCGGCAATTGCTGGGCAAGCACGCGGCCGAGGCTGCGAATCGAGACGTCGCGATAATTGGCCGCAAAGACCTTGGACGTCTCGCAACCGGGGAACTGCGACCGCGAAGCGTTCGCTTCGGCCTGCCGTTTTGCCGTAATCGCGCCGCGCTTCGATTCCGGAATGACGAAGATGACCTGCTGGAGGAAATATTCCGTCGTCACAGGCTTGTTGCCGCCGCCTTCCATCATCCGCTTGACAAGGTCGCCGCCGGTGAGGCGATTGGCGTTGCCGTAGCGAAAATTGACGACGCGGGGCCAACTCATCTGAACGGCGATATACTGCTTGAAATGATCGACGCCGACACCCGCCTGCTCGAGGATCTTGCCGAGTTGGTCGGCCGACATCTTGTTTCCGGCGGCAAACCGCGCAAAGGCGGCGTCAACGTCCTGGGTACTGACCGATTGCTGGACGCGCGCGATCTCGCCGCGCTTCAGCACTTCGTCGACAAGTTGCCGCTTCGCTTCCTCTGCGCCGCCCCCTTGGCGTTGAAGGCGAAGGAAGGCGACACGCTTCGCGATGTCGCCCGAAGTGATGACGACATTGTTGACGATCACCTTAACTCCGCTTGCGGCCTGCGCCGTCGCGCCTACAGCGACGCTTAGCGTGCCGGCAAGCACCAGCGCCGACATCACCCTCAAGATCGATTTCCCGCCCATCATTTTTCCCTGTCCGTCCCGCGCCCCAACCGCCTGTGATCCGCGTCGGACCGCCAGCCTGCGCCTTCCCTGTGTCAGTTGGAGGAAATGCATAATACATGCGGCCAAACGATGACAAGACCACATGATCAACCTTAAGTGCTGCGCGTCTTCAGACGCGCAGCCGGCAGAAAGTTATGGGCGTCCGGCGCAGGCCCGGACCTCAGTAGAAGTCCAGTTCGTCGAACGTGGTGTCGCCGACGTCAATGTCGCCGAGAGTACGGAAGCTGATGCGAGCGCCGATCGACCAATCGTTTGCTACCGAGCTGTCGGTATCACGCTCCTGCTGATAGACTATCGAGAACAATGTATCCTGATCGTCATAGGTGATGCCGAAGCCGTTGCGGGAAATGACATCGTTGTTGATGTCATAGGTCAGTGCTCCGAAAACCGACCAATAATCGTGGAATCGGTAGGCAGCGGCCGTCCGGATTTCGTCCTGGTCGGAAGGCGAACCGTAGGTCGGCTGTGCTTCGATCCGCGTGTAGGTCAGGGCCGCCTGCCATGTTAGGCCCAGATAGCCGACCGTGGCGTCGGCGCGGCGCAGGGCAAAGTCGTTCTCATCCAGTCGCCCGGAAAGACTTGCCATCAGACCATAGGGCGCATCGATGCCGACCATCGCCACATAGTCCGAACTCTTGGTTTCCAGACCCGAATCCGCTCCGGCCTTGACGAGATCGTCGGTTGCAAAGGAGTTGAGCCCGCCAAGGTGGAACGACTGGCCGGCGATGGCGCGCAAGCCGTAACCATTGTCGAAGCTTCCGGTATAGCGGACGCCGAGATTGGCGCGCGTCCCGCCTTCGATACGATCGAAACCAGAGTATTTGTCACGATCGAAAAGGTTGGTTGCATCGAAGACAAAGCTCTGCGCGTCCTCGTTGGGGAGTCCACCGGGATGCTGCTCATCCGGCCGAACATAGATCTGACCGATTGGCTCCAGCACGTGGCTGCTGTTTTCGCCGGCAAAGAGGATCGGGTAGCGCGCCTCGAGACCGGCGGTCAGCATGCGCCGCGTGACCGCGTCGCTGCTGGTGTAGTCGCCGGTGTAGTCGGGACCCGGGGGGTCCATGTTGAGGCCCAAGGCATCGCCGCGTGCCGCGAGCAGTGGCGTCAAGACGAGGCCGCCGGGCGCAATATATGTCCGCTTCCACTCGAGTTCCGCGGTTAGGCGGTGCGCGGTGCCCTCAAGGCCGCGGAAGCGCTCGACGCCGAGAACGTTGATGCTGTCCAGTCGGTTGCGCTTGACGTTCGTGAGGTTCACATCTGCGCTGAGCTCGCCACCCAGCACGGATTCCGGCGCAAAATAGGAGTAGTCGAGGACCTGAGCCGCAGGCTGCTGATTTTCCTCGATGCTGTTGGCGTCGGCGTCCTGGATGTCGAAATAGAAGGCGCGCAGATCGAAGTAGTTACGCTTGCCGAGGCCGGTCAGGTAGGCCTGGTTGGTATAGGTCGTGCCGTCGAAGCTCTCCAGATCATAGGTCTTGGCAAAGTTGGCGTCCGATTGGACGAGCACGTTCCAGCCAAAGGTCCAGCGCGGATTGATCTGGAAGTCGCCCTTCGACGCCACCATGCCGCGATTAGTTTCCTCGGCATCGACGGTTCCCGGCGTGAATTGGTCCCTGTCGAGCTGGCTGATGCCGGCCACGTTCAGCGTGTGCAAGCCGTTATGAAACGACTGACGGAACTCGCCCTCGAGCAAAAATCCTTGCCGCGTCAGTCCCGTTGCTGTGACGGTTGCGTCCATATAGGGCGAGATCGCCCAGTAATAAGGGACGCCCACACCGGCGCCAAGTTTCTGCGCATAGCGGAACTTCGGAAACAGAAACCCGCTCTTGCGCTTGACCGTGTGGTCCGGGATCTCCATTGCCGGAATATAGGCAATCGGTTTGCCGAAAAGCTCGAAATAGGCGTGTTCCAGCCGAATCGTGTGCGTCCTGCCATTCTGGATCACACGCTCCGCCTTGATGTGCCACAGCGAACGGTGCTCCGGCTTGATATTGCAAGGCGTGCAGGCGGTATAGACGGCCTTGTTGAGGATGAACTCCTCGCCGTTTCGGCGCTCGCCGGTTTCCGCCGCCAGCCGCGTCAGATCGGTCGTCTCGATCCGCAGGGCCTGGACGAAACCGTTGCCGAAGTCGTCGGTGACATCCATCTTGTCGGCATAGACAATATTGCCATCCGGTTCGGTCAACTGGATCTCGCCGGTGGCGATGATTCGCCCCGACCTCTGGTCGTAGACGATTTGACGGGCGACCATCCTGTAGCCGCCGTACGCGATCTGAACACTACCGCGCGCGGTGACGGTTTCCGCGTCGCGATTGTAGATGAGCTCATTGGCGGACAGCAGCAGCTTTGCGTCAGCCGGAATGTTCGGCTGCAGCGAATCGATTCGTGCCGATGTGTCCTGCGCCAGGACAGGCGCATTCATTCCCATGGCAAGTGTATGCAATGCCACGCCTGCAAGCAGGGCAGCATTGGTCAGCTTCATGCGTTTGCGGTTGCCTGCCGCCACTAGCCATCCTCCTGATGCAGTAGAATCGTCGAGCCCAGCGCCATCGCTACAACAACTGGCAACCAGGCTGCAACGAACGGAGGCACAATACCGCTGCTCCCGAATGCTTTGACAAGCACGGTGACGACATAAAGCACGAAGCCCGAGAGTATTCCACCGAGAATTACGGAGCGCGATTGGTTGAAGCGGCTAAATTTCAAAGAGACGCAGGCGGCGATCAGGGTCATCGCCACAAGCAGCAACGGCAGAGCGAGCAGAGAGTGGAATTGCGTTTCCATTGCGTTGGTGGAAAAGCCGAAGGATTGGGCTACCTCGATCTTCCGCGGAAGGTCAAAAAACTGAATGGAATCAGCCTTTGCCAGGCGCTCCTGAACAAATTCCGCCTTCAGATTGGTGGGAAGCTGTGCCGTTTCCTGACGACGGGGCAGCCGGCCGCCGCCGGTTTCCGTAACATTATTAAGAAGCCAGTAACCATCTTCGAGTTTCGCAGACTTCGCGTCCTGCCTCTTGGTGATCGTACCCTGTGGATCGAAGTGGATGACGGTGACGTTGATCAGCTCCGTTCCGCCGTTCTGAACGGAACGCGCTCCGATGATCGTATCGGTGCCATCATAGATCTGGCGGAGCCAGGGAATCGAATTTGCTTGGGCGGAACGGGACGACCCCCACTCGGCTTCAAGCGCCTCTGCCCTCTTCGTTCCCCAGGCTGCAAGCGGGTTGAGCACGCCCACCGCGAGCAGGCCGAACAGAAACGCGCCGAGCACGAAGGGGCGAAGGAACTGCCAGACGGAAATGCCAGCTGCCCGCGTGACCACCAACTCATAGCGGCGGTTCAGCGAGATCAGTGCGGCCATCGCCGCAAAGAGCGCGATGAAGGGGACCGTCTGCTGCATGATCGTGGGGATGCGAAACGTCGTCATCAGAAGCGCGCCGCTCACCGTATAGTGCGGCAGCGCCGACATGCGGCTGGCAAGCTCGCTGAAATCGATGATAAAGATCAGCGCGAAGATGCCGACCAGAAACCAGAAGGTTGTAATCGTGTAGCGCTTGAAGAAATAGCGTCCGAGCGTGTTGAGGATCATGAAGCCTGCTCCCCGTCAGCGCCCGCCGGCCGCATGAAGCGGAACCGGATCGTGAGCTCGGACAGTTTTTCCCGCCATGTCATCGGTATGTCGAGCCGGCGGTTGCTGGCCAGCTGGTGGATCGCAAATGCGCCTGCTGCGAGCGGAACGAAATACATGAGCGGAACGAACCAGATGGAATCCTCGGCACTATTTGCCGCGTAGAACGTCATCCATCGGATCACAAGCGCCGCGCCGAGCGCGCTGAGCATCGGATGCACGCGCGCCTCGCGGTGAGAGCGCGCATCGCTACTGACGACGAGCGCAATGAGGGCGAACAGCAGCGGGTAGGTCCATTCGGTGAAGCGCTTGTGAAGCTCTGCCGTAAAGGTCAGCGGCGACCGCTTGTAGGCTGGATCGTTGGGATCTGGGTTGAGCAGGTAGAAAAGGTCGCGATCCTTGGCGCGGATGTTGGCCTCGCCCACAGCCTTGGTCATGTCGGTCAGGTCGAAGGCATAGGAGTCGAACTTGATGACGGAGACGCCGCCGTCCGGCAGCTTACGGTGGACCTCGCCATCCTTCATCACCAGAGCCGAGCTTTCCTCGTCGACGGCGCCCTCGCGAGCATAATAGACGAGCTCGAAATTCGGATTGCGCGAATCGGCAACGAAGATGCCCTGCAGCACGCCGCCGCTGCGGCGGGCGCCGACCTGGACATAAAGCCCATCAGTGATCTTGCGAAAGGCGTTCTCCTGCACGACGGCCGAGAGCAGATCAGCATGTGCCGTCGCGATCATCCGGCGCACGGCGACACGTGAATAGGGCTCGACGAAGTTGTCGATGGCAAAGGACAGCACGCTCAATCCGGCGGCAAGATAGATGACAGGCCGGATGATCGACATGCGGGAACTGCCGGCCGCGTTCAGCACCGTCAATTCAGAATCGGTATTCATTGCGCTGAGCGTCTGTGTCACGCCGATCACCAGCGCGAATGGGAGTATGATCGGAACGACCGATGGCAGAATCAGCGTCGCAAGTTTCAGGAAGGCGAAGATCGACTGACCGCTATCGGTAACCAGGTTCACGTTCGTCAGGGCCTGAGTCGTCCAGACGATACCCATCAGCGGCAGGAGCGTTGCGAGGAACATGGTCGTGGCGCGTCGGAAAATGTAGCGTTCAATCAGCTTCATGTCCGTATCCGGTCCAAATCCTGCTCAAGCCTTCCATCCCGCGCTCCCGAGCTTGCTAATGGCTCACTCATGAACGATCGGGTCTCCGCCGGTTGTGCCCCAAGAATCCAATTCTCGAACAACAGGGATAATATAAGGCCAAGAACTGCGGTTAACTGCATGTAAACATGTGCGGGCATCTTGCCAAGCGGCTGAAAAGCGAGAAGGGTGCGCGCCACAGCTTTGACGGTGGCCGGCGTCGCGAATGTTTGCCACTGTAACCGTCCGGTAACAGAGCGGGCGGATCCAATCAGAAATGCCCGGAGTGTTAAATGCCGATGAAATTCGAATTCGCTTTCAGCAAGTCTCACCGCCCCGCTGGCGGCGTCGCCGTCCTGCTTCAGGTCGCCGGTGCCAAGGAAGCGGCCGGTGCGGCGGTCGCCGATCCGGAAGGCGTTTTGCCGAAAGCGGCCAAGGTCGGGAAGTTCACGGGAAAGGCGCTCTCGACGCTCGACGTCGTCGCTCCTCATGGATCGTCGGCCGATCGGATTCTCCTTCTCGGGCTCGGCGATGCATCCGCGCTGACGAATCATGACTGGCTGAAGGCCGGCGGCGCGGTTGCCGCGAAGTTGCGTTCCGCTGAAAAGGTCACGGTATTCCTTGATGCTCCTGGTGTCGAAGTCACGGGCAAGGCTGCCGCCGACTTCGCTCTCGGTATGGAGATGAATGCTTATTCCTTCGATAGCTACAAGACCAAGAAATCCGACGACGAGTCAAAATCTCAGCAAAAGCCGGTCAAGGTGACGATCGTCACCGGTACTGTGATCGCCGCCAAGAAGGCGTTCGCGGTCGCTCAGGCGGTCGGGGAAGGCGTCTTTCTCGCACGCGACCTCGTCAACGAGCCGGCCAACGTGCTCGGGCCGGTGGAATTCGCCGCCAAGGCGAAGGAACTGGAAAAGCTTGGCGTCGAGGTGGAGATCCTCACCGAGCGGGAGATGAAGAAACTCGGAATGGGCGCGCTGCTTGGCGTTGCCCAGGGCTCTTCCAGGCCGCCGCGCCTCGTCGTCATGCAGTGGAAAGGCGGAAAGGCGAAAGAGAAGCCCATCGCATTCGTCGGCAAGGGCGTGGTTTTCGATACAGGCGGCATCTCGATCAAGCCCGCGTCCGGCATGGAGGAGATGAAGGGTGATATGGGCGGCGCCGCCGCGGTCACCGGCCTCATGCATGTGCTCGCCGCGCGGCATGCAAACGTCAACGCAGTCGGCATCATCGGGCTCGTCGAAAACATGCCGGACGGCAGCGCCCAGAGGCCCGGTGACATCGTCACCTCGATGTCCGGCCAGACGATCGAGGTGATCAACACCGATGCCGAGGGCCGGCTCGTGCTGTGCGATGCGCTCTGGTACTGCAACGATCGCTTCAAGCCGCAGGCGATGATCGATCTCGCGACGCTCACCGGTGCCATCATGGTGGCGCTCAGCAGCCACTACGCCGGTCTGTTCTCGGACGATGATCGTCTGGCCGAACGGTTGCTCGCAGCTGGCATCGCGACGCAGGAGCGCCTCTGGCGGATGCCGCTCGGCAAAGAATTCGACAAGATGATCGACAGCAAGTTCGCTGACATGAAGAATACGGGCGGTCGCCACGGCGGCTCGGTGACTGCCGCCCAGTTTCTGAAGCGCTTCGTCAAGGATACGCCCTGGGCGCATCTCGATATTGCCGGGACCGCAATGGGCTCGCCTACCGACGAGATCAACCAGTCCTGGGGATCCGGTTTTGGCGTGCGCCTTCTCGACGAGCTGGTCCGCACGAGCTACGAAGCCTGACCGCTCTCGTCATCGCAGCGGGTGTCCAGGAGCGATCGGCATGACCGAGATCCTTTTCTACCACCTGACGGAATCGAAACTTGAGGACGCACTGCCGCCGCTGCTCGACAAGAGTGTCGAGCGCGGATGGCGGGTGGCGGTGCAAACGGTCGATGCAGAGCGCCGCGACGCGCTGGACACGCACCTTTGGGTCTACCGCGACGACAGCTTTCTGCCGCATGGCACGGATGCAGGCGACTTCGCGGCGGACCAGCCGATCCTGATCGTTGCCAATGACAGCAACCAGAATGCCGCGACGGTACGCTTCATCGTGGATGGGGCGGAGCCGCCGCCGGTGACCGACTATGAGCGCGTGGTCTTCATGTTTGACGGTTATGACCAGCAGCAGCTCGAGGCGGCACGCGCCCAATGGCGGCGGCTTAAAGGGGAGGGGCACAACCTCACCTATTGGCAGCAGAACAGGGACGGAAGGTGGGAGAAGAAGGCCTGATCGGCTTGCATCAAAGCTCAGGTCGCCCCTGATCCGCCTGCCGGCATCTTCTCCCCGCAAGCGTGGCGAACGGATACGCCGCGGCCGCCTTGGTCCCCTCTCCCCGCAGGCGGAGAGAGGGCTAGGGTGAGGGCAATCCGCACCAGCCGCCACATCATCTCAGTCGTGAAACGCCTCGACGAACTTGCGACGGCCAAGCATGAAGGCGTCGGCGACGTGCCGCAGGGGCGCGAGATCCACGTCCGACTTGCCGGCCTTGATGAGTTCGGCAAAGCGCCGGTAGAGCATCGGATATTCCTGTTCCGGTTCCTCGTGCACGAGCTTGCCGTCGACGGCCAGTTTGGCGCCGCCTTCGGAGAGAACCATTTCGCCGGCGTCGGTTTCCGCGACGATATCCCAACTCTGCTTGCCGGTCTGGCGCCAATCGAATTCGGCCGAAACGCTGAGCTTGCCCGCGTCGCTGAACGCGATGGTCGCCGCGATCGGAGCGTCGCGGTTTTCCGGAAACTCGAGCGTCGCCGACGTGATGAAGATCGGGCGGGGCAGGATATGGGTGACGATCGAGAGCGCGTTGATGCCCGGGTCGAACACACCAAGCCCGCCGGCTGCCCAGATCCACTCCTGATTCGGGTGCCAGTGGCGGACATCCTCCTTCCAGATGATCTTGACGTTGCGGATCGCGGTTGATGCAAGAAACGCCTTGGCGGCTTCGACTGCCGGCGCATAGCGCGAATGCCAGCTGGCAAAGAGCGAGACGCCCTTCGCCGCCGCCAGCGCTTCGAGATCGGCAACCTCGCTCAAGGTCGCGCCCGGGGGCTTCTCGAGGAAGACGTGCTTGCCGGCCTGGAGCGCCACGTGTGCCGCCTCATAGCGGTATTGCGGCGGCATGCACAGCGAGACGGCGTCGATCGCCGGCACTGCCTCCAGCATGGCCTCGATGGACTTGAAATTGTCGATGCCGTCGACCGTTCCGTGGCGGCTTGCCGCCGCGATCAGCCGGTAGTCGGCGTTCTTTGAAATGGCAGGCAGGTGCTGATCGCGCACGATCTTGCCGACGCCGACAATCGCAATTTGAATGGGGGTCATGGTGCTTCGCTCGGATTAGTATGATTTATTCTCGATCCTTGTAGCAGATTGAAGGCAGCGGACAAGCACGGTTCGGTCCTGCATCACGCTGTCACGCGGATTGTACAAGTTATCGGCGTCCTTTGTCCTCGGCGGGGATAATTTGGCTGTTCGCCGGCAGACGGTATCGGTACCGTAAAACGGGTTGTTGAGGATTTGCAATGACACAAACCATTCGCCACGCGACGCGCGCCGAACTCGACACGATCATCGACTGGGCTGCGCGAGAGGGATGGAACCCCGGACTGGAGGATGCCAACGCGTTCTGGGCGGCAGACCCGGAGGGCTATTGGGTTTCGACCGAGGAAGACACCCCTGCTGCCGCGATCTCTCTCGTGCGTTACGGCACCGACTACGCGTTTCTTGGTTTTTACGTCGCTCACCCTGCCTATCGCGGCAGGGGCATTGGTCTGGCTCTGTGGAAGCGGGCAATTGCCGAGGCGGGCGAGCGGACCATTGGGCTCGACGGTGTCGTGGCGCAGCAGGAGAACTATCGGAAGTCGGGCTTCGTCTGGTCTCACGCGAATATTCGCTATGGCGGCGTCGTCGACGTGAAGGAACCGTCCGGCACGAACCTGATCGAAGCAGCGCCGATCCATGCGCCCGCCTTGATCGAATACGATCGCCGGTTCAACCCGGCAAGCCGCGATGCTTTTCTGCGCGAATGGACGAAGCCGTTGAGGACGCGCCGAAGCGTTGTGCTGCTGCGTGATGGAACGATCACCGGTTACGGAACGCTGCGGGCCTGCAGGGAGGGATTCAAGCTCGGCCCGCTCTTCGCCGACACGGAGACCGGAGCCGATCTCATTTTTCGCAAGCTTGCCGCAGATGCCAAGGGCACTCAGATCTATCTCGACATCCCCGAGCCGAATGCCTCCGCAAGAGCACTGTGCGATCGCTACAACATGAAACCCGTCTTCGAAACTGCCCGCATGTACCGCGGTCCGGCACCGGATCTTCCGCTGGGGCGGATCTACGGGATCACGACGTTCGAGCTTGGGTGACTACAACGTCGCGGCATTACTGCACGATTCCTCAAGTCGATTTTGAGGAAACGTGCAGCGGATCAACTGATCATCGCCTCTTCGTATTCGGTCGACAACTCCAGCCACTGCTCCTCCGCCTCGGCCAGCTTCGCGGTGGCATCTGCGCGCTCCTTGGCCTTCTGCGCGGCCTTTGCCGGAGCTTTTTCATACAGGCCCGGATCTGCGAGCTCGGCATCAAGTGCCTGAATCAGTTTCTCCAATTTCCCCGTCAAAGATTCGATCTCATTGATCTTTTTCTTGAGAGGTGCCAGCGACGCGCGCTTGTCGGCATTGGCCTTGCGCTGATCCGCTTTCGACAGGGCCTCGTCCGATCCATTGATCCTCGGCTTGTCGTCCCGGGGCTTAGGGCCGCCGACGATCAGGCCACGGTAGTCTTCGAGGTCGCCATCGTAGCTGGCCACCGTTCCTTCGCGCACGAGCCACAGCCGGTCGGCAGTGGCCTCGATCAGATGCCGGTCGTGTGAGATGAGGATGACGGCACCGGAATAGTCGTTGAGTGCTGTGATCAGTGCGTTGCGGCTGTCGATGTCGAGATGGTTGGTCGGCTCGTCGAGGATCAAGAGGTTCGGCGCGTCGAAGGAGGCAAGTCCCATCAGAAGCCGCGCCTTCTCGCCGCCGGAAAGATCTTTCGCCGCGGTATCCATCTTTTCTGTCGCAAGCCCCATTTGTGCGACGC
The DNA here is from genome assembly GCF_004827385.1 of Ensifer sp. MPMI2T. Lineage (GTDB taxonomy): Bacteria > Pseudomonadota > Alphaproteobacteria > Rhizobiales > Rhizobiaceae > Sinorhizobium. Next base: position 226,274 of record NZ_SRXN01000001.1, read on the forward strand.
GCGAGCGAACCTTCGCTTCCGGCGCATCGGGCATGCGGCGCCGGACGTGTTCCACCGCGCTTTGCGTCGGCACCAGATCGTCAAGCTGGTGCTGGGCGAAGAAGCCGATCTTCAGTCCTGGGGCGATCCGGACATCGCCGGCTTCCGCCTGGAGCCGGCCGGAGATGAATTTCGCAAAGGTCGACTTGCCGTTGCCGTTCGAGCCGAGCAAGGCGATGCGGTCGTCCGCGTCGATGCGGAGATTGAGGCGCTTGAGGATCGGCTTGCCCGGTTCGTAGCCGACTGCACCGCCCTGAATGGCGACGATCGGAGAAGCCACCTGTTTCTCAGGATCAGGAAAGGAAAAGCCATGAACGTGCTCCTCGATGACGGCCGCCACGGTGCCCATGCGCTCCAGGGCCTTGACGCGGCTCTGCGCCTGGCGGGCCTTCGATGCTTTTGCCTTGAAGCGGTCGATGAAGCTCTGCAGATGCTTGCGCGCCGCTTCGTTCTTGGCTTTCGCCTTCATCTGCAATTCGTCGGCTTCCGCCTTCTGCCGTTCGAATTGATCATAGGAGCCGCGATAGAAGGTCAGTTTCTTCTGATCGAGGTGAACAATCGCGTTGACGGCAGTGTTCAGGAGGTCACGATCGTGGCTGATGATGATGACCGTGTGCGGATAGCGGCGGATATAATCTTCAAGCCACAACGTACCTTCGAGGTCGAGGTAGTTGGTCGGCTCGTCGAGAAGAAGCAGGTCGGGTTCGGAAAAGAGAACGGCCGCCAGCGCCACGCGCATGCGCCAGCCGCCGGAGAAGGACGAGGCAGGACGCTGCTGCGCCTCATGGTCGAAGCCAAGGCCGGCGAGAATGCTTGCCGCGCGCGCTTCCGCGGAGTGGGCACTGATGTCGGCAAGTCGCGTCTGGATGTCGGCGATCCGGTGTGGATCGGTCGCGGTCTCGGCCTCGGCGATGAGCGCGGTGCGTTCCTTGTCCGCCTTGAGGACGATCTCGATCAACGGCTCCTCGGTGCCGGGCGCCTCCTGCGCCACCTGGCCGATGCGCGCATTTTTCGGCAATGACACACCGCCGGCTTCCGCCGACAACTCGCCGGTAATCACCCGGAAGAGCGTCGATTTACCCGCCCCGTTGCGTCCGACGAGCCCCGCCTTCGTGCCCGCCGGAAGCGTCACGGAAGCATTTTCGATGAGAAGACGGCCCGCAATTCGGGCGGAGAGACCGGCGATCTGGATCATGCCGCGCCTTTTGCCCGGACTTTTCCGGGAAGGCAAGGGGTGCGCCGGTGACAGCCGAGGCTGGTGGCTGGTGGGGGCTTGGTTGGGTTTTTCAAGGGGCAATTGTTATCGAATCGTGGACAACGTGTTCCGATAATCAATACTTCTAAACATCATCATGAGGGACCACATTTATTGTGGAAGAGCGCTCCCAAGCTTTTCCGACTACCGGATCGGATCGAACGCTATCGGCAAGGCCACCGCGTTGGAAGGAAACCGGTCCGGGCAATTCGTACGAAATCGTCGTTCAAGCAACGACCGCTCAGGAGAGATGATCATGAGGAATGCTATCCATACTGCGCTGGCTGCAGCCCTGGTTGCCACTGCCGTTCTCGGCGGCGCATCCGCCGCCTTTGCCGGGGGCAGCTACTACGAAGGCGTCAGCGACAAGCCGCTTTTCACCGACCGGGCTCCCAGGGCGCGTGACGCTTCGGCCGATGGCGTCCGCGGCCGCAATGGCTCCCTCGACCGCACGTCCACCGGTTCGGTCTCGAGCTACGGGTCGCAGCCTGCCTACATCTCGGGCGGCGACGGCGAATATTATCAGGGCATTAGCCGCTAACGCAGGACTCCTCCCAACCGCGGGCACGGCGTGAGAACGCCGCGCCCGCATCCATTTCAGCAAGGAACGATCCTATGAATAAATCCATTGCAGCCCTTCTCGTCGCCGTCGCTGTGACTGGCGTCGCCTCCACGGCAAGCGCCGGCGGCAGCTACTACAAAGGCGTCAGCTCGACGCCGCTCTTCACCGGGCGCGCGGCGGCTTCGGCCGGTACCGGCGTTGCGGCGAGCACCGCCGATAATGGTGAATTTTATGCCGGTGTTGACAACAAGTCCGTCGACGCGGCGTCGACCGGCGCGATTGCCAATGGCCGCGCAGCCGTGAACGTCTCCGACGACTACCAGAACGCCCGTTAATCTGCCAATAGGCGAGCCGAGCGACCCGATCCCGCCGAGTGCGGAGCCGGGTCGCTTCATATTTGGCGATGCGCGTCAGGCGGCATGCGGCACACAGGCCCTGCCGCTCGTCTTCTCGATGTCTGACGAATAGACCCGAATGCCCCCGTGCGCCCGCGCCGCGGTCAGCGCTAGTTCGGCCTGCCCCAGCAACTCAGTCGCGCTCGTTGCAGCAGGGGTCAGCGCAATGCCGGCGGAAAGGGAGAGAGATTCGCTGGTGAAGGCACGGCCGGGCGGCGTGATCGCCAGCTCTGCGACACTTTGATGGATGCGCCGCGCGATCGCCGCGGCGTTTTCCGCGGTGACGTCGTAGCAGACGAAAGCGAACTCCTGCGGGCCGACCCGCGCAACGAAGTCATTCTTCTTGATCGTCTTGCGGAAGATGGTGGCGAGCTCGCTCAGCACCTTTTGGGCCAGCGCGCCGCCATGTTGTTCTCCAAGGTCTCGCAATCCTTCCACCGTCGCCAGGACAAGCGCCGCGGACTGACCGGATGGCTGGGTCTCGAAGACGGCCGCAAGTCTTTTCGAAAGGGCTGCCTGGTTCGGCAGACCGGTCAGTCGATCCCGAGTGAGAGCCATGCGGCTTTCTTCCAGATCCCCTTCCAACTCGCCTAACCGTTCGGAATGCGTCTCTATCGCTGCGAGCAGCGCGGTTTCCTCATTCGTCAGCAGCCCTGCCGCGTCGCGTAACCGTGCCGCTTCATCGGCGAATTCCGACATGGTTGCGACCGGATCGGAGGCAAGTCGAGCGGCGAACCGCTTCAGCTGATCGTTGAAGACGTGCTTTCGCGCCAAGGTATCGCCGAGCATCGTCGTCAGCTCGCCGAGTGCCTGCTGCGCCTCCGCGCGTGCGCGGTCGGCCGCAAGCGCGCTATGGCCAACCAGTTTGTGCTTGATGCCAAGCTCGTCCAGCGCTTCCTGCGTCGGCTCGGGACCGAGCGCCGCGAGATCGCGCGATAATTGCGGCATCTGACCGGACAGCGCTTCATAGATCAGCTCGTAATTGCGGGGGAGGGCGGCGACGCCGAGCCGCATCATCGAATGCGCCAATTTTTGGATGATCGCCGCATTTCGTGCCTGCGATCGGCCGCGCGCCGTTGGAGGATGCTGGGTCATTGCTGTGCCTTTGATGCCGGTGTCGAACTCGCTTCGCACTATCTGCGGCGCGAATTTAAGAGATCCTGAAAGTATCCGAGCAACGGAGATAAAATGCACGATATGGTTGCCGAATCGTGATCGGTTGCGGCGAGGCAATCGGTGCTGCTGTTTGCCGCACCGATTGTCACAGAAGTTGTCGCTTTTGCTGTGGCCCGATACTTGACTGCTTGAGTCACCAATTATATGCCGCTTCGCTGAAATAGGAGGCGGTCTTGAGCGCAGGCGATTTGTCGAGTTTCCCCTTGTTCGCTGCGAACCTGGCTGCATGGGAAGAGCGGCCCGCGTTGCTGTTGCCCGGAAGGCGGACCGTAAGCTATCGCGATCTCGCCGCGCGTGTCGATCGTCAGGCGTCGCAGTGGCGCGGTGAGCGCGGGCTGGTCATGCTGGAGGCTGATCTTTCAGAACACGCCATCATCGCCTACCTCGCGGCGCTGAAAGCCGGACATGCGATTGCAATCCAGGGTCCCGGCACTCCGGATCGAACATTTCTTGAGCCCGAGTTCTGCTATCGCCGTTGTGACGGCCGGTGGCGGACGGAACGTTCGGTGGAAAGCAAGTCGCCGCTTCATCCGGATCTTGCGGTCCTGCTCTCGACATCCGGCAGCACAGGGCACGGCAAATGCGTGAGACTGTCTGCCGCGAACATTCAGTCGAATGCATGTTCGATCGCCGATTATCTCGGCCTTACCGCTGCAGATCGAAGCTGCCTTATCCTGCCGTTCCACTATTCCTACGGCCTTTCCGTGCTGAACGCCCATTTGTCGGTCGGCGCAAGCCTTTACGTTCCGGGCTCCTCCATCCTCGATGACGGTTTCCTCGATGGACTTGCCGAAAGCCGCAGCACCAATCTTTCAGGCGTTCCCTACTCTTACGAGCTTCTGGAAAAAGTGGGTTTCCGCGAGCGGGAATTTCCTGACCTGCGCTTCATGACGGTCGCCGGAGGGCGTTTGGCGTCCGAGAAGGTCCGCCTCTACAACGAACACCTCACCGCGCGCGGCGCTTCCTTTTTTGTCATGTATGGCCAGACGGAAGCGACCGCCCGCATGGCCTATGTTCCTCCCGACCGCCTCCGGGGCAGGGAAGACCGGATCGGCATCGCCATACCGGGCGGGAGCCTGAGCATCGAGAATGACGAGGGCCAACTCGTCACCGGTACGGATATGCCCGGGGAGCTCGTCTATCGGGGCCCGAACGTGATGATGGGCTACGCTTCCTCGCGCGCCGATCTGGCACGCGGATGCGAGTTTGCCGAATTGCGCACCGGCGACATCGCAACGAGGGACGCCGACGGTTTCTTCCAGATAATCGGGCGGACGAAGCGGATATCGAAAATCGCCGGCCTGCGGATCGCGCACGATAGTCTGGAGGTGATGCTTGAGCGTCAGGGCGTCACGGCCGCCGTCGTCGGTGACGACAGCTGCATTCATGCTTTCTATGTCGGAGCGTACGATCGCGACGATATTGGTGGCATGCTGGCTGCTGCGAGCGGGTTGACCCTTTTGCAGGTGAAGGCCTCGCGGGTCGATGCGCTGCCGCGGCTCGCCTCCGGCAAGATCGACTACGAGGCTCTCCGCAAAGCGATGAAAAGGGACGTTGGTTCCGTTGCAACCGTGGACGGTGTCGAGGCGCTTTTCAACCAGGTCTTCTGCCCGAAAAAGGTTCGATCCGGCGACAGCTTCCTGTCGCTTGCCGGCGACTCGCTGCGTTTCGTCCAGCTTTCGATCGGCCTGGAGAAGCTTCTTGGCGACGTACCCGAGGCCTGGGAAAGGATGTCGGTCGGCGAACTCGCGGCGCTGGGACGGCGCGAAACCAAGGGCAGGCGGATCGCCACCGATCTGCTCATCCGGGCATTGGCGATCCTGCTCGTCGTCCTCCACCACGAGATCCTGTGGCCTATCCCTGGCGGATCCGCGGCGATGGTCATCCTCGCGGGCTTCGGGCTCGCGCGTTTCCAACGTGGCGTCTTGCTGTCGGGCGCGGTGCTGCGGTTGTTGCGGCCGCTTACGCAGATCCTCGTTCCCTATTATCTGATCGTCGCAGCCTACGCCCTTGTCTGGGGAGACGTGCCCTGGGCGTCCGTGTTCCTCGTTGGCAATCTCGGTTTTGCCGATCCAGAACGCCACAGCATGTTGCCCTATCTCTACTGGTTCATCGAGGCTTACTGCCAGATGCTCCTCGTGTTCGCGGTGTTGTTCGCGGTGCCATCGGTGCGGCGTGCGACCGCCTTAAGACCCTTCGCGCTCGGAATGACGTTGCTCGCGGCAGCTCTCCTTGCTCGCTTGGCATTGCCGCTGTTCGTCGAGATGGGTAACCGTCAGATTTTCACGCTGCCGTGGATTTTCTATCTGGCAGTCATCGGCTGGTGCGCTGCGATCGCCGATACGCCGCTTGAGCGCGGTGTGCTGATGCTGGCCGGAACGGCCACCTTCCTGTTCTTCGGGCTCTACGAGGGCGTGTGGATCGGCACGAAGATCAAGTATCTGTTGCAGATCGCGGTCCTGGCCGCCCTCTTGTTCCTGCCGCAAGTCAGGATGCCGCAATGGAGCGCAAAGCTGATACTGCCCATCTCGGCCGCCGGCTTTCATATTTACATTCTGCATCGTTTCGCGCCGGAGCTCCTGCTGCTGCCGGTGCAGCCGATCGTGTCGCCGAACGTCTATTCGCTGTGCTCCATTGTTGGCGGGATTGCGCTGGGCATGGCGGCTTGGGCTAGCCAACGCCGCCTCATGAAACTGTGGGCGCAACTCACGGACGGCGGTGGTTTGGGCGATTGGCAGAACCGGCTCGCCGGCGAGCTTCGCTCAGTCCGCCCACTTCTCGCCGTCGGTGCGCAGGAAGAAAACCAGGTCCAGCGTCAATGACGGGCGCCCGAGCGCCGTCAGGGTTGCGTGCGCTTGACCACGGTGATGCGTCTGATGGTTGAAGAAATGGGCGAGCGTTGGTGCGAGCCGCTGCGTGATCTCACCGGGCATGGTGAGCGGTGAATAGCTGACTGTCGCCGCCAGGCGGGTGTCGTCGAGACCGTCCACCCAGGCAATGATGCGCTCGTCTTCTGCCACGCGTGCCGCGGTCAAGCTGGCGAGGTCGTCGTGGAGGATCGCGTCGAGCGTCGAGGGCGCTTCGCCCTCCTTGGTGAACCGCTTCATCCAGATCCGGTCCGCTGCCAGCAGATGGTTGAGCGTCCCATGGAGCGAGCCGAAGAACGCTCCTTTGTTCTGGCGAAGCTCCGCATCCGAAAGCTCAGCCGCCGCGGCGTAGAGCCGCCGGTTGGCCCAACGATTGTAGTCGGCGAACATGCGATAATGGTCGAGCATTGGTAATCCCCCGTATGGTCGTCTCAGCCCCACAGCGCCGCGCGTCTAGTTAGGCGCGCAAAGGACGCTGTGGCACTTGGAATTGCTGCATGTTTTTAACCCTAAATCGGCTACGATCTAAGGAAACATGCAGTAACGCAAATCGCCATTCCTGTGTCGAATGTCACTTATGAAATATGCTGATTTGATCTGCGCCGTGGCGGCCAGCGCGCATGCTAAGCACGACGGTTGGTCTGAACGCCTCGATTTCCGCCGGGTCCGGGCGTTCCGTGACAGCGGCATGAAACTCGCGCCGGCCGGTCCGAAACATCGCCGCGCCCCCTTGTTTTGCACGGAATTGGCGGCTAATGAACCGCCACTTCTCAAAAAACAAGGGATTTGAGCCAATGGCGATTGAACGTACTTTCTCGATGATCAAGCCGGACGCGACGAAGCGCAACCTGACCGGCGCCATCACCAAGATGCTGGAAGATGCCGGCCTGCGCGTCGTCGCTTCGAAGCGCGTCTGGATGAGCCGCCGCGAAGCTGAAGGCTTCTACGCGGTACACAAGGAGCGCCCGTTCTTCGGCGAACTGGTCGAGTTCATGTCCTCCGGCCCGACCGTCGTTCAAGTCCTCGAGGGCGAGAACGCCATTGCCAAGAACCGCGAAGTCATGGGCGCCACCAATCCGGCAAACGCCGCCGAGGGCACCATCCGCAAGGTCCATGCCCTGTCGATCGGCGAAAACTCGGTCCACGGTTCGGATGCGCCGGAAACGGCGGCTGAGGAAATCGCCTACTGGTTCTCCGGCACGGAAATCGTCGGCTGATTCACTTTCTTCGTTTCGGCCGGCAGAGGCTTGAAATGACTCTTCGAAACCGGGGCGGCGCCCCGGTTTTTTTAATGAATGTCGTACAAAAGTTCGCGGCGGTTCGGGGACAGCGACATACATTATTACGTCGGGCAGGCTGCATTACGTCGGGCAGGCTGCCGTCTCGAAGCGCTCCGGCGCCCTGCCGCCCACGAAGACCTCCGGGTTTTTGTCGTAGGCTGGCCCTTCGACGAGGGGCTTTGCCGGCAGGACATCCTGATCGACGTCGGACGTTACCGTCGTCTCCAGTTTCTGAAGCGTCGCGCCGTCCGGCCCCTTGACCTCGATCGTCACCGCGTAGGGCTTCTCCTTCTTGACGCAGCTTATCTCCGGGCTTTCCAGCGTCACTCTATCGAGCTTGGGGAAGAGCTCGCGCGTCAGCGTCAACGGTTCGCCGCCCGCCGGGTTCTCGAAGCTGGCGACGACGATGCTGCCGTCCGGCACCGGCTCTGTCTTGTTGAGCGTGATCATGTAGGCGGCATAGGCGAGCCGGTAGTTGAAGACGAACATCTTGCCGGTCAACTTCAGCGGGTCCGGCCCGGTTTCGCGCTGGCAGCCGACAAGTACCGTCGCGGCAAAGAGAGCGGATATGATGATGCGTTTCATAGCTGAACTCCGTGCCTGTTGCGGCGATAATGGCGTCTTGCCTTCGTGCGGTTGCCGCAAACCGCCATGTCGCACCAAGTGCGGCTTCTGTTGCGGCTGCGGTCGAGGAACAGCCAGCAGCAATTGGGGCATATTTTCAGGCGGTCCGGCTCAGGACTGGCAATGAGACTGAGTGCCGAATGTGCGGTCGCAACATCGAGCGATGTGCCCTGGCTGCTGCCCGCCGGCTGACGCAAGACGGCGGCAATCGCCTCGAGCAGGTCTGCCAGCAAATCGGGCCGATCCTCGGCCTCGACTTGCGCCCGAAAATGGCGGTCCGTCGCCTCGCGCAATCCGATGAGTGATTTCCGGTTCTTGGGTGGCGCCGGAGCAAGCATGCCGAAACGCTCTCTTTCGGCACTGTAGCGATTTGCGGCCTCGGCAAAGGAGTCCATCGCGGCGGGATCCGCGAAGCGGTCGATCCGCCGCTCGGGATCGAAGCGCAGCACCACGGAATTGGCGACATCCAGTGCCAGCGCGCCGCCCGAGAATCTGTGTGCGGTCCAAGTGAAGCTCATGCCAAAATCCTAACTGGTCAAATAGACATTACCAGTTATATTGCTTCTGTCACCACGTGGATGTGCCATGGCCTATTTTCTTCAGCAGATCGCCAACGCCGTACCCGTAGCCGCGCTCTATGCGGCGCTGGCCTTCGGTTATGCGATTGCCTTTGCCGTCACCCGGCGGGCCGACTTGACCTATGGCGCGCTCTTTGCCTTTGCCGGCCAGATGTTCGTGCTTTTCGCAGATTTCGGCTGGAATCGGCTCTGGCTGGTGCTGCCAGCGGCGCTCGGTGTCGGAGCGGCGGCAGCACTGACATTCGGACTTGGCGCCGGTCTCGTCGCAGGGCGCTATGTCATGCGGCCGCTGGCATTTTCCTCGGCCAATGCCGTTGTCGTCGCTTCGCTCGGCAGTCTGTTGGTGCTCATGGAAACAGCGCGGCTCGCGTCCAACACGCGAAGCCTGTGGCTGCCGCCCTTCTTGAACCAAGTCATCGTGTTCTGGCCGAGCCCCGAGTTTCCGGTGGCTTTGACTGCCGTCCAGCTCATCAATACCGCGCTGATGGCGACGCTGGTCGCCGGCGGCCACTGGCTGCTCACCCACTCCTATGTCGGGCGCTACTGGCGGGCCGTGTCGGAAGATCGCGAGGCGGCTGCGCTTTGCGGCATCGACCCTGCAACGGTCTATATCGTTGCGTATGGCACGGCGTCGCTGATCGCTGCATTCTGTGGAATCCTTGCGGCGTCCTACTATGGCAATATGGATTTCGGCACGGGCCTGACCTTCGGCGTCAAGGTCCTGTTCATCGCCGCAATCGGGGGGCAGACAGCGCCGCTCTTCGCCGCCCTCGGCGCGGCCGGAGTTGGCTTGATCGAGACGCTGTGGAGCGCCTACGGCCCGATCCTGTGGCGGGATTTCGCGATCTTCGGCTTTCTGGTGATCGTGCTGGTGGTAACACGCCGGGAAAAGGTCATTCCCTGATCAGTTCTATTGCGACCAGCGATCCCGGGCTGTGTCGTCGGCGTCCTTGGCGCTGACCCAGCCGCCGGCGCTGCCATCGGCATGATGCTCCTTCTTCCAGAAGGGAGCAGAGGTCTTGAGGAAATCCATGACGAAGTTCGCGCCGTCGAAGGCCGCCTGCCGGTGTGGCGAGGCGGCAATCACCAGCACGATGTTTTCGCCGGGCATGATCTTGCCGAAACGGTGGATGGCGGTTACCGCCTGCAGGGCGAAGCGTTTGACCGCCTCGCGACAAATGCGTTCGATTTCGGCCTCCGCCATACCGGGATAATGCTCGAGTTCGAGCGCGCTGAGTGCTCCCGCCTCGTCGCGGCAAAGCCCCGAGAACGTCACGACCGCGCCGATGTCCGCACGGCCGCGGGAAAGTGCTGCGACTTCGGCGGCGAGGTCGAAGTCTTCGCGTTGGACGCGCACGGTGACGCCGGTGTTCATCTTTCAACCGCCCGTCATCGGCGGAAAGAGGGCGATCTCGCGAGCGCCGGCAATCGGCTCGCCGTGATCGACATGCTCCTGGTTGATCGCCGCACGAATGACGTTCTGATGTTCGAGCGCTGCCTCGTATTGCTCGCCGAGCGTCTTCAGATGCGCTAGCAGATCGGCTACGGTGACCACATTCGCCGGAAGCTCCAGCGTTTCCTCACCCTTGCCGATACGTTCCCGCACCCAGGAAAAATAGACGAGGTTGATCGTGCTCATTCATTGACCACATGTTTCAAGCCGGCGCGGAAATAATCATAGCCGGTATAGAGCGTGATTGCAGCCGCGATCCACAAAAGCGCGATACCGGCTTCGGTGATATAGGGAACGATCTTGTCACCGGCCGGCCCGGCTAGCAGGAAGGCAATCGCCACCATCTGGATGGTCGTCTTCCACTTTGCGATCCGGGTCACCGGCACGCTGACCTTGAGCGCAGCAAGATATTCGCGCAGGCCGGAAACGAGAATCTCCCGGCAGAGAATGATGATTGCGGCCCAGATCGACCAACCCGCGATCGTGCCGTCGGCGGCAACGAGAAGCAGGATCGAAGCAACAAGCAGTTTGTCGGCGATCGGATCCAGCATCCGGCCGATATTCGACGTCTGCTTCCAGATACGCGCAAGATAGCCGTCGAAGAAGTCTGTGATCGAGGCGGTGATGAACAGGACGAGCGCAGTCCAGCGTGCGAAATCCGAGCTGTGGAGGCGGCCCTCGATGAAGAAGCAGAAGACGATCAGCGGCACGATCAGTATGCGGAAATAGGTCAGCAGATTCGGGACGCTATAGGCGATGGGCGTTGGCATGGACTCGGTTTCTCTGGACACGACAATCCCTCATTTCCCGGGTTATCGGCGCGATCGATTCTAACGGTCGGATCGGGATGCGGGCGGATGGCGCTGGACGCCTTTCCTCATCCCTTCCGGGTTTCAGGTGTACAGAATGACTTTGCGACCATAAGGTCAACAGGTCATTGTGTTCCGGTTGTCATATTTGGCGGATTTCATCTGAATGCAGGCTGAATTGCCCTCCGCTGCCTGACGCCTTGGATCGGGTGCGCGGCGCTGCCGGACAGTTATTTGACGCCGTCCTCGTGAAAATGTTCGTAGACGAGGCGTGCGACCGCTTCCGAGATGCCGTTGACCGCCATCAGGTCGTTGATGCCCGCCCGGGAAACGGCCTTGGCCGTACCGAAGTGAGTGAGTAGCGCGCGCTTGCGCGTCGGCCCGATGCCGGCGATTTCGTCGAGCGGGTTCTTGACCATCTCCTTCTTTCGGCGGGCACGGTGCGAGCCGATGGCGAAGCGATGGGCCTCGTCGCGCAGTCTCTGGATAAAGTAAAGCACCGGATCGCGCGGCGGCAGCGTGAAGCTCTCGCGGCCCACGGCAAAAAAACGCTCGCGCCCGGCGTCGCGATCGACGCCCTTGGCAACGCCGATTGCCGTTACGCAGTCCTCGACATCGAGTTCCTTCAGTATTGCGCGGACCGCGGTCATCTGACCCTGGCCGCCGTCTATCAGGATGACATCCGGCCAGGCCGGGAATGCGCCGTCGTCGCTGGGCTCAGCGCCGCGGTCGGGTTTGCCTTCCTCTTTCAGGAGGCGCGAGAAGCGCCGCGTCATGACCTCGCGCATCATCCCGAAGTCGTCGCCGGGAGTGATATCGGTCGATTTGATATTGAACTTGCGATACTGGCCTTTGACGAAGCCCTCGGGGCCGGCGACGACCATGCCGCCGACGGCATTTGTCCCCATGATATGTGAGTTGTCGTAGACCTCGATGCGGCGCGGCACCTGTTCCAACTGGAAGGTTTTGGCAAAGCCTTCGAGCAGCCGCGATTGCGATGCGGTCTCGGCGAGCTTGCGGCCATGGGCCTCGCGCGCATTTGCAAGCGCGTGATCGACGAGATCCTTCTTCTCGCCGCGCTGCGGAACCAGGATCGACACCTTGTAGCCGGATTTCTCGCTGAGCGCCTGGCCGAGCAGCTCCTGTTCCTCGACGGCCTCGCAGAGCAGGATCTGCCGCGGACAAGGTTTGTCGTCGTAGAACTGGGCGAGAAAGGCGCTGAGCACCTCCGACGAAGGAAGCGACGGATCGGCCTTCGGAAAATAGGCGCGGTTGCCCCAGTTCTGGCCGGTCCGGAAGAAGAAGACCTGGATGCAGGAAATCCCGCCTTCGTGATGGATCGCGAAGACATCCGCCTCTTCGACGCCCGCCGGATTGATGCCTTGATAGCTCTGCACGTGGCTCAGTGCCGCGAGGCGATCACGGTAGAGCGCGGCGCGCTCGAAATCGAGATTCTCCGAGGCTTCGCTCATCGCGGCAGCAATCGTCGCCTTCACGGCCTGGCTCTTGCCGGAGAGAAAATCCTTTGCCTCGCGAACGAGCTCGGCATAGTCGGCATCGCTGATTTCGCCAGTGCAAGGCGCCGAACAGCGCTTGATCTGGTAGAGCAGGCAGGGGCGGGTCCGCGTCTCGAAGACGCTGTCCGTGCAGGTTCTAAGAAGAAAGGCGCGCTGCAGCGAGTTGATCGTTCTTCCGACGGCGCCGGCAGAGGCGAAGGGGCCGAAGTAATCACCCTTGCGGCTGCGGGCCCCGCGATGCTTGAAGAGCGCCGGCGCCCGGCTGTCGCCGGTGACGACAATATAGGGAAAGGATTTGTCGTCGCGCAGCAGCACGTTGAAGCGCGGGCGCAGCCGCTTGATGAGGTTGGCCTCGAGCAGCAGCGCCTCGATCTCCGTCCGCGTCGTGACGAACTCCATGTTCGCCGTCTCGCGAATCATCCGCGAAATGCGGTTGGAATGGCCGCGACCCTGCGCGTAATTGTTCACCCGTTTCTTGAGGCTGCGGGCCTTGCCGACATAGAGCACGTCGCCGGCGTCGTTGAACATGCGGTAGACGCCCGGTCCATTCGGCAAGAGTTTGACGAAGGCTTGAATGAGCTCCGCGCCCTTGAGGCCTTGCGTTTCGACACGGTTCTCCGCCCAATCGATCGCCGGCGCCGGCCGCTCGCCTTCCGTCACGTCGAGCAGATCGTCGTCGTCATCGGTTTCGCTGCCGTCATAAAGGATGCCGCCATCGGTGGGCGTCTGCCCGTTCATTCCACTATCTCCCGAATATCCGGCGTCTCCCAGGCAAGATGCTGACCGCCGTCAAGCGCGATCATCTGTCCGGTAACCGACGGCGTGTCGAAAAGGAAGCGGATCGCGCGTCCAAACTCCTCGAGCGCCGGACCGCGCTTGAGAATCAGTGCGTCGACCTGCGCCTGAAAGTCGCTCTGTTTCTGCCGTTCGTTCGGCAGTGTCGGCCCCGGCCCGATGCCGTTGACGCGAACATGCGGGGCAAGCGCCTGCGCCATCGTCTGGGTTGCCGTCCACAGTGCGGACTTGGACAGCATATAGGAATAAAATCGCGGATTTGGAGACCAGACGCGCTGGTCTATGACATTGACGATAAGGCCGGAAACGTCGTCCGGTCGCTGCCGGGCAAAGTCGCGTGCAAGCAGGGAAGGGGCCTTGACGTGGAGCGCAAAGTGACGCTCCCAAACATCCTCGTCGAAAGCGTCCAGGCTGTCCTTCTTGAAGATCGAGGCATTGTTGACGAGCAGGTCAAGTGGGCCGAGCAAGGCCATCGCCTCCGCGATGACCTGGGACGCGGCCGCGGAATCGGTGAGGTCGGCTTTCAGCGTCACTGCCTTGGCGCCGTTCGCGGTGAGGCTCTTCGCCAGCGCGTCCGCTTCGGCGAGTGAGCCGTTCGCATGGATGGCGACGGCGAAGCCGTGCGCTGCCAGATTTTCGACTATTGCCTTGCCTATGCGTCGGGCGCCGCCGGTTACAAGCGCCGCCTTGAGTGTTCTCGTCAACTTTTTTCCCGTCCCTCGAATCCTGTTCTGGCTGGACGAAGATATAGGCAAGAAGCGCCAGCCTGAAACTATCCGGACAGATTCATTTCAGAAAAATTAATGCAAAGCGGATAAATTGTATTATTTCGAAGTGTTATAGTATAGATTTCGTTAAACTAGAATTATGGTTAATAAATACCCTGTGTCATGAAGGCAACATCTAATTTCAGCCGCGGTCGTGCCGCCAAAATTTCACATTTTAGCTCTTGAGATTCCGCATTTTCTGATCAATTTCCGCTCAACCGGGCGGGTTAATCACAGAATGTCCGGTGTTCCGCAAAGATACAATTACCCCGGAGCATCGGTTGAAAAGGAGAATAGTATGCGTACGCTGACCACCACCCTCATGGCTTCGGCCATGGCTTTCGTTGCCTTGCAGGCCGCCCACGCCGCAGACGTCGTCGATGAGGTTCCGGCTGCTCCGGCTGCCGAATACACCGAACCGGCGACCAGGAACTGGTCGGGCGCCTATGTTGGCGGCACGGCAGACTGGCATCACGGGGAAGCCGATGCGACCGGCGGAAACACCTCCGCCGGCTTCGGCGGCGGTCTTTATGGCGGCTACAACGTGCAGAGCGGCCAGATGGTCTACGGCGGTGAAGCCGACGTCAACTATGCCGGCAACGACTCCCACTCCAGCGGTCGCAGCGTCACACAAGGCGTCAACGGCTCGGTCCGCGGACGCGTCGGTGTCGATCTGAATCCGGTTCTGGTTTACGGCACGGCCGGTGTCGCCCTGGGCAATGCCAAGCTTAGAACAGCGGCCGGTGCCGACGACAAGACGCTTGTCGGCTGGACGGCCGGTGCCGGCGCCGAAACCTTCGTGACGGACAACGTCACGGCGCGCGTCGAATACCGCTACACGGATTACGCTTCCAAGGACTTCCGCGCAGGAGGGACCAGCGTCTCGTCCGGCTATGACGATCACAGCGTCCGCGTCGGTATGGGCGTCAAGTTCTGATCGGTTGATATCGAATCAGCGAAAAGGCCGGGGTGACCCGGCCTTTTTTTATGCCTTGAACTTGGAATAGTCGGGAAAGTGCTTCTCGAACTTCGCCGGCCAGCTCTTGAGCTTCGGCCGCCCTTTCTGCCATTCGCCGGCGAAACGCAATTCGATGTAGCGCAACAGGGCCGCGAGCGCGAAATGTCCCGCATTGAGCTTGCCGCCGGTCTTGGGCAGATTGGCATTCAAGTAATCCAGCCCGCGCTCGACCTTCTCCCATTGGCGGTCGATCCAGGGTTGATGCACCTTTTCCGGCGGGTGAAAGCGTTTCTCGTAGACGATTGCCAGCAGGCTGTCGCAAATGCCGTCGCAAAGCGCCTCGAAGATTTCCACTTCAGTGCGCTTGGCTGCGTTCTTCGGATAAAGCTTGCCCTTCGTTTCACGGTCGAGGAAATGCATGATCGCCCGGCTGTCGTAGATCGCCTTACCGTCCGCGGTAATCAAGGTCGGGATCTTGCCCAGCGGGTTGTTGCCGATCAGTTCAGGCGGATTGGCGTTCGTGTCCGTCAGCACGCTTTCCGCGGCAATCCCGATATGGTGCGCGGCCATGCGGACTTTGTTCGAATAGGGGGAGGCAGGCGAATAGAGTATCTTCATTCGAAATCTTTCCGTTGTCATGGGGCAGGGGGCAGGGAAACCGCGCCCCTTCTGCAGGCTTGGCGATCCACTTCGGGGCACGCCCTGAATTTCAGTGTCTTGTTGAAGCAGATTCTGATTTCTTCAAGAAGCCTGGCCTCGCACGTAACAGCGATCATCTCTGGCGTCATGCCGGGATTTTTCGCGATGAGCGCGGCCTCGATCGTTGATACGGGGAGATTGCGCGACCCTTCCGTCGATGCCAGTTCCGGCGGGATCGTCAGCCGTTCGCGCGCGGCGCGCGCCACGGCGAAATAGTCCACTTGGCTGAGGCCGGAGCAGGTGCCGTGCTTGCGCCACTGATGGCCGATCAGTCCCATGGAGGGAATGAGGTCGAGATATTGCCGGCCGAGTGCCTCCGGGACGCGATCGGATTGCCGCGTCGGACAATATTCCGGATAGCCCTTCTCATTCTGTGGCCAGAGCCCGTGCACGATAAGGCCACGGCGGCTGCCGGCCTCGCATTGATCGGATTTTCCGGCGGGATCGTTGTTGCCGCACCAAGTGGGCGACCAAGATAGGGAAAGAACGTAAAAGTCGAAGCCTCTGCCGACGGGAACCGGAGCTGACGCCGCAGCCTTTGTCCCGCCGGTTCCAGAGGCCGGGGCAGTTTTGTCTGCACTTTCATCGCTGCAGGCGGCGATCGTCAGAACGGCGACGAGCGCCGGCAGCAGCCTTTTCACCGCAGTCAGCGAAGCGAAGCGCAGTGCGCGCCGTAGACGTACCAGGGATCGAGGCCGCCGATGCAGAACTCGATACTCCTGCCGACACCGGCAAAGCCCCATGGGCGTTCGATCAGATACCAGAGCGGCCGTCGTTCGCCGTCGGTCATCACAGCCGTCGCATAGCAATATTCGCGTTCGACGAGATGGGTATAATCACGCGGCTCGAACCGATTTTGGCCCATGTCGCGAATCTCGGCTATGGCGAGGTTGGCATGAAGATAGTTTGCGGCCTTGTAGTCGAAGCGTCGGGTGATGAAACCCAGAACAGAAGCGTTGCCGCAGGCGCCGATATCATAGACTGCGTGGGGAGCGGGTTCCCCGATATAGTCGGCGGCGGCGGCACCGGTAGTGAGGGAAAGCGAGAGCAGAAGCGATGCGGCAAGCGTACGAGTCATGGCCATCTCCCTGAATCCTCTGAGAAGATTGCCGCTTTCGCCATCGATCCGTCAAGGCCCCGGGTTGAGAGACGCTTCACCCCGCAGCCAGAAGCAGCGGGCCGACGCGAAGCGATCGTGAGCCAGATGTGTTTTCAGGAACGGCAGCAGGAGATCGAGTTCACCCTTTAACGTGAAGGGCGGGTTGACGATGACCAATCCCGATCCCGCAAGTCCGGTCGTGTCGCGATCACTGCGCACCGAGAGTTCCACGCAGAGCATTTTTGGAATCTCCAGGGCTTTCAACGCCTCGTGGAACTCCTTAATTGGCGCGCCTTTTTTCAGCGGATACCAGAGGCAGAAGATGCCGCCGGCGAAGCGGCGGTATCCCTTCGCAAGGCCATCGACCAGCCGCTCGTATTCGCCCTCGATCTCGAAAGGAGGATCGACGAGGATGAGGCCGCGCTTTTCCTTCGGCGGAAGGTGGGCGCCAAGCGCCAGCCACCCGTCGAGATGGGTAATGCGGCTCTGGAAGTCGCCCTCGAACAGGCGGTGCAGCGTCTCGTAGTCGTCCGGATGCAGTTCCATCGCCGAAAGCCGGTCTTGCGGACGGAACAGCATGCGGACGAGTTTCGGTGAGCCGGGATAGTGGGTGATGCCGCCATCGGGATTGAGGTCGCGAACCGCCGAGAGATAGGGCTCAAGGATCACGGCGACCGGGGCAGGAAGCTCGATGTCGAGCAATCGGCCGATGCCATCGCGCCATTCGCCGGTCTTCTGCGCTTCCTCGCTCGAAAGGTCATAGAGCCCAATGCCGGCATGCGTGTCCAGTACGCGGAAAGCCTTGTCCTTTTGCTTGAGATAGGTGACGAGCCGCGCCAGCACCGCATGTTTCAGGACATCGGCGAAATTGCCTGCGTGATAGATGTGCCGGTAGTTCATGAGCGTTGCCGATGGCTCTGATCAATTGTTTCGATGGATTGGCGAATGGGGCTTTGAGCCCTTTGGCGGATGCCATATAGAAAAGCCATGAATGTTGCGACCCCCATCAAAGCAGAAAAATCGATCGGCTATTCCGTCTGTCCGCACGACTGTCCGTCAGCCTGCGCGCTAGAAGTCGATCTCACGGCAGAAGGCCAGATCGGCCGCCTGCGCGGCGCGGCCGGAAACAGCTACACGGCCGGCGTCATCTGCGCCAAGGTCGCGCGCTATGCCGAGCGCATCTACCATCCCTGCCGGCTGATGGTGCCGCAGCGTCGTACCGGCGCCAAGGGCGAGGGCGCTTGGCAGGAGATTTCCTGGGAAGCGGCGCTCGACGAGATCGCCGATCAATTCGTCAAAGCCGAGCAGAAGCACGGCTCGGAAGCGGTCTGGCCCTATTTCTACGCGGGCACCATGGGACAAGTCCAACGCGACTCCATCGAGCGACTGCGCCACGCCAAGCGTTATTCCGGCTTCTTCGGTTCGATCTGTACGAACATGGCCTGGACCGGCTTCACCGTGGCGACCGGAGGCTTGCGCGGCCCCGACCCGCGCGAGATGGCCAAGGCCGACTGCGTGGTGATCTGGGGCACCAACGCGGTCGCGACGCAGGTCAACGTGATGACCCACGCGGTCAAGGCGCGCAAGGACCGCGGTGCCAAGATCGTCGTCATCGACGTCTACGAGAACCCGACCGTCAAGCAAGCCGATATGGGGCTCGTCCTGAAGCCAGGCACCGACGCCGCTCTCGCTTGCGCGGTCATGCACATCGCCTTCCGTGACGGCTATGCCGATCGCGCCTACATGGCGAAGTTCGCTGATGATCCGGCGGGCCTCGAAGCGCATCTGAAGACACGCGGCCCGGACTGGGCTTCCGCTATCACCGGCCTGTCGGTGGAGGAGATCGAAGCCTTCGCCAAGCTCGTGGGGACGACGCCAAGGACCTATTTCCGCCTTGGCTACGGCTTCACCCGCCAGCGCAACGGCTCCGTCGCCATTCATGCTGCCGCTTCGGTCGCAACGGTGCTCGGCTCCTGGCAGCATGAGGGCGGCGGCGCCTTCCATTCGAACAACGACATCTTCAAGCTGGACAAGCGCGAACTCGTCGGTACCGCATTCCACGATCCCGACGTCCGCATGCTCGATCAGTCGCAGATCGGCCGTGTGCTGACCGGCGATGCCGAGGCACTGCGCCATCGCGGCCCGGTGACGGCGCTCCTCATCCAGAACACCAACCCCGCCAATGTCGCGCCCGAGCAGCGACTGGTGAAAAAGGGCTTTCTGCGCGATGACCTCTTCGTTGCCGTGCATGAGCAGTTCATGACCGACACCGCGCGGCTCGCGGACATCGTCCTGCCCGCCACCATGTTCCTCGAGCACGACGATCTTTATCGCGGCGGCGGTCACCAGCACATTCTCATTGGTCCAAAGATCGTGGAGCCGCCGCCGACGGTGCGCACCAATCTTTTCGTCATCGAGGAATTGGCAAAGCGCCTCGGCGTTTCCGACCGCCCAGGCTTTGGGCTCACCGAACGCCAGCATATCGATCAACTGCTGTCCCATTACGGCATCGGTTACGAGCGGATGAAAGAGGAGAAGTGGCTCGATTGCCAGCCGGCTTTCGAGGAGGCGCATTTTCTCAACGGCTTCGGGCATCCGGACGGCAAGTTCCGCTTCAAGGCCGATTGGACCGGCACGCCCGCACCCAACCGGCCGCCGAAATCGATGGGCCCGCAAGGCCCGTACGGCAGGCTGCCGGAGTTTCCGGACCATGTCGATCTAATCGAAGTGGCCGACGAGCGTCATCCATACCGGCTGGCGACGTCGCCGGCGCGCTCGTTCCTGAATTCGACCTTCTCCGAAACGCCGTCGTCCGTTCAGAAGGAGGGACGACCGGAAGTCATGATCCATGCCGAAGACGCCGCTGCGCTCGGCATTGCCGAGGGCGATGTCGTCACGCTTGGCAATGACCGCGGCGAGGTCCGACTGCACGCGAAAGTCGGTGGCGGTGCACGCTGCGGCGTCGTCATTGCCGAAGGGATTTGGCCGAACGGCGCCCATCTCGACGGCGAGGGGATCAACGTCTTGACCGGCGCCGACGCGGTCGCGCCCTACGGCGGCGCGGCTTTCCACGATAACCGGGTCTGGGTGCGTCGGGCCTGAAGATTGGTCGCGCGGTCAGGTTCTGCAGCCGAATTCCCTTTTTCAACAAGGATCTCACATGACGGAACATGCCGACCCGCGCGTCCGAATCCTCGACCGGAAAACCCTCTGGCAAGGCTTCGTCAGCCTCGAAGAGGTCACGCTTGAACAGGAAATGTCGAACGGTCGAACCGTCCGGCTGGTCCGAGAAGTCCACGACCACGGTCGCGCCGCAACGATCCTGCTCTTCGATCCGGAGCGGCAGTCGGTGGTCCTCGTCAGGCAGCTCCGCATTCCAGTCTTTCTGCAGGGTGAGCCAGGATACCTCATCGAAACGCCGGCAGGCCTTCTCGACGGCGAGACGCCTGAAACCGCGATCTGTCGCGAGGCGATGGAAGAGACCGGCTATCGCATAGAAAGCGCGATGCATCTCTTCGATGCTTACATGAGCCCGGGCTCGGTAACGGAGCGGACGAGTTTTTTTCTGGGGCGCATCGACGCTTCGAAGAGAGTAACGGCAGGCGGCGGGCTTGCGCATGAAGGCGAAGATATCGAGGTGCTGGAAATTGCTCTCGAAAAGGCTGTCGCTATGATCGGCAGTGGTGAGATTTGCGATGCCAAAACGATTATGCTGCTGCAATGGGCCATGTTGAACCCTGCCGCTCTCGCTCTATAACTGGCAGCGTTACTATCTCACATTACCGATGTTTCACTTTTTGATCGTGTAGTGCTGCGTTAAAGCTTACGTGTCTTCTTCAACGGCACGGGCGAAACATGGCGTCCAGCTCTTCCCACGAGATTGAAGCTCAAGACCAGCAGGCCGACAGTGGCTGGAGGCCGTTTCTGAGGCGCAATCAGCGCTATCTTTCCGCTATCGGTACGCTTCTCGTGATCGCGCTCTTCGGAGCGGCCATCTTTCATCTGACCGCCGAAGTGCATTATGACGAGGTCGTCTCGGCATTGGCGGACACGAGCTGGAAGTCGGTGGCAGCCGCAATCCTGTTCACCGGCTTGAGCTTCCTCGCGCTCACCTTCTACGACGTCGCCGCCCTCGACTATATCAAGCGCAAGCTGCCTTACGCGGATGTGGCGCTCACGGCCGCCTGTGCCTATGCCGTTGGCAATACGGCCGGTTTCGGACCCTTGAGTGGCGGGGCGATCCGCTACCGGTCCTACTCCCGGCTCGGTCTGCAGCCGGAAGAGATAGCCCTCGTCATCGCCTTCGTGACGCTTGCCTTCGGGTTTGGCCTTGCCACGGTCACTTGCCTCAGCTTGCTGACGGTCGGCGAATACGTCGCTCCGCTGACTGGGCTGGAGCCGTTCTGGCTGCGGATCATCGCCATCGTTGTGCTCGGCAGTCTGTTGACCACCTTCATCCGGGGCGGAGCGGGCCGCGAAGTCCGCATCGGACGCCTCACCCTGCGCCTACCCGACTCCAGAACCGCCTCCCGCCAGTTCCTGGTAACAGCGCTCGATCTTGCCGCATCCGCGAGCGTTCTCTACGTCCTGTTGCCATCGGGAACGATCGGCTGGCCCGCCTTCCTGGCCGTCTATTCTTTCGCGGTCGGCATCGGCGTGCTCAGCCATGTGCCGGCGGGGCTGGGTGTCTTCGAAGCGGTGATGATTGCAACGCTCGGCCGCGCGGTCGACATCGATACAATCCTCGGCGCGCTGGTTCTCTACCGCCTTATCTATCACGTGCTGCCGCTGCTGATCGCGATTGTGGTGATTATCGGTGTGGAGGTTCGTCAGTTCCCCGGCCACCCCGCGGCATCAAGCGTCCGCCGCATAGCCGGCCGGATTGCCCCATTGCTCCTGGCTACGCTCGCACTCGTACTCGCCATCATGCTGGTGCTGTCGAGCGTGACGCCGACGCCCGACAAAAACCTGGCATTTCTCGAAGGCTATGTTCCGCTGCCACTTGTCGAAGGCGCGCATTTTCTCGCAAGCGTGCTCGGCCTGGCGCTGGTCATCGTCGCGCGGGGACTGGCGCTGCGCCTCGACGGTGCCTGGTGGGCATCGGTGGTGATCGCGGCTGCTGCTCTGCTGCTTTCATTGCTAAAGGCGGTGGCGTTGGCGGAAGCGGGTATGCTCGCATTCTTCATCGTCGGACTGCTAGCCAGCCGCCGGCTTTTCGTTCGTCCTGCGTCGCTGTTCGGTCAGGCCCTGACGCCGCCGTGGCTCACGGCAATCGGTGTCATGTGCCTCGGTGCGCTCGTCGTCCTGCTCTTCGTCTATCGCGACGTCGAATACACCCATGAGCTCTGGTGGCAGTTCGAGTTCTCCGCCGAGGCGCCGCGCGGACTTCGCGCCTTCCTGGGGGTTACGATCGGGGCGAGTGCCATCGCCATCTGGAGCCTGATGCGCCCCGCCACCACAAGCGTGGAGCCGGCATCGGATGAGGCGCTGGAGCGGGCGATCGCCATTGTCGATGCCCAGGATATGTCGGATGCCAACCTCGTGCGGATGGGCGACAAGAGCGTGATGTTCTCTCCCGATGCCAGCGCCTTCATCATGTACGGTCGGCGGGCGCGTTCCTGGATCGCTCTCTTCGATCCCGTCGGCCCCTTGGAAGCCTGGCCGGATCTCATCTGGCAGTTCATAGAGGCCGCGCGCGCCAATGGCTGCAGGGCGGTGTTCTACCAGGTGTCGCCGCTGGGGCTCGCCTATTACGCCGACGCCGGCTTACGGGCGTTCCGATTGGGCGAGCTCGCCGAGGTCGATCTGACGCGGTTCGAGTTGAAGGGTGGAAAATGGGCAAACTTGCGCCAGCAGGTCAGCCGCGGCCAGCGCGACGGACTGGAATTCTCGGTAGTTGAGCCCGAGGCAGTGCCGGCAATCCTGCCAGAACTCGCGGCAGTCTCGGATGCCTGGCTCGCACATCACAGCGCACGGGAGAAGGGTTTCTCCCTCGGAGCCTTCGATCCCCAATACCTGGCGGCGCAGCCGATCGCTGTCCTTAAATGCGCGGGACACATTGTTGCCTTCGCCAATATCCTCACGACCGCGACCAAGGAGGAGGGCTCGATCGACCTGATGCGTTTCTCGCCGGACGCCCCCAAAGGTTCGATGGACTTCCTGTTCGTGCAACTGATGGAATGCCTTAAGGCGCAAGGTTACCGGCGCTTCAATCTCGGCATGGCGCCGCTTTCCGGAATGTCTTCCCGGGAGATAGCGCCCGTGTGGGATCGAGCCGGCCGAGCATTTTTCGAACACGGCGAACGCTTTTACAACTTCAAGGGCCTGCGCGCCTTCAAGTCCAAGTTCCACCCGCATTGGCGACCGCGCTACCTTGTGGCGAGCGGCGGGCTCAACCCGATCCTGGCTTTGATGGACGCAACGTTCCTTATCGGTGGCGGTCTCAAGGGAGTGATAAGGAAATGATCGGCATGCGGAAGACCTGGAAGCTCGCGCTTTCCGCGATACTGATTGCGGCAGCCTCGTGGCATACGTGGGCCGGCGACGCGCCACAGTTCGACACCGGCATGATCCCGTCGCCGCATATTCTTTTCCCCAAGCAAGAGGCTTCCGCAATTGTCGTGCTCCTTTCGGATGCCGCCGGGTGGACGGCGAAGGAAGACGGGGCAGCGCGTGCCCTTGCAAACGACAAGGCGCTTGTTATCGGCATCGACCTCAAGGCCTATCTCGCGTCGCTTGCCAAGGATGACGGCGACTGCATCTACACGGTCTCGGATATCGAATCGCTGAGCCAGCAGGTCCAGCGGGCTGCCAGGAGCAGCGCCTATCGACCGCCGATCGTCGCGGGTGTCGGCGCCGGCGGGGCGATGGCGCTGGCGATCGCCGCGCAATCCCCGGCCGCGACCATCGGTCAGACCCTTGCGGTCGATCCCCAAGAGGGCATCGCATTGATGAAGCAGCTTTGTACGCCGGCCGAGAAGGTTCGCGAGCGCGACCGCATGGTCTATGATCTGACCGACGGACCGTTGCCCGACCCCGTGAGCGTCACGTTTTCGCCCGCTGCCTCCGCCGCGGGGAGGAGCCACGTGAATGCACTTGTCGGCAAACATCCTGACATCGAAACGCGCGATACCGGGGATGACGCGTATACGACGCTTTCGAATGCTCTCTCCGGGGCGCTCTCCGAGGGCGGCGAAGCCGAAAACCCTTTCGGCCTTCCCCTGACGATCCTCGATGCGAAGCCCACGCGTGACACGATGGCCGTGATCTATTCGGGCGACGGCGGCTGGCGGGATATCGACAAGGAGGTCGGCAATGTCCTACAGCGAGAGGGCGTCCCGGTCGTCGGGGTCGATTCGCTGCGCTATTTCTG
This sequence comes from Ensifer sp. MPMI2T, assembly GCF_004827385.1. Taxonomy (GTDB): domain Bacteria; phylum Pseudomonadota; class Alphaproteobacteria; order Rhizobiales; family Rhizobiaceae; genus Sinorhizobium. Next base: position 250,519 of record NZ_SRXN01000001.1, read on the forward strand.
GTCCGAACGCCAACCGCAAGCGACTGCCGACGATCTTGCGCGGATCATCACCTATTATCGAAAGCGGTGGAATGTCCGAAACGTCCTGCTGATCGGCTATTCCTTCGGCGCCGACATCCTGCCGCGCACCTACAACTTGCTCCCGCCAGCGGATCGTGCGCGCGTGCGCCAGCTCACGCTGATGGCGCTATCGCATCATGCCGACTACAAGATCTCGGTTCTCGGCTGGCTGGGTGCGGAGGGAGAGGGGGGAGACCCGGTCGATGACGTCAAGGCGATCGACCCGTCGCTCGTCCAATGTATCTACGGCACGGAGGAGGATGACGACGCGTGCCCGGCTCTGAAATCTTCGGGCGTGGACGCGGTCGCCATCGAGGGGGGCCACCATTTCGACGAGGACTATCCCGCCTTGACTCGCCGCGTGCTCGACGCGCTCGACCGCCGCCTTGCGGCAGCGAGGTGACGCGCAACGACTCTGTCAGATTGCGGGAGAAACGAGGATACCCGACGCCTCGCCGACGGCATAGCTTGCGGCCCGCCCATCTTTCATTTCGATCTTGCCCTCGGCGACGAGCCTCAGCGCCATCGGATAGGTCTTGTGTTCAACCGTCAGAACGCGCGCGGCAAGCGTTTCCGCCGTATCGCCAGCGAGGACCGGAACCGCTGCCTGGGCGATGATCGGGCCGTCGTCCATGCCCTCGGTGACAAAATGAACCGTGCAGCCGGCAAGCCTCATGCCGGCATCGATCGCCCGCTGATGGGTGTGGAGCCCCGGAAACAACGGTAGAAGCGACGGATGAATATTGAGGATGCGGCCTTCATGACGCTGAATGAATGCTGCCGACAGCAGCCGCATGTAGCCGGCAAGGCAGATGATGTCCGGCCGGAGCCGGTCCAGTTCCGCGAGGATCGCCGCTTCATGTGCCTCCTTGCTGGCGAAATCCTTTCGAACGAACGAAAAGGTCGGGATGTCGCGGGCGGCCGCCTTGGCCAGGCCACCGGCTTCCGCCTTGTCGGCAATCACGGCAACGACTTCGGCGGGGAAGTCCGGTTCCGCTGCTGCCTTCGCCAGCGAAATCATGTTCGAGCCGCCGCCGGAGATGAAGACGACCACCCGTTTCTTTGCCACAGTCGCGCTCATAGGGAGAGGCTGCCCTTGTAGATCGTACCAGCGGCGCCGTCGGAACGCGTGACCATGCGGCCGAGCGTGAAGACCGTCTCGCCTTCGCCAGTGAGTATCGTCGCGACCTTTTCAGCCTCCACCGCCGGAACGACGACGATCATGCCGACGCCGCAGTTGAACGTGCGCAGCATTTCGTTGGCAGCGACGCCGCCAGTCTTGGCAAGCCAGGAGAAGACGGCCGGCGGCTTGATTACGTCGAGGTCGATCTCGGCGGCAAGGTGCTTCGGCAGAACCCGCGGAATGTTTTCGGGGAAGCCGCCGCCGGTGATGTGCGCGAGCGCCTTGATTGCTCCGGTCTCGCGGATCGCCTTCAGCAGCGGCTTCACGTAGATGCGGGTCGGCGTCAACAGGAGATCGGCGAGCGTGCCTTCGCCGAACGGGGCGGGCGCATCCCAGTCCAGTCCCGAAAGTGCAACGATCTTGCGCACCAGCGAGTAGCCGTTCGAGTGTACGCCCGAGGACGCGAGGCCGAGGATGACGTCACCTTCGGCGATGTCGCCCGCCGGCAGCAGCTGGCCGCGCTCGGCCGCGCCGACCGCAAAGCCGGCGAGATCGTAGTCGCCGCCGGCATACATGCCCGGCATTTCGGCCGTCTCTCCGCCGATCAGCGCGCAGCCCGCATCGCGGCAGCCGGCGGCGATACCGGCGACGATCGCAGCGCCCTGGTCCGGGTCGAGTTTGCCGGTCGCAAAATAGTCGAGGAAGAACAGCGGTTCCGCACCCTGTACGACGAGATCATTGACGCACATGGCGACGAGATCGATGCCGACCGTGTCGTGCTTGTTCGCGTCGATGGCGATCTTGAGCTTGGTGCCGACGCCGTCGTTCGCGGCAACCAGGACCGGGTCGGTGAAACCGGCAGCCTTGAGGTCGAAGAGACCGCCGAAACCACCGATCTCGCCATCGGCTCCCGGGCGTCGCGTGGAGCGCACATGGGGTTTGATCTTCTCCACCATCAGGTTACCGGCATCGATGTCGACGCCAGCGTCGCTATAGGTGAGACCATTCTTGCCCGACTGGCTCATGCTCGTTCTCCAAGGCTCGTCGAATTTTGCGGATGCGATTGGCACGGCGGGACAAGGAGTGCAAGTCAACTGCCAACGCTTGCCGGCTTTTTTTGCCATTTTACCCGCATCTCACGGCGTTTCGACCGGCGAGGGGCCGATTTGCCTCCGCATGAAAGGCGTCGGGCTTGACCAGTATGCGCACCGCGCCCTATCTCGTCCAAATGGATGGAACGCGAGGCGCTTGCGCCGGACGCGGGACGGGGAACGCAATGGGCAGTCAGGTCAGCGGTATCAGTCTTAAGCGCCAGGTCGCCTTCTGGCTGCTGGTGCTCGCTGGCTTCATCCTCTTTCTGACGCTCTTCAGCTCGATCCTTCTGCCGTTTCTCGCCGGCATGGCGCTCGCCTATTTCCTCGATCCGGTTGCCGACCGGCTGCAGCGTTTGGGCCTCAGCCGGTTGATGGCGACGATCGTCATTCTTGTTGCCTTCGTCGTCGTGCTGGCGCTGTCGCTGATGATCATCATCCCGTTGATCTTCACGCAAGCGGCCGACTTCGTCCAGAGGATGCCCGGCTATATCGCGAGGCTCCAGGCCTTCCTGACCGATAGCCAGACGGCGCTGCTTCCGGGCTGGCTTGCGGATCAGATGACGGCGATCAAGCAGAATTCGGCCAAGCTGCTCGAGCAGGGCGCAAGTTTCCTGGGCACGCTGTTCCAGCAACTGTGGAACTCCGGCATGGCGCTGCTGGACATTCTTTCGCTCTTTATCATCACGCCGGTCGTGGCCTTTTATCTACTGCTCGACTGGGACCGCATGGTAGAGAAACTCGATAGCTGGGTGCCGCGCGACTATGTCGACATCGTCCGCCAGATCGCCCGCGACATGAACACGACCATCGCGGGCTTCGTTCGCGGCCAGGGCTCGCTGTGCATCATCCTCGGCCTTTACTACGCCATCGGCCTGTCGCTCATCGGGCTTAATTTCGGGCTGCTGATCGGCCTCTTCGCCGGCATGATCAGCTTCATCCCCTATGTCGGCTCGATGGTGGGTCTCGTGCTGGCTGTTGGTGTGGCCCTGGTCCAGTTCTGGCCGAATTATATTACCATCCTGTTGGTGTTGGTCGTGTTCTTCAGCGGCCAGTTCCTCGAGGGCAACATTCTGCAGCCGAAGCTGGTCGGCAAGAGCGTCGGTCTCCATCCCGTCTGGCTGATGTTCGCCCTGCTCGCCTTCGGTGCCCTCTTCGGCTTCGTCGGTCTTCTCGTCGCCGTGCCGGCCGCCGCCGCGATCGGCGTCCTTGTCCGCTTCGGCATACAGCGGTACCTTGATAGTGATCTCTATCACGGGCATAGGACAGCCGCGGAGAAGCAGTCGGAAGGCCAGGAGCCCGGCTGAGTCACGCCATTGTCCAGAGTACAGCATGACAAGACGTCCGTTCGAACAACTGCCGCTCGCCTTCGGCCATGATCCGGCAACCGGTCGCGAGGATCTGCTCGTTTCCGACCGGCTGAGCGCTGCCATCGCTATCGTCGACCATTGGCCGGATTGGCCATCGCCTGTCGTCATCATCGCCGGACCGGTCGGCTCCGGGAAGTCGCACCTTGCCAGCATCTGGCGGGAGAGGGCGGGAGCCGAGACGATTCATCCCATATCCGGCTCGGATGCCGCCGACATTGCGGCGCGAAAGCCGGTTCTCTTCGAGGATGCCGATCGCCAGGGCTTCGATGATACGGCGCTCTTCCATGTCATCAACAGCGTGCGCCAGCACGGCACCGCGTTGCTGATGACATCGCGCCTGTGGCCGATGTCATGGCCGGTGACGCTTCCGGATCTCCGCTCCCGCCTGAAGGCTGCCACGGTCGTCGAAATCGGCGAGCCGGACGACGAGCTGTTGACGCAGGTGCTCGTCAAGCTCTTCGCCGATCGCCAGCTTCTCGTCGATGAGCGCCTTGTCGGCTATGTCGTGGCGCGCATGGAGCGCTCGCTGGAGGCGGCCCAGACGATCGTCGAGCGACTGGACCGCCTGGCACTTGCCCGCGGCACGCGGCTGACACGCACACTGGCGGCGGAAGTGCTGGCAGAGCTTGGAAATCCCCACCTGTCCGATTGACTGTCACAGTTCCGTCGTCAAAGTGGGGTAGGTCGCAAGGTTGGAGTAATGGGGTCTGATGGGCATGGATAGCGCGACGTCTGCAATCATCGAACACGAGACGTCTGCGGAACAGATAGACCTGCTGACGAGCCCGGAGCGCTTTATCAATCGCGAGTTCTCCTGGCTTCAGTTCAACCGTCGCGTCCTCGAGGAAACGCTGAACACGGCGCATCCCTTGCTGGAGCGCGTGCGCTTCCTGTCGATTTCGGCCGCCAACCTCGACGAGTTCTTCATGGTCCGCGTCGCCGGTATCGAAGGCCAGGTGCGTCAGGGGATTGCGCTTCGCAGCCCCGACGGCAAGACACCGGCCGAACAGCTCGACGACATCCTCAAGGAAATCGACAACCTGCAGATGGAGCAGCAGGCATCGCTCGCCGTGCTGCAGCAATACCTCGCGAAGGAAGACATTCTCATTGTCCGGCCCGCCTCGTTGTCCGCGCAGGACCGGAGTTGGCTTGCCAACGAATTCGATCAGTCGATCTTCCCCGTGTTGACGCCACTGTCTATCGATCCGGCGCATCCTTTCCCGTTCATCCCCAATCTCGGTTTTTCGATCGGGCTGCAGCTCGTCAGCAAGACGGGCCGCGAGCCGATGACGGCGCTGTTGCGTCTTCCGGTGGCGCTCGACCGGTTTATCCGCCTGCCGGATGTGAAGAACGTCATCCGTTACATCACGCTCGAGGACGTGGTCAGCCAGTTCATCGACCGCCTTTTCCCGGGCTACGAGGTGCAGGGTTCGGGAACCTTCCGCATCATTCGTGACAGCGATATAGAAGTCGAGGAAGAGGCAGAAGACCTCGTCCGCTTCTTCGAGACGGCCCTCAAGCGCCGCCGTCGCGGTTCGGTCATCCGCATCGAAACGGATTCGGAGATGCCGGCGTCGCTGCGCCAGTTCGTGGTGCAGGAGCTCGGGGTTCCGGATAACCGCATCGCGGTGCTGCCGGGCCTTCTTGCGCTCAACACGCTTTCGGAAATCACCAAGGCGCCCCGCGAGGACCTGCGCTTCGAGCCTTACAATCCGCGCTTCCCCGAGCGCGTGCGCGAGCATGCGGGCGATTGCCTGGCGGCGATCCGCGAAAAGGACATGGTGGTCCATCACCCGTACGAATCCTTCGACGTCGTCGTGCAGTTCCTCCTGCAGGCGGCGCGCGATCCGGACGTGCTGGCGATCAAGCAGACACTCTACCGCACCTCGAACGACAGCCCGATCGTGCGTGCCCTGATCGATGCCGCTGACGCCGGCAAATCGGTGACGGCGCTTGTCGAGCTCAAGGCGCGATTCGACGAAGAGGCAAACATCCGCTGGGCACGCGATCTGGAGCGCGCTGGCGTTCAGGTCGTCTTCGGCTTCATCGAGCTGAAAACGCACGCCAAGATGTCGATGGTCGTGCGCCGTGAGGAAGGCAAGCTCAGGACCTATTGCCACCTCGGCACCGGCAACTATCACCCGGTGACTGCGAAGATCTACACCGACCTGTCGTTCTTCACCTGCAATCCGGTGATCGCCCACGACATGGCCAACATCTTCAATTTCATCACTGGTTATGGTGAACCGGAAGCCGGCATGAAGCTCGCGGTCTCGCCGCACACGCTGCGGCCGCGGATCCTCAAGCATATCGAGGAAGAGATCGGGCATGCAAAGGCGGGCCGCCCTGCCGCGATCTGGATGAAGATGAATTCGCTTGTCGACCCGGAAATCATCGACTCGCTTTACGAGGCAAGCCGCGCTGGCGTCGAAATCGACCTCGTCGTGCGTGGCATCTGCTGCCTGCGTCCGCAGGTGCCCGGCCTCTCCGACAATATCCGTGTCAAATCGATTGTCGGGCGCTTCCTTGAGCATTCGCGCATATTCTGCTTCGGCAATGGTCATGGCCTTCCGTCCGAAAATGCACTTGTCTATATCGGCTCGGCGGATATGATGCCGCGCAATCTGGATCGGCGGGTCGAGACGCTAGTGCCTCTCATCAACCGGACTGTGCACGAACAGGTTCTCTCGCAGATCATGCTGGGCAATCTTATCGACAACCAGCAGAGCTACGAGATTCTTCCGGACGGCACGTCGCGCCGCATGGAAGTCGGCAAGGATGCCGAGCCGTTCAATGCGCAGCATTATTTCATGACCAACCCCAGCCTCTCGGGCCGGGGCGAGGCTCTGAAATCCAGTGCACCAAAGCTGATTGCCGGCTGGAAAAGCGGTTGGCGCAAGTAAACTGGAATTGCATGGTAGAATCCGAAGCGCAGGGGCGTCTGCCCGGCATACGTCCGGTCTCCGTTGTGGATATCGGTTCCAACTCCATTCGCCTTGTCGTCTACGAAGGGCTCAGCCGCGCTCCGGCGGTGCTTTTCAACGAAAAGGTGATGTGTGGTCTCGGCAAGGGCATCGATGCGACAGGCCGCATGGCGGATGAGAACGTCGAACGGGCGCTGAAGGCGCTTCAGCGCTTTCGCGCCCTGTCCGATCAGGCGCGTGCCACCACGATGTATGCGCTGGCGACGGCCGCTGCACGCGAAGCCTCCAACGGCCCGTCTTTCATCGAAAAGGCCGAAGCCATCCTGGGCTGCAAGGTGCGTATCCTCACCGGCGAGCAGGAAGCTCATTTCTCCGCCATGGGCATCGTCAGCGGCTATCACGATCCTGACGGGATCGTCGGCGACCTTGGCGGTGGCTCGCTCGAGCTCGTCGATGTCGAGGGCAAGCGCATCGGCAAAGGCATAACGCTACCGCTCGGCGGTATCCGTCTCTTTGAACACAGCAACGGCTCCTTGTCCAAGGCGCGGACATGGGTCCGCAAGTTCATGAAGGAGGCAGCCGTTCTCAAGGGGGGCACGGGGCGCACGTTCTACGCCGTCGGCGGTACGTGGCGATCGATTGCCAAGCTGCATATGGAGACGCGCAACTACCCGCTGCACATGATGCAGGGCTACGAAATTTCCTATGACGAGGCGATGTCTCTCCTGCCGGAGGTGATCGAGCCGAAGACCATCAAACCCTCCGCCTACGCGACAATATCCAAGAGCCGCCGCAGCCTGTTGCCCTATGGGGCCGTGACGATGCAGGAAGCGCTTACGATCATGAAGCCGGAGCGGATCTCTTTCTCCGCACTCGGCGTTCGCGAAGGCTATCTTTTCTCGCTGCTTTCCGAAGACGAACGCCTGCAGGACCCCTTGCTGACGGCCGCCGACGAGATCGCTATCCTGCGCGCCCGCTCGCCGGAACATGCCCGTGAACTCGCGGAATGGACCGGGCGCATGGTGCCGCACTTCGGCGTGGAGGAGACGGGAGAGGAGAGCAGATACCGGCAGGCCGCCTGCTTGCTCGCCGACATCAGTTGGCGGGCCCATCCGGATTATCGCGGTCTGCAGGCGCTCAACATCATCGCGCACTCGTCCTTTTCCGGCATCACGCATGCCGGCCGGGCCTATATCGCACTTGCGAACTATTACCGTTTCGAAGGCCTTAGTGACAACGGTGCCACCGAGCCCCTCGCGGGAATCACGACGCCGCGCCTGCTTGAACTCGCCAAACTTTTGGGCGGCCTGCTGCGCGTCGCCTATCTTTTCTCGGCATCCATGCCGGGCGTCACCCGTCATCTCGGCTTGCGGCGATCGCCGCGCCCGGAAGTCGATCTCGAATTCATCGTGCCGGCGGCCTATTGCGCTTTTGAGGGCGAGCGCCTGGACGGTCGTCTTCAGCAGCTCAGCAAGCTGACGGGCAAGACTCTCGCCTTCCATTTCGAGAGCTGATTGGGTTACTCGCGGTTCGACTGTGAAGAGGCGGCTGCGCGTCGGGCGCACAGCCGCTTTCGGTTTACTCGGCCTTCAGGAATTCGCCGACTTCGAGCAGCACGAACTCATTGTCGTCCGCCTTGTCGATGGCGCGGCCGGCGGAGAAGGGCAGGTTGTTGTCGTTGCCGACCACGATATGCGTGTCGTCAACGCGATCGACGTTCTCGATGGTGACGAACGGCATGTCGTAGTAACCGTCACCGCCGCCCTGGCGCTTCCTGTTTTCCGGATCGGCAATCTTGAGGAGGTCGATGTAACCGATCTTGCGCACGGCCTTGCCGGCATTTTCGTCGGTCATCTCGATCTTGTAGACGCGCTTGAGCTTGGAGCCGACTGCGAAGCAATCAGGCTTCGGATCCTTCGGATCCACGCATGCCTTGTCAACCGTGCCGGCTCCGTTGTCGCGCTCGATCACCAGCGCGGTCTTCTCGTCGAGCATGTTGAAGTCGCCGATCGCCTCGCCGCCTTCGGCGAGCGGATAGAGCCAGTTGCGGCCCGTCCAGGCTTTGCTCGCGACATCGCGTTCGATGATTCGGAGCGCCGGTCGGCCGTCTGCCTGCTCAACCGATTCATTGTCGATCCAGATCGGCCCTTCGAGCAGGCCATAGAGCTTGCTGCCGTCCTTGGACATCGCCATGCCCTCATAGCCGCCGGAACGCTTCAGGTTGAAGGCCGGCATTTTCTTGGAGGGGTCCGCCTGCAGCGTCAGTGTGGGATTGTCAGGCGACATGACCGGCTTGCCGTCGACAACGGTCGGAACGACATCGGTCAGTTTGCCGGCCGTGTCGAATTTCAGGATGTAGGGACCGAACTCTTCACCGACCCAGAAGCCGTCGGCGACCGGCTGGATCGATTCCACGTCGAAATCGGCGCCCGTGAGATAGCGGTTGGCGGAGCCTTCCATGACGATCGGGAACGGTGCTTTGCGGTCCGGATCGGACAGGAAGACCGTTTGCAGCGCTTCGACCTTGCCGGCCTCCCAGTCGATCTTGAGATGGTGAAGCATCAGCATCGCGTCGGTCGAGTTCAGTTTGTTGCCAAATCCATTATCGGAAAGGCTCCAGAATGTACCATCCGGCATCGTCTTGATCCCGGAAAAGCCCTGCATCGGCTGGCCGTTGAAAGGCAGCGACAATCCGGTCGGGCGAACGCCGTCCTTGCCGGGCACGCTGGCGAGTTCCACGGCACGCTTCCGGTCTGCCGTCGTGAATTTCCCGGAGGTCTTGAGATAATCAGCCGCGTCAGCCGGTGCCGCGATGATCGTGTTGGCCGGCAGGATAGCATGCGCCTTCAGCGTCGCCGGAAAGACCTTGTCCTCGGCAAGCGCCGTCGTTGTCATCACAAGGGCCAGCGCCGCGGAGGCGAAGAATGCTTTCGTCATAAAGTTCACCCTGGGTTGGAGGTCTGAGACCGGTCCCCGATAGGCGTCTTTGATGACGGTTGATTGATACTTGTTTTACAACCGCGTGAAGCTTTGGTGACATTCGATACCTTGCTCGAACGTTCAAGATCTGCCGTCCCTTCGGGCGTTAATATTGCCGGGAAGAATGCGGAGATAATTGGTCACGATGTTCGAGACGAAATTTGCAATCGTCCTCAGGGACGACCTCGCCATGTGGCAGAAGCTGAATGTCACGGCCTTCCTTGCCACCGGCATAGTCGGGCAGAAGCCGGAGATTATCGGGGAGGCGTATCGTGATGCCGCCGGCAATCTTTACAACGCATTAAGCATCCAGCCGATCATCGTCCTGTCGGCAGGCGCCGTCACGCTCGGCGATATCCAGCGGCGGGCTTTGGCGAAAGATGTTCGCACGTCCATCTATGTCGACGAAATGTTCTCGACCGGTCACGACGCCGCCAACCGAGAGATCTTCTCCAAGTCGGCACCCGACAATGCAAAGGTCGCCGGCATTGCGATCCATGCGGAGAAAAAGCTCGTCGACAAGATTACGAAGGGGGCAAAGCTGCATGGCTAATGCATGTCGCCCGAAAGTGTGCAGCGGTTTCGGGACAACGACATGCATGCAAACAAAGGCTTAAAGCGCGTCGCCTGGCCCCTATTGAACGCGACGCGCTTTAGAACCGACAGGCAACTTCGACGCGCCGTGAAAGAGGCTGGCCGCGCGAAGGGAGGACACGCCAAGCTTTTGGCCGCGGCCCTTGACCTCATGTTCGCCGAGATCCTCGCTTCTGAAGGAGGCTGGCAGGCGCATGCGCCGCAGGAGATCGGCGGAAATCAGGATCTGCCGATCTAGCGTCCGGCAAAGACCTTCGAGGCGCGCCGTCGTGTTCACCGTGTCGCCGAAATAGGTGATCTTGTGTCTGTCGACGCCGATCTCGGCGGCAACGATTGTTCCGCCGTGCAATGCGGCGCGAAGGCGAGGGACCTCGCCGTAATCCTTGCGCCAGCGGTGGGCATCCATCTCGATCCGGTCGAGAATATCGAAGGCGCAGCGAATGCAGGCGGCGTCGGCGATGGCACGATCGAAGGGCCAGGTGATGACCGCTGCGTCGCCGACATAGTCATCGATGGAACCGCCGTAGCGTAAGACCGGATCGGCCATGGTTGCGAACAGTCTCCCGAGGTATTCCTGGGTGCGCAGATCGCCGAAGCGCTCGGCGAAGGATGTGGAGCCTGCGAGGTCGATAAAGAGGAACACGCGCTCCTCCTGCACCGGCTTGCGGTAGCGTCCGGTCAAGAGGCTCAGGAAAACGTCGCGGCCGAGCAGTTCGCGCACTCTGAGGACAAAGATGATCGGGCCTGAGATCGCAAGTGCGATGAGGAGTACGTTGAGCGAAGGGATCATCTCGCCGGGATGGCCCACCAGGCGCAGAAGCGACCCCGCGATTGCAAAGCCCGCATAGACGAGCGCGAAATAGACGGCGATGGAAGACAGCAAAAAGCCTGGCGTCGAGAGGCTGTGAATCTTTCTGTAGAGGCGCCGGAAGATGATCCGCCGTTCGAAGGCAAGGATCGGCATGCAGACGAACAGCGCGTAGGTTGCGCCAATCAGCCCGCCGTCGCCGTAAACCAACCAGGCATAGGCTACGCCGCTGCCCGCGACGACGAGCAGCAACAGGATGAACTCAAGCGTGGAAAATCTCCAGCGCATGCGCGGAAGCTCCGGAACCGGAAAACATATAGGACAATTGCGGATCGGACGGCGATCCGCAACGCGTTCAGATAGCTCGTCCAATGCCGTTCAGCCTGGATCAGCCTCTTGATGCGTCCTGGCTATTGCTGGATTCAGGCGGAAAGTTGTTTTCTCGCCTGCGGCATTCAACCGCGGATTTCCATTGCCTCGATCCGCTTGCCGACGAAGCGCAGTGCGACTTCTCCGTTGATGAGCTTCAGGGCCATTTCACCAAAAAGCTCCCGGCGCCAGCCCCTGAGCGCGTCCACATCGGCTTTTTCGCCTTCGGCTGCGATCCGGTCGAGGTCGTCGCTGTTGGCGATGATCTTGGCAGCGACACCTTCCTTTTCGGCGATGAGCTTCAGGAGCACCTTCAGCATTTCGCCCGCTGCCGCAGCACCCTCGGGCGCATGGTTCTGGCGCGGCAGGCGCGGCAGTTCCGCCTTCGGGATCGCAAGCGCTTCGTTCACGGCCTCGACGACGGCTGTACCTGCGTTGGAACGTTCCCACCCCTTGGGAATGGTTCTGAGCCGACCCAACGCTTCGGCATCCTTGGGCTGCTGTTGGGCGATCTCGTAAATCGCATCGTCCTTGAGTATCCGTCCGCGCGGGACGTTGCGCGTGCGTGCCTCGCGCTCGCGCCAAGCCGCGACCTTCTGCAGGACCGCGAGCTCGATCGGCTTCTTGACACGCATCTTTAGCCGCTGCCAGGCGTTGTCCGGGTGCAGGTCGTAGGTCTCCCGGTTCTCGAGGATCGCCATCTCTTCGGCCAACCAGGACGACCGCCCCTCGCGGGCGAGTTCTGCAGTCAGATACTGGTAGATCTCCCTCAGATGAGTAACGTCGGCGAGCGCGTAGTCGAGCTGCTTGTCCGTCAGCGGTCGGCGACTCCAATCGGTAAAGCGCGAAGACTTGTCGATCTGTTCGTTCTTGATGCGGTTGACCAGTTGGTCGTAGGAAACGCTGTCGCCGAACCCGCAGACCATCGCCGCGACTTGCGTGTCGAAGAGCGGATGCGGAATAAGGTTGCCGAGATGATGGATAATCTCGATGTCCTGGCGCGCGGCGTGAAAAACCTTGACGACGTCCGGATTGCCCATCAGCGTAAAGAACGGCGCAAGATCGATGCCGGGCGCCATCGGGTCCACGATCACTGCCAGCTCAGGGCTTGCCATCTGGATCAGGCAAAGTTCCGGCCAGAACGTTGTTTCGCGCAGGAATTCTGTATCGATCGTAATAAAGCTTGATTGAGCCAGCCGTTTGCAGGCGGCCTCTAGATCTACTGTGGTTTGGATCATCGGGTTTTAATCACTGTGGCAAAAATGCGGCTTGCCCACTCCGTGTATCGTTTCGCGGCTGCTGTCACAATCGAAATTGTCAGACCACCTTGAAATAACTGGTCATCCCGGTCTTTTGATGTTCGATAATGTGGCAATGGATCACCCAGTCGCCGGGGTTGTCCGCAACCAGCGCCACTTCCGCCTGTTCGTCCGGCAGGAGCAGGATAGTATCCGTCGGCGGCGGCAGGAAGGTCCGCTTGTTGGAATTCAGAATGCGGAAGCTCAGGCCGTGCAGGTGGATCGGGTGCGCGTGCGGCGTGCGATTGGAAATCTGCAAGATGTAGCTCTCGCCGAGCTTCAATTCCTCGATCGGCGCGATCGGATCCGGCGTATCTCCGGGCCATGGAACCTTGTTGATCGCCCAGAACGTGTAGCCGAGCGAGCCGCAGATCGAGGGCGTCGCCTTGTGCTCGGCCGTTGCCGTCAGTTCGATCGGAATCCGTTTGGCGGTCGAGAGGTCGGCTTCCGCGATCGGATTGGCGGCCAGCGGAGCGATGTCGCGCAGATCACGCTTCAGCGAGGCTCCCACCGCCCGAAGCGTCGCAATGGTCCAAGGATGCGAGCCGCGGTAGTTGCCGAGCGTCGCTATCTGGCCCTCGCTCTCCGGCATCTGGACGACGATATCCAGGCGCTGCCCGGGGCCTAAGGCGAGGCGATCGAGCGGGAAGGGTACTCCGACCGGATTGCCGTCCAGGGCGATCACATTCGCGGCAGCGCCTTCGAGTGCCACCGTGTAAATGCGCGTTACGTCGGTGGCGGCAATCCTCACGCGGACGAGGCCGCCGGCGGGTGCGTCGAACACCGGCTCCTGCTGCCAGTTCGTCGTCCTGACCGTGCCATAGGTGCCGCCGCGCGCCGCATCGCGAGGCTTGAACGGGTCGATGAATATGCCTCCGCTCCCCAGACGCCAATCACGCAGGTTAAGGACGATTTCGGCGTCGAAGGCCGGGTCATCAGGGTTCTCGACGACGATCACGCCCGCAAGCCCCCGTCCGATCTGCGTCAGCGTGTTGCAATGCGGGTGGTACCAGAAGGTACCGGCATCGGGTGGTGTGAAGACATAGTGGAAACTGTCGCCGGGATAGACGTAGGGCTGAGTGATTTCCGGCACGCCATCCATAGCATTGGCGATCCTCAAGCCGTGCCAATGGATCGTGGTTGGTTCGTCCAGCCGGTTCACCAGTCTCGCCGCATAGGCCTCGCCTTTGCGCATTCTCAAAACCGGAGGCATGCTGGTGTGAGGGGCATCGCCAAGGCCGTAGGTCATGATTTTGGGGGTCACGCCGCCCGCCGTAATCCTCGCATCCGCGATTTGCGCCGTCAGGACCTGCGGATCGGGAGAGGCGCCGGCACGCGCGGCAACGCCCAGCGCGAATGCGCCTCCAAGCGCGGCCGAGCCCTGGAGAAACGTGCGGCGGTTGAACATCGGCATCATGACGTCCCGTGGTGCGGATAAGCGATCGGGCCGTTTCTAAACCTGATTTTCATAATCAGCAATTCACGCTGCCGGTCATCTTGCCGCAGATTGCCCTGTCAAGCGTCCTCTCGCTGCTGGCCGCCGGCGAGCTTGTTGAAGAAGGACGAGGTGCGCAGGAGATTGCGAAACGGCATCGCGCGCTCTTCCGTCGGAACCGGTGCGCGTGCCGTCATGCGCCGGAGCGTGTAGAGCATGAAGAGGGCGAGGATCACCGCGGTATAGATGAAGAGCGCCTGCGGTCCGAAGAGGTCGAGCATGAAGGAGGCGAAGAGCGGGCCGATGATCGCGCCAAGCGACCAGAAGAACAGCATGCCGGCGGAGACCAGCGCATGCTGCCCCTCGGCCGCGTGGTCATTGGCATGTGCCGAACAGAGCGAGTAGAGCGGCATTGCGAAGGCGCCGAAGGCGAAGATGCCGGCGAAATTCAGCCACTCGTCGCTGCCCGCGCCGAAGGCGAGGAAAAGCCCTGCCAGAAGCGAGCCGAGCGTCGCGATCAGGATGATCAGCCGGCGGTCGATCTGATCCGAATAGTGCCCGAGCGGATATTGAAGCACCACGCCGCCGATGATGCCCGCGCTCATGAAGGTCGCGATTGCCGTGACCGACAGGCCAATGCTCTGGGCATAGATCGGCCCCAGCGAGCGGAAGGCAGCGTTGGTGAGGCCGACGACAATGCAGCCGACCGTCGCGAGCGGCGAGATGTTCCACAGCGCCTTGACGTCGAAGCGAATCGCCTCCGGAGCGACAGGACTTGACCGGTCGGCAAAGGAAATCGGCACAAGCGAGAGCGTCAGCGCCATCGAGATGATGGCGAAGAGCTCGAACCCGCCGATGCCGACACCCGGAATCACATATTGCGCGGCGGTGACGGAACCGAGGTCGACTAGGCGATAGATGGAAAGGGTGCGCGCCCGGTTGGCGTTGGTGACGCTGGCGTTCAGCCAGCTTTCAACGGTCGCAAAGAGGCTGGCGAAACAGATGCCTGCAAGAAGCCGCATCAGGAACCAGAACCAGGGGTCGATGAGCAGCACCATCGAGATGGCCGCTGCAGATGCGATCGCGGCCATCGCCGAGAAGGTGCGGATATGGCCGATTGCCCTGAGGATGCGGGTGACATAGACGCAGCCGATGGCAAAGCCGATATTATAGCCGGCGCCGACCAGCCCGATCAGCGAGGTCGAGAATCCCTCCTCGAGCGCCCGCAGCGAAATGAAGGTTCCCTGCAAACCGTTGCCGCCGATGAGAATGCCTGCAGTGACGAGAAGCGGGATGAGCGGGCGGATCTGGGACATGAGGGCAGGAAGCATCCGGATAACGGCCGCGACTCGAAAGGGAATGCTGGCCTGCTTCTTGTTTAGCGGTGGCCCACCGGCGGGGACAGTAGCGATTTGTGGCCTTTTTCTTTCTTTCTGGTCCACCTGCCCCGCAATGACAGTGATGACAGCAGCGCTGCTAGCTCGCCACTCTTCCCGCCGGAACAAGCCGCGGCCTTGACAAAACCGGCGCATCATGCGCTTTTCCGCCCGATTTTGATCTTGCCGCGCCCGTCATGCGAGCCTGCGCGGTTTTCTGCAATTCCAGGATTAGACGATGCATCGTTACCGCAGCCACACCTGTGCCGCCCTCCGCAAGTCGGATGTCGGCTCCACCGTTCGCCTCTCCGGCTGGGTTCACCGCGTCCGCGACCATGGCGGCGTGCTCTTCATCGACCTGCGCGATCATTACGGCATGACCCAGGTCGTTGCCGACCCAGATTCTCCGGCGTTCAAGACGGCAGAGACTGTGCGCGGCGAATGGGTCCTCCGCATTGACGGAACGGTGAAGGCGCGCACCGATGAAACCGTCAACAAGAACATGCCGACGGGCGAGATTGAGCTCTATGCCCGCGAGATCGAAGTCCTGTCGGCGGCCAAGGAGTTGCCGCTGCCGGTCTTCGGCGAGCCGGAATATCCGGAAGATGTCCGCCTCAAATACCGCTTCCTGGATCTTCGCCGCGAGACGCTGCACCGTAACATCGTCAAGCGCACCGAGATCATTTCGGCCATGCGTCGGGGCATGAGCGAGATCGGCTTCACGGAATATACGACGCCGATCCTGACGGCTTCCTCGCCTGAAGGCGCGCGCGACTTCCTCGTTCCGAGCCGCATTCATCCCGGCACCTTCTACGCGCTGCCGCAGGCACCACAGCAGTACAAGCAGCTTCTGATGGTTGCGGGCTTCGACCGCTATTTCCAGATCGCTCCCTGCTTCCGCGACGAGGATCCGCGCGCGGACCGGCTGCCGGGCGAATTCTACCAGCTCGACGTCGAAATGAGCTTCGTCGAGCAGGAAGACGTCTGGGACACGATGGAGCCGATGATCCGCTCGATCTTTACCGATTTCGCCGGCGGCAAGCCGGTGACCGAAAAGTTCCCGCGCATTCCGTATGACACGGCGATCCGCAAGTATGGTTCCGACAAGCCGGACCTTCGCAATCCGATCGAGATGCAGGGGGTCACCGAGCACTTCGCCGGTTCCGGCTTCAAGGTCTTCGCCAACATGATCGCGTCCAACCCGCGGGTAGAGGTCTGGGCGATTCCGGCCAAGACCGGCGGTTCCAGAGCGTTCTGCGACCGCATGAACGCATGGGCGCAGAGCCAGGGCCAGCCGGGTCTCGGATATATCTTCTGGCGCAAGGAGGGCGAGAAGCTCGAAGGCGCCGGTCCGCTTGCCAAGAACATCGGCGAGGAACGTACGGAAGCGATTCGCACGCAGCTCGGTCTTGAGGACGGAGACGCCTGCTTCTTCGTCGCCGGCGAGCCGGCGAAGTTCTACAAGTTTGCCGGCGAAGCCCGCACCAAAGCGGGCGAGGAATTGAACCTCGTCGACCGTGACCGTTTCGAACTGTGCTGGATCGTCGACTTCCCGTTCTACGAATGGCTGGAAGAAGAAAAGAGAATCGATTTCGCCCACAACCCCTTCTCGATGCCGCAGGGGGGCCTCGAGGCGTTGAATGGCGACGACCCGCTCTCCATCAAAGCTTACCAGTATGACATGGTCTGCAACGGCTTCGAGATTGCGTCTGGCTCCATCCGTAACCAGCTGCCGGAACTGATGGTCAAGGCTTTCGAGTTGACTGGTAAATCTCAGCAGGAAGTCGAGGAGCAGTTCGGCGGGCTTTACCGCGCCTTCCAGTACGGCGCGCCGCCGCATGGCGGCATGGCCTTCGGCATCGACCGTATCGTCATGCTCCTCGTCGGTGCCAAGAACCTGCGCGAGATTTCGCTCTTCCCGATGAACCAGCAGGCGATGGACCTCCTGATGGGCGCGCCATTGCCGGCGACACCGACGCAGCTGCGCGAGCTGGCAATCCGTCCGATCCCGCAGAAGAAGGACTGAGGTTCTTAAACGAACAAAAATGGCCCGGCGGTCTCTACCGCCGGGCCATTTTGTGACCGAGCAGGCATCGCCTGAGGCCGCACTGCTGCCGCCGCCCCGAAAGTCGCCATCCCGTTGCTCGCCTTGACAGGATTTCCGTCAAAGCGTTTCCTTTCTCCGCTGCTCCATGGCAGCGTTTTGGGTGGAGTGAACGATGGCGAAGAACGTCAAGGACTTGCTAGCAGAGGCAAATAGTGTTGTCCCGAAATTGTCGCCCACCGAGGCGGCCGAGAAGATGCGCTCCGGCGATGTGCTCATCGTGGATGTCCGCGATCCGACAGAGGTTCAGCAGACCGGTAAGATCAAGGGCGCGGTGAACGTCTCGCGGGGGATGCTGGAATTTCGCGCAGACCCGGAAAGCCAATACCACAATCCAGCCTTCCAAAAGGACAAGACGGTGCTCTTGCATTGCGCGTCCGGCGGCCGTTCGGCGCTTGCCGGCAAGACGCTGCAGGAAATGGGTTATACGGCAGTATTCAACATCGGCGGATTTAAGGATCTGGTCGAGGCCGGCATCGACACGGAACCGGCTTGAGGTGCGCGGTAGCCTCGGCGCTTGAAGCACTGGGACGCGGCCGCGCCCCAGTGCTTCTGAGCGTCGAGTTTGCCTTTTAGAAATCCATTCCCGGCGCTGGCATCGGAGGCGGCGCTTCTTTCTTCGGTTTCTCGGCGATCATCGCTTCCGTCGTGACCAGCAGGCCGGCCACCGAGGCGGCATCCTGCAGCGCTGCGCGTACGACCTTGGCCGGATCGATCACGCCCATGTCGAATAGGTCTCCGAATTCTCCGGTCTGCGCGTTCCAGCCGTAGGCGAAATCCGGTTTCTCGCGCAGTTTGCCCACGACGATCGACCCTTCGGCGCCCGCGTTTTCGGCGATCTGGCGCACAGGGGCCTCGATTGCACGACGGACGATCTCGACGCCAACGCGCTGGTCGTCATTGGCCGTCGGCACGTTGTCGAGCGTCTTGATGACGCGCAGCAGTGCAACGCCGCCGCCCGGCAAAATACCTTCTTCGACCGCCGCGCGGGTCGCATGCAGGGCGTCGTCGACGCGGTCCTTCTTTTCCTTGACCTCCACTTCGGTCGAACCGCCGACGCGGATGACCGCGACACCGCCGGCAAGCTTTGCGAGCCGCTCCTGCAGCTTTTCTCGGTCGTAATCCGAGGTCGTGTCCTCGACCTGTGCCTTGATCTGGCTGATGCGTCCGGCGATATCAGCCTTCTCACCGGCACCATCGACGATGGTCGTCGCCTCTTTTTCGACGATCACGCGCTTTGCCCGCCCAAGGGTATCTATAGTCACATTCTCGAGCTTGATACCGAGGTCCTCGGAAACCACCGTGCCACCGGTAAGGATTGCGATATCCTCGAGCATGGCCTTGCGGCGGTCGCCAAAGCCGGGCGCCTTGACGGCAACGATCTTGAGGCCGCCACGCAGTTTGTTGACGACGAGCGTTGCCAACGCCTCACCCTCGACGTCCTCGGCGATGATTAAGAGCGGCTTTCCGGACTGGATCACAGATTCGAGAATCGGGATCATGGCCTGGAGATTGGAGAGCTTCTTTTCATGGATCAGGATGTAGGGGTCTTCGAACTCGACCCGCATCTTGTCCTGATTGGTAATGAAATAAGGAGAGAGGTAGCCTCTGTCGAACTGCATGCCTTCGACGACTTCGAGCTCGATTTCGGCGGTTTTTGCCTCCTCGACCGTGATGACCCCCTCGTTGCCAACCTTCTCCATCGCCTCGGCCAGGTAACGCCCGATCTCGACATCGCCATTGGCCGATATCGTGGCCACCTGGGCGATTTCAGCATTCTTCGAAACTTTGCGGGCGTGGGTCTTGAGTTCCTTGACGATGGCCTCGACGGCAAGGTCGATGCCGCGCTTCAGATCCATCGGGTTCATTCCGGAGGCGACCGCCTTGGCGCCTTCCTTTACAATCGCCTGGGCAAGCACGGTCGCAGTGGTCGTGCCATCGCCGGCAACGTCGCTCGTGCGCGAAGCCACTTCGCGCAGCATCTGTGCGCCCATGTTTTCGAACTTGTCCTCAAGTTCGATTTCCTTGGCCACCGACACACCATCCTTGGTGATCCGCGGCGCTCCAAAGGACCTGTCGATGACCACGTTCCTGCCCTTGGGGCCCAAGGTGACCCGAACGGCATTAGCCATGATGTCGACGCCGCGCAGCATGCGGTCGCGGGCATCGGTATTGAATTTGACTTCCTTGGCAGCCATGTGCTCCTCCCTCAAAACGGAAACTATAGGATGATCGCTGATTGCCCCCGCAACAGGCTACCGGATCACCGCTGTCATCAAGTCTTCCACGTCCTTGCGTCCACCGGCTCCAAAGCGCACGCCATCGTCCGCTCCCTGAAAAGCCAGGCTGCTACTACAATTCCTCGTCGTCTTCCTCAGGTGTCAGGATGTCGATCAACGCTGCGACGCGGCCGGCCGGAAGATGGCGGCCTTCGCCGATCAGGGCCTCGTCATTGTTGACCCAAGCAATCGCCTCGGCGAGTTCGCTCGCTGTCGCGCCCGTCGCAAGTAGCTCGGCCATCAGCGTTTCGTCGACCGGGCCGAGGATGGCGGTGATATCCGAATGCTTCAGTCCCATGGCGTCCTCCTTCCGTTTCATCGGTCGGGAATGCGCGGTTGTCGGCAACCATACACGAAAATAGATAGGCGACCGCCGCAGAGCATCAAGCAGCGGATGATATCATTAATCAATCGGGATAGAAAAAGCCCGGCAGTGCATCGCCGGGCTCGATCAGGTTTAAACTCTCGCTTGGCGAGCGCCGCAGGCGTTAGTCGTTTGCCGTCACTTTCACGCCTAGAACGGAAGGAATCGTGTTTGGCGCACCCATGGCGGCACCCATGATCATCGGGAAGGGAACCGGCTTTTCGGGCTTGGCACTGATCGTCAGGCTCTTCGGCCCGTCGAGATAGGCGTTGACGGCAGCGGTAACCTGGTTCTGCAACTCCGGTATGTTGAGCTGCGCCATCATGATCGGCACCAGCCCCTTCAGCGATTGCGCCAGTTGATCGCCTGAGACGCCCTGCTGGCTGCCGGCGTAGTCGAGCGCCTTCTTGGTGATCGAAGCGTCGTCAAAGCGGATCGAGGCGCTGTTGAACGTCAATTGCTGCATGAGGCCCATCATCGCGAGCCCCATTGCCTGGCTGGCCTCTTCCTTGTTCGGATTGGCTTCTGCGGCCTTTGTCGCTTCCTGCAGTGCCTTCATGAACTGCAGCGTATACCCGGAAAAGTCCATGGCGATGTTCAGTCGGCCGACATTCTTAAAGTCGAGGGCGTATTCGTCGAGGGCGACGTTGCCGCTCTGCAGTTCCCAACTGCCCTTCATGGTGACTTCGCCGTCGAGCTTGGTCAGCCCCAGCTTTTCGATTGCTTCCTTCGCTTTGGCGTCCTCGACGTCCGAGAGATCCGCCTTGAGCCCGGCGAGCGTCGCGTCGAAGTCGAAACCGGCATCATTTTCCTGCCGTGTCAGATTGGCTTCCGTGCTCTCGGCGGTGAATACGTCCTTGCCCTTGACATTGACCGCGATCGGCCCGGTTCCTGCCGTCTCGTAAAGCAGGATGTCGTTGATCGTGTCGCCGCTGGGATTGCCGGGTATCGACAGTCCACCGATCGACAGGTTCCTTGCGGAGAAGCTGGAACCGTCTTGGCTGACATTGATATCCGGGAAGGTAACTGTCTCGGAGTAATAGCCGCCATTCTCGCTCTCTTCGACGCCTTCGAAAGTGACGACACCGATGTTGAGCGCCTCCCCGGGGTTCGCCGCCGTCTGCAGCTTGACGCCGGTCACCGTGACGACGTCGCCGTTCACGTCCGCCTTGTCGAAGCGGATCGAGGAGCCGTTTGCGGACAAAGCCGCATCAAGCTTCTTCATCATGTCCGCGCCATCCAGGGCGAAGACGGGGCCGGCAAGTGTGAGAAGGGCGGCGCTCGCCATCATCAGGCGGATCTTGCGCGTATGCGTCATTATCGAGTTCCTTATCAAAAATGTTTGATGCGAAGCTGTTTTTGGGATCGGTTATCGCTAGTGATCTCTGTGGGATCCGTCAACTCGCCCCCTGATGCAACCCGAACGATCCCTGCGATGGTCGGCTTGCCCTTGCGGTCAGCGCGGATACCCCCCACTCGAATCCTCAACTTCAAATCGGTCAAATCAGCACCCCGAAGCTAGTATGAAACAGGGCAAAATTATATTCGTCAGATTGGATGGTGCTTGTTCCCCGCGGATCATGCTTTCCGAAAGCTTACCGCCGTCGGCTTTCGTACACCCGGTGTTCTCCACAACGCAGTGCCCTGAAATTCTTGCTGTTGGCGGCCGGTTGCGGTAGCAAGAGGCATGGGACAAAGCCTTTTGCCGCCATCGGGCGGGGATGACAACATTCAGCCGGTCGACCTCAAGGCGGCGCTGGAAGAGCGCTATCTCGCCTATGCCTTGTCAACCATCATGCATCGCGCACTGCCGGATGTCCGCGACGGCCTGAAACCCGTCCACCGCCGGATCATTCACGCGATGAGCGAGATGGGGCTAAGGCCCAATTCCTCGTTCAAGAAGTGCGCGCGCATCGTCGGTGACGTCATCGGCAAGTTCCATCCGCATGGCGACCAGTCCGTCTATGATGCGCTTGTGCGCCTCGCGCAGGACTTCTCGCAGCGCTACCCAGTCGTCGACGGGCAGGGCAATTTCGGCAATATCGACGGCGACAATGCCGCCGCCTACCGTTACACCGAAGCGAAGATGACGGAGGTTGCGGCCCTTCTCCTTGAAGGCATCGATCAGGACGCTGTCGATTTCCGCCCGACCTACAACGAGGAAGACCAGGAGCCGGTCGTGCTCCCCGGCGCCTTTCCGAATCTTCTCGCGAACGGCGCCTCGGGTATCGCCGTCGGCATGGCGACCTCGATTCCGCCGCACAACGCACATGAACTTTGCGACGCGGCCCTCTATCTCATCCGCCATCCGGATGCGACGGTCGAGGACCTGCTGTTCGATCCCGCCAATCCCCAGAAGGGAGGCATCGAAGGGCCGGACTTGCCGACAGGCGGCGTAATCGTCGAAAGCCGGGCGAGTATGATCGAATCCTACCGGACCGGTCGCGGCGGCTTCCGGGTCCGCGCGCGCTGGGTTTCGGAGGATCTGGGCCGCGGCGGCTATCAGATCGTCGTTACGGAGATTCCCTATCAGGTCCAGAAATCGCGGTTGATCGAGAAGATCGCTGAACTGCTCGTCGCCCGCAAATTGCCGCTGCTCGAGGACATTCGCGACGAATCGGCCGAAGACGTGCGCATCGTGCTCGTGCCGAAGAGCCGCTCGGTCGATGCCGGCATCCTTATGGAATCGCTGTTCAAGCTCACCGAACTCGAAAGCCGCATCCCGCTCAACATGAACGTGCTCTCGATGGGCCGCGTGCCGCGGGTCATGGCGCTGAACGAAGTGTTAACGGAGTGGCTGGCTCACCGCCGCGAAGTGTTGCAGCGGCGCTCGCGCCATCGGCTGGCCGCAATCGACCGCCGGCTGGAAATTCTCGGCGGCTATCTTGTCGCCTACCTCAATATCGACGAGGTGATCCGCATCATCCGCGAGGAGGACGAGCCGAAGGCGGTGATGATCGAGCGTTTCACGCTTACCGATCTGCAGGCCGAATCGATCCTCAACATGCGCCTGCGCTCCCTGCGCAAGCTCGAGGAATTCGAGATCCGCACGGAATTCGAAGCCCTGTCGAAGGAAAAGGCGGAGATCGAGGCGCTGCTCGCCTCGGATGAGAAGCAGTGGCAGGCCGTTGCCTGGGAAATCGGCGAGGTCAAGAAGAAGTTCGCCAAGGCGACCGACCTTGGCAAGCGCCGCAGCACTTTCGCCGATGCGCCGGAGGCCGACGTCGAGGCTATCCAGCAGGCGATGATCGAAAAGGAACCGATCACCGTCGTCATTTCGGAGAAAGGCTGGATCCGCGCCCTGAAGGGGCACATCTCCGACACGTCATCGCTCCAATTCAAGGAGGGAGACGCGCTGAAAGTGGCGTTTCCGGCGCAGACGACGGACAAGATTCTCGTCTTCACGACGGGCGGCAAGGTCTACACACTCGGCGGCGACAAGCTGCCCGGTGGGCGCGGCCATGGCGAACCCTTGCGCATCATGGTCGACATGGAGAACGATCAGGACGTCCTGACCGCCATCGTCCATGATCCGGCACGCAAGCTCATTATTTCGTCCGCTGCAGGAAACGGCTTTGTCGTTACCGAAAGTGATATCGTCGCCAACACCCGCAAGGGAAAACAGGTGATGAACGTGAGCATGCCGGATGAGGCGAAACTCGTTGTTCCCGTCAAGGGCGATCACGTCGCCGTCGTCGGCGAAAACCGCAAGATGCTTGTCTTCCCATTGGTGCAGATCCCCGAAATGGCGCGCGGCAAGGGCGTCCGGCTGCAGCGCTACAAGGATGGCGGCATTTCCGACATTCGGTGCTTTATGATCGCGGACGGCCTCACCTGGGAAGACAGCGCCGGTCGGGTTTTCACCAAGATGAAGGACGAACTGATCGAGTGGTTCGGCGACCGTGCTGCAGCCGGCCGGAACGTCCCGAAAGGCTTCCCGCGGAGCGGCAAGTTCAACGGCTGATCTCTGCCGCCGTGCGCGCTTCGGGCGCACAAAGGTCGCTGCCGCACTTTGAATTGCCACATATTTTGTCCTTAAATCGGCTTCGATTTGAGGCAACATGCAGACGAAGGCGCGCCACCGGCGCGACCGCGTTTAAGCTCAAGTTTCTCTCCAGAGGGGTGAATGTCATGGCCGACGCTCTTGACGCAACCTTGCTGGCTCTTGCCGATCCGACGCGCCGCCGCATATTCGAGGTCTTGCTTGCAGGCGCGACGCGGGTCGCCGAGATTGCTGATGCGGTGGCTGTAAAAGGGGACAACCTTCCCGGGCATCTTGCCACCATGGAAGCTGCCGGATTGATCGTCCGGCAAGGTGAGGGCGGCGAGATCATCACGGCCGATCCGGCGCCGCTCGAGATCGCGGCCAAGTGGATCAATACCAATCGCGAACTCTGGACGATGCGCTCGCAGATGCAGAGCGCTTCCTTTGAGTCCGGACCCGGCGAGGCGCAGTGATTGCGCGGCGCGTCGGCCGTGCTCCTATCCCAATTCCGCACACGGGATCTGCGCCTTCATCGCCTTATTGCGCATCTGCCAGAATGAATGGCCGATCAGGGCAAGGACAAGGATGGTTCCTCCAAGGAGCGTCTGCGTCGTCGGTGTTTCCGAAAAGACGATCCACACCCAAATCGGAGCGAGGATCGTCTCCAGCAGATAGAACATGCCGACCTCCGGCGCGGAAAGATAGCGCGGGCCCGTCGCGAGGCAGAAGAAGGCGAGGGGGATCATCACCAGGCCGTTGAAGAGAATATAGCCGGGTTCTGCAATCGAAATGCCGCTCGGCGGCAGGAGAACGAATGCGGCAATGGCCGGAAAGATCGCGGTCGTCAGCGGCACGAGCGCCATGTCCCGGCCGCTCCTGCGGGCGATGGTGATTGCGCCTGCCAACAGGAAGGCCGAGCAGGCGGCCATCGCGTCGCCGAACAAGTGTCCGCTCTCCAGCCCATCCTGGACGATCACCCCGACGCCGAGAACCATGATCGCCATCGTCAGCAGCGTGGCGTTCGAGGGCCGTTCCTTGAGGAAAATCCAGGAGAGGATCGCCGCAAACATCGACGTGAATGCCAGCACGAAGACGACGTTCGCCGTCGAGGTGTTGAACACGGCGAGCAGGAAGGTGAAGGAGTTGATCGCGTAGAAGAGGCCCGCGACCAGGCCCGCTTTACCAGGGATCAAGGGAACCCGGCGGCCAAGGACCCGATTGAGCACGAACCAGGCGACAAGCGCGACGAGGAAGGTTGAAAGGCTTCGCAGGGCGAGGATCGACCAGACCTCGCCGTTCGCCGAACGGATAAGCGGAATGTCGAAGGAAAGGGCGAGGCCGCCGAGGCCAGTGATGGCAAGACCGCGCCGGTGCCGGGCGGCGTCAAAGGAAGGGGTCAATTCTCAGTCCGTTTCGCTGGATGCGTCATTGTCGCCACAATAGCGCTCCCAACCGCGAGCCATAAGATGCTCCTGCGGCAAAAACTTTGTTTTATACCCCATTTTGCGCGACCCCTTGACCCAATAGCCGAGATAGACATGGGGCAGGCCGCGCTCCTTCGCCCGGCGAATATGATCGAGAATCATGTACGTGCCGAGCGAGCGCTCGGAGAGCGCGGGATCGAAGAAGGAATAGACCATCGACAGGCCGTCGCTCATTCGGTCGGTCAGCGCCGTGGCGATCAACGGTCCCTTGGCCTTTTCGTTGATGCCGTCGCCTTCGATGCGCAAGCGGTATTCGATGATCTTGGTATGCACATGCGTGTCCTCGACCATCATGGCGTAGTCGAGTACCGACATGTCGGACATGCCGCCCTTCTGATGCCGGCGATCGAGATAGCGGCGGAAGAGGTTGTATTGTTCACTCGAGGGTTCGGCGGGGTATTCGGCCGAGATCACGCCGCGATTGGTGGCGAGCACCCGTCGCATCGAACGCGTCGGCGTGAACTCGTCCGCAAGGATGCGGACCGAGATGCAGGCGCGACAGGTTTCGCAGGCCGGGCGGTAGGCGATGTTTTGGGAGCGGCGGAAGCCGCCCTGCGTGAGGAGATCGTTTAGTTCCGGGGCCCGCTCGCCCACCATGTGGGTGAAGACCTTTCGCTCCATCTCGTTCGGCAGGTATGGGCAGGGTGCCGGCGCAGTCAGGTAAAATTGTGGAGACGGTGCGGTCTGCGTGTTCATCGAACGTGGGGGCCACTCTTCGTGCGGTTACTCATCACAATAGCATGGCCTAAGAATGAAAAACGTCAACTCACTCGTTTAGGCATTCCTCACGGAATGGCGCTGTAAAGCACGGAGCGAGCCCGCAGGCATCAATAGGCGTCGCTACGGACCGTAACGGTGCCGATGAGAAGGTCGTGCAAGAGCCGGCCGCGGTCCGTAAAGAGACCGATCAGCAGGATGAGCGGCGTCAACAGGGCGTTGGCAATCCAGAAGATCACCAGATGGACGATCGCCGTCAGAAAATCCATCGGCCGCCCGTCCGTGCGGGCGATCGCCACGCCCATGATTCTCATGCCCGGCGAGGCTTGGTCGCGGCCGCCGACCGTCAGCCCGAAGTAGAGCATAGCCACAAGGGCGAAGAGGATGGGATAGAGAAGGAATCCGAGGCCGAGCGTGAGAATGCCCAGGAAAAACACGACAACCGCCGCCGGAATCCAGAGCAGTGCGATGATCACATAGTCGATGATGAAGGCAAAGACCCGGCGCGACAGCACGCCCTGATAGGCGCGCCAGTCATCGCTCGGGTATCTCACTTGTTCGTTGTGCATGCTCATCTGCGTGCCTCACATTGTTGTCGATCAGATATGGGGAATGAGCCCCGACAAAACAATGCATGGCTGTAATGCAGTCTGCCACTCAGCGTTTTGCCAGGATACGTGCCACTTCGACCGCAAAATAGCTCAATATCCCATCGCAGCCGGCCCGCTTGAAGGCAAGCAGCGTTTCCAGCATGACCCGTTCGCCATCGATCCAGCCATTGGCCGCAGCGGCCTTCACCTGCGCATACTCGCCGGAAACCTGATAGGCGAAAACCGGCAGGCCAAAGGCCTCCTTCATCCGCCAGCAGATGTCGAGATAGGGGAGGCCGGGCTTGACCATGAGCATGTCGGCACCTTCCTCGACATCGAGCGCGGCATCGCGGATTGCCTCGGTGCCGTTGGCCGGATCGATGTAGTAGGTCTTCTTGTCGCCTTTGAGTAGACCGCCGGTGCCGATTGCCTCGCGGTACGGGCCGTAGAAGGCGGAGGCGAATTTCGTCGCGTAGGACATGATGCCAACGTTCTGGTGGCCGGCTGCGTCGAGCGCTTCCCGGATCGCGCCGATGCGCCCATCCATCATTTCGGACGGGGCAATGATGTCCGATCCGGCATCGGCCTGCGTCACCGCTGCTCTGGCGACAACCTCGACGGTTTCGTCGTTAACGATCTCGCCGTCACGGAGGATCCCGTCATGGCCGTGGCTCGTGAAGGGGTCGAGCGCGACGTCGGTGATGACGCCGATGTTCGGCACCGCCTTCTTGATGGCCCGCGTTGCCTGATTGATGAGATTGTCGGCGGCGAGGCTGTTGGAGCCGGTTTCGTCACGCAGCGCCATGTTGATGTTCGGAAACGTGGCGATCGCCGGGATGCCGAGGTCGGCCGCCTCTTTCACCGCCTCGACAGCCTTGTCGACACTCATGCGGTTCACGCCCGGCATGGCGTCGATCGGCTGGACGATGCCGCTGCCCGGCACGATGAAGATCGGCCAGATCAGATCGTCGACGGTCAAGCGGTTTTCCTGCACCAGGCGCCGCGTCCAGTCGGCCTTGCGGTTGCGGCGCATGCGGCGGTGTCCGGTTATCCTGTCCACAAGATTCGTCTTGTCGTTCATCGCGCCGCTTCCTTCTTCATTTGCACTGAGAACGCGCTTTACCATGTACCGCCGTCGGTTGAAAACCAAACAGCCTCGCCCCCGCGTGCGGCATTTGCTCCCGGCTTTCCCTAAGACAGGGGGCAGTTCCGGTTCTTGCCGGTGGATCTAAGGAGATACTCGGCCTATGTTGCCGCGCATGCTTCACGATTCTGCTCATGTGCCGAAGCCGTCGCTGACCGAAGTGCTCTTCGGCTGGTTCCTGCGCCTGGTGTCGGCGTCCTGCTTCTGGTTCGCCTTGAACTATTGGGCACTCCTCATCGGCTTCTCCCACGGTGGCGCCGGCCGGTTCGATCTTCTGCCGCCGGAATGGCGCGCTGCGGCCACCGCCCTTGCCGTTGTCTACCCGGTCGCCGCGATCGGGCTGTGGCTTTTGGTTTCCTGGGGGCCTGTAGTCTGGGTCCTCGCCGCGGCAATCGAGATCGCCGTACACGAATTTTACCCCGGCATTTTCGGCGCGCGGCCTTTGCTTCTCGTCTTTCACGGTGCCGTTGCCGTGACCTTCGTTCTTTTCCGCGTTGCCCTTTTCGTGCAGCGACTGCGGCATGCGCGCAAGGTAAGGGTTGATTCACCCTGAGACAGGCTCGCCCGACGGTAAGTTCATGTTAAGGCTGCGGTTTAAGTAGAATTTTATACGTATTCGATAGGGTCTCACTCAAGGCGGGAAGACAAACAGACACCGCCAAACAAAACAGTGAGGCAGTCAAATGAACACGAAAATGAAGCCGCAGGCAGTTGCGCCCCGAGACCCGCAGGAAGAAACAATCCGTGGTCTCTACATGGAATCCCTTCACCTTGTCGAGCGTCTGCATCGCCGCCTGCTCGACGTCATCAAGGACGAGTTTGACCGCCAGGGCCGTAGCGACGTCAATGCCGTCCAAGCGCTGTTGCTCTTCAACATCGGCAACTCCGAACTGACCGCCGGCGAACTCCGCTCGCGTGGCTATTATCTCGGCTCGAACGTTTCCTACAACGTCAAGAAGCTGGTCGATCTGGGTCTCATCAACCATCAGCGCTCCCGCGTTGACCGCCGCTCCGTCCGCATCAGCCTGACCGAAGAGGGCCAGGAAATCGCCGAAACCGTCGCGAAGCTCTACGAGCGCCACATCGGCTCGATCCAGAAGGTCGGTGGCATCGGTTCCGACGAATTCACCCAGATGAACAAGCTCCTGCAGCGTCTCGACCGCTTCTGGAACGATCAGATCCTCTATCGCCTCTGATCTCGGCTTAATTTTCCTCCGGCTTCGAGGGTCGGGCGCAATCCCTGCGTGTCCGGCCTTTGCCGTTCTTGCCAGACACGGTTGTTGTCAGACTCTTCTCGTGCTATCCGCCCGACGGCCTGAGACACGAATTGGCCATATTGCTATGACAGCGACGCTTGCACGCGGCAGGTGCGCTTGCGCCGAAGACGACGATTCGTTTCGCCATCGGCCTGCCGGGAGAGGGCTCTCGCTCGCATTATCGTGAAGGCAATGGGAGAGCCGGGTGGCACGCGGGTTTACCTTTGTTAACCATGTCGTGTTAGGGCTCGGGCAGCGCGCGTTTTGCGCGCATTGAGATGGTGGGACTATGTCGAAAAAGAACGGAATTGATGCTTTCTCGCGCCGTGCATTTCTGCGCTCGGCCGCAACGTTCGGCGCCGCCGCATGGGCAGGCGCCGCCAGCGCGCAGGATGCTCTGAACGAGATCATCAATTCACCGCGCCGCGGCTCCTGGGACGATCAGTTCGACGCCAAGGCATCGCGCACGGCGACGGCGGTTCTTTCCAACACTCCGGTCTTCGGCCCCGAAACGATCAGCCATATCCAGCAGGCGATCTTCGATTATCAGCAGATCGTTGCCTCTGGCGGTTGGCCGATGGTCACGACCTCGGTGAAGCTCGAGCTGGGCGTCACCGATCCCTCCGTTCAGCAACTGCGCCAGCGCCTGATGCTTTCCGGCGACCTGCCGCAATCGGCCGGTATTTCCTCTTCTTTCGATTCCTATGTCGACGGGGCGGTGAAGCGCTTCCAGGCGCGTCACGGCCTGCCGTCCGATGGCGTCATCGGCGAATACACGCTGAAGGCGCTCAACGTCGATGCGACGACCCGCCTTGGCCAGCTTGAGACCAACCTTGTCCGCCTCCAGTCGATGTCTGGCGACCTCGGCCGGCGCTATGTCATGGTCAACATTCCCGCCGCCTATATCGAGGCGGTCGAGAACGGCCGAGTCGTGCTGCGCCATACCGCGATCGTCGGCAAGATCGACCGCCAGTCGCCGATCCTCAACTCGAAGATCTATGAAGTCATTCTCAATCCGTACTGGACTGCGCCGCGCTCGATTGTCCAGAAGGACATCATGCCGCTGATGCGCAAGGATCCCACCTACCTCGAGCGCAACGCCATCCGTCTCTTCGACGGCAGCGGCAACGAAGTCTCCCCCGAAACCGTGGACTGGAACGCGGAAAAGGCCCCAAACCTGATGTTCCGTCAGGACCCGGGCAAGATCAACGCGATGTCCTCGACGAAGATCAACTTCCACAACGAGCATCAGGTCTACATGCACGACACGCCGCAGCAGGGCCTGTTCAACAAGCTTATGCGTTTCGAATCCTCTGGCTGCGTGCGCGTGCAGAACGTGCGCGATCTGTCCACTTGGCTTCTGAAGGAAACGCCCGGCTGGTCCCGCCAGCAGATCGAGGCGACGATCAAGTCCGGTGTCAACACGCCGATCGCGCTCGCCGAAGAGGTGCCGGTCTATTTCACCTACATCACCGCCTGGTCCGCCAAGGACCGTGTCGTGCAGTTCCGCGACGACATCTATCAGCGCGACGGCGCTGCCGAGCTCGCGCTGCAGACGACAACCGGAATCGAACAGCCCGCAGGCGCCATCGAGCAGGACGCTCTGCCGCAATAAGGAAACTCCCGACTTTCACCGATAAGGGCCGCGCATCTCACCGAGCGCGGCCTTTTTCTTGACATGCGCGCCGAGTTGTTCGGCGCGGCGGATGGTGGAAATGGCGCAAACCGCACAGCGGATATTGCTCTCCGCGTGCGAGGAAGCTAAAGAACGACCACCTTTGAGAGGAGCCTCGAGCCGATGCTTGCACAAACCAATGATGCCTTCTTCATCCGCTCTCTCGCGGAAAGCGATCCGGAGATCTTCGGTGCGATCGAGAAGGAGCTGGGGCGCCAGCGCCATGAGATCGAGTTGATCGCCTCCGAGAATATCGTTTCGCGGGCCGTGCTCGAAGCACAAGGCTCGATCATGACGAACAAATATGCCGAGGGCTATCCGGGCAAGCGCTACTACGGCGGCTGCCAGTTCGTCGACATCGCCGAGGAACTGGCGATCGAACGCGCCAAGAAGCTCTTCGGCGTCAACTTTGCCAACGTCCAACCGAACTCCGGTTCCCAGATGAACCAGGCGGTTTTCCTGGCGCTCCTGCAGCCGGGCGACACCTTCATGGGCCTCGATCTCAACTCCGGCGGTCACCTGACCCATGGCTCGCCGGTGAACATGTCCGGTAAGTGGTTCAACGTCGTCTCCTACGGGGTCCGCGCGGACGATCACCTGCTTGACATGGACGACGTCGCCGAAAAGGCCCGCAAGCACAAGCCAAAGCTCATTATTGCCGGCGGTACCGCCTATTCGCGCATCTGGGACTGGAAGCGCTTCCGCGAAATCGCCGATGAAGTCGGCGCCTGGCTGATGGTCGACATGGCCCATATCGCCGGTCTCGTTGCCGGTGGTCAGCATCCTTCTCCGTTCCCGCATTGCCACGTCGCGACGACGACGACGCACAAGTCGCTGCGCGGTCCGCGCGGCGGCATGGTGCTCACGAACGACGAGGATATCGCCAAGAAGATCAATTCGGCCGTCTTCCCCGGCCTTCAGGGCGGACCGCTGATGCACGTGATCGCGGCCAAGGCCGTTGCCCTCGGCGAGGCCCTGCAGCCCTCGTTCAAGGAATATGCGGCCCAGATCGTGAAGAATGCCCGCGCGCTCGCCGAAACGCTGAAGGCGAACGGCCTCGACATCGTATCTGGCGGTACGGACAATCACCTGATGCTCGTCGACCTGCGCAAGAAGAATGCGACCGGCAAGCGGGCGGAAGCCGCTCTCGGCCGCGCCTACATCACCTGCAACAAGAACGGCATTCCCTTCGATCCGGAAAAGCCCTTCGTGACGTCGGGTGTCCGTCTCGGTGCGCCGGCTGGCACGACGCGCGGCTTCAAGGAAGCGGAGTTCAAGGAAATCGGCGAGTTGATTGTCGAGGTGCTTGACGGCCTGAAGGTCGCCAATTCCGACGAGGGCAACGCCGCCGTGGAAGCTGGAGTGCGCGAGAAGGTGGTCAAGCTCACCGACCGATTCCCGATGTATAGCTACATGTGATCGGACGGCTGCATGCGCTGCCCCTATTGTGGTTCCGAAGATAGCCAGGTGAAGGATTCCCGTCCGGCGGAGGACGGGAATGCCATTCGCCGCCGCCGCATCTGCCCGGATTGCGGCGGCCGCTTCACGACCTTCGAGCGGGTGCAGCTGCGCGAGCTGATGATTATCAAGAAAACCGGCCGGAAAGTGCCTTTCGACCGGGACAAGCTGCTGCGTTCATTCGAGATCGCGCTCAGGAAACGCCCGGTCGATCGGGATCGCATCGAGCGCGCGGTTTCGGGCATCGTCCGCCGACTCGAGAGTTCGGGCGAAACGGAAATCCCTTCCGAAGAAATCGGCCTGCAGGTGCTCGAGGCTCTGAAGAGCCTCGACGACGTCGCTTTCGTCCGTTACGCATCGGTCTATCGAGATTTCTCGCACGCGGAAGATTTCGAGAAAGTCATCGCGGAAATCAGCGCCAAGATCGCGCGCGATCCCGGCGAATAGACCCAAGCGGAGCGAAGCATGACAGCGCCGACGCGCGAGGACGAAAAGTTCATGGCGGCGGCGCTGCGCCTCGCCCGGCGCAATCTCGGCCTGACGTCGACGAACCCTTCGGTCGCCTGCATCATCGTCAAGGACGGAACGATCGTGGGACGGGCGGTAACGGCGCCGGGGGGGCGCCCGCACGCCGAGACGCAGGCGCTCGCCGAAGCCGGGGAGAAGGCGAGGGGAGCAACCGCCTATGTCACGCTCGAGCCCTGCTCGCATCACGGCAAGACGCCGCCCTGCGCCGACGCCTTGATCGCCTCCGGCGTCGTCCGTGTCGTCATTTCTATCCTCGACCCGGACGAGCGTGTTGCCGGACGCGGCGTGGTGATGCTGCGTGACGCCGGCATCACCGTCGAGATCGGTGCGCTTCATCGCAACGGCGAGCGGGTGGTTGAAGCCTACCTCATGCGTCAGCGCATGAAACGTCCGCATGTGACCTTGAAGCTTGCGGTTTCCCAGGATGGGATGATCGGCCGCACAGGGGAGGGGCAGGTTCGGATTACCGGAGCGGTCTCCCGCGCGCAGGTGCAGGTGCTGCGCGCCGAGACAGACGCGATATTGGTCGGTATCGGCACCGCGAGCTCCGACGATCCGGAACTCACCGTGCGGCTGCCCGGACTGGAAGACCGCTCCCCGATCCGCATTGTTCTCGACCGACGTCTCGATCTGCCGGTCGGCTCGAAACTCGTCCGTTCGGCGCGAGAGGTACCGGTGATCGCTGTCGCGGAGCCAAGGCTCGACGAGAATGCCGCCAAGCGTCGCACGGCGCTCGAAGCTGCCGGCATCGAGGTGTTGGACACCGACAATATCTCCGATCTTCTGACGGCGCTTGCCTCGCGTGGCATTTCCTCCCTGCTGGTCGAGGGCGGTGCGCGGGCGGCCGGCGCGTTCCTCGACGCCGGCTTGGTCGATCGCATCCTGCTCTTAACCGGACCGCTCACTATTGGCAGAGATGGGATCCGATCCCCATTTGACCGAGAGTCTATTCCGGCCGGTTTCGTGCTTCGACGGACGGCGCGTTATGGCGACGATATTTTCGAGGAATACGAGAGAGACATCTGATGTTCACAGGCATTGTCACCGATATCGGCACCGTTGAGGCCGTCACGCCACTGAAGGAAGGCATCAAGCTTCGTGTTGCCACCAACTATGATCCGAAGACGATCGATTTAGGCGCCTCCATCGCCCATGCCGGCGTATGCCTGACGGTTACCGCGTTGCCAGAAGCAGGCAGCAACGAGCGCTGGTTCGAGGTCGAAGCATGGGAAGAGGCCCTTCGGCTGACGACGATCGCCGGATGGCAAGAGGGTACACGCATCAATCTGGAGCGCTCCCTAAAGATCGGCGACGAGCTTGGTGGTCACCTTGTGTCCGGCCACGTGGACGACAAGGCCGAAATCCTCTCCGTCGAGCCGGAAGGCGACGCGGTGCGCTTCCGGCTGCGTGCGCCGGAGCATCTAGCCAGGTTCGTGGCACCCAAGGGCTCGGTTGCTCTCGACGGAACCTCGCTGACCGTCAACAAGGTGGATGGCGCCGAGTTCGACGTACTCCTGATCCGTCATTCACTTGAAGTCACCACATGGGGCGAGCGGCGCGCCGGCGATCTTGTCAATTTCGAGGTTGATACGATGGCGCGTTACGCGGCACGGCTGGCAGAATTTCCCGCACCCAAGGCGGAGTAACGACAGCGGAAATGGATCCGCCCCCGACAACAGGGGCGGACGCCGTTATTAGGGCAAGGTTTTAGCGCACATAGAGCGTGAGACTGCCGTCCGCGGCCTGCGCTGCGCCTGCGATGTTGTTCATCTCGACATCGCGTGCCTTCAGCTTGGCGGCGAGCGCCCTGTTGGCATCGACGGCGGCATGGAGGGCTGCCAACTGTTGCGGCGTTTCGGTGTCGATCCTGGCGCGGGTCTCGTTCATACGGCTCAGCGTGTCGACATCGACGATCCTGAAATTGTCGCCCTTGAAGTTTCGAATGGTCTGCTCGATTTGGTTCGGCCAGTTCATTTCGACACCGGCCGCGTAAGAGATGCCGCCGAAACTCAAGGCGGAGAGGGTGGCGATGACGGAGATTTTCGCAAAGCGGTTCATTGTCATGCTCCTTTGATTACCCGCGGGGGTCGCGACGCGTATTCAACGAGCCGAGGCGTCGCGCGATGGTCAGCACCGATCCTTTGCGGGTGAGGTCACCCACAGCGAAAGGCGCTCGACTGTTTCGACTGGTTGAGGCGGCGCTCCCGTCGCGCGACCGAGAGTTACGTCGTTTCAACGGTGACAAAATGAGCCGGAATATGGCCCTTTCGGGGGCATAACGATCTGAAAAATAATTAAAATTTGTCCATGTTCGCGGGGCCTGGGCAACCGTCTAGGCTGCGGACTTCAGGTGCCGTTCGAAAAGGATGACGTGGTTGTCGTGATAGGTCGTGCGCCAGAATTCCGCAAAGCCATGCTTGGCGGCCACCCGGATCGATGCGTGGTTGCCGATATCGATGACACAGGTCTTCTTCAAGGCGGGAAATTGACGATCGGCCCAGGCGAGGGCCGCGGTCACCGCTTCCGTAGCGAGCCCTTGCCCATGTGTCTTAGGGGAAAGCGCCCAGCCCATTTCCATCGTTCCCTCGAGCGAGGGCGTGATCAGCCGATGGGCGTCGTGGAAGCCGGCTTCGCCAATAAAAGCGCCCGTTGCCTTCTCCTGTATCGCGAAGAAGCCGAAGCCGAAATAGTGCCACATGCCGACTTGGCGCAGGAAGCGCGTCCAGGACTGCTCGCGCGAATAGGGTATGCCGCCGATGTAGCGCGTCACATCCTCGTCGGCGAACAAGGCGGAATAGGCGGGAAAGTCGTCGCGCCGGTAGGGACGTAGCAGAAGCCGTTCGGTTTCGATGGTGGGAACGCTGTGCATGTTTCGATCCAGATTCTTGCGAGAAAGGTTCAATCAGGCGCCCGGTTCGCCATCCCAGTAGTCGGTTGTGGATGCGGGGCGGCCGATAAAATCGAATGAAGCGTTTGGCGAACCGGGACGCCGTGTCTTCGCCAGGAATTTGCCGGAGTCGGGATATTCGCAGATCTCCGTGGCCGCCATCGTCGAGATGGAAAGGTATTTGAGCGCGGTCGTTCCCGTGTTGATCAGATGATGCGCGGTTTCGGGGCCACCGGCCGGCGCACCCAGCACATCGCCGGGACCGACGTCGTAGCGCTCGTTGCCGAAGCGGTAGGTTCCCTGTCCCTCCAGGATGATGAACAGCTCCTCCTCGACATGATGGTTGTGGAAGGGGCAACCGGATTTGCCCGGCGGCACTTCGCCGTAGCCGATGCCCAGATCCTTGAGGCCGAGGAGAGCGCCGAAAGACACGTCGCTCGACTCGAAAAACGAGCCACGCTGCCAGTGCTCAAGTTTGAGATTCTTCAGGTTGACGATCGGCTTTCGCACTTCCGTCATCGTGTTCCTCCCAATCTTTGCGACGCCGATGTCGCCATGTCGATCGTTGATCTAAGGGACAGCTTCGCCTTGCAGAAGCGACGCTACTGCACTTAAGGTTTAGGTGCAATCAAAGCTGTTGCAAGCGAAAACAGTCCTGCGGCCCGCCCTTGTAGCAAGTCCGCAGGGCCAACTGCAGCCGCGCCCGCTTCGGTTGCTTCCTTTTGTTGTCGCCCGGACCGCGGAAGAGCTGTCGCGCCCGCACCGCAAGGGGCATCGGCGCGGCAAATGGCCTCCGGCTGGCGGAATTTGCTTGCCATTCTGCGTCGGGCGTGGTTTGACCGCCGCCTGCGCCGGTCAGGTCCGGCCCCAAGTTCTCAACGACAGGTGATCCATGGCGAAGACCGAGTCCGCCCACATCCTGATTGTGGAAGCGCGCTTCTATGATGACATGGCCGACGCCTTGCTCGACGGTGCAAAGCACGCGCTCGATGCAGCCGGCGCGACTTATGATATTGTGACAGTCCCGGGGGCGTTGGAAATTCCCGCGGCGATTGCGATGGCGCTTGACGGCGCCGACGAGGGCGGCACGGAATATGACGGTTTCGTCGCGCTCGGCATGGTTATCCGCGGCGAGACCTACCATTTCGACATCGTCGCGAACGAATCCGCGCGCGCCCTGATGGACCTCGCCGTCAGCGAAAGCCTTGCGCTCGGCAACGGCATTCTGACGGTCGAGAATGATGAGCAGGCATGGGCTCGCGCTCGCCGGTCGGAAGGCGACAAGGGTGGTTTCGCCGCGCGCGCGGCGCTGACCATGATCGAACTGAAGAAGAAGTTGGGCGCAGAAAAGTGACGAAGACTCCCTCGGATCAGCCGCTGAAGCAGGTCAACCAGCGTGGCGCCGCGCGCCTCGCTGCGGTCCAGGCGCTATATCAGATGGATATTGGCGGCACCGGCGTGCTGGAGATTGTTGCCGAATACGAAGAGCACCGGCTGGGCCGAGAACTGGACGGAGAGACCTATCTCAAGGCGGATGCCTCGTGGTTCCGTTCGATCGTGTCGGGCGTCGTGCGCGACCAGCGCAAGCTTGACCCGTTGATCGGTGCCGCCCTTCAGGATGATTGGGCACTGTCCAGGCTCGATTCCACCGTTCGCGCGATCCTGCGCGCCGGCACTTTCGAAATGCTCGAGCGCAAGGATGTCCCGGTTCCGGTCATCGTCACCGAATATGTCGAGATCGCCAAGGCGTTCTTCGAGGATGAGGAGCCCAAGCTCGTCAACGCAGTCCTCGACCGGATCGCCAAGCAGGTCCGCGGGCAGCGGAAATAGCGACAATGGTGGCAGCGACTGCGGACGACATGGGGGAGGTTCTCCGCGAGGCACGTCGCAACGTCTTTCTGTTGACCCTTGCACAGGCGCTGCTCGGTGTGGTCGGGCCGATCAGCTTCGCTGTCGGCGGCGTCGCCGGCCACCAGCTTCTCGGCGACGACAAATCGCTGGCGACGGCACCGCTTACAGGCTTCAACGTCGGCTTGGCGCTCGGTGTCGTACTTGCCGCGACGCTGTCTCGGCTGGTCGGCAGGCGCTTGGCCTTCATCGGCGGCGCCGTTATCGCCGCATTGGGCGGGCTGATTGCGGCCGCGGCGCTTTTCCGTGAGAATTTCTGGCTGTTCACCTTCGGCCTGGCAGTTCTCGGTTCCTCCAGCGGCTTCACGCAGAAACTTCGCTTTGCAGCCGCCGACGCATCGCCCTCCTTCTACAAGCCGAAGGCGATTTCCTGGATATTGGGCGGAGGCATCATCTCGGCGATACTCGGCCCGCAGATCGTCATCTTCGCCGGCGACTATTTCGCGCCCGTATGGTTTGCCGGTGCGTTCGTGGCCTTGCTGCCGGTCTGCCTTGCGGCCATCGTCTTTTTCATGCCCCTTCGCCTGCCGGATGTCCGAAGCGTTTCGGATCCGCACGCCACTTCGCCGGTTCGGCCGCTCCGCGAGATCGTCGGCAACCAGCGGTTCCTCACAGGCATGATCTGCGGCATCTCAGCCTATGCGCTGATGACGTTCATGATGACGGGGGCACCGGTCGCCATGGTTGTCGGCTGCGGTTTTTCGACCGACCTCGCGACCCTCGGAATACAATGGCATGTGCTCGCGATGTTCGGCCCAAGCTTTGCGACAGGCTGGCTCATCGCCCGCTTCGGCGCGGAGCGTATCGTGGCCTGCGGCTTCGTGCTGCTTCTGGCTTGCGCGGCGATCGCTCACATGGGTGTGGCGCTTTGGAATTTCTGGGGCGCGCTGGTTCTCCTCGGGCTCGGCTGGAATTTCGCGTTTATCGGCTCGACCGCAATCGTTGCGCAAGGCTATCGGCCGCATGAGGCGGACAAGGTTCAGGGTTTCCACGATATCGTGCTGTTTTCGACGGTCGCCAGCGCGTCTTTCGCCTCCGGCAAGGTGCTTTCCGCCTATGGATGGGACGTGCTCAACGCCGTCGCCTGGCCGGTTGCCGGCATTTGCCTCGTCCTCCTTCTCGCGCTTATGCGCAAGAACGGGCGTGTTCCCGCCTGACCGTCAGCACTCGCGGCTCAGCAAAATCTTCCAACTCCCTCCAAACGCCATCACGCCGGTATTTCAGGGGCTTGACGATCTCCGTTCGCGCCCGCACTCTGGCCGCGCCGCGAGGGGTGCCGCTTGAGGAGGCGGCGCGCGATTCGCGGAATGAGGGGCCTGCGGGAGGGAGTGAACCTGCAGGTTGAAACGGAGGATAATGCGAAATGACGTTACTTTTAGGCGTTATCGCATGCGGGTTGCTATCGGTGGCCTATGCCATCTGGGCGACGCAGTCGGTGCTTGCCGCCGACCAGGGGAATGCCCGCATGCAGGAGATCGCAGGTTATATCAGGGAGGGGGCGCAGGCCTACCTCACACGTCAATACACGACCATTGCCATCGTCGGTGTCGTCGTCTTCATCGCTGCGTGGATTCTTCTCTCGAGTGCAGCCGCAATCGGCTTCCTGATCGGTGCGGTGTTGTCGGGCACGGCTGGTTTCATCGGCATGCATGTCTCGGTCAGGGCCAATGTTCGCACGGCCCAGGCCGCATCGGTCAGCCTTGCCTCCGGTCTCGATATCGCCTTCAAATCGGGCGCGATCACCGGCCTCCTGGTGGCCGGCCTGGCCCTGCTCGGTGTTTCGGTCTACTACCTCATCCTGACGGCAGGCTTCGGGCACGAGCCGGCTTCGCGTGAGGTCATCGATGCGCTCGTGGCGCTCGGCTTCGGAGCCTCGCTGATCTCGATCTTCGCCCGCCTCGGCGGCGGCATCTTCACCAAAGGGGCTGATGTCGGTGGCGATCTCGTCGGCAAGGTGGAAGCCGGCATTCCGGAAGACGATCCGCGCAACCCGGCGACCATTGCGGACAACGTCGGCGACAATGTCGGCGACTGTGCAGGCATGGCCGCCGACCTCTTCGAGACCTACGCGGTTTCGGTCGTGGCGACGATGGTGCTTGCATCGATCTTTTTCGCCGGCACACCGCTGCTCGCCACGGTGATGGTCTATCCGCTGGCGATCTGCGCGGCTTGCATCATCACCTCGATCATCGGCACCTTCTTCGTCAAGCTCGGCACCAACGGCTCGATCATGGGGGCGCTTTATCGGGGGCTGATCGTCACGGGTGCGCTCTCGATCATCGGTCTTGGCGCCGCGACGTCGCTGACGATCGGCTGGGGCTCGATCGGGACGGTCGCCGGCAAGGACGTTACCGGCTGGGGTCTGTTCATCTGCGGTATCCTCGGCCTTGTCGTCACCGCGCTGATCGTCGTGATCACCGAATACTACACCGGCACCAACAAGCGGCCGGTGAATTCGATTGCGCAGGCCTCCGTTACCGGTCACGGCACCAACGTGATCCAGGGACTCGCCGTCTCGCTGGAGTCGACCGCATTGCCGGCGATCGTCATCGTCGGCGGCATCATCGCCACCTATCAGCTCGCCGGCCTCTTCGGCACCGGCATTGCTGTCACTGCCATGCTCGGTCTTGCCGGCATGATCGTTGCGCTCGATGCCTTCGGTCCGGTCACGGATAATGCCGGCGGTATTGCCGAGATGTCGCATCTGCCGCCTGAGGTTCGCAAGTCGACCGACGCGCTCGACGCCGTCGGCAACACCACCAAGGCCGTGACCAAGGGCTATGCGATCGGTTCCGCGGGGCTCGGCGCGCTTGTGCTTTTCGCGGCCTATTCGAACGACATCACCTACTTCGCCGCCAATGGCGACAAGCATCCCTATTTCGCCGACGTGGGGGCGATCTCGTTTGATCTGTCCAACCCCTATGTCGTCGCCGGCCTGATCTTCGGTGGTCTGATCCCCTATCTTTTCGGCGGCATCGCCATGACGGCCGTCGGTCGCGCTGGCGGCGCTGTCGTCGAGGAAGTGCGCCGGCAGTTCAAGGAAAAGCCGGGCATCATGGAAGGCAAGGATCGGCCCGACTACGGCCGTGCTGTCGACATGCTTACCAAGGCAGCCATCCGCGAGATGATCATTCCCTCGCTGCTGCCGGTGCTGGCGCCAATCGTCGTTTATTTCGGCGTGCTGCTGCTATCCGGCTCGAAGGCTTCGGCCTTCGCCGCGCTCGGGGCATCGCTCCTTGGCGTCATCGTCAATGGCCTTTTCGTAGCCATATCGATGACCTCCGGGGGCGGGGCATGGGACAATGCGAAGAAGAGCTTCGAGGACGGGTTCGTCGACAGGAACGGTACGCGCCACATGAAGGGATCCGATGCCCACAAGGCTTCGGTCACCGGCGATACGGTCGGCGATCCCTACAAGGATACGGCCGGGCCGGCGGTCAATCCGGCGATCAAGATCACCAATATCGTGGCGTTGCTGTTGCTGGCCGTTCTAGCCTGACCAAGGCCGCGCAAGACAGAGGCCCGCGAACTAGGTTCGCGGGCCTTTTGCGTGTCATGGCTCGCTGGAGCGGGATGAGGAAAAGTGTGCGCGGCTTTCCGCCCGCATCCCGCTCTAACTTTAGTTAGAATCGATCACATCGTGATCTAGTATTTGCCGAGGTCCTTGAACAGGTTCCGCGCCGCAGCCTGTCCGGCACCGGGCCCGGTCAGGAGTTGGCCGAGGAAGCTCGTTTCCTTGCCGCCGGTCGGCGTCGTGCGCGACAACATGTCGAAGACCTTGCCGTCCTTCATAGTATAGTGCGCGAGCTGGCTGACGACGCCTTCCTTGTCGAAATAGACAGCAAGGATCGATTGGTCGACGAGCTTCGGCTTCATGAAGGCGACCGGCCGCCTGCGCGTCTGCGAGATGTAATAAAAGACTTCGTTGTCGAAGGTGGCGGTAGTCGAAGGCGTGCCCAGAGAGAGCAGCACCTGCTCGCGGCTCGACCCGACTGGGACGAGGTTCAGCGTTTCCTGATCGACGACATACCCCTGATGCAGGACCTCGCCCATATTCGCCGTCGTGCAGGCGGCAAGCGCAGTTGTGCAAAGGGAAGCCACGAGCACGGCACGGCTCAGAACATTCAGGTTTGATATCAAATACCGCTTCGACAAGGACTGTTCCCCTGGAGTAACGATGGCAGGTCCGCCATTGCAATTCGTGCCTGCTTCGGTAAACCAGCTTCGGCTATCATGCAATAACGTCGTGGGCGCCGCCCACATTTCGAGAAAGCCAGAGCTGGGCTTTGTGATGATTTTTGGACTGTTCAAGAGAAAAAGCGGCAATATTGCGATTGTGGAGCGTCAGTATGCGTTGCTGACCGCCGCCGCACGCCAGCCGTTTCTGTATACCGACCTTGCTGTGCCCGATACCGTCATGGGCCGCTTCGAGATGTTGTCGGCAATCCTGATTCTCTATTTTCGGCGGACACGCGCCTCCGCGCGCACCGGACAGGAGATCGCGCAGGAAATCGTCGATGCCTTTTTCGAAGATGTCGACCACTCCATCCGCGAACTCGGCGTCGGTGACGCGGGCGTCCCGAAGAAGATGAAGAAGTTCGCCGGCATGTTCTACGGTCGCCTCGAGTCCTATGCCGCCGCGCTCGAGCAGAGGGATCGCCAGGCTTTGGCGGCTGCGCTCCTGCGCAACTTCCACCCCGATGTCCGCGAGGGGCCGTCGATGGACGGACTGGCCGCCTATCTTCTGGCCACCGAAGCGGCCCTGTCCGAAATGCCGGAAGAGGTGGTCGAAGCGGGTCAGTTGCGCATACCGCCGGCTGGAGCGTAATAGACCGATATCGATGCCGCCCGACGATAGCGCTCGGCGGCTCTACTGCATGTTTCCTTAGATCGTAGCCGATTTAAGGATAAAAACATGCAGCAACTCAAAGTGCTACAGCGTCCTTTGCGCGTCTGATCAGACGCGCGGCGCTGTAGGCGCGGCACGATGCTTCGATGCCGCGAGGAAGGATCTTGTCATGAGAGACGATAGCAAACCGGCGTTCTCCTACCCGGTGAAGGTAGGACACATCTCGGCAAACGCGGTCAGCGTCCATCTTTCGGCGAACGAGGCCGAGCGCCGCGCGCTCGCCAAGCTCTGGAATGTCGAAGAAGTCCTCTCGCTCGCCGCCGACCTCCAGATCGCGCGTTGGAAGAAGGATGGAGTGAAGATCAAGGGCGATGTCGCTGCCCGCATCGTCCAGTCCTGCGTGGTGACGCTCGAACCAGTCGAGGCGGATATAAAGGAGCCTGTCGAGGCGATTTTCGTGCCGGAAGGGTCGCGGCTTGCACGCCAGGCGCACAACGATGGTGGCGAGATGGTACTCGACCCGGATGGTCCGGACATTCCCGACACCTTTGCCGGCGATACCATCGATGCGGGCGTGGTGGTCAGCGAACATGTCGCCCTTGCGATCGATCCCTATCCGCGCAAGGAAGGCGCAGCCTTCGGTGAGCGCATCGAAAGCACTGCGGCGGATGACAAGCGACCGAACCCGTTTGCGGTGTTGAAGGACTGGAAAAAGGATTGAAACGGCGAAAGCCGCGCTTACAATTCGGTTGTCACGCAGACGAAAAGCAGTATTTTGGCCCGACTCCAGCCGATGGGGCCGAAGCGCCGAGATGTCGCATGTTGGCTCAAGCGTCAGAAGGAACAAGGATCGCCCCGCGTGAAA
Organism: Ensifer sp. MPMI2T; assembly: GCF_004827385.1. Classification (GTDB taxonomy): domain Bacteria; phylum Pseudomonadota; class Alphaproteobacteria; order Rhizobiales; family Rhizobiaceae; genus Sinorhizobium. The sequence goes on from NZ_SRXN01000001.1 coordinate 294,039, forward strand.
AGAGATGCGCAGGGCGAGACGCATTGCGTGGGCAGGAAAAAAGGATAAGACACGCGTGGTCAGAATTTCACTTGACGTGATGGGGGGCGACTATGGTCCTGAAGTCGTCATCCCGGGCGCAGCAAGAGCGCTCGAACGTCACCCGGACATAAGATTCGTCTTGTTCGGTCAGGAAGCGCGATGCGCTGAGCTTCTGGCCAAATATCCGAAGCTGAATGCCGCGAGCACCTTCAACGATTGTGAAATTGCCGTCGGCATGGACGAAAAGCCCAGCCAGGCGCTCCGGCGCGGCCGCGGCAAATCGAGCATGTGGAAAGCGATCGACGCGATCAATGCCGGCGAGGCGGACGTGATCGTTTCCGCAGGCAACACAGGCGCGCTGATGGCGATGTCCGTCTTCTGTCTCCGAACCATGCAGGGGATTCAACGTCCGGCAATCGCCGCCATCTGGCCGACGCTCAAAGGGGAGAGCATCGTCCTCGACGTCGGCGCGACGATCGGCGCGGACGCGCAGCAGCTCATGGATTTCGCCTTGATGGGCGGCGCGATGGCGCGCGCCTTGTTCGAAGTCGAGCATCCGTCGGTCGGCTTGCTCAATGTCGGCGTGGAAGAAATCAAGGGCCAGGAAGAGGTCAAGGAGGCCGGGCGGCTGATCCGCGAAGCCAACATCGAGGGCATCGACTACTATGGTTTCGTTGAAGGCGACGACATCGGTCGCGGAACCGTCGATGTCGTCGTCACCGAAGGCTTCTCGGGCAACATCGCCTTGAAGGCGGCCGAAGGAACGGCTCGACAGATTGCCGAATATCTGCGCGCGGCCATGTCGCGCACATTGCTCGCGAAGATCGGTTACGTATTCGCCAAGGGTGCCTTCGATCGGCTGCGTGAAAAGATGGACCCGCGGAAGGTCAATGGCGGCGTATTCCTCGGCCTCAACGGCGTCGTCATCAAGAGTCATGGTGGCACCGACGCTGAGGGTTTCGCAGCCGCGATCGATGTCGGCTACGACATGGTAAAGAACGGCCTCAAGGCCAAAATAGAGAGTGATCTGGCGAAATATCACGGCGCGCAGCCGTCTGAATTCCTCCCGCCGGCATGAATGATGAGGTTTGAGTAAATGATCCGTTCCGTCGTTCGCGGCTTCGGGGCAGCGCTGCCGAAGCGAGTGATGACCAACAAGGAAATGGAATCGAAGGTCGACACATCCGACGAATGGATCGTGCAACGGACCGGGATCCGCCAGCGCTATATCGCGGGCGAGGGTGAAACGACGGCATCGCTCGGAGAAAGCGCAGCGCGTGCCGCGCTTGCGAGGGCCGATCTGACCGCCGACGATCTCGACCTGATCATCGTCGCGACATCGACCCCGGATAACACGTTCCCGGCGACGGCGGTGAATATCCAGAGCCGCCTCGGCATGCGGCATGGCGCAGCTTTCGACCTGCAGGCGGTCTGCTCGGGCTTCGTCTATGCGGTTGCGACAGCGGACGCTTATATCCGCGGCGGCCTCGCCAAGCGCGCGCTGGTGATCGGGGCCGAGACGTTCTCGCGTATCCTCGACTGGTCCGATCGAACGACCTGTGTCCTCTTCGGCGACGGCGCGGGCGCAATCGTCCTCGAAGCCCAGGAAGGCGCAGGCACGAATGCCGACCGTGGCGTGCTGACTGCGCAACTACGTTCCGACGGCATTCACGGCGACAAGCTTTATGTGGACGGCGGCCCGTCGACCACGGGCACCGTGGGCCATCTCAGGATGGAAGGGCGCGAGGTGTTCAAGCACGCGGTCGGCATGATCACGGATGTGATCGAGGCGGCCTTCGAGGCGACCGGGACGACTGCGGATGACGTCGACTGGCTGGTTCCCCACCAGGCCAATCGGCGTATCATCGATGGCTCCGCAAAGAAGCTGGATATCCCGCTCGATAAGGTTGTGGTGACGGTCGACGTCCATGGCAACACCTCGGCTGCCTCCATCCCGCTCGCGCTTGATACCGCGGCCGCCGACGGGCGGATAAAAAAGGGCGACCTCGTAATGCTCGAGGCCATGGGCGGTGGCTTCACCTGGGGCTCTGTTCTCATCCGGTGGTAAAGAAAATAATGAAGCAAGGCAGGCGCTTGACCGCAAAAGGCAAGGGCAATAGTCTTCCTTCGCTGATCGGCATGCCAGACATCGGTGGGGGAAGATGAGCGGAAAAACAGTAACACGGGCGGACTTGGCTGAGTCGGTTTTTCGCAAGGTGGGCCTGTCTCGTACGGAGTCGGCCGAACTCGTGGAAACGGTCATTGATGAAATATGCAACGCAATCGTGCGTGGCGAGAGCGTGAAGCTGTCTTCCTTTGCGACCTTCCAGGTGCGCGACAAGAATGAGCGCATCGGGCGCAATCCGAAAACCGGCGAGGAAGTTCCGATTTCGCCGCGCCGGGTGATGACCTTCAAGGCCTCGAACGTATTGAAGCAGCGCGTGCTGAAGGCGCATTTGAGTCGCAAGGCCAAGCAGAAGCCGGCCTCTCCTGCATCCTGACCGCTTGCCCAAAACCACAAATGTGGTTGAAAACCTGTCCATAACCCATTGAAATGGGCGCGACTCGTGCAATCATCGCGCGGTGATCCGTCCATTGCGGTGCGCCGCGTGATCTGTAAATGGGGATGATATGGACAAAAGCCCGGACGCCTTCCGCACCATCAGCGAGGTCGCAGACGAGCTCGATCTGCCTCAGCATGTACTGCGTTTCTGGGAGACGCGCTTCCAGCAGATCAAGCCGATGAAGCGGGGCGGCGGTCGGCGGTATTACCGCCCGGAGGATGTCGATCTCCTCAAGGGCATTCGCCATCTCCTCTATGATCATGGCTACACGATCAAGGGCGTGCAAAAGCTCCTGAAAGCCAACGGCAACAAGTTTGTCGCGGCGATCGCAAGCGGCGACCTCGCAACTGTCGAAGCACTCGCAGCGTCCAGCAACGAGGAGCCGCAACCGCCAAAGGTCGGTGTCGCCGAAGAGGACCAGATCGTCGGCCGCGCGAAGGCTCCGGCAGGCCGGCGGTTCTTCTCCTTCGGTGGCGGCGGTGGCGACGACGCCGAGATATCGATCGGCAAGGCCTCCGTAAGCAAGGAAGACCGGGCGCTTTTGCAGGAAGCGCTTTACGATCTTCTGGAATGCAAGCGGCTGCTGGATCAGGTGCGGTGACACCGCGGTCGCCATAAGGGTCTATTGATCGTGTGGCTGGCAGCCTCCGGTGCTAGCCTATTTTGGTCCGCCCGGCTTGGAAGTGCCGTTCGTATGTTGGTCCGGGGTGAAGACGAACGCGGGGAAATGGATATGTTCAAGGAATGCAAAACCTCTTGCCGGAGGCTTCGCGGTAGGCGCTACGTGCATCGTCGCTGAGAGCTCGTCGAGATATTCCAGCGCCTCATGGGCTGCTAAGACCGTTAGCATCCTGCCGTCCGCCTGGCCTGCCTTCTGCAGGTCCCTTCTTGTATTCTCTATCATCTCCCGGACAAAGACTCGCGGGTCATCGCTCTGTGAAGCGGCCCATTCGAGAAGGCGGCACATCATGATTTCATTCACACGCAAGGCGGCCACGGTTTGACCAAGCAGGAGCGTCAGTTTCTGAAGCTTATCTGCGTCTATTTTACGGGACATCTGGAATTTTCACCTTTTTGGTTTTCTTTCCCTTTCCGGAGTTTCGCCCAAGTTTGTTCGATGACACTGTGTCGGTAGAGGTCGAACGGCTCGGTCAAGCTTTTGTTCCCGTGGTTTGGTCGTGTACCCGTGCCCTACATCTTCGGCACGTCGTGCCCATCGGCGGCATCGCATTGGGCGTTGCGTGAAGGCGCCCGCATCGCGGAGGCCTGGCAAGCGCATGCAGGCTTCCCAGGTTCGTTGCGACGGTTGGCAGCCCCTCCCGGAGACCCTGTTGGTCCAGCGCGAACGGTCGCTTCATTCACGGATGTGCCTGGTTGGTGATGACCAGTGCCGGCCTGTTCGGTGCCACTTCTACCACTGTTCGATCGACCGCTAGGATGCTCATAATGAGAGCGATGAGCACGAGAATAAGCGCCGAAAATGCGAGGCCTGCTTTATCCATCTCGCATTTTGGTGGGGTGAATGCGTGCAGAACGGGGCAAAATGCAGGGAGAATTGAGGCGCTGTCCGCCGTGGTAAATATTGCCTTAACGCAGCCGGATTCTAAGGCCCGCGGCAGTCTCCCCATTTCCACGCGGTTTATTCTCTTTTCAACATGCAGATCAAATTTCGGGCTTGCGCTCCCAGCGTTGAGACTATAGGGGTTTTCTCGGTTCGGAGCGTAGCGCAGCCCGGTAGCGCACTTGACTGGGGGTCAAGGGGTCGCTGGTTCAAGTCCAGTCGCTCCGACCATTTAATCACTTGGCAACGCCCTTCGTGATCACCGTCCGGCCGCGGCGTCATTGGCGGCAAACTCCCTAAGCCCAAGCAAACTCCCTAAGTCCGTGAGAATCCACGTCGTGCGAGTGTCACGCCTTGCGGCATCGGCTGGGCGTGTGGCGCTTCAGCATCGCTGGGCAACTGCGGGCATTCCTCCATCGAGATCGCCGATCACGATCGAACCCGAGAACGGTTTTGTGATTTGGTCGGGGCCGTGGCGGCGGATAGACTGCGCCTGCAACAACCAGGAGAAGCCTTATGAAGAGCATCCTCGTATTTGCAGCCGCCTTCGCTTTATCGACAACGGTGGCTTCCGCAGAGTGCGTCGGGCACTCCAAGACCACTGCTTCTGTAGACAAGGAAATAACCACGGCGAGCGTCACCAAGGCCGAACAGTCGACGCCGGCCGAAGAGATTCTTCTGCAGCAGAAACAGCAGCAGGAAGAGCGACAGGCGGAAGAATAGCCCAAACACCGTCGGATGCCGGGCCTCCGGTTGCCGGGGCTCGCGTCCGGCGACGCTTCTTTCCAAAACCCCCTCAAGCTCGCTTCGCGCCGACACCGCTGCCGCGGTGATGTGTGTCTTGTCGACAACTGGTCGCTCAAGGGCGCTGGCGCGTGGCCAGACGTCGGTAGAGCGCTTCCGTCCGGTCAAGCATGACGTCGAGCGTGAAACGATCCTTGCGGAACTCGGCCGCCCTGAGAAGGGCGGGATAGCTTTCCGGGCTTGCAGCCGCGACCATCGTTTTCGTGAGCTGCGAAACATCATCGCTGTTGGGAATGACGAAGCCGTTCTCGCCGTTGTCGATGACGGTTCTAGCGCCGCCGACATCGCAGATGATGATCGGTCTGCCTGCGGCCGCGGCCTCCAGCATGACATAGGACATCGCTTCATAGCGGCTCGGCATGACGACGAGATCAAAGGCGGCCACCGCCTGAGGACCGGTAAAAGCGGAGGTCAGGTGGATGCGGCTTTGCAGCCCGCTTGCCGCGATCGCGCGGCGAAGCTCGTCCTCCAGCTCGCCGGCACCGACCATCACGAGATAGCTGTTCTTGACCGAAGATGCCGCGCCCTTGAAGGCGTCTATGAGCCGCTCCGGCGCCTTCTGGCTGGAAAGACGACCGATGAAGCCGAAGACAAAGGCGTCCGCCGGAATCCCGAAGCTTGCGCGAACCGTCTTCGCCATATCGGGCGAGGGGGACGAAACCCCGTTGACGATCACGGATATTCGTTGCTCGGGCATGCCGAGCGACAATGCATGCGCGCGCTCGTCATCGGAAACGGTGATGAGGTGGTCGGTGAAAAACCACGCCAAAGCCCACTCGATGGCGCCGTAGATCAATCGTCCGCCACGATCAAGCGCCGGGTCCATCGTTCGGAAGGCATGTGGGGTGTAGACGCGCGGCGCGTGGCGCCCGGGCAGCCGCAGACGCGTGAGCGCGCCAGCCTTGGAGCTGTGGCCGTGCACGATATCGAACGGTCCCGCGTTTCGGCTGATGCGCCGAACGGCGCGAAAGGCCGACAGGTCGGACGGTCCAGGGGCACGCTGCATGTCGACCGCGTGAACGGCCGGCAAGTCGATTGCCTTAAGCTCCCGGACGAAGCCGTCTTCCGCTCGCACCGGCGAATAGATCGCCTCGACATGATGGCCGCGCGCCTGCATGCCGCGGCAAATATCGAGAAAGTGCCGGCCGGAGCCGCCTCCGCTTGGCTCCAGCACTTCGAGAAGGCGCAGCGGACGGGCCGCCGATCCGTCGGTTGCGGGCGTGTCCATGGTCATCTGTGCCTTCCGGCGCGGGCGCGCCTTTGAAAGCGATACTCGAGCGCGGCACATCCCCAGACGATGCCGAGCAGCATGTAGAAATGACGCCAATGGTCTGTGTCGATGACGTTGCCGACACCAGCATGGCCGATCAGCGTGACCCACGCAATCATCAGGTACGGCTGCCATGGCCGGTCGAGCAGGAGGAAGCGGAAGCCCAGCGAAAGCGTCCATACGATCAACGTCACATAGGCGATCAGGCCGATCCAGCCATAGGACGTCAGGCATTTCAGCCAAATATTGTGTTCGTCCTCCGGGAAAATGGTGCTGAAGACCAGAGGGCCGATGCCGAGCGGTTTTTCCATCGCCATGAGAAAGCCGATCCGGTGCCGATCGAACCGCCCAAGATGGCCGCCGTCATACTCCTGAACAAGCTGGGAACGGCTCGAGAAGAGCGTCGCGACCTGCTCGGACTGCAGGGCGGCCACGAGAGCGGCGACAATGAAGAGCGCGCCGCAGAGCGCCAGCACCAGGATGCGCAGGCGGAAAAGGCCGCTCCGCTCCTTCAGCAGCATGACGAAGACAAAGGCGACAATGCAAAAGAGATTGAGTGCCCAGGCCGCTCGCGAGAACGAGAGGAAAACGCCGAGCGCCAGGATGAGAAGCCCGACGATCTTCGGCGGAGCCCGGCGGATCGGTTGGGTAAGCAGACCGTGAATGAGATAAAGCATGGGCGCGGCGAGGAACGGTCCGAAGACGTTGGGGTCCTGGAACGCTCCCTTCGCGCGGTCGTAGAGCGTGAAGTTGGTGCCGCCCGGTATTGCGCCGAAATAGCCGAGAATGCCGAGGAGCGCCGTGATGACCGCGGCAGCAACCCAGGCATTGAAGATCAGCCGCAGTCTTTGGTGCCGATCTTCCACAATTGCCGCGAAGAAGACGGCCGAGAGCGCCAGGAAGCCGGAGACGGCCATATACATCGGCCCGGTGGCAAGATCCGACATCGTGGTCAGCGACAGGATGCCGCCAACCATGAACAGCACGAGGAGCGACAACAACGGCGCCACATAGCGGGAAATCTTCAGTCCGAAGAGTGCCCACAGGCCGATGAGACAGGCCATGAAAAGCTCGTAAGGCGCCGGCTCGGCGATGACGAAGCCGGAGAGAAACACCGCAACCGCGACTAGGCCGGAACCGACGAGCGAAATCGCGGCAAGCTGGGGGCGAAGGACGATTGACGGGGATGCGCTCGCGGAGATCAATAGGCGTTTTCCGTATTGAGCAAGCGGAACGGCGTCAGGACAAGGATCTTCAGATCCAAGAGCAGCGACCAATTTTCGATGTAGTAGAGGTCGAAAGCGGTGCGGAAGCGGATCTTCTCGTCATTGTCGATCTCGCCGCGCCAACCGTTGATTTGTGCCCAGCCGGTCACCCCCGGCTTGACGCGATGGCGGGCAAAATAGCCCTCGACGACATCGGCATAGGTTCGGTTCCGCGTTTGCGCCAGAACGGCGTGGGGCCGCGGGCCGACCAGGGAGAGTTCGCCCTTCAACACGTTGAAGATCTGCGGTAACTCGTCGATCGAAGACTTACGCAGGAAGCGGCCAACGGGAGTGACCCGCGGGTCTCCCTTGGTGACGGCGCTGCGAGCGGTCGGGTCGCTCATATGCGCGTACATAGAGCGGAACTTGTAGACCTCGATCGTCTCGTTGTTGAAGCCGTGTCGGGCCTGCTTGAAGATAATCGGCCCCGGCGACGTGACCTTGACGGCGACCGCGGCGGCAAGCATCACCGGCCATAGGAGAAGAAGGGCGACGACGCTGAAAAAAATGTCGAAACAGCGCTTTGCGACAGAGTCCCAATCGGCGATCGGCTTGTCGAAGATGTCGAGCATCGGAACCTCTCCGACATGGGAATAGCTGCGCGGCCGGAAGCGCAGGTTGTTGGCATGCGCCGCCAGCCGTATGTCGACGGGGAGGATCCAGAGCTTCCGCAACAGTTCGAGAATGCGTTTTTCGGCAGTCAGCGGCAGCGAGATGATCAGCATGTCAATCCTCGCAAGCCGGGCGAATTCGACGAGTTCGTTGACCGTTCCCAATTTTGGGTATCCGGCGATCATGTTCGGCGATCGCCGCTCGTCGCGATCGTCGAAGATGCCGCAAATGCGGATATCATTGTCCGGCTGATGTTCGATCGTGCGGATCAGGTCCTTGGCCGGCTGGCCACCGCCGACGATGACGGCACGACGTTCCATCGTCCCGTTGCGCGACCAATGGCGGATCGAATAGGCGATGAAGGCGCGTTGAGCGATAAGAAAGAGCGCGCCACAGATAAACCATCCTGCGATCCAGACGCGGGAATATTGATGGCCGGATTTCAGAAAGAAAAGCGCAAGGGCAATGGCGCCAAAGGCGCCCGCCCAGGCGCCCAGAACGCGCGGCGTCATTCGCAGCCAGGCCCGCAGCGCCGGCACCTGATAGCCATCGGCGATCTGGATGGCCGCGACGGCGAGTGCCGAGCCGCCGGCGAGAATCGCAAGATAGACGGGCAGTTGTTCAACGGCCGGTTGGACGTAGTAGGCGTTAATGCCGTAGCCGATGGTGAAGAGAACGCAGAAGTCGAGCAGCCGGATCAGACCAGTAATCATGGCGGGCGAATAGGTGTCGGCGCGAAACTGAAGCGCGATCTGTCGAGCCAGCGGATTGAGTTCCGTGGCGCCTTTCTCGCCCATCGTCTCTTCGGGAGCGGCCGTCCGAATCTCGGAGATCTTCTTGCGAAGCGCTTCCGGATTGAATGCCTCGGGCCTTTCGTAATGGTTCATGGTCTCTTCCTGGCGCTGAAGTCCCTGCGCCCGGATAGCAGAAAGCCACTAAGAAACGCTTACGTTGTAAGGAGTTGTCCTGGCGCACTGGCCGCATCGCCTGCCAGATCGCGATAGAGCCGCATCACGCTCTTCGTCATGACCGACGCGGCGAAGCGAGATTTGAACGCCTTGGGATCCGGCATCATTCTTTCGGGCCAGTTCTGCTCGACGATCGTGGCGGCCATGATCGCGGCGAGCGAATCGACGTTGGGTTCGGCAAGAGCACCGCTGTCGGCGCCGAACACTTCCGGAATCCCGCCGACCCGTGTTGCGATGACGGGTTTGCCGGCGGCAAGCGCCTCGAGCACTATGTAGGGCATCGATTCCGCCCGCGACGGGATGACGACCGTGCGCGCAAGTGCGAAGGCTTCTCTCGCCTTCATGGCCGGAAGCATCTTGATGCGCCGCCCAAGCCCCTTGCGCAGCTTCATCTCCGCGTATTGGTGCTGTTGCGGCCCGTCGCCGATCATCAGGGCGGCGAGGGGACGTCCTGCGATCCGCTCAGCCGCGGCAAAGCTCTCCACAAACAGATCGGGACCCTTGAGGTCCCGCATCATGCCGATATACAGAAAATCCACTGCGTCGGGCGCGACCGTGACGGGATCAAATTCGCGGTCGTCGATGCCGTTATAAATCAGTTCGTTGCGTCCGGGCGGCCGGCCGATCTTCGTGAAATAGGTTTGGCGTTCATAATCGCAGACGAAGACGAGAGCGTCCGTGAGGCGTTCCTGCAGCCGCTCGAGACGAAAAATCGCTCGACCTTTCAACGATCTTGAATCGTAATGGAGGCTGCCGCCATGGGGCGAATAGAGGCGGGCTACGCGATACTTGTTGACCCGCAAGGCTGAACCGATGATGCGTGCAAGGACGCCGCCTTTGGCGCCGTGCCCGTGCAGCACATCCGGTTGCAAACTTCTGATTTCATTGTAGCTGCGCCAAAGTGCGACGATGTCGGACGGTCCGATGGCGCGGTGAATGGGCAGGCGAACGATGCCGAGCGCCAGATAGGGGCGGATCGCATCGAACAGGGCGTCCTCGTGGGCGCCGCCGGTCGTGCTGTCGCACAGAATTCCAACCTCGTGCCCGGCATTAGCGTGGGCTTCGGCAAGATCACGCACATGCCGGAATATGCCGCCGACCGGCGACCTGAAGCAATGAAGGATGCGCAGGGGACGTTCGCTCTGCATGGATATCAGAACAGCCGTTCGCGGACATAGATCGTGTCGCCGGCCATCACCGGGTCGGAAATCGGCACGCGGCCGGTAATGATGCGGCCGTTGATCTTGCGGGTGATGTCGGCGTTCGACTGGTTCGCACGCGGCGAGAAGCCGCCGGCCACCGCGATGGCATTCTGGACGGTCATGCCGGGAACGTAGCTGTATTGGCCCGCCTGGCCCACTTCACCCATGATGAACACCGAGCGATAGCGGTCCACCTCGATCGTGACGTCCGGATCCCGGAGAAAGCCCTCGCGCAGTTTTGCGGCGATCATGCCTTCCAGTTCCGGTAGCGTGTGGCCGCGCGACGGTATCGCACCGATCAGCGGGAAGGCGACATAGCCGGCTTGATCGACTGTATAGGTGCCGCTGAGGCCGGCCTGTTCGAAGACATTGATGCGAAGGCGGTCACCGCTGTCCAGCCGGTAGGGCTGGATGGTGGCCTCGCTAAAAGCTTTGGGAGCCGGCTGGTAGCTCGTGCAGCCGCCGACCAGTGCCGACAATATCGCCAATGCGATAGCGCGTGCTGTCTTTTTGCCTGCGGTCGACATGCGGGTCTCGGGCTCCGGAAATGATCACCTCTGGCGACGTTATCGATCCGTTAGGGTTAATAGCGGGTAAACTCGCCCAGGAATTTTGATTTTGCGCCGAGGAGTACGCCACCTCAGGGTTGTACTGGAAGTTAACCCTTGCGTTACCATGTTCCTTTACCCTCCGGCCGAATGAAGAACCTTCGGAGTTGAGGCATGTCAGGCATCGGCGGCGAGCAGCAGGATGTGGATATAGATCTCGGCGGCCTCTTCCGCGCCGTTTGGAAGCGGCGAGCCCGGGTTCTGCTCGCCACGGGGTGCGTCGCGGGCGCGGCTTTCACAATCGCCACGATAATCGCTCCGCAGTATCAGAGCGAAGCGCGACTGCTGATCGAGTCGCGCGAACCGGAGTTCAGCGGATCGAACCAAATTGCCCTGACGGGATCCGACCGGGTTTTCGATGAATCGGGTATTTCAAGCCAGGTGCAAGTGCTGCGCTCGGCCGATCTGATCAAACAGGTTGCGCGCAACATGAAGCTGCATGAACGCAAGGAGTTCGACCCTTCGGCCGAGCCCTCGGCGCTTTCCGATCTTCTGGTGATGCTCGGCGTCAAGAAGAACCCCCTCGACTTGCCACCCGAAGAGCGGGTGCTGAAGGAGTTCGAGTCCAAGCTGCAGGTCTATCAGGTGGAAAAGTCGCGCGTGATCGCCATCGCCTTCACCTCGAAAGACCCCAAACTTGCGGCCTCCATCCCCGATGAGATGGCAAAAGTCTACCTGTCTCTGCAGAGCGGCGCGAAACTCGATTCGAATTCGGAGGCGAGCCGTTGGCTGGAACCAGAGATCGCCAACCTTCGCGAGAAGGTGCGTGAGGCCGAAGCGAACGTTGCTGCCTACCGTGCCTCGTCCGGCTTGCTGCCGACCGGTGAGACGGAAAACTTCGCCACACGTGAGCTCACCGATATTTCGACCGAACTCGCCCGGGTGCGGGGAGAGCGGGCCAATGCCGAGGCACGCGCGAAAGGCGTGCGGACTGCACTCGCCGACGGCCGTGCGCCGGACACACTGACCGACGTCGTCGGCTCGCAGCTGATCCAGCGGTTGAAGGAAAATGAAGCCAACGTCCGGGCGCAGATTGCCGACCTGTCGACGTCATTGCTGGACGGCCACCCGCGGCTCAAGGCTTTGAGATCCCAGCTTGAAGGCATCAGGCAACAAATTCATGTCGAGACCCGCAAGGTTCTCGTCAGCCTGGAAAACGAAGCGAAGGTCGGGCAGTTGCGCGAAGAGCAGTTGCTGCAGCGCCTCAATACGCTCAAGGCGCAATCCGCACAGGCGGGAGAAGAAGAGGTCGGCTTGCGGGCACTGGAGCGCGAGGCGACAGCGCAGCGGCAGCTTCTCGAAACCTATCTCGCCCGCTACAGGGAGGCGACATCGCGCACGGTTGCGAATGCCACGCCGGCAGATGCGCGCGTGATTTCGAATGCGGTCGTTCCCAGCACCCCAGACTTTCCGAAGGTAATACCGATCACGGTGGTCGCGGCGCTCGCCACCTTCCTGATCAGCTGTGTCGTCATCGTGCTCAGCGAACTCTTCAGCGGACGGGCGTTGAGGCCCGTTTCCATCGCGGAACCGGGAGCTTCCGAACAATTGCCACCCATCCTGGTGGAGCCGGAGCCTGCGGACTCGATGCTTGCGCTCGTGGACTCCGACGCGGCAGGAGAGGACTTTGAACCCTTGAAGGATACGAAGAGGGTGGAAAGCGACTTCTCGATCGAGTTCGTTGCCGCTCACCTTCTCGATCAGAAGGTCCGCATCGCCGTTTCCGTATCGCCGGGCGGCGACGAAGGATCGACCGCGACCGTCATGCTGGCGCGGCTGCTGGCGGAGGACGGACAGAAGGCCGTTCTCATCGATCTTTCCGGTTCGGCTTGCCCGACGCGGCTGATGGCACAGTCGTCGACGCTGCCGGGGATAACGAACCTGCTGTCGGGCGATGTCGCCTTCGCCGAATCGATACACGCGGACCGCTTCTCGGAAGCGCATATTATTCCCCGGGGAAATTCCGACCCGCGGACAGCAATGCGCGGTATCGAGCGGCTGCAGATGATCATCGATGCGCTCACCAATGCCTATGATCTGGTCTTGGTCGAGTGTGGCCCGGCTGATGCCAGCGCCGTATCCAGAATTGCCCGGCGAGAGGAAACTGAGATCATACTGTCGACGTCGTCCGTCAGCGATGAGCGGATTGTGGAACTGCTGACAGACTTCGGCGAGGCCGGGTACCGGAACATCGTGCTGATGACGGGACAGCGCGAAAGCGACCCCGACTTCCCGGATCGCCACGCTGCCTGAAGCGCACGCGCGCTGTTCAGGCTCAACCCTGGGTGCGCCGTCTTCAGCGTTGTTGACGCCGCTGGCGCAGCCGCTGCACGAATGCATAGGATGCTTTGTTGGCCTTTATCAGCCGCTTGGCCAGCACCGCTCCGAGATGGATCCGGGCGGCCAGGTGCCCGCGGAGCGTCAAGGGCAAGACGATGTCCCGCAACGGCGTTTCGATTGTGCACCACGAGCGTTTGTAGGGCTGATCGCCGATCCCGAAGTCGAAGAGCGCCACGCCTTCGGAACACAGCCGCTCGATTATCCTGTAAAACAACAATTCTCCCGGAGAGCTGTCGGCGGCGATCCCCTCGTCGATCGAGCCGAATTGGCAGATGACGTGATCGCCCTTGCGCGAAAGGCCGGCGATCGCGAGGATCCGGTCTTCATGCTCGCCCTTGAGGCGAATGGCGTTGAGCTCCAGCAATCGGCCGTCCGCCTTTTGACCACACTCTACGAGCTGATGGAAGAAGGCGCGTGTTTCGGCGTCCTGAAACACGTCCGGCAGGCCGTGCGCCTCGAAGCGTGCCGCCTTCTGCTGGAAGAAGGTTTCCAGAAGCGCGTGCGCTTCCGATGTCTCGCGGGCAACCACGTAGTCGTAGCCGCCAAGCGCGGCGAGACGCCGCTCCGATATCCGCATCTTCCTGCGTCGCCGTTTTGCGTTGAGCTGTGCCAGCGTGCGTTCGATATTCCCGAGGAGCGGCAATTGAAATGAGGCATTGGCGTTCTGCAAGGCGGGCAGGGCGGCAAGCGGATGAGTCTTCCCGCGCCACGTCGGAGGCGTCCTGTCGAGCGTGACGATATCTGCGAACCCCCGCAGCTGGCGTTTGATTCCGCAGGTGAGCACGCGCACGAGTTCCACGTTCGGAGTTGCGTCCTCGTCGGTAAACAAGCCGGTATTGAGATTGCTGTGATCGGAGCCGATCAGCCGCGCCGTGCGGAAGAAGCGTCCGCTGTCGATTTCGAGGGGTAGGATAAAGAGCGTTTGCCGGCCGCGCACAGCGCGTATGAACAGCGCCTCACTTTCGTGCGTTTTCCGCCAGGCGGCGCACCAGTCGAAGCTCTGGTGTAGCGAGTTCTGGCCGTTCTCGTCGAGAGCACGCCATCCCGCTTCGAGCACGGCCATGTCGGTGTGGATGGAGACCGTTATCTGTTCGGCGCCTTGTGCTTCCGGACGATGGGTCGAGGCGCGATCGCTCGGCGGCGGCTCGTCCAACGACGTCAAAGTGAAGCAGGCATTCGGCATTTCATTTACCGTTGGAAATCAGGATCGTGCACCCATTGAAGCGCAGATGTCGCTACATTCAGCTTAATTTCGAGCGGGAGTAGCGGCTATTTCGCGGGCGACAGCAGAATGCGGTTAGCAAAGCATGAAGCACGGCCATCAAAAAATGCGCTTCCCCGCGGAAACCATCCACAGATTGCAGGCGATTGCCTGGTGGGACTGGCCGGTCGACAAGGTGACGCGAAACATTGCTGCAATCACCGGCGCGGATCTCCACGCGCTGGAGCGCGCGCAATAATTCAGTCGAGGAATCCGGTTGCAAGCGCCCTTGCCCATTCGGGACGGTTGCGACGCGCGGCAAGGCGCGACATGACCATATGATCATAACGCACGCAACGGAAGGTGACATTCCAGTCGCCGGCTGTGCTTTCGACAATGGCGTAGCGCGCGTCCGGCGACCCGGTTTCGACCTTGTGGGGAACGGGCTCGTCATCGTCGTAGCCCGGGCAACCGACGCTGCCGGGGTTGACGACGAGCCGGCCGTCCGCGAGCCGCACGGCCCGCGGAATGTGCGTATGGCCGCAGAGGATCACGGGATAATCGATGTCCGTAGCAAAGCTCTCGATGATGTCCTGCCCCGCCATGTGGACCACGCCCTCGGCCGTCAGCGTTTCCAGCCAGTAGGATTCGTCGCTGCGCGGCGTGCCGTGACAAAGGAAAAGCGCGTCTCGATAGACCAGGGTTTCGGGCAAGGAGGCAAGCCACGCCCTATGCGGTGGCTCGAGTTCGTCATAAGCGACCCGGTCGGAGGGCCCCATGTGCGCGGGATCGCGCGTGAGAAGATAGCGATCGTGGTTGCCGCGGATCGCGGGCATATCGTGTCTGATCAGGATGTCGGCGGTTCGAGCGGCGTTGAGCGGGCCGCTCAGATGATCGCCGAGATTGACGATCTCCGCGATCCCCTGCGCGGCGATGTCGGCAAGCACCGCCTTGAGGGCGAGATCGTTGCCGTGAATATCGGAAATAACCGCGATCTTCATCATATGCCCCGGCAATCAGCGGTTCTTGGCGGGCTTTTCCATCCACTTGATGATCAGCATCGCGGGTAGGATCCACAGCAGGCCCGTCAGGAAGAAATAGAGCAGATGAACCCACCACGGCGATGTGCCGAGCAGCAGCGAAGCGAAGGTGACGGCCGCCAGCGCGTAAACGACGACAAGGATGATGATGAGGATCGTGCCGATCAGTTTTCTGAGGCGTACGGGCATTTCACTTCTTTCGGATGGCTTGCGCTTCACTACAGCGCCGCGCGTCCTATCAGACGCGCAAAGGACGCTGCAGCACTTTGAATCGCTGCATGCTCCTCGGTACGATTGAGGAAACATGCAGTAGCCGCGACGGCATGCCGCAAAGGCTTCGGCCTTGTTTTGCACGGCACTCTGGTGCAAATCAACGGCTTTCGGGGCTGGCTGCGCTGGAACCTTGCCGCAGGCATGGCCGCGTCCCGGTGAGAAAAGAGGAAAATCATGGCCCACGTCCAGTTGGCAACAGAACAGACGCTCCTGAAGGAGATCGACAGGACAGAGCGCAACCGCCGGCAGATCCGCGGCTGGCTCGCAGTCGTTCTCTTCGCTCTGTTCGCCTTGGTGCTCGTAGGCGGTGCGACGCGGTTGACCGAATCCGGTCTTTCGATCACGGAGTGGAAGCCCGTTCATGGCGTCATACCGCCGCTATCTGCCGAGGAATGGGAAGAGGAGTTCCGGCTCTATCAGCGCATTCCGCAGTACGAGCAGCTCAACAAGGGCATGACGGTCGAGGAGTTCAAGACGATCTTCTGGTGGGAGTGGGCGCATCGGCTGTTGGCGCGCACCATCGGCGTGATCTTCGCCCTGCCGCTTTTCTTCTTCTGGGTGACGGGTCGGATCGAGCGACACTTGAGGTGGCCGCTTATCGGTATTCTCGCGCTCGGCGGTTTCCAGGGCTTCATCGGCTGGTGGATGGTCTCCTCCGGCCTCGTCGAACGCACGGAAGTCAGCCAGTACCGGCTTGCCACACACCTCGTCATCGCCTGTCTGATCTTTGCGGCTTGCATGTGGATCCTGCGCGGTCTTTGCCCGCATTCGGGCGACGCCGCGCCGACGAAAAGGTCGCGATCGATGGCGGCTATCCTCGCGGCCATGAGCCTGTTCCAGATCTATCTCGGCGCGCTGGTGGCCGGTCTCGACGCGGGCCTCACCTATAATACATGGCCGCTGATGGACGGTGCGGTGATCCCGGGAGGGTTGTTCGTGCAGCAGCCGGCCTGGATCAATCTCTTCGAAAATCCGAAGGCCGTGCAATTCTTCCATCGCGCCGGCGCCTACCTGCTGTTCGCATTGGCACTGGCGCACATGCTTGCCTCATTGCGGGCGGCGCCGGAAACGACGCATGCGCGACGCTCTGTGGTCCTCTTCGGTCTTGTGACGATCCAGGCGATGATCGGCATCACGACGCTCGTGCTTGAGGTGCCGATCGGCTGGGGCGTCCTGCACCAGGCTGGCGCGCTCGTCGTGCTCGGCTTCGCCATAGCGCATTGGCGCGGCTTCGTCGGCGAATATCCGAAATCGACGGCGATCGAGCTCCGCGACTAATCCACTTGCAACGCCGAAAAAAGCCCCGACTGGCGACTGTCGGGGGCACTGTTTTTCACGCCTTCATTCAGGCTGACAGCATCAGGTCCATGTTCTGGACCGCCGCGCCCGACGCGCCCTTGCCGAGATTGTCGAGCAGGGCGACGAGGTTCACATGCGTTCCGCCGCTCGTCCCGAAGACAAAAAGCTTCATGGTGTCCTTGCCTGCGAGCTCCGTTGCGTCGATCCGAGCGAGCTGAGCACTTTCGGCAAGCGGGGCGACCTCGACGATCGACTGGCCCGCATAGTGCTCGATGAGTGCTGCATGGATGCTTTCCAGTGTCGCGCCGGGGGCAAGATCATCGAGATACAGCGGCACCTGCACGATCATGCCCTGCGGGAATCTGCCGACGGACGGCGAGAAGATCGGAGCGCGTTCGAGCAGGCCGTGCATCTTCATTTCCGGGACATGCTTATGCTTTAGCGCCAACCCGTAGAGGAAATGCGGCGCGCTGATGTGGTCGGGGTTTTGCTCGTCCTCCATCTGCGCGATCATCTGCTTGCCGCCGCCGGTATAGCCGGAAACCGCATTGACGGTGACCGGATAGCCATCCGGGAGGATGCCGGCCTGGCGTAGTGGCCGGATCAGGGCGATGGCGCCCGTCGGGTAGCAGCCAGGGTTGGCGACATGGCGCGCTTCGCGGATCTTTTCCGGCTGCGCCTTGTCCATTTCGGCGAAGCCATAGGCCCAGTCGGGTGCGACGCGATGCGCGGTCGACGTGTCGATGATGCGTACGCGATTGTTGCCGGCGACCATCGACACGGCTTCGCGCGACGCGTCATCGGGCAGGCAGAGGATGGCAATGTCGGCATCGTTGAGCAGGTCTTCGCGCATCGCGGCGTTGCGGCGTTCCGCTTCCGGGATCGACAGCAGTTCGACATCCGTACGACCGGCCATGCGGGTGCGGATCTGCAGCCCGGTGGTGCCGTGTTCGCCATCGATGAAGATCTTCGGTTTCATGATTTACCTGTTCCTGCAGACGGTTACGGAGATTTCCGGAATCAGTCTGGCATAGAATTGAATCAATTTCTTACTGCATGTTTCCTTAAATCGTATCCGATTTTAAGGATAAAAACATGCAGCAATCAAAGTGCCACAGCGTCCTTTGCGCGTCTTATCAGACGCGCGGCGCTGTAGCGGACGCTGCGAATTAGCCGCGCCGTTCCGCGAGCCATTCGGCGCGCAGGCCCAGCATATACATGGCGATCGTCGAGCCAGCAATGGCGGTCATGTCGGCATGGTCGTAAGCGGGCGCCACTTCGACAACGTCGCTCCCGGCAATGTGGAGAGCGCCGAGTTTGCGCAACACCGAAAGGATTTTGGCGCTCGACGGACCGCCAGCGACCGGCGTGCCGGTGCCAGGCGCATAAGCGGGGTCGAGGCAATCGATATCGAAGGTCAGATAGGCGGGCTGGCTGCCGACATGCCGGACGATCATGTCGGCGATCTCCTCGGCGCGCATGTCCTCGACCTCGTAGCCATAGACGATCCTGATGCCGCAATCCTCGGGGGCGTGGGTCCTGATGCCGATCTGGATCGAACGCTCCACGTCGATCAACCCCTCGCGCGCGGCTCGACCGACAAAGGAGCCATGGTCGATGCGGCCCTTTTCGTCAGGCCAGGTATCCTGATGGGCGTCGAACTGAACGAGGGCGAGGGGGCCATGCAGGGCGGCGTGAGCCTGGAGTACCGGATAGGTGACAAAATGGTCGCCACCGAGCGTCAGCAGATAGGCGCCGGATTTCAGGATCCTCGCCGCCTCACGCTCGATCGTCGCGGGCGTCTTTGTGTGATTGCCGTAGTCGAGCAGGCAGTCGCCATAGTCGATCGTCGCCATGTCGGCAAAGAGATCGCGCTCGAACGGATATTGCGGATCGTTGTCGAAGATGGCGGAGGCGCGGCGGATCGCCTGCGGTCCGAAACGGGCGCCAGGGCGGTTGGAGGTCGCTGCGTCGAAGGGAATGCCCCAGACGACGGTGTCCACGCCCTTCAATTGCTTGGTGTATTTCCGCCGCATGAAGGAAAGGATCCCGGCGTGAGTGGGATCGGACGCCGCCGCAGTCAGTGATCGTGCCATGATCGCGTGGTCGATCGTCTTGTTTGCCATGCCCGTCTCCCGTCAGTGTGACGGGACGTTGGACAATCGGTGCCGGCAAGGCAAGAGCTTGCCGGCAAAATCATGTGCATTCGACGCCAGACCCTAAGATGCCTTGGCCTCGAAGGTCGGCGCAAAATCGCCAAGCCTCTTGGCTTCATTGATCCGAGCCGTAATGTCCTCCTCGATGATCGCCTCGAGCTGGGCGAAGCTGTCGATGACATAGTAGATCGGCTGGACGATATCGATGCGGTAGGGCGTCCGCAGAACGCTCATCAGATCGAAGGGGCGGAATTCGCAGTCCATCGTCTCCATGGCGTGGCGCGTCTCGCTCGTTGACGAGACGATACCCGCGCCGTAGCAGCGCCGGCCCTTTGGTGTGTTGATCAGGCCGAACTCGACCGTGAACCAGAAGAAGCGGAACAGGTGCCACGAATAGTCCTTGCCGAGCTTGACCGCTTTCTGGCCGAAGCGCCGGACGAAATTGGCGTAGCTCTGGTTGGTCAGCAGCGGGCAATGGCCGAAGACCTCATGGAAGAGGTCCGGTTCCTCGATATAGTCGATGTGCTCCCGGCGGCGCATGAAGGTCGCGAGCGGGAACTTGCCCTGTGACAGGAGCTCGTAGAAGCGTGAAGGCGGAATAAGCGCCGGCACGCCCTCGACGCCGAAGCCCGTGGTTTCGGCGAGCCTTTGGTTGACGTCCTTGAGCTGCGGAACATGGTCCGGGTTGAGGCCAAGGGTCCGCACGCCTTCGAGATATTCGTCGCATGCCTTGTCGGCAAGCAGCTTCATCTGCCGCCGATAGAGTTCGCCCCAGACCGCATCCTCCTCCGGTGTGTAGAGATAGGTGCCGTCCGGTTCCGGCAGCTTCGCGGTGTAGGTGCTTTGCTTGGTCATGACGTCTCCTCATTCGTCAGAACAGATTGCTGTTGCAATTGTATCCCCGACGGGCTGAGTATTTGTTTCACAGTTGCCGGTTGTCGGCTTCCTGGCGGGAGGAAATTTCGAAATGCCGTCAGATTTGAAGGAATCGTTCCAACCGTTGCGCCGGTTGCTTCGCCTGATCCAGGCCGACGGCGGCCAGTCGCTCGCGGAGCTGGCGGAGAAGGCTGGCATGTCGCAAAGCTCGGCTTGGCGTCGGCTGCAGGAACTCGAGGCCGATGGCGTGATTCGCAAGCGCGTGGCGCTGCTCGATCCGGCAAAGCTGGATCTGAAGCTCTGCATCATCGCCCATGTGACGCTCGAGGATCATCATGACGAGGCGATCGCATCGTTCTCAGCCGTGGTCAGGGACAGGCCGGAAATCATGGAATGTTACGCGCTCTCCGGCACGTTCGACTACATGCTGAAGATCCGGGCGGCTGATGTGGAAAGCTATGACGCGTTCATGACGCGCTACCTGATGCGCAATCCGCATGTGCGGACAGTGGTGTCGAGCTTCGTGCTGAGGGAGCTCAAGTCGACGACGGAACTGCCGATCTGACTCTTTGAAACGACGCAACGAAAAAAGGCCGGGACATGCCCGGCCTTGGAAGTGCAGTACTGCCCAGCGATTAACGCTTGGAGAACTGGAACGAACGGCGTGCCTTTGCACGGCCGTACTTCTTGCGCTCGACCACGCGGCTGTCGCGGGTGAGGAAGCCACCGCGCTTCAGAACGGAGCGCAGGCCCGGTTCGAAGTAGGTGAGAGCCTTGGCAATGCCATGACGAACGGCGCCGGCCTGGCCGGAGAGACCGCCGCCGGCAACGGTCGCGTCGATGTCGAACTGGCCGTCACGGGCAGCTGCGACGATCGGCTGCTGCAGGATCATCTGCAGAACCGGGCGAGCGAAGTAAGCCGCATAGGGCTTGCCGTTGATGGTGATCTTGCCGGAGCCGGGCTTGACCCAGACGCGGGCGACAGCGTCCTTGCGCTTGCCGGTCGCGTAGGAACGGCCCTGCGCGTCGACTTTCTTGACGTGGACCGGAGCAGCCGGTTCCGCGGTCGTGGCGATATCCTTGAGAGCGGAAAGGTCAGCCATTATCAGGCGCTCCTTGTGTTCTTGCTGTTCAGCTTGGCGACGTCGAGGACGGTCGGCTGCTGTGCTTCATGCGGGTGGTTGGAGCCGGCGTAAACACGCAGGTTCTTCATCTGGCGACGGCCGAGCGGGCCGCGCGGAACCATGCGCTCAACGGCTTTCTCGATGACGCGCTCCGGGAAGCGGCCTTCGATGATCTGGCGCGCGGTGCGCTCCTTGATGCCGCCCGGGTAGCCGGTGTGCCAATAGTACTTCTTGTCGGTGTACTTCTTGCCGGTGAGAACGGCCTTCTCGGCGTTGATGACGATGACGTTGTCGCCGTCGTCTACGTGGGGTGTGAAGGTGGCCTTATGCTTGCCGCGCAGGCGGTTTGCGATGATGGAGGCGAGGCGACCGACAACGAGGCCTTCGGCGTCGATGAGGATCCACTTCTTCTCCACCTCTGCAGGCTTCTGAACGAAGGTTGCCATATCTATACTCTTTCGTTGGACCCGGAAGCGTACCGCCGGGCGTTTCTTGTTGCTTGGTTTTGACGCGCAGGGCGGGCCAAAAAAGAAGGCGGTCCGAAGGGGACCGCGATCTGCGGCCAGCTTATACGGAAGCGCGAAAACGCCGTCAAGGGCATCTTGTTGTGCCGCGTAAAAGAATGTCATGTGAAATCAATGAATTAGGTGTGTGGTGTGCAGATACCACAGTTTTAGCGCGGCGGAATCGAATAAGTCGCCGTGGCATGAGCAACCAGTTCGTCGCTGCCGACGGGCGTTATCGAAGCGTCGAGAACCGCGAGCCGCTTGCCGAGTTTCAGGATCCGGCAGGTGCATTCGAGCGGTTCGGGCTCCGGTTTTCTCAGGAAGTTGATGTTGAGGTTGGTGGTGACGGCAAGGGCAACCGGGCCGATATGCGCAATCAACGCGATATAGGCGGATACGTCGGCAAGCGCGAACAATGTCGGGCCGGACACCGTGCCGCCAGGGCGGATGTGTCGTTCATTCGGATCGAGCCGCATCGTTGCAAAGCCCGGCCCGGTACCGGTCACGGCGAAGACCTTTCCGTCCGTGTGGACCTGCGGAAAGTCGGTGTCGAGGAAGCTGTTCAACTCGTCGACGGTCATGATCGGCTGCAGCTTCATCGCTTTCCTCCTCTTTTCTGCGCTCGTTACAGGATGTCCGCGGCGATCGCGCAAGCTGGAAAATGGTCTTACAGCGCGGCGCGGCTTATTCGGAGCGCAGAGGGCGCTATTTGCTGTAGGCTTGAAAGAGCGGCTTGAGCGGCGTACCACGCGTCGCCAACAGCAATCATTCGGAGAAGGTCATGGCGGACGTCGTTTCATTCAGGAAGGAAGAGCCGAACGGCTTGCTGCTGCGCGAGGTAAACGGCCCGGTCCTGCGGTTGACGCTCAACAACCAGCCGGCGAATGTCCTTTCGATTGCATTGATGGAGGCGCTTCTGGCCGAGTTCGATGCGGTCGCCTCCTCGAAGGACATCAAGGTGATCGTGATCGCGGCTTCAGGCAAGCTCTTCTCCGCCGGCCATGATCTCAAGGAAATGACTCTGCATCGGGCCGACGAAGATCGCGGCCGGGCCTTCTTCGAGCGCACGATCCGGCTTGCTGCCGACCTGATGCTGAAGATCACCCGGGTGCCTCAGGCGGTGATCGCCGAGATCGATGGTCTCGCGACGGCCGCCGGCTGCCAGTTGGTGGCAAGCTGCGATCTTGCGATCTGCACCGACAGTTCGACCTTCTGCACGCCCGGCGTGAACATCGGCCTCTTCTGTTCGACGCCGATGGTTGCGCTCTCGCGCGCCGCCCACCGCAAGCAGGCGATGGAGATGTTATTGACCGGCGAGACGATCGACGCCTCCACGGCCAAGGATTTCGGCCTCGTCAATCGCATCGTCCCGCAGCAGTATCTCCGCCAGGTGGTGGACAAATACGCCGCCGTCATTGCCTCGAAGTCGCCGCAGGCACTGAAAATCGGCAAGGAAGCCTTCTATCGGCAGGCTGACCTGCCATTGGCGGACGCCTATGACTATGCGGTCGGTGTGATGGTCGAGAACATGCTCGCGCGCGACGCGGAAGAAGGTATCGGGGCTTTTCTCGGCAAGCGGATGCCGGAGTGGAAGGAAGATTAATGGCGCGGATAACAAAATTTGAGTTGGGTGCGATGGATAGGTTTCAGTTGCACGATGAAGTTGAAGCGAAGATCTTTATTCAGGATTTTGATGGGCGAAAGCTATTGCAGGTTTCGACCTATGGCAGAAATAGTCGCCAAGAAATCGGCAAGCTTAGCCAAACCTTTCAGTTGGACGAAAATGCAGCGCGCGAGCTGTTTGACATTTTGAAGAATGAGTTCTCTTTCAAATAGGCAGACGCTCTTTACGCAAGCTTGAGGAGCAACGCGCCGAGCGCAATGACCGCTGCGGCGGCGATGCGCCAGATGCTGACGCGTTCCTTGAGGAAGACGACGGAGATCACGACCGCAAAGAAGATCGATGTCTCCCGGAGCGCAGCAACCGTTGCGACCGGCGCCTTGGTCATCGCCCAGAGTGCGAGCCCGTAGGCGCCGATCGATCCGGCGCCGCCGATCAGTCCGCGCCACCAGTGATGGTGGACATGGCGCAGCACAGGCTTGACGCCGCGCCGGACGAACGCCCAGGCGAAGAGAAGCACGGGCGGCAGCAGCGCCATCCACAGCGTGTAGGAAATCGGGTTCCCGGAGAGCCGGGCGCCGATGCCGTCGACATAGGTGTAACAGGCGATGACGCAGGCATTGGCAAGTGCGAGCAGGATCGCATGCTTGCCACCCTTGCGGGATTCGAAGGCGAGCGTGAGCACGCCGGCGCAAATCGTCATGATGCCGGCGACGGCCCCGCGGCTCAGTTCCTCGCCCACAACGACGCTGCTCGTCGAGGCGACGATGAGCGGTGCGACGCCGCGCATCAGCGGATAGACGAGGCCGATGTCACCGGCGCGATAGGATGCCGCTACCAGCTGGAAGTAGACGAACTGGAAGACCGCCGAAACCAGGATGAAGGGCCACGCTTCCGATCTGGGGAGCGGCAGGAACGGCAGGAAAGGCACGGCCACCGCGGCCGCCCCGAGCGCAACCATGGCCGCATCCAGCGACTTTTCCGAACCAGCCTTGACGAGTGCGTTCCAGGTTGCGTGCAGAAGCGCCCCGAAGAGGACGAGCACGATAACATCAAGCGGCAAAACGAACCTCGGCGGGACGATGTGGGGCGCTCCGCGTTTGTGGCGTCGCGCCGGACAAAAAGCAACCGGATTCGGTCATGCGAACGGGAAATCTCCGGACCGTTGTTGAAATGGCGAATGATCCTGCCCGCTTCGGTTGACTTGCGGGCATGCGAGCCCAAGTATCCAGAGGTGCAAGTGACCTTGGATATGCAAGCATGAATCACGATGCCTACCCGGACTACTATCTCGCCGACATTCTGCGCTCGACGAAGACGATCGCCCTGGTCGGCGCCTCGCCAAAGGCCGAGCGGCCGAGCCACCGCGTGATGGCATTTCTGTTGCGCAAGGGATATCGCGTGATCCCGGTCAATCCGGGCCAGGCCGGCAGGACCATTCTTGACCAGCCGGTTGTGGCGAGACTCGCGGATATCGCGGAGCCTATCGACATGGTCGACGTCTTCCGCGCCGCCCATGCGCTACCCGCGCTCGTCGACGAAATCCTCGAGCTGCCATCCCTGCCGAAGGTGATATGGGGCCAACTGTCCGTGCGGGACGACAAGGCCGCGGCCAAGGCGGAGGCGGCCGGGATCAAGGTCGTCATGGACCGCTGCCCCGCGATCGAGTATCCGCGACTGATAGGCTGACTACCGGGGGCGGTGCCCTGATCGCAGGCGCTTCCCGACAAATCATGCAGCAATCAACATGCTTCAGTGGCTTTGGTCCAATTGCGACGCGCGGGACTGAAGGGTTCAGGGAGAAACGAATGACGAAGGCTGGTCCCGGTTTCAGCACGCTTGCAATTCACGCAGGGGCCCAGCCCGACCCGACGACCGGCGCACGCGTGACGCCGATCTACCAGACGACAAGCTTCGTTTTCGACGACACCGATCACGCCGCCGCACTCTTCGGCTTGCAGCAGTTCGGCAACATCTACACCCGGATCATGAACCCGACGCAAGCCGTGCTGGAGGAGCGCGTCGCCGCGCTCGAGGGCGGCACGGCGGCACTTGCGGTCGCTTCGGGACATGCTGCGCAGCTTCTGGTCTTCCACACGATCATGCGGCCGGGCGACAACTTCGTCGCGGCGAAGCAACTCTATGGCGGCTCCGTCAACCAGTTCGGCCATGCCTTCAAATCATTCGACTGGCAGGTTCGCTGGGCGGATTGCGTGGATCCCGCAAGTTTCGATGCCAAAATCGATGAGCGAACCAAGGGGATCTTTATTGAAAGTCTCGCCAATCCCGGCGGCACCTTCGTCGATATCGCGGCAATCGCCGAGGTGGCGCGCAAACATGGCCTGCCGTTGATCGTCGACAACACCATGGCGACGCCTTATCTGCTGCGGCCGTTGGAGCACGGCGCGGACATCGTCGTTCACTCGCTGACAAAGTTCATCGGCGGCCATGGCAATTCGATGGGCGGGATCATCGTCGACGGCGGCACCTACGATTGGTCGAAGTCGGGCAAATACCCGCTTCTTTCCGAACCGCGTCCGGAATATGCTGGTGTCGTGCTGCACGAGGTCTTCGGCAACTTCGCCTTCGCGATCGCGGCGCGCGTGCTGGGCTTGCGCGATTTAGGGCCGGCGATCTCGCCGTTCAACGCCTTCATGATCCTGACCGGCATCGAGACGCTGCCGCTGAGAATGCAGCGCCATTGCGACAATGCGCTGGCGGTCGCAAAGTGGCTGAAGGAACACGACAAGCTATCCTGGGTTCGCTATTCCGGTCTTGACGATGATCCGAACAACGCACTCCAGAAGCGCTATTCCCCAAAGGGAGCAGGTGCCGTCTTTACCTTCGGTCTCAAGGGTGGCTACGACGCTGGAAAACGCCTCGTCGAAGGGCTCGAACTGTTCTCGCACCTTGCCAATATCGGCGACACGCGGTCGCTCGTTATCCACCCTGCATCGACCACGCATCGCCAGCTGACGCCGGAGCAGCAGGTCGCGGCCGGCGCCGGGCCTGACGTCATCCGCCTCTCCATCGGCATCGAGGACGTTGCCGATATAGTCGCCGACCTTGAGCAATCCCTCGCGAAGATCTGAGACGCGTTACGGCCTTTCGGCCCTTTCACATAGGTGTCCCATGAGCAATCTTTTGAGATTCGATCCGTCTTCCGTCGAAGCAGAGGTTGGAGCGCCGGCGCCAGACCGGCTGATCTCCGGAAATCCCGAGTTTCGCACTTGGAACTTGGAGGAGGCGGACGGCGGCCTTTATGCGGGCATCTGGGAAGCGACGCCCGGAAAGTGGCGGATCGTTTACGATGAATGGGAATATTTCCACATCCTGTCCGGCCATTCGATCGTAACGGAGGAGGGGCGGGAGCCCGTCCAACTGAGGGCCGGCGACAGCATGATTCTCAGACCCGGCTTCAAGGGAACCTGGGAAGTCGTTGAAACGACTCGCAAGGATTACGTCATCCGGCTCTAGCCTCGCGACGCCGCGATCAATGCTCCGACCGACCGGCGGATGGCGTGCGCGGCAGCGTCTGAGCGAAGCTCTGCAGCCGACTACCAGACGAGATCCAGGCGCTCCAGGCCGTGGAAATGGAAACTGTCCTTGATGTGTGGCTCGTGCTTGAGCCGCATGCCCGGCAGACGGCGGAACAGGATCGGCAGGGAAAGTTTGAGTTCGAGCCGTGCGAGCGGTGCGCCGATGCAAAAGTGCAGGCCCGCACCAAAGGAAACATTCGGCCCTTCGTCGCGATCCGGTTTGAATGTGTCGGGTGCTGAGAACTTCCGCGGATCGACATTGGCCGCGCCCAGGATCAGTCCGATCTTGTCACCCTTCTTGAGGGCGATGCCGTCCTCGAGCTCGATATCTGTCAGCGCATAGCGCTGGAAGATATGCAGCGGTGCCGCGAAACGCAGGCATTCTTCAATGGTCCGTTCCGTCGACTCCTCGCTTGCGAAAAGGTCAGCCGGGGGAAGGAGCGATTGAAGGATCGTCCGCACCGCATTGCCGATCTGATGGACGGTTGCCTCATGGCCGGCATTCAGGAGCAGGACGGTCGTCGAGATGAGCTCGGCATCCGTCAGTCGCTCTCCATCTTTCTCCGAAGTGATCATATGCGTCAGCAGATCGTCGCCGGGGTTGGCGCGCTTTTCGGCTATGACGTCGCGGAGATAGGCAGCGAATTCGGCAGACGCGTGATTGGCGTCGAGCTCCGTTTCGAAGCTCGGATTGAAGACGTACATCCGGACCATGCGATGCGACCAGTCGAGAAGGCGAGGGGCCGCTTCCACGGGGATCCCCAGCATGCGCGCGATGATGGTTACGGGGATCGTCTCGGCATAGGTCTTCAGCAATTCGACCTCGCCGTTCTTCTCGAAGCTGTCGATGACGGCGTGCGAAAGCGTCTCGATCTCCGGTCTTAACTGTTCGATCTGCCGCGAAACGAAAGCGCGGTTGACGAGCGTCCTCAGCCGCGTGTGCGCCGGCGGCTCCAGTTCCAGCAGCGAATGCGCCTCCAGTGCATCGAAATCTTTCAAATGCGGTTTCGGCTCGGGCATGCCGATTTCGTCGCGCGTCGCGACATGCAGAATCTGTCGACCGAAACGGCGATCGCGCAGCAGGCCGTTTACCTGATCATAGCCCGCAAAATACCACTGCTGTCGTTCCTCCCAGAAGAAGGCCGGACATTGCGCGTGGAGAGCCGCATAGGCGGGGAGCGGATTGCAGAAGAAGGCCGGATCCCGAACGTCGAGCGAAACGCGGCGGCTGGAACCGTCGATCGAAATACCGGGGAGTACGGGCATGGCTCAACTCTTCAAGTATGGGTAGACTCGCTTCTTCATCTCCATCTCTATTGCTCGGGGCGCGGGGGCCGCAAGCCCAATCGGGCGACGAATGTGCGGTGCAGACTCTCGAGGTGAGTCCGATGGTCCGGAAGGAATAAGATGCGTGGTCCGGACTTTTTCGGTGGCACGGGCGGACCTATTTGAGCATGATGCGGCGGCAAGCAGGGAGTAGCATGGCAAAAGTACATAACAGTCTATCCGCGGGCATACTGGCGGCGATCCGCAAGCGACGGCCCACGGTCGTGGGGCGCGATGCGGCAGTGGACCGCGGGGACATCGTCATAGCCTCCTACAATATCCACAAATGCGTCGGCACCGATGGCCGGTTCGATCCGGCGCGCACGGCTCAGGTCATCGCCGAGATCGGTGCGGATATCGTGGCCCTGCAGGAAGCGGACCAGCGTTTCGGCGAACGGGCCGGCCTTCTCGATCTGGAACACCTGCGGCGCGAGGCGCACCTGGTTTCGGTGCCGATCTCACCTTTTTCGGCCAAGGGACACGGGTGGCACGGCAATGTACTCTTGTTGAGAGAAGGGGCGGTTTCTGACCTCCGCCAGTTGAAGCTGCCCGGTGTCGAGCCACGGGGCGCGCTGGTCGTCGATCTCGATCTCAAGGCGGGACCGTTGCGAGTGATCGCCGCCCACCTTGGATTGTTGCGTCATTCCCGAGCCCAGCAGGCCGAGGCCCTTTTGCGCGCCGCAGCCGATGGGATCGGCCGACCGACCCTGCTTATTGGCGACCTCAATGAATGGCGCATGGGCAAGCGTTCATCGCTCAAGTTTCTGAGCCCGACCTTCGATCCATCACACGCGACGGTCGCCAGTTTTCCGTCGCGTTTTCCGCTGTTGCCGCTCGATCGGGTGCTTGGCAATCCGTATCATCTGGTCACGTCCGTGGCGGTGCATGACTCGCCGCTCGCTCGCGTTGCCTCGGACCATCTGCCAGTAAAGGCATCAATTGACCTGAAGGCCGTTCACAAAAGCGACAACGATCCAGGTCGCGCCGAGCTGATCGAGACAGATTCGGCTTAAGCAGGCTGAGGCGGCGTGCGATGGTGTTTTGGGTTACGGTTTTTCTTGCCGTTGTGATCGCCCTCGCCAGTGCGGCGATCCTCTACATCTACGGGCGGTTTGGGCGTCGTCCCCAGGCACTGCCGTCCTTTGCGCTGCCCGTCGCAGAGAACGAAACCGAGATCGACTTGGATATCGGCCTGCTCCTGCTCGATCATCCTCGTCAAAGCGGCGTGGCGTTGATATCCGACAGCATCGAGGCCTTTGTCGCGAGAGTGCACTCCGCGCGGCGAGCCGGGCGTAGCCTCGACCTGCAATATTACTATTGGAAGGACGATCTGACCGGGTTCCTGCTGACGCGCGAACTCGTCATGGCCGCCGACCGCGGCGTGCGTATTCGATTGCTGCTCGATGATATCAATGCGGGGATCCACGATCGCCTGTGCATCTCCCTTGATGCGCATCCGAATATCGACGTGCGCCTGTTCAATCCGAGCCGGGCGCGGACGGACCGCTTTCGCCGCGGCTTCGAGATGGCCATCCGCGCCTTCAGCGCAACCCGCCGCATGCACAACAAACTATGGCTAGCGGACGGCCGGTTGGCGATCGCCGGCGGACGCAATATTGGCGATGCCTATTTCGATGCTGCCGAACTTTCGAACTTTCGCGATCTGGATGTCTGGATGATTGGGCCGGTCGTCGATCAGGCGACGGAGATGTTCGATCGCTATTGGAACAGCGCCTCCGTTCTGCCGATCGCGGCGCTGCGCACGCCGCGCAAGCAATTTCTGCCGGCGCTGCGTGAAACGCTTGATGCGCTTGCCCGCACACCCGCCGCGCGGTTCTACCTGGAGCAGGTCGGCAAGGCGGTCGCCGCGAAGGGTTGCTTTCGGGGGAGCCGCCCGCTTCACCGGAGCGCCGACCTACGCATCGCCTTTGATCCGCCTGAAAAAGCGCTGATGCAGAAGCGCCAGAACTGGCTGCTGCGTGAGCTCTTTCCGCTGATCAACGCCGCCAAGCGTGATCTGCGCATCATTTCGCCCTATTTTATTCCCGGCGCCGAAGGAACGCGCGAACTGACGGCGCTTGCCAAGAAGGGCGCGAAGGTGGCCGTGCTGACGAATTCGCTCGCAGCGACGGACGTCGCGGCAGTTCATGGCGGCTATGTGAAATATCGTAAAGGACTGCTGCGCGGTGGAGTAGAGCTGTTCGAGCTCAAGGAGCGCGGGGATTTCATCGACCGCCACCGCATGTCTCTGTTCGGCGCCCGCAATGCGAGCCTGCATACCAAGGCCTTCGTCATCGACGGGATGATCGGATATGTCGGCTCGATGAATTTCGATCCGCGTTCCGCGTCGCTCAACACGGAGATGGGGGTCGTGTTCTCGGATGAAGCTCTGGCCAAAGAACTTCAATCGATGTTCGACGACGAGACATCGCCTGGAATGAGTTATAGGCTGGCATTGGAGAATGGCAGGCCGGTGTGGCGCGATCGCACGAACGGAACGGTAAGATTGCTGCGGCGCGAGCCGGATGCTGGCATTCTTCGGCGGCTGATCGCCGGCGCAATCCGCTTCTTGCCGCTGGAGTCCCAACTGTAAAACGCGGACGGTTCACGCGTAGCGAGGTTTACCGATCGTTTACCGACGCATCCGCAATGCCTGTGAGCAAAGCGGCGCACACCGGCGGTAGCGCCGGAAAAATGTTCTACCGGCAATCGGTGGGCAGCGTTTGGGCTTTGCGTAATGTGGCCGCGACCATTGAGCCTATCGAATGTTCGCGACTTGAAGTGAAGGGCATTGACACTCTATGTAAGGCTTGAGGCTTTTCCGATGATTCCCGGTCCGCGAGGGATTGCGGCCCCGATTGATGAAGGTTCGATATGAGAAATCCAGTTGATACGGCCATGGCGCTGGTGCCGATGGTTGTTGAGCAGACCAACCGCGGCGAACGGTCCTACGACATCTATTCGCGTCTGCTCAAGGAGCGCATCATCTTCCTGACGGGCCCGGTCGAAGATCAGATGGCAACGCTTGTCTGCGCCCAGCTGCTTTTCCTCGAGGCTGAAAACCCGAAGAAGGAAATCGCGCTTTACATCAATTCGCCGGGCGGCGTCGTGACGGCCGGCATGGCGATCTACGATACGATGCAGTTCATCAAGCCGGCTGTCTCGACGCTCTGCATCGGACAGGCGGCATCCATGGGTTCGCTGCTGCTGGCGGCGGGTCACAAGGACATGCGTTTCGCGACGCCGAATTCCCGCATCATGGTGCATCAGCCTTCCGGCGGTTTCCAGGGGCAGGCATCTGACATCGAGCGGCACGCGAGAGACATTCTGAAGATGAAGCGCCGACTGAACGAGGTCTATGTCAAGCATTGCGGACGGACCTATGAAGAGGTCGAGCAGACGCTCGATCGCGACCATTTCATGAGTTCCGATGAGGCTCTGGACTGGGGACTGATCGACAAGGTCATCACGTCGCGTGAGGCTGCCGAAGGCGTCGAACAGGCTTGATCTCAAGCTTTTGTGTCACCACCGATGTAATTGTGACACATTTGTAATGGCTAAGGGGCTTTATCGCTAAGTTAAAGCCGTTAATATGAACCAAAGTGCCGTGTCGGAGTTTGGAAACACGGTGCTCGGGTTTCGGCGGGAGAGTCGTTGCGGCCGAAATTCAGGCGATTTGCCTGTACGGTGAGTACTCCCAAGAACCTTGCGATGGGTGGCAAACTTTTGCGCAAGGCGAATTGAGTGGTCCGGGATATCTTTCCGAAGGTGTCCGGCGTGCTGGAAGGAAGTGGAAATGAGCAAGGTCAGCGGTAGCAACGGCGGTGACTCGAAAAATACCCTCTATTGTTCGTTTTGCGGCAAGAGCCAGCATGAGGTTCGCAAGCTGATCGCAGGGCCGACCGTGTTCATCTGCGATGAATGCGTGGAACTCTGCATGGACATCATCCGCGAAGAGAACAAGACCTCGATGGTCAAATCGCGCGATGGTGTTCCCACTCCGCAGGAAATCATCAAGGTTCTCGACGAATATGTCATCGGTCAGCAACAGGCCAAGCGCATCCTGTCGGTCGCCGTTCATAACCACTACAAGCGTCTCGCGCATGCCGCGAAGAGCAGCGACGTGGAACTGGCAAAATCGAACATCATGCTCGTCGGACCTACCGGTTGCGGCAAGACCTATCTGGCGCAAACGCTCGCCCGGATCATCGACGTTCCCTTCACCATGGCCGACGCAACGACGTTGACGGAAGCGGGCTATGTCGGTGAGGACGTCGAGAACATCATTCTGAAGCTGCTGCAGGCAGCCGACTACAATGTCGAGCGTGCGCAGCGCGGCATCGTCTACATCGACGAGGTCGACAAGATTTCGCGCAAGTCGGACAATCCGTCGATCACCCGCGACGTTTCGGGTGAAGGCGTGCAACAGGCCCTCCTGAAGATCATGGAAGGCACCGTGGCGTCCGTGCCGCCGCAAGGCGGCCGCAAGCATCCGCAGCAGGAATTCCTGCAGGTGGACACGACAAACATCCTCTTTATCTGCGGTGGGGCGTTCGCAGGCCTCGACAAGATCATTTCGGCCCGTGGTGAAAAGACGTCGATCGGCTTCGGCGCGACCGTCCGCGCTCCGGAAGA
Organism: Ensifer sp. MPMI2T; assembly: GCF_004827385.1. GTDB lineage: Bacteria > Pseudomonadota > Alphaproteobacteria > Rhizobiales > Rhizobiaceae > Sinorhizobium. The sequence goes on from NZ_SRXN01000001.1 coordinate 326,850, forward strand.
TCGCCGCGTCGGTGAGGTATTGCGGGAGCTCGAGCCGGAAGATCTCGTCAAGTTTGGCCTGATCCCTGAGTTCATCGGCCGTCTGCCGGTTCTGGCGACGCTCGAGGATCTTGATGAGGATGCACTGATCCAGATTCTTTCGGAGCCGAAGAACGCCCTGGTCAAGCAGTATCAGCGTCTGTTCGAAATGGAAGATGTAGAGCTGACCTTCCACGAGGACGCACTGCGCGAGATCGCTCGACGCGCCATCGTGCGCAAGACCGGTGCTCGCGGCCTGCGCTCGATCATGGAAAAGATCCTGCTCGACACGATGTTCGAGTTGCCGACGCTCGAAGGCGTTCGCGAGGTTGTGATATCGGACGAGGTGGTCAAGGGGACCGCACGGCCGCTCTACATCTACTCGGAACGGTCCGAAGAGAAGACCAACGTTTCGGCGTAGTCGCGCTCTTTCACGAATGTTTGAAAAGCCCGCCGTGCGCGGGCTTTTCCGTATCGTGCACATAGCTGTTGAGATGAGGTGGCTGCCCGCTCGATTTAATGAAACGCTTGTTGCTAAACCGCGGCAACAACGCGATGATGCGACGATTCAGTGAAGGCTCGTTTGCTGCCTGTCGTTGATGTTTCGGCGTCCCCGCGCAAGGTACGCAACAGCGTCCGGGCATAGGGATCGGGAACTATCCGTGAAGGGGGAGGCTGCGCCGTACCTTGAAAAGGCCGCTCTTGCACTCCACTTTCATGAAGAAAAAATGACAGCCGGGAGTGCCTTAGAGGCTCTCGGGAACGGGCCCGAAAACGGGACGGAAAGGAAATGACATGACTAACAAAACGTCCTCGGCGACTGAAAGCGCGACCTATCCGGTTCTGCCGCTGCGTGACATCGTAGTCTTCCCGCACATGATCGTGCCGCTCTTCGTCGGGCGGGAGAAGTCGATCCGTGCGCTGGAAGAGGTCATGGGCACCGACAAGCAGATCATGCTTGCCACCCAGATCAACGCCACCGACGACGATCCGGAACCTTCCGCCATCTATCATGTCGGAACCATCGCCAACGTGCTGCAACTGCTGAAGCTTCCCGACGGAACGGTTAAGGTTCTCGTCGAAGGCCGCGCGCGTGCGGAGATCGATCGCTATACGCAGCGCGAGGAATTTTATGAAGCGCAGGCCCATGTGCTCCACGAACCGGAGGAAGATCCGGTCGAGATCGAAGCGCTGAGCCGCTCGGTAGTGTCCGAGTTCGAGAGCTACGTAAAGCTTAACAAGAAGATTTCTCCCGAGGTCGTCGGCGTCGCAAGCCAGATCGAAGACTATTCGAAGCTTGCCGACACGGTTGCATCGCACCTCTCCATCAAGATCGTCGAAAAGCAGGAGATGCTGGAGACGACGAGCGTGAAGATGCGCCTCGAGAAGGCCCTCGGCTTCATGGAAGGCGAGATTTCGGTCCTGCAGGTCGAAAAGCGCATCCGTTCGCGCGTTAAGCGCCAGATGGAGAAGACCCAGCGCGAGTACTACCTCAATGAACAGATGAAGGCGATCCAGAAGGAGCTTGGCGACAGCGAGGACGGCCGCGACGAGATGGCCGAAATCGAAGAGCGCATAGCTAAGACCAAGCTCTCCAAGGAAGCGCGCGAGAAGGCTGATGCGGAACTGAAGAAGCTGCGCCAGATGAGCCCGATGTCGGCGGAAGCGACCGTCGTGCGCAATTATCTGGACTGGCTGCTCGGTATGCCGTGGGGCAAGAAGTCCAAGATCAAGACCGACCTCAACCACGCCGAGAAGGTGCTCGATGCCGACCACTTCGGCTTGGACAAGGTCAAGGAACGCATCGTCGAGTACCTGGCGGTACAGGCGCGCTCCGCGAAGATCAAAGGCCCGATCCTGTGCCTCGTCGGCCCGCCTGGCGTCGGTAAGACCTCGCTCGCCAGGTCGATCGCGAAGGCAACGGGCCGCGAATATATTCGCATGGCGCTCGGCGGCGTTCGCGACGAGGCTGAGATCCGCGGCCACCGCCGGACCTATATCGGCTCGATGCCCGGCAAGATCGTCCAGTCGATGAAGAAGGCGAAGAAGTCCAACCCGCTCTTCCTGCTCGATGAGGTCGACAAGATGGGCCAGGACTTCCGCGGCGACCCGTCTTCGGCACTTCTCGAGGTGCTTGATCCGGAACAGAACTCGACCTTCATGGATCACTACCTTGAAGTCGAGTATGACCTCTCGAATGTGATGTTCATCACCACCGCGAATACGCTGAATATTCCGGCGCCGCTGATGGACCGCATGGAGGTGATCCGGATCGCTGGTTACACCGAAGAGGAAAAGCTGGAGATCGCAAAGCGGCATCTGCTGCCGAAGGCGATACGCGACCACGCGCTGCAGCCGAAGGAATTTTCGGTGACCGACGATGCGCTGATGGCTGTCATCCAGACCTATACGCGTGAAGCCGGCGTCCGTAACTTCGAGCGCGAACTGATGAAGCTCGCCCGCAAGGCTGTGACCGAGATTCTCAAGGGCAAGACCAAGAAGGTCGAAGTGACGGCCGACAACATCGATGACTATCTCGGTGTGCCGCGGTTCCGCCACGGTGAGGCCGAGCGCGACGATCAGGTCGGCGTGGTCACGGGCTTGGCTTGGACCGAGGTCGGCGGCGAATTGCTGACGATCGAAGGCGTCATGATGCCCGGCAAGGGCCGCATGACGGTGACCGGCAACCTGCGCGACGTGATGAAGGAATCGATTTCGGCGGCGGCGTCCTATGTCCGTTCGCGTGCGATCGATTTCGGCATCGAACCGCCGCTATTCGACAAGCGTGACATCCACGTGCATGTGCCCGAGGGTGCGACGCCGAAGGACGGCCCGTCGGCGGGTGTTGCAATGGCGACTGCGATCGTCTCGGTGATGACCGGTATCCCGATCTCCAAGGATGTGGCGATGACGGGTGAGATCACCCTGCGCGGTCGCGTGCTGCCGATCGGCGGCCTGAAGGAGAAGCTGTTGGCAGCTCTGCGCGGCGGCATCAAGAAGGTGCTGATCCCCGAGGAGAACGCCAAGGATCTCGCCGAGATCCCGGACAACGTGAAGAACAACCTTGAAATCATCCCGGTTTCGCGGATGGGCGAGGTGCTCGAACATGCCCTGATGCGTCGCCCCGAACCGATCGAATGGGACCCGGAGAAGCAGCCGTCGCCGGTCGCATCGGTCGATTCGCAGGACGAAGCAGGCGCTTCGATCGCGCACTGATCAAGTCCCGGAAGGGGCGTGCGACTGTGTCCTGCTTGCGCCCCTCGCCAGAAAAACAAGGAAGACCGGCACTTTGCCGGTCTTTTTTGTTGTAAAAACTCTCCGCAAGCCTTGCATTCCAAGGGATTAGGCGCAATTGGGAATGGCAAGACGTGGGCGATGCGCATGCCGCCCCGGCTTAACAAGACAGTCGTTTCGAACCAATTGAAAGGGGTGGAAACATGAACAAAAATGAGCTCGTGTCTGCCGTTGCTGAGAAGGCCGGACTTTCCAAGACCGATGCGTCTTCTGCAGTTGATGCAGTTTTCGAGACCATCCAGGCTGAACTGAAGAACGGTGGCGACATCCGCCTCGTCGGTTTCGGCAACTTCTCCGTGACCCGCCGCGAGGCCTCGAAGGGCCGCAACCCGTCCACGGGCGCGGAAGTTGACATCCCGGCCCGCAACGTGCCGAAGTTCACGGCCGGCAAGGGCCTCAAGGACGCTGTCAACTAATCTGATGTTTACGGGTTCCAGAACCCGAGCAAACATCTCATTGTACCCTGTCTTGCCGTTTCCCTTGTGAGAGACATTGGCAGCAGAGAGGTTCATGTTTCATCTGCCGCGGCGCCGCTTGATGGCGGAGGCAAGCAAGCAGATCAATTGGGGCCCGGTCCGTCCGGGCCTCTTTTCGTTTCTACCTCGTGTCATTGAGCTGTTACACGACGGTTGCAAAAGCCTCCCATCCGGCGCGGCAAACGACCCAGCGATTCCGGATGCCAACAGCGGCACAGCGCAGGGGCTATTTGCCATGTGTCGCGACACGGAGGGACACATGAAGACATTTTCAATCACCACAGCATTGGCGGCAGCACTCGCCGCATCGACGGCATCAGCCGCGCACGCAGAACAGGTTTTCAACCGCGTCGCATCCTTTGCCGTCGCGGACAATCTGCCGGAGGGCGCGGATCGCAAAGCCGCGACCTCGGCCGAAATCATAACGGCAAGCGAAGATGGCAACACGCTTATCTATTCCGACAGCCCCGGAAAGCGGGTCGGCTTCATCGACATCACCGATGCCCGGGCACCGAAGGCGGGCGGCATCGTGTCTTTCGATGGCGAGCCGACGTCGGTTGCAGTTGCTGGCGCGAAGGCGCTTGTTGCCGTCAACACGCGCGAAAGCTTTACCAAGCCCTCCGGCCTCGTTGCTGTGGTCGATCTCGCGACGAAAAAGATTGATGCGACTTGCGACCTTGGCGGCCAGCCGGACTCGATTGCGACCAACAAGGACAAGACGCTCGCCACGATCGCGATCGAAAACGAGCGCGACGAGGAGGTGAACGACGGGCAGATCCCGCAGATACCGGCCGGCGATCTGGTGATCCTCTCGTTGAAGGATGGTGTCGCCGATTGCTCGAGCATCAAGCACGTAGCGCTGACCGGTCTCGCCGAGATAGCTGGGGAGGACCCGGAGCCGGAATTCGTTGCCTTCAACGGCAAGGGCGAAATTGCGCTGACGCTGCAGGAAAACAACCACATCGTCATCATCGACGGCAAATCCGCTGCCGTGAAGACACATTTTTCGGCCGGCGCGGTCGATCTCAAGAACATCGACGCAAAGCGCGACGGTGCCATCTCGTTCACCGGCGAGCAGGCCGGCCGCAAGCGCGAGCCGGATGCAGTGAAGTGGCTTGACGATAACCGCCTGGTTGTCGCCAACGAGGGCGACTACGAGGGCGGGGCACGCGGGTTCACAATCTTCGACACGACAGGCAAGGTCATGTTCGAATCCGGTGCAGCCTTCGAACATGCGGTCGCAGCGATCGGCCACTATCCGGACAAAAGATCGTCTGCGAAAGGCGTCGAGCCGGAAGGCCTCGAGGCGGCGCGCTTCGGTGACGACAATCTCTTCTTCCTGCTCTCGGAACGCGCCTCGATCGTTGGCGTCTACAAGGATACCGGCACGGAACCCGAGCTGCTCCAGCTTCTCCCCTCCGGCGTATCTCCCGAAGGCGCAATCGCGATTCCGGGTCGTAACCTGTTCGCAACGGCGAACGAAGTCGATCTCGTTGAGGACGGCGGTGCGCGCGCCCATGTCATGATCTATGAACGGGCGGAAGGCGACGCCGCCTATCCGCAGATCCGCTCCGCTGAGAAGAATGGGCTGCCCATCGGCTTCGGCGCGCTCTCCGGGCTCGCTGCGGCCAAAGACAAGCCCGGTTTCTTGCGCGCGGTCAACGATTCGGTCTTTGCTTCCCAGCCGACGATCTACACGATCGACGGCTCGCAGAAGCCGGCAGTGATCACCGAAGCACTGCCGATCACCCGTGACGGCGTGGCGGCCCAGAAGCTCGACATCGAAGGCATCGCCAATGACGGCAAGGGTGGCTTCTGGCTCGCGTCCGAAGGCAACTCGGACAAGCTTTACAGCCACGCGATCCTCCACGTGAACAAGAAGGGCGAGATCAAGGAAGAGATCGCGCTGCCGGAAGAACTGCGCGCGAACGAGATCCGCTATGGATTCGAAGGCATCGCTGCGGTCGGCGAGGGCGACGACCAAGTCCTTTGGATAGCAGTCCAGCGTGAGTGGAAGGATGACGAGAAGGGCTTCGTCAAACTCGTCTCCTATAAACCCGCGACCAAGGAGTGGAGCGCCGTGCGTTATCCGCTCGACAAGTCGGAAGAAGGCTGGATCGGTCTTTCGGAGATCTCGGTTCATGGCGACTACGCCTATGTCATCGAGCGCGACAACCTGATCGGGCAAGCGGCCAAGCTGAAGAAGCTCTACCGCGTCGCGCTCGCCGACCTGAAGCCGGCTGCACTCGGCGGCGAGCTGCCGGTCGTCAAGAAGGAAGAGGTGCGTGATCTCATTCCGGACCTCAAAGCCCTGAACGGCTACGTCGTCGACAAGGTCGAGGGCTTTACCGTCGACGCGGCTGGAAACGGTTATGTCGTCACGGATAACGATGGCGTCGACGACTCCTCCGGCGAGACACTGTTCTTCTCCATCGGCGCAATCGACGCGATGTAAGCGCAAACGCCTGGGGAAAACGGAAGGGGCCAGGACATGACGTCCCGGCCCCTTCTGATTTTTCGACTTTTCAGCGTCGTGTGTCGTCTAGCGCGCGATGGCCACCTCTGCCTCTTCAGCCTCATCCTTGCGCTTGCGGATTTCGTCGGTCTTTTCGACGAGCTTGCTGACGATGTCGTAAAGCTGGTCGAGTTGCTCGTCGTCGAGCGCCGAGAAGATTTCCTCGATGAGTTGCTTGCGCGGATGTTCGGCCGCTTCGAGCACGACCCGGCCGGTCTCAGTGATCGAGACGATTTTCGCGCGGCGGTCCTCGGGGTCAGGCTTCCTCATCACCAGACGATCGCGCTCAAGTCCGTCGATAGCCTCGGTGACGGTCCTTGGCGCGAAGTTGAGCGCACAGGCGATATCCGTGGATCGGCAAGGTCCCAGCTTGCTCAGAAAGAACAGGAACTTGCTTCGGGCAAGCGATACGCCTTCCTCCGTCATCGACTCGTTCACCAATCGATGAACGCGATGATAAAGTTCGAACAGCTTGTCGGAAACTTCGAATGTCTTCTTCATGACCTTCATAGGTATATGTTGAGGTGCCATGTCAAATGGCAGTAACACTATTGATAGTTACAATTGGCACATTTGTCGACAAAAACCTCCTAATTCTTAAGGCGTCCTCGTTCAGCAATAAGAAACGGTCCCGTTGTCGAGGGCGTTTTGTGTAGTCGGCCGGGCACTGCCAGCCGGATGGCGCCGGCTTGGCGCGTTCCGTCCACAGAGAAGTGAGGATCGCGGGTGACGCCGGCGATATTGTCAGTGTGATCACCTGTGGCCGACCGGTTGGGCGCCATTGACGGGCGAGGCGGCGTCGGGCCATGGTCGGCCATGCCCTTCCGCTTCGTCCACACCGCAGACCTCCACCTCGATTCCCCCTTGCGCAGCCTGGCTCTCAGAAACGCGGAGCTCGCCGAGCTCGTGCGCGGAGCGAGCCGTAGCGCACTGACAAGTATCGTCGACCTTTGTATCGCCGAAAGCGTCGACACGCTGCTGATCGCCGGCGACCTCTATGACGGTAGCCAGACCTCGATGAACACCGCGCTTTTCCTCGCCGGCGAACTGCGTCGTCTGGACGAGGCCGGCATCCGGACGTTCCTCATTCGCGGCAACCATGACGCCCAGTCCCAGGTAACCCGCGAGCTGACGTTGCCGCCGTCGGTTCACGTCTTCCAGGGGCACAGCAAACCGATCATTGCCAAGACACTGGCAAGCGGCAGAACTGTCCACATTCACGGGGTGAGCTTCGCCAATCCGCACGCACCGGAGAGCCTGCTGCCGTCATTTCACCCGCCGGTCGCCGACGCGATCAACATAGGCATGCTGCACACGAGCCTTTCCGGCTCGCCGGGACATGATCGCTATGCGCCCTGCAGCGTCGCCGATCTCCAAAGGCACGGTTTCGACTATTGGGCGCTCGGCCATGTTCACCAGCGCCAAGTACACAGCGAACAGCCCTTCATCGTCATGCCGGGCATGCCGCAGGGCCGCGACATCAACGAAGCGGGTGCCAAGGGCGTGACCGTCGTCACGATCGACGATGACGGCGGTGTGGAAATAGAGGAGCGGCCGATCGGCGTGGCCGTATTTGAACGGCTGTCCGTGGATATCGCGGGCGCGGCGGAGTGGCGCGACGTGCTGGATCTGGGGACGCGTGCACTGACCCGCCTTCGGCACGAGATATCGGCGGAGAACCTCATCCTGCGCATATCGCTGACAGGCACCACGCCGCTTGCCTGGCGTCTGAGAAGGGACGCGGATCTTCTACAAACCGAGCTCACGAACATTTCTGCCGGGTTGAGTGGATGCTGGGTGGAGAAAATCGACCTTCTCTGCCGGGAGCCGCGAGCGCAGGACGATCGGCCGTCCCGGGAGCCAGTGGAGGAACTTGCCTCTCTTGTCGAAAACGAAGTCCTACCGGCCTTCGGCTTTCGCGCGGAAATACGAGCTGTCGCCGGAGAACTCTTGCAGCACCTCCCACCAGAGTTGCGACAGACGCTGGCGCCCGACGAAGACGCACTCGAAGAACTGGCGATGAATGCCGGCCTGATGGGGAGTGCTGACGTTCTGGCGCACCTCCACGGCGCCGCCGCCAAGGGTGGCGACTGATGCGGCTTCAGCAGCTTGATCTTGTGCGCTACGGAAAATTCACCGCGCGCAGCCTCGATTTCGGCGATGCCAAACCCGGGCAACCCGACTTTCATCTGGTTTACGGTCCGAACGAGGCCGGCAAGTCGACCCTGTTTTCCGGTTTCCTTGATCTGCTTTTCGGGATCGAGCGCCTCAGCCCCTATGGTTTCCTGCACCCCTATCAGACGATGTGCGTCGGTGGCATCGTGGAAACCGGAGGCCGACGTCATCACGCCTATCGTATCAAGCGCAACGCAAGCAGCTTGATCGGCCCCGATGAGCAGCCGCTGCCGGACAATCTCTTTTCGGCCGCCCTGGGTTCCATCGATCGCGCAACCTACCGCATGATGTTTTCGCTGGACGATGACAGCATCGAACAGGGCGGTGAAAGCATTCTGAAGAGCGAGGGTGAGCTTGGTTCGCTGCTGTTTTCCGCGAGTTCCGGCCTGCCGGACAGCAGTGCCGTATTGGCGACGCTGCGGGCCGAAGCAGATGCCTTCTACAAGCCGCAAGGACGCAAGCACGAACTTGCCGAACTGAGGCGAGCGCTTGAAGCGCTGAAGGCCGAGCGTAGCGCGATCGACATCAACGCACGCGAATACGCGTCGCTTCGCAAGACGCTGGCAAGTGCCCGTGAGCGCCATGACAGCGCATCGGCGCGCCGTGCGGAATTGCGCGTTGCCCGGGACCGGACACGCGTGCAGATCGACTGCACGCCGCTTCTTGGAAGGCTGCGCGGCGTGCGGGAAGAACTTGCCCGCCAGGAAGCGCTACCGCTGCCGCCTTCGGAATGGTGGAATGACCTACCGGCGCTCCGCAAGACGGAAACGGAAATTACCGCCCGTTTTGCGCAATTGAACGAGGAATTGCAACGCCGACGCGAGGAACTGGGGGGCCTGCCTCTGGACGAGCTGGCGCTGACGCTTGCCGAGCGGTTTGACATGCTCCGCGAAACCGCGCTCGACGCTCGCTATCTGACGGCAGCACGCGATATGCCGTCTCGCATCGAGGAGCTTGCCGTCACGTCAGCCGGCATCGAGGCCTGTCTCGTCCGCCTCGGTCAAAAAGACCATCCCGATCCTGTCGCGCTTGTCCTGCCTGCGGCAGCCGGCATCCGGCTGCAGGACCTCGTGCGGCGTCACGCGACGCTCGCCGAACGGCTTTCATCCGCGCGCGAGGAGGCCGGGAAAGCGGAGCGGCAATGGCAGGAGGCCGACCGGGACCTCGCCCGGCTCGATGGACGCGACGGAGATGTTCGCCATCTCGCGGACCGCCTGCGGCTGGCGCGACAGAGCGACTGTCTGCTTCGACAGGAGGCGGCAAGCCGGGAGACCGATCGGCTGGAGGCGGAACTTGCCGACAAGCTCGATGGATTGCGGCCGTTCGAGGGAAGCGCCGACGAGCTTGCAGCGGTCTGTGTCCCGGCGCCTGGCGTGGTCGAGGCCTGGCGGGCGGAAGCCGCATTGCAGGCTGAGCGGCGGCTGCGTCTCGACGCCAGGATTGCGGACGAAAGCGAACGCCAGGCCGGAGACGAAGCGCGTCTTGCAGCGCTCAACTCTTTCGGCGGCGCCATGGACGACGCGGCCGCAAGTGAACTGCGTATGCGGCGCGATCTTGCCTGGCAGGAGCATAGGGTGCGGCTGGATGACATGACCGCGAGCGCCTTCGAGACGCTGCTGAAAGAGGATGACCGAGCGATTGCGTTGCGGTTGGGGCAGGCGGAACGGGTAGCGGAGCTGCGCGGCCTGACATGCGCGATCACCGAACGGCGCGCCCGCCTCTGCGAGCTTGAAGAGCAAAGACGCGCGGCGGTCAGCGAGCGCGGGGAGTTGGATGCGGCGGTGGGGCGAGCCGCGAGTGCCTGCGGCTTAACCTGCGTCACGCCGTTGCCGCAACTGGAAGCCTGGTTGGCGACACGTGCCGCCGCGCTTGAAATCCGGGCGGCTTTGCGCGCGGCCCGTCTGCAGCACGAGCGGGCGGCCAGCGAAGAAGCGACAACGGTCCGCGCACTGCAGGACGAGCTTGCACGAATCGGCGTGACCGACAACTTGCCAGAGCGTCTCGACGGCTTGCTCGCGGCCGTGGAGCGCGTCGTATCGGGGGCGCAAACGGCCGCCGCCGCCCATCGGGCTGCTGTTGAGCAGCATCGGCGGGCCTCGGAATCGCTGAAAGACCGGGAGACCACGCTCGAGATCGCAGAGGCAGAAATGGCTGCCTGGCAGCGTGAATGGCACGAGGCGCTCGCTGGGACATGGCTCGCCGGGCAAGTCGAGCAGCCAAATCCGCAAGAGATTGGGCCGATGCTTGCGGTGCTGCAGGACTTTGACAAGCTGATGCAGCGCAAATCCGATCTCGATCACCGAATTTCAGGCATGCGCAAGGACCAGCTCGCGTTCCGCGAGGCGGTTTCGAATTTGGCCGAAGCATTCGGATTGCGGGAGGACGCTGGCGACCCCTTGATGCTCTTTGCCGCCTTGCGCGACCGGATCGGTGGCGCTCATCAGCAGCAGGAGCGCCACAGGGCCGCGATTGTCAGTATCGAGCGAATGGAAGAGGACCTGCAAAAGCTGCACGCCGAAGAACGGCTTCATATGTGCGCGAAACAGGCCATGCTCGACTTCTTTGGCTGCGCGACGCTTGACGAGGCCGGCGCTTGCCTTGACGTAGTGCGCGAGCAGCAGAGATTGCGGCAAAGGCTCGCCGAAATCGGGGACGATCTTGTCACGCGGCTCGGCGTGGCCACATGCGATGAGGCCGAGGCGACGCTGGTAGGGGTTGACGAGACGGCACTGCGGCATGAACTCGCTAGGTTGGAAGAAGAGATCGAGGCTGCTGATCGCGATGTCAGCGAATTGCATGCGGAGGTTCGGACCCGGGAAAAGGCGTTTGCGGGCGTCGAAGGCGGGGACAGGGTCGCAGAATTGGAGCAGCGACGCCGAACGCTGCTTCTCGACATCGAAAACAAGGCGATCGGCTATTTGCGATCGAGGGCAGGGGTGATTGCGGCGGAGCAGGCGCTACGACTGTTTCGCGAGCGCCACCGCAGCGCCATGATGCAACGGGCATCCAGGATGTTCATGCAAATCAGCGGTGGCGAATATTCCGGCCTCTCCACCCATGCGGACAGGGGGCAGGAATTCCTGATCGCCAATGTCGCCTCGGGCGGATCGAAGCTCGCCGGCGATCTTTCAAAGGGTACGCGGTTCCAACTCTATCTCGCACTTCGAATCGCCGGCTACCACGAGGTTGCCGCCGCCCGGGAGGCACTGCCGTTTATCGCCGATGACGTCATGGAAACATTCGACGACGATCGCGCCGGTCGTGCCTTCGAATTGATGGCGGACATGGCACGCGTCGGACAGGTGATCTATCTTACCCACCATGAACATCTTTGCGACGTCGCGCGGGACGCTTGTCCGTCGGTAACCATTCACAGGCTGTAACCGAAGCGCCGACGTCACGCCGTCTTCGGACTTTGGATCTGCAAACGGAGGACTCCGAATGGAAATCATGGAATGTGGATCGCGGCCTTCGGTGCGGGGCGCGGCGGAGTATTTCACTGGATCGGTGCGACAGGACCCCGTTCTGGAGGCGCCTCAGCCAGCACGCGTGCGCGTCGTAACGGTGACTTTCGAGCCCGGCGCACGCACGGCGTGGCACACGCATCCGCTTGGCCAGACCCTCATCGTGACGGCAGGTCGTGGGCTGGCACAAAGCTGGGGCGGGGAGCGGCGCGAAATTCGCGCCGGCGACGTCGTCTGGTTTCCGCCCGGCGAAAAGCACTGGCACGGCGCCGGGCCGGACACGGCGATGACCCATATCGCCATCCAGGAAGCGCTCGACGGCAAAGTGGTTGACTGGCTCGAACAGGTGACGGTTGAGCAGTATAGCGGTGCGTGACGAAGCAGCGCAGACAGCGTCGCGTGCGAGAAACCAAGGTAGCCGTTTTAGAAAATGGTGGGCGATGAGAGACTCGAACTCCCGACATCCTCGGTGTAAACGAGGCGCTCTACCAACTGAGCTAATCGCCCTCTCGCGTTTCGAACAAGTGTGTCCGCCGCGTCGGTGGGCGTGATCTATGCGCAACCGGGAAAAACCGCAAGAGCAATTGCAAGGATTTTTCGATTTTTTTTGTGAACGCCGGTTTCGCGCCGGAGCTCATTGCTATCGCTTGTGGACAACTTCCCGCGGATGGCCCGTAGTCTTCAGCCGGGGGAAGGGCGTCCACGTGTGCCGGTGGGCGCGTCGGCCATCTGACAAGTGAAAAGTATGCAAAGATGTCGGGTGGCGGTTGCGCATGGCGTCTCGATCGGAAGATGATTTCCCGTCGCCAATCGGGCTGTGGATCAAAATCCGCTCCGTCACGGATTTGTCTTCAAACACGCTTGACACCCAAATGCGAACCGCTTAGTTAGCCGCTCATCGAACGGCAGGGCCGCTTTGATGCGGGGCGAACGAAAGTTGCTCCGGGCTGGTCAAGATGATGCGGGTGTAGCTCAGTCGGTTAGAGTGCCGGCCTGTCACGCCGGAGGTCGCGGGTTCGAGCCCCGTCACTCGCGCCACTCTTGAGAGGCAAAGCAGCGGCATTCTCAAAATGTGCCGATGATGTAATAATGGCCGCATGGCCATGATGCGCGGGTGTAGCTCAGTCGGTTAGAGTGCCGGCCTGTCACGCCGGAGGTCGCGGGTTCGAGCCCCGTCACTCGCGCCATTCTCCTGTCTTTCGATGCGATCTGCCGCGATTCAAAGTGCTACAGCGTCCTTTGCGCGTCTGGCTAGACGCGCGGCGCTGTAGGGCGGATTTCGGTGTTTTCGCATTGCGGCAATCTGTCTCGGTGCGCCGTCGTACGCAGCAAAGCTCGCCCGTTCCCGCAAATGCGCGCTTTGTCGCTACTGCGCCGAATAATGCCGCTCTATCCTGTGTCACGAACCAGTTTAAATGCCCCTTGAAGGCTTGCGCGCGGGCGCGGGCTGCGCTAACCACTCTGGCGTTGCAACATATTTTTCGGCCTGCGAGTTTGTTGTTCTAGCGCTTCTCCGGCGCTCCCCCGCAGGCAGGGACGGATAACAATGACTGAACTTCTCGGTTCCTATGTTCCGATCGCGATTTTCATTGGAATCGCGCTTGTGATCGGCCTCGCACTCTTGGTCGCCCCTTTTGCTGTCGCCTTCAAAGCGCCGGATTCGGAAAAGCTGTCGGCCTACGAATGCGGCTTCAACGCGTTCGACGACGCCCGCATGAAGTTCGACGTCCGTTTCTATCTCGTGTCGATCCTCTTCATCATCTTCGACCTGGAAGTGGCGTTCCTCTTCCCCTGGGCTGTTTCGTTCAGGGAAATGGGCTGGTTCGGCTTCTGGTCGATGATGGTCTTCCTCCTGGTGCTGACGGTCGGCTTTATCTATGAATGGAAGAAGGGAGCGCTGGAATGGAACTAGCATCCGGCACCACGCTCGTTGCGCCGCAGCCGAAGGGGATCGTCGATCCCTCGACCGGCAAGCCGATCGGCAGCAATGACGCTTTCTTCGGCGAGATTAACAACGAGCTCGCCGACAAGGGTTTTCTCGTTACCTCGACCGACGAGCTGATCAACTGGGCCCGCACCGGTTCGCTGATGTGGATGACCTTTGGTCTTGCCTGCTGCGCCGTGGAAATGATGCAGATGTCGATGCCGCGCTACGACGCCGAACGTTTCGGCTTCGCGCCGCGCGCCTCGCCGCGCCAGTCCGACGTCATGATTGTCGCCGGCACGCTCACCAACAAGATGGCGCCCGCGCTTCGCAAGGTCTACGACCAGATGCCGGAGCCGCGCTATGTCATCTCGATGGGCTCCTGCGCCAACGGCGGCGGCTACTATCACTATTCCTATTCGGTCGTACGCGGTTGCGACCGCGTCGTGCCCGTCGACATCTACGTGCCAGGCTGTCCTCCCACGGCAGAAGCGCTGCTCTACGGCGTGCTTCTGCTGCAGAAGAAGATCCGCCGCACCGGCACGATCGAGCGCTAAGGGCAGGAGTCTTTAAGATGAGTGAAGCCCTGAACGAGCTTGCCTCCTATCTGCGCGAGATGCGGGGTGCGCTGATCGCCGATTCGGCGATCAAATACGGCGAGTTGACCCTGACGGTGAAGGCCGAGCACCTCATTGCGCTCCTGAGTTTCCTGCGCGACGACGTGCAGTGCGGTTTTGTCAGCCTGATCGATGTCTGCGGTGTCGACTACCCGCAGCGGCCGGATCGCTTCGACGTCGTCTATCATCTGCTTTCGCCGCGCCAGAACCTGCGTGTTCGTGTCAAGGTCGCGACTGCCGACGGCGACCCCGTACCTTCTGCCACGTCGGTCTATCCGGGTGCGGACTGGTTCGAGCGGGAGGCCTACGACATGTACGGCATCCTCTTCACCGGGCATCCGGATCTGCGCCGCATCCTGACGGACTACGGCTTCGAAGGTCATCCGCTGCGCAAGGACTTCCCGCTGACCGGTTTCGTCGAGGTGCGCTACGACGACGAGGCCAAGCGGGTCGTCTACGAGCCCGTCGAGCTGAAGCAGGAATTCCGCAACTTCGATTTTCTTTCGCCGTGGGAGGGGACGGAATACGTCCTGCCCGGCGACGAGAAGGCGAAGGCACGGTGATTTAAGTCGGCCCGTGGCGGTCCGGCGAGGACGCCATCCGGCCTGGAGCAATCGGTATGACCGAACATAACGTCCGTAACTTCAACATCAACTTTGGCCCGCAGCATCCGGCGGCGCACGGCGTTCTGCGTCTCGTGCTTGAGCTTGACGGCGAAATCGTCGAGCGCGTCGATCCGCATATCGGCCTCCTGCATCGCGGCACCGAGAAGTTGATCGAGGCCAAGACCTACCTGCAGGCCATCCCCTACTTCGACCGGCTCGACTATGTTGCGCCGATGAATCAGGAGCATGCCTTCGCGCTTGCCGTGGAGAGGTTGACGCGCACCGAAGTGCCCATCCGCGGGCAGCTTATCCGCGTCCTCTATTCGGAAATCGGCCGCATCCTTTCGCATCTCCTCAACGTGACAACGCAGGCGATGGACGTCGGAGCGCTGACGCCGCCGCTCTGGGGTTTCGAAGAGCGCGAGAAGCTGATGGTCTTCTACGAGCGCGCCTGCGGCGCCCGCATGCACTCGGCCTATATCCGGCCGGGCGGCGTGCACCAGGACCTGCCGCATCAGCTTGTCGAAGACATCGGCAAGTGGATCGACCCCTTCCTGAAGACCGTCGACGACATCGACGAGCTCCTCACCGGAAACCGCATCTTCAAGCAGCGAAACGTCGACATCGGCGTCGTTAAGCTGGAGGATGCCTGGGCCTGGGGCTTCTCCGGCGTGATGGTACGTGGCTCCGGCGCCGCCTGGGACCTGCGTCGCGCACAGCCTTATGAATGCTATTCCGATCTCGAGTTCGATATCCCGATCGGCAAGAACGGTGACTGCTACGACCGCTACCTGATCCGTATGATCGAGATGCGCCAGTCGGCGCGAATCATGCGCCAGTGCGTGAACCGACTGCTCGGCGACGCCAAGGCCGGGCCGGTGTCTTCGATGGATGGCAAGATCGTGCCGCCGAAGCGCGGCGAGATGAAGCGCTCGATGGAGGCCTTGATCCATCACTTCAAGCTCTATACCGAGGGCTACCACGTGCCGGCGGGCGAAGTTTACGCCGCGGTAGAAGCGCCCAAGGGCGAATTCGGCGTCTATCTTGTCTCCGATGGTTCGAACAAGCCGTACCGGTGCAAGATCCGCGCCCCGGGCTACGCGCATCTGCAGGCCATGGACTTCATCTGTCGCGGACACCAGCTCGCCGACGTCTCGGCCGTGCTGGGTTCCCTGGATATCGTTTTTGGCGAGGTAGACCGCTGATGCGTCTGGCGCCGCTTGCCGTTCTCGGGCTTCTTGCGTTCACTTCTGCGGCTTTCGCCCAGGAGGACGTGAACAGCGCGTCGTCCGAGGCTCTGCGCGGCGGCTCCATGTCCGCGCTCCTGTCGAAGGGCTATGAGATCAAGGCCGCGGTCGCCAACGGCACGCGCTACATCGTATTTTTGCAGAAAGACCAGTCAGCCTATGCCTGCGAATTCGTCTCGGTGGCGAAGTCGCGGTGCGGTTCGATTAACTGATAAGGTGTCCACTAGAATGTCCGTTCGTCGACTAGCCGAAGACACTGTCCAGCCAGCGAGCTTTGCGTTTAACAAAGAAAATGCTGCCTGGGCCAAGGCAACGATCAAGAAATATCCGAAGGGCCGCGAGCAGTCGGCGGTCATTCCCTTGCTGATGCGCGCTCAAGAGCAGGACGGCTGGGTAACGAAGGCAGCGATCGAGTCGGTAGCAGACATGCTTGGCATGCCCTATATCCGCGTTCTCGAAGTTGCGACTTTCTACACGCAGTTCCAGCTGAAACCCGTCGGTACACGTGCGCATGTGCAGGTTTGCGGAACAACGCCGTGCATGTTGCGCGGCGCTGAGGACCTGATCAAGGTCTGCAAGAGCAAGATCGCCTCGGAGCCCTTCACGCTGAACGAGAGCGGTACTCTCTCGTGGGAAGAAGTCGAATGTCAGGGCGCCTGCGTCAACGCCCCGATGGTGATGATCTTCAAGGACACGTTCGAAGACCTGACGCCCGGGCGCTTGGAACAGATCATCGACGAATTTGAAGCCGGCAAGGGTACAGAGGTCACCCCCGGCCCGCAGATCGATCGCGTCTATTCCGCGCCCGTCGGCGGTCCGACGACATTGCTGACGCTGGATGTGGTAACGGAAAACAGCGCCGCACAGGCTAACCCCGGCCGGGGGAAGAAGGCCTCGGGCGAGCCGGCCGTCAGCATACCTCCGGCGAATGCGGCGAGGCCGAAGACCGCAAGCGCCGTTACCAATCCGACATTGAAGACTCCGGTGACTGCGAGGAAAGAGGCGGCCGCCATTGCCAAGATCGAAGGCGAGACCGTTGACAAATCCAAGCCCGCCAAGCCTGCAGTAGAAGGCCGGCCGTCGCTTGAAGATAAGAACCGCCCGGCGAGCATCGAGAAGCCGGCGACCGCTGACGATCTCAAACTAATCTCGGGCGTCGGCCCGAAGATCGAAGGCACGCTGAACGAGATCGGCATCTACAGCTTTGCGCAGGTTGCCTCCTGGAAGAAGGCCGAGCGCGAATGGGTCGATGGGTATCTGAATTTGAAGGGCCGCATCGAGCGCGACGATTGGGTCAAGCAGGCCAAGGCGCTCGCCAAGGGCGGCGAAGCCGAATACATCAAGGTTTTCGGCAAGAAGCCGCGGTAAAGAGGTGAACCATGCTAAGAGATGAAGACCGCATCTTTACCAATCTCTACGGCCTCAAGGACAAGTCCCTGAAGGGCGCCATGGCGCGCGGACATTGGGACGGAACCAAACAGATCCTGGAAAAGGGCCGCGACTGGATCATCAATGAAATGAAGGCTTCTGGCCTTCGCGGCCGCGGCGGCGCCGGCTTCCCGACCGGGCTGAAGTGGTCCTTCATGCCGAAGGAAAGCGACGGACGGCCGCATTATCTGGTGGTCAACGCCGACGAGTCGGAGCCCGGCACCTGCAAGGACCGCGACATCATGCGCCACGATCCGCATACGCTGATCGAAGGCTGTCTGGTCGCGAGCTTCGCCATGGGCGCCCACACCGCCTACATCTACGTGCGCGGCGAGTATATCCGCGAGCGCGAGGCGCTGCAGGCGGCGATTGACGAATGCTATGATGCGGGCCTGCTCGGCAAGAACAACAAGCACGGCTGGGACATGGACATCTACGTCCATCACGGCGCCGGTGCCTATATCTGCGGTGAAGAAACCGCATTGCTCGAAAGCCTCGAAGGCAAGAAGGGGCAGCCGCGCCTGAAGCCGCCGTTCCCGGCAAACATGGGTCTCTACGGCTGCCCGACCACCGTCAACAATGTCGAATCGATCGCGGTGGCGCCGACCATCCTGCGCCGCGGCGCCAGCTGGTTCTCCTCCATCGGCCGCCCGAACAATGTCGGCACGAAGCTGTTCATGATCTCCGGCCACGTCAGCAAGCCGTGTACGGTCGAGGAGGCGATGGGCATCACCTTCCGCGAACTGATCGAGAAGCATGCGGGCGGCATCCGTGGCGGCTGGGATAACCTCTTGGCCGTGATCCCGGGCGGCGCGTCGTGCCCGGTCGTCAAGGCCGAAGACATCATCGACTGCCCGATGGACTTCGACGGCCTGCGCGAGGTCAAGTCGTCCTTCGGTACCGCCGCCGCGATCGTCATGGACAGGTCCACCGACATCATCAAGGCGATCGCCCGCATCTCGGCATTCTTCAAGCACGAGAGCTGCGGCCAGTGCACCCCGTGCCGTGAAGGTACCGGATGGATGTGGCGCGTGATGGAACGCATGGTGCAGGGCCGCGCGCAGAAGCGCGAGATCGACATGCTTTTCGATGTGACGAAGCAGATCGAGGGCCACACCATCTGTGCCCTTGGCGATGCGGCCGCCTGGCCGGTCCAGGGCCTCATCCGCAACTTCCGCCCGGAGATCGAAAAGCGCATCGACGAATACACACGCAACGCGACGTCACACGGCGCGGTGCTCGAAGCAGCGGAGTAACGACCGATGGCCGGGACACGTAAGGACGGACAGAGCATGGAAAAAACCAGCGCAGTCATTCCATTCGCGCGATCCCTCGGCGTAGACCCGGCCGATCCTTTCGGCATGGCCGAATGGATGAAAAACATCCCGAACCTTCCGCTGCACCCGCTGATGGCGCATCCCACGGCGGCTGTCGCGGCCGCAACGGCGCTTGGTTTCGGCGTCTCGAGCCACATCGCTGGCATCATGTTCGGCGCCATGCAGGGCGCTGTCGGTGCGATGCAGAAAGGCATCTCGGCGCCCTCGGCGCCGGAGCAGCCACGGGCCACCGCGCCGGAACCAACGGCTGCGCCGGCCAAGCGGGTGGTGCAGCAAGCTCCGGAAGCCTCGCCGGCTCCCGTTATTGCGCCGTCCTCAAAGGTGTCCAAGCCGAAGTCAAAAGCGAAGGCGCCGGCCAGGGCAGAAAAGCCGGTTGTGGCCGATGACCTCAAGCGGATTTCCGGGATTGGTCCGAAGCTTGAGCAGGTCTTGAACGCCAGGGGCATTCGCCGCTTTGCCGACATCGCCGTGTGGAGCGAGGCGGACGTGGCACGGCTGGATAAGGAACTCGGCTTCGATGGCCGCATCCTGCGCGACGATTGGGTGGGGCAGGCGAAGGCGCTCAAGGGCGCGTGATGAAAGATTAAGAGGCGATGACCCTCAGCGGCAATCGCCAGCAAGCGGCGTGGCTGTAAAGGAATTGTCTGCCGCCGAGAGGCAGGCGGACGGAAGACAGGATTGAGTGCGAAGATGGCAAAGCTGAAAGTCGACGGAAAAGAGATCGAGGTCCCGGATCATTTCACCCTGCTTCAGGCGTGTGAAGAGGCCGGCGCCGAGGTTCCGCGCTTCTGTTTCCACGAGCGGCTCTCGGTCGCCGGCAACTGCCGCATGTGTCTGGTCGAAGTGAAGGGCGGACCGCCCAAGCCGGCAGCCTCCTGCGCGATGGGCGTGCGCGATCTGCGTCCCGGTCCAAACGGCGAGGTGCCGGAAGTCTTCACGACCACGCCGATGGTCAAGAAGGCGCGCGAAGGCGTCATGGAATTCCTGCTGATCAACCACCCGCTCGACTGCCCGATTTGCGACCAGGGCGGTGAGTGTGACCTGCAGGACCAGGCCATGGCCTTCGGCATCGACAGCTCGCGCTATCAGGAAAACAAACGCGCGGTCGAAGACAAGTACATCGGGCCGCTGGTGAAGACGGTGATGAACCGCTGCATCCACTGCACGCGCTGTGTCCGCTTCACGACGGAAGTCGCCGGCATTGCCGAGCTCGGTCTCATCGGCCGCGGCGAGGACGCCGAGATCACCACCTATCTCGAACAGGCGATGACCTCCGAACTGCAGGGCAACGTCGTCGATCTCTGCCCGGTCGGCGCGCTGACCTCGAAGCCCTTCGCCTTTACGGCCCGTCCGTGGGAACTGAACAAGACCGAGTCGATCGACGTCATGGACGCGGTCGGTTCGGCGATCCGTGTCGACACGCGCGGCCGCGAAGTAATGCGCATCATGCCGCGCGTCAACGAGGACATCAACGAGGAGTGGATCTCCGACAAGACCCGCTTCATCTGGGATGGTCTGAAGACACAGCGCCTCGACCGTCCCTACGTCAAGAAGGATGGCCGTCTTCAGCCTGCAAGCTGGAGCGATGCGTTCCAGGCGATCAAGACCGCCGTGGCAAACACCTCGGGCGACAAGATCGGTGCGATTGCCGGCGACCTCGCTTCTGTCGAGGAGATGTACGCTCTGAAGGAGCTTGTCACGTCGCTCGGCTCTGAGAATCTCGACTGCCGGCCGGATGGTGCCGCGCTCGACCCGTTGCTCGGCCGCGCCAGCTACATCTTCAACCCGACGATCCAGGGCATCGAAAACGCCGACGCGCTGCTTATCATCGGCTCCAATCCGCGCTTCGAAGCGTCCGTGCTCAACGCGCGCATCCGCAAGCGCTACCGCATGGGCAATTTCCCGATCGCCGTGATCGGCGAACAGAGGGAGCTGCGCTACGAATACGAATATCTCGGCGCGGGCAGCGATACGCTTGCCGAACTCCTTTCCGGCAAGGCCAAGTTCTTCGCGACCTTGAAGAAGGCTGAACGGCCGCTGATCATCGTCGGGCAGGGCGCGCTGGCAGGGGAGGGCGGCGCGGCTGTCCTCGCCAACGCGGCAAAGCTCGCGGTTGCGGTTGGCGCGGTTAACGCGGACTGGAACGGCTTCGCCGTGCTTCACACCGCGGCCTCGCGCGTCGGCGGTCTCGATCTTGGCTTCGTCCCCGGCAAGGGCGGCAAGTCGGCCGCGGAAATGGTCGCCGGCGCCGACGTCCTGTTCCTGCTTGGTGCGGATGAGATCGACCTTTCGACGCGCAAAGCCGGCTTCACCGTCTATATTGGTTCGCATGGCGACAACGGCGCACATGCTGCCGATGTCATTCTCCCAGGCGCGACCTATACCGAAAAGTCCGGCACCTGGGTGAACACCGAGGGCCGGGTCCAGCTTGGCAGCCGTGCGGGCTTCGCCCCGGGCGACGCCCGTGAGGATTGGGCCATCATCCGCGCACTCTCCGATGTGCTCGGCCGGAAGCTGCCCTTTGATTCGCTTGGCGAATTGCGTGCGAAACTCTACGCGGCGCATCCGCATTTCGCCGAGATCGATGCGATCGCAGCCGGCAACAGCGATGAAATTGCCGCACTCGCGCAAAAAGCGGGTGAGATGGCGAAATCCGCGTTTGCGTCTCCGGTCAAAGACTTCTATTTGACGAACCCGATAGCGCGCGCATCCGCCGTCATGGCCGAGTGCTCGGCTTTGGCACGCAACAATTTCAAAGCTGCGGCGGAATGAGCGCGAGGGAATAGAGTATCATGGACGCTTTCGTTTCGACCTATCTCTGGCCTGCGATCATTATGATCGCCCAGTCGTTGCTGCTGCTGGTCGCGCTGTTGGTCTTCATCGCCTACATTCTGCTTGCCGACCGCAAGATCTGGGCTGCCGTGCAAATGCGCCGCGGCCCGAACGTCGTCGGTCCTTGGGGACTGTTCCAGTCCTTCGCCGACCTTCTGAAGTTCGTTTTCAAGGAGCCGGTCATTCCGGCTGGTGCGAACAAGACGATCTTCCTTCTTGCTCCACTGGTCTCGGTGACGCTTGCGCTTGCTGCCTGGGCGGTCATTCCGCTCAACGCAAACTGGGTGATCGCGAACATCAACGTCGGCATCCTCTTCGTCTTCGCCATTTCTTCTCTCGAAGTTTATGGCATCATCATGGGCGGCTGGGCGTCTAACTCGAAGTATCCCTTCCTCGGCGCCCTGCGTTCTGCCGCGCAAATGGTGTCCTACGAAGTCTCGATCGGCTTTGTCATCGTGACGGTTCTGCTTTGCGTCGGATCGCTCAATCTGACGGACATCGTCACTGCGCAGACCGACGGCCCCGGAACGATGATCGGCCTGCCGGCGTCGTTCCTCGACTGGCACTGGCTGTCGCTCTTTCCGATGTTCGTCGTGTTCTTCATCTCGGCTCTTGCCGAGACGAACCGTCCGCCCTTCGATCTGCCCGAAGCTGAATCGGAACTCGTCGCCGGCTTCATGGTCGAATACGGCTCGACTCCGTATATGATGTTCATGCTCGGCGAATACGCGGCGATCTGCCTGATGTGCGCGCTGACGACGATCCTATTCCTCGGCGGCTGGCTTCCCCCGCTCGACGTGTGGTTCCTGAACTGGGTTCCGGGCATCGTCTGGTTCGTGCTGAAGGCCTCGTTCGTGTTCTTCATGTTCGCGATGGTCAAGGCTTTCGTGCCGCGTTACCGCTACGACCAATTGATGCGCCTCGGCTGGAAGGTCTTCCTTCCGCTCTCGCTCGCCATGGTCGTCATCGTCGCATTCGTTTTGAAGCTGATGGGGTGGGCTTGATGTCCGCACGAGCTTCGCTGCATACCGCCGGCGTCTCTGAGGCCGGCAAGTTTGGAGGTAAATGATGGCCGGTCTCTCGCAAGCCGTCAACTCGCTGTTCCTCAAGGAATTCGTCGGCGCGTTCTTCTTGTCCATGCGCTATTTCTTCAGGCCGAAGGCGACGGTGAACTATCCCTTCGAAAAGGGGCCGGTCAGCCCGCGTTTCCGCGGCGAGCACGCGCTTCGCCGTTATCCGAACGGTGAAGAGCGCTGCATCGCCTGCAAGCTTTGCGAGGCGATCTGTCCTGCCCAGGCAATCACCATCGAGGCCGGCCCCCGCCGCAACGACGGCACGCGCCGCACGGTTCGTTATGACATCGACATGGTGAAGTGCATCTATTGCGGGTTCTGTCAGGAAGCTTGTCCGGTCGACGCCATCGTCGAAGGACCGAACTTCGAATTCGCCACCGAAACGCGCGAAGAGCTTTACTACGACAAGGAAAAGCTCCTCGCCAACGGTGACCGGTGGGAACGGGAAATCGCACGCAACATCGCGATGGACTCGCCCTACCGCTGAGGCTATCTGCGTGTCGCTGTGTCGCGCCGCTCAAGAGCGGTGCATGTGAAACAGATACTGGGCGTTTGGCCGGACCGTGTCCGGCATTGCCCATGGAGTGGGGGCAGGCGCCTTCACGCCGAGCAAGACGAAAAAGGCACCGATCATGGGTCTGCAGGTTCTTTTTTTCTATCTCTTTGCCTTCATTGCGGTGGCATCGGCATTCATGGTCATTGCGGCTAAGAATCCGGTTTACTCCGTTCTGTTCCTGATCCTGACCTTCTTTAACTCGGCAGGGCTCTTCCTGCTGACGGGGGCCGAGTTTCTCGCGATGATCCTGCTCGTCGTCTATGTCGGCGCGGTGGCTGTTCTGTTTCTGTTCGTCGTCATGATGCTCGACATCGATTTCGCGGAACTGCGTGCGGGCGTGCTTGAATATGCGCCGATCGGCGCGCTGATCGGCTTGATCCTTGCGGCCGAACTCATCATCGTCGTGGGCGGTGCGACGTTCTCGCCGGAAATCGCCAAGGGTATTGCGATGCCGATCCCGCCGGTAAACGAGCGGACCAATACGGCTGCACTCGGCGACGTTCTCTACACCCATTACATCTACTTCTTCCAAATCGCGGGGCTCGTGCTGCTCGTCGCCATGATCGGCGCCATCGTGCTGACGCTGCGCCACCGCCAGAACATCAAGCGCCAGAGCATTCCGCGCCAGGTTGCCCGCGCACCCGAGACCGCCGTCGAGGTGATCACGGTCAAGCCCGGACAGGGCATCTAATCGGACGCTAGGTCGAGGACTACACCCATGGAAATCGGAATTTCCCACTATCTGACCGTTAGCGCCATTCTGTTCACGTTCGGCGTCTTCGGCATCTTCCTCAATCGGAAGAATGTCATCATCATCCTGATGTCGGTCGAACTCATCCTGCTCGCGGTCAACATCAACATGGTGGCCTTCTCGGCCTTCCTGAACGACATCACCGGCCAGGTCTTCGCGTTGTTCATTCTGACGGTGGCGGCCGCCGAAGCGGCCATCGGACTTGCAATTCTCGTCGTCTTCTATCGCAACCGCGGCTCGATCGACGTCGAAGACATCAACACGATGAAGGGCTGACAAGGCTATGGACACCATCATCAAGGCTATCGTCTTTCTGCCTCTGATCGGCTTCCTGATCGCCGGTCTCCTCGGCACGCAGATCGGCGCCAAGGCATCCGAATACGTGACCAGCGGGCTGATGCTCATCGCGCTCGCGCTCTCTTGGCTCGTTTTCTTCAACGTCGCGCTTGGCGAAGAGGAGATGATCAAGGTTTCGGTGTTGCGCTGGATCCAGTCCGGTGGCTTCGATGTCGAATGGGCTTTCCGCGTCGATACGCTGACGGCAGTCATGTTCGTCGTCGTGAATACGGTTTCGTCGCTGGTGCACATCTATTCGATCGGATACATGCACCACGATCCGAACCGCCCGCGCTTCTTCGCCTATCTGTCGCTCTTCACCTTCGCGATGCTGATGCTGGTGACGGCCGACAACCTCCTGCAGATGTTCTTCGGCTGGGAAGGCGTGGGCCTTGCGTCCTATCTGCTGATCGGCTTCTGGTACAAGAAGCCTTCGGCCAACGCTGCGGCGATCAAGGCCTTCATCGTCAACCGCGTCGGCGATTTCGGCTTCTCGCTCGGCATCTTCTTGGTCTTCGTTCTTTTCGGCTCGATCAACCTCGAGACCGTCTTTGCCGCCGCGCAGAGCTATCTGCCGGCTGAAGGTGCTGAGGCAGCGGCAGCCGGGGCAGGCGCAGGAGAGGCCGTCGTCAACCTCTTCGGCATGCAGCTCGACAAGGCGCATGCCCTGACGGCCGCCTGCCTGCTGCTCTTCATGGGCGCGATGGGCAAGTCGGCGCAGTTCCTGCTGCACACCTGGCTGCCGGACGCCATGGAAGGCCCGACGCCTGTGTCGGCCCTCATCCATGCCGCAACCATGGTCACCGCCGGTGTCTTCCTCGTCGCCCGCATGTCGCCGCTGTTCGAGCTCTCGCCGGATGCGCTGACTGTCGTTACCCTGATCGGCGCGATCACAGCCTTCTTTGCCGCGACCGTCGGCCTCGTGCAGAACGACATCAAGCGCGTCATCGCCTATTCGACCTGCTCGCAGCTCGGCTACATGTTCGTGGCACTTGGCGTCGGCGCCTATGGTGCCGCCATCTTCCACCTCTTCACGCACGCCTTCTTCAAGGCGCTCCTCTTCCTTGGCGCCGGTTCGGTGATCCACGCCGTCGATGGCGAGCAGGACATGCGCTACATGGGCGGCTTGCGCACGCACATCCCGGTCACCTACTGGATGATGTTCATCGGCACGATCGCGCTGACCGGCGTCGGTATTCCGGGAACGGTGATCGGCACGGCCGGCTTCTTCTCGAAGGATGCGATCATCGAGTCCACCTTTGCCTCGCATGGTGCCGTCTCCGGCTTCGCCTTCATCCTTCTGGTAATCGCCGCTCTGTTCACGAGCTTCTACTCGTGGCGTCTGACTTTCATGACCTTCCACGGCAAGCCGCGGGCTTCTTCGGACGTTATGCATCACGTCCATGAGTCACCGCAGGTGATGCTGGTGCCGCTCTATATCCTGGGCGCCGGCGCGCTCTTCGCAGGCTTCCTGTACCACGATTATTTCTTCGGCCATCACTATGTCGAGTTCTGGCAGGGCTCTCTCTTCACGCTGCCTGAAAACGAAATTCTCGAGGAATACCACCACGTTCCGCTGTGGGTGAAGTGGAGCCCGTTCGTAGCCATGGCGCTCGGCCTCTACACCGCCTGGTACATGTACATCCGCTCGCCGGAGACGCCGAAGTATCTCGCCAACCAGCACCGTGGTCTCTACCAGTTCCTGCTCAACAAGTGGTACTTCGACGAGCTCTACGACTTCCTGTTCGTTCGTACCGCCAAGCGCCTCGGCACCTTCCTCTGGAAGGAGGGTGACGGCCGGGTGATCGACGGCTTCGGGCCGAATGGTGTTGCGGCGCGTGTCCTCGATGTGACCGATCGCGTCGTGCGGATGCAGACCGGTTACCTTTATCACTACGCGTTCGCCATGCTGATCGGCATCGCTGCGCTCGTTACATGGATGATGCTCGGGAGTTCCTTCTGATGACCGATTGGCCCGTACTTTCCGCGGTCACCTTCATGCCGCTCGTCGGCGTTCTGCTTCTCTTGCTGACAAGGGAAGACAGCGTCTACGGCCGCCGGAACATCCTGAACGTATCGCTGCTGACGACGATCTTCACCTTCGCCGTCTCGCTCTACATCTGGTACCAGTTCGACGCCTCGAACCCGGGCTTCCAGATGGTTGAGAAGCGGGAGTGGCTCGGCACCGGCATCTCGTATCATCTCGGCATCGACGGCATCTCTGTGCTGTTCGTGCCGTTGACCGCGCTCTTGATGCCGTTCTGCGTGCTGGCGAGCTGGCTCACGATTGAGAAGCGCCTGAAAGAATACATGATTGCGTTTCTGATCCTGGAAACGCTGATGCTCGGTGTCTTCGTCTCTCTCGACATCGTGCTCTTCTACGTGTTCTTCGAAGCCGGCCTCATTCCGATGTTCATCATCATCGGCGTCTGGGGCGGCAGGGATCGCGTTTATGCGAGCTACAAGTTCTTCCTCTACACACTGCTCGGCTCGGTGCTGATGCTGCTCGCCATCATGGCGATGTACTGGCAGGCCGGCACGACCGACATTACCGAACTGCTCACCTACAAGTTCCCGCGCGGGATGCAGACGTGGCTGTGGCTTGCCTTCTTCGCCTCTTTCGCGGTTAAGATGCCGATGTGGCCGGTTCACACCTGGCTTCCGGACGCGCACGTCCAGGCCCCGACCGCGGGCTCCGTCATCCTGGCCGGCATCCTCCTGAAGCTCGGCGGCTACGGTTTCCTGCGCTTCTCGCTGCCAATGTTCCCGCTTGCTTCGGACTATTTCGCGCCGTTCGTCTTCACGCTGTCGATCATCGCGATCATCTACACCTCGCTGGTGGCGATGATGCAGACCGATATCAAGAAGCTGATCGCCTATTCCTCGGTGGCGCACATGGGCTACGTGACCATGGGCACGTTTGCCGCCAATACCCAGGGCGTGCAGGGCGCTATCTTCCAGATGCTGTCGCACGGCGTCGTCTCGGGCGCGCTCTTCCTTTGCGTCGGCGTCGTCTACGACCGCCTGCACACCCGCGAGATCGCTGCCTATGGCGGCCTCGTCAACAACATGCCGAAATACGCGGTCGCCTTCATGGTCTTCACCATGGCGAATGTCGGCCTTCCCGGCACCTCGGGCTTCGTCGGCGAAGTGTTGACGCTGGTGGGTGCCTTCCGCGCCAATACCTGGGTCGCCTTGTTTGCGACCAGCGGTGTTATCCTTTCGGCTGCCTATGCCCTTTGGGTCTATCGCCGGGTGATCTTCGGTGCGCTCGAGAAGGAAAGCCTGAAGGCGCTGCTCGATCTATCGGCACGTGAGAAGCTTATCCTCTATCCGCTGGTGATCCTGACGATCTTCTTCGGTGTCTATCCGGCACCGGTATTCGATGCGACCGCGGCCTCCGTGGATCTGCTCGTCAACAACTACTCCGCAGCCCTGCAGGCAGCGCAAGACGTTGCGCTTTCGGTGCAATGACCACAGGACGTGACTGGACATGACTGCTGAAACCCTCTTCGCAAGCCTGCAACTCTCGGTTCCCGAGCTGATCCTCGCGGCCGGCGCGATGGTGCTGTTGATGATTGGCGTCTTTTCGAGCGAAAGGTCGTCCACGCCAACCGTAACCGGACTTGCCGTCGCACTGCTGATCATTGCCGGGCTGTGGCTCGTCCTGAAGACGGGCGAGGGTGAGGCCTATGGCGGCGCCTTCCTTTCCGATCCCTTCGCCAAGTTCATGAAGGTCCTAGCGCTGATCGGCTCGATTACGGCGATGGTGATGACCGTCGGCCATGCCCGTTCGACCCAGATCGACCGCTTCGAGTTTCCGGTGCTGCTGGTGCTGGCGACCCTCGGCATGCTGCTGATGATCTCCGCCAATGATCTCATCTCGCTCTACCTGTCGCTGGAACTGCAGTCGCTGGCGCTCTATGTCGTGGCGGCGATCAATCGTGATAGTGTCCGTTCGACCGAAGCCGGGTTGAAATACTTCGTTCTCGGTGCCCTGTCGTCGGGTATGCTGCTCTACGGCATGTCGCTCGTCTATGGCTTCACCGGTCATACCGGCTTCGACGAGATCGCCGTGGCACTGGCGACGGAAGGTCGCTCGCTGGGCCTCGTTTTCGGCCTGGTCTTCATCCTCGCGGGCCTTGCCTTCAAGATTTCCGCAGTTCCGTTCCACATGTGGACGCCGGACGTCTATGAGGGTGCACCGACCCCGGTCACCGCCTTCTTCGCAGCCGCACCGAAAGTCGCGGCGATGTCGATCCTCGTTCGCATTGTCATCAACGCCTTCGAACCGGTGGTCGCCGATTGGCAGCAGATCGTCGTCTTCATCTCGATCGCTTCCATGCTGCTCGGCGCTTTCGCAGCCATCGGCCAGCGGAACATCAAGCGGCTGATGGCCTACTCCTCGATTGGTCATATGGGTTATGCGCTGGTCGGTCTTGCGGCTGGCTCAATGGCTGGCGTGCGCGGCGTGATCCTCTATATGCTCATCTACATGATCATGACGCTCGGCACCTTCGCCTGCATTCTCGCTATGCGCCGCAAGGAAGGTGAGCATGTCGAGAATATCGATGACCTTGCCGGCCTGTCGCAGACCAATCCCTTCATGGCGACGGCCCTGACGATCCTGATGTTCTCGCTGGCAGGCATCCCGCCGCTCGCAGGTTTCTTCGCGAAGTATTTCGTGTTCGTCGCCGCCATCGAGGCGCATCTCTACGCACTCGCGATCATCGGCGTACTCGCGTCCGTCGTTGGTGCTTATTATTACCTGCGGGTCATCAAGGTCATGTGGTTCGATGAGGCCAAGGGTGAGTTCGCGCGCACTGCCGGCGAACTGCGCCTTGTCTTCGGCCTCTCCGGTCTGTTCGTTCTCGGATACGTGCTGATCGGCGGACCGCTCGGAAGCGCCGCGGAAGTTGCGGCCCGGACCTTCTTTTGACCGGCGGGAAAGGCGGCGGCCGGATTTCGCCTGACGACTTCCGGCACGTCGCGCTCGCCGAGACCGTCTCCACCAATAGCGAATGTCTGGCGAAGGCGCGCGAAGGTGATCCGGGCAATCTCTGGATCACTGCCGGGCGCCAGACGGGTGGTCGCGGTCGTCGCGGCCGTGCATGGGTTTCCGAACCCGGCAACCTTTACGCATCACTGCTTCTCATCGATCCGGCGCCGATCGCGCGCCTGCATTCCCTGCCGCTTGCCATCGCGGTGGCCGCGCATCGGGCGATCCGGGCGGTAATGCCGCCCGCCGCGGCGCCGGTTGAGATCAAGTGGCCGAACGACATCCTCGTCGATGGTAAGAAGGTGTGCGGCATTCTCCTTGAAGGCGAGGAGCTTGCGGACGGCCGCCGAGCACTGGTCATCGGCATCGGGGTAAATGTCGGTATCGCACCGGAAGGGGCGCTCTATCCCGCGACGTCACTTCGTCGCGAGGGGGCGGCGGCGTCGCCGGAAGAGCTTTTTGCACATCTTTTTCTCGCCGTGGCCGAGATGCTCTCGCTCTGGGATCGCGGGGCGGGCATCGCCAAGGTCATCGACTTCTGGCGTGCAGCGGCGCGCGGGATCGGCGAGACGATCACCGTCAACCTGCCGGATCGGTCGCTTTCGGGCCGCTTTGCCGGTATTGATCACGACGGCCGGTTGTTGCTCGACACGGGGACCGGCACGCAGCAGGCGATTGCTGCCGGTGATGTATTTTTTGGATGATTGAAGAATAGGGGCGCGCAACGATATGGCGCAGGAAGAAGAACTGGTGTTCTTGCCGCTTGGCGGCGTCGGCGAAATAGGCATGAACCTCGGCCTTTATGGCTATGGCCGGCCGGGCAACCGTCAGTGGATCATGGTCGATTGTGGCGTGACTTTTCCTGGCCCGGAACTGCCCGGCGTCGAACTGGTCCTGCCAGATATCGCCTTCCTCGCTGAAGAGCGCCGCAATCTGAAGGCGATCATCATCACGCATTCGCACGAGGACCACTACGGTGCCTTGAACGACCTTTGGCCGGGCCTCAACGTTCCAGTCTATGCCTCGCCCTTTACAGCCGGCATGCTTGAAGCGAAGCGCGATTTCGAAAAGAGCCGTGGCGAAATCCCGGTCACGATCTTCAAGCAGGGTGACCGGATCAATATCGGACCCTTCAGCATCGAGGCGGTCGGGGTCAACCACTCGATCCCTGAGCCGATGTCGCTCGTCATCCGGACGCCGCTCGGCACCGTTGTGCACACGGGCGACTGGAAGATCGATCTCAAGCCGTCGCTCGGTCCGATGACGGACGAGATGCGTTTCCGCAAGACCGGCGAGGAGGGCGTGCTGGCGCTCGTCTGCGACTCGACAAATGCGCTTCGCGATGGCGTTTCGCCGTCCGAACAACAGGTTTCCGAAAGTCTGGCCAAGATTATCGCCAATGCCGAGGGTCGTGTAGGCATCACGACGTTCTCTTCGAATGTCGGCCGGATTCGCTCCGTCGCCGAAGCGGCGGAGGCCGCGGGCCGTGAGGTTCTGCTGCTCGGCAGTTCGATGAAGCGGGTCGTGGACGTGGCGAGGGATCTCGGTCTGATGGAAGGGCTGAAGCCGTTCCTGGCAGAGGACGAGTTCGGCTATATTCCGCGCGACAAAGTCGTCGTGATCTTGACCGGCAGCCAAGGTGAGCCGCGGGCAGCGCTTGCCAAGATTGCCCGCGATGAGATGCGCAATGTGGCATTTTCCGCCGGTGACACGATTGTCTTCTCGTCGCGCACGATTCCAGGAAACGAGAAGGCGATCAACGATATCAAGAATGGCCTGATCGAGCAGGGCATTCACATCATTACCGACAGCGAGGCGCTGGTGCATGTTTCCGGCCACCCGCGGCGGAACGAGCTGCAGCAGATGTACGAGTGGGTCAAGCCGCAGATCGTCGTGCCCGTCCACGGCGAGGCAGCCCATCTGACGGCACATGCCGAACTGGCCATGGACTCCGGGATCGCCAGTGTGCCGCGGCTGCGCAATGGTCAAATCCTGCGCCTGGCACCCGGCCCCGCGGAGGTGATCGACGAGGCGCCGCACGGTCGCATCTACAAGGATGGAACGCTGATCGGTGACTTCGATGAGATGGGCATCGGCGAGCGGCGCAAGCTCTCCTTCGCCGGCCACGTCTCAGTCAATGTCGTGCTCGACAATCGCTATGATTTCCTCGGTGATCCGGATGTCGTACCGATCGGACTTCCGGAATTCGACGACGAAGGCGAGGATATGAGCGATACGCTCTACGACGCCGTGCTCGGCGCCGTGGAAAGCATTCCTCGGGCAAAGCGGAAGGATCTCGCCACGTTGCAGGAAGCGGTTCGGCGCG
The DNA here is from genome assembly GCF_004827385.1 of Ensifer sp. MPMI2T. Lineage (GTDB taxonomy): Bacteria > Pseudomonadota > Alphaproteobacteria > Rhizobiales > Rhizobiaceae > Sinorhizobium. The sequence continues at coordinate 358,823 of NZ_SRXN01000001.1, forward strand.
CCGTGCGCAGTACCGCCAATCAGGTGTGGGGCAAGAAGCCGGTCGTCACGGTCTTTGTTACCAAAGTCTGATTTCCTCGTCTGAGGGCGCGACGTAAACCACTGCGGAGCCTCGGCCTTCGAGGGAAGGGAGCATTCGATGTTGGGAAGGGTAAATCACGTGGCGATCGCAGTGCCGGATTTGGCGGCGGCGGCAGAAAGCTATCGTTCGACGCTCGGTGCGAACGTCACGGAGCCGCAGGCGCTTCCCGAACACGGTGTCACGGTCGTATTCGTAACGCTCCCGAACACGAAGGTGGAACTGCTGGAGCCGCTGGGCGATGAATCCCCGATTGCCGCTTTCCTTGCGAAGAACCCTGCGGGGGGCATGCACCACATCTGCTATGAGGTGACGGACATCATAGCGGCCCGTGACCGGTTGAGGGAGGCGGGCGCGCGAGTGCTCGGCGATGGGACGCCGAAGATCGGCGCCCATGGTAAGCCGGTCCTGTTCCTGCACCCCAGGGACTTTCAAGGCACCTTGATCGAACTGGAAGAGGTGTGACAGTCGGGCGCGGCCCACTTGTTTGCCGGTTGGGCTGAGTGGCGTTATAAGGCGGACGCGATGGCCTTGCGGTAATTTCGGCGTGCCGGCGCCACTGCATGTACCTTAAATCGTACTCGATTTAAGGATGATACATGCAGCAATTCAAAGTGCTACAGCGTCCCTTGCGCGTCTGATAGGACGCGCGGCGCTGTAGGTCCATCCAGCGATAACAATTGAGACCAGCAATGTCCGTTTTTTCGACCCTTGCCATCTACTTTATCATCTGGTGGCTGACGCTCTTTGCCGTTCTGCCGCTGGGAGTGCGCACGCAAGCGGAGGAAAACGATGTCGTGCCCGGCAGTGTCGAAAGCGCTCCGGCGCGGTTTCGCGCCCTGCGCGTCGTGCTGCTGACGACTGCCATCGCTGCTGCCATTCACCTCGGTTGGTACGTCGTTTCGGTCAAACTAGGATACGGGATCGATTCCATTCCGCGGTTCGCGCCGGAATTTTACTGAATAGCCGCCCCCTACCGCGCAGCTCGCAGATTTCCAAAGGACGCTGTGGCACCGCGAATTGCTGATGGGGCAAAAATCGTGCCATCGAGCAAAAGCCCACCAGCGAACTCGCAGCCGGATAATTATCTTCTCGCCATTCGAGGAAGTGCAGGCGGCATTCGCGCCGGGACGTCGGCTTCAAGGGAAATTCACGCCTTGACAGTCGGAGAATTGACATATTTTAAGGGTGCTTCGGTGAGGGGGAGTTCGCGAAAAGCAAAAAAAACAAGGCGTAAAGCCTTGTTTTCTAAGTTTCGCGTGATCTTTAATCCGTTTCCGGCGGCAGCGAACGAGCGCGCCTAAGATCTTATCCTCCCAAGACTTGACCGCGAATTTCGGCAACAATTTGGTCTTCTTGCCTGTTTTGTGAGCCGAAATTAGCTCAAACATTGGGCGCTGTCATCTGCTTTTTTTGCATTTTTGCTACAGTCCGGCAATTTTTTTCCGTTGACAGCAGCCGCCCTTGTCCTGTTACTACCGTGCTCTTTTGACGCAGGCTAACCCTGCGCATTTCCTGTCAAATGCCATCTGTTATATGGTTTTCTTCCCGCTGCGGCAGGGTTTTCTTCCGCGCGCGAAGCGGTTATGAACGCTGAGCTCGAAATGCTTTCCACCGGCCGTGTCGGAGGAGAAAATCAAGAGTACGATCGCAATAAGGCTAAGCCGCTTCTCCTTGCTCGGGCGAAGACGGCGGCCGAAGCACAACGTCATTTCGCCCGAATCCGCCGATAGTGCGAAGTCCACCAAGTTCTGGAACCCGTCATGCGCCTGTCCCGCTTTTTCATGCCCATCTTGAAGGAAAATCCGAAGGAAGCGGAAATCGTTTCCCACCGCCTCATGCTGCGGACGGGCATGATCCGCCAGCAATCTGCCGGCATCTATACCTGGCTGCCGCTTGGCAAGCGCGTACTTGACAAGGTCAACGCGATCATTCGCGAGGAACAGAACCGCTCCGGCGCGATCGAGCTCCTTATGCCGACACTGCAGTCGGCAGAGTTGTGGCAGGAGAGCGGACGCTACGATGCCTACGGCAAGGAAATGCTGCGCATCAAGGACCGGCAGGACCGGCCGATGCTCTATGGCCCGACGAACGAGGAGATGATCACGGATGTATTCCGCTCCTACGTGAAGTCCTATCGCGACCTGCCGCTCAATCTCTATCATATTCAGTTGAAGTTCCGCGACGAGATCCGCCCGCGCTTCGGCACGATGCGCTCGCGCGAGTTCCTGATGAAGGACGCCTATTCCTTCGATCTTGATCGCGAAGGCGCGGAGCACGCCTATAACCGGATGTTCGCCGCTTACCTGCGTACCTTCTCCCGCATGGGCCTGCGTGCCATCCCGATGCGTGCCGATACCGGTCCGATTGGTGGCAATCTCAGCCACGAATTCATCATCCTTGCCGACACCGGTGAGTCCGAAGTCTTCTGCCACAAGGACTTCCTCGGTTTCGACATTCCGGGAGAGGATACCAATTTCGACGATGTCGCCGGTCTGAAGGCGATCTTCGAGAAGTGGACGTCGCGCTACGCGGCAACCTCGGAAATGCATGACGAGGCAGCCTTCAGCGCTATTCCCGAGGGCGAACGCCTGTCGGCGCGCGGCATCGAGGTCGGCCACATCTTCTACTTCGGCACAAAGTATTCCGAAGCGATGGGCGCGAAGGTACTCGGGCCGGACGGCAAGGAGCATACGGTGCACATGGGCTCCTACGGCATTGGCCCGACCCGTCTGGTGCCGGCGATCATCGAGGCATCGCACGACGAAAACGGCATCATCTGGCCGAAGTCGGTCGCCCCGTTCGATGTCGTCGTCATCAACATGAAAGCGGGTGATGCCGCTTGCGATGCGGCCAGCGGCGCGCTCTACTCGGGACTCGGGAGGGCTGGATTCGACGTGCTTCTGGACGATACCGATGATCGCGCCGGCGCGAAGTTTGCGACCGCCGACCTCATTGGTGTTCCGGTTCAGATCATCGTCGGACCGCGTTCGGTTGCGAACGGCGAAGTCGAAGTCAAGGACCGCAAGTCCGGCGAGCGCGAGACGATGACGATCGAAGCCGCGATCAACAAGCTGGCTGCGACGAGATAAAGGACGAAGGAAGCAAAGATGACCGCGGCAACGGAAGACCAGGTGCAGGCTGCCGCTAAGTCTGGCGCGCCTTCCAGCCGTCCCTTTTCCGCGTTCGAGCGCATGGTGGCCTGGCGCTATCTGCGCTCGCGACGGAAGGAGGCCTTCATCTCGGTCATCGCCGGCTTTTCCTTCATCGGCATCATGCTGGGTGTCGCGACGTTGATCATCGTTATGGCGGTGATGAACGGATTCCGCACCGAACTGATTTCCCGCATCCTCGGCATGAATGGCCATATCATCGTGCAGCCGCTCGATGGTCCTCTGACCAACTACGCCGAGCTGGCGAACAAGTTTTCGGCGGTACCAGGCGTGACGATGGCGATCCCGATGGTCGAGGGACAGGTTCTCGCCCAGGGCTACGGTGACGCGTCGACGGGCGCCCTCGTTCGCGGAGTCCGTGCCGACGACCTCTCGAAGCTGAAATCCATCTCCGAGCACATCCAGTCCGGCGATCTGGTCGGCTTTGCGTCCGGAAGCGGTGTCGCAATCGGTTCGCGCATGGCCGAACAACTGGGGATCCGCGTCGGCGGCACGATCACGTTGACCTCGCCAAACGGCGATGTGACGCCCATGGGCATGAATCCGCGCGTCAAGGCCTATACCGTCTCGGCGATCTTCGAAATCGGCATGTCGGAATATGACGCAACGATCGTCTTCATGCCGCTCGAGGAGGCGCAGCTTTATTTCAATGCCGAGGGCCTCGTCCAATCGATCGAAGTTTTCGCCGAGCATCCGGACGCGGTCGATTCCTTGCGTAAGCCCATTGAAGATGCGGCCGGCCGGCAGATCTTCATCACCGACTGGCGCGACCGCAACAAAACCTTCTTCTCCGCGCTCGCGGTCGAGCGCAACGTGATGTTCATGATCCTGACGCTGATCGTGCTGGTGGCGGCATTGAACATCATTTCCGGCCTCATCATGCTGGTGAAGGACAAGGGCAGCGACATCGCGATCCTTAGAACGATGGGCGCGACGTCCGGATCGGTAATGCGCATCTTCTTCATGACCGGCGCCGCCATCGGGGTCGCCGGCACGGCCGCCGGCGTGCTCCTTGGCGTCGTCGTCTGCCTCAATGTCGAATCGATCCGCCAGTTCTTCTCCTGGGTCTCGGGAACGACGCTCTTCAACCCGGAACTTTATTTCCTGAGTCAGCTTCCTGCGGATATGAATGCTGACGAAACGATCGCAGTCGTCATCATGGCGCTTGCCCTTTCCTTCCTTGCCACGATCTTTCCAGCCTGGCGCGCCTCGCGCCTCGATCCGGTGCAGGCCCTGCGGTACGAATAACAAGGACAAGAACGCAAAATGAATGCGCGTGTGGCACTGCAGCTCTCCGGCATTGAGCGGCACTATGGCGAGGGCGACACCTACCTCCCGATCCTCAAGGGCGTCGATTTCACGCTGCGAAGCGGCGAGACCGTCGCGCTCGTGGCGCCTTCGGGAACCGGCAAGTCCACGCTCTTGCACGTCGCAGGCCTGCTCGAACATCCGGACGCGGGCGAAGTCGTCGTCAATGGCTTGGCTTGCAACGGGCTCAGCGATGACCGGCGCACAGCGATCCGGCGCAAGGAGATCGGCTTCGTCTACCAGTTCCATCATCTCCTGCCGGAATTTTCGGCACTGGAAAACATCATGATGCCGCAACTGATCGCCGGCCTTCCGAAGGCAGAAGCAGCGGAGAGGGCCGCCGCTTTGCTCGACTATATGCGCATCGGCCACCGTGCCAGCCATCGGCCGGCCGAGCTTTCCGGCGGCGAGCAGCAGCGCGTCGCGATCGCCCGCGCCGTGGCCAATGCGCCGCTCGTGCTCCTTGCCGATGAGCCGACCGGCAATCTCGATCCCGAGACCGCCGGCTATGTGTTCGAGGCGATGGAGGCATTGGCGCGCCAGTCGGGCCTTTCCGCACTGATCGCGACGCACAACCATGAACTCGCCTCCTTGATGGATCGCCGTGTGACGATCGAGGACGGGAAGGTCGTCGAACTGAAGTAGGCTTAAGGCGCGGTAGAACGCGAGAGGGGGAAGTTTGTGGTTTTCCGCCTCGCATCCCGCGTCCAACTTATTAGAATTGATCACGTTTATGATCGGGTCGCTTCGACCCAGGATCATCGCGACCTACAGCGCCGCGCGTCTTTTCAGACGCGCAAAGGACGCTGTAGCCCTTGAATTGCTGCATGTTCTTGTCCTTTAATCGGCTCCGATTAAAGGCGACATGCAGTAGTCAGGGAACGATGAGCCCACCGCGATAATCGAGCTCGTAGGCCTCTTCGCCATCGACGAAAATGACCTCGCGTCCGGAAAAATGATCGGTCGCACCACGACTGCTGTCGACGTAACAACCGTAGGCGTGCAGGTATTCGGTGCCGCCGAGGAAATGGCGCTTGTCGCGATACATGGTCTGTAGTGCAGCTTTGATGACGGCGCCGGCTCGTTCCGCATCGATCAAGTCCGGTCGAATAATGCGACCGAAGTAGTTCATCGCCCAGCGCGGGTTGCCATCGTGCCAGACCGTTTCCTGGCCGGCAAAATCCGTTCCGCCAAAATAGCTGTCGAGATAGCGCCACGCGCCGCGCTGGTGGCCGATATCGCGCGAACCGGGCCTGCAGGCGGGCAGTGCCGCGCCGCCGCCGACATAGGTCCTCGATTTCGCCTCGACGATGAAGTCGGTGAGTTCCTCGATGCTGAACATGAGCGTCCTCCCATTTTCGTCAGCGAGGATGCCGTAACAGCGCCAGCGTGTAAAGAACAAAAAGGGAACAAACGCCGATGTACCGGCCTCCGAACTGCTGGCATCGTCTCGCGTCGACGGATGGCTCGGAAGGTTCACTCGGCTGCCCACGGTTTGATTAGAGCTTGAACGTTGCGACCATGGTGCCTAGCCACAGGCGCGTTAACCATGATCTTTGGATTGCGGGATCTTTTATGCAGGCTTGCTTGACTATGGAACAAAAAAAGAACAAAAGAACAACAATAGCGGAAAGGAGCCATATGGAGCCATATTATGACTGATTTCGTTCGTGATCTCGCCGCCTTCGCCTCCATGAGCCTGTTCATCGCCAGCATCTCGGTGATTGCGCTCGGATTGTGACCCTTCTGCGCCGGTGCGGCTTCGCATGGCGTGGCCGCGTCGGACCTGTGCTATCTCGGACGCAATGTTGAAAAAGACGGTGGCTCCGGCCGTTGTGCTGGACATCAAGGACCGGAAACGGGATATCCTCTGCTCCGAACGGGAATCGGAGTGCAACGATGGCGAATGACGAGAGCCTTGGGCAGGGTGTAACTGCGACGCATCCGCAGTTCGTACACTTGCGTGTGCATTCGGCCTTCTCGCTGCTCGAGGGTGCGCTGCCGCTGAAGAAAGTCATCGGCAAGGCTGTGGCCGATGAACAGCCAGCCATTGGCATTGCCGACACCAATAATCTCTTTGCGGCGCTCGAATTTTCGCAGAAGGCGGCGGATGACGGCTTGCAGCCGATCATTGGCTGCCAGTTGTCGATCGACATGGAAGACGAGGCGGAAGCAGAACGGCGCGGTCATCATCATCAGCTTGCGAAACTGCCGTCGCTGGTGCTGATCGCCGCAACCGACGCTGGCTATGTCCGGCTCGTCGACCTCGTCAGCCGCGCCTATCTCGACGGCGAGGGCAGCCAGGCGGCGCGAATTACGCGGTCATGGCTCACTGAGGGCGGGACCGATGGTCTGATCGCGCTGACGGGGGCGGCGAGCGGACCGATCGACATGGCATTGAAAGCGGGGTCGCCGGTTCTGGCCGAAAACCGCCTGAAGGCGTTGATCGAGCTCTTCGGCGACCGGCTCTATCTGGAACTGCAGCGGCACGGCAACTATGACCGGCGGAACGAGAGCCGCATGGTCGAACTCGCCTATCGCTTTGATGTGCCGTTGGTGGCGACCAACGAGGCATTCTTTCCCGCTCCGGCTGACTACGATGCGCACGACGCCCTCATGGCGGTCGCGCACAACGCGATGGTTTCGGATGACAGCCGTTTCCGCCTGACGCCGGACCACTATCTGAAAAGCCGCAAGGAGATGGCGGCGCTCTTCGCCGATCTTCCGGAAGCCCTCGAGAACACGATCGAGATTGCCCGCCGCTGCTGCTTCATGCTGAAGACGCGCGGGCCGATACTGCCGCGCTTCACCGGCGCTTCGGAGGATCCGGAGGAAGCGGAACGTGCGGAGGCTGCAGAGCTTCGCCGACAGGCGGAAGAGGGGCTGGAGCGCCGCCTGGCGAAGCTCGGAATGGCGCCCGGCTACAAGGAAGAGGATTATCGCGAACGGCTGGCCTTCGAACTCGGCGTCATCGAACGGATGAAGTTCCCCGGCTACTTCCTTATCGTTTCGGACTTCATCAAATGGGCCAAGCAGCACGACATTCCCGTCGGCCCGGGCCGCGGCTCGGGTGCGGGATCGCTGGTGGCCTATGCGCTGACGATCACCGACGTTGATCCGATGCGGTTCTCTCTGCTGTTCGAGCGCTTCCTCAATCCCGAACGCGTGTCGATGCCGGACTTCGATATCGACTTCTGCCAGGACCGCCGCGAAGAGGTCATTCGGTACGTCCAGGGCAAATACGGCCGCGAGCAGGTGGCGCAGATCATCACGTTTGGATCGCTGCAGGCGCGTGCGGCGCTGCGCGATGTCGGCCGCGTGCTCGAAATGCCCTACGGCCAGGTCGACAAGATCTGCAAGCTGGTGCCGAACAACCCTGCCAATCCAACGCCGCTTTCGAAAGCAATCGAGGAGGAGCCGCGGCTGCAGGAGGAGGCGGAAAAGGAACCGGTCGTGGCGCGCCTTCTCGATATCGCCCAGAAGATCGAAGGCCTCTACCGTCACGCCTCGACCCACGCCGCCGGCATCGTCATCGGTGATCGGCCGCTCTCGAAGCTGGTGCCGATGTACCGCGATCCACGCTCGGACATGCCGGTTACCCAGTTCAACATGAAGTGGGTGGAGCAGGCCGGCCTCGTTAAGTTCGACTTCCTCGGCCTGAAAACGCTAACGGTGCTGAAGACTGCGGTCGATTTCGTCGCCAAGCGCGGCATTCATATCGATCTTGCGAGCATTCCGCTCGACGATGTGAAGACCTACGAGATGCTTTCCCGCGGCGAGACGGTCGGCGTGTTCCAGGTGGAAAGCGCCGGCATGCGCAAGGCGCTGATCGGCATGCGGCCAGACTGCATCGAGGACATCATCGCACTTGTTGCGCTCTACCGCCCGGGCCCGATGGAGAACATCCCGGTCTACAACGCCCGCAAGCATGGCGAGGAAGAGATCGAGTCGATTCACCCGAAGATCGATTACCTGCTGAAGGAGACGCAGGGCGTTATCGTCTATCAGGAGCAGGTGATGCAGATCGCCCAGGTGCTCTCGGGCTACTCCCTCGGCGAGGCCGATCTGTTGCGCCGCGCCATGGGCAAGAAGATCAAGGAGGAGATGGACAAGCAGCGCGCCCGCTTCGTCGAGGGCGCCGTCAAGAACGACGTGTCGAAACCGCAGGCCGACCTGATCTTCGACCTGCTTGCGAAGTTCGCCAACTACGGCTTCAACAAGTCGCATGCGGCCGCCTACGCGATCGTCTCCTACCAGACCGCCTATATGAAGGCGCATTATCCGGTCGAGTTCCTCGCCGCGTCGATGACGCTCGATATGTCAAATACGGAAAAGATCAACGATTTCCGCCAGGACGCCATGCGTCTCGGGATCGAAGTGATCGCGCCATCGGTGCAGACCTCGTTCCGCCATTTCGAGACCGGCGACAACCGCATTTACTACTCGCTTGCCGCCATCAAGGGGGTCGGCGAGTCGGCCGTCGAGCACATCGTCGCCATTCGCGGCGATCGGCCCTTCGCGAGCCTTGAGGATTTCTGCCTCCGGATCGATCCGAAACTCCTGAACAGGCGTGTTTTCGAAAGCCTGATCGCCGCTGGCGCTTTTGATTCCTTCGGCTACGACAGGGCCGAACTCATTGGCGGCCTCGATCGGGTCCTCGGCTTTGCCCAGCGCGCGCAGGAAAACAAAGTGAGCGGCCAGAGCGATATGTTCGGAGCCGGTGCCGCCACTGGTCCAGAGAGGATCGCGCTGCCGGCCTACACGCCTTGGCTCGCCTCCGAGAAGCTGCACAGGGAGTTCCAAGTGCTCGGCTTCTATCTTTCGGCCCACCCGCTCGATACCTACAACAAGCTGCTGGCGAAGATGCGCGTTCAGACCTTCGCCGATTTCGCTGCCGCGGTGAAGCAGGGGGCGACCGCCGGCCGACTGGCGGGAACGGTGACGTCCAAGCAGGAGCGCAAGACGCGCACCGGCAACAAGATGGGAATCGTCGCCTTTTCCGACGCATCAGGCCAGTTCGAGGCCGTTCTTTTCTCGGAAATGCTGAACCAGTATCGCGATCTCCTCGAGCCGGGCAAATCGCTGGTCATGACGGTTGCGGCCGAGGAGCGGCCGGAAGGAATCGGCCTTCGCATTCAGACTTTGCGCTCTCTCGAAGAGGAATCGCTGCAGATGCAGAAGGCGCTCAGGGTTTTTGTGCGCGACGCCGGTCCGCTGCGCTCCATCGCCTCCCATCTCAACATCAAGGGCGATGGTCTCGTTTCCTTCGTGGTGATCAAGGAAAACGGCCAGCGGGAGATCGAGGTCGAACTCAACGAGAAATACCGGATTTCGCCGGAGATTGCCGCGGCGCTCCGCTCGGCCCCGGGCGTCGTCGATGTCGAGCTCGTTTAGAACGGGATGAGGAAAGTGTGCGCGGTTTTCCGCCGGTACCCCGCTCTAATTCATTGTGATCTAAAGCAAATCCAGGAAAGGTGTGCGACGGTTTGGCGTCTGGAATTGCGCAGTCTCAAGCCCCGAGCAGCGGCTGTCAGCGCGGCCTGGTGCGTGTGATGGTGATGAAATCCGTTCCCTCGCCAGTTTCCTGTCCGCTCTCCGTATCGGAGATCGACAAGGACGATCCGTTGACGAGAAGACCTGCGATCCGCGCCCGCACGTCTGCGGGCACGGAGATCCGCTCCAGCGCTGCCTGAAGCGCATCGGACGCCGAAGGATCGGCGTCGACCGAAATGCCGAGACGTTTTTTCATTGACACGGACAAGTGATTTTCCAGGGAAACGCCAAACCATTTGCCAGTGCCGCTTGCGGAATCGTGATCCTGGAACTGCAGGAAATGCGTCCCCAACGCAGGTTTCGGATGCCCGATGTCGACGTCGGCCGAGAACAGCGGTTGGAACCGTTGACGCACAAGCAAGATGCCATTCGACGGCTTTTCGCGGCCGGCCTTGTGGAACACTTTATCGATCAGTTCCGGCGTTATCTTGCCGTCGAGCGGAAGACCTTCGGCAGATTGGAAGGCGCGGATGGCGTCAGACGTGGCGGGACCGGTCCAGCCATCCGGGACGCCGGCGTCGAAGCCGAGGCTGCTTAGCACCACTTGTAGCTCGCGGACGGTGTCGCGGGTGCTGCGCCGCGTAATCAAGATGCGGATCGGTGTCTGCGATTGGCTGGAAGCGGCCGGCACGGAGGCCGTCTTGATCATTGCCACTTCGAGTGGATTGTTCTCCTTCTGGCTGAGCGCGGGACGCAGCGGAACATCCGACAGGGGAGCCGGCTTTTCCTCAAGCACTTGGTTCGGCTGAAAAAGCGTAGCACTCGAAATCTCGGTCGGAACCACCTGTCGATCAGAAATCAGCACGTGCATTCCGTGCCTGGTCATCTTGAATAGTTTCGCCGCAAATTTGCTGGGCAACCGCACGCAACCGTGCGAGGCCGGGTATTTTGGCACGTGGTCGGAGCCATGGAGGGCAATTCCGGACCAGGTCAGCCGCTGCATGAACGGCATCGGCGCGTTCGAATAGATGTTGGACTTGTGGTGGCGGCGTTTTTCGAGGATTGAGAAAATACCCGTCGGCGTCGAATGGCCGGCTTTCCCGGTCGATACCTTCGAGGTGGCTATGACCGTATTACCGTCATAGACGACAATCGATTGCTGCTGCGTCGAGACGATCACCTGCAGCGGTGTATCGCTGGCGGCAATGACGGAAGACGCCGACGCCAGCAGGAGGGCGAACCCGCCTCCGAGAGTGAAACGCAAAACCATACTCTCATTCCAACGCAAGAACTGTCGAATGAGCGTATCCGCCAATATTTAAGGAATTCGATCCGTGCGAGCGGGCCTAATGCATGTCGCCCCAAAAGTGTATACGTTTGAACGCGATGCGTTTTAGAGCGCCGTTCGCCTTTCAGACGCACAAAGGTTGATGTAGCACTTTGAATTGCTGCATGTTTTTGTCGTAGGCTCTAAAGGAAACATGCAGTAGACGCAGCATTATTGGTCGCGACGCCTGTGGCCGAAGGTATAGCCGGTCTCGACGGTCGTCTTGCCGAACCTGTCGCGCAGCTTGTTGATGGCATCCTCGGCAGCCGCGCGCCTCGTCGCTGCCGGATCCACCAGATCCGGCGGATCGGCGAGACCGGGATCGGACAGGTCGCTGACGCCGATACCGATCAGCCTGTATCGCGTTCCGTCGACTTCCTTTTCCAGAAGCTGGAGGCCGGTGCGGAAGATTCGATCCGCCAGACGTGTTGGGCTGTCGAGCCTCCGGTTGCGCGTGCGAGTCTTGAAGTCGGCGGTCTTGAGCTTGAGGACGACGGTTTGTCCGGCAAGCTCCGCCTTGCGTAGACGCAGCGCCACCTGTTCACTGAGCCGCCTGAGATGCGGGACCAGTTCCTCCGGGCGTGAAAGATCGTCGTTGAATGTGGTTTCCGACGACACGCTCTTGGCTTCCCCGTCCGTCTCCACGATCCGCTCGTCCTGACCGTGCGAGAGGCGGTAGAGCCTTTGGCCCATCGTGCCGTAGCGGCGCATCAGGTCGGCCTCCTCCATCATCTGCAACTGGCCGATCGTGCGGATGCCGTCCCGTTCGAGCGTCGCGGCAAAGACCTTGCCAACGCCCCAGATCAGTGTGACCGGCCGCTCCTTCAGGAAGTCCACGGCCTCTGCCTGACCTATGACAGAGAAACCACGTGGCTTCTGGAGATCGGAGGCAACCTTGGCGAGGAACTTGCAGTAGGACAGACCGACCGACACGGTGATGCCGATCTCCTGCTCCACGCGCCTCGCGAACCGGGCAAGTGTGCGGGCCGGGGGATCGTGATGAAGCCGCTCGGTCCCGCTAAGATCGAGGAAGGCTTCGTCGATCGACAGCGGCTGCACAAGCGGCGTCAGTTCCAGCATCAGCGACCGTACTTCGCGTCCGACGCGCGAGTATTTCTCCATATTCGGCTTGATCACGACCGCCTGCGGACAGGCTTCCAGCGCTTTGAACATCGGCATGGCGGAGCGAACACCGTGAATGCGGGCGATGTAGCAGGCGGTCGAAACGACGCCGCGTTTGCCGCCGCCGATGATCACCGGCTTGTCGGCAAGCTCCGGATCGTCACGCTTCTCGATCGACGCGTAGAAGGCATCGCAGTCGATATGCGCGAGCGTCAGCTTGTAGAGTTCAGAGTGGCGAAGAAGCCGGGGACTCCCACAGGACAAACACCGTCGCGCCTGGGCGGCCTGCTCCTTGAGGCAGTCTCGGCAGAAGCCAGGAATCGATGCGGCGCTGTCGGGCATATCCGGAACAAATGTTGAACGCGGCGACTTTACGCTCTACGCTACTGAGTCTCAAGGCGGCACTCGGAGGCTACTTTGAATATCGCCCTGCAATTTGCACCGGTCACGGCCGATCGCTGGCCAGATTTCGAGACTCTCTTTGGTCCGAAGGGGGCGTTCTGCGGCTGCTGGTGTGTCGCTTTGCGCCTGCCTTATGCGATCCGCGGCAACATGACGGTTGACCAGCGAAAGGACTTCATGCGCGCTCGAATCGAGGCCGGGCCGCCACCGGGCATCCTCGGCTACTCAGAGGGAAAGCCGGTCGCCTGGGTTCAGGTCGGGCCGCGCCATGACGTGCCGCAGTTCAATTCGCCGCGGACGTGCACGCGGCCGCTCGAAGAGCGTGAGGCGGAGGACGCAAGCGTCTGGGCGGTCAGTTGCTTCTTCCTGTGGTCGCCGCTGCGCGGCAAGGGGTTGAGCCACCGCATGCTTGCGGCCGCGATCGATCACGCGCGAAAGGAAGGTGCATGCTATCTCGATGCGTGCCCAATCGACCACACCAAACAGCCGAAATCGGTAACCCTCTATATCGGCTCGACGGCGATCTTCAATGCGGCGGGCTTCGAGACGGTCGCTCGGCGCAGGGACGGCCGGCCGCTGATGCGACTGGATCTGAGGCAATGATGGCGTTGTACGATCTTCAATCCGCGCCGCTACGGCACAAACACCGTTCAGCCGTTCACAGCCGCGCGCAAGTGGGTGCGGATAAGGCGTGCGGCCTGCGCCCAATCCGCAGCCGCATGGATGCCGACATCGGGTGCCGGGGCGAGCGCGAAATTCGGCGTTTGCCATCAGGTTTATGAGAAGGCAGGAAGGTGCGTGATCCCTTACGGAGTGGAGATTGCGCAGGATGTCGTCAATGAAGACGACAGGGAGTTCCCTGCAGCCGTGCAGGCGCTTCACAAGCGGGCCTTTCGGCTCCTCGGAGGCGAGCAGCGGATAGGGGAGGCCGAGGGCGTCGAGCAGTGTACGCCGCCTGGCCGCGTGCCGTGGTGGCATCGCGGTCAGAAACACGATATCCGCCTCGGCGGAGAGTTTCGCAAGCGTGTCGACCACCAGAGCGGCCGGCGTCTGCCACTGCTCCTGCGCATCGTAGAAGGCGTCGAGCAGCGCCGTCATTGTGGCCTCGCTCGCTGCTTCCCCACGCTGCAGATCGACGATGTTGCCGGTCAGGCGGAAAGAGCTGGGCAACAGCCTGTGCTGACAACTCTCGAGGAAGAGTTTGAACGGCGTCAGGAATTCAAGGACGACTTCATCGACATCGCTGACGATCAGGGGTCTGTGCCCCAGACGAACGATGTCGAGGTCGGCAGCCATACTCAGCTATCCTCGAAATCCGACGCACCGGAGAGAACGTGGTGCGCCCGGACCACCTCTTCCGGCCGCGTTTGCGTCGCTGTACAGAAGGCCATCAGCGTCGGTTCGTGGTCCATCAGGAAAGCGACCAAACCGCCCATGAAACCCGGCTCGCCGATTGCCGTGCGCAGTGAAACGGGGTCGGTGCCGGTCAGGGCGAGGAAACGGGAGAGAAGTTCCGGTTCGTTGGCGAGCCAGGCGAGGATGGCGATTGCTGTTTCGTCAGCGCTCTTCATGGTGTCGGACCTCTCGTCATCTTGCGCCCGGAATTACCTATTTTTCAACCAAATAGCGCTAGCCTCGCGACTGAGGAAATGGGCCGAGTCGCTGATTGTGCAACTTATATGTCTAGAGCGGGATGAGGAAAAGTGTTTGCGGTTTTCCACTCGCATCCCGCTCTCACCTATTGGAATCGATCACATCGTGATCTCGTGGACGTGCAAGGCGGCGGCGGACAGCAAGGTATCGACATGCCCAAACAGGTGATGATTGTTGAGGACAACGAGCTAAATATGAAGCTCTTCCGCGACCTGATTGAGGCTTCTGGCTATCAGACGATCCAGACGCGCAACGGCATGGAGGCGCTCGAGCTTGCACGCAAGCACCGGCCCGATCTGATCCTGATGGACATCCAGTTGCCCGAGGTTTCCGGCTTGGAAGTCACGAAGTGGCTCAAGGAAGACGATGAGCTGCACGTCATTCCGGTCATTGCCGTAACCGCATTCGCCATGAAGGGCGATGAGGAGCGTATTCGCCAGGGCGGTTGTGAAGCCTATGTCTCCAAACCGATTTCGGTTCCGAAATTCATCGAAACAATCAAGACCTATCTGGGCGATGCCTGAGCGGCGGGAAACTTGAGATGACAGCACGTATCCTCGTCGTCGATGACGTACCAGCCAATGTGAAGCTCCTGGAGGCGCGGCTGCTGGCTGAATATTTCGACGTCTTGACGGCCGAGGACGGGCAATCTGCCTTGGCGATCTGCGAAAAGACGCCCGTAGACCTCGTGCTGCTCGATATCATGATGCCGGGCATGGATGGATTCGAGGTCTGCGAGAGGCTGAAGGCGAACAGCCGAACCGCGCATATTCCGGTGGTCATGGTGACGGCGCTCGATCAGCCGTCCGATCGGGTGCGTGGACTGAAGGCCGGTGCCGACGACTTCCTCACCAAACCGGTCAACGACCTGCAACTGATGTCGCGCGTGAAAAGCCTGGTGCGGTTGAAGAATGTCAGCGATGAATTGCGCCTTCGCGCGCAAACGGCACACACGATTGGTCTACAGGACCTTGCGCGGCCAGATCGCCCGGATGAGCCGGGTAACATCTTGCTTGTCGACGCACGCGCCTCATCCCAGGAGCGGCTTCTGCGCGCTCTGAAACCGATCGCTGATGTCTCGGTTATATCGGATCCCCAGGCAGCCTTGTTCGAGGCGGCCGAAAGCAATTTCGACCTCGTCATCGTCAACGCAAACTTTGACGACTACGATCCGCTGCGTTTGTGCTCGCAACTGCGTTCGCTGGAGCGCACACGCTTCGTACCGATCCTGCTGGTCACGGAGCAGGGGCGTGACGAAATGGTCGTTCGGGCGCTCGAACTCGGCGTGACGGACTACGTCATGCGCCCGGTCGATCCCAATGAGCTCGTGGCTCGCTCGCTGACGCAGATCCGCCGCAAACATTGCAATGACCGGCTGCGGGCGAGCGTCCAGCAGACGATCGAGCTGGCGATCACGGATGGTCTCACGGGCCTGCACAATCGGCGTTACCTGGATAATCATCTGAAGCTGCTGTTGGACCGCGCCGTCGCCCGCGGTCGGTCGCTTTCCATCTGCATTACCGATATCGACCGCTTCAAATACATCAACGATACCTACGGCCATGACGCGGGCGACGACGTGTTGCGCGAATTTGCCAACCGCGTGCGTGCGACTGTCCGGGGTGCGGATCTCGCATGTCGGTTTGGTGGCGAGGAATTCGTGATCGTCATGCCGGACACCACCCCGGAAATGGCTGCAATCGTCGCCGAACGCCTTCGTCTGATGGTTGAGAGCCGAGCATTCGCTATTCCTCAGGCCGATACGGTTCATCCCGTCACGGCTTCCCTCGGCATCTCCAGCCTGAGAGCGGAGGGCGATACGCCGGAAGCGTTGTTGAAGCGCGCCGACATGGCGCTCTATCAGGCCAAAAACAACGGCCGCAACAGGGTGGTGGCGGCAGCCGCCTAACCTTGAAGGCAGCAAGTAATGCGGTTACTCGGCCGCGATTAGAATGCTCTTTTCAGGCTCTTGTTAAGTTTCTTTAAAGTTGTATTCTCCGCTGCGTCGCTGGTGCTGGGGCAAAGCATTTCCATAAGCGGCAGATTCGGCATTGTCCGAATATGAGACAGAATTAACCAAACGCCGAGCAAGCTTGCTCCGGCGATTAAGAATTCGTTGATTTTTTTTTATTTTCAGGCAATGCTGATACGTATGGAAGCGTGACTTCCATCACCAATCGGTTACCCCATGATGCTCAGGTCCGCCGCATCTCCTGGGTCGTGGGGTCGGTCGGCTGGTTTCCGATGTTCGCGGATTCCTCGTGCCGCAGTCGGAAGCCAGCCGACCCCCTTTCAAAACGCCGCTTCGCAAGAGGCGGCGTTTTTCGTTCCAGTTCAATTGGATAGGGCTGTCCGGCGTCGGGAGCGGCGCACCATTGAGGCCGTCGTCGAAGGCAACCCGGTCAAAGAAAAAGCGCCGGACCTCGCGGCCCGGCGCCTTGAAACAGATTGGAACGCTGATCTTACTTGATCTTCGTTTCCTTGAACTCGACGTGCTTCTTCACGATCGGGTCGTATTTGGTCTTCGTCATCTTTTCCGTCATCGTACGGCTGTTCTTGGTCGTGACGTAAAAGAAACCCGTGTCGGCTGTCGACAGCAGCTTGATCTTGATGGTGGTAGCTTTCGCCATGGTCGTCCTGCCTTTATAAAAATGAAAGCCGTGGACAACCGGTTGCGGGCCACGGACAAGGTTGGCGCGAAACTACAAATCGCGACCGAAAAGTCAAGGCCGTTTTGGATTCAAAACGATCCGAACCACCGAAAGCGCAACATAAAGCCCGAAGAATGCTGCGATCGCCCAGGCGAAACCGTTGTTGCCGGTGACGTCCATTGCAGCGCCGATCACCTGTGGGCCGGCGACGGTGCCGACGGCATAGGAGAAAACAAAGGCGGCATTGGCTGCTGCAAGATCGGCGCCCTGAAGCCGGGAACCCAGGTGGCTGAGCCCGACCGTGTAGAGACCGGAAACGCATCCACCCCAGAACAACAGCACGAGGGCCATCAGGATCCAGCTTTCGACCAGCATCGGGAGACAGAGGGCGCCGATGAGGCCGATCAGCGTCATCGCGGAAAGGAGCGTGCGGCGATCCTTCACGCGGTCGGATAGCACTCCGAGAGGGATCTGGAAGATGAAGTTCCCGATTCCCATGACCGTCAGCAGCAGCGCAGCTTGCGATTCGGTAAAGCCCGCCCGCGTGCCGAAAATCGGGAACAACGAGAGACCGCCCGATTCGACGGCGCCGAAAATGAAGACCGCAGCCGTCGCCGTGGGAACGAGAAACACATAGCGCATGAAATGGCGCTCGGGCTTCTCGTCGAGGACGGGGCTTTCGTTGCGCGCTAGAAAGATCGGGATGGCCGCAAGCAGGATGACGCCTGCGCCAACGGCGAAGGGCAATATCCCCTCACTGCCGAGGATCGAAAAGAGCAGGGGACCGCTCGCAAAACCGAGCGAAAGCACGGTGCCGTAGATACCGAGCACGAAACCGCGCCGGTTGGGAGGTGCCGTTGCGTTGATCCAGAATTCCGAAAGGATGAAAAGCACGGTGATCGCGCCGTGGAAGACGACACGCAAGGGAAACCACAGCCAGAAATTCACGATGTAGTAAAAGCCGAGCGCGCTCACCGCGGCAAACAGTATCGCCAGGAGCATTGTCGGCGCGACGCCGTGACGGTGCGCGAACTTCGTCGTGAACGGGGCGGCCGCCATGGACGCGAAGCCGGCCATTGCCGAGTTGAACCCGATCAGTGTCGAGGGGATTCCGCGCTTCTCCATGATGATACTGAGCAGCGGGAGCCCCAGGCCGATGGCAATGCCGACCGCCGTAATTGCAGCTACGGCCGCAATCAGCGAAAGCCAGTGAATTTCGTCAACCGGTGCAGGCGTACCGGACGGCGGCTTTGACATTCGAAAAGAACCCTTAGAGGAGCGTACGGACAAAGCGCCCACGGCGCATGAGGTAAAACGGCACAGACCTTTCACGAGGAAGGGAGGGATCCGATTCGAGGCTGCTCCTCAGGTCCGCAAGGATTGTGGCGGTGATCTCCGGTATTCGGAGGGGTGGAAGGTCGTTCACATCGATCCACTGCAAATCCTGAAGCTCCCGGCTTTCCAGAATCAGCGAAGCGTCGATTTCGGCCTCATCCGCGAAAACCGCGAAGAAACGTGTGTCGAACCGCCTCGAGTGTCCCGGAGGAGTAATGGCCCGAGCCATATAGCGTAAGTTTGCAAGATCGGGAAGGAAGGGAAGTCCGGCGCGCGGTTCGCGGTTTGTCTTGCCGACGCGGACACCGGCCTCTTCGTAAAGCTCCCTCACGGCGGCCAGAGCGAGCGCCCGCGCCCGAGCTTCGGTCAGCGGTCGCCCTTCGACCAACTTCAGCGATTGCAGAACGGCCGGATGGAGATCGCCCGCAAAAGCCAGCCGATGGTCGGAGGGATCGCGCCGGCCGCCGGGGAAGACATAGACGTCCGGCATGAAGGCATGGGCGCTGTGGCGTTTTCCCATGAGCACGCGAACACGGGCGCATGACCGGTCGAGGACCATGATGGAAGCGGCGTCCCGTGCTCTTACGGGCCGGCCGCTCGGGGACTCGGACTGCGACAAAGCTGCGCTGCCGCTATGGCGCTCCGACGTCATGCCGAGGCGTCTCGCGGCGGAAGGACGTCTTCCGGAGCATCCTCCTTGCCGCCGAAACCATGCATCTTGAGAGCCCATTGCAGTCCGATGACGGCACCCTTGACCGGCTGCAGGAGCGCAATGGAACTGGCAAGCGTGACCGGTGCCCAGATCGCCAGATGCTGCCAAGTCGACAGCGGGAGCACGAGGTCGGTCATCATGTAGCCGGCGAGCACGGCGTGGCCGACGATCGTCACGACGATATAGGGCGGAAAGTCATCGGCGCGCTGATGATCCATCCGCTCGCCGCACGCTGCACAAGCATCGACAGACTTGATGAAGGCCCGAAAAAGGCGCGCCTCGCCACAGGCAGGGCACCGACCAAGGAAACCGCGCTTGATCGAGCGCATGACGGGACGGTCTTCGTCCTCCATTCCCCCGAGACGGAGCTCTTCGGTGGCCGCTGTCTTCATACCGATATCCTTCATGTCCGACGCAGCAGTCCTGTCGGCTGCTATCGCCTCCCTCGCGGTGCCCGCGCTCCCGGTCGCTTGCGTGCGCCCGTTCGATCGCGGCGGCCGGCCTTGTGGAAGGAGCGTGTTGCGGTCGGCATCTTTCGCCCTTCGCTCAACATCTCGAAGCGGAGCGCACCGGCAAGCGGCACAGCCTCTTCCAGCTTGACGCGCACCGGATCTCCGAGACGATAGCCGAGCCCGGATTTTTCACCGGACAGGGCCTGATGGGCCTCGTCATAGATGTAATAGTCGCGTCCGAGCGTAGATATAGGGATAAAGCCGTCGGCGCCATAGGCGGGAAGAGTGACAAAAAGTCCCGCCTTGGTGACCCCGGAGACGCGCCCGTCGAATTCCTCGCCGATGCGTCCGTTTAGGTGATGCGCGATCAACCGATCGATCGTGTCGCGCTCGGCCGCCATCGCGCGCCGCTCGAAAGTGGAAATCTCGGCGGCGATATCGTCAAGCGCACCTTCTTCTTGCGGCGTCGTGCCACCCGCGCCGAGGCCGAGCGAGGTGACTAGGGCGCGATGCACGACCAGATCGGCGTAGCGGCGGATGGGAGAGGTGAAGTGGGCATACTTCATCAGGTTCAAGCCGAAATGGCCGATGTTTTCTGGGCTGTAGATCGCCTGGCTTTGCGAACGCAGCACCATTTCGTTGACCATCGTCTCGTAAGGCTTGCCCTCCGCATTGGAGAGAACCCCGTTGAAATGGTTCGAACGCATGTTGCCGCCCTTGACGAGCGAGATGTCAAGCGTCGCCAGGAACTCGCGAAGCGTCTCCTGCTTTGCAAGCGACGGCTGGTCGTGAACGCGATAAATAAGCGCCTGTTGCTTCTGTTCCAGCGTCTCTGCCGCGGCGACATTCGCCTGGATCATCATTTCCTCGATGAGCTTGTGCGCGTCGAGGCGTTCCGGCACGAAGACGCGGTCGACGGTGCCGTCCGGCTTCAGGATGATCTTGCGCTCCGGCATGTTGAGCTCAAGCGGCTGACGCCGGTCGCGTCCGCGCGTGAGTATGCGGTAGGCCTCCCAGAGCGGCTTGAGGATCGTTTCCAGGATAGGACCCGTCTTGTCGTCCGGCGCCCCGTCGATTGCGGCCTGGGCCTGACTGTAGGAAAGCTTGGCGGCGCTGCGCATCATGATGCGGTGGAACGTATGTCCGGCTTTGCGCCCTTCTTTCGAGAAGCGCATCCGGACAGCGAGCGCGGGGCGGTCGGCGCCTTCCTTCAGCGAGCACAGATCGTTGGAAATGCGCTCGGGCAGCATCGGCACGACACGGTCGGGAAAATAGACCGAGTTCCCGCGCTTCAACGCTTCGAGGTCGAGAGCGGACTTCGGCTGCACGTACCAGGAGACGTCGGCAATCGCGACGGTGACGACCACGCCGCCCGGATTTTCGGATGAAGGATCGGGTTCCGCATAGACCGCGTCGTCATGATCCTTGGCGTCCGCCGGATCGATGGTGATGAGCGGCAGCGACCGCCAGTCCTCGCGGTGCTCCATCGTCGCCGGGCGTGCTGCCTCGGCCTCTTTCAACACACGCTCCGAAAAGACGTAGGGAATTCCATGCGCATGGATGGCGATCATGGAGATTGCCTTCTCCGACGCCACGGAGCCGATGACGTTCTGCACCTGGGCGCGGGGCAGTCCATACCGCCCGATGCGAGCAAGATGCACCTCCACCAGATCGCCGTCCTTGGCGTTACCGGTGAAATCCGGGTCGACCAGGATTTCTTCGCCGCGCTTGTCGATCGGCATCAGCCGCCCACCGCCGCCAGGTGTGGGGCGAAAGACGCCGAGCACCGCGTCCTTGCGCTTGTCGAGAACCTTGATGATGCGCGCGGTATAGGCGGGGCCGCCGCGGTCCTTCGAGGGAAATATCTTCGCCAGTACCCGGTCGCCGAGACCGCCGACTGGCGCCTTGCCTTTTGCCTTGCCGACAGCGGATTGCTTGATAAGGACCGCGGGCGCGACGCCGTCGTCATCCAGCCATTCCGCCGGTCGGCCGATCAATTCGCCATCGACGTCGCGTATCGTGATATCGAGAACGGTGACGGGCGGCAGACCGCCCGGGCGGACGAGCGATTTGCGCTTCTTCTCGACCAGCCCATCCTCTTCCAGCGAGCGCAGCAGTGCCTTCAATTCGACGCGTGCCTCTCCTTTGAGGCCGAAGGCCTTGGCGATCTCCCGCTTCGAGGCCTGCTGCGGGTTCTCGGCGATGAAGCGCATCAGCACATCGCGCGGCGGAACCACGCCATGAATGATCGTCTCCCGTTCGGCGGCAGGTGCCGCCTTGGCCGCGCGGCCGTTCTTCTTGCCTGCGCCCTTTCCGGGCCGTTCGGTCGGGTCGCGCGGGATTCTGGTCAACGTCAGTCCTTCTTGGCCTTCGCGGCCGCTTTCGGTTTCGCCTTGGCGGCGGTCTTCGGCTTGGCGGTCTTTGCCGCGCCGTTCGAGGCAGTCTTGGCGGTCTTTGCTGTCGTTGCCTTGGCTTTGGTCGACTTGCCCTTCGTCGTGCCGCCCTTGGCGGCGCGCTCGGCAATGAGCGCCAGCGCCTCTTCGACGGTCACGGATTGCGGGTCCTTGCCCTTCGGCAGCGTGGCGTTGACCTTGCCCCAGTTTACATAGGGACCGAACCGCCCGTCGCGCACGGTGATCGGGCCACCGTCGGGGTGCTCTCCGAGTTCCTTGAGCGCTGCGGCTGCTGTGCGTCCGCGGGAGCCGTTGGCGCCCTTCGACTGCTTGTCCGCGAGCACCGAAACCGCGCGGTTAAGCCCGATCGCGAAGACATCCTCGATCGAATCCAGATTGGCATAGGTGCCGTTGTGCAGCACGAAGGGTCCGTAGCGGCCGAGACCGGTGGAGATCATCTTACCGGTTTCGGGATGCGCGCCGATGTCGCGCGGCAGCGACAGCAGCGCGATGGCCTTTTCATGGTCGATCGATGCCGGCGTCCAACCTTTCGGCAGGCTGGAGCGCTTTGCGTCCTTGCCTTCGCCGCGCTGGACATAGGGTCCGAAACGCCCGCTGCGCAACGTGATTTCCTCGCCGGTATGCGGATCCTTGCCGAGGTTCAGCGGCTCGCTCGACACCGACGCTTCCGCGTCGCCGTTGCTTTCGGAGGAAAGCTGGCGCGTGTAGTTGCATTCCGGGTAGTTGGAGCAGCCGACAAACGCCCCGTATTTCCCGAGTTTCAGCGAGAGTTTTCCGGTCCCGCAGACCTGGCAGACGCGCGGATCGCTGCCGTCCTCGCGCTTTGGGAACACGAGCGGCGCGAGTTCCTCGTTGAGGGCGTCGAGCACGTTGGTGACGCGCAGTTCCTTGGTATCTTCGATCTGGGAGAAGAAGTCCTTCCAGAACTCGCGCAGGACGTCCTTCCAGTTGAGGTCGCCAGCGGAAATCTGATCGAGCTTCTCCTCCAGAGACGCGGTGAAATCATATTCCACATAGCGCGTGAAGAAGCTCTCCAGGAAGGCTGTTACGAGGCGGCCCTTGGCCTGGGGCACCAGCTTGCGCTTGTCGGTCGTCACATAGTCCCGGTCGAGGAGCGTCGTGACGGTTGCGGCATAGGTCGAAGGACGGCCGATGCCGAGTTCTTCCATCTTCTTGATGAGAGTCGCTTCCGAGTAGCGCGGTGGCGGCTCGGTGAAGTGCTGGGTGGCATTGATCTTCTGCTTGGCGAGGTTCTCCCGCGCGTTGATCTCCGGCAGCCGGCCGCCCTCCTCACCATCATCGGTCTGCTCGCCGTCTTCCTTCATGTCGGTATAGGCGGCGATGAAGCCGTCGAACCGGATCACCGAACCGGTGGCCCTGAGGCCGGCCCTCTTGCCGGCATTGTCGGCGATGATCTCGGCGGTCGTCCGCTCGATCTCGGCCGAAGCCATCTGGCTCGCGATGCCGCGCTTCCAGATGAGGTCGTAAAGCTTGAGCATGTCGCCGTCGAGGAAGCGACGCACCTGGTCGGGCACACGGTTGAAATCCGTCGGGCGGATGGCCTCGTGCGCTTCCTGGGCGTTCTTCGCCTTGGTGGAGTAAAAGCGGGGTTTTTCAGGCAGGTAGCGGTCACCGAACTGGCTGCCGATCGCCCGACGCGCGGCGTCGATCGCCTCGGGCGCCATCTGCACGCCGTCCGTACGCATGTAGGTGATGAGACCGACCGTCTCTCCCCCGATGTCGACGCCCTCGTAAAGCTTCTGCGCTACCTGCATCGTACGCGAGGCAGAGAATCCGAGCTTGGAAGAGGCAGCCTGCTGCAGCGTCGAGGTGGTGAAGGGCGGTGCCGGATTGCGCTTGACCGGCTTTGCCTCGACACTCTCAACCACGTAGCTCGCGCCATCGAGAAGCGTCTTCAGCCGGTTGGCCTCGTCGCCATTGCCGATCGCTTTCGGCTGCAGCCGCTTGCCGTCGGCCGAGACGAGACGCGCTTCGAATTCGTCGCCGCGCGGCGTCTTCAGGAGCGCCGAAATATTCCAGTATTCCTCGGTGACGAAACGTTCGATTTCCGCTTCGCGATCGCAGACGAGACGCAGCGCCACGGACTGCACACGGCCGGCCGAACGCGCGCCCGGCAACTTGCGCCACAGGACCGGGGAAAGATTGAAGCCGACGAGATAGTCAAGCGCCCGTCTGGCGAGATAGGCATCGACCAGAGAGATATCGATATCGCGAGGCTCGGCCATTGCATCGAGCACGGCCTTTTTCGTGATCGCGTTGAAGACAACGCGCCTGACTGGCTTGTCGCCGATGACCTTTTTCTTCTTGAGAAGGTCCAGCACATGCCAGGAAATTGCCTCGCCCTCGCGATCCGGGTCGGTTGCGAGAATCAGGCCGTCCGACGATTTCACGGCGTCGGCGATATCCTTCATGCGTTTCGCTGAAGCACCGTCGACCTCCCAGGACATCTCGAAGTCTTCGTCCGGGCGCACCGATCCATCCTTGGCTGGCAGGTCCCGCACGTGACCGAACGAAGCAAGCACCTTGTAGCCCGGGCCCAGGTACTTGTTGATAGTCTTGGCCTTGGAAGGCGATTCCACCACTACAACATTCATCGTCATTCTCTGAGACAATCTCTTTTGGCAGAGCGCAAATGCAGCACGCCGGGTATTGACGCCACGAAATGGACAGGGATTCGGGCGCGGTCAAGGGGTTTCATTGAAAATAGCAATATCGCCACAGTCCGCAACCAAACGGCAAATTCCGAGTTTTCTCAACCGAGGGTCGTTTCTTTCTGCAAGTCTGCGCGTGTTTCGACGGTGCGTGAGCTGCCCGTATCTGCAGGTCATTCTGTGGGGACAAGAGACACCAGGTTCGCCCCATGCCGGCAGAGCTGGCCCGCGAGATCCAGTTCCAGTAGCACGAGGTGGACCTGTGAGGCCGAGAACTCGGTGTGGCGGATGATATCGTCGATTTCGACCGGCGTCGGCCCGAGCGCTTCGATAATGCGGTGGCGCTCCCCGTCGTCCGGCGCCGCAGGTGCTGCCCGCGTGTTCTCGATCGTCGGCTCCTTGACGTCCAGACGTGTCAGAAGGTCGTCTCGCGTAAGCGGCGCCAGCGCTTCCAGAACGTCGGCCGAGGATGTCGTAACGGTCGCGCCCTGTTTCAACAGGTCATTCGTGCCGTGGCAGCGCGGATCGAGCGGCGATCCGGGAACTGCGAAGACCAGCCTGCCGAAGTCGGCGGCGTAGCGCGCGGTAATCAGCGAACCGGACCGATTGGCCGCTTCGACGATGGTGACACCAAGGCTGACGCCAGCGATGAGCCGGTTTCGCCGCGGAAAATCACGCGCCCGCGGTTCCCAGCCGAAGGGCATTTCACTGATCGCCAGTCCTTCGCCGGATGTGATCTCCTGCAACAGCCCGATATTTTCTGGCGGATAAGGCTGATCGAGGCCGCCGGCGAGTGCCGCGATCGTGCCGGTCCGGAGGCTTGCGCGATGGGCGGCGGTATCGATGCCACGGGCGAGCCCCGAGGTGATGACATAGCCTGCCGCACCGGCGTCACGCGCGATCATGGCGGCGAACTTCGCCCCGCTGACCGACGCATTACGCGAACCGACGATGCCGAGGGAAGGGCGTGTCGCCGCCCGTATATTGCCCTTCACGGCAATGAGCGGCGGGGCGCCGTCGATCTCTCTCAATGCCGGCGGATAGTCGGGTTCGCCAATTCCGACGAAGACGGCGCCGAACCGGTGCGCCGCCTCGAGTTCCCGTTCCGCATCCGCGACGGTCGCAATGCGAAATGTTCGATCCGAGCCGCCGCGCCGGGAAAGGTCGGGCAACGCTTCAAGCGCCGCCTCCGCCGTGCCGAAGTGATTGATCAGGTCTCGGAAGGTGGCGGGACCGACATTGTCGCTACGAATCAGCCGCAGCCAGGCGATTCTCTGCCGTTCCGTCAGCGCGATTCCTGTGCGTTGGGCGCTGACGTTCAACGTCATCCCTTGTCTCCGATCCGGCTTTCCGTGCCGCTGAGCAGTCGCTGGATGTTGGACCGATGCTTGATCCAGGTGATAACGGTCATGATTGCGAACAGCAGTGCCACTTTTCCATACCCGGTCGCATAAAGCGCAATTGGCGTGATGACGGTCGCAGTCAGGGCGCTCAGCGACGAGTAACGGGTGATTTTGGCCATGGCGAGCCAGATTGCACCGAAGACGAGCACCATCACCGGGGCAAGGCCCAGCAACACGCCGATATAGGTCGCGACGCCTTTGCCGCCCTTGAACGAGAGCCAGACCGGATAGAGATGCCCGAGGAAGGCGGCAAGACCGGCGGCAAGGCCGGCCTCGATACCCCAAAGGTAGGCGACGGCGGCAGCTGCGGTGCCCTTGAGCGCGTCGAGGAGGAGGGTCGCCGCGGCAAGCTTCTTGTTGCCGGTTCGAAGCACGTTCGTTGCGCCGATGTTGCCCGAGCCTATCTGGCGAACGTCACCGAGGCCGGCCATGCGCGTGAGAACGAGGCCGAATGGGATCGACCCCAGAAGATAGCCGAAGACGAGACATGCAAAGGTCGCGGGCAGCCCGAGTTGCCAGGATAATAGTTCCACCGGTTCCTCCCCGCCTAACAGCTCCGGTCTTACGCTGAATGCACCAGCTTGCCCGCAACATAAGTTTGGACGACCCGTCCGGTAAAGCGGGCATTTTCAAAAGGCGTATTCTTCGAGCGGGAAACCAGCGCTTTCTCGTAGAGGACCCAGGGTTCCTCGAGGTCGAGAACGGTGATGTCGGCTTTCGAGCCCGGCTTCAGCGTGCCTGCGTCGAGACCGAAGATCGCGGCCGGGCGCGTCGACATCGCATCGATCAGCCGCATCAACGGAACCTGGCCGCTGTGGTGGAGGCGAAGCGCAGCCGCTGCCAGCGTTTCGAGACCGATCGCGCCATCGGCCGCGTCGGAGAAGGGCAGGCGCTTGGTGTCGACATCCTGCGGATCATGTGACGATACGATGATGTCGATCGTGCCGTTTGCAAGCGCTTCGGCCATCGCGACGCGATCGTCCTCGCCGCGTAGTGGCGGCGACAATTTGAAGAAGGTCCGATACTCGCCGATATCGTTTTCGTTCAGCGTCAGATGATTGATCGAGATCCCGCAGGTGACGTTTGCGCCGCGCTCCCGAGCGACGCGCACGGCGTCTGCCGACTCGGGCACGGAAATCTCGGCGGCGTGATACGCGGCCTTGGTCAGTCCGGCGATGCGAAGGTCGCGTTCCAGCGGAATGATCTCCGCTTCGCGCGGCACGCCCGGCAGGCCGAGCCAGCTTGCGAGCAAGCCCTCGTTCATGACGCCGTTTGCGCCAAGATATTTGTCGCGGGCCTCAAGCGCGACGACCGCTCCGAATTCGCGCGCGTAGGTCATGGCGCGGCGCAGAACCAGCGTGTCGTGAACCGGTTTCCGTCCGTTGGTGAAGCAGACGGCGCCCGCGTCGCGAAGCAGTCCGATTTCGGTCATCTCTTCCCCGAGCAGCCCCTTGGTGAGGGCTGCAGCCGGGTGAATGTTGACGAGCGCCTTGTCGCGCGCGGTCTTCTGCACGAACTCGACGAGGGCGATTTCGTCGATGACCGGATCTGTGTCGGGCATGGCGATGAACGAGGTGACGCCACCTGTCGCCGCCGCGCGGGAGGCCGACTCGATCGTTTCTCGATGCTCGCTTCCTGGTTCGCCGACGAAGACGCGTGCATCGACGAGGCCTGGGACTGCCGTAAGGCCGGCGCAGTCCTTGACGAAGGCACCGTCCGGCGCGCCCTGGTTCTGGGCGTCGCTGCCGGCTGCAAGGATGCGGCCATCGCTGCCGACGATGATCGTTCCCGTTTCGTCGAGATTGCGCGAAGGATCGACGATGCGCAGGTTCTTCAGAACGAGTGGTCTGGTCATAGGCGCGGCCCCTGGTTCTGCGAGAGGAGAAGCGTTTCCATGACGGCCATACGCACGGCAACGCCCATCTCGACCTGCTGTTCGATGACGCTCTGCGGGCCGTCGGCGATTTCGGAAGCGATCTCGACGCCGCGGTTCATCGGTCCCGGGTGCATCACCAGCGCATCGTCCTTGGCCGCTTTCAGCTTTTCGGCGTCGAGGCCGTAATAGTGGAAATATTCGCGCACCGACGGCACAAAGGAGCCGGCCATGCGCTCGCGCTGCAGCCGCAGCATCATGACGACGTCCGCGTCCTTCAGCCCTTCCGCCATGGAGTGGTAGACCTCGACGCCCATCTGCGCGATCCCGAAGGGAAGCAGTGTTGCCGGTGCGACGACGCGCACGCGCGCTCCCATCTGGTTGAGCAGCAGAATGTTGGATCGGGCGACGCGCGAGTGCAGGACGTCGCCGCAGATCGCGACGATGATCCGCGAGAGCTTGCTCTTGGCACGCCGGATCGTCAGTGCGTCGAGCAGCGCCTGGGTCGGGTGCTCGTGCTGACCGTCGCCGGCATTGACGACCGAGCAGGAGACTTTCTGGGCGAGCAGTGCCGCAGCGCCCGCCGAAGAGTGGCGCACGACCAGCACGTCCGGATGCATCGCGTTCAGCGTCATCGCCGTATCGATCAGCGTCTCGCCCTTCTTTACCGAGGAATTGCCGACCGCCATGTTCATCACATCGGCGCCGAGCCGCTTGCCCGCCAGTTCGAACGAGGACTGCGTTCGGGTCGAGGCTTCGAAAAAGAGATTGATCTGCGTCAGCCCGCGCAGCGAGGAGGTTTTCTTCTCCCTCTGCCGGGAGATCTTGACGGCTTCGTCGGCGCGATCGAGCAGGAGCGTGATGTCCTGTTCCGTGAGGCCCTTGATGCCGAGCAGGTGGCGATGCGGGAAAGTGATCATGAGCCGCCCTTGCATTCTCTACTGCATGTCTCCTTAAATCGACCTCGATTTAAGGAAAAAGACATGCAGCAATTCAAAATGCTACAGCGACCTTTGCGCGTCTGATGAGACGCGCGGCGCTGTAGATTGGCTCGCTCTATAAAGCGTGGTCCGGGGCCGGGCAAGCGGCGCGCCACCCCTTCCGCAGAAAACTTGCGTGAGCCTCAGGGCGCGCCTGTTTCGCGCCTGCGAAACTTGCGCTAGAACCGGCCCATGAATCAGATGAACCGGACTGAACAGAAACTCGCCGAGCTGAACCAGCCAAAACCCTGGTCCGGCGTCAACGCTTATCGCTCCGATCCTCTCGTCGTCGATATAACGTCGAGCATGCCGAAGACGTTGCGCGACGAATTCGACGTGCTCGGGCGTTACGTCACCTCGCCGGAAGCGCAGGAACTGGCGCGCATGGCGAACGAGGGCGTGCCGAAGCTGAAGACCCACGGGCCCCGCGGTGAGCGCCTCGATGTCGTCGAGTTCCATCCGGCCTGGCATGCGCTGATGCGCCGATCGATGACGACGGGGTTGCATTCTTCCGCCTGGGAGAACCTGGCGGATGAGCGAGGCCGCTCGCACAAGGCGAGGGCGATCCGCTTCTACCTGACGGCGCAGCTCGAATGCGGCCATCTCTGCCCGCTGACGATGACGAGCGCGTCGGTTGCCGCCATCACCGCGTCTCCGGCGGTCCAGAAGGAATGGGCGCCGAAGATCCTGTCGCGCAAATATGATTCCTCCAACCGCCCATGGATGCAGAAGAGCGCCGTCACCATCGGCATGGGCATGACGGAGAAGCAGGGTGGCACGGATGTCCGGGCCAACACCTCGACCGCGGAACGCGTGGGGGAGGGTATCTACCGTCTGAACGGACACAAGTGGTTCATGTCCGCACCGATGAGCGATGCTTTCGTGATGCTCGCCCAGACGCGTGACGGGCTCGGCTGCTTCCTGGTGCCGCGTCTGCTCGAGGACGGTTCGGCGAACGGACTGCGCTTCCAGCGTCTGAAGGACAAACTCGGCAATCGCTCCAATGCTTCGTCGGAGGTGGAGTTTTCCGACACGTTCGGCTTCATCCTCGGAACGCCCGACGCCGGTATCCGTACGATCCTCGACATGGTGACATTGACGCGGCTCGACTGCGCGCTCGCTTCCGCCGGCATGATGCGCGCATCGCTCGCCGAAGCCGTTCACCACACCCGCGGCCGCAAGGTTTTTGGCAAGACACTGATCAGCCAGCCGATGATGACGCGGGTTCTGGCCGACATGGCGCTCGACGTCGCGGCGGCGAGCGCGCTGTCCTTCCGTCTTGCCGATGCCTTCGACAAGGCGCATGGCAGTGCCGAGGATGCCGCCTATGCCCGCATAATGACGCCGGTAGCGAAATACTGGTGCTGCAAGATCGCCCCCGGCTTGATCTACGAGGCGATGGAATGCCTTGGCGGCAACGGTTATGTTGAGGAGCGCGCGCTGGCCCGGCACTATCGCGAGGCGCCGGTCAACGCCATCTGGGAGGGATCGGGCAACGTCATGGCACTCGACGTGCTGCGCGTGCTCGGGCGTCGCAAGGAGCTGTTCGAACAGCTCTTCGGCATCTTCAGCCGCGATCTCGGCCCCTCCGGTCGCAAGACGATCGACGTTCTGCGCGCGGCCATGTCGCTCTGCGAGCGCGACGAAGGCGCGGCCCGAATGCTGGTCGAACAGCTCGCGCTTGCGGCCGCGGCGGCCGAACTCTATCGGCTCGGCGCGGGACGCATCGCCGACGCGTTTTTGGAGTCGCGCCTGGCTGCGGGCTGGCGGTCGACCTACGGCATGCTCGATTCGCGCTTCGACTCCGCCTACGTGCTCGATCTGCTCTATCCGGCGGCGACGTAGGCGCCGGCGGAAGGGACAGCGGTATCGTGTAGAAGGGTACCGCCGTCTGAAGCGTCATGAGCACGGCATAGAATTCTGCATCTCCCTCCATCTGCTTGACAGAAAACAGCCGCTCATAGCTCTCGGCACGGCCGCGCCGAGAGCGATGACGAGTAACACGTCGAATGTCGGCCGGAGGCTCCCCCGAGACGAGCCCGTATCGCTGCTTACAGCCGCCTTCGTCTGTGAATATTAACCTTAACAAATGGTTTACGTTGCGGCTGCGCCCTCAAGCGTGGAGATTGGCTGGGCAATTCGAAGAAGAACAGGACGGAGCGGTTCGGTGAGAACTGGCTTGCTGATCATCATGATGATGTTTTTCGCGGGGCTGCCGCTCGACATCGGGAGGCTCGCGGTCGCTCTTTTGCTGTTCGTGCTGGCTGAGCGAGCGCTCTATCCGCTGTTTTGCCAGCAGATCGTGGAAAGGGGGAGCGCATGAAGTGGCTGCTGATCTTTTGGGCCGCCCCGGTCACGCTGCTGACCAGCTGGTACGGTCTTTCCTATTACGACATGAGCTTCGGCGTCTTCATGTTGACGCGTCAGGCGCATGACCTGGTTTTCGCAGTTTATGGCCACGTGCTTGGAATTCCGCCCGAAACCATCCCGCCGCTTGTCGCGCGGGCGATGGTCGTCGACAGCGCCATCGTATTTGCACTTGTGGCTTTGAGAAAACGCCGCCAGATCGTCGCCTGGTACCGGCGCCGTTTCGGCGCGCCGTCCGCTCAATCGCGCGGGGCGTTCGCGAGCGATGCCAATCTGTCGAGCGCTCCCTGAAGAATGAAGGAGGCGGCGGCGGAGTCGATGCGCTCGGCCCGCTTCTTCCGGGATACGTCCATCTCGATCAGCACCCGCTCCGCCGCCACCGTCGAGAGCCGTTCGTCCCAGAGCACGAAGGGAATATCCGTCTTCTCTCCCATGTTCCTCACAAAGGCACGGGTGGCCTGGCAGCGCGGTCCCTCCGTTCCGTCCATATTCACGGGCAGGCCGATGACGAAGGCCGCGATCTTTTCCTTTGCTGCCACGGATAGAAGCGCTTCCGCGTCGACGCCGAACTTGACGCGCCGGATCACGTCGCGCGGCGTCGCGAAGCGCCGTCCGAGATCGGAGACCGACAGCCCGATTGTCTTGGTGCCAAGATCAAGACCGGCAATCGCCCGGTTGGGCGGCAACGACGCTGCCAGTTCTTCGATTGTGAGAATTGCCATGGGATTTCCCGATTCGATCTTTCCACTTGTGTCGTTTGATCCATATGCTTGTCCGACACATAAATCATCAGAGCGGTCCGCCTAACCCTTTAAAAACGATCACGCATGTTCGGTCGCTTCGCTCAAACTTACCGTGATCCAAGGAGAACGTCATGAAGATCAAATGGCTCGGCCATTCCGCCTTCCACATCGAGACGGCGAAGGCCAAAATCCTGATCGACCCCTTCTTCACCGGAAATCCGGCATTTCGGGACAGCGAGCGCAAGGCGGCGACCGCGGGGCTGACGCATATCCTGCTCACGCATGGCCATGGCGATCATGTCGGCGACACCGTCGCGATCGCCAAGGAAACCGGAGCCATGGTGGTGGGCAATTTCGACCTTTGCATGTGGCTCGGACGGCAGGGCGTCTCGAACATGGATCCGGGCAACACCGGCGGGACGATCCAACTTGGCGCTTTCTCGGTGACCTTCGTGACGGCGCTTCATTCCTCGGCGCAGATCACCGAAGATGGTGTTTCCCATTCGCTCGGAAGCGCCGGCGGCCTGGTGCTTCATTTCGACGATGAGCCGACGCTCTATCATATGGGTGACACGGATATCTTCTCGGACATGGCGCTGGTCCACGAGCTGCATGAGCCCGACATCGGCATCGTGCCGATCGGCGACCGCTTCACCATGGGCGGCGCCGTAGCCGCTCTTGCCTGCCAACGCTATTTCAAGTTCAACACCGCCATCCCCTGCCATTATGGCTCGTTCCCGATCATCGACCAGACGCCGCAGACCTTCGTCGCCGGCATGGACGGTGCCTCGACGCTGGTTGCGACGCCTGAAGTCGGTGGCGTCGTCACTCTCTGATAAGCAAAGGCGGCTGGCGTGGGTGCGGTCGGCGACATTCGCCCGTTGCACGTTGCGCAACTCGTCTTTATAGCGGGGGAAACTTTGAGATACCGGAGACGATCATGTCCGTAGACCTTGCCACCGTAAAGCGCGTCGCGCGCCTTGCCCGCATCGCTGTCAGCGAAGAGGAAGCCGAACGGATGATGGGTGAGCTCAATGGCATTCTCGGCTTTGTCGAGCAGCTTTCCGAGGTCAATGTCGACGGCGTCGAGCCGATGACTTCGGTGACGCCGATGAACATGAAGAAGCGCACCGACACCGTCGCCGATGGCGACAAGGCTGCCGACATCGTTGCCAATGCACCGAATTCGGACCGCAACTTCTTCCTCGTTCCGAAGGTGGTCGAGTAAAGAACCGCCACCCGCCCTGACGTTTCCGATTGCGAAAGCCCGATTGCACCATGACCGAACTTACCAGCCTCACGATCGCCGAAGCCCGCGCGAAGCTTTCCGCCAAGGAAATCACTGCGGTCGAATTGACGGATGCCTACATCGCCGCGATCGAGGCGGCCAATGACACGATCAACGCCTATGTCGCCGTGACGCCGGAAAAGGCGCGCGAGATGGCCAAGGCTTCAGACGCCCGTATTGCCGCCGGCAAGGCTGGTGCCTTGGAGGGCATTCCGCTCGGCATCAAGGATCTCTTCGGCACCGAGGGCGTCCACACGCAGGCCTGCAGCCACATTCTCGATGGCTTCGAGCCCCGCTACGAATCGACGGTCACCCAGAACCTCTGGAACGACGGTGCCGTCATGCTCGGCAAGCTCAACATGGACGAGTTTGCGATGGGCTCTTCCAACGAGACGTCCTACTACGGACCGGTCAAGAACCCGTGGCGCGGCAAGAACTCCAACCTCGACCTCGTGCCCGGCGGCTCCTCCGGCGGTTCGGCTGCTGCGGTCGCGGCCCATCTCTGCGCCGGCGCGACGGCGACCGACACGGGCGGCTCCATTCGTCAGCCGGCGGCCTTCACCGGCACCGTCGGCATCAAACCGACCTATGGCCGCTGCTCGCGCTGGGGCGTCGTCGCCTTTGCCTCCTCGCTCGACCAGGCCGGCCCGATCGCGCGTGACGTGCGCGATGCGGCGATCCTCTTGAAGTCGATGGCCAGCATCGATCCGAAGGATACGACATCCGTCGATCTCCCGGTGCCGGATTATGAGGCGTCGATCGGCAAGTCGATCAAGGGCATGAAGATCGGTATCCCGAAGGAATACCGCGTCGACGGCATGCCCGAGGAAATCGAGACGCTCTGGCAGCAGGGCATCGCTTGGCTGAAGGACGCCGGTGCCGAGATCGTCGACATCTCGCTGCCGCATACGAAATACGCGCTGCCGGCCTATTATATCGTTGCGCCCGCCGAGGCGTCGTCGAATCTGGCGCGCTATGATGGTGTCCGCTACGGCCTGCGCGTCGACGGCAAAGATATCATCGACATGTATGAAAAGACGCGGGCTGCTGGCTTCGGCCAGGAAGTCAAGCGCCGCATCATGATCGGCACCTATGTGCTCTCCGCCGGCTACTACGACGCCTATTATCTGCGCGCGCAAAAAGTCCGCACGCTGATCAAGCGCGACTTCGAACTCGTTTTCGACGCAGGTGTCGACGCGATCTTGACGCCGGCGACGCCGTCGTCTGCCTTCGGCATCGCCGACGAGGATCTCGCAGCCGATCCGGTCAAGATGTACCTGAACGACATCTTCACCGTGACCGTCAACATGGCGGGGCTGCCGGGCATTGCAGTGCCGGGCGGGCTCGATCGCAAGGGCCTTCCGCTCGGTCTGCAGCTCATCGGCAAGCCGTTCGAGGAGGAAACGCTGTTCAAGACGGCGCATGTCATCGAACAGGCGGCAGGCCGCTTCACACCGTCCAAGTGGTGGTAACGCCAGTAGCCAGCCGGCCGCTAGCCACGTTGCGGCAGGAATGATGTAATGGAGCGGAAAGGGGCCGCTCCATGTTCATCATCCGACGATGCATGCCGCCTTCACCGAAGTCCCGGAGGTCGCAACCTCCGGGTAGGTGCGGACCTCGGCCGCTCAGCGGTTGTTGAGTTCCGATCTGACGAGATAAAGACCTCGCTCGGTGATGCGGTAGGGCTTGCCGCCCGAGGACTTGATCGCCCTTTTGCGTTTGAGCTTTCGGAAGAGCTCAAGATCGACGCCGGGATAGACCCAGCCGTCGCGGGTGAAGCAGCGAATTTCGGCGATTGCCTTGCCTTCGCGTTTGATCTCGATGCGGCCGCCTTGGGCCAGATGGTGAAGAATGCGCTGTTCCGCGCGTGAAATATCCATGGTTTGAGTGTTCCGGAATGGCGTTCATGAGAACGCAGGAAAACGTTCCGCAAATCCTAGGATGAGCGGGGTTCACGTTTCCGGCCCGTGCGCGCAAGTCGTGGTGACTGCGGGCAGGGCCCTTACCGGGACTCAGACTGAAAGAACATCAAGACTCCATTCGGATGCCGGATTTCTAGAAGACGAAAGTGCGAACGTCAAGGTTGCAAGGACGGAGGCGCAGCGTCGCCGGGATCGTCTCTCGCTGTCCTGCGCGCCAAAGCGGCCGCCACGAACGGCACTTATGAATGATTCCGGAATGATGTCGCCGATTTTCAGACGGACTGTAGGCGCGACCGCCGCAGCGAGACAGGACACGAGCGCTGCAACTAGGGCAAAAGAAGAAGAGCGGTTCTGATGGCCCGAAGAAAGTCGATACTGAGGGCCGACATATCGTCGCTGCTTGTGGCAGCGGTGTCGGTATAGGTGAAGTCATAGTACCATTCCGACTTGCGGCTGCTGTCAGCGACAGCTTGGAGATAGGCGCTGATCGCTTCGGCGGGCACGCGTTCTGCCAGTGTGCGAAAGCTCCATTCCAGTTCGAGTTCGGTCGGAAGGGTCGACCAGCTCAGTTTGAGTAAGAAGTGCGGGTTGTAAACGTCTGGCCTCTCCGGCGGAGAGAAGCGGGCCTTGAGGTTGGTCACGGTGACCTTGTGGTTCTTGTAGACCGGAGGTCCGAGCGCGATCGGCCCTGTACGCCCAACTGCAGTAGGCGTTGGCATGCCGCCGATGCCGATATCTGCCCGCAACGGAAAATTCTTGGCGAGGTCGTTGGCGAGGAGAGTCTCGGAGGCAAGTTCGTAAGCTTCCTTCGTCGTCAGAACATTGAGGTCACGGTCATCTGCAGTTTCGAGCATCGCCGTGCTTTTGATGCCCGGATACTGCCGGCTGTAATATTGGATGTAGTCGTCGGCGAGGTTGGCTTTCGATGCGTGTGCAAGCCTGCGGCGCATCCTATCGGCATCAGCGTTGCGGTAGATCGTGTTTACGGTGAGCACCAGGGGTTCGCCATCGCGCATCGGGAACGCAAACCGTTCCGCGACCGACTGGGTCGGCTCCAACAGTTCCGTCACTGGAAGTTTCTCGAGCGCGGCTCCGGAAGCAACCAGCGGCAATGCAAAGCCATAATCGGGTGAAACAATGTTCGCCGCGCGTCCACCCTGCAGGTAGTCGGTCGCGTCGAGCCACCAGACCCGTTCGCCTATCTTCGCTTTGACGATCGCATGGTCGAAAACCTGAAGCGCAGGAACAGTATGTTCAAGCACCCTGCCTTCGTCGATATCAGTAAGAGCCGCCTCGGCCTCGATACCCAGCCGTCGCAAGGCTGAAACGAGGAGCAGCGTTTTGTCCTTGCAGTCGCCGAAGCCGCTGGCCAGCACCGTTTCCGGACGGCGTGGCACATAGGATCCCGCTCCCATCGACAGACTGACATAGCGGATCTCGTCTTGGACTAGTCGCAATGCGGCGATGAGGCGATCCTCTAGTGAACCATGGCGGACTTCGATTTCAGCGAGCTTGGCCTCAAAATCGGCCGGAAAGCTCTCCGCCGGTTGATAGAAAGGAAGGACGGCATCGACGACGGGCTGCCAGTCGAACTCTGAAGATATCTGCACAAAACCGAAATTAGGATAGTCGACCGGCAGATTGTCCTGGAATTTCACTGGCGAAGGATTGGCCGTTTCCCATAGATACGTCGTTTCGCCCCCGGCCTTTGTCACCGTTGGCTTCAGTCCTGTCCTGACCGCGCGTATGTTGAGCGGCTTTTCTGTCGGCCAGATGATCCGTTCCCGTGTCAGGGCGACGGGCTCACTCCATTCAGCCTGGAAGCGAGCGTATAGCAGATTCTTCGCTACCGTCGGCGTGACTTCATAGGTCGTGGAATAGTCCACGATATCGCCGACGCGCACGTCGCTGAGATCGACATGCGCCGTAAGGCGACCGTCAAAAATCCCTCTTTCGGAATCCGTCTCCCGGCGGAATATCTCGAACTTCGCGTCACCGAGCTTGTCGATGACAACACCGTCTCTGATGATCATCAGTCGGTTGAAGGAGAGCCTCTCGCGCGAAGGATCGAATTCGATATCCAGCCGTGCTCCGCGTTCCAGGCCGGCCCGGTCGGTCACTTTATAAACCAGGCGCCCGAATATCGAGTACCCGCCGTTTCTATGCCGGATCTGCGCGTCCGTCAGGAGGAAGGCGATGCCGTTCCTGATCTCGGCGCTGCGCGACGGGTCAAGCTCAGGAATGCCGACATACTCCACCCAGTTCTCGGCTGGGGCCTTGCGGACTTGCTCGTCCGCCCTGGCCGTCAAACCCGGGCTCAGCAGCGTCAAGACAAGAGCAAGAAGAAAAACGAACGATCTGCGACGCTCCATTAACCGAACCCATATGTTGCGCCACTG
This sequence comes from Ensifer sp. MPMI2T, assembly GCF_004827385.1. Classification (GTDB taxonomy): domain Bacteria; phylum Pseudomonadota; class Alphaproteobacteria; order Rhizobiales; family Rhizobiaceae; genus Sinorhizobium. The sequence continues at coordinate 396,590 of NZ_SRXN01000001.1, forward strand.
CGATCGTTCGGTCATGGAACGGCCACCAATCAATTGGTTCAGGCTGATGTATCAATTCAGAATAGGCAGCGGCAGAATCTTCTAGAAGACAGCCGTACGAACGTCAGGGTTGCGCAGGGTGGGGGTGCTATATCGGCGCGAGCGTGCCGCCGGGGCACTAGGCACCTCACAAGCCTTGCACCTGAGTTCCAATTGCTCTACCGAGAAAGCTCGAAATTCAGGCTTCAAAGAAGAGCATGACATGAGCATTGTCGACGTCCGCACTCCCGATCCGAAACGCTTCATCCCGGGCGCCACCGGCGACTGGGAAGTCATCATTGGCATGGAGGTCCATGCTCAGGTGCTCAGCAATTCGAAGCTGTTCTCGGGTGCGTCGACGGAATTCGGCAATGCCCCCAATGCCAATGTCTCGCTGGTTGATGCGGCGATGCCTGGCATGCTGCCGGTGATCAACGAGGAGTGTGTCAAGCAGGCGGTTCGCACCGGTCTCGGCCTCAAGGCGAAGATCAACAATCGCTCGATCTTCGACCGGAAGAATTACTTCTATCCGGATCTGCCGCAGGGCTATCAGATCTCGCAGTACAAGGATCCGATCGTCGGCGAAGGCAAGATCATTATCTCCATCGGGCCGGACCGCCAAGGGCAATTTGAGGACGTCGAGATCGGCATCGAGCGCCTGCATCTGGAGCAGGATGCCGGAAAATCGATGCACGACCAGCATCCGTCCATGTCCTATGTCGATCTCAACCGCTCGGGCGTCGCGCTGATGGAAATCGTCTCGAAGCCGGACATGCGCTCGTCGGACGAGGCGAAGGCGTATCTTACCAAGCTGCGTTCGATCGTGCGTTATCTCGGCACCTGCGACGGCAACATGGACGAAGGCTCGATGCGGGCCGATGTCAACGTTTCTGTTCGCCGCCCCGGCGAGCCGTTCGGAACGCGCTGCGAAATCAAGAACGTCAACTCGATCCGCTTCGTCGGCCAGGCGATCGAATACGAGGCACGCCGCCAGATCGCGATCCTCGAGGATGGCGGCGTCGTCGATCAGGAAACCCGGCTCTTCGACGCGAACCGGGGCGAGACGCGCTCTATGCGCTCGAAGGAAGAGGCGCATGACTATCGCTACTTCCCAGATCCAGACCTGCTGCCGCTCGAGTTTGACGACGCGTTCGTCGAGGCCCTGAAAGCAGATCTTCCGGAACTCCCGGACGACAAGAAGGAGCGTTTCGTCCGCGACATGGGCCTCTCGGTCTACGATGCCTCGGTTCTCGTTTCGGAAAAGGCGATCGCCGATTATTTCGAGGCCGTCGCCGAAGGTCGCGATGGCAAGACAGCTGCGAACTGGGTCATCAACGACCTGTTGGGGGCCTTGAACAAAGCCGGCAAAACCATTGAAGAGACTCCGGTTTCTCCCGCTCAGCTCGGCAGCATCATCGACCTCATCAAGGCCGAGACCATCTCCGGCAAGATCGCCAAGGACCTCTTCGAGATCATCTGGAACGAGGGTGGTGATCCAGCGGAAATCGTCGAGACGCGCGGCATGAAGCAGGTCACCGACACCGGCGCGATCGAAAAGGCGGTCGATGAAATCATCGCCGCCAATCCGGATCAGGTGGAAAAGGCCAAGGCAAAGCCTTCTCTCGCCGGCTGGTTCGTTGGTCAGGTGATGAAGGCCACCGGCGGCAAGGCAAACCCGCAAGCCGTCCAGGGCCTCGTCAAAGCCAAGCTCGGCATCGAGGAGTGACGATGTTCTTCGTCCGCACGGCCAGCGAGCGCGACCTGGAAAAGGTACGCGCCTTGCTGGCCGAGACGTGGCACGCGACCTACGACACGTTTTACGGCGCCGACAAGGTCAACGAGCTCACCGCCAGATGGCATTCGGTTGACGCCTTGAGAAAGCGCCTGCGGCGAAAGAATGCGGAATTCGTCGTTGCCGACAATGGCAGCGAACTTGCCGGCATGGCTTATGCGGCGATGTCGGACACACTGGCGAAGACCGTCGTCCTCCACCAGCTTTACGTCCTTCCGAAATATCAAAGACAGGGCGTCGGCCGCGACATGTTTGCCGAACTCGAAACCTGCTTCCCCGATGCGGAGCGCATGCGGCTGGAAGTCGAGCCGCAGAACCTTCACGCATTGGCGTTCTATCGGGCGCACGGTTTTGCGGAAGTCGGAACGACGGCGAACTGCGGAGACGAGCAATCGGGCGTGCCGGCGCTGATCCTTGAGAAAAGACTTTCCTGACCGTCGCGATCAATCGAGACGCGATCCGCGCCGATTGTCATGAAGCTGTTGCCGCCTGCTGATTGTTGCGCTGCAGGACGAAGAGCACAGGGAAAACCGGACATGACGATCGATCTTGAAATCCGACAAGCCGAGCGCGGCGACTTGCCTGCGATCATTGCTCTTTTTGCGAACGACCGGCTGGGCGGGCACGGCGACACGACCGAGCCGGAAGCGTTTGGTGACTATCTTGCGGCATTCGAAGAGATCAGTCGATCACCTCATCAGAAGCTATATGTGGCCCACCTCGGCGGCGAGGTCGTCGGCACGTTTCAGACTGCGCTTCTGACATCGCTTCCCGGGCGTGGCAGCTCAAGCCTGGTTATCGAGGCCGTACAAACGCGTGAAGACATGCGTGGCCGCGGTATTGGCGAACGTATGGTTCGTCACGCGATTGCGGTGGCCCGAGCGCAGGGAGCGGCGAAGGTCCAACTGACCTCCAACGCCATGCGTGTCGATGCGCACCGCTTCTACGAGCGCCTAGGTTTCGAGCGTAGCCATTTCGGCTTCAAGATGCGGGTGAAATGACTGGCGGCAAAGCGGAATCACTGGACAAGGCAGGAGTGGCGGGGCATAAGCGGGGGCATGATATTGACGTCCGGCTACCTTCCCAAAGGCCGGTGAAGGAAGACACCCATGAAGCTTCTGCTGCAGATTTTCACCTGGTGGAACGAACAGACGATCGGTACGCGTTTTCACACCTGGCGCTTTGGTAAGCGCGTGGGTGAGGACGAGTTCGGCAACGTCTACTATCAGGGCGGCACGGATTCCGAAGGTCGTACGCGGCGCTGGGTGATCTATAACGGGCCTGCCGAGGCTTCCGCCATCCCGCCGGGCTGGCACGGCTGGATGCATCACCGTACGGACGTTTCCCCCGCCGACGAGAAATACGTCCCGAGGGAGTGGCAGAAGCCGCACCGTGCGAACTTAACCGGTACGGCGCAGGCCTATCGCCCGAAAGGATCGATCGCGGGCGCGGGCGAACGCCCGCGCGTGACCGGCGACTACGACGCCTGGACGCCGCGCTCCTGAGCTGCGGTTTCATCCGCGCACGATGTGAACGAACCCCGTCATCACGGCGCAGCCACATTTCGGGTTTAGCGCCTGAACCCGGAGCAGTTCCGGGCGAGGGAATCGGTTCGCATTCGGAAAGGCGGAAACAACGAGTTCGAGTTGGTGCATGTTTCAATCGGAAACGAACCGCTCCAAGGACGAATAGGAAGCGCGGGGGACTGGCGGAAATGGCAGGTTTCTGTCTGCAGAATTGGATTGGCCTGGCGGCCCGTCGAGCGGGCCTTGCACTGCTGATGGCGCTGCCTTTGATGTCCTCCATCGATATCGCGCGCGCAACGCGTCTTTCCAATTCCGTCGCGGTTTTTTCCGGTATCGACAAGATCACCGGCCGCATCACCACATTCGACGTCTATATCGGCGAGACCGTGCAATTCGGCGCGCTGCAGGTTACCCCACGTGTCTGCTATAGCCGAGACGATACCGAGGCGCCAAAGACGACGACGTTCGTTGAGGTCGACGAGATCACGCTCGATCGCAAGATCCGGCGCATCTTCACTGGCTGGATGTTCGCCGACAGCCCGGGCCTGAATGCGGTTGAGCACCCCGTCTATGACGTCTGGCTGCAATCCTGCAAGGCGACCTCCGACCTGCCGCCGCCGGACACGGCAGCCAAGCAGTAATCCTCAGCGGTAATCGCAAAGCACCGCGTCTCATCAGAACGCGCAAGGACGTGATCCGCCGTGGGTGCGGTTAAAACGTCAAGTCCGGCGAGGCCATCGCTTTCGCCAGCAAAATCTCGTACTCGGCCTTCGGCACGTCGATCGCGCCGAAGGATTTCAGGTGCTCGGTCGTAAACTGCGTGTCGAGGAGTTGAAATCCCTTTGCCCGCAGTCGTTCGACAAGATGGACGAGGCAGATCTTCGAAGCATCGCTGCGCAGCGAGAACATGCTCTCGCCGAAGAAGGCGGAGCCGAGCGAGACACCATAAAGACCGCCGACGAGGGCGTTGTCCTGCCAGGCTTCGACGCTGTGGGCGTAACCCATACGGTGAAGGGCCGCATAGAGCGAACGGATCTTTTCGTTGATCCAGGTCGTTGGCCGGTCCGGCGCGGGCTTCGCGCATCCATCGATCACCGCTTCGAATGCGGTGTTGTAGCGGATCTCGAACGGGCGCCGGCGGATTGTCTTCGCCAGGCTGCGTGAAATGTGGAAGGCATCGAGCGGTATGATCCCGCGTATTTCCGGTTCGACCCAGAAGAGTTCCGGATCGTCGGCCGAGTCGGCCATCGGGAAGAGGCCGATCGAATAGGCGCGCAACAACATGTCCGGCGTTATGTCCGGTTGTTTGCTGCGCGTCCCTTTCAATTCTTTGTCCTATGCGGATGTTGCGGCTAGATGATGCTCCAGCCAGTGGATGTCATAGTCACCGTTGGCGATGTCTTGATTATTGATCAAGTCCTGGAACAGCGGCAAGGTTGTCTTGATGCCGTCGATGACGAACTCATCGAGCACGCGGCGAAGCCGCATCATGCACTCGACGCGGGTCCGGCCGTGGACGATCAGCTTGCCGATCAGGCTGTCGTAATAGGGCGGAATGCGGTAGCCCTGATAGGCGCCGCTGTCGACGCGCACACCGAGCCCGCCCGGCGCGTGGAAATGCGTGATCGTGCCCGGGGAGGGAACGAAGGTGCGCGGATCTTCCGCATTGATGCGGCATTCGATGGCGTGGCCCGAGAAGACGACATCTTCCTGCTTGACGGAGAGGCCGGCGCCGGATGCGACGCGGATCTGCTCGTGCACCAGATCGATGCCGGTGATTGCCTCGGTAATCGGGTGCTCCACCTGCAGGCGCGTGTTCATTTCGATGAAATAGAACTCGCCGTCCTCGTAGAGGAACTCGATCGTACCGGCGCCGCGATATTTCATCTTCTTCATCGCGTCGGCACAGATCTGGCCGATCTTCATGCGCTGGTCGACGTTCAGGGCAGGGGAGTTAGCTTCTTCCCAGACCTTCTGGTGACGGCGCTGCAGCGAGCAGTCGCGCTCGCCGAGATGGATGGCATTGCCTTCGCCATCTCCGACGATCTGGATTTCGATATGGCGTGGCTTGCCGAGAAACTTTTCCATATAGACGGCGTCATTGCCGAACGCTGCTGCCGCTTCGGCGCGCGCCGTCGCGACGGCATGCTCGAGATCGGCTTCGGTTCTTGCGACCTTCATGCCGCGCCCGCCGCCGCCGGCCGTCGCTTTGATGAGCACGGGGAAACCGATCTTGCGGGCAACTTCAAGCGCATTCTCGGGCTTCACCTCGCCTTCGGACCCGGGAACAACCGGAATGCCAAGTGCTTCCGCCGTCTTCTTGGCGGTGATCTTGTCGCCCATGAGGCGGATGTGTTCGGCCGTCGGACCAATGAAGGTGATGTCGTGCGCATCGAGGATGTCCGCGAACTTGGCGTTTTCCGAAAGGAAGCCGTAGCCCGGATGCACGGCATCTGCACCGGTGATTTCGCAGGCGGCGACGATCTGATGAATATTCAGATAGCTCTCGCGTGAGGGCGGCGGTCCGATGCAGACGCTTTCGTCCGCGAGACGAACATGCATCGCGTCGCTATCGGCCGTCGAATGTACGGCCACGGTTGCGATGCCGAGCTCCTTGCATGCGCGCAGCACCCGCAGGGCGATTTCGCCGCGATTGGCAATGAGGATTTTCGAGATCATCGCCATGCCTTATTCGATCACGATCAAGGGTTCGCCATATTCGACCGGGGCCGCGTCCTGAACGAGAATTTCGGTGACCTTGCCGGCGCGCGGTGCCGGAATTTGGTTCATCGTCTTCATCGCCTCGATAATCAGGATCGTCTGGCCTTCCTTGACCATCGCGCCGACCTCGATGAAGGGACGGGCGCCCGGGGCCGGAGCCAGATAGGCCGTACCGACCATCGGCGCGGTTACGGCATTCTTGGAGTTGCGGCCGGTCTCGGCAGCCGGTTGAGGTGCCGCAGCGGGCTGCGCGACAGCGACCGGAGGCGGTGCCTGGTAAGTGGGCATTGCCGGCATCGACATCGCGACAGGCGTGCCGTTGCGCGAAACGCGGATGCGCAAGTCTTCCTGCTCCACCTCGATCTCGGTCAGGTCGGTATCCTTGAGGATATTGGCGAGATCGCGGATCAGCGCCTGGTCGATACCCGGTTTCTTGTCAGCCATGGGAATATGAGCCTCGTGTTCTTCTTATTTCGACTTGTCCGTCAGGTTCTTTAGCGCATGCAGCGCCAGAATGTAACTCTGTGCGCCGAAGCCGCAGATCACGCCCTTGACGGCTGGTGCGATCATCGACTTGTGGCGGAATTCCTCGCGCGCGTGGATGTTGGAAAGATGCAGCTCCACGACGGGAACCGTTATCGCACGAATGGCGTCATGCATCGCAATCGACGTGTGGCCATAGGCGCCGGGATTGATAGCGATGCCCGCGGCCTTGTCGCCAGCTTCGTGCAGCCAGTCTACGAGAGTACCTTCGTGGTTCGACTGTCGGAAATCGACCTCGAAGTCCAGCAGCTTTCCCTCCGACTTGCACATGGCCTCGATATCGGAGAGCGTTTGGCCGCCATAAATGCCCGGTTCGCGCTTGCCGAGCGCGTTCAGGTTGGGGCCGTTCAGCACAAAAATCGTCGAGGGCATAAGGGATTCCGGTCCGATGATGGAGGGTTACCTATAGACTGATGGTCCCGCGAGGGAAAGCCCCTTGGTTTCCCGGGGAATTTGTCCACAAGTGATGGCGTGAGGGGAGCGGACGTGAGCAAGGCCGCTTCACATTTTGCGGCGTCTCTCGGTTCAGCAGACGGTTTTGCCGCAACTGCGCAGGTTTTCCACCTTCGTGGAGATCTCGTCAGCGCCGACTGCCCCGAAGACGGCTTCGTTGCCGATCACATAGGACGGTGTGCCCGTGATGCCGAGTTCATTTGCGAGCGAATAGGCCTCGCGAACCGCGGCGTCGTGCGGCTCCTTTTCCATTTTCGCACGCAGTTGCTCTTCGGTAACGCCGAGTTTTGCCGCAACGGCGATCGCCGTCTCCTCCGTCGCGCGCTCCTCACCGCCGAGCAGAGCGCGATGGAAGTCGCCGTATTTCTCCGGAGCGATCAGACGGAAAGCGGCGCTGACCTTGTGTGCGGCGAGGGAATCGGGCCCGAGGATCGGCAATTCCTTCAGCACAAAACGGACATTCTTGTCCGTCGTGAGGATGTGATCCATGTCGGAAAGCGCCCGTTTGCAATAGCCGCAGTTGTAGTCGTAGAACTCGACGATCGTCACATCGCCGTTGGGATTGCCAAGGGTGACGTCATATTCGGACTGGAAGATCGCCTTCTTATTCTTGGCGATAGCTGCTTCGGCCATTTCCTGCTGCTTGGCGCGCTGCTTGGCTGCAAGCGCCTCCTGCACTTCGAGCATCACCTCCGGATTGGCGAGCAAATACTCCTTAATGAAGGCGCCGAACTCTTCTTTCTGCTTCGCATCGAGCGCGGCGGCTGTCTGCGGCAAGGCTACGCTGGCAGCAAGGGCAAGCAGCGGTCCAGCGGCAATCATCTTCTTGAAGGTCATTACTTTCCTCGTTGTCTTTCCGTACTCTGTCTGTCGTTCATTTCACACGGTTGCGTCAATGTGCGTGTTTGAAAGACAACAATTGTCCAAGATTCTCGCATTCTTTTGATACGAGCATAGGGTGTGCCGTGGCGAAACGAAACGGCAAAATCGGCGGAAATACGGCACTCTCGCACTTGTGAAGGGCGATATGATCAGGCAAAGGGGCGCGGACACGGTCCCGCCTATTTGGGGAATTCCATTGACACAGATGTCGAAACGCAGTGCCGTCGAACCCTTTCATGCCATGGATGTGCTTGCGGAAGCCACACGGCGGCGCGATGCCGGTCATCCGGTTATCTCGATGGCGGTGGGGCAACCGGTTCATCCGGCCCCGAAGGCGGCCCTTGAAGCGGCAAGGCGTGCCCTCGAGCACGGCCGTTTAGGCTATACGGACGCACTCGGCACGCTGTTCTTGAGGACAGCGATTGCCCGCCACTATCACAGCCGCCATGGCATCACCCTCGATCCGCAGAGGATTGCAGTCACGACAGGCTCGTCGGCCGGTTTCAATCTGGCGTTCCTCGCACTCTTCGATCCGGGTGATTGCGTCGCCATCGCCCGCCCGGGATATCCAGCCTACCGCAACATCTTGCAGGCGTTGGGTCTGACCGTCGTCGAGGTCGAGGCGGGCAGGGAGACCGGCTTCACCTTGACGCCGGAAAGCCTCGCACGCGCGGCCGAGCGCATCGGCAAGCCACTCAAGGGCGTGCTGCTTGCAAGTCCGGCCAACCCCACGGGAACGGTGACAGGGCGAGCCGGCCTCAAGGCGCTCGCGGACTATTGCCGCGCCGAGCGGATCACCTTCATTTCCGACGAGATCTACCACGGGCTGACATTCGTCGGCGAAGAGGCCACCGCGCTCGAGGTGACTGACGACGTGGTCGTGATCAACTCCTTCTCGAAATACTATTGCATGACCGGTTGGCGGATCGGCTGGATGGTGTTGCCGGAGGCACAGGTGCGCGGCTTCGAGCGCCTGGCGCAGAGCCTCTATATTTCACCGCCGGAACTTTCCCAGATCGCCGCTGAGGCGGCGCTCGATGCGCATGAGGAGCTGGATGGCTATAAGGCCGCCTATGCCGCCAACCGCGAACTGCTGATGAAGCGCCTGCCGCAAATCGGCCTTGCGATCGCCTCGCCGATGGATGGCGCCTTCTATGCTTATGTCGACGTCAGCCGATTCACCAACGACAGCATGGCCTTTGCACGGCGGATGCTGGCCGAGATCAATGTTGCGGCGACGCCCGGTTTCGACTTCGATCCTGTGGAAGGCCACCGAACAATGCGCTTCTCCTATGCCGGATCCGCAGCCGAGATGTCGGAGGCAATGGATCGCGTCGCCCGCTGGCTGGCCTGAACGAATGCCGGTTCAAGTGGCTATGGCGATCTTTGGAACCTTCGCTGCAAGCGCATGATGCACCGTCGGCCGTAATCGTTCCATTGCGACGATCGACATGCTTCAATGGCCGCAGCAGGCCAAGAAAAAAGCCCGGAGCGAATCCGGGCCTTTTCAATCAGTCATTCGATCGTCGGCTCAGAAGAAGCCGCGACGTTGCCACCATCCACCCTTTTTGGGCTTCGGAGGCTCCTCGTCGTTATTCTCCGCCTTGCTCGAAACATTCGAGGTGATGACCGGTTCGGACGCGATCGTCGCGAGGTCACGATTAGCTCTGGTGGGCTTTGTCTCTTCGGGCTCGGCCTCGGCTTCCTCGACGGCTTCTGCCGCATCCGCAGTCTCCGGCTGTGCTTCGATCGCTTCCTGCGCCGCCTCGTCAGCGTCGGCATCGGCCTTGACCGCCTTCTTGCGCGTACGCTTCGGCTTGGCCGGCTTCACTTCCTCCGACACCGTCTCCGCGGATGCGGCCTCGGCCGAAGCCGCAACCGCGTCCACGGTATCCGCGGTTTCCGCTTCTACCGCTTCTTCCACAGCGGCGTCTTCGCCGGCAGCCTCAGCGGCGAGATCGCCGGCGGCTTCGCCTTCCGTCGTCTCCAGCTTGTTGCGGCGGCCGCCACGCTTGCCGCGGCGCCGACGCTTGCGCTTCTGATCGCCGTCCTCCGCCGCTTCGGCAGCCTCCGAAACGTGTTCCTCGTCCTCGGCTTCCTCGGCTTCCTCGGCGACGCTCTCCAGCGTCTCGCCAGCTTCGGCTGCGATCGCTTCCGGCGCCTGACCGCCGCCCTTGCCGCGGCGGCGCCGACGGCGCTTGCGCTTGCGGCCGCCTTGTTCGTCGGCCTGCTGCGCCTTTGCCGGCTCCGGACGCTCGGTCGCGGTCTCTTCCGCTTCCTCCTCGTCCAGTTCTTCCTCGATCACGACGTCTTCTTCTTCCGGTTCCGGTTCGAAGTGCAGAAGCTGTTCGATCTTGATCGGATTCTCGACCGGCTCGCCCCGGTCGATCGCGAAATGCTGCGCGCCGACATGGGCATCGGCCTCGATGATGATCGAGACGCCAAAGCGCTGTTCGTAATCCATGATCGTGCCGCGCTTCTGGTTGAGCAGGTACAGCGCGATTTCGGGGATCGTGCGGACGGTGATGTCGTGCGTCGTGTTCTTGAGCAGATATTCCTCGATGCCGCGCAACACATGCAGTGCGACGGAGGACTGCGAGCGGACGTGACCGGTGCCGTTGCAGTGCGGGCAGGTCTGCATCGTGCTCTCAAGAACCGAGGCGCGGATGCGCTGACGCGACATTTCGAGCAGGCCGAAATGCGAGATCCGGCCAACCTGAATGCGCGCTCTGTCGTTCTTCAGGCAGTCTTTGAGCTTCTTCTCGACAGCGCGATTGTTGCGCTTTTCTTCCATGTCGATGAAGTCGATGACGACAAGCCCGGCAAGATCGCGCAGTCGCAACTGCCGCGCCACTTCCTCGGCAGCCTCCAAGTTAGTCTGGAGGGCGGTATCCTCAATCGAGTGCTCGCGGGTCGAGCGACCGGAGTTGACGTCGATCGAAACGAGCGCTTCGGTCTGGTTGATGATGATGTAGCCGCCCGATTTCAGCGTTACCTGCGGCTGCAGCATGCGATCGAGCTGCGCCTCAATACCGGAGCGCGAGAAGATCGGATGCACGTCGCGATAGGGCTGCACGACCTTCGCGTGGCTCGGCATCAGCATCTTCATGAAGCCCTTGGCTTCCTTGTAGCCTTCCTCGCCGGAAACGATGATCTCGCTGATATCCTTGTTGTAGAGATCGCGGATCGAACGCTTGATCAGGCTGCCTTCCTCGTAGACGAGGCAGGGCGCGGTCGAATTCAGCGTCAAGGTGCGGACGTTTTCCCACAGGCGCATCAGATATTCGAAGTCGCGCTTGATCTCGACCTTGGTGCGGTTGGCACCGGCCGTGCGCAGGATCACGCCCATGCCCTGCGGCACTTCGAGGCCGCGTGCGATTTCCTTGAGCCGCTTGCGGTCTTGCAGGTTGGTGATCTTGCGGGAAATGCCGCCGCCGCGCGCTGTGTTCGGCATCAGAACCGAATAGCGACCCGCAAGAGAGAGATAGGTGGTGAGGGCAGCACCCTTGTTGCCGCGTTCTTCCTTGGCAACCTGGACCAGCAGGATCTGCCGGCGCTTGATCACTTCCTGAATGCGATACTGTTTGCGGGGCTTGCGGATCTGACGGTCCGGGACCTCTTCCATGGCGTCTTCGGCGCCGACGGACTCGATGATTTCCTTTTCGCTGTCATGGGCGTCGTCGTCATCATCATCGTCGTCGCGGCGACGGCGCGTATCGACATCTTCGGAAATCGAATCGGTGTCGACCATGGCGGCCATCTCGCTGCCGCCCTCTTCGCCGGCGGCCTGGCTCTCTGCAGCCTCGGGAGCCTCTTCGGCAGCCTTCGCCTTGGTGCGACGAGTGCGCTTCGGCTTTGCTTTTGCCTTCGGCTTCTCGGCCACGGCTTCGACTTCCGCAGGCGCTTCGACGACCTCTGCGACCTCCCCAACCTCAGAGACCTCGGCAACCTCTGCGACGGTTTCCGGTTCGGCTTCGACCGCGGCCGGCTTCTGCTCGCTCGCCGTCTCGACCGGCTCGACGTCGTCGTCGCGGCGGGCCTCTTCGGCCTCCGCCTTCAAAAGCGCCTGACGATCGGCGAGGGGGATCTGGTAATAGTCCGGATGGATTTCGGCGAAAGCCAGGAACCCGTGGCGGTTGCCGCCGTAGTCAACGAAGGCGGCCTGGAGCGAAGGCTCCACCCTGGTCACCTTGGCCAGGTAAATATTGCCGCGGATCTGCTTCTTATGTTCCGATTCGAAGTCGAATTCTTCTATGCGGTTCCCGCGAACGACAACGACGCGCGTCTCCTCTGCGTGAGACGCATCGATAAGCATTTTCTCTGCCATCTAAGCTGTGCTCCTCGGCGCAACAGTGAAACGGCAGACAGGCCTGCTTCCTTGGGAAGGCTGTCAAACACGTCGAAAGCTGCACCGGATGTGAAAGGTCCTGTTTGGTGCAGGCGATGGTGCAGCAGCCAGACGGCAGCCGGAACGTTCACGTCCCGGGGCCTCTTTACTTCTGACCGATACTGCTGAGTCACATCAAAGACCAAACAAGAATGCCAATGTCCTGGACCTCTAAGGGAGGCCCGATGAATGCGCCCGCTTGCGGGCATCTGGTGAAAATCACCGTCAAGAACTCCGGCCACCGCCGGAAATTTGCGATCCAGTATACGGGGAGGAAATGCAGCGACGGCGGATGAACAACTGCGGCCGCGTAAGGCATGATACGTTTGCAACCGGCAGTTCCGGCTCGATCATTCCTGGCGCCAAGCTTCTCTAAAAAGCTCCGGCTGCCCGGCCGACGATTCTATCCCGTCAACATTTTCTCCTTGTGACGCTTTTATGGTTTCTATGTCACATTGGCAAGGGAAAAGCCTTTGCCGCCACAATATTGATCGATTCGCTTGCCCCGGTGAAATTGATCGATAAGGAACGCATTCGCGCCAGCGAGTCGCGTTGCGACGCGGCCATCATGAGGGTTTTGTCAAGATTTGGTTAACCATGAGGGTTCATTGGTTGAGGGGTTGATGGCTTGCCGGAAGGCAGGCCGCTGGTATCTGAAGAAAATATTGGGGAGCCCGGGGTGATGCCTTCGGCGAAACGTCTGAGTTCTTTGCGATCTGTGACGTCGTGGCGTCGCTCTCTATGCGCAATCGCCTTTGCCTTTGCTGCGATGACCGCAACCGCGGCCGACGGGCGGGCGGGCGAACCGCTGCTCGCCTTCGGTGCCCGGATTGCTGGCGACGATGCCCGAACGCGCATCGTGGTCGAATTCGACCGCAAGCCGGAATTCTCTATCCACTATGTCGCGAATCCAGTACGCGTCATCGTCGACTTGCCGGAGACGTCCTTCGGACTGAAGCCTGAGAGCCTGGAGCCACGCGGGCTTTTCGACGCCATCCGTTACGGAGGAATGGGGGTCGGCACCTCGCGGCTCGTCTTGTCCGCCAAAGGGCCGGTGGAAGTCAGCCATGCGGAGGTGAAGCCGGAAGAGGACGGCAAGAGCTTTCGGCTTGTCCTTGATGCCGAAAGGATCGACCAGGCCCGATTCGATGAACTTCTCGGCGACCAGCAGTGGACAGGAACGGTGCGTGCGGTCAAGACCGATCGGCCGGTCGCTGCCCCCGTGAAGAACCCCAGCGCCTTCGTGATTGCAATCGACGCCGGCCATGGCGGCATCGATACGGGCGCGATCGGCACCGTCACCAAGACCGAGGAAAAGCATGTGACGCTCGCCTTCGCGGAGGAGCTGGTCGCGACGCTCAATCGAGAAGCCGGTGTCGAGGCATTTCTGACCCGCGACCGGGACGAGTTTCTGTCGCTGCCGCAGCGTGTGCAGATCGCGCGGCAAAGGGGCGCCAACCTCTTCGTCTCCGTTCACGCCGACACGCTGAAACAGAAGGATATTCGCGGGGCTACAGTCTACACCATCTCCGACAAGGCATCCGACCATCTCGCAGCCAGTTTGGCCGAGCGCGAAAACCTGTCCGACGAGATCGCCGGAGTACCGCTGCAAAGCGAGCCGGCGGAAGTGGCGGACATCCTGATCGATCTCACGCGCCGCGAAACCCAGGCCTTCTCGGTCAATCTCGCGCGCACCGTCGTTTCGTCCTTCGAGGGGCAGATCAAGCTGATCAACAATCCCCATCGCCACGCGGGTTTCCGCGTCCTGCAGGCGCCTGACGTGCCTTCCATCCTGCTCGAACTCGGCTTCCTTTCGAACAAGGACGATGAGAAACAACTACTCGATCCGGAATGGCGCAAGAAGGTGTCGGGTCTGCTTGCGGTAGCCGTTCGACGCTATCGCGAGACGGCCGTCGCAAATGGCGGCTAGCCAAGTCCAGTTTCGGCGCGATGCGTGCGGCGAACCGCGGCGTACGGGAAGTGATTTGTGTCGCCCGGGTAACAGCGATATGCTTTTCAACAAGATGCGCACGGGATAATCGGAAACCAGCCCTATTTTACTCACAATCCGAGCACTTAGGGAAAAGGTGCCCGGATTTGTTGAGGAACAGTGTTGATGCTTGACCTTCCTCGCCATATGAGGAAGCGGCAGAAGCGCGTAGCCGCGATACCAGACGATTTCTGACGAAGAGTTTTGGCGAGGTCGATTTCGTTTGCGAGAACACGAAGCCTTCGGGCCTTCGCATCATGCGACGACGACCTGGCAATGGGACAATAATTAGGTACCGGTATCTGACTGATGATCAGACTGATTGGATATTTTTTCGGCATTGGTGCGTTTCTGCTGCTTGGCGTTGCTGCGGCCGTCGCGATCTACCTTGGCGCCATCACCAAGGATCTGCCGGACTACGAGGTGTTGGCCAATTACGCGCCACCGGTGACCACGCGCTTCCATGCCGGCAATGGCGCTCTGATGGCGGAATATGCACGTAAGCGGCGTCTCTATTTGCCGATCCAGGCGATCCCTGATCGCGTCAAGGCGGCCTTCATCTCCGCTGAAGACAAGAATTTCTACCAGCATCCCGGTGTTGACGTCACTGGTCTTGTCCGCGCCATCGCCGTCAACGTGCAGAATTTCGGCTCCGGTCGGCGCCCGGTTGGCGCTTCGACGATCACTCAGCAGGTCGCAAAAAACTTCCTGCTGACCTCCGACCAAACGATCGATCGCAAGATCAAGGAAGCGATCCTCTCCTTCCGCATCGAGCAGGCCTATACTAAGGATCGAATCCTTGAGCTCTACCTCAACGAGATCTTCTTCGGCCTGAACTCCTACGGAATTGCCGGCGCCGCGCTGACCTATTTCGACAAGTCGGTGACCGAACTGACCGTTGCCGAAAGCGCCTACCTCGCCGCATTGCCGAAAGGGCCGGCCAACTATCATCCCTTCCGCAAGACGGAAGCGGCGATCGAGCGCCGCAACTGGGTGATCGACCGGATGGTGGAAAACGGTTACGTGACGAAGGCGGATGGCGAAGATGCCAAGAAGCAGCCGCTTGGGGTCACACCGCGCCGCGGTGGCGCTCACCTTTTTGCATCCGACTTCTTCGCCGAGGAAGTGCGCCGTCAGATCATCCAGAAATATGGAGACAACGCGCTCTACGAGGGCGGCCTTTCGGTGCGCACGTCACTTGATCCGCATCTGCAGATCGTGGCACGCAAGGCGCTACAGGATGGCCTCTTGAACTACGACGAGCGCCGCGGCTTCCACGGCCCGATCAAGACGATCGAGATTGGCGGCGACTGGGGCGAACCGCTCGGCAAGATCGCGGGCCTCAGTGATGTGCCGGAATGGCAGCTGGCCGTTGTCCTTTCGGTCGATTCGGAAGGCGCGGAGATCGGCATCCAGCCGGAGAAGGAAGCATCCGGCAAGATCGTTCCGGAGCGCGTGACGGGGCACATCTCGGCAAAGAACATGCAGTGGGCCTATCGTTCTTCCGGTGGCCAGCGCAAGACCGCCAAGTCGCCGGAAGGCGTGCTCGGCCCGGGTGATGTCGTTTATGTCGAACCGACGGGCGAAGAGGGCGAATATCGACTGCGTCAGCCGCCGAAGGTACAGGGCGGGCTGGTTGCGATGGATCCGCATACCGGCCGCGTGCTGGCGATGGTCGGCGGCTTCTCCTACGCCCAGTCGGAGTTCAACCGTGCTACGCAAGCGATGCGCCAGCCCGGCTCGTCGTTCAAGCCTTTCGTCTACGCGGCCGCGCTCGACAATGGCTATACGCCGGCCTCGGTCATCCTCGATGCGCCGATTGAGATCGTCGCCGGCGGCCAGGTCTGGCGCCCCGAAAACTACGGCGGCGGCTCTGCCGGTCCTTCCACCCTGCGTCTGGGCATCGAGAAGTCGCGCAACCTGATGACCGTGCGGCTTGCCAACGACATGGGCATGAACATCGTTGCCGAATATGCCGAGCGTTTCGGAATCTATGACAAGATGGCGCCGCTGCTTTCGATGTCGCTCGGCTCGGGAGAGACCACGGTGCTGCGCATGGTTTCGGCCTATGCCGTCATCGCCAACGGCGGCAAGCAGATCAAGCCGTCGCTGATCGACCGGATCCAGGACCGTTATGGCAAGACCATCTTCCGCCACGAGGATCGGACTTGTGACAACTGCAATGCCGATGACTGGAACAGTCAGGAAGAGCCGGTGCTGACGGACAACCGCGAGCAGGTCCTCGATCCGATGACGTCCTACCAAATCACGTCGATGATGGAAGGCGTCATCACGCGCGGTACCGCGGCCGGCAAGATCAAGCTCGATCGTCCGATCGCCGGCAAGACCGGGACGACCAACGACGAGAAGGATGCCTGGTTCGTGGGCTATACGCCGGATCTCGTGGCCGGACTCTATCTCGGCTTCGACGATCCGGCGCCGCTTGGCCGCGGGGCGACCGGCGGCAGCCTTTCGGCGCCGATCTTCAACGCCTTCATCCAGGAGGCGGTCAAGGGCACGCGTCCCAGCAAGTTCGTGGTGCCGGAAGGTATGAGCCTCATTCCTGTCAACCGCAAGACAGGCATGGCGGCTGTCGAAGGCGAGCCGGACACGATCATCGAAGCCTTCAAGCCGGGCACCGGCCCCGCCGATTCCTTCTCCGTTATCGGCGGGCTCGATCAATATGTCCCGCCAGAGGAGATCCTGAGGAACTCGCCGCAGGCCAACCAGGCGGTGACCTCCGGCTCGAACGGCCTGTTCTGACCCTTTCTTTCCGATGCATGTCGCCCAAAAGTGTGCAGCGGTTTTGGGATAACGACATGCAAAAAACAAGATGATGCCCGTCGCCTTTACATCGGCGGCGGGCGTCGCTATTTGAGCGTCACGTTTTTACGGGTTCACAAGAAGCAGGATCATGCGAAGCGAAATCGAGAATATTGTCGACGAAATCAAGCAGGCCATAAGCCTGCTGAGGAGGCATCTTTGACTGGGACCAGGCGATAAGACGACTGGACTGGTTGAATAACAAGGCGGAGGATCCGTCGCTCTGGAACGATGCCGCCGAGGCGCAGAAGCTGATGCGTGAACGCCAACAGCTCGACGACGGCATAAACGGTCTGCGCCGGTTCGAGCAGCAGCTTAATGACAATATAGAGCTGATCGAACTTGGCGAGGAAGAAGGCGACGCAGCGATCGTTGCGGACGCCGAGGAAGCCCTGAAACAGCTGCGCAACGAGGCCGCGAAGAAGCAGGTTGAGGCTATGCTTTCCGGCGAGGCGGATCAGAACGACACCTATCTCGAAGTCCATTCGGGTGCCGGCGGCACGGAAAGCCAGGACTGGGCGAACATGCTGCTGCGCATGTATACCCGCTGGGCCGAGCGCCAGGGCTACAAGGTGGAGCTCATGGAAATCCAGGACGGCGAAGAAGCGGGCATCAAGTCCGCCACACTTCTCGTCAAGGGTCATAATGCCTATGGTTGGCTGAAGACGGAGTCGGGCGTGCACCGGCTTGTCCGTATCTCGCCCTATGACAGCAATGCCCGGCGGCACACCTCGTTCTCGTCCATCTGGGTTTACCCGGTCGTCGACGATTCGATTCAGATCGATATCAACGAAGGCGACTGCCGGATCGATACCTATCGTTCGTCGGGCGCCGGTGGCCAGCACGTCAACACGACCGATTCCGCCGTGCGTATCACGCACATGCCGAGCGGTATCGTCGTGCAATGCCAGCAGGAACGCTCGCAGCACAAGAACCGGGCCAAGGCTTGGGACATGCTGCGCGCGCGGCTTTACGAGGCTGAGCTCAAGAAGCGCGAGGAAACGGCGAACGCCGAGGCGGCCTCCAAGACCGATATCGGTTGGGGGCACCAGATCCGTTCCTATGTTCTCCAGCCCTACCAGTTGGTGAAGGACTTGCGGACCGGCGTTGAGAGTACGAGCCCAGGCGATGTACTCGACGGCGAATTGAACGACTTCATGGAGGCGGCTCTCGCCCACCGTGTACAGGGTGGAGCGGATGCCGTTGTCGAAGACCTGAGCTAACAGGGCATGCTGGATTGGATTGTCGGAGGCCGGGTGCTTGCGCCCGGCCTTTTGCATTGTGGCGGTGTCAGTTTGTTGCGCGCTCGATCTTGATGTCCCCAACATCGTCGATCACCACAGTCCAGGATTCCGGTTCCCTGGCCGAAGGGTCCGTCTTCAGGTAGACGGTTGCGAACATCCCCGGTTGCGGGGTGATGCCGGTCGATGTTTCCGGCCGAATGTCTGTGACATAGGGCTTCAAAGCGGTGAATTCTTCCAGCTCGGCCGACGAAACCACCTCCGGGCCGGCGGGTGTCGAGGCAATCTGCTGAAGGTGCACTTGAGCGGTGCCGTCGTTCTGGCGAACGGCAATAAGCTTGTAATAGCCGCGCTTCCCACTCGGCGAACCTCCCTGCGAACCGGATGTAGCGCCGCTGGCATTTTCCTCCGCGCTATCCTGCGAAAGCGCAGCGCCGCTTTCCTGCCAGTAACCGGTGCTAGTCACGAAGGTGATGCTCGAGGGAAGGATGGCGGAGTCTTGCGCCCAGAGGTTGCTTGCGGGTAGGGCGAGGCAGAGCGCGAGAAATGGAGCTTTAAACATCGGTCGACGCATCCTCCTGAAATGCCTGAACGGCGGGGGCCGGCGGCTACCGTTTTGAACCATATCACATCCGTCTTGCAACGTGTGATTTCAATTGGAGAATTGCTCGGCAAGAATGCGGTCGGACCAGGAATGGTCCGGGTCGGAGAGGATGCGGGCGGTCAGTTTTTCGGACTCGGCGATGCGAACCTTGACGACCGACTTTACCTCCTGGTGGTCGGCGACCGCGTTGACCGGCCGCTTGTCCGCCTCGAGGATCTCGATCTCGACGGTAACGTGATTGGGCAGCAGCGCGCCGCGCCAACGTCGTGGGCGGAACGGGCTGACGGGTGTGAGCGCCAGCAGCGGCGCTTCCAGAGGCAGGATCGGGCCGTGCGCGGAGAGGTTGTATGCCGTCGAGCCAGCCGGCGTCGCCAGAAGAAGGCCGTCGCAGGTCAGTTCCTCGAGCCTCGTCTTACCGTCGATGATGACCTTCAGTTTGGCGGCCTGGTAGGATTGGCGAAACAGATAGACTTCGTTGATCGCCAATGCCGTGAATATGTTGCCGTTGACGTCGGTCGTCTGCATCTCCAGGGGGTGAAAGGCATTCTCGACAGCTTTTTCGATGCGGCGATGTAGGTTCTCCGTGCTGTAGCGGTTCATCAAAAAGCCCACCGAGCCGCGGTTCATGCCATAGACGAGTTTGCCGGAGTTCATCGTCTTGTGCAGCGTATGCAGCATGAAGCCGTCACCGCCAAGCGCGACGATCACGTCGGCTTCGTCCGCTTCGTGATTGCCATAAATGGCCTTGAGATCCTTGGCCGCCTTTTGCGCCTCTTCTGCCGGAGAGGCGAGGAAGGCGAGTGTGTTGAACTTGCGGGCCATGAACTCAGTCCGTCGTCGTGAAAGGGCAGGGCGGTCGGTTGCTAACCCCATTTTCTGGCACGGCCTTGCCGCGAACGCATCCGAAAAATTGGGAGAAGTCGCATTTTTGCTTTACACGGAATCAGAATATGATAACTCCCACCGCGGAAAGTGCCCTTATAGCTCAGTTGGTAGAGCGGCTGATTTGTAATCAGTAGGTCGGGAGTTCGAGTCTCTCTGGGGGCACCATCTTTTCAACGGCTTAGCCGCATTCCCATTCCTTCAGCTCCTGATCAGATGTCGAACGTTACCGGTGGTCTCGGGTCGATCTCGATGCAGCGCGACATGGCACTGAGCAAATTGTCGGCAAGATAATCGATCAGGGCGCGCGTTGCCGGCAGCAGGCCGCGACGAGAGGGGAAGACGAGGTGGACCATGACATCGCCCGATGTCCATTCCGGCAGGACCGGGACGAGGACGCCGGTGCGAAAGGCGCGTTCGCAGATGTGGTCCGGCAACAGCGCTATTCCCATACCCTCAATCGCGGCGCGTTCAAGGATAAGGAAGTCGCTGCAGCCGATGATCGGCCGGTGTCCAATTTCGATGGCGGTTCCGTCAGTATGACGCAGCCGCCAGATGTCGTTGGTATGTTGTTCGTTCGTCGAAAGCGTCGGCATCTGGGCAAGATTGTCGACGGTGATGCCATCGAGACGGGCGAGAAGCGTCGGGCTTGCCGCAAGCCGCTGGCGCACTATGCCGAACTGACGCACGATCAATTGGCTGTCAGTGTCAAGCTGTTCGCGAGCGCGCAGAGCGACATCGATTCGCTCCTCGACGAGATCAAGGCGCCTGTTGGTCGTCGTGATCAGCAAACGAACGCCGGGATATCGGCGATGAAAGCCCGGCAGGATGTCGGCCAGCATCGGCGTGAAGCCAAATGGGCAACCGAGTCGGACGATCCCTGTCGGCTCGGCGCGCACCGCCGCGATTTCGGCTTCGGCCGCCTCGACGCCTTCCAGCAATCCCTGGCAATGCTCGTAGAAGACGGTCCCGATCTCGGTCATGCGCAGCTTGCGCGTCGAACGCTCGAGCAGGCGGACGCCAAGTTGCTCTTCCAGGCGCGCGACATGCTTGCTGAGCTTCGATTTTGGGATGTTTAGGTCTCGCGCTGCCGCGCTGAAGCCGTTGTTTCTTACGACGGCCGCGAAGAGAGCGATGTCATTCAGATCTTGCATTCCTGCCCTCCAAGGCCGTCCTTACGCAAAGATTGTTTCTATCAGGAAACAGAATGTCAAATATCTGCGCACTTATCCTGCGATTGTTTTCCGATCATATGAGGGACACCGCAACGCAACATAAAGGTACCTCCCATGAAAGTCCTTCATATCGACTCCGGCATTCTCGGAGAACATTCGGTTTCCCGTCGTCTGACGGCGGCGATCGTCTCGCAGATCAAGGCCGACCGGCCGGACGCCGAGATCGCCTATCGCGACCTCGTGGCCAACGGTGTGCAGCACTTGACCGGTTCGCAGATCATGGCCCCGGCCGATCTCGGTGGCGTCGAGCCGGCTCTCGCCGCAGACGTTCAGAGCGGTCGCCAGATGCTGGAGGAATTCCTGGCCGCTGATACGGTCGTGGTCGGTGCGCCCATGTATAACTTCTCCATTCCGAGCCAGCTGAAGGCTTGGATTGACCGCCTCGCCGTTGCCGGCAAGACCTTCCGCTACACCGAAGCTGGCCCGGAAGGGCTTGCCAAGGGCAAAAAGGTCATCATCGCTTCGACCCGCGGCGGACATTATTCCGCTGGCCCGGCCGCAGCCATGGACCACCAGGAAAGCTATCTGAGGACGGTCTTCGGTTTCTTCGGCATCACCGACGTTGAATTCGTGCGGGCCGAGGGGCTCAATCTCGGAGACGATTCGAAGCAGTTCGCGATTGCCGAGGCCGAAAAGGCGATCACTGCCGGCAACGTTCTTCGCCTGGCGAGCTAATACGTTCATCTGGACCGTGAAATATCGGTTCGTTGCGGAGAATGCCGGCTGTGAAAGCAGCCGGCATTCTCCGTTTTTGTTGACCGTCATTTCGCGTTAATATCCGGTTATGACACGTCTGCGCGCGATGCCGATTGCAATCTTGTCACTGGCGGCAATCACGGCCGCCGGAAGCGTTTTTGCGGCGCCCCCCGATAGGCGCTGCACCTGTCGCAATCGCGACGGATCGACCTACGAGATTGGCCAAACCGCCTGTATCAGGGTAGGCGGCATCTCCTATCTGGCGCGCTGCGAAATGAATCTCAACGTGAGCACTTGGAAGAAATTGCGTGACGGATGCCCGACCGCTCAAATCGGAACGGCGGATATGCTCCTTGATTGAAGCCGTGACGTCTAGGTCTTCAAGAACTGTCGTGCCGCATACATGGCGATCGCCGCAGCGTTCGAGACGTTTAGCGACTTGATCGCTCCCGGCATTTCGAGCCGGGCAAGCGCCCTTACCGTCTGCCGCGTCTTTTGCCGCAATCCCTTGCCCTCCGATCCCAATACGAGGGCGATCCTGTTGCCGGCGAAAGTGCCTTCGAGCGGTTCCGGACCTTCCGAATCGAGACCGATTGTCAGAAAACCGAGCTTGTGCAGTTCGTCTATCGCGTCCGCGAGGTTGGTGATCTGAATATAAGGGATCAGTTCCAGCGCGCCGGAAGCGGATTTCGCCAGGACACCCGACTCGGTCGGGCTGTGGCGCATCGTGGTAATGAGTGCGCCGGCATCGAAGGCGACCGCGGAGCGCATGATTGCGCCGACATTGTGGGGATCGGTCACCTGGTCGAGGACCAAAATCAGCGGGCAGTCACGCAGCGCTTCGAGCCTGCGGTGCGGCAGCGGCCGCGTCTCCAGCATCACGCCCTGGTGGATAGCGTCCGGGCCGAGAACCTTGTCCAGAACCTGCGGCGTCACGACCTCGGTCGGAAAGGGAAGCGCGGAGAGATCGCCGAGTTCCAGCCGGGCAGCCGCGTTCTGGGTTACAGAGAGGCGAACGATTTTCCGTTCCGGATTGTCGAGGGCGGCGCGAACCGTGTGTAGACCGTAAAGAAGCACCTGCTCGGGCGCCAGCGCCGGAGGCTTCCAGTCGGCCGGCATCTTCTTGCGCTTGTCCTGCCTGGGCGTGGGGATCTCGCCGCGTTCGCGCCGGGCGTCGCGATGGGCGCGCCGGAGATTGGCATAATGGGTGTCCCTGGCGCTCTTGTCGCCGCTCTTGTCCTTGCTCATGTGGGTCTTATAGTGAGGTTCGATCGCCGTTGGAAACGCTTTCGGCAATCGTCGCCGGCGCTGCTGTGGAGAATTTCTGAAATTTTGCGTTTCGCCGTGTTGACAGGACGAAGGAGGGCAGTCATATACCCGGCGCAGATCGCGAGGCGGCCGCAGACGTCGCCGCTTCCTTCACGATCTCAAGTGCTTGGTCGATTGATCCCGACAGAATAATGGAGGGATGCCCGAGTGGTTAAAGGGGACGGACTGTAAATCCGTTGGCTCAGCCTACGTTGGTTCAAATCCAACTCCCTCCACCATTCTGCTTCAGGATCGAAGGCCCGCGGGTATAGCTCAATGGTAGAGCAGCAGCCTTCCAAGCTGAATACGCGGGTTCGATTCCCGCTACCCGCTCCAGCCTATTCCAGCATTGCAGAGACAGCTCAGACTGCGCTTCAAGTAACCGTCGCATGTCGATGATTGTGCTTGCGTTCGCGCGTTCTTATGAGCCGCCGCTCCGATATTCGCGCACCGTTCGATCCCGCGGCGCTGAACGGCTGTGCAGCACCGTCCCGGCGCACGCAATTAAGTCTTGCGCAAATCCCGCGAAACCCTTAAACGGCTCGACAAACCGGCCCAGCCGGCTGATCCATCTTATTTGACCACAGGAAACGTACCCATGGCAAAGAGCAAATTTGAGCGCAACAAGCCGCACGTTAACATTGGCACGATTGGCCACGTTGACCATGGCAAGACGTCGCTGACGGCAGCGATCACGAAGTACTTCGGCGAGTTCAAGGCGTATGACCAGATCGACGCTGCGCCGGAAGAAAAGGCCCGTGGTATCACCATTTCGACGGCGCACGTCGAATACGAGACGCCGAACCGTCACTATGCGCACGTCGACTGCCCCGGCCACGCCGACTACGTCAAGAACATGATCACCGGCGCGGCGCAGATGGACGGCGCGATCCTGGTTGTTTCGGCTGCCGACGGCCCGATGCCGCAGACCCGCGAGCACATCCTGCTCGCTCGCCAGGTCGGCGTTCCGGCAATCGTCGTGTTCCTGAACAAGGTCGACCAGGTCGACGACGCCGAACTGCTTGAGCTCGTCGAGCTCGAAGTTCGCGAACTGCTGTCGTCCTACGAATTCCCGGGCGACGACATTCCGATCATCAAGGGCTCGGCGCTCGCCGCGCTTGAAGATTCCGACAAGAAGATCGGCGAAGACGCGATCCGCGAGCTGATGGCAGCGGTTGACGCCTACATCCCGACGCCGGAGCGTCCGATCGACCAGCCGTTCCTGATGCCGATCGAAGACGTGTTCTCGATCTCGGGCCGCGGCACGGTTGTGACCGGTCGCGTCGAGCGCGGCATCATCAAGGTCGGTGAAGAAGTCGAGATCGTCGGCATCCGTCCGACGACGAAGACGACCTGCACGGGCGTTGAAATGTTCCGCAAGCTGCTCGACCAGGGCCAGGCCGGCGACAACATCGGTGCGCTGCTGCGCGGTGTCGACCGCAACGGCGTCGAGCGTGGCCAGATTCTGTGCAAGCCGGGTTCGGTGACGCCGCACACGAAGTTCAAGGCGGAAGCCTACATCCTGACGAAGGAAGAAGGTGGCCGTCATACGCCGTTCTTCACCAACTACCGTCCGCAGTTCTACTTCCGCACGACGGACGTGACCGGCATCGTGACGCTGCCGGAAGGCACGGAAATGGTGATGCCGGGCGACAACGTGACGGTTGACGTCGAGCTGATCGTGCCGATCGCGATGGAAGAAAAGCTGCGCTTCGCCATCCGCGAAGGCGGCCGCACCGTCGGCGCCGGCATCGTTGCATCGATCATCAAGTAATGATCGCGAAGACGATGCCGTCAGCTGCCGACGGCAGCACGGAAGGTGCAAATTGCGCGCAAGCGCGATTTGCACGCGGCGCCGGCATCGTCGCCTCGATCATCAAGTAATTTCCGGCACACCGGACTTCGAGGGCCCTGCAGGCAACTGCGGGGCCTTTGGTTTTTGGGTGATGAAATGCTGATCCAAAGTCTGTTTTGCGCCCGAAGTCTAAATAGCGCTCGCGGGATCCTGTCGCCGATGAGCATAAGGTCGTCACAGATCTGCACTATCTTCCGAACCTGACGATTTTGCCGGAATGGCAACGGTTGTGACCGAGGATCGGAATCCCAATGAAAAGACGTATCGCTACGCGCCTCGCCGCGGTCGGCATCGCTTTTGTTTGTGTCGGGCCCACTCCGCAAGCAGCATCAGCCGCCGATGACGACCCGCTTATCTGGGCACCCGCAAAGACCGGGACCAACGCCTATAAGCTGCGGCTCGGTCTGCGTTTTCCCTGGAGTTGGGACACGTCCGCGGGGGCAGATTTTTCGATGGGGGCGGCGCCGTCGGGCAAGATCAAGCCGGTCGCAGCACCGGTGCGGCTGTGGGGGATGCTTTCGCGCAAGAGCGGGCGGGCGGCTACGCGTTCCTCGCAAGTCAGCATGGACTTCAACGCCTTGAGTGGCACCGGCAATATGGGCGCAGCTTCGGCGCGCACGTGGATGGTTACGCCGACAGTCGATGCGGAGGTCCACCGCAGCATAGCTCTCCAGTGCAATGCCTATGAGAACCGTTGCGCCAAGCCGAGATTGACGCAAACAGCAAGGCTCGCGTCTCCGGCGACCCGGACGTCGCTTGTCGCGCAGGGCGAGCTTTCCAGCGACGGTATCAGCGGCTTGAGCCGCATTGGTCTGGAACAGAAGTTCGGCAATTTGCAGCTTGGCGCTGCCGTCGTTGACCCGCTGTTGGCGCCCCGCAGTGTTTTTGATATTCGCTACAGTCTGAAATGGTGAGGCAGCGAACGCCCGCCTCCAGGGTATGGCGCGCGGTGTCGGGGCGATGCGGAACGCAAGCACGTCTTGTGCAAAAGCACAAAGCGCCTAACTATTACGTTGTTTTCGTGGGGAGGCATCATGAACAAGCGGATTCTGTTTACCGGCGGCGCAGGCAAGGCCGGGCGGCATGCTGTGCCTTATCTCGTCGACGCGGGTTACGAGGTGCACAATGTCGACCTTGTTCCGCTCGACAGCCCCGGCGTCACCAACCTGATCGCTGACATCACTGACAGCGGCCAGATGTTCAATGCGCTCTCGATGCATCGGGACTTTCCCGACCTCGATCAGGGGGCGCGCCCCTTCGATGCGGTGGTGCACTTTGCCGCCATCCCGCGCATCCTCATCAAGCCGGACAATGAGACCTTCCGTGTCAACGTCATGGGCACCTACAACGTGATCGAAGCGGCAGTGAAACTCGGCATCCGCAAGATCATCGTTGCCTCGAGCGAGACGACCTACGGCGTCTGCTTTGCGGAGGGCCACCGCGATTTCCACCATTTCCCGCTAGAGGAGGACTATGACGTCAACCCGATGGACTCCTACGGCCTTTCCAAGGTCGTGAACGAGAAGATGGCGCGCGCCTTTGCGGAGCGCTCAGGCTTCGACATCTATGCATTGCGGATCGGCAACGTGATCGAGCCACATGAATATGCGAATTTCCCGCATTATTTCGCCAATCCCGAAATCCGCAAACGGATTGCCTGGAGCTATATCGACGCGCGCGACCTTGGCCAGATCGTCAAGCTCTGCATCGAGAAGGACGGCCTCGGCTTTGCGATATTCAACGCCGCGAACGACACGGTCTCGGCCGACACGCCTTCGCGCGAACTTGCCAGCCGGTTTTATCCGAATGTTCCCTTCAAGAGAGAGATCGGCGAGTTCGAAGGCCTTCTGTCGAATAGGAAGATCCGCGAGGTCCTCGGATTCAAGGAGGAGCATGACTGGCGGAAATACGTTCAGTTGGAGAAGTGAAGCGCCACGACACCTGCGGCGTCGACAGCGTTCTACTGCATGTCTCCTTAAATCGACCTCGATTTAAGGACAAAGACACGCAGCAATTCAAAGTGCTACAGCGTCCTTTGCGCGTCTGATAAGACGCGCGGCGCTGTAGGCGGCGCGAAATTTTCCTGGAACTTTTTTCCCTTTTGGTGCAAATGCGCTTGAAAGCGTCCGGCAAACTGAATATGAAGCCGCTGACTTGAGGCGCCGTTCGGCGTTTCGGTCTAGGGGTATAGCTCAGTTGGTAGAGCGGCGGTCTCCAAAACCGCAGGTCGGGGGTTCGAGCCCCTCTGCCCCTGCCAGTTTCATCATTCTTGCCTCATCGTCTGAATTCGGCCAGAATGAAAAAAGGGTGGGCGGCGCGGCCGTCTTTTTATATTCACAAAAAAGACTGATTGGCTCTTGTGGTTTTCGGAATCGGTCTTTATGTAGGGTCCAAACAGACACGCGGTGCGTGGGGCTGAATCATCGGCTTTACGCGCCGTAATGGCGTGAGCATTTTATGGCATCCAAAACGAATCCGTTCACGTTTCTGCAGCAGGTTCGCTCTGAAACGTCAAAAGTGACTTGGCCTTCACGGCGCGAGACGATGATCTCGACGCTGATGGTCTTTGTCATGGTCTCTTTTGCCGCCGCCTTTTTCTTTGGTGCGGACCAGTTGATGGGCTGGCTGATGAGCCTCGTCCTCAACGTTGGCGCTTGATTGGGTGGAGAGTAGCATGGCTGCGCGCTGGTATATCGTTCACGCCTATTCGAATTTCGAAAAGAAGGTCGCCGAGTCGATCGAGGAGAAGGCCAAGCAGAAGGGGCTGGATCACCTTTTCGAGAAGATCCTTGTTCCGACGGAAAAGGTCGTCGAGATCCGCCGCGGCCGCAAGGTCGACTCGGAGCGCAAGTTCTTTCCGGGCTACGTGCTTGTTCGCGCCAATCTGACCGATGAGGCCTATCACCTCATCAAGAATACGCCGAAGGTCACGGGTTTCCTCGGGACCGACAGCAAGCCTGTTCCGATTCCGGATCATGAGGCCGAGCGGATTCTTGGTCAGGTCCAGGAAGGTGTTGACCGTCCGAAGCCGTCGGTTTCCTTCGAGATCGGCGAACAGGTTCGGGTGTCGGATGGTCCGTTCGCATCCTTCAACGGCATCGTTCAGGATGTTGACGAGGAGCGGTCGCGTTTGAAGGTTGAGGTTTCGATCTTCGGTCGTGCGACCCCTGTCGAGCTGGAATATGGCCAGGTCGAAAAGGTCTAAAAACCATAGGTTTTAAAGGGATGGGGCAGGTCGATTGGCTTGCTTCGGCGGAGTGATCCGCATGCGCGTGGGAGGTGTCCGGTCTTAGCCGGGTCGGTTTATCCGCACCACGCAACCGCAGCCGCCGGTCGAAGGGCCGGCAAACAGCCGGGTGACCGGCTCAACAGTTCCTCTTCCGGCTTGATCGTGAAGGGGCATTCAGAGGCAGAGAGAAATGGCTAAGAAAGTTGCAGGCCAGCTCAAGCTGCAGGTGAAGGCCGGCTCGGCGAATCCGTCGCCGCCGATCGGTCCTGCGCTTGGTCAGCGTGGCATTAACATCATGGAATTCTGCAAGGCGTTCAATGCCGCCACGCAGGAAATGGAAAAGGGTATGCCGATCCCGGTCGTCATCACCTATTACCAGGACAAGTCCTTCACCTTTGTCATGAAGCAGCCGCCGGTCAGCTACTTCCTGAAGCGTGAAGCAAAGATCCAGTCGGGCTCAAAGACCCCGGGCAAGGCCAAGGCCGGCTCGATCTCCAAGGCTCAGATCCGCACGATCGCAGAGGCCAAGATGAAGGACCTCAATGCGGCCGATGTTGAAGGCGCAATGGCAATGGTCGAGGGCTCTGCCCGCTCCATGGGCCTGGAAGTGACGGGCTAAGACCATGGCGAAGATTGCAAAGCGTGTACAGAAGTCCCGCGAGGGCATCGATCCGGCGAAGGTCTACGGCCTCGTTGAAGCCGTAACGCTGGTCAAGGAGCGTGCGACGGCAAAGTTCGATGAAACCATCGAAGTCGCCATGAACCTCGGCGTCGATCCGCGCCACGCCGACCAGATGGTCCGCGGCGTTGTCAACCTGCCGAACGGCACCGGCCGCTCGGTTCGCGTTGCCGTTTTCGCGCGCGGCGCCAAGGCTGACGAAGCCAAGGCTGCCGGTGCCGATGTCGTCGGCGCCGAAGACCTCGTCGAGTTCGTCCAGGGCGGCAAGATCGAATTCGATCGCTGCATCGCCACCCCGGACATGATGCCGCTCGTCGGTCGTCTCGGTAAGGTTCTCGGCCCGCGTGGCATGATGCCGAACCCGAAGGTCGGCACCGTCACCATGGATGTCGCGGCTGCCGTCAAGGCCTCCAAGGGTGGTGCGGTCGAGTTCCGCGTCGAAAAGGCCGGTATCGTCCATGCTGGCGTTGGCAAGGCATCCTTCGACGCCAAGGCGCTGGAAGAGAACATCCGCGCCTTCGCCGATGCCGTGATTAAGGCAAAGCCGGCTGGCGCCAAGGGTAACTACGTCAAGCGCGTAGCGATCTCCTCGACCATGGGGCCGGGCCTGAAGATCGATCCCGCGACCCTCAGCGTCGCCTGATTAATTCCGGGCTTCGGCCCGAAACCGAATTTCCGGCCTTTCGGGGCCGGAAATATCCGGACCCCGGTCCGGAACTCCTGTCCGAGATTGCGGGTGGTTTTACCTTAATCACCATTGCCCGCATGAGACGGGTAAGATCTGAATTTTGAACAACGCTTCTGGCGTCGAAATTCGGTTCGAACCTCGCTTGCCTTGTGTCAGACCCGGCTTTCCCGGGAACGCCAAGGGACAGGATCCTTAAGCGTTGCTTGGGATCGAGCATGATCCCGGGTGACAAAGGCAAACCCGGCAGGGCTGCTTTAAGCAACCCTGTCAACTGGAGACAGACAGTGGAAAGAGCGGAAAAACGCGAATTCGTCACGGAGCTGAACGAAGTCTTCAAGGCTTCCGGTTCGGTTGTCGTGGCCCACTATGCTGGTGTCACAGTTGCGCAGATGAACGACTTCCGTTCGAAGATGCGCGCTGCTGGCGGCACCGTCAAAGTCGCGAAAAACCGCCTGGCCAAGATCGCTCTTCAGGGCACGGAGTCTGAAGGGATGACCGATCTCTTCAAGGGCCAGACGCTGATCGCTTACAGCGCCGACCCGATCACGGCTCCGAAGGTCGTCGTGGATTTCGCCAAGACCAACGACAAGCTCGTTGTGCTCGGCGGCGCCATGGGGACAACCACGCTCAACCCCGAGGCAGTCAAGTCGCTTGCGACCCTGCCTTCGCTGGACGAGCTGCGCGCGAAGCTGCTGGGCCTTCTCAATGCCCCCGCAACCCGCGTCGCGACGGTTGTCGCAGCACCGGCAAGCCAGCTTGCTCGCGTGTTCTCGGCCTATGCCAAGAAGGACGAAGCCGCCTGAGGCGGAATTTCGCTGTTGTAATTAAAACCAGTTCGAACCGAACAAAAGGAAAAGTAAAATGGCTGATCTCGCAAAGATCGTTGAAGACCTGTCCTCGCTGACCGTCCTGGAAGCTGCTGAGCTTTCCAAGCTGCTCGAAGAAAAGTGGGGCGTTTCTGCCGCTGCTCCGGTAGCTGTTGCTGCTGCTGGCGGTGCTGCTGGCGGTGCTGCCGCTGCTGCTGAAGAAGAAAAGACCGAGTTCGACGTCATCCTGACGGATGCCGGCGCGAACAAGATCAACGTCATCAAGGAAGTCCGCGCCATCACCGGCCTCGGCCTCAAGGAAGCCAAGGACCTGGTCGAAGGCGCTCCGAAGGCTGTCAAGGAAGCTGTTTCCAAGGCTGAAGCTGCCGACCTCAAGAAGAAGCTCGAAGACGCTGGCGCCAAGGTTGACGTCAAGTAATTCGGCGAAATGCAAAGGAGGGGTGGCCTTTTGGCCGCCTCTCTTTGACCGTTTTTAGAACATATTACCCAAATGCCTGTCGAAAACGGCTTTTGGGTAATGGGTTCTTCAAGAGGATGGTCGCGATCGGGAGACAGCACAGCAATCCGTGCTGGCGTCTTTCGAAAGCTTGACGAGATTGAACTACCCATTGATCGACGGGATCGACTGGCCATCGGTTCCCGTCCGTTGCAGGCCCGGATGCAAGATTGACAAGGAGCGACGATGGCTCAGACCCTTTCGTTTAACGGTCGCAGGCGCGTACGCAAGTTTTTTGGTAAAATTCCAGAAGTCGCAGAAATGCCGAACCTCATTGAGGTTCAGAAGGCGTCCTACGACCAATTTCTGATGGTTGAAGAGCCCAAGGGCGGCCGCCCGGATGAGGGGCTTCAGGCAGTTTTCAAATCGGTATTTCCGATCAAGGATTTCTCGGGCGCTTCCATGCTCGAATTCGTGTCCTACGAGTTCGAGCCGCCGAAATTCGACGTCGAGGAATGCCGCCAGCGCGACCTGACCTATGCGGCGCCGCTGAAGGTGACGCTGCGCCTGATCGTGTTCGATATTGACGAAGACACCGGCGCAAAGTCGATCAAGGACATCAAGGAACAGAACGTCTACATGGGCGACATGCCGCTCATGACGGATAACGGTACCTTCATCGTCAACGGCACCGAGCGCGTCATCGTCTCGCAGATGCATCGCTCACCCGGCGTGTTCTTCGATCACGACAAGGGTAAGAGCCATTCGTCTGGCAAGCTGCTGTTCGCAGCGCGCGTCATTCCGTATCGCGGCTCGTGGCTCGACATCGAATTCGACGCCAAGGACATCGTGCATGCCCGCATCGACCGTCGCCGCAAGATTCCGGTGACGTCGCTGTTGATGGCGCTCGGCATGGACGGCGAAGAGATCCTCGACACCTTCTACACGAAGTCGCTCTACCAGCGCGACGGCGACGGCTGGCGCGTGCCGTTCCAGCCGGATGCCCTGAAGGGCCAGAAGGCGATCACCGACATGATCGACGCCGATACCGGCGAAGTCGTCGTTGAAGCCGGCAAGAAGCTTACGCCGCGCCTCCTGCGCCAGCTGCAGGAGAAGGGGCTGAAGGCTCTCAAGGCCACCGACGACGATCTCTACGGCAATTACCTCGCCGAAGACGTGGTCAACTACGGAACGGGTGAGATCTATCTCGAAGCCGGCGACGAGATCGACGAGAAGACGCTTCCCGTCATCCTTTCGGCAGGCTTCGACGAGATCCCGGTTCTCGACATCGATCACATCAATGTCGGTGCCTATATCCGCAATACTCTTGCCGCCGACAAGAACGAAAACCGCCAGGACGCGCTGTTCGACATCTATCGCGTCATGCGCCCGGGCGAACCGCCGACCATGGATTCTGCCGAAGCCATGTTCAACACGCTGTTCTTCGACGCCGAGCGTTACGATCTCTCGGCTGTCGGCCGCGTGAAGATGAACATGCGTCTCGACCTCGACGTTCCGGACACGGTCCGCACGCTCCGCAAGGAAGACATTCTTGCTGTCGTCAAGATGCTCGTCGAGCTGCGTGACGGCAAGGGCGAGATCGACGACATCGACAACCTCGGCAACCGCCGCGTTCGCTCGGTCGGCGAGCTCATGGAGAACCAGTATCGCCTCGGTCTCCTGCGCATGGAGCGCGCGATCAAGGAACGCATGTCCTCGATCGAGATCGACACGGTCATGCCGCAGGATCTGATCAACGCGAAGCCGGCAGCTGCCGCGGTTCGCGAGTTCTTCGGCTCGTCGCAGCTGTCGCAGTTCATGGACCAGGTGAACCCGCTCTCGGAAATCACCCACAAGCGTCGTCTTTCGGCTCTTGGCCCCGGTGGTCTTACCCGCGAACGTGCGGGCTTCGAAGTGCGCGACGTTCACCCGACCCATTACGGCCGCATCTGCCCGATCGAGACGCCGGAAGGCCCGAACATCGGTCTGATCAACTCGCTTGCAACCTTCGCCCGCGTCAACAAGTACGGTTTCATCGAGAGCCCGTACCGCAAGATCGTGGACGGCAAGGTGACGAGCGACGTCGTCTACCTGTCGGCGATGGAAGAGGCGAAGTATCATGTGGCGCAGGCAAACTCGCCCTTGAACGGCGATAACTCCTTCGCTGAAGAATTCGTCGTCTGCCGTCATGCCGGCGAAGTTATGCTGGCTCCGCGCGACAACATCAACCTGATGGACGTTTCGCCGAAGCAGCTCGTGTCCGTCGCCGCCGCGCTCATCCCGTTCCTTGAGAACGACGACGCCAACCGCGCGCTGATGGGTTCGAACATGCAGCGCCAGGCCGTGCCGCTGCTGCGCGCGGAAGCGCCCTTCGTCGGCACCGGCATGGAGCCGGTCGTCGCCCGCGACTCTGGTGCTGCGATCGCCGCCCGCCGTGGTGGTGTCGTCGACCAGGTCGATGCGACGCGTATCGTTATCCGCGCCACCGAAGACCTCGATCCGTCGAAGTCCGGCGTCGATATCTATCGCCTGCAGAAGTTCCAGCGTTCGAACCAGAACACCTGCGTCAACCAGCGCCCGCTGGTCACCGTCGGTGACGTTCTGAACAAGGGCGACATCATCGCGGACGGTCCTTCGACCGATCTCGGCGATCTGGCGCTCGGCCGCAACGCGCTAGTCGCGTTCATGCCGTGGAACGGCTACAACTACGAAGACTCGATCCTGCTCTCCGAGCGGATCGTGCGCGACGACGTGTTCACGTCCATCCACATCGAAGAATTCGAAGTGATGGCGCGTGACACCAAGCTTGGTCCGGAAGAAATCACCCGCGACATTCCGAACGTCTCGGAAGAAGCGTTGAAGAACCTCGACGAAGCGGGTATCGTTTATATCGGTGCCGAAGTTCAGCCGGGCGATATCCTCGTCGGCAAGATCACGCCGAAGGGCGAAAGCCCGATGACGCCGGAAGAAAAGCTTCTGCGTGCCATCTTCGGTGAGAAGGCATCGGATGTCCGCGACACGTCCATGCGCATGCCGCCGGGCACCTTCGGCACGGTCGTCGAAGTGCGCGTCTTCAACCGCCACGGCGTGGAGAAGGACGAACGCGCGATGGCGATCGAGCGCGAGGAGATCGAACGCCTCGCCAAGGACCGTGACGACGAACAGGCGATCCTCGACCGCAACGTCTATGCACGTCTCGTCGACATGCTGCGTGGTCACGTCGCTGTCGCTGGTCCGAAGGGCTTCAAGAAGGGCACCGAGCTTTCCAACGCCGTCGTCAGCGAATATCCGCGCTCGCAGTGGTGGATGTTCGCCGTCGAGGACGAAAAGGCTCAGGGCGAGATCGAAGCGCTCCGCGCCCAGTACGACGAATCCAAGTCGCGCCTTGAACAGCGCTTCATGGATAAGGTCGAGAAGGTCCAACGCGGCGACGAAATGCCTCCGGGCGTGATGAAGATGGTCAAGGTCTTCGTCGCGGTGAAGCGCAAGATCCAGCCGGGCGACAAGATGGCCGGCCGTCATGGCAACAAGGGTGTCGTGTCGCGCATTGTCCCGATCGAAGACATGCCGTTCCTGGAAGACGGTACGCATGTCGACGTGGTGCTGAACCCGCTCGGCGTGCCGTCGCGCATGAACGTCGGCCAGATCCTCGAAACCCACCTCGGCTGGGCTTGTGCCGGCATGGGCAAGAAGATCGGCGCGATGCTCGATGCCTACCACGAGAACGGCGACATCGCGCCCCTTCGCGCGACGATCGACGACGTCATCGGGTCCGGTCCGAAGGGCGAGCCGATCAAGCAGTACGACGACGAGTCGGTGGTTCGGCTTGCCGAGCAGACCCGCCGCGGCGTATCGATCGCAACGCCGGTCTTCGACGGTGCTGTCGAGGCCGATGTGAACGAGATGCTGAACAAGGCAGGTCTCAAGGTGACCGGCCAGTCGACTCTCTTCGACGGCCGTACCGGCGAACCGTTCGATCGTCAGGTGACCGTGGGCTACATCTACATGCTGAAGCTCAACCACCTGGTGGACGACAAGATCCACGCGCGTTCGATCGGTCCTTACTCGCTCGTCACCCAGCAGCCGCTGGGCGGCAAGGCGCAGTTCGGCGGTCAGCGTTTCGGCGAAATGGAGGTCTGGGCGCTGGAAGCTTACGGCGCTGCCTACACGCTGCAGGAAATGCTGACGGTCAAGTCGGACGACGTTGCTGGCCGCACCAAGGTCTACGAAGCAATCGTCCGTGGCGACGACACCTTCGAGGCGGGCATTCCGGAGAGCTTCAACGTTCTCGTCAAGGAAATGCGCTCGCTGGGCCTCAGCGTCGAACTCGAAAACTCGAAAGTCGACGACCTCAGCGCCGCGGCGCAACTGCCGGACGCAGCAGAGTAAGACGACATCAGGTGCGTGCCGTCTCAGGCACGCACCGTTTCCGCCGCAGGGCAGTTTAATGTCCGCAGCAGGAACAGGGCCGCACCCGATGCGGTTTTAGCTGTTTATAGGGCAGGGGCCGGCGCCCGGGATTTGCCGGCACCCCGCCAAGCTCAGGGCGTATGCCCGCAAAGGAGACAGGCATGAACCAAGAGGTCATGAATCTTTTCAATCCGCAGGTGCCTGCACAGACTTTCGATTCCATCCGGATTTCGATCGCCTCGCCGGAGAAGATTCTTTCCTGGTCTTACGGTGAGATCAAGAAGCCGGAGACGATCAACTATCGTACCTTCAAGCCGGAACGCGACGGTCTGTTCTGCGCCCGCATCTTCGGTCCGATCAAGGACTACGAATGCTTGTGCGGCAAGTACAAGCGCATGAAGTACAAAGGCATCATCTGCGAAAAGTGCGGCGTCGAAGTCACGCTGTCGCGCGTTCGCCGCGAGCGCATGGGCCACATCGAGCTCGCAGCTCCTGTTGCCCATATCTGGTTCCTGAAGTCGCTGCCGAGCCGTATCGCGACCCTGCTCGACATGACGCTGAAGGATATCGAGCGCGTCCTTTATTTTGAAAACTACATCGTCACGGAACCGGGTCTGACTTCGCTCAAGGAAAACCAGCTCCTCAGCGAAGAAGAATACATGCTCGCCGTTGACGAGTTCGGCGAAGACCAGTTCACCGCGATGATCGGCGCCGAAGCGATCTACGAGATGCTCGCTTCGATGAACCTCGAGAAGATCGCTGGCGATCTGCGCACGGAAATGGCCGAGACGAGCTCGGATCTGAAGCAGAAGAAGCTGATGAAGCGGCTGAAGATCGTCGAGAACTTCATGGAATCCGGCAACCGGCCGGAATGGATGATCATGAAGGTCGTTCCGGTGATCCCGCCGGATCTGCGCCCGCTTGTGCCGCTCGACGGCGGCCGTTTCGCGACGTCGGATCTGAACGATCTCTATCGCCGTGTGATCAACCGTAACAACCGTCTGAAGCGGCTGATCGAGCTGCGCGCGCCGGGCATCATCATTCGCAACGAAAAGCGCATGCTGCAGGAATCCGTCGATGCGCTGTTCGACAACGGCCGTCGCGGCCGCGTCATCACCGGCGCCAACAAGCGTCCGCTGAAGTCGCTCTCTGACATGCTGAAGGGCAAGCAGGGCCGGTTCCGTCAGAACCTGCTCGGCAAGCGCGTCGATTATTCCGGCCGCTCGGTCATCGTGACCGGTCCGGAACTCAAGCTGCATCAGTGCGGTCTGCCGAAGAAGATGGCGCTCGAACTCTTCAAGCCGTTCATCTACGCCCGCCTCGACGCCAAGGGTTACTCCTCGACCGTCAAGCAGGCAAAGAAGCTTGTCGAAAAGGAAAAGCCGGAAGTCTGGGATATCCTCGATGAGGTCATCCGCGAGCATCCGGTTCTTCTGAACCGCGCGCCGACGCTGCACCGCCTGGGCATCCAGGCCTTCGAACCGATCCTGGTCGAAGGCAAGGCGATCCAGTTGCACCCGCTCGTCTGCACCGCCTTCAACGCCGACTTCGACGGCGACCAGATGGCTGTTCACGTGCCGCTGTCGCTCGAAGCCCAGCTTGAAGCGCGCGTCCTGATGATGTCGACGAACAACATCCTGCATCCGGCAAACGGTGCACCGATCATCGTTCCGTCGCAGGACATGGTTCTCGGTCTCTACTATCTGTCGATCATGAACCAGAACGAGCCGGGTGAAGGCATGGCTTTCTCCGACATGGGCGAACTGCACCATGCTCTGGAAACCAAGGCTGTGACGCTGCATGCGAAGATCCGCGGCCGTTACAAGACCGTCGACGCTGAGGGCAACCCGGTTTCGAAGATCTATGAAACGACGCCCGGTCGCATGATCATCGGTGAGCTTCTGCCGAAGAACCCGAACATCCCGTTCGACATCTGCAACCAGGAGATGACCAAGAAGAACATCTCCAAGATGATCGACACCGTCTACCGCCATTGCGGTCAGAAGGACACGGTCATCTTCTGCGACCGGATCATGCAGCTCGGCTTCTCGCATGCCTGCCGCGCCGGCATTTCGTTCGGTAAGGACGACATGGTAATCCCGGATACGAAGGTGAAGATCGTCGGGGATACCGAAGCGCTCGTGAAGGAATACGAGCAGCAGTACAACGATGGTCTCATCACGCAGGGCGAGAAGTACAA
This sequence comes from Ensifer sp. MPMI2T, assembly GCF_004827385.1. Classification (GTDB taxonomy): domain Bacteria; phylum Pseudomonadota; class Alphaproteobacteria; order Rhizobiales; family Rhizobiaceae; genus Sinorhizobium. The sequence continues at coordinate 434,015 of NZ_SRXN01000001.1, forward strand.
CAAGGTTGTCGACGCCTGGGGCAAGGCAACCGAAAAGGTCGCCGAAGAGATGATGGCGCGCATCAAGGCAGTCGAGTTCGACGAGAATGGCCGCCAGAAGCCGATGAACTCGATCTACATGATGTCGCACTCGGGCGCCCGCGGTTCGCCGAACCAGATGCGCCAGCTGGGCGGCATGCGCGGCCTCATGGCCAAGCCGTCGGGCGAAATCATCGAAACGCCGATCATTTCGAACTTCAAGGAAGGCCTGACCGTGAACGAGTACTTCAACTCGACGCACGGTGCCCGTAAGGGTCTGGCGGATACCGCCTTGAAGACGGCGAACTCGGGTTACCTCACCCGTCGTCTCGTCGACGTCGCGCAGGATTGCATCGTCACGCACACCGATTGCGGCACCGACAAGGGCCTCACCATGACGGCGATCGTCGATGCCGGTCAGGTCGTGGCCTCGCTCGGCCAGCGTATCCTCGGCCGCACCGCGCTCGACAACATCGACAACCCGATCAGCGGCGAGCGCATCGTCGACGCCGGCAAGATGATCTTGGAAGCTGATGTCGTCGAGATCGAGAAGGCCGGCATCCAGTCCGTTCGCATCCGCTCGGCGCTGACCTGCGAGATCCAGACCGGCGTCTGCGGCGTCTGCTACGGTCGCGACCTTGCTCGCGGTACGCCCGTCAACATGGGCGAGGCAGTCGGCGTCATCGCTGCGCAGTCGATCGGCGAGCCGGGCACGCAGCTGACCATGCGTACCTTCCACCTGGGCGGTACGGCAACCGTGGTCGACCAGTCGTTCCTGGAAGCGTCCTATGAAGGGACGGTTCAGATCAAGAACCGCAACTTGCTGCGCAACTCCGATGGCGCACTTGTTGCCATGGGCCGCAACATGGCGATCCAGATCCTCGACGAACGCGGTGTGGAGCGGTCCTCGCAGCGCGTCGCCTATGGTTCGAAGATCTTTGTCGATGACGGCGACAAGGTGAAGCGCGGCCAGCGTCTCGCCGAATGGGATCCCTACACCCGTCCGATGATGACGGAAGTGGAAGGTACCGTTCATTTCGAAGACGTCATCGACGGCATCTCCGTGCTCGAAGCGACGGACGAATCGACCGGCATCACCAAGCGCCAGGTTATCGACTGGCGTTCGACGCCGCGCGGCGCCGACCTCAAGCCGGCAATCGTCGTCAAGGACAAGAGCGGCGCCATCGCCAAGCTGTCGCGTGGTGGTGAAGCTCGCTTCATGCTCTCGGTCGATGCGATCCTCTCGGTCGAACCGGGTCAGAAGGTCAGCCAGGGCGACGTGCTTGCCCGTTCGCCGCTCGAAAGCGCCAAGACCAAGGACATCACCGGTGGTCTGCCGCGCGTTGCCGAACTCTTCGAGGCTCGTCGTCCGAAGGATCATGCCATCATCGCAGAGATCGATGGTACGGTCCGCTTCGGCCGCGACTACAAGAACAAGCGTCGCGTGCTGATCGAGCCGGCGGAAGACGGTGTCGAGCCGGTCGAGTACCTGATCCCGAAGGGCAAGCCCTTCCATCTTCAGGATGGCGACTACATCGAGAAGGGCGATTACATCCTCGATGGCAACCCGGCGCCGCACGACATTCTGGCGATCAAGGGCGTGGAAGCGCTGGCTTCCTACCTCGTGAACGAAATCCAGGAAGTCTACCGTCTGCAGGGCGTTGTCATCAACGACAAGCACATCGAGGTCATCGTCCGCCAGATGCTGCAGAAGGTCGAAATCACCGATGCCGGTGACTCGAGCTATATCGTCGGCGACAACGTCGATCGCATCGAGCTCGAGGATGTCAACGATGCGCTGCTCGCCGAAGGCAAGAAGCCGGCCGTTGGCGATCCGGTCCTGCTCGGTATCACCAAGGCATCGTTGCAGACGCCGTCCTTCATCTCGGCCGCTTCGTTCCAGGAAACCACCAAGGTCCTGACCGAAGCCGCTGTTGCCGGCAAGATGGACGGTCTGCAGGGGCTCAAGGAAAACGTCATTGTCGGTCGCCTCATCCCGGCCGGTACCGGCGGCACCATGACGCAGATCCGCCGCATCGCCACCGCACGCGACGAGATGATCCTCGAAGAGCGCCGCAAGGGCACCGGTGCGGATGCCGCGACCCCGATGCTCGCCGACATGGCGAACGAGAACGCAGCGGCCGAATAACCGCAAGGGGAGGGTGCGACCAGCGCCCGCCTTTTCAAAAACAAAGAAGCCGCTCGGAGCGATCCGGGCGGCTTTATCTTTCTGGCAGTGCGCTCAGATCGCGCGGCCCGGTTACGCGAAGCGAATGATCGCGACCTCACCTTCGAGCGCGCCCTGATACGCAGAGGCGTGCGGCTCTTCATCGGGAATGTCCGTCAAGGTTCCTATCTGATCGAGATCGGCCTGGAGAAAGCCTTCTTCGGCGAGCGCATTGAGCGCCTCACGCACGGCGGTGTCGTCGTCGGGCGCCCTGAGCATCACGTGGATGTCGATACCCTCGTCGTCGCCGTCGGCTTCGTAGGCCTTGCCGATGATGATGAAAACCAGCGGTTCGTCTGGCACGTTGTCGTTGTCCGGCGTAACGGGCATGATATGTCCTTTCGAGTTTCGACGATCTTAGCGTGCTTTTCGGCTGCGCGCGAAAGAAATAGGAAAAATGGGAAAGCGAAGAGAGAATCAGCCGACTGGTTTCGCCGGCCCATCATCGTGGAAAACATTCAGAAAGAAGTTGCTGATTCCTTAATTGCGAAGGACAATACCTCCTTAAGGCGCCATGTTTGCGATCGCCGCCGGACCGAGCTGCTGCCAAAGCCCTGTTTTCCAGGCATGGCAGGGCTGTGCAGGCCAGAATATTTCTTAATTGCCCTTGACGGATGGCCCCGAAATCAGTACACCCCGCCGCATCGGAGCCCATGTGAGGCTGGCTGGTTCGGAACGTCGCGTTCTGGAGTTCGCCTCAAACAAGGTTCGAAACGCACGCTGAAGACAAAATGCTGCACGCAAGACGCGCGAGATAGTGCGTCCTCTGCTTTTGGTGGGGCCATCTGCGAAAAGGCGGATCGGCCCTCGTTTTGCGCATTTCATAGGCGTTCGAGACCGCCGGCGACGGCAACGATCCGCCCGAAAGGGTAACGAGACAAGATTTTGCAAGGGATGGTTACATGCCTACCGTAAACCAGCTGATCCGCAAGCCGCGTCAGGCACAGGTAAAGCGCAACAAGGTTCCTGCTCTGCAGGAAAACCCGCAGAAGCGCGGCGTTTGCACCCGCGTCTACACGACGACCCCGAAGAAGCCGAACTCGGCTCTGCGTAAGGTTGCAAAGATCCGCCTGACGAACGGCTTCGAAGTCATCGGCTACATTCCGGGCGAAGGCCACAACCTGCAGGAGCACTCCGTGGTCATGATCCGCGGGGGCCGCGTAAAGGACCTTCCGGGTGTTCGTTACCACATCATCCGTGGCGTTCTCGATACGCAGGGTGTGAAGAACCGCAAGCAGCGCCGCTCCAAGTACGGCGCGAAGCGTCCGAAATAACATCGCAACCGGCGCCATTTCGCTGGTCAAGTTTTTAAAAGTTGAGAGACGAGAAGTATGTCCCGACGTCACAGAGCAGAAAAGCGTGAGATCAACCCGGATCCGAAGTTCGGTGATCTGGTTGTCACGAAGTTCATGAACGCAATCATGCTGGACGGCAAAAAGTCCGTTGCTGAAAGCATTGTCTATGGTGCTTTCGATGCGGTCCAGTCGAAGCTGAAGCAGGAACCGATCGCTGTGTTCCATTCCGCGCTCGACAACATTGCTCCGCACGTTGAAGTGCGTTCGCGCCGCGTCGGTGGTGCTACCTATCAGGTTCCGGTCGATGTCCGTCCGGAGCGTCGCCAGGCCCTCGCCATTCGCTGGCTGATTGCGGCCGCACGCAAGCGCAACGAAACGACCATGGTTGATCGCCTCTGCGGCGAACTCATGGACGCTGCGAACAACCGTGGTAGCGCCGTGAAGAAGCGCGAAGACACCCACAAGATGGCTGATGCCAACCGTGCGTTCTCGCACTACCGTTGGTAATCTGGAACAGGTCCTGAAAGGCAGTCTCTCATGGCTCGCGAATATAAAATCGAAGATTACCGAAATTTCGGTATCATGGCGCACATCGACGCCGGCAAGACGACGACGACCGAGCGCATCCTTTACTATACCGGCAAGTCCCACAAGATCGGCGAAGTCCACGACGGCGCCGCAACCATGGACTGGATGGAGCAGGAGCAGGAACGCGGCATCACGATCACGTCTGCTGCCACCACGACCTTCTGGAAGGGCCGTGACGGCAAGATGCGCCGCTTCAACATCATCGATACCCCCGGCCACGTGGACTTCACTATCGAAGTCGAGCGTTCGCTGCGCGTTCTCGACGGCGCCATCGCGCTGCTCGATGCCAACGCTGGTGTTGAGCCGCAGACCGAAACCGTCTGGCGTCAGGCTGAGAAGTATCATGTTCCGCGCATGATCTTCTGCAACAAGATGGACAAGACCGGTGCGGACTTCTACCGCTCCGTCGAGATGATCAAGAGTCGTCTCGGCGCAACGGCCGTCGTCATGCAGCTGCCAATTGGCGCTGAAAGTGAATTCAAGGGCGTTGTCGACCTCATCGAGATGAATGCTCTCGTCTGGCGTGATGAGTCGCTCGGCGCCCAGTGGGACGTCGTCGAAATTCCGGCCGACATGAAGGAGAAGGCTGAAGAATACCGCGAAAAGCTGATCGAGACCGTGGTCGAGATCGACGAAGCGGCAATGGAAGCCTACCTGGAAGGCAACTACCCGGACAACGACAAGATCCGTGAGCTGGTTCGTCGCGGCACGATCGACGTGAAGTTCCACCCGATGTTCTGCGGCACTGCCTTCAAGAACAAGGGCGTTCAGCCGTTGCTCGACGCAGTCGTCGACTACCTGCCGTCCCCGGTCGATATTCCGGCGATCAAGGGCATCGACGTCAAGACCGAAGGCGAAATCACCCGTAAGGCTGACGATAACGAGCCGCTCTCGATGCTGGCGTTCAAGATCATGAACGACCCCTTCGTCGGCTCGCTGACCTTTGCACGCATTTATTCCGGCAAGCTCGAAAAGGGCACGTCGGTCATGAACACGGTTAAGGAAAAGCGCGAGCGCGTCGGCCGCATGCTGCAGATGCACTCGAACTCGCGTGAGGACATCGAAGAAGCCTTCGCTGGCGACATCGTTGCTCTCGCAGGTCTCAAGGAAACCACCACGGGCGACACGCTCTGCGATCCGCTGAAGCCGGTCATCCTTGAGCGCATGGAATTCCCCGAGCCGGTCATCCAGATCGCGATCGAGCCGAAGACCAAGGGCGACCAGGAAAAGATGGGCCTCGCGCTCAACCGCCTGGCTGCAGAAGATCCGTCCTTCCGCGTCAAGACCGACGAGGAATCCGGCCAGACGATCATCGCCGGCATGGGTGAACTTCACCTCGACATCATCGTCGACCGCATGCGTCGCGAGTTCAAGGTCGAAGCTTCGGTTGGTGCTCCGCAGGTTGCTTACCGTGAAACCATCACGCGCCAGCACGAAGAAGACTACACGCACAAGAAGCAGTCCGGTGGTACCGGTCAGTTCGCGCGCGTCAAGATCGTCTTCGAACCGAACCCGGAAGGCGAAGATTTCGTATTCGAATCCAAGATCGTCGGTGGTGCTGTTCCGAAGGAATACATCCCGGGCGTTCAGAAGGGTATCGAAAGCGTTCTGTCCTCAGGCCCGCTCGCTGGCTTCCCGATGCTGGGTGTCAAGGCGACGCTCATCGACGGTGCGTTCCACGACGTCGACTCGTCCGTCCTGGCGTTCGAAATTGCTTCGCGTGCCTGCTTCCGTGAAGCAGCGAAGAAGGCCGGTGCTCAGCTCCTCGAGCCGATCATGAAGGTCGAGGTCGTAACGCCGGAAGATTACGTCGGTGACGTGATCGGTGACCTGAACTCTCGCCGTGGCCAGATCCAGGGTCAGGAATCGCGCGGCGTTGCCGTGGTGATCAATGCCCACGTGCCGCTCGCGAACATGTTCAAGTACGTGGACAACCTGCGCTCGATGTCGCAGGGCCGCGCTCAGTACACGATGCTGTTCGATCACTACGCGCCGGTTCCGTCGAACGTCGCGCAGGAAATCCAGGCGAAATATTCCGGTCAGAAGTGACCGGAATAGCCTCGCGCTGAAACAGAATGAAAAGATTTCCCCTCTAGGGGACAGAAAACGGAGAGCCGGAAATGGCAAAGAGCAAATTTGAGCGCAACAAGCCGCACGTTAACATTGGCACGATTGGCCACGTTGACCATGGCAAGACGTCGCTGACGGCAGCGATCACGAAGTACTTCGGCGAGTTCAAGGCGTATGACCAGATCGACGCTGCGCCGGAAGAAAAGGCCCGTGGTATCACCATTTCGACGGCGCACGTCGAATACGAGACGCCGAACCGTCACTATGCGCACGTCGACTGCCCCGGCCACGCCGACTACGTCAAGAACATGATCACCGGCGCGGCGCAGATGGACGGCGCGATCCTGGTTGTTTCGGCTGCCGACGGCCCGATGCCGCAGACCCGCGAGCACATCCTGCTCGCTCGCCAGGTCGGCGTTCCGGCAATCGTCGTGTTCCTGAACAAGGTCGACCAGGTCGACGACGCCGAACTGCTTGAGCTCGTCGAGCTCGAAGTTCGCGAACTGCTGTCGTCCTACGAATTCCCGGGCGACGACATTCCGATCATCAAGGGCTCGGCGCTCGCCGCGCTTGAAGATTCCGACAAGAAGATCGGCGAAGACGCGATCCGCGAGCTGATGGCAGCGGTTGACGCCTACATCCCGACGCCGGAGCGTCCGATCGACCAGCCGTTCCTGATGCCGATCGAAGACGTGTTCTCGATCTCGGGCCGCGGCACGGTTGTGACCGGTCGCGTCGAGCGCGGCATCGTCAGGGTCGGTGAGGAAGTCGAGATCGTCGGCATCCGTCCGACGACGAAGACGACCTGCACGGGCGTTGAAATGTTCCGCAAGCTGCTCGACCAGGGCCAGGCCGGCGACAACATCGGCGCGCTGCTGCGCGGTATCGACCGCAACGGCGTCGAGCGTGGCCAGATCCTGTGCAAGCCGGGTTCGGTCAAGCCGCATCGCAAGTTCAAGGCGGAAGCCTACATCCTGACGAAGGAAGAGGGTGGCCGTCATACGCCGTTCTTCACCAACTACCGTCCGCAGTTCTACTTCCGCACGACGGACGTGACCGGCATCGTGACGCTGCCTGAAGGCACGGAGATGGTGATGCCGGGCGACAACGTGACGGTTGACGTCGAGCTGATCGTGCCGATCGCGATGGAAGAAAAGCTGCGCTTCGCCATCCGCGAAGGCGGCCGCACCGTCGGCGCCGGCATCGTCGCCTCCATCGTCGAGTAACAAGACAACGGCTCGGCCGTTTCTGCAGGGACATGGTCTCTCCCATGTCCCTGCGATTTTTGAAAGAAGCGGCAGAGCGTAACGAATTCAGAAGTTTAAGTGTGTGCCTTTGAAGAGGCATACCGGAAACACGAGCAAGGACAAGTCGAATGAACGGCCAGAATATCCGCATCCGCCTTAAGGCGTTTGATCACCGGATCCTCGATGCCTCCACGCGCGAAATCGTGTCGACGGCCAAGCGCACCGGTGCGAGTGTGCGCGGGCCTGTGCCGCTTCCGACCCGGATTGAAAAATTCACGGTCAACCGGTCGCCGCACGTCGACAAGAAGAGCCGCGAACAGTTTGAGATGCGCACGCACAAGCGCCTTCTCGATATCGTTGATCCGACCCCGCAGACGGTTGATGCGCTGATGAAGCTCGATCTGGCCGCTGGCGTCGACGTCGAGATCAAGCTCTAAGGTCCGGCGCAAGCCGAAATAACAAGGAAGGTACGTGGAGTTTTCCAACGGCTTCCAGGAACAGGAAACCGGAAGGTGCAAGAGGCACCGGACGGGAACCCTAAACAAGAGGCGTGAACCGATGCGTTCAGGTGTGATTGCACAGAAGGTGGGAATGACCCGCGTCTACAACGACGCCGGCGAGCATATCCCGGTAACAGTATTGCGGCTGGAGAACTGCCAGGTAGTGGCCCACCGCACGGAAGAAAAGAACGGCTATACCGCAGTTCAGCTGGGTGCCGGCCGTTCCAAGGTCAAGAATACGCCGAAGGCTATGCGCGGCCATTTTGCCGCTGCAAACGTCGAGCCGAAGGCAAAGGTCGTCGAGTTCCGCGTGAGCGCCGACAACCTGATCGACGTTGGTTCTGAACTGACGGCCAGCCACTTTGTTGCCGGCCAGCTGGTTGATGTGACCGGTACGACGATCGGTAAGGGCTTTGCCGGCGCCATCAAGCGCCACAACTTCGGCGGCTTGCGCGCCACGCACGGCGTTTCCGTATCGCACCGCTCGCATGGTTCTACCGGTTCCAACCAGGATCCGGGCCGTGTTTGGAAGGGCAAGCGCATGGCCGGCCACATGGGCCAGACCCGCGTTACCACCCAGAACCTGGAAGTCGTATCGACGGACGAAGACCGCGGCCTGATCCTGGTCAAGGGTGCAGTCCCCGGCTCCAAGGGTGCCTGGATCGTCGTTCGCGACGCAATCAAGTCAGGCACCCCGGAAAGCGCTCCGCGCCCGGCCGGCGTGCGCGCCGAAGCATCGAAGTAAGGGAGCCGAATTATGGATCTCACCGTCAAAACCCTCGAGGGCAAGGACGCGGGAAAGGTTTCCCTTTCTGACGCCATTTTCGGCCTCGAACCCCGTGAAGACATCATCGCCCGCGTCGTTCGTTGGCAGCTCGCCAAGAAGCAGCAGGGCACGCACAAGGCCAAGGGCCGCGCAGAAGTTTCGCGCACCGGCGCCAAGATGTACAAGCAGAAGGGTACGGGCCGCGCCCGCCACCACTCCGCTCGTGCTCCGCAGTTCCGCGGCGGTGGCAAGGCTCATGGCCCGGTCGTCCGCAGCCACGCACACGACCTTCCGAAGAAGGTCCGTGCGCTCGGCCTGCGCCATGCGCTCTCGGCCAAGCTGAAGGCAGAAGAGATCATCGTCATTGACGATCTCGTTGCCAAGGAAGCAAAGACGAAGGCTCTCGCCGGCGTATTCGCGTCGCTCGGCCTCACCAACGCTCTGATCATCGGCGGCGCCGAAATCGAGAGCAACTTCAAGCTCGCAGCCCAGAACATCCCGAACGTGGACGTTCTGCCGGTCCAGGGCATCAACGTTTACGACATTCTGCGCCGCGGTAAGCTCGTGCTTTCCAAGGCTGCCGTAGAAGCTCTGGAGGAGCGGTTCAAATGACGGATCTTCGCCACTATGACGTGATCGTGTCTCCCTCGATCACCGAAAAGTCGACGCTGGTTTCCGAACAGAACCAGGTCGTCTTCAACGTCGCCAAGGGCGCTTCGAAGCCTGAGATCAAGGCTGCTGTCGAAGCCCTGTTCGGCGTCAAGGTCACGGCCGTGAACACGCTCCTCCGCAAGGGTAAGCTGAAGCGTTTCCGCGGTTTTGCCGGGAAGCAGAAGGACGTGAAGAAGGCGATCGTCACGCTCGCCGAAGGTCAGTCCATCGACGTCTCCACCGGTCTCTAACGGATAGGCCCATTAGGGTAAAAACCCAAAAGGGAACAAGAAAATGGCATTGAAAAGTTTCAATCCGACGACCCCAAGCCAACGTCAGCTGGTCATCGTGAACCGGGCTGGCCTCTACAAGGGTAAGCCGGTCAAGACGCTGACCGAGGGCCTGTCTTCCAAGGGCGGTCGCAACAACCTGGGCCGCATCACCGTCCGCTTCCAGGGCGGCGGTCACAAGCGGACCTACCGTCTGGTCGACTTTAAGCGTCGCAAGTTCGACGTAGAAGGCACCGTTGAGCGTCTGGAATACGACCCGAACCGCACCGCCTTCATCGCGCTCGTCAACTATGCCGACGGCGAACAGGCCTACATCCTGGCGCCGCAGCGTCTGGCTGCCGGCGACAAGGTCATCGCTTCGGAAAAGGCCGTTGACGTCAAGCCCGGCAACACGATGCCGCTGCAGTACATTCCGGTTGGCTCCATCATCCACAATGTGGAAATGAAGCCGGGCAAGGGCGGCCAGATCGCCCGCTCCGCCGGAACCTACGCGCAGCTCGTCGGCCGCGACCAGGGTATGGCTATCCTTCGCCTGAACTCGGGCGAGCAGCGCCTAGTGCACGGTTCTTGCCTTGCTTCGATTGGCGCTGTATCGAACCCGGATCACGGCAACATCAATGACGGTAAGGCTGGTCGCTCGCGTTGGCGCGGCAAGCGCCCGCACGTTCGCGGTGTCGTCATGAACCCGGTCGACCATCCGCACGGCGGTGGTGAAGGCCGTACCTCGGGTGGTCGTCACCCGGTTACCCCGTGGGGCAAGCCCACGAAGGGTAAGCGTACGCGCTCCAACAAGTCGACCGACAAGTTCATCATGCGCTCGCGTCACCAGAAGAAGAAGTAAGAGAGGAAGTCTCGAATGACTCGTTCAGTATGGAAAGGTCCGTTCGTTGACGGTTATCTTCTCAAGAAGGCTGAGAAGGTCCGGGAAGGCGGTCGTAACGAAGTGATCAAGATTTGGAGCCGCCGCTCCACGATCCTTCCGCAGTTTGTCGGCCTCACCTTCGGCGTCTACAACGGCAGCAAGCACGTCCCGGTCAGCGTCAACGAAGACATGGTCGGACATAAGTTTGGTGAATTCTCTCCGACCCGGACCTACTACGGTCATGGCGCGGACAAGAAGGCAAAGAGGAAATAACAATGGGCAAGGCAAAAGCCGAACGCCGGCTGAAGGATAATGAGGCGCAGGCCATTGCGCGCACGATCCGCGTCAGCCCCCAGAAGCTCAACCTCGTTGCTGCGATGATCCGCGGCAAGAAGGTTGATCGCGCTCTGGCCGAACTCGAGTTCTCGCGTAAGCGCATTGCAGACACTGTCAAGAAGACGCTTGAATCTGCGATCGCAAACGCTGAGAACAACCACGATCTCGACGTTGATTCGCTCATCGTCGCTGAAGCTTACGTTGGCAAGTCGATCGTGATGAAGCGCTTCCACGCTCGTGGTCGCGGCCGTGCATCGCGCGTCGAAAAGCCGTTCTCGCACTTGACGATCGTCGTTCGTGAAGTGGAAGCCAAAGGGGAGGCCGCATAATGGGCCAGAAGATTAATCCGATCGGTTTCCGTCTCGGCATCAACCGGACCTGGGACAGCCGTTGGTTTGCGGACAACGCTGAATACGGTCAGCTTCTTCACGAAGACCTGAAGATCCGTGCATACCTGATGGAAGAGCTGAAGGCAGCCGGTATCGCCAAGGTCGTGATCGAGCGTCCGCACAAGAAGTGCCGTGTGACCATCCACTCTGCACGTCCGGGCCTGATCATCGGCAAGAAGGGCGCCGACATCGAAAAGCTGCGCCGGAAGCTTTCCGAGATGACCAACTCCGAAACGCACCTCAACATCGTTGAAGTGCGCAAGCCGGAAGTTGACGCGACCCTCGTTGCACAGTCGATCGCCCAGCAGCTCGAGCGCCGCGTGGCGTTCCGCCGCGCGATGAAGCGCGCTGTTCAGTCGGCCATGCGTCTTGGCGCCGAAGGCATCAAGATCACCTGCGCCGGCCGTCTCGGCGGTGCCGAAATCGCCCGTACCGAATGGTATCGTGAAGGCCGCGTTCCGCTGCACACGCTGCGCGCCGACATCGACTACGGCACGGCCGAAGCTGAAACCGCTTTCGGTATCTGCGGCATCAAGGTCTGGATCTTCAAGGGTGAAATCCTCGAGCACGATCCGATGGCTTCCGAGCGTCGCGCTACCGAGAGTGACAACCAAGGCCCTGGCGGCCGTGATCGCGACCGCGATCGTGACCGCCGTCGTGAAAACGCGTAACATTCGCGTTTGGCAGCCAATATCGGAGAAGTAAAAAAATGTTGCAGCCAAAGCGTACGAAGTATCGCAAGCAGTTCAAGGGCCGCATCAAGGGCGTCGCCAAGGGCGGTTCTGATCTCGCCTTCGGCGAATTCGGCCTGAAGGCTCAGGAGCCGAACCGCGTAAACGCCCGTGAGATCGAAGCAGCTCGCCGCGCGATCACACGCCACATGAAGCGCGCCGGCCGCGTTTGGATCCGTGTGTTCCCGGACGTTCCGGTCACCGCCAAGCCGACCGAAGTCCGCATGGGTAAGGGTAAGGGTTCGGTCGAATACTGGGCATGCAAGGTCAAGCCCGGCCGTATGATGTTCGAGATCGATGGTGTCAGCGAAGAACTCGCCCGTGAGGCACTTCGTCTTGGCGCTGCCAAGCTCTCTGTCAAGACGCGCTTCGTGCAGCGTATCGCAGAGTAAGGAGTGAAGCTCATGAAAGCCGCAGATGTTCGCGCTCTGAGCGCCGATCAACTCAACGAAGAGCTTGCCAAGCTGAAGAAGGAGCAGTTCAACCTGCGCTTCCAGAAGGCAACTGGCCAGCTCGAGAAGTCTTCGCGTATCGACGAAGTCCGCAAGGACATCGCACGCATTAAAACAATTGCCCGCCAGAAGGCGGCAGAAGCCAAGGCCTAAGGACCACAAAAAATGCCGAAACGCATTCTGCAGGGCACCGTCGTCAGCGACAAGAACGACAAGACTGTAGTCGTCAGGGTCGAGCGCCGCTTTGCGCACCCGATCCTCCAGAAGACCGTTCGCCGTTCCAAGAAGTACAAGGCTCACGACGAGAACAACCAGTACAAGGTCGGCGACGTCGTTTCCATCGAGGAATGCGCGCCGATCTCCAAGGATAAGCGCTGGACGGTGGTTTCCGCCCAGGCTTGATTTCTGCAGGTTTTGACCGCGAGACCCTTGCGTCTCGGGCAAATATCTGTATGAAGCACGCAATTAAAGCTGAGGAACGCTCGAGTCCGGGCGTTCTTTTGCTTTGAGATGAGCACAATAAGCCGGGCGAGGGGGTTTCGACCCAACCGGCCTGGTAACAACAAGAAGGCGACCTGACATGATTCAGATGCAAACAAACCTCGACGTGGCGGATAATTCCGGCGCACGTCGTGTCATGTGCATCAAGGTGCTGGGCGGCTCCAAGCGCAAGTATGCGTCGATCGGCGACATCATTGTCGTTTCGATCAAGGAAGCCATTCCGCGCGGCCGCGTGAAGAAGGGTGACGTCATGAAGGCTGTTGTCGTTCGCACTGCGAAGGACATCCGCCGTCCGGATGGCAGCGTCATCCGCTTCGACACCAACGCAGCCGTTCTTATCGATAACAAGAAAGAGCCGATCGGCACCCGTATCTTCGGACCGGTTCCGCGCGAACTCCGCGCCAAGAACCACATGAAGATCATCTCGCTGGCTCCGGAAGTACTCTAAGGGAGCGTTGAGAGATGCAAAAGATTCGCAAAGGCGACAAGGTTGTCGTTCTCACCGGTAAGGACAAGGGCCGTACCGGCGAAGTAATCCAGGTCATGCCGAAGGAAGACCGGGCTGTCGTGCGTGGCGTCAACATGGTGAAGCGTCACCAGCGCCAGACCCAGAGCCAGGAAGCGGGCATCATCAACAAGGAAGCCCCGATCCATCTTTCGAACATCGCGGTCGCCGATCCCAAGGACGGCAAGCCGACCCGCGTCGGCTTCAAGATCGAAGGTGACAAGAAGGTCCGCGTGGCCAAGCGTTCGGGAGTAGTGATCGATGGCTAAGACCGCTTATGAGCCGCGGCTCAAGAAGGAATATGTAGAGCGCATCCGCAAGGCGATGCAGGAGAAGTTCTCCTACGCCAACGAAATGCAGATCCCGCGCCTCGACAAGATCGTCATCAACATGGGTGTTGGCGAAGCGACCGGCGATTCCAAGAAGCCGACCGTTGCTGCTGCCGACCTCGCTGCGATTGCTGGCCAGAAGCCGGTGATCACCCGCGCTCGCAACTCCATCGCTGGCTTCAAGGTCCGCGAAGGCATGCCGATTGGCGCCAAGGTTACCCTGCGCGGCGTTCGGATGTACGAGTTCCTGGATCGTCTCGTGAACATTGCTCTTCCGCGTGTTCGTGACTTCCGTGGCCTCAATCCGAAGTCCTTCGATGGTCGTGGCAACTTCGCCATGGGCATCAAGGAGCACATTGTGTTCCCTGAGATCAACTACGACAAGGTTGATCAGATGTGGGGCATGGACATCATCGTTTGCACGACGGCAACTAACGACGACGAAGCTCGCGCTCTGCTTACAGAGTTCAACTTCCCGTTCCGTCAGTAATCCGTAACGACAAGCGTAAAGAAGGATAACTGTTATGGCGAAAACGAGCGCAGTTGAAAAGAACAAGCGCCGCCGCAAACTGGTTGCCGGTCAAGCCGCTAAGCGTGCGGCCCTGAAGGCAATCATCATGAACCAGTCTCTGCCGATCGAAGAGCGGTTCAAGGCAACCCTCAAGCTGGCAGAACTGCCGCGTGATGGCTCCAAGACCCGCATCCGCAACCGCTGCGAAGTGACCGGCCGTCCGCGCGCCTACTATCGCAAACTTCGTATGTCGCGTATTGCGCTTCGCGAACTGGGCAACCTCGGCAAGGTGCCGGGTGTGGTCAAGTCGAGCTGGTAAGGAGACGGGCACATGGCAATGACTGATCCCTTGGGCGATATGCTCACCCGTATCCGCAACGGCGCTGCGCGCCGCAAGTCCAGCGTTTCGACGCCGGCTTCCAAGCTCCGCGCACGCGTTCTGGATGTGCTTCAGGCTGAAGGCTACATCCGCGGATACTCCGAAGTCGAATTCGGCAACGGCAAGTCCGAGCTGAACATCGAACTGAAATACTACGAAGGTTCGTCCGTGATCCGCGAGATCGCGCGCGTCTCCAAGCCGGGCCGCCGAGTTTATGTCTCGGTCAAGTCCATTCCGCAGGTCGCGAACGGCCTCGGTATCACCATCCTTTCGACCCCGAAGGGCGTGATGGCCGATCATCAGGCACGCGAACAGAATGTTGGTGGTGAGGTTCTTTGCTCGGTCTTCTAAGGCCGGGCAGGATCTCCATAGCGAACAGACAGGTATAAAAATGTCTCGTATCGGTAAGAAACCCGTTCAAGTTCCGGCAGGCGTCACGGCTAGCGTTGATGGCCAGAAGGTAACGGCGAAGGGTCCGAAGGGCGAACTGTTCTTCGTCGCAAACGACGAAGTCTCGGTGAAGCTCGAAAACAATGCGGTTGTCGTTCAGCCGCTCAATGAGAGCAAGGATGCTCGTTCGAAGTGGGGCATGTCCCGCACGATGATCGAGAACATCTTCAAGGGCGTGAAGGACGGCTACGAGCGCAAGCTCGAGATCAACGGCGTCGGTTACCGCGCATCGATGCAGGGCAAGAACCTGCAGCTGGCGCTCGGCTTCAGCCACGACGTGGTCTACCAGACTCCGGAAGGCATCACGATCGCTGTGCCGAAGCCGACGGAAATCGTCGTCACCGGCATCAACAAGCAGCAGGTCGGCCAGGTTGCCGCGGAAATCCGCGAATACCGTGGCCCCGAGCCCTATAAGGGCAAGGGCGTCAAGTATGCCGAAGAGCGGATCGTCCGCAAAGAAGGCAAGAAGAAGTAAGGATCACGCGAAATGGCTAGCAGGAAAGATACTCTTGTGCGTCGCGCCAGCCGCGTGCGCCGTCAAATCAAGGCGGTCGCCAATGGCCGCCCGCGCCTGTCGGTTCATCGCTCGTCGAAGAACATCTATGCGCAGATCATCGATGACGTTGCCGGCAAGACGCTTGCTTCCGCATCGACCCTCGACACGGATCTGCGGTCTTCGCTGAAGACCGGCGCTGATACCGCAGCCGCTACGGCTGTCGGCAAGCTCCTTGCGGAGCGCGCTTCCAAGGCGGGCGTCAAGGACGTTGTCTTTGACCGTGGCGCCTTCATCTACCACGGCCGCATCAAGGCGCTGGCCGAGGCAGCTCGCGAAGGCGGCCTGAACTTCTAATGTTCACCGCCCGAGCCGCAACGCTCGGGCGGCATCCGGCTTCGTAATACCCCGGCCGCTTCGATTTCGAAGGAAGTGAAGCGGCCTTTGTCAATCTGCCGATTGCACCCGGAAAAGAAAAAGGAAGAGGACAATGGCACAAGAAAAAAGAGGTTCTCGCGAAGATCGCCAGAGCCGCGAAGAGCGCGACAGCGAATTTGTCGATAAGCTCGTCGCTATCAACCGCGTCGCCAAGGTGGTGAAGGGCGGTCGTCGTTTCGGTTTCGCCGCTCTCGTCGTCGTTGGCGACCAGAAGGGCCGCGTTGGTTTCGGCCATGGCAAGGCACGTGAAGTGCCGGAAGCCATCCGCAAGGCAACGGAAGCCGCCAAGCGTGACCTGATCTTCGTCCCGCTGCGTGGTGGCCGTACTCTGCATCATGACGTTCATGGCCGTCACGGCGCCGGAAAGGTGCTGCTGCGTTCGGCCAAGGCCGGTACCGGTATCATCGCCGGTGGTCCGATGCGCGCCGTCTTTGAGACGCTCGGCGTTCACGACGTCGTCGCCAAGTCAACCGGTTCGTCGAACCCCTATAACATGGTTCGCGCAACATTCGACGCGCTCAAGAACCAGATGCACCCGAAGGACATCGCGGCGCAGCGCGGCATGAAGTACGCCACGCTCCAGGCTCGTCGCGCCTCCGCCGGCGTTGCTTCCGAAGAATAAGGGAGCTGACAGATGGCTAAGAAAGAAGTTGCCAAGAAGACGGTTACCGTCGAGCAGATTGGTAGCCCCATTCGCCGTCCGGCCGTGCAGCGTCAGACGCTCATCGGCCTGGGCCTCAACAAGATGCACCGGGTTCGCACGCTGGAAGACACTCCGGCCGTTCGCGGCATGATCCGGGCCGTCCAGCACCTCGTTCGCGTCGTCGACGAGAAGTGAGGGGGATCCAGAAATGAAACTGAATGAAATCAAGGACAACGAAGGCTCGACCAAGAACCGCAAGCGTCTTGGTCGTGGTATCGGTTCCGGCTCTGGCAAGACCGCCGGCCGCGGTGTGAAGGGCCAGAAGGCACGTTCGGGCGTTTCCATCAACGGCTTCGAAGGCGGCCAGATGCCGATCTACCGTCGCCTGCCGAAGCGCGGCTTCAACAACATCTTCGCTTCGGAGTTCGTTGTCGTGTCGCTCGGCCGTATCCAGGCTGCCGTCGATGCCAAGAAGCTCGACGCTTCGAAGACTGTCGATGCTGATGCACTCAAGGCTGCCGGCGTCATCCGCCGCGCCAAGGACGGCGTCCGCGTTCTCGCCGATGGCGAACTGAAGGCCAAGATCTCGCTCGAAGTCGCCGGCGCGTCCAAGTCGGCGATCGAGAAGATCGAAAAGGCCGGCGGTTCGGTCAAGCTGCTTGCAGCAGCCGCAGAATAATGTGACTGATGAACCGCTCGGGGTGCTTCACTCCGGGCGGTTTTGCTCCCATATGTGAGCCTCACGTTCGAGGCGGCGAATCGCTCGCTGGATCGGACATAACGGAAACCACGGTGAGGCATCCGATTGCAGCGACAATCGCCTCGCGTCCGGTTTTCAAGAACGAAGACTTTCTCTTTCCGGAACTGACCGGGTTTTCCCGCTGATTCCGAAATTTGGTACGCGGAGAATCGCATGGCTTCTGCAGCGGAACAGCTTGCCTCGAACCTGAATTTTTCAACTTTCGCCAAGGCGGAGGATCTGAAAAAGCGTCTTTGGTTCACCCTTGGCGCGCTTCTGGTTTACCGTCTCGGCACCTATATCCCGTTGCCCGGCCTCAATCCGGAAGCGTTTGCGCAGGCCTTCCAGGGCCAGAGCGGCGGCATTCTCGGCCTCTTCAACATGTTCTCGGGTGGTGCGGTTGAGCGCATGGCGATCTTCGCGCTCGGCATCATGCCCTACATTTCCGCTTCGATCATCGTGCAGCTCATGACTTCGGTCGTGCCGGCGCTCGAGCAGTTGAAGAAGGAAGGCGAGCAGGGTCGCAAGATCATCAACCAGTATACCCGCTACGGCACGGTGCTCCTCGGCGCGATGCAGGCTTACGGCATCGCCATCGGCCTTGAGAGCGGCAGTGGCCTAGTGGGCGATCCGGGCTGGTTCTTCCGCATCTCCACCGTGATTTCGCTTCTCGGCGGTACGATGTTCCTGATGTGGCTCGGCGAGCAGATTACGTCGCGCGGCATCGGCAACGGCATCTCGCTGATCATCTTTGCCGGCATTGTTGCGGCGCTGCCATCGGCGCTTGCCGGTACGCTCGAACTCGGCCGCACAGGCGCGCTTTCGACGCCGCTCATTCTCGCGATCATCGTCATGGTCGTGGCTGTGATCGCACTGATCGTGTTCGTCGAGCGCGCGCAGCGCCGGCTGCTGATCCAGTACCCGAAGCGCCAGGTGGGCAACCGGATGTTCCAGGGCGATACGTCGCACCTGCCGCTGAAGCTCAACACCTCGGGCGTGATCCCGGCGATCTTCGCGTCCTCGCTGCTGCTCTTGCCGGCGACGCTGGCTGGTTTTGCCAACACTGCGACGTTGCCCGGCTGGGCGACGGCGATCGTCAGCGCGCTCAGTCACGGCCAGCCGCTCTACATGTTGTTCTACGGCGGCATGATTGCTTTCTTCGCCTTCTTCTACACCGCGATCGTGTTCAATCCGAAGGACACTGCCGACAATCTGAAGAAGCACGGCGGGTTTATTCCGGGCATTCGCCCGGGCGAACGGACAGCCGAATACATCGACTTCGTGCTGACGCGTATCACTGTGATCGGCGCGATCTACCTGATCTTCGTATGCATCCTGCCCGAAATCCTCATCTCGCAGACCGGCGTGCCGTTCTACCTTGGTGGTACGTCGCTTTTGATTGTTGTCAGCGTGACCCTTGATACGGTAGCACAGATCCAGGGTCACCTCATTGCTCAGCAATATGAGGGGCTGATCAAGAAGTCGAAGCTGCGCGGAGGAAAGAGGGGACGATGAGACTGATTTTTTTGGGCCCGCCGGGCGCTGGCAAGGGTACACAGGCCAAGCTCCTGACAGAGAGATACGGCATTCCGCAGCTTTCCACAGGCGACATGCTGCGGGCGGCCGTGGCTCAGGCGACCGAAGTGGGTAAGCGAGCGAAGGCCGTCATGGATGCCGGCCAGCTCGTGTCCGACGAGATCGTCAATGAAATCGTCTCTGACCGTATCGACGCGCCGGACTGCGCCAAGGGGTTTATCCTCGACGGTTATCCGCGCACCGTGCCGCAAGCCAAGGCGCTTGACCGGATGCTGGAAGAGAAGGGCCTGAAGCTCGATGCCGTCATCGAGCTCAAAGTTGACGAGGCCGCTCTTGTGCGGCGAATGGAGAATCGCGTAGCGGAAACCATCGCCGCCGGCGGTTCGGTTCGCTCCGACGATAATCCGGAAGCCTTCAAGCGTCGCTTGACGGAATATCGCGAGAAGACGGCTCCGTTGTCGGAATACTATGCCGGTACCGGTCAATTGAAGGCTGTGGACGGCATGGCGGACGTGGACACAGTCACCGCCGAAATCGAGAAGATTCTGGCATAGACAATCGTCTTTGCCAAAATGGAACCACCGGGGGAGTTGACTTTTCCGGCCGATTCCTCCAAAGACAGCGTCAACTCGCGACATGAGAAGCGATCGGCGCGGTCTTCAAAGCAATGAAGTCCGGGTACGGTCGTTTTTGACGTGTCTCGAACCTCAATTAACGTGCGGCTCTTCAAGGTCGCGTAACGAAGCACCTATTGCCGGATGGCAACTGGAACGCAAGGAGAATAGACGTGGCACGTATCGCTGGCGTCAACATCCCGACGGCAAAGCGCGTCGTCATCGCGCTGACCTACATTCACGGGATCGGCCCGAAATTCGCGCAGGAAATCATCGAAAAGGTCGGCATCCCGTCTGACCGTCGCGTACACCAGCTGACGGACGCTGAAGTTCTTCAGATCCGCGAAACGATCGACCGCGATTACCAGGTCGAAGGTGATCTGCGTCGCGAAACCGCGATGAACATTAAGCGCCTGATGGACCTCGGCTGCTACCGTGGTCTTCGCCATCGTCGCGGTCTGCCGGTGCGCGGCCAGCGCACGCACACCAATGCCCGCACCCGCAAGGGTCCGGCAAAGGCGATCGCCGGCAAGAAGAAGTAATTTCCCGAAAAGGGAAGGCGGGAGGCTGGCGTCGAGCGCCGGCCTCCTTTTGCAGTTTGGGAAGGCGATTTCGCCTGACCGTCGCGAGCCGGAATCGGGTATCGCGAAAATCTCCGTCGGGCCGGCTGGCTCGGCAAGAAGTGAAATGCAGGGCAGGGGACGAATAATCCTTTTCCCGGTGGAGCCGCTGGAATTACGGCGGTGCAGAGATCTAAGAAAGGGATCCAATGGCCAAGGAAGCCACCCGCGTTCGCCGTCGCGAGCGCAAGAACATCACGTCTGGCGTCGCACACGTCAATTCGTCGTTCAACAACACGATGATCACCATCACCGACGCGCAGGGCAATGCAATAGCCTGGTCGTCCGCCGGTGCAAAGGGATTCAAGGGTTCGCGTAAGTCGACCCCGTTCGCCGCTCAGATCGCCGCTGAAGACTGCGCCAAGAAGGCCCAGGAACACGGCATGAAGTCGCTGGAAGTGGAAGTTTGCGGTCCGGGTTCGGGTCGTGAATCCGCACTTCGCGCGCTGCAGGCTGCGGGCTTCATGATCACCTCGATCCGCGATGTGACCCCGATCCCGCACAACGGCTGCCGCCCGCGCAAGAAGCGCCGCGTCTGATCATATGCATTCAACATCCCGGTGAGAGCGTTCAGGCGCTCTCCCGGTCTTCGGGGCTCGGTTGTCACGATTGGATGGTGGCAACGAACGGAAGGCAGAAAACATGATCCAGAAAAATTGGCAGGAATTGATCAAGCCGAACAAGGTGGAGTTCGCCTCCTCCGGCCGCACCAAGGCAACGCTGGTCGCGGAACCGCTCGAACGCGGCTTTGGTCTGACGCTCGGCAACGCGCTTCGCCGCGTGCTTCTGTCGTCGCTGCGCGGTGCTGCCGTCACCGCAGTGCAGATCGACGGCGTGCTGCACGAGTTCTCCTCTATCCCGGGCGTCCGGGAAGACGTGACCGACATCGTGCTCAACATCAAGGAAATCGCCATCAAGATGGATGGCGACGACGCAAAGCGCATGGTCGTGCGCAAGCAGGGCCCGGGCGTTGTGACGGCCGGTGACATCCAGACGGTTGGCGACATCGAAATCCTCAACCCGAATCATGTGATCTGCACGCTCGACGAGGGCGCCGAGATCCGCATGGAGTTCACCGTCAACAACGGCAAGGGTTACGTGCCGGCTGACCGCAACCGCTCGGAAGATGCGCCGATCGGCCTCATCCCGGTCGACAGCCTGTACTCGCCGGTCAAGAAGGTCTCCTACAAGGTGGAAAACACCCGTGAGGGCCAGGTTCTCGACTATGACAAGCTGACGATGTCCATCGAAACCGATGGCTCTGTTACCGGCGAAGATGCGATCGCGTTTGCGGCCCGCATCCTTCAGGACCAGCTGTCGGTCTTCGTCAACTTCGAAGAGCCGCACAAGGAAGCAGAGGAAGAGGCAGTCACCGAACTCGCCTTCAACCCGGCGCTTCTCAAGAAGGTCGACGAACTGGAGCTTTCCGTCCGTTCGGCCAACTGCCTGAAGAACGACAACATCGTCTATATCGGCGACCTCATTCAGAAGACCGAAGCAGAAATGCTCCGCACGCCGAATTTTGGTCGCAAGTCGCTCAACGAGATCAAGGAAGTTCTCGCTTCCATGGGCCTGCACCTCGGCATGGAAGTGCCGTCCTGGCCGCCCGAGAACATCGAAGATCTCGCCAAGCGGTACGAAGACCAATACTAACCAATAGACTGCAGGCGGATGCCTGCAAGTAAAGGAGAATAGCCATGCGCCACGGTAAAGCCGGCCGCAAGCTGAATAGGACCGCCAGCCACCGCAAGGCGATGTTTGCCAACATGGCAGCTTCGCTGATCGAACACGAACAGATCGTCACGACCCTGCCGAAGGCAAAGGAAATCCGTCCGATCGTTGAAAAGCTCGTTACGCTCGGTAAGCGCGGCGACCTGCATGCCCGCCGCCAGGCGATCTCGCAGATCCGCGACGTTGCCGTCGTCTCGAAGCTTTTCGACACGATCGCGTCGCGTTATGCCACCCGCAACGGCGGCTACCTGCGCATCATGAAGGCCGGCTTCCGCCACGGCGACAACGCCGCTCTCGCTGTCATCGAATTCGTTGACCGCGATGTCGATGCTAAGGGTGCGAAGGACCGCGCTCGCGTTGCAGCCGAGGCTGAGGCAGCCGAAGCAGCCTGATCGCAAAAAGAAGCGACTGAAGAACTGAAGCGGCCGGGCGAGGATCACCCGGCCGCTTTTTCTGTTGCGGGACGTCCTGAAACCACCTGCTGGCGCCTCCAGCGAAGGAAGCGCGTTCGGACGGCTCGCCAGCCAAGGAGCAGGGCGACGAGGCTGAGATAAAGCATCTGTTCCGGGCCCACGACCTTGACCGCCATGGCGAAATGAAGCGCACCGGCCGCCGCGATCAGATAGACGAGCCGATGAAGTTTGTTCCATCGCTGCCCGAGCCGGCGGATCGACCAATTGTTCGATGTGATCGCAAGCGGAACCAGCATGGCGAGCGCGGCCATGCCGATGGTTATGAAGGGTCGGCGGGCTATGTCGGCGATGATCGGCTGGATGCGCAGCGTCTGGTCCAGCACCATATAGGCCAGGAAGTGCATCAGCACGTAGTAGAAGGCGAGCAGGCCGAGGGCGCGGCGGTATCTCAGCCAGTTTATCCCAAAAAGGTCGCGGATCGGCGTGATCGTAAGCGTCGCGACGAGGAAGCGGAGGGCCCAAAGGCCAAGCAGGTGCTCGAACTCCTTTACGGCGTTGCCTGGCAGTTGTCCGGTTGCGCCAAGATAGAAGGCCGATATTGCCGGGCAGAGGCCGAGCGCATAGAGCACCCAGACAGAAGGGCCATGAAAGCGTTTCGGCAGGGTGGGGAGGGCTGTCATCGTCAGAAATTCGCCTTCAGATCCATGCCGGCATAGAGACTGGCGACCTCGTCTCCGTAGCCGTTGAAGGGGAGCGTATCGCGTCGGTTGGCGCCGAAGAAGCCGCCTTCGCCGATGCGGTTCTCTGTGGCCTGGCTCCAGCGCGGGTGATCGACGGTCGGGTTCACATTGGCATAGAAGCCGTATTCGTTCGGAGCAGCGAGGTTCCAGGTGCAAGGCGGGGGCGTCTCGGTCAGCGAGATTCGCACGATCGATTTGATTCCCTTGAAGCCGTATTTCCAGGGCACCACCAACCGGATAGGCGCGCCATTCTGGTTCGGCAGCGTTTTTCCGTAGAGGCCAACCGAAAGGATCGCCAGTGGGTGCCGCGCCTCGTCCAGCCTCAGGCCTTCGCGATAGGGCCATTCCAGCGGCTGGAAATAGCCGGCCTGACCGGGCATTTCCTCCGGCCTCACCACGGTCTCGAAGGCGACATATTTGGCGCTGCCGAGCGGTTCGACCTTGTCGAGAAGGGCGGCCAGCGGAAAGCCGATCCACGGGATGACCATGGACCAGGCTTCGACGCAGCGCATACGATAGATCCGCTCTTCGAGCGGGAAGGTCAGAAGTTCCTCAAGCCCGAATTCCTTCGGTTTGCCGACCATGCCATCGACCTTTACCGTCCAGGGCGAAGGCTTGAAGGTTTCCGAATTGGAGGCGGGATCGCCTTTGCCCGTGCCGAATTCGTAGTAGTTGTTGTAGCTGGTCACATCTTCCTCGGGCGTCATGGCGTCATCGAGCTTATAGGGGCTCGGTGATGCCTTGAGCGCGGCCGCACGTGCGGCCGTCGCTCCACCCAAAACCAGGCCGCCTGCCGCCGTCGCCAGAAATGTTCTTCGATTGAGGAAAAAGCGTTCGGGCGTGATCTCGGACGCAGCGATATGCGGCGGGCGGTAGGCGGTCATGGAACTTCCTCGGTAAAGATCGGCGCTTATGAACGATCAGATGAGCAAAGTTTCAATCACTGGAAAAGGTGCCGGAGACCACGTTTTCGTGTGTCGTCCGTGAGCGTTAGTCTGTTCAGCCGTTTGCCTTTTTTCTTGCGAAATCCTATCTGATCGTAGCGGCAACGAAAGGGAGAAATGCTACATGATCTTTGGCCGTAGAGCACTGGTGACACTTGTCCTTGCGATTGCAATGTCCGCCCCGGCGGCGGCGCAGAACGCCAGGGTCGTGCCCGAATCACGCGCCGAGATGCAGCTTTCCTTTGCGCCTCTGGTCAAGCAGACGGCGAATGCCGTCGTGAACGTCTATGCCGAGCGGGTGGTCGAGCGGCGATCGATCTTTGCCGGAGATCCCTTCTTCGAAGAGTTCTTTGGCCAACGCATGCCGAACAGAACCGAAAAGCAGTCGTCGCTCGGGTCGGGCGTGATCGTCGGCAGGAACGGCGTGGTGGTCACGAACAACCACGTTATCGAGGGAGCCGACGACATCAAGGTCGCGCTTGCCGATGGTCGCGAGTACCCCTGCAAGATCATGCTCAAGGATGACCGCGTGGACCTTGCCGTCCTGAAGATCCAGTCGGACGGGCCGTTCGACATCATTCCGATCGGCGATTCCGACGCCGTCGAGGTAGGAGACCTAGTGCTGGCGATGGGCAATCCCTTCGGCGTCGGCCAAACCGTGACGAGCGGTATCGTATCGGCGCTCGCCCGAAACCAGATTAACTCCGGTGACTTCGGCTTCTTCATCCAGACGGACGCTGCCATCAACCCCGGCAATTCCGGCGGCGGCCTGATCGACATGAACGGGCAGCTGATCGGCATCAATACGGCGATCTTTTCGAGGGGCGGCGGCTCCAACGGCGTCGGCTTCGCGATTCCCGCCAATCTGGTCAAGGTCTTTGTCGCCTCTGCGGAGGGCGGTGGCGGCTCGTTCATCCGTCCCTTCATCGGCGCCACCTTTGAACCGGTTACGTCGGAGATAGCCGAGGCGCTCGGTCTTGACCGGGCGCGTGGCGCATTGGTGACGGCCGTCGCTGCTGACGGCCCGGCTGCCGCCGCCGGCATGAAACCGGGGCAGGTGGTTACCGCAGTGAACGGCATTGCCGTCGAACACCCGGACGCGCTCGGCTATCGGCTGACGACCGTCGGCATCGGTCACGAAGCCCGTGTAACGGTCTCCGAGAACGGAGAGACGCACGACTTCGTCCTCAAGCTCGAGCAGGCACCGGAGACTTCGCCGCGCGACGAGCGGCTAATCGAGGGGCGCAATCCCTTCGCCGGCGCGGTCGTAGCAAATCTTTCGCCGCGGCTGGCCGAAGAGTTGCGCATGCCGACTTCGCTGCGAGGCGTCGTCGTGACCGAGATCAACCGAGGCTCGCCGGCGGCCCGCATCGGCCTCGAGCCGAAGGACATTGTCCGGTCGGTCAACGGCACGGAGATCGACACGTCGAAGACGCTCGAAAGCGTCACGGCCGAGGACGCATCCCTGTGGCGAGTCGAGATCGAGCGCGACGGCCAGGTCATCAGACAGTTCTTCAAATGAGCGATCTCTTTTCACCCATCGAACCACCGGAAATGGCGTCGGCGAGGCCACTCGCCGACAGGCTGCGGCCGCGCACGCTTGCCGAAGTCACGGGGCAGGAGCATTTGACCGGCGAAGATGGCGCTCTTACCCGCATGATCGCGTCCGGTTCGCTGGGATCGATGATCTTCTGGGGCCCGCCGGGCACAGGCAAGACGACTGTCGCCCGCCTCCTCTCCGGAGAGGCCGGTCTTGCCTTCGAGCAGATCTCGGCAATTTTCTCCGGCGTCGCGGATCTCAAGAAAGTTTTCGATTCTGCGCGTGCCCGGCGGATGTCGGGCCGCCAGACGCTGCTGTTCGTAGACGAGATCCATCGCTTCAATCGCGCCCAGCAGGATAGCTTCCTGCCGGTCATGGAGGACGGAACGGTGATCCTCGTCGGCGCGACGACCGAGAACCCGTCCTTCGAGCTTAACGCCGCACTCCTGTCACGCGCGCGTGTCTTGACCTTCAAGCCGCATGACGAGGCGAGCCTGGAGGAGCTCCTGCGACGCGCCGAGCAGGCGGAGGGCAAGTCTCTGCCGCTCGACGAGGATGCCCGTGCCAGTCTGCTGCGCATGGCGGACGGCGATGGGCGTGCCGTGCTGACGCTTGCCGAAGAAGTCTGGCGCGCGGCGCGCCGGGATGAAATCTTCGATGCCAATGCCCTGCAGGACATCGTCCAGCGTCGCGCCCCGGTCTACGACAAGGGGCAGGATGGGCACTACAATCTGATCTCCGCGCTCCACAAGTCCGTTCGCGGCTCGGATCCGGATGCCGCGCTCTACTATCTCTGCCGCATGTTCGACGCAGGTGAGGACCCGCTTTATATCGGCAGGCGGCTGGTCCGCATGGCCGTTGAAGACATCGGTCTTGCCGATCCTCAGGCGCTGGTGATCTGCAACGCCGCCAAGGATGCCTATGACTATCTCGGCTCGCCGGAAGGCGAGCTTGCCCTGGCCGAGGCCTGCGTCTATGTCGCGACGGCACCGAAGTCGAATGCGGTCTACACGGCCTACAAGTCGGCGATGCGAGCGGCGAAGGAAAACGGGTCGCTGCTGCCGCCGAAACATATTCTGAATGCTCCGACAAAGCTCATGAAGGGCGAGGGTTACGGCGAGGGATATCGTTACGACCACGACGAGCCGGACGCGTTTTCGGGCCAGGATTATTTTCCCGAGAAGATGGGTCGTAAAACATTTTATGATCCGCCTGAACGCGGTTTTGAACGCGAACTCCGCAAGCGCCTCGAATGGTGGGCGAAACTTCGGCGCGAGCGCAACTCTTAAAGCGCGTCGCGTTCAAACGTATTCACGCGACACGCTTTAGATCTTTGTTTTTGGGCATGTCGTTGCCCCAAAACCGCTGCACACTTTTGGGCGACATGCATTAGATCTGCCACCAGCGCAGGACAGGCTTACCAGAGCGCGCCTTGCTGCCAACAGGCACTCGTGGCATAGACAGCGCATTGCAGACGGCTGCACGGGATCGATTTTGTCATCCCGAACATCCGCGGGGACGGCCTCGCTCCAGAACAGGAGTTTGAAATGGCCTGGATCACCCTTCTGCTTGCCGGCCTTCTCGAAATCGGCTGGGCGATCGGTCTTAAATATACGGATGGTTTTACGCGGTTCACACCGACGGTACTGACGGTCGGATCGATGATTCTGAGCCTCGTGCTTCTCGGTATTGCTGTGCGTTCGCTGCCTCTCGGCACGGCCTATGCCGTGTGGACCGGCATCGGCACTGTCGGCACCGTCGTGCTCGGCATCGTCCTTTTTGCCGAGCCGGCGACGTTCATTCGTCTCGGCTGTATCGGCTTGATTGTCGCCGGCATCGCCGGTCTCAAGCTCTTCGCCTAATGCATGTCGCCCAAAAGTGTGCAGCGGTTTTGGGACAACGACATGCATAAAAACAAGGACCTAAAGCGCGTCACATGAGTCCAATTGAACGCGACGCGCTTTAGCTTTGCGTGATTTGCCTGCCGCAGCGGCAGGCAAATCCATTTCGACGCTATCTCAGGGCGTCAAGCGCCGTAGCGGCCGCCTGCATTTCCTGCCACCGGTTTTCGCGGCGCCGGAAGGCTTCCTCATCGGTTCCCCAGTGCTCGATCTGCCAATCCTCGTCGACGTGAGCGGCAGCCCAGGCTTCCTCTACAGTCAGCCGCCCCATGGCGAAGGCGAGCGCGAGCAGCGCCGAGCCGGTGAGCGACGTCATTGTGTGCAAGCAAGTAAGTCCGATAGGCGTCGCGAAGGCGCGCAGGCCCTCGGCATAGGCGGAGATTGCCTCTTGAGGTTGCTCCTGATGGATCACGCCTTCGATCAGAATGAAATGCGCGCCGAGCGATTGTGTTGCCCAGTCGAGGATCGGGTTCCAGAGAGCGTTCTGGCGTGCGACCAGCCCCTCGGGACTGTCAGCACGATAGCAGAGAAGGTCACTGCCGGCGAAACGCACGATCTCATCGAACACTGCGCGGTGATCGAGCGCCACGCCATCGATCGCGGTGTTGACGATGCGCGTGATCGGCATTGCCGCCGGATCGATGACGTCGGACTGCGCATCCCACTCGGCCGCCAACAGTTCTGCAAGCTTGCGGGTCGGAACGGCAAGTGGATGTTTTGCCGGCGTTCGCACCCTACGGCTGTCAAGAAGCACGATCTGACCGCCATCCTCCGCGCTCCCGATGCTCACTTCCTTGTAGAAGCGCTTTGCCAGCGGCTTTTGCATCTGGATTTGTGCACGCCGCACCGGATCTTCATGGCTCAACGCGCCACTCAACTCATCGCGTATATCAGGCATGATTGCGCTCCATCCATTCGATTATGTCTGCCGGTGTACGGGCAATATGGTCGGCGCCGGCTTCGATCAGATCCGGCACGCTTGCATAACCCCACGCGACTCCGAGAGCATCGGCACCAGCCGCCTTCGCCATCTGCATATCGTAGATGGCGTCGCCGATGACGATCGTGTCCTTCGCGTCAACGCCTGCCTCCGCACAGCATTCCATGACCATCGCCGGGTGCGGTTTGGACGGGCAGTCGTCGGCAGTCCGGGAAACGAAGAAGATCTTGTCGAGGTCATGTGTGGTCGAAATGTGCGTGAGGCCTCGCCGCGATTTTCCAGTGACAGCGCCGATCAGCAGTTCATTGCGTGCGGCAAGCGTCTGCAACATCTCTGCGATGCCCGGAAACAGCTGCTCCTGAAACCCTGCTTCAGCCCGCACTGAAGCAAAGATCGCCTTGTAATGTGCCGTCATTGTGACTGCATGGTCATCGACATGTTCACGGCCCAACAGGCGCGCGATCGCGATGTCGAGCGTCAAGCCGATGATCGTCTTGGTCGCCTCGGTTGTCGGGCGGGGACGGTCGAAGGCTTCGAAAGTGCGGGCCATCACCTCATGGATCAACGCGACGCTGTCGACCAGCGTCCCGTCGCAATCGAACAGGACGAGTTTCATTCAATCTTCCTCGTCGGCGGCGTTCTCGTCGAAGCCGAGCAGGTTCCAGCTCTGCACCATATGTGGGGGGAGCGGGGCCGTGACCTTCAGTCGCCCGCCGTTCGGATGCGGAATGTCGATATGCCGGGCGTGCAGATGCAGCCGATTCTGGATGCCGCCGGGGAAGGTCCAGTTAATGTCCGCCTCGAAGTATTTCGGATCGCCGATGATCGGGTGGCCGATGTGTGCCGCGTGGACGCGCAGTTGGTGCGTGCGGCCGGTATAGGGCTCCATTTCGAGCCAGGCCAGATTCTGCCCGGCCTGCTCGACGATGCGGTAATACGAAATCGCGTGGTCCGCGCCCTCGTCGCCGTGCTTGGCGATCCGCATGCGATCGCCGTCCGGGGTTTGCTCCTTGACGAGCCAAGTGGAAATACGGTCCTCGCGTTTGCGCGGCACGCCCTTGACCAGAGCCCAATAGGTCTTCTTGGTATCACGTTCGCGGAAGGCAGCGGTCAACTGCTGGGCCGCGCCGCGCGTACGGGCGATGACAAGGACGCCCGATGTGTCGCGGTCGAGACGGTGCACCAGTCTTGGCTTTTCACCCTTCTGGTTCGTCCAAGCTTCAAGCATCTTGTCGATATGGCGGCTGACGCCGGAGCCGCCCTGCACCGCAAGGCCGGCCGGTTTGTTGAGCACGATCACCTTGGCGTCTTCGTGGAGCACCATGCGCGACAGCAGTTCACCATCGGGCGAATGACGTAGGTCCCGGCCGCCGATGGGGCCGGTCTTGGTGTCCTTGGCATCGACGCCGAGAGGCGGAATGCGGATCGTCTGGCCCGGCTGCACGCGCGTATCGGATTTCGCCCGGGCACCATCCACGCGGATCTGGCCGGAGCGCAGCAGCTTCTGCAGCGGTCCGAAGCCCAGCCCGGGAAAATGCACCTTGAACCAGCGGTCAAGGCGCATCCCCGCCTCGTCGCCGTCCACCTGCCTGTGTTCTATGCCTGCCATCTGCAAAAATCCTGTTCTTCCACGGCGCCGCGCGTCTTATCAGACGCGCAAAGGACGCTGTAGCACTTTGAATTGCTGGCTTTAGACCATTGCGCGCATCAGGGCCAGTCCGGCGAAGACCGCAAGAATGGAAAGAAGGACGCTTGCCAGAATATAGGCGATGCCGAGCGCCGGCTGGCCGTGCTCCAGCAGCGTTATCGCGTCCAGCGAGAAGGCGGAGAATGTGGTGTAGCCCCCAAGCACGCCGGTGATCAGGAACACGCGCATTTCCGGAGATGCCCCCATCTTGTGCATGATCAACTCCGCCAGGAAACCGATCAGGAACGAGCCGCTGACGTTCACGCACAAGGTGCCCCACGGAAAGGCCGGACCGAACCGATGGAGCGTCCAGAGACCGACGAGATAGCGTAGCACGGAGCCCAGCGCGCCACCGGCGCCGACGAGCAGGAGATGGAACATAAAGCCGATTTCCGTTGGGACTGAAATGAAAGATGGTGTTTTCGAGAGGGCGCTACGCGACCGGTGCAAAACCATTCGTTAAGCGGCGCTCGCTAGCATTGTGAGAAAAGTCTTATGTAAGTTTCCGGTCCAGGTGGCGATGACAAAAAGAGCATTGAACTATACCCATTACGACCTCAAGGAACAAAGGGCCGGCACGACGATTGAAGTGACACTGTCAGCCGTCGCCAACGTCCGGCTAATGACCGCCGACAACTTCACCCGATACAGGGAGACGTTGAAGCACAAGTTTGTTGGCGGCGTCGCGCGAAAATCGCCGTTGCGCATGATGATCCCTGAGACCGCCCACTGGCATCTCGTCATCGACATGGAAGGTCATCACGGACTTGCCCAGTCGAGCGTCCGCTTGGTCGAAACGGTTGGACAGCCACGCTTCCAATCCATCTCGTGACGCTCGGCTCGGATCCCATACGACCGTGTCTCAGCCGAGCCGCTCGGCATGCCACTTCAGATGATCGTCCATGAAGGTCGATATGAAGTAGTAGGAATGGTCATAGCGCTCATGCATTCGGAGTGTCAGCCCGATTCCTGTTCCTTTTATCGCCTCCTCGAACAGCCAGGGGCGCAGGCCGTTCTCAAGAAACCCGTCCGCCTTGCCCTGGTCGATCAGGAACTCCGGCAAGCGTGCGCCGTCCTTGACCAATGCACAGGCGTCGTACTGCCGCCATGTGGATTTGTTCGGGCCGAGGTATTTTTCGAAGGCACCGACCGACCAGTCGGCCGTCGAAGGCTCCACGATCGGCGCAAAGGCCGAGCAGCTCTTGAACCGCTCCGGGTTCTTGAGTGCGATCGTCATCGCCCCGTGCCCGCCCATCGAATGGCCGAAAATCCCCTGGCGGCTCATGTCCATGCGGAAATGCTGACTGGCGAAGGCGGGTAGCTCCTCCGTGATGTATGTATACATCTGATAATGTTCGGCCCAGGGCGTTTCCGTTGCGTCGAGATAGAACCCGGCGCCCTTGCCCATCTGCCAGTTGGTGAGTTCGTCCGGCACATCGCCGCCGCGCGGACTCGTATCCGGGCAGACGATGATGAGGCCGAGGTCCGAGGCCATGCGGCGATATTCCCCCTTTTCCATCACGTTCGCGTGGGTGCAGGTGAGGCCGGACAGGTACCACAGAACAGGGCACGGCTCGCTGATCGCCTGCGGCGGCACATAGACCGCAAAGGTCATTTCGGCCTTGCAGGCGGCCGAGTCATGGGAAAAGACGCCCTGCATGCCGCCAAAGGCCGTGTTTTGCGAGATAACTTTCATGAGACTCTCCTTGAGATGGATGAGGCGTCAGCCGGCCAGCTGGACAGCCGCATTGACGGCCGCGGCGACCAGCACCGTGTTGAAGAAGAACGAAACGACGGCATGCGCCAGATTGATCCGGCGCATCGCGGTTGTGGTGATTGCCACATCCGATGTTTGCGCCGTCATGCCGATGACGAAGGCGAAATAGAGAAAGTCATAACCGCCGGGCGTGTCCGTTTCCGGAAACATCAGTCCGCGTGCCGGCTCGATCGGATTACGGCTCTCATCGGCCACCCAATAGACGTGCGCGTAATGCATCGCCGCCATGGTGTGGATCGTCGCCCAACCGAGCCCCACGGAGGCAAAGGCGAGGGGAAGCTCGAAACCATAGCCCTGGTCCTGCCGATTGAGCGCCAGGAAAAGCGACAGCAGCGAGACAGCAGCCGCAGCAAGCGTAACCAGAAAAATGACGGCTTCAGGTTCGTCGGTGCTATGCGCATGGTGTTCGAGATAACTTCCGGTCAAGCGCCTGAGCCGCATGGCCGCCTTGAGGAGATAAACACAGAAGAACGTGATGGCGGTGATCTCGAGTGCAAAGCGTGGAGCAAGGACCAGGGAGATCGGTAGGCTCAGCACGGCACAACCAAGCGCAGCATAGAATGGCCAGTGTCGCAGCCTTGTTGTCCGTTTCATCGCGCGGCCCAGCGTCCTTCGTTCATCTTTTGGCTTGGCGACAGAGGCGGTCAAGCGTCTCCAGGAAAGCTGAGCGGTCCCTTGCCGTGAAGGCTGCATTGTAGCCTTTGCTTTCGCCGGTTTCCCTTAAGTGTGCGCCGAGGTCGCGCATGGCCGAAGCCATGCCGATGTTGCTCTTGTCGAAGAGCCGGCCGGACGGCCCGGTGACGAGGGCGCCCGCCGCGACACAGCGTGCGGCGAGCGGGACATCCGCCGTAACCACGATGTCGCCTTCTCCTGCCCGTTCGGCTATCCAATCGTCAGCTGCGTCGAAGCCTGCCGAAACGATTACGTTGTGCACCATCGGGTCGCGCGACGGGCGCAGGCCGGAATTGGCGACGAACGTCACCTCAAGGCCGTGACGTTCCGCTACCTTGAGAATTTCTGCCTTCACAGGGCAGGCGTCGGCATCGACGAATATCATCTTGTGCACATCCCTAAACAGTCAAAAAGCACCGGAATTCAATCGATTCCGGTGCTTTGTTGGTTCAATCCGGCAGCTCAGTAGATCACGACGCTCCTGATGCTCTCGCCGGAATGCATCAGTTCGAAGCCCTTGTTGATGTCGTCGAGCGGCAGCGTGTGGGTGATCATCGGGTCGATCTCGATCTTGCCCTCCATGTACCAGTCGACGATCTTCGGCACGTCGGTGCGGCCGCGGGCGCCGCCGAAGGCGGTGCCCATCCAGGTGCGGCCGGTGACCAACTGGAACGGGCGGGTGGCAATCTCCTGGCCGGCGCCGGCCACCCCGATGATCACCGACTTGCCCCAGCCGCGATGCGAGGCCTCGAGCGCCTGGCGCATCACCTTGACATTGCCGGTGCAGTCGAAGGTGTAGTCGGCGCCACCGATCTGGTCGGCACCGCGCTTGGTCATGTTGACGAGATAAGCCACGATGTCGTCGCCGACCTCCTTCGGGTTGACGAAGTGGGTCATGCCGAACTTCTCGCCCCACGGCTTCTTGTCGTTGTTCAAATCGACGCCGATGATCATGTCGGCGCCGGCAAGACGAAGCCCCTGGATAACGTTCAAACCGATGCCGCCCAAACCGAAGACGATCGCCGTCGACCCCATCTCGACCTTGGCGGTGTTGATCACCGCGCCGATGCCGGTGGTCACCCCGCAGCCGATGTAGCAGATCTTGTCGAACGGCGCGTCCGGATTGACCTTGGCGACGGCGATCTCCGGCAAGACGGTGAAGTTCGCAAAGGTCGAGCAGCCCATATAGTGGTGCAGCTTCTGCCCGTTGAGCGAAAACCGCGAGGTGCCGTCGGGCATCAGCCCTTGCCCTTGGGTGGCGCGGATGGCGGTGCAGAGATTGGTCTTGCGCGACAGGCACGAGGGGCAGGCGCGGCATTCCGGCGTGTAGAGCGGAATGACGTGGTCGCCCTTCTTCACCGAGGTGACGCCGGGACCGACGTCGACGACGATGCCGGCGCCCTCATGGCCGAGGATCGCCGGGAACAGTCCTTCCGGGTCGGCACCCGAGAGGGTGAAATCGTCGGTGTGGCAGATGCCGGTCGCCTTCACCTCGACCAGCACCTCGCCGGCCTTCGGTCCTTCGAGCTGAACCGTCATGATTTCGAGGGGTTTGCCGGCCTGAGTGGCGACGGCGGCGCGTACGTCCATGTCACTTCTCCCTTGAATTGCAAATGGTTGCTGGTGCTGGATTGCTCTCGTGATGACGCGGCAATCCGGTGCGGTCAGCTGGAATCGGCGATAAACTATTCTACTACGTTAACGGAAATACGGGGGG
Source organism: Ensifer sp. MPMI2T (assembly GCF_004827385.1). GTDB lineage: Bacteria > Pseudomonadota > Alphaproteobacteria > Rhizobiales > Rhizobiaceae > Sinorhizobium. The sequence goes on from NZ_SRXN01000001.1 coordinate 468,257, forward strand.
AAAACGCGCTTCAGCCTCGCTTATCGTTTTGGACGAATGGTCTGCTGGATGCGATCGACTTCCGCCTCGAGTGCGGCGATGGCCTCGCCGGTCTGAGCGTGCAATTTCTTGACAAGATCGAGTTGCTCCCGGAGTGCCTCCTTCGAGCCGAAGCCGGCATCATCGTCAGGCGCGCGGCCGATGCCGGCAATCAGCCAGGCGGGAGTGACGCCAAGCACGCCAGCCAGCATGAAGAGGCGGTTGGTGCGAGGTTCGGCACGGTCGCGTTCCCATGCAGCAACGGTTTCGCAGTGCACGCCAAGCCGATCCGCCAGTTCCGTCATGGAAAGATTCGCGGCGTCACGCGCTCTCCAGATGCGTCCCCCAAGCGTGTCGCCGTCTCCTGTTTCGCGAAGACGCGCGATCATGGTTTCGGTGGACAAGCGCATGGCTTTCTCCTTTGGCGCGGTTGCGTTCAAGGGCCCGGGTGGTTGCCGGAAGCGCCCCTGGCTTCCAACTGTGGGCGAGATGAAATCAGCTTATAGGCATTGCGGTGTCGACGGACCACCTCGGAACGTCAAAAACGCGGTCAAATGCGGCTCACTGTTCGTCACACGTTGAAACCTCGATGAAACTGGCTAAGTTTCGGCACCGACATCGGAAATCTGCCCGTGAACGAATATTCCCCAGCGGCCGTCGCGCCGCCCAATTCCATTATGCGCGGCGTGGCGATCATGCTCTTCGCCATGCTCATCCTGCCCTGCATGGATGCGATTGCGAAATACATGGCGGTCTACGAGGGCATGTCGCCCGGTCAAGTGACCTTCTACCGCTTCTTCTTTCAACTCGTCTCGACGGCGCCGTTGCTATTTTCGGCGGGCGGTCTGCGAGCGTTTTATCCGAAGCGGCTCTGGCCGAACATTCTTCGCGGCGTACTGCTTGCGGCAGCGGCGCTCTTTTTCTTCGTTTCAGTGAAATACATGCCGCTCGCGGATGTGTTCGCCATCTACTTCGTGGAGCCGTTCATTCTGACCTGCCTTTCGGCGCTGATCCTGCGCGAGAAAGTGGGATGGCGTCGATGGTCGGCCATCGCAGTCGGCTTCGGCGGCGCGATGGTTGTCATCCAGCCGAGCTTTGCCGTCTTCGGCCTGACGTCCTTGCTGCCGGTCGCCTGCGCCTTCCTCTTTGCCTGCTACCTCTTCCTGAACCGCGCTGTTGGCAGCGCCGATCCGCCACTGACGATGCAGACGATTGCGGGCATAGGCGGGACGCTATTCATGGCGGCAGTGATCGCCGTCGGCCATGGATTGGGTGCCGTCGACTTCGAACCGTCACTGCCGCAATCGGCGCTCGGCTGGGGGCTCGTCGTGGTCCTCGGGACGATTTCCGGCTGGGGCCATCTCCTTGTCGTCAAGGCATTTCAGGCCGCGCCGATATCGCTTCTGGCACCGTTCCATTATTTCGAGATCGTCTCGGCGACGGCGCTCGGCTACATCGTGTTCGGGGACTTTCCGACGCCGTCGAAGTGGCTGGGCATTCTCGTGATCGTCGCATCCGGGCTGTACATCATTTGGCGGGAGCGGCAGGTGCAGAAGCGAAAGCGAGCTTAGGCTTCTGCGGCCACCATTGCCGAGTCATGCCGCCGGTATCCCGATTCAGGCCGAGGGAGCCAGTTGTTGGAGACAGTCGCTTTCGACGCGTGTCGGCCCGAAGACTGTTTCGAACGCCTCCCTCAGTCGGATGTCGACGTCGGGCATCATAACCGGCAGGCCAAGATCGACCAGACTGGTGACACCGTAACCGCGGATACCGCAGGGCACGATACCGCCGAAGTGATCGAGGTCCGGATCGACATTGAGCGCGAAGCCATGAAAGCTCACCCATTTGCGCAGCCGGATGCCGATCGCGGCGATCTTGTCTTCGGCCGCCGATCCGTCGGGCAGTGACGGCTTTTCCGGACGGCGCACCCACACGCCCACCCGGTCTTCGCGGCGTTCGCCTTTGACGTTCATCGAATCGAGCGTGGTGATAATCACCGCCTCGAGTGCTGCGACAAAGGCGCGCACATCCTGTCGGCGGCGCTTTAGGTCAAGCATGACATAGACGACCCTTTGGCCAGGGCCGTGATAGGTGTATTCGCCGCCCCGGCCGGTCGCAAAGACCGGGAAACGGTCAGGCATCACCAGGTCCGAGGCCTCGGCGCTTGTTCCCGCCGTATAAAGAGGAGGATGCTCGACCAGCCAGACGAGTTCGTCCGCGGTGCCAGCGGCAATTGCCGCGGCTTCCCGTTCCATGGTTTCGACCGCCTTTGGATAGTCGACGAGGGAAGGCGCAATGCGCCAGCGCACGGCAGGCGATCCTGGCGGTGCAAACATGGTTTGGTCGAGATTGTCGCGCTGCATGAGGCCGTATTCCTGGTTTTTCCGCCTTCGTACATGGGATGGCACGCGCCAAGAGTCCAGCATTTCCAGCGCTTCGCGAGAGGGCTGTTGAAATAGTTTCTTTTCTCGTCAAATTTCTGTCGTCTTGCCCTTGTGCACCCCAAATGCTTTTGCTACATGCAGCCCCGCCGACGCAATCGGCACCTACCACGATGCGGTCGTGGCGGAATTGGTAGACGCGCAGCGTTGAGGTCGCTGTGGGGCAACCCGTGGAAGTTCGAGTCTTCTCGACCGCACCAAAATAGAATTAAAAAGCCCCCGTAACCGTCCGGTCCTACGGGGTTTTTTATTTTCAGCCGTCGAATTGCATGCGTCACTGAATGATTCCTTAAATCGGAATCGATCTAAGGACAAAATCAAGCAGAAACTCAAAGCTCTGCGGCGACCTTTGCGCGTCTGATTAGACGTGGCGCTTTAGTGCCGTTATTCCGGCACCGCTGCGCGCCGTTTCGTGTGCAGGACGTCCTCGTACTTCGACGCCGGAAGCTCAAAACGAACGTCTTCGGTAGCACCCGCGACCAAAATGCCATATTGTGTTGCTAACGAGAGCCATCAAGCGGCGTCGCCGACGCAAGTCTACGAGCAAGCGAGTGGGGCCGCCGCCGCGCTGTGCCAGATCTGGCCATGGGGTCTCTGCAGCATTTTCCGCCCGGCCCGAATTCGGGCCACGGAGACGAAGGCGAGTTGTATTTCGCCCGCGCACCGGTTCTGCCCTGCCGCGGTGGAATAGGCGTTCGTCGAAAAATCGGAAAAAGGAACAGAGACTGTACGCAATTCCGCGGGCTATCGCGGAATTGTGAAAAGCGGTCAATATGATGGGGTGACAGAGCGGCGAACCTGCTGCATGATTTCTTATATCCGATTCGACTTTACGGATAAGACCTGTAGCAATTCAAGGCATTACGGTGCCCGTTGCGCCATCTGGAAAGCGCCGTGCGCCGTAAGGAAGATGCGGGTGCTCACCGTTGGCCACTGCTTCGGCATCCGCTAGCTAAACCGCAACGTGTTGAGGAACTTTGGAGGCAGGAAACAGTTCACTGTAAGCAGGGAGCCAACAGGCAGCGAACCCGTCTCGGTTGACCGGCCTCCCGCGGGAGAGCATGATGACAAGGAGTGAATCTGACGTCTTCGATCTCTTTTCAGAGATCTATACGAGCGCAGCGCAGGAAGAGATAAGTCTGCAAGAATATCTCCTCGCCTGCCGCGACGACAAGAGTATGTACGCCACCGCGCAGGAGCGCATGGTGGAGGCTATTGGAGAGCCGACCCTCGTCGATACGAGCGCGGACGAGCGGCTCGGGCGAATCTTCGCCAATCGAACGATCAAGATCTATCCCTCATTCTCTGACTTCTATGGCATGGAGGATACGATCGAGCGGATCGTCGGCTATTTCCGCTATGCCGCGCAGGGCCTGGAAGAGCGCAAGCAAATTCTCTACCTTCTCGGGCCGGTTGGCGGCGGTAAATCTTCCTTGGCGGAGCGACTCAAGAAGCTGATGGAGGCGCGCCCCATCTACACGTTGATGGTCAACGGCAAGATCAGCCCAGTCTTCGAATCCCCGCTCGGTCTGTTCCATCCGGAACGGATGGCCGATCTTCTTGAGGACAAGTATGGAATCGCCAGACGGCGGCTCACCGGTCTGATCTCGCCTTGGGCGGCCAAGCGGCTGGACGAAGTCGGCGGCGACATTTCGAAATTCAGCGTCGTCAAACTGGTACCATCCCGCTTGCGCCAGATCGGGATCGCGAAGACCGAGCCTGGCGACGAAAACAACCAGGACGTCTCGTCGCTCGTCGGCAAGGTCGATATCCGCCAGCTCGAAAACTACAGCCAGGCCGATCCGGACGCCTATTCCTACAGCGGCGGACTGAACCGCACCACCCAGGGGCTGCTTGAATTCGTTGAGATGTTCAAGGCACCGATCAAGGTCCTCCACCCGTTGCTGACGGCGACCCAGGAGGGCAATTACAACGGAACCGAGAATTTCGGCGCGTTTCCCTACCAGGGCACCGTTCTCGCGCACTCCAACGAATCCGAGTGGCTTCAGTTCAAGAACAATAAGAACAATGAGGCGTTCCTCGATCGCATTCTGGTGGTCAAGGTGCCCTATTGCCTACGCGTCACCGAAGAGAAGCTTATTTACGAGAAGCTCCTTCGCGAAAGTGAGCTGGTCGACAATCCTTGCGCGCCGGAAGTTCTGGAGTGCTTGAGCCGGTTCACGGTGTCGACGCGTCTTGCGCCGCATGAGAACTCGCCGCTTTACACGAAGATGCGGGTCTATGACGGCGAGAACCTGAAAGACACCGATCCGAAGGCAAAATCGGTACAGGAATATCGTGACGCCGCCGGCGTCGACGAGGGTATGACGGGCGTCAGCACCCGCTTCGCCTTCAAGGTGCTGTCGGAGACCTTCAACTATGACACCAAGGAGGTCGCCGCCGATCCCGTGCATCTGATGTACATCATGGAGCAGGCGATCAAACGCGAACAGTTTCCTAAGGAAACCGAGGCGGGCTATCTCGACTTCATCAAATCGGAACTGGCCACGCGCTATGCCGAATTCATCGGTCACGAGATCCAGAAAGCCTATCTGGAATCCTATAGCGAATACGGCCAGAACCTGTTCGACCGGTATATCGCCTACGCTGACGCATGGCTTGAGGACCAGGACTTCAAGGATCCCGACACCGGACAGATCCTCAATCGGAAGGTACTCGACAGCGAACTGTCGCAGATCGAGAAGCCGGCAGGCATCGCCAATCCGAAGGACTTCCGCAACGAGGTCGTGAAGTTCACGTTGCGTGCCCGCGCCAAGAACAGCGGCCGCAATCCCTCCTGGACGAGCTATGAAAAGCTGCGCGAAGTCATCGAAAAGCGTATGTTCGGTCAGGTCGAGGATCTGCTGCCTGTCATTAGTTTCGGCTCCAAGAAAGACAGCGCCACCGAGAAGCAGCATGCCGAGTTCGTCCAGCGTATGATTGAGCGCGGATACACCGAACGCCAGGTTCGGCGGCTCGTTGATTGGTACATGCGCGTGAACAAGGCGGGCTAATGATGCGTACGTTGGGGGTTTGCCAATGCCGAATTTCATCGACCGCCGCCTTAATCCGAAGGACAAGAGCCTCGGCAACCGTCGGCGTTTTCTGAAACGGGCGCGGGAAGAGCTGAAACGGACGATCAAGGAGCAGATCAAGGCAGGCAAGATCGCAGACGTGGATGCAGAGCACCGTGTGCCCATGCCCGAGCGTGGCGTCGGTGAACCATCCTTCCAGCCATCCCCGGCCACTGGCGAGAGACAGTATGTCCTGCCCGGCAATCATGAATTCTCGCCGGGCGATCGCCTCCCGAAACCCAGCGCGCGTGGCGGCGCCTCAGGCAAGGGCGCGGGAACTGGTGAGAGCGAAGATGACTTCCAGTTCGTGCTGTCGCGCGACGAAGTCCTCGATCTTTTTTTCGAGGATCTTGAACTTCCCGACATGGTCAAGCTCAATCTCAAGGAGTCGGTCGCGTTCAAGCCGCGCCGGGCCGGCTTTGCGACATCGGGATCGCCCACGAACATCAATGTGGGGCGCACGATGCGCAACAGCTATGGCCGCCGCATCGCGCTGCGGCGGCCCAGCCGCGCGGACGTGGCGGCGATCGCCGACGAAGTTGCCAAGCTGGAGGCGGAATCGAATGCCAGTGGCGCCCACCAGAAACGCATCGAGGCGTTGCGCGAGGAACTGGACAAGCTGGAGCGCCGCCGCCGCCGCATTGCTTATGTCGACCCGGTCGACATTCGCTTCAATCGCTTCGAGCCCCAGCCGCTGCCGAATGCAAGCGCGGTGATGTTTTGCCTCATGGATGTCTCTGCCTCGATGGGCGAGCGGGAGAAGGATCTGGCCAAGCGCTTCTTCGTCCTGCTGCATCTCTTCCTCAAGCGGCGCTACAAGCGAATAGACATAGTCTTCATCCGCCATACCGATGAGGCAGGTGAGGTCGACGAAAATACCTTTTTCTACAGCAAGCAGAGCGGCGGCACGGTTGTGTCCACGGCCATCGAGGAGATGCTCCGCATCATTGAGGAGCGTTATCCGGCACGTGAATGGAACATCTACGCTGCCCAGGCCTCCGATGGGGAAAACAGCGCCGGGGATTCGGACCTTTGCGTTTCGCTTCTCCACCGGCAGGTGATGCGCCTTTGCCAATATTATGCCTATGTTGAAATCATAGATGAGCGCGAGACGGAGATTTTCGGTACGACCGACAACGGCACGTCCCTCTGGCGCGCCTATCGCACGGTCGACAGCGAATGGTCGAATTTCCAGATGACCCGGATTGCGAGACCGTCGGATATCTATCCGGTTTTCCGGAAGCTTTTCGCAAGGCAGCCAACCATGCAACTGCGCACTGAAAGGCGATAGGAATGGCCAAGGGCGCAGCCTCGAATCTTCTGTTTCACGATTCCGATTGGAACTTCGAGACGCTGTCGCGCACCTATGATGCGATCGAAACGATCGCGCTCGATGAATTGCAACTCGACGTCTATCCGAACCAGCTCGAGATTATCTCCTCCGAGCAGATGCTCGACGCCTATTCTTCGGTAGGAATGCCGCTGATGTACCAGCACTGGTCCTTCGGCAAGCGTTTCGTTTTCGAGGAACATCTCTATCGCAAGGGCCGCCGCGGCCTTGCCTATGAACTGGTCATCAACTCCAACCCCTGCATCACCTATCTAATGGAGGAGAACACCATGGCCATGCAGGCCCTGGTGACGGCCCACGCGGCCTTTGGCCACAACCACTTTTTCAAGAACAACTATCTGTTCCAGCAGTGGACCGACGCGAGCGCCATCTTGAGCTATATGGAGTTTGCCAAGAAATATATCGCCAAGTGCGAGGAGCGGTACGGAACGTCGGAAGTCGAGGTCATTCTCGATTCCGCCCACGCTCTCATGGATCAAGGCGTCTTCCGATATCGTCGTCCACCGCGGCTTTCGTCCGAGAAGGAGCGGGAGCGCGCCCGCGAGCGGCTCGAATACGAAGAGCAGACCTACAGCGATCTCTGGAGAACGCTTCCGCCCTCACCGGACGGCGACAGCACCAAGGATGCCGAGCGTGATGCCTCCGAGCGGAAGAAAGCGCTCAACCTGCCAGAAGAAAATCTGCTCTACTTCCTGGAAAAAACCAGTCTGATCCTGGAGCCCTGGCAGCGGGAGCTCCTGCGTATCGTGCGCGTCATCGCCCAGTACTTCTATCCGCAGCGGCAGACGAAAGTGATGAACGAGGGATGTGCGACCTTCGTGCACTACGCGATCATGAATAGGCTTTTCGATCAGGGCAGGATCAGCGAAGGCTCCATGCTGGAGATGCTCCACAGCCACTCCAACGTGGTCTTTCAGCCGTCCTTCGACGACCCCCGCTTTCCGGGCATCAACCCATACGCGCTGGGGTTTGCCATGATGCAGGATATCCAGCGCGTCTGCACCGATCCGACATCCGAAGATCGTGATTGGTTTCCTGAGATCGCCGGCAGCGGGAAATGGCGGGAGACGCTGATCGACGCCTGGGCCAACCACCGGGACGAATCCTTCATCCTGCAGTATCTGAGCCCTGCATTGATCCGCAAATTCAGGCTGTTTCTGCTGACGGACGACGCCGGCGACAACTACTGCGAGGTTGCCTCGATCCACAATGAGCGCGGCTACGAAACCATACGCACTGCGCTTGCACGCAGCTATGATGTCGCCGCGAACCAGTCGGACATCCAGGTCGTCGACGTCGATCTCCTGGGCGATCGCCACCTGCGCCTGCAGCACAACGTGAAGAACGGCATCCTCCTGGATGAAGCGAGCCGCGACGCCACGCTTCGTCACGTGCGTCATCTTTGGGGGTACGACGTCAGCCTTGCCGGCGTCGATGCGGAAACGGATGACGTGCTCTATGAGTGCTCGACGGCGCCGAATTCCGAATAGTCAATCGTGCTGGGCGCGTGACGTTGCGGAAGCGCTTATGCCGGCGTCATCGGGCGGGATGGCCCGTTATTTCTCCGTGCCGTCAGGCGAGGTTTGCTGCGACGGTCCGCCGGTTCCCGATTGGGCGGTAGGATCCCTGTCTGTCGGGGCAGCCTGTTGGCCATCGGCAGGTGCGGGCGTCGGGGTGCCGACGCTGCCGGTCTGTTCGGACGATGGACCGGGTTGAGCCTGTTCCGTTGTCTGATCAGTATCGTTCATTTCACCCCAGAGTTCGACAGCGCCCCAGGCAAGCAAGGCAAGAAATAGTCCGCCCGTGAGAACCGCCAGAACACGCAGGCCGAGGCCGCCCGGCCTCGTTTCCCGGGCCGAGAATTCTTCCCTGTCCGCGTCATGCGTTTTCGAGACCGGATCGCCGCGTTCATCGAGATACTTGGCCATCGATAATCTCCATTGATCTCTACCAATGGAGAACGAGGCCGCGATCACAATGTTCCGGGCCGCGACGGCGTCGTGGCAGATTCGTCCTGCAGCGCGGCTGTCTTATCAGGCGCGCAAAGGATGCAATAGAGCGGGCGTCAGGGCGCCCAGCCGTCCTGGACGCGGCGGCGAACGAGCTTGTAGGAATGGTCTGGCTGGACCTCGTATGTTTCGAAAACCATGGTCCCCTGATGCAGGAAACGGTGCTGTACCATTGTCCCGGGCGCTGCTTGTGTTCTGCGTTCCGCCGCCTTCTCGCCGTAGGTGAAGCTGCCGGGGAGGGGTTCCAGGTCAGGTGAAGCGGCGGTGCATCCGGCCAAGGCAAATGCAACGAGAGGTATTAGGTGCAAGGCTTTCATTTTGTATCCCTTGATGAATGCTATTTTGATGAATCGTATTTTCAGCGATCCCGCCTGCAGCACCGTTGAGCTGTTGGACCCGTGTTCACCGCTCGCCTCTGGTCAATTTCTCGAAACGTTTGACGGCGCGCTCGCGTTTTAGCCGGGAAAGGCGTTGCGTCCAGAAAATACCGGAAAGCTGGTCGATCTCGTGCTGCAGGCAGATCGCCATCAGTCCTTCCGCATTTTCTTCCAGCATCTCGCCGGATAGCGATTGATACCGCACGCGCACCGCGCACGGTCGCTCGACTTCCTCTGAAATGCCCGGCATCGAGACGCTGCCTTCCGCATGTCGCATCAGCTCAGCGGATTGCCAGATAATCTCCGGATTGGCAAAAACCAGCGAGCCGCTTGACCGATCCAGCTCGATCACCGTCAGCCGCCGCAGAACACCTACATGATTTGCGGTAATGCCGATCCCCGGGGCGGCATGCATCGTCTCGAGAAGGTCGGCAGCGAATTGCCGAAGATCGTCGTCGAACTGTTCGATCGTTTCGGCCGCGGTCGTGAGCGCCGGGTGCGGAAAACGTACGATGGGGAGAATAGCCATACTGGCCCCTTGTCTCGGCAGGCACTGCCGTTTCGGCTCCTTGATCTACGGCTTCATATGCGTTTGCAACAGCTTGCGCAAAACTTTCGCCGGTTCTTCATTCGCACCCTATGCCCAGTGGACCTCGCGGGAGCTTTGCGCTACTGCATGAGTTCGGGGTCGGAATCGATCCGAGGAAAAAATCACGCAGCAATTCAAAGTGTTACAGTAACCTTGCGGGAGGAATGCAAGGGGGCGCTGTAGCAAGGGCAAGACGCCGTTCTCTCTCGAGGGCACGGCAGTCATTTGGAATGGCACGCTCGCCTTTCGGGATCTTCGACCCATTTGATTCGGGCGGCTTTGTTTTTCGAGGGCGGCTCCATGAGCAATATCGACGACGACCGTTCGGAAGAAGCCACCGCTTACGACGGCTCAGATATCTATGCCGACGACGGCTCAGTGCGTTCCGACTTTCTGATGCATGTCGGCGCCGCGATTGCCGATCGCGACACGATCTATCTGCGCCAGCACGTTGCCGGCCTTCACGCCTCCGAACTCGGTGATCTTCTGGAAGCCATCCAGCCGGATCAGCGGCTGGCGCTCGTCTCGTTGCTCGGCAAGGAGTTCGATCTCTCGGCGTTGACCGAGGTCGACGAAGCCATCCGTCTCGACATCGTCGAACATTTGCCCAACGAACAGATCGCCGAGGCGATCGGAGAGATGGACTCCGACGATGCGGTCTACATTCTGGAGGATCTGGATCAGGAGGATCAGGAAGAGATCCTCGCCAAGCTGCCCTTCACCGAACGCGTTCGCCTGCGTCGATCGCTCGATTATCCGGAAAGCACCGCTGGCCGGCGCATGCAGACGGAATTCGTCGCGGTGCCGCCGTTCTGGACCGTCGGCCAGACGATCGACTACATGCGCGAGGACGAGGATCTTCCCGACAGTTTCACGCAGATCTTCGTCATCGATCCGACGTTCAAACTTCTCGGAACCGTCGATCTCGACCGTGTGCTTCGCACCAAACGGTCGGTCAAAGTCGATGCCATCATGCGCGACACCAGCCATGCCATTCCTGCCGAGATGGACCAGGAAGAGGCGGCTCAGCTCTTCGAACAATACGACCTCTTGTCGGCGGCCGTCGTCGACGACAACGGGCGGCTGGTGGGGGTGCTGACCATCGACGACGTGGTCGATGTGATCCAGGAGGAGGCGGAGGAGGACCTGCTGCGTCTAAGCGGCGTCGGCGACGAGGAATTGTCTGACTCCGTTGCCGAAGCCTCGCGCTCGCGAGTGCCATGGCTCTTTGTCAACTCGATGACGGCCTGCATATCCGCCTCGGTGATCGGCCTTTTCGACGCGACGATCCAGCAGATTGTGGCCTTGGCCATCCTGATGCCGATCGTGGCCGGCATGGGCGGCAATGCGGGTTCGCAGACCATGACCGTGACCGTCCGTGCGCTCGCGACCCGCGGCCTCGACATTCACAATGCGCCGCGCATCATTCGCCGAGAAGCCGGGGTAGGGCTCCTGAACGGCATGATTTTCGGAACGTTCATCGGCCTCGTGGCAGGCCTGTGGTTTCAAGATCCCAATATCGGCGGCATTATCGCCGCGGCAATGCTGATTAATATGATGGCCGCCGCGCTCGCCGGCATCATGATTCCGCTTCTCCTGGAAAAATCCGGTGCCGATCCAGCCGTTTCCTCTGCCGTGTTCGTCACCGCGGTCACCGACATAACCGGCTTCTTCAGCTTTCTCGGCATTGCCACCTGGTGGTTCCACGTCACGTGAGAGCCGGGCGCGTTGTTTGACTTTTACGTCAAAGTCAACGATAGTGATGCCTCGGAATTTTATGGGACGGCGGCGTGAATAAATACTATAGCATTACTGAGCTAACACGGGAATTCGGCATCTCGACCAGAACGCTCCGCTTCTACGAGGATGAAGGCCTAATTCATCCGGAGCGTCGCGGCCGCACGCGACTGTTTCGGCCGGCTGACCGTCATCTCATTAAGGAAATCCTGCGCGGCCGGCGCATCGGTTTCACCATTGCAGAAATACGCGAGATCATTCAGGTCTACAAGGATCCGCCGGGCGAGATGGGCCAGCTGCAGCTTCTGATGACGCGAGTCGAGGAAAAGCGCGAGGAATTGCGGCAGAAGCGCAAGGATATCGATGACACGCTCGCCGAGCTCGACAATGTCGAGGAAGCCTGCCTGACGCGTCTCGCGGAAATCGGCGTCGGCACTTAAGGCGGGTCGAAAGGTTTGCTCAAAGGTGGCTGTCGGACTCAGATCCACCGGGCAGTACGGCGGCAGTAGCGTTCGAACTCGAAGCCGAAGCGCGACAGCAGATGTCTCTCTTCATTGCGGATGACAAAGACGGTCGTCAACGTGACAGCCGCCATCGCGGTGATGAAAAGCCACGGGTTAGCCGTTATCAATCCAGTGCCAATCATCAGCAGCGTGTAGCCGAGATAAATCGGATTACGGGTGAAGCGGAAAGGACCGCAGGTAACGAGGCAGGTGGCGCATCGGGTCGGCAGGATCGCGGTGTGCCGGTCGAGCAGCGTCTTGACGGCCCAAAGGTCGATGGAAATCGCGGCAAAGATCAGTGCGCATCCGATGAGCCACGCAAACCAGCCATGTCCGTTCGCTACGGGAATCGGGAAGAGACGGTTGAAAATCAGTGCAACCAAAACGGCCGCGCCATAAAGCACGGCGGGCCAAGGGAAGTTCAGCGGCTTGGCACGATAGGCATTCATGTCCTAGTCCCCTGATTGCACGTCCATTGTGCACTGACGGGCGATTCGCGCAATGCGTTCATCCGTGTTCACGTTGATCTTGCCCATGTTTAAGTCCTCGAAAAGGCTTTGTTCTTTCAGCCGGTCGAGCGTGCAGCCGCAGAAGGCTTCGCACGGCGCGGCGGGGTCTGCGCGGCTGCAAGCCGCCACGCAGTTCGCGCGGTAGGCTTCTTCCGGGTCGGGTGCTGCGGCGGGTGCGATCTGGGCAAAGAGATAGACGAGGCCGATGAGCAGCGGCTGGTGTACGAGGTATATGGCCAGACTGTGACGGCCGCCGAAGGCGAGAGGCTTGATCCACAGCTTGCTCCAACGCTCCTCCCGTTTGGTGGACGCTCCCCGGCTGACGAGCAATGGGTGAAGCAGCTTTGCCGTTCCAAGCCCGAGCAGGAAGGGTGCGAGCCAGGGAAGGAGAGGCACATAGTCATTCGAACGGGGAAGCGTCTCGGAAAGTCCAACCCACCAGAGCAGCGGCGTATTGAAAACGGCCGAGCGCAGGTAGAGCGGCGCGGCGAATGCAGCCGCGGCGGCAATAAAGGAGACGATCGCGGGTAGTGGCAGGAATAGGAGGCCGACAAGGCTTGCCGCCGCGATCGAATGAAGGATGCCGAAGAAGATGAAAGAATCCGGGAAGGCGAACCACGTCGCGATGCTGATCAGCAGCGCCGCGCCGGCGATCTTCACGAAGCGGCGCGCAAAGGCTCGCGGACGAAAATTCGGCCGCTGGCCGAGCACCAGGCTGTAGCCCGCCAGAAACAGGAAACTGCTGGCGATGAGCCGGGCGAAAAGCCGCCAGCCGCCTGTTCCCGCAGTGCCTACCGCCACATAGCCGAAGAATTCGAGATCCCAGACGAAGTGATAGAGTGCCATGGCGACGAGCGCCGAGCCCCGGAGCGCATCCAGAAGGGCGATCCGATGACGCTTTTGTATGTCAGGTGACGCGCGTTCCGTCTCGGTAATCGTTGTTGCTGTGTTTTCCGACATCGGCTTTTGCCATCCTGTTCTCGCGGTAAGTTCGCATGTCTGGCTTGCGCCGGCGACGTGTGGATGTTCTTCGAATGAGGAGCAGCGCGTGTTTCCCCACTGCATGATTCCTTAAATCGGAATCGATTAAGGACAAAATCATGCAGCAATTCAAAGCACTACAGCGATCTTTGCGCGTCCGATTGGACGCGCGGCGCTGTAGGGCCGATCTTAGTGCTTGAGAGCCTCCCGGGCATCCTCGATGAGAGCCTCTCTCGCCTCGGAGAAGAACTGCCGCCGTATCAACACGAAGATAACGAAGCTGGTGAGGACGATGAAAACGTAGGGGCTGATGAACCAGCCGAGATAACCAATCGACAGGAAGATCGCTCTCAGTCCTGCATTGAAATGCTTGGCCGCCAGAATGTTCATGCGGATCGCGCGCTCTGCGGCCAGCTCGGCCGACTGCCGGTCGCGCGTCATGTCCGCCGTCATCGGAATGCCGCCCATCAGGATGGAGCAATAATTGAAAAGGCGATAGGACCAGCCGAATTTGAAGAAGGAGTAGCCGAAGAGGCAGGTCAAGCCGCCGACTTTCAGCTCGAAGCCCGCCCGTCCGCCCCGGAAAACCTGCGGAAGGTCGTTGAAGATCATCTGCACCTGGTCGGTCGCGCCGAGAAGCGCAAAGCAGCCGCCGAGCGCGAAGATGGTGGTCGAGGCAAAAAAGGCGGTGCCGGCCTGCAACCCGGCGATGATCTGTGTGTCGATCATCTTCAGGTCGCGGTTGAGCGAGTTGCGAATCCATCGCCGGCGGTTTTCGTTCATCAGCCGGGTCAGGCTGACACGCTTGAAATTGCGCCGGCCGTCGGTCGCCCAGTTGAAGCCGCCCCATAACAGGACGAAGATGCCGAGTGCGATGTAATCTTCGAAGGTCATGCACGCGTTTTGGCATGGCTGTTTGAAAATGCAAGATCGGCGCTCTCGGCGCTGTTTGGGCCGGCCGTCGCCTTGACACGATTTCGCCATATTTCGAAGTTGCGACTCTGCACATTCTTCAGTATGCATGGCGCACGCGCGGGCGCCGAACGCGATGCTCGCCCACCTTTGGGTACTCGGAGACATCATGGAAAATACAATACAGAAGTCGTGCTGGGGCGTGACTGTTCGCGCCGTGGCCGGTTTCGCAGGCGTTCTGGTCCTGGCCTATCTTTTCGGCGGCCTTTGAGATCGAAACACTCCATCAGGGCGACGCGGTTTCCCAAGGACCGCGTCGTTTTGATTCAACGGAGGCCTTCTCACAAGTCGCTTTCGCATCATGTCGCACGAACAAAATCCGATGTCGGTTGATCGCCTGATCGATGGGGATGGGATGGCTTAGGGTTTGATCCTATATAAGGAAAACCGACACCGCTGGCGGTTAAAGGGAGCCAAGCGTGCGTCGGCGTTGTGAACGTTTCCGTGCTCCGGGGCAGGCAGTTTATGTTTCTTTCCGTCTTTGACGTCTTCAAGATCGGTATCGGTCCTTCGAGTTCGCACACGATGGGACCGATGTCGGCGGCAAACAGGTTTCTCGACCTCATCCTTTCCGATGACTGGCCGCGACCGACACATGCTAGCGTCTCCGCCATCAAGGTCAGCCTGCACGGTTCGCTTGCGCATACGGGCATCGGCCACGGCACGGGCCGTGCGGTTATTCTCGGACTGATGGGCGAGCGTCCGGATCTCGTCGATCCCGACAGCATGGATGCAATCATCGACGAGGTGGAGCGCACGGGCCGTATCACGCCCGCCGGACATCCGCCCTACGCGTTCCAGCCGAAAACAGATCTCGTCTTTGACAAGAAAGTGCCTCTGCCCGGCCACGCCAACGGCATGACCTTCTCGGCGCTCGATCGCGACGGACGGCTGCTTCTGAAGCGGATCTACTATTCGATCGGCGGCGGCTTCGTCGTGACCGACACGGAGCTCGAGGCGATGCGCGCCGCCAAGAACAAGCCTGCAGGGGTAAAGGTGCCTTATCCTTTTGCGACGGCGCAGCAGATGCTCGATATGGCTGCTCGTTCAGGCCTCACGATTGCCCAAATGAAGCGGGCGAACGAGGAATGCACGATGTCGAGGGAAGAGCTCGACGCCGGCCTCGACCGCATCTGGGAAGCGATGAAGAGCTGCATCGACCGGGGCTTGAGCCAGGACGGCATCATGCCGGGCGGCCTGAAGGTTCGCCGGCGTGCGCGTTCGATTCACGACAAGCTTCAGGAGGAGTGGCGATCTAACAAGACCAACCCGCTGCTCGCAAACGATTGGTTGAGCGTCTACGCGATGGCGGTCAACGAGGAGAACGCGGCCGGCGGTCGGGTTGTAACCTCGCCGACGAATGGCGCCGCCGGCGTCGTCCCGGCGACCATCCGCTATTATCTTCATTTCCATGACGATGCCGATCAGGACGGCATCCGCGACTACCTGCTGACCGCCGCAGCCGTTGGCGGCATCATCAAGCACAATGCTTCGATCTCCGGCGCGGAAGTGGGCTGTCAGGGTGAGGTCGGCTCGGCTTCCGCGATGGCTGCTGCGGGCCTTGCCGCCGTGATGGGAGGTACGCCGGAGCAGATCGAGAATGCCGCTGAGATCGCGCTCGAGCACCACCTGGGCATGACCTGCGATCCCGTCGCCGGTCTCGTGCAGGTGCCGTGCATCGAGCGCAATGCCCTTGGCGCCGTCAAGGCGGTTACCGCCGCCTCGCTCGCTCTCAAGGGCGATGGCAAGCACTTCGTACCGCTCGACGCCTGCATCGAGACCATGCGGCAGACCGGCGTGGATATGAATGAGAAATACAAGGAAACCTCCACCGGCGGTCTCGCGGTGAACGTCGTCGAGTGCTGACGCCTGAGCGTTGCCTGAGACGCGGCGCAACCCACGCGGTTTTCTGCCCCAATCCTGCCATAGGATCATGAGGTCGGCTGAGGGGCGCGCTTGTGGACGAACAGATTCAACACGCTTGACCGCGGCCGGCGGACGGGTGTTCAAGGTTTCTCATGGCATTGCATCTCATAAAGCTCTGCGTCGGCGCAGAATCGGTCGAGGACTTGCGTGAGTGGGTGTCGCGCAAGGCGCTGGCTGCGATTGCGGCCGGGCAGGAGCCCCACTCGTTCCATACGACCCGCATGGTTCCGAAACGGACCGAGGAACTCCTTGCCGGCGGTTCACTCTATTGGGTGATCAAGGGGCACGTGCAGGCGCGGCAATCCTTGATCGGTATCGAAACCTTCACCGACAGCGAGGGCATCGGCCGCTGCAATCTCATCCTCGGACCGGAAGTGGTCGAAACCGAACTTCAGCCACGCCGTGCTTTTCAGGGATGGCGCTACCTGCAGGATAAGGAGGCGCCGCGCGATCTCGCTTCGCTCTCCTCCGGTGAGGCGGATATGCCGCTGGAACTGCGGCGCCAACTGGCGGAACTCGGTCTTCTGTAAGCCATTCCAGGAATGCGCGTAACGTTTCCCGTCCGGAAATGCGGGGAACAGCCCGGGCAATTCTCGGAAATCAGTGGACGCGCAATCGGAGCGGATAGCGACGGCCGGGCGCAGTCACATGCAGGTGTATACCGGCGCGAGGCTGGGTGGAGCGCCAGGCACGCGCGCCATGCGTCAAAAGCATGCCGACGAGATCGCGCGTCTTCCCTTTCGAGCGGTTCAAGCCGATATCGGCGATGCGCATGGCGGCCTCATGCAAGGGGTGCAGACCAACGCGCGTAGATCTCGTTTTCTTTCCCGGCATCACGGTTACACCGGGAACATTCTCGTTCACTGCCATGACCAACCTCGTTACGCTGTACAAATCCGAGGAAGACGGCCGGGCAAGACGCACCCGGCTGTCAGAAAGTCGTGTTTGTCACTGCTGGCTCGCCCAGCAAGAGAAACCCTTCTTCTTCAATACTTTGCATGCGTTGACGGCCTTGTCCTGGTCGTCGAAGCCGCCGAAACGTGCGCGGTAGACCTGGCCACCGCCGTTCGAGAAAGCGACGGTAAACGGTGTGGCATTGCGCAATGTCTTGCCGCCCTTCTCCTTGGCGTTGCCGAGAAGCGTCATCGCCTGCGCCTTGTCGGGCGTCGCACCAATCTGGATGACCCAGCCCTGCGGTTGGGCCTGTTCTTCCGGCTGCGCCTCAGCCTTGGCGGCAACCGAGTTGGTGATCTGTGTGTCAACGTCAGCGGAGGCCGGCTGCGCGGCAAGCTTGGCGCTCTGGGCTTCAAGCGTGTTCGGCGCGATCTTGCCCGTAAGCACCGGATTGTCGGACGCTGGCTGCGTTGTCGCGTATGCCATTTCCATACGGCTTGAGCTTTCGCCGCTGTAGCGGAAATCCGGAACCGGGCCAGTGTTGGGGAGATGCATGGCAGCCGAGGCGACCGCGACGGACGCTGCCGCAGGTTTCACTTCAGCCTGCGCGACGGCGGCGACGGGTGGTTCGGCTGTCGGCGCTTCCGCGATCAGGTTGCCGCCGCCACGGCGCGAAGCGGCCGGCATGTATTTGGCGACGAGCTTGCGCATCTGGGCGTCGCGAGCACCGCCGGACGTTCCGCCCAGCACGACGGCGACAATGCTGCGACCGTCGAGCTGTGCCGAGGTCACCAGGTTGAAGCCTGAGGCGCGGGTGTAACCAGTCTTGATGCCGTCGACACCGCGGACATTACCAAGCAGCCGGTTATGGTTGCCGATCGTCTGCTTGCCGAAACGGAAGCTCCGCGTAGAGAAATAGTCGTAATATTGCGGAAAGTGCTGCCGCAGCGCGATGCCGAGCCGCGCCTGGTCACGGGCCGTCGTCTTCTGGTCCGGGTTCGGCAGGCCGTTGGCATTGCGATAGGTCGTTTGCGTCATGCCGAGCGCGCGCGCCTTGTTGGTCATCATCCGGGCAAAACGCTGTTCAGAACCGCCCAGGAGTTCGCCGAGCGCCGTGGCCGCGTCGTTGGCAGAGCGCGTCACGAGCGAGAGGATCGCCTGCTCGACGGTGATCGACTTGCCGGCTCGCACACCCAGTTTCGACGGAGGTTCTGCCGAGGCGTTTTTCGAGAACGGAACCGGGGTGGACTTGCTGATCCGCCCGGCTTCCAGCGCTTCGAACGTCAGATACAGCGTCATCATCTTGGTGAGAGAGGCCGGATAGCGCAACTCGTCCGCATCCTCACCGTAAAGCACCTTGCCGGTCTTCGCATCGACGACGATGCCGGCGTATTTTGGATTGGCGTTTGCCGGTGCGGAAAGGGCCAATACGGCGATGGCCCCGGCGAGGACAATCCGTCCTGCGATTTTTGAAAAGGCCCCAAGCGGGCGTTTCGCGATATCAAAAAAAACGGATTGGGACACTACGCAGCTCTTTATTCTCATGTCATGGATGCCGTCCGGACGCGTCGCCGGGAACGATCGTTCCTGCGACAGTATCTGGATAGCGTTACCAATCGGTTTATGATGAATGATTGGTTTCCTGGGGCGGACCGCCTGTTCGGGAACGGCACCGGTCGACCCACTCGGGCCGGCACTTCGCCTGCACCACGACTCTTGGACAAAATCAGGGCGCCAGCCGGCTGCGAACAAAGGTTTCCACGGAATCGTCGATCGTCCGCCATTGAGGCAGCAGCTTGCTCGAAAAACGATAGAGCACGGTGAGATCCTTGCCGACGTGCACGTCGCGCTGGCAGTCGGCGCTCGTGGACGCTTGGGCGTCCGCGGGCAGGCTGCAGCGCAGGACGTAAGGCGGTCGCCCGGCACGGTCCGCTGTGAAGAAAGCTTCACCAGCATAGCTTGTGTTAGACTTGGCGTCGTGCCGGACCAATCCGGCGGGGCCGGGCAGGACCTCGTTGCTCAGGACGTGGCGATAAATAGGCTCCATGCGTCCTGACATGTCTTGCGACATCGTGCTCTGCGAGAGTTGCAGAAAGATCAGGTTTTCCGGTCGGTTGATATCGTCGAACAGGTTCCGGGTATTCTCGCCATAGCCCTCGAGCGCCGGCCAGGTCAGGTAAAGGTCGATGCGCTCGGTAATACTGGTCGCGCGCTGGCTTTCGAAGCGGATGATGTTGGCCGGCAGTCGCAAGTGATCCTGTCCGATGAAGATGTCGTAGATCTCTTGACTGGAAGTGTGTCCGGCAAGCGCGAGCTTTTCTCCAAGCCGGTGTCCGGAAAACGACACGATTGTGGTCAGCGCCACCAGCAAAACGACGACCGCGGTAATCTTGTAGACGAAGCTTGCTGAGAGGAGCGGCGAAAGTTCCGGTTCGGGGCCGCTGGATGGCGCATTCATGCGGGATCGTCCGTCGGGGTGGCTGTTGTTGCGCGCTCGATCTGGCCTCGAGAAAAAGGAAGTGGTCGGGCCGGAACGTCGCCTTCGACGGTCGACGAAGATGGTTAATTTTTGGTGAAATGCGTCTTGGGTGAGGGCGACGGGGGCGGGTTCCTCGAAAAAGAAAAGCCGGTCCCGGGGACAACGGAACTGGCTGCTGCACCTTTGCGCGTTCGATTGGGCGCGCGGCGCTGTAGAGGCTTGGTCGGCACGGGGAACGCGGAATTTGACTGAAGCCTGATAAAGTCGTCGTAGATGGGCGCCTCGATAAAGCGCCTCTATTGCGTCTTTACGCTGCCGACTGCCACGGCGCGGCCGTCCTGCAGTTTCACCCAGCGCCCGGCATTTTCGGAGGACTGCCGCTTCAGGAAGGTGTATTCGGTCTCCGACCAGCGAAGCACCTTGCTGCGCATGTTGTCGAGGATGAAGTCGCCGCGGTCGGTGCGCACGGTCAGAACCGCATGGCCGTCGCCATTCGGTTGCAGCACGACGGTGATCAACAGATCGGCGGGAGAAAAGCCGCTCTCGATCAGCTTGCGGCGCTTGAGAAGGACATAGTCCTCGCAGTCGCCGATGGTGTCCGGATAGGACCATTCTTCCTCGACGCCATGGATTTCCATATCCGTCATCGGGGTCACGGCCCGGTTGACCTCATAGTTGACCTCGAGAATTTTCTGCCAGCCCTCGCGGGTTAGCACCATCGGGCCGCCACCGGTTCCGTTGGTGGTGCATTCGGACGGATTGCGCTTGCAAAACTCGTAGTGACCGATCGGCGGATTGGTGGTGCCGCCCACCGCGATGTTCGCCGGAAGGGCGAGGGCTGCCTCGGTCAGGAAACCGACAAAAAGGGCCGCGACCGCAATCGTCTTGGTGATGGCTTTGTGCATTGTTGTCTCCCCGTTATGGTTCGACAATGGCACAGAGTTTTTTATCCGCGGCGAAGATGCGAGGTAAAAACAAGTACAAATAAGAATAGTATGCGCAGAAAATAAGAATAAAAAGCCAATCAAATAAGCATAAACATTGATTCAAATTTTAATGAAATTTCCCCCGTGCGGAGAGCCGAAGGGCGCAGCGTCGAACTGTTATCCTGCTGAAAAAGAACGCTAATTTAAAGAGAAGAGCCAGCTCAGGACTGAGTGGTTGTGTCAATGACCTGCGCGAATTGCGGAATCTGAGGTTGTGAATAGAGACTGTTAAAACCGGGATTCACGTCCAATTCTGAGCTCGAAGGCGCATGACGCGGGAAATGTTTCCGAAAAATATTTCAGAAGAGCTCGACGGTCATTCCGGGGGCGCCGCGCTCACGCCGGCTCATCGTTCACCGATCGCTCGTCTCGGACGCAAGCGACGCCCACAATGATGCGCCTCGGTCGCCCTGAACGATCGCCTTCGCGTGAAAAACTATTGGCCGGCCGCCGCCACGGTGCGCACTTGGCGGGGTCGCGTGAAATGCGGACGGGATCAGAGATATTCTCTGCTGCCGGCGGTCGGCGGGCTTATCGTCGATGGCTTAAAGGAATTCGGCCAGTGCTTCGCGAGACTGAATGCCGGAGAATTCGACCGCCACGCCTTCCTGGAAGTGCCGGACGATCCTGCCCTTCATGTTGCCGAGCTTGACGGGAGTTCCGAGCGCGGGCCGAGTTTCGATGTCGATCGCGGCGCCCGAAAGGGAGAGGTCGATAATGCGACAAGCGTATTTTTCGCCCGTGCCAAGCGTGAGCTCCGTCAGAGTCTTGCGCGGAATGAGGCGGTCATGGCGCCGGTCCTCCGGCAGTCCGAGTTCGTGCTTATTGGCAATCCAGGTGAGCTGCGCGGCCAGTTTCTCGCGCTTTCGCTCGGTCGCGTTGAGCTGGATGACGAACGCGTGCTCCGCGAGCCGCGACACGGTGCCCTCGAGACGTCCGACGTGCTCTATATAGGCGACGATCCGCTCGCCGGCCCGCGGGCGGGCGGGCGAGGAAAAGAGCACGTCTCCTGGCGACATGTCGACTGCCGTGCAATCAAATTCATCGCGATTGGCAAGCATCAGCCGTCCCGAAAGGTTTACCGAAACGCGCTGAAAGGCACTTTCCTGGTGCGGCTTCGGGCCGGTGTTTTGTGCGTGCTGGAACGAGAACATGGTCACTCTGCGATCGAAGTATCCTTGCCTGTGAAAGTATAGGCGGTCTCGGTTAATAGAAGGTTCGCCCGCGGTTGGCTGCCTCCCCCGGGCTCAGCGTTCCCGTCCGCCTTCGAAGATGCGCAGGTGCTGGACCTTGCGGCCGATTTCTTCGCGATGCGTTTTGGCATCGAATGCATGGGAAGCCTCGGCCATGTCCAAACGACCGCCGCGCCCGCTGCCTAGAATTTGCAGGCTTTGCGCGACAAGGCATTCAATCGGCGTCATATGCAGCCATGAAGGGCGCGACAGTGGTGCCAGCGAACCGAGAATACGGTCGCTGTCTCCCTGTGGCGATCCGAGCGGCATCAGCAGCAGCTCGGTCTCCAGCCGCTCGCCGCCTGCCGTCAGGCCACAGGCAGAAAGCGCGGCGGGCGAGCGTTGTGTCATTACCTGATCGGCGACCCGAACCGCTTCGCCCGCTTCGCTGGCGGACCACAGCGTGCCAAATGGCTGGCCACGTAATTCTCGGCCGAAAAGCGCGCAGACATGGGTGCCGGCGAGCCGGAAGCGGATGTCGCCGCTTGGCTGCCGTTCAAGGATGAACAGGCTTGGCAGCAGCGCGCAAATTTCTTGAGGCTCTATCTCGTCGCGGCGGGGGAGGTCCCGTTCACCCCGCAACGTGTTCCAATATCGGAACAGCTCTATCGTTGTTTTGCTGCGCATGATGGCCCGTTCATTTCCTCGAGCCGCCTCCCACTGCTCCCAATTGGCACAGCGGCGCGGCTCCTTCGATTTCAGGAATTGCGGTGCGAATTTCGTGCCACGCCGATATTAAGGTTAACAAACAGTTCCGATTGCGTTCGGCGCCGCCTGCTGGCACTTAAATGACATCACTTCACGAAGGTTTGCCTTCAGCACGCAATTGGAGCTCGGTATAAGGGCTCACCGGCCGTTCAGTTTTTACTGGACGGTCTTTTTTTGTTTGCTTATGCCTTCGCGCTATCCAGTAGCGGTACCTCCGCGCAACCTGATCGCGAACGCGCAGCAGCGATGGAAGAGAGCAGGCATGGAACGAGATCAGGCAGCGACACCAGCGGAAAAAGATGCCGAGAGCGATACGGCCCGCGCCCGCGAGCCCGCCTTCAATTTGCCGCCGGGGCTAACCGGCATCCTCTTGTTTCTCATCGCTGTTCACGCGTTGAGAACCTATCTTCTGTCGGCGACCGCAGATCAGGAGCTGATCCTGAATTTCGCCTTCCTGCCCGTTCGCTACACCCTCCCGCTTTCGGAACAAGGACTCGTTTGGCTCTGGACGCCGGTCACCTATTCGTTTCTGCACGGCAGTTGGGACCATCTCATCTTTAACATCTTTTGGATGGTCGCTTTCGGGGCGCCGGTCGTGCGGCGCATCGGCATAGCGCGTCTAACCGTATTCTGGTGCCTTTCGGCTGCCGCCGCCGTCGCCTTGCATACGATATTTCATTGGGGCGAGATTGTCGTCGTGGTCGGCGCCTCGGGGGTTGTTTCCGGTTTCATGGGGGCGGCCGCGCGGTTCGTCTTCTCGCCAAGCGGCCGCATCAGCCGCCAGTTCGCGCATCTCAACCGGCGACTTTCGCTAACCGAAACGCTAGCCAATCGCTCGGTCCTGGTCTTCACCGGCATCTGGTTCTTGACCAATTTTCTGGTCGGGCTCGGCATGTTCTCCGTTGGCGGTGCGGGAAGCGTCGCCTGGGAAGCGCATATCGGCGGTTTCCTCTTCGGCTTTCTCCTGTTCGGGATCTTTGACCCGCGCGACTAGGTGAGGATGGGAGATCGCTTTCCGCTCGCATCCGGCTTCACGTCTGACGGGTAAATGGAGATCGGTTTTCCACCGATGCCGGTGCGTAACCCACGAGAAACGATGACATTTGTGATCCCGAATTGTTTCAGGCTGGATTCACAAATGTGATGCCTGCGAGAGCCGGCCGGTCGGGTGACAAGGCTTGATTTCCTAAGGTCGCTGGAGCACCATTCGCTACGGTCGCCTGCTGCATGTTTCCTTAAACCGCAACCGATTTAAGGATGAAAACATGCAGCAACTCAAAGTGTTACAGCGTCCCTTGCGCGTCTGGTAAGGCGCGTGGCGCTGGAGAGGGCGAGCGTGCAAGGCTGGGTGTCGGCCTGGTTTCGCGCGAGAGAGGCGCGAGGCCTATGACCGACATCGGATATTGGGGCGGGTTCCTGCGGCAACTCTGCACAGATCTTTGATTGTGCAGAGGCTCGGGGTGTGACGGCGACCATCAAGCATCCAAAGTGACGTTCGGCGCTGCAAGCACAAGAGACGACCAGAACCTCTTCCCACCGGCCCGGCGTGGTGTAACGGGAGATGTGTGGATGTCAGTAAGAGCGATTCTCAACGAAAAAGGCCACAACGTCGTAACTGTCACGCCGGATGTGACAGTTCATCAGGCTGCGACATTTCTGCATGACAATCGTATCGGGGCGGTCGTCGTTGTTGATCCGGACGATCAAATCATCGGCATTCTGACGGAGCGTGATGTCGTGGCTGCGATCGCCAAATACGGTGCCACCTGTCTCGACAGTCCGGTTTCCTCTGTGATGTGGCAGAACGTCTATTGCTGCCGCGAGGAAATGTCCATTGCTACGCTGATGGAAATGATGAGCAAACTGCGTGCACGCCACTTGCCGGTGGAAAAGGAAGGTCGCCTGGCTGGCATCGTTTCGATCGGTGACGTGGTGAAGCACCATATCCGCGCAATGGAGCACGAGGCCGAGCAGATCAAGGCTTATATCGCAGGTTAAAGAGGAAGGGCGGTGCGATGCCGCCCTTCACGCCTTCGGCGTGATTCAAGTCGTGTTGGCCCATGCCTGTCCTCAATGACCTCAAATGCTGCGCAGCGATTAAGATACACGCCTGCGCGCCGGGCGTTACAGCGCCGCGCGTCCTTTAGGACGCACAAAGGACGCTGTAACTCTTTGAATCTACGCATCGTGCTTTCCGAAAATTGGGTCCGATTTTCGGGCCGATGCGCTAGCGTACCAGCACTTCCTGCATGCGCCGGATTTCCGCGAGCTTCGCCTTCGCTTCGTGATAGCCACGGTCGATCGCCTCGCCGGCGCGATGAAATTCCGAGAGACCTATGTCGTTGAGCTTTGGATGAAGGGCGAGATCCGGTGGATCGCCGGCAAGCCGAGCGCGCGAGATACGATCCTGGATGATATTGAAGGCCTGCACCATGACGCTGGTCATGCCGAGGCGCGCAGAGTACTGGGAACCGTCCTTGATGGGCGCATCCACGGCTTCCATGCCGGCGCTGTGCTTGACGACGGCCGAACGTCCATAGAGGTCGTAGTTGAGGTTGACTGCGACCACGAGTTGCTGCTCGTGAGCGCGACAAACCGAAACCGGAACCGGGTTGACCAAAGCGCCATCGACGAGGAGCCGGCCGTTGGCGCTGATCGGCTCGAAAATGCCGGGGAGCGCATAGGACGCGCGGATAGCGGTTATAAGCGAACCCTTCTCGATCCAGACTTCATGGCCGCTGTGAACTTCAGTGGCGACAGCAATGAAGGGCCGATCGAGTTCCTCGATATTGAGGCCCTTCAGGTGCTCCTGCATGCGCTTGGTCAGTCGCAGACCGCCGAATAGACCGCCGCCGCCGATCGCAAAATCGAGCAGGCCGGCAATGCGCCGCACGGTGAGAGAGCGGGCGAAGGCCTCCAGTTCGTCCAGTTTGCCGGCGAGGTAACACCCGCCCACGAGGGCGCCGATCGACGTTCCGGCAATCATGCCCACTTCGATCCCTTCCTCATCGAGTGCCCGCAGCACGCCGATATGCGCCCAGCCGCGTGCTGCGCCACCGCCCAAAGCAATGGCGATCTTCGGTTTCGGGGATTCGGGGGCAGGCGCTGGAGGAGCAGTAGTAAGCGAAGATCCATCCGGGGCAGACAGATCGGTAATCTGATTGCTACGCGTGAATGTCCAGTTCAACATCCGGCACCTCCAACATCGCCGAATAGACTACCAAGTGCGCGCGTCTGGTGGGAGGCCCCTGCCAAGCCGGCGATGGTGCCGTCTTGTTCGAATTCATTGCTGAAAGACTGGCACCCTAATTGAGATATACCACCGTTCCCGTCATCAATTTTGGCGGGAGCGATAAACATTAGATACAGCCTGCAACACTTTTCGCTCAGTCGCAGTTTCGACGGTAACCGTCTTCATGATTAATGATTAGGCGCCCGTTTGGTTGCCAAAAAATAAATATAGCACGTGGTTGAACCAAGAAAACGCAGATGCTTAATTTTTGCTGTAAACCGCTTCCGGATTGAAATGCCGGTGGTCATCCGTGATCGTCACTGTGGCTTTGCCCCCTTCGACTCCGACCGTGCGGTAAAAGCAAGAGCGGCGGCCCGTGTGGCACGTGGCGTCATGACCGGCCACCGAAACCTTCAGCCAAATGGCGTCCTGATCGCAGTCGGTTCGTATTTCCTGGACGGTCTGCAGGTTCCCCGAACTCTCGCCTTTCTTCCACAGCCCCTTGCGCGAACGGCTGTAGTAATGCGCGATGCCGGTTTCAATGGTGAGCGCGAGCGCCTCGGCGTTCATATGCGCGACCATCAGCAACTCGCCGTCGCGCGCATCAGTGACGACGGCAGTAACGAGTCCTTTTTCGTCGAAGCGGGGGGTAAAGGCCGGCCCGGTCTCCAGCGCAGCCTTGTCTTCCGGGGGGACGTCGAAGTTGAGCGTCATAACTTAAGCTCCGTGGCTACAGCGCCGCGCGTCCTATCAGACGCGCAAAGGACGCCGTAGCACTTTGAGTTTGCTGCATGTTTAAGGAGACATGCAGTAGAGCTTACTTGAAGCCCCGCAGCATGGTCATGAAACGAGCCTGTTCGGCCGGATCGGTTTGGAAACTACCGGTAAATGTCGTCGTCAGCGTTGTCGAGCCCTGCTTCTGAACGCCGCGCATCGCCATGCACATATGTTCCGCCTCGATCATAACGGCAACGCCATGCGGTGCGAGCGTTTCGTCGATGGCCTTGGCAATCTGCGCCGTCATCGTCTCCTGCGTCTGCAGCCGCCGGGCATAGATGTCAACGACGCGGGCGATCTTGGAAAGGCCGAGCACACGCCCATTCGGCATATAGGCGACATGCGCCTTACCGATGATCGGCACCATGTGATGCTCGCAGTGGGAGAAGAACGGAATGTCCTTCACCAGCACCATATCGTCGTAGCCGGCGACTTCCTCGAAAGTCCGTCCGAGCACGTCCTCTGCCGCGAGCTCGTAGCCGCCGAACAGTTCCTTGTATGCCTTGACGACACGCGCCGGCGTATCTTTAAGACCCTCGCGTTCCGGATCGTCGCCCGCCCACCTGAGCAGCACGCGAACGGCTTCCTCGGCCTCCTTCTGGGTCGGGCGGCCGCTCGCATCGTCGAGCAAAGGAAAATTCTTCACTATGGCGTCCATAATGGCCCCTTTAAGCAATACGGGATTGCTGACGTTTTATCTTTCGGACAACTCGCCACTGGCCATTCGCCTAACCCTGCAGGCTTGGGTTCCGTTGGCGGGCTCCGGGGCTTTCGGGTCCTGGCTTAGCAGTGCACTGGACCGTCCGGCACGGTTTCCCAAACAACAGGCGACTTGATGCTCCCTTGCGGAACTGTCGCCCCAACACGACATAGCATATAGTATGGTGCCACATGGATGAAAGAGGCCGAGTGTGCAGTGCGGTGCTTTTTTCCTGTGTACCGGAGAAAATCATGCGCCAATTACTCAAAACCGCGAAAAATGAGCCGGATCGCGTCAAATGATGGATGACATCTACAACAACAGAATTCTCGAATTCGCTGGCAACATCCCTCGCATCGGGATGTTGGCGGACGCTGACGCCGAAGCGGCGGCACATTCGAAGCTATGCGGCTC
Source organism: Ensifer sp. MPMI2T (assembly GCF_004827385.1). Classification (GTDB taxonomy): domain Bacteria; phylum Pseudomonadota; class Alphaproteobacteria; order Rhizobiales; family Rhizobiaceae; genus Sinorhizobium. The sequence continues at coordinate 496,166 of NZ_SRXN01000001.1, forward strand.
GAAAGTAAGGATCTGGCTGAAGATGGAGGGCGACGTCGTGACCGACTTTGCCCATGACGTCAAGGCGTGCGCCCTTGGGCAGGCATCATCCTCGATCATGGCCCGCCATGTCGTCGGCGCGAACGCCGGTGAAATCCGAAGAGCCCGAGAGGACATGCTCGCTATGCTGAAGGCGGATGGCGAAGGCCCGTCGGGCCGCTTCGAGGACATGCGTTTTCTGAGACCCGTTCGGGACTACAAGGCGCGCCATGCCTCGACCATGCTCACCTTTGATGCGGTGGTCGACGCCATAGGCCAGATCGAAGCAAGGCGGCTCGCAGCCGCGGTCTGAGCAATGTGCGCTGAGCCTCACCACGATCATGCTTTCCGCCCGGTGGTTCGCGCCAAGGGGCGAAACTGGTCCGGTCCGTTTCGCAAGACGCCGGGGCGGCTCTTCGGCATGGCCCTCATTCGTGCCTATCAGCTGACGTTGTCGAGCTACATCGGCAACTCCTGCCGGCATCTGCCGACCTGCTCGGAATACGGGTTCGAGGCGATCGCCCGCCACGGCGTCTGGGCCGGGGGCTGGATGACCCTCTTTCGCGTGGCGCGATGCGGCCCTGGCGGAACCCATGGCTTCGATCCGGTGCCGGAAGAGCTGACATCACGCCAGATCTGGTACGCGCCATGGCGCTATTGGCCGTAGACGAACGGAGGCCCGGCTGCCCTTGACGATACCAATGGAATACCGGCAGGCCTCTGCCGATTTCGACCGGTTTATTCTGGACGTACGCCATATTGCCGGTCTTCAGACCACCAATCAGGCCTATACCATGGTGCAGGCGGTCTTGCAGACGTTCCGCCGGCGCCTCGATGTTCCCGAAGCACTGCTTTTCGCAAATGTCTTGCCGCCGGTGCTTCGGGCGATCTTCGTCGCCAACTGGGATCTGGAGGAGCCGCAGATGCCCTTCGCCGGCCGCTTTGCGATGACGCGCGAGGTGCAATCGCTTCGCCCCGATCACAACCTTTCGCCGGATACCGCAATCGCTGATGTTGCGGCGGCGTTGCGTCGGAACGTTGACGAAGCGACGCTGGATCGCGTGCTGGCGCGGCTGCCCGCAGGTGCGACCGATTTCTGGCGGGCGTGACAGGACGGCGGCAGGATGAAGAGCTATGTGGCCTTGCTCTATAGCATTATCCTTGGGGACAAGCGGCGCGTCGTCATGACTGACCTGCGGGCCATGGCGGAGCGGCTCGGCTATCTCGAACCACGCACCCTTGTCGCGACAGGCAACATTGTATTCGACGCGCCCGAGAGACCTCTTGCCGACATCGAGGTCGAGCTGGAATCGGCGTTTGCCGTGACGTTCGGTCGCCACGTCGACATTATCGCGCGGTGCGGGAAGGACTGGCGAAAGCTTGCCGCCCGCAATCCGTTTCCCGTCGAAAGCGAGGCAGATCCGACGCGTGTCCATGTTCGGGTGATGCGCTCACCGCTTCACCTCGACGTGCTCGAAATGTTCCGCGGCCATTGCTCGCGGGGTGAGCGCATGGAAATCGTCGACGGCGATCTCTGGGTGGATTTTGGCGGAAAGGCCAGCGAATCGAAGCTGCTTGGCGCCCTGACCACCAAACGGCTGGGCGTCGGTACGTTCCGCAACTGGAACACGGTGCGCGGCCTGCGCGACATGCTGCCCGACTGACTGGGCCGCTCCTTTACTCGACCGTCAAAAACATTTATCAGGCGCGCGTCAATAATCGGCGGCTGCGGTCATGCAGAAGTCGGCAACCATACCACCCGCATTCGTTGGCGGGACTGGATAGGAGATCATGATGTCGCATACCGTTTCCCTCACATTTCCTGATGGCTCCGTGCGCGAATTCGCTGCCGGCACGACCGGTCGCGATGTGGCCGAGTCGATTTCGAAATCACTCGCGAAGAAGGCTGTCGCGATCGCGCTCGATGGCGAGCTGCGCGATCTTTCGGACACCGTGACCGCTGGCCGAATCGAGATCGTCACGCGCGAGGACAAGCGCTCGCTCGAGCTTATCCGTCACGACGCCGCCCACGTCATGGCCGAGGCGGTGCAGGAACTGTGGCCGGGAACGCAGGTGACTATCGGTCCTGTTATCGATAACGGCTTCTATTACGACTTCGCCAAGAACGAACCCTTCACGCCCGACGACCTGCCCGTCATCGAGAAGAAGATGAAGGAGATCATCGCGCGCAACAAACCCTTCACCAAGGAGATCTGGTCGCGCGAGAAGGCGAAGGAAGTCTTTGCCGCCAAGGGCGAGAACTACAAGGTCGAGCTCGTCGACGCGATTCCTGAAGGCCAGGACCTCAAGATCTACTACCAGGGCGACTGGTTCGACCTCTGCCGCGGACCGCACATGGCCTCGACGGGCCAGATCGGCACGGCTTTCAAGCTGATGAAGGTGGCCGGCGCCTACTGGCGCGGCGACAGCAACAATCCGATGTTGACGCGCATCTACGGCACTGCTTGGCAGACGCAGGAAGAGCTCGATCAATATCTGCACGTGCTTGCCGAAGCCGAAAAGCGCGACCATCGGCGCCTCGGCCGCGAGATGGATCTCTTCCATTTCCAGGAAGAAGGCCCCGGCGTCGTCTTCTGGCACGGCAAGGGCTGGCGCATGTTCCAGACGCTCGTCGCCTATATGCGCCGTCGGCTGGCCAACACCTATCAGGAAGTCAACGCACCGCAGGTGCTGGACAAGTCACTGTGGGAGACCTCAGGCCACTGGGGCTGGTATCGTGACAACATGTTCAAGGTGACCGTTGCCGGCGACGAGACGGACGACGACCGCGTCTTTGCATTGAAGCCAATGAACTGCCCGGGTCACATCCAGATCTTCAAGCACGGCCTGAAGTCCTATCGCGAATTGCCGGTCCGGCTCGCCGAGTTCGGCAACGTTCACCGTTACGAGCCGTCGGGCGCGCTTCACGGTCTCATGCGCGTGCGCGGCTTCACCCAGGACGATGCGCATGTCTTCTGCACGGACGAGCAGATGGCGGCAGAGTGCCTGCGCATCAACGACCTCATCCTGTCGGTCTACGAGGACTTTGGCTTCAAGGAAATCGTCGTCAAGCTGTCGACGCGTCCGGACAAGCGCGTCGGCTCCGATGCGCTCTGGGATCGTGCCGAGGCCGTGATGACGGATGTGCTGAAGACGATCGAGGCGCAGTCCGACGGCCGCATTAAGACCGGCATCCTGCCGGGCGAGGGCGCGTTCTACGGGCCGAAGTTCGAATACACGCTGAAAGACGCCATCGGCCGTGAATGGCAGTGTGGCACGACTCAGGTCGACTTCAACCTGCCGGAGCGGTTTGGTGCCTTCTACATCGACAAGGATTCGGAAAAGCGCCAGCCGGTTATGATCCACCGGGCCATTTGCGGCTCGATGGAACGTTTCCTCGGCATCCTGATCGAGAACTTCGCCGGCCACATGCCGCTCTGGATCTCGCCTTTGCAGGTGGTGGTCGCCACGATCACGTCCGAGGCCGACGACTACGGCCGCGAGGTTGCAGCGCTTCTGCGTGAGGCAGGACTTACCGTCGAAACGGACTTCCGCAACGAGAAGATCAACTACAAGGTCCGCGAGCATTCGGTGACGAAGGTGCCGGTGATCGTCGTCTGCGGCAAACGCGAGGCGGAAGAGCGTTCGGTCAATATTCGTCGTCTCGGGTCGCAGGCGCAGACTGCGATGTCGCTCGACGAAGCGATCGCTTCGCTCTCGGCGGAAGCGATGGCACCGGATCTCAAGCGCAAGGCGGAAAACAAAGCCCGGGCCTGACGCCCCCGGGACCGTCGTCCCTGTCAGAAAACTATAATGTTCCGGGACTATTCCGATAAGAAGCGCCGTCTACAGCGCCGCGCGTCTGATCAGACGCGCAAAGGACGCTGTGGCACTTTGATTGCTGCATGTTTTTATCCCCAAATCGGCTCCGATTTAGGGAAACATGCAGTGGGATGGGCGGGCAAGGGATGAAGCCGGCTTCCGTGCTGTTCAGAGAATTGTCCTACGCGAATGAGAATGAGCCGCGCCTGAAGCGCTGGTTCATTCGCTCCGTCGAGGACCTGTCCGGTCGCAACCGCTACGCCGGGCTCTATGCGCGCTGGCGCGCCGATATCGTCGGCAGGAGCGATCGTGTTTTCGGCGACATGTTGCAATTGATCGACGTCCGCATGCGCATCCAGGGAGAATGGCCGCCGCGCCATTTGCCCGACACGCCGCTCGTCATTGTCGCCAATCATCCCTTCGGCATCGGCGATGGCATCGCCGTGCTTTCCCTGGCCGAACAACTCGGACGCCCGTTCCGGGTGTTGATCCACAACGAACTCCTCAAAGTGCCCGAGATGGCACCCTATTCGCTCCCCGTATCGTTCGAGGAGACCAAGGAGGCGCTAGCGCTCAACATGGCGACGCGGCACGAGGCGGTTCGTCTGTTGAAGGAGGGGGTCACGATCGTCGTTTTCCCCGCCGGCGGCGTTGCGACGGCGAAGAGAGGTTTCGGCAAAGCCGAGGACCTGCCGTGGAAGATGTTTCCGGCGAGGCTGATCCAGGCTGCCCGGGCAAGCGTCATTCCGATCTACTTCGAGGGACAGAACGGACGGCTCTTTCATCTCGCCAGCAAGGTGTCGCTGACACTGAGGATTTCATTGCTGATCCGCGAATTCCGACGGCTGTCGGGTACGACGATTGCCGCTCGCATCGGCCGTGTCCTGACCTGGGAAGAATTGTGCGCCCATGGCGATCGCAAGGACTTGCTTGCCCGGATCTATGATGCCGTATTCTCGATGGCGCCACCGCGTCGCCGTCTCCTCAAGCGCGCCGGGTGACGTTGCGTCAGCAAATTCCCGTTGGGAACGTCAGGGCGACCGTTCGCGTCAGTCTTGCGCTCCCGCGGTCGTATCGGCTGCGTCGTTCCCGTTCAGCAGCACTTCCACATCGGTGTTGACGCCGGCCTTCACGGTGAAATCGCGCTGATAGATCTTGTCCTTGTTGCGCGCCACTGCGGTGTAGCCGCCCTCGGCAAGAACGAGGGTAGGAAATGCGCCGACGCTTTCGCTAACGACGTCGCCTGAGGAGGTGAGGATTGACCAGGCCGTATCGGCGATTGCTTCGCCGCCCGCCTCCGAGACGAGCTTCAATGTCAGTTTCGCCGCCCGGTGCTGGATCGTCGCTTCGGTCAATTTGCCGGCTTCCACCTGAATGTCGGCGCGAATCACGGCATTGACCGAGCCGTAGTCGGAGACGACGTGGTAGGTTCCGGCATTGAGCCGGATGACGGTGTTGGGCTTGACGTCGGCGACGATAAGAGCCCGCTCTCCGTCTTCCTTCACGTCGGAGGAAAAGATCGAAAAGCTGAGTTCGTTCGGCGGGATGCGGACGTCGCTGCCGGAAACGGCATTGAGCGTGACGCCGCCGGCGTCGAGCACCAGCACCTGTTTGTCGAGCGTGCCTTGTTCGGGAACGCGGATCTTGCGCGTAGCGCCGGCCCGGCCAAACGCGACATTGACGAAATATTCACCGGGCACGAGGTTGAACGCTGTCGAGCCGCCTTCGGAGGTCGCGAGCAGCGGCAGCTTTCCGTCGCTGCCGGGAATCGGGCTGAAGACCCGCCACGTCAGGCCCGATTCAACCGGTTGCCCTTTCGCGGTCAGCAACGCCTCGAGCTTCACGTCCTTGATTTCACCGCCCTGCGTCGGATCGGAAATCAGCGGGTTGAAACTTGTGAGCTTCGGCATTTTGCGGGTGCCGGTAATCGACGGGAAGCTCTTGAAGGCGTCGGTTGGGTCTTCTGCGAGCGCATGTCCGGCACCAGCACTGACGAGCATGATCGCCACGACGGTACTCGGAAAAATACGATGACGGACGCGCATGAGAACAGTTGACTTCCTGACTGGGTGACTCCACTTGAGACGCCGGTATGGCATTTTCGTGGCTGTCGGTCCGGCGGCAAATTAGTGGAAATCAGGCAATATGAAAACCGAAATAAAACTTGTCGATTACCTCGCTTCGCGCAGGTCCATTCCCGCCTTCCAGATGGGCCCTCCCGGGCCGAGCAAGGTGGAGGTCGAGGAGATGCTGAAACTCGCTTCACGCGTGCCGGACCACGGCAAGCTCGCACCCTGGCGCTTCATCGTCTACCGCGGTGAGGAGCGGGCGCGTATCAGCGCCGAACTGAAGAAGATGGCGCTCGCCGCCAGGCCGGATCTTCCGGACGATTTGATCAAGGTGGAAGAGACACGGCTCACGCGCGCTCCGGTCGTTGTCGCCGTGGTCAGCAAGGCCGCACCACACTTCAAGATCCCGGAATGGGAGCAGGTGATGTCGGCGGGGGCTGTGTGCCTCAACTTGCTGATTGCCGCGAATGCACTCGGTTATGCTTCCAACTGGCTCACCGAGTGGTTCGCGTTCGACGAGAGGGCCTATCCTTTGCTGGGTGTCGCGCCGGGCGAAAGGGTCGCCGGGTTCATTCATATCGGCACTGCCATGGTGCCGCCGACCGAACGCCCGCGGCCGGAACTCGCCGATATCGTTACCTGGGTCGGAGAGGAAGGCTGATGTTCTACGACACGGCCGCGAACCGGCATGGCCTGCCCCACGATCCCTTCAAGGCCATCGTGTCGCCGCGGCCGATCGGCTGGATCGGCACACAGGCCGCGGACGGCTCGCAGAACCTCGCGCCCTATTCTTTCTTCAACGCGATCAGCGATCGCCCGAAGCTCGTGATGTTCTCCTCGAGTACCTACAAGGATTCCGTGCGCAACATCGAGGAAACCGGCGAATTCACAGCGAGCTTTGCGAGCCGCAACCTGAGTGCCGCCGTCAATCTCACTTCGGTTGCCGCACCGCGCGGCGAAAGCGAGTTCGAATTCGCAGGTCTGACGCCGGTCGAGGGCAACCTCGTCAAGGCGCCTTTCGTCGGTGAGGCTTTTGCGGCACTCGAATGCCGGATGACGGAAATATTCCGACCCAAGGGCCTCGATGGCGTGGCCTCCGAGAACTACGTTGTCTTCGGCGAGGTCGTGGGCATTCATATCCGTGAAGAAGCGATACGCGACGGCCGGTTTGATCCGACAATTGTCCGGCCGCTCGCTCGGCTCGGCTACATGGATTACTGCGACGGCGGCGATGTCTTCGAGATGGTGCGGCCTAAACGCTGAAACCACATCGCTCTCTGCGCAGTGCCGGCTCTATCGACCAACACCGTCAGAGTTCCGAGACGACAGCGAGGCCGCATCGAGTAGAGCGACCTGCTGCGGCGACTGGGCGACCACGGCCGAAAAGCCGTTCCTCGCACTCGTCGCGCAATATCGTCCGACGGCGGCCTCGTCGTTGGCGTCCTCCGACAGCATGTCGTAGGCTGCAATGCCGGCCTCGCGTGCCCTGAGCACAGCAGCAGCGCGGCCGGCGACAATCACCGATGCCGCGTCCGTTTCGTCGGTGGGCAGGGCGCAACCGGCGGATTCGGCAAGCGCTGCCGCGCTGAAGATGAGTGCCTTGAGGCGTGGCGATGCTCCTGTCAGAGAGTGAGGCGACAACACGCTTTCCGGCGTCGTCGCATATTCCGCCAGAATTGCTACGCTGCCCGCCGCGATACCGGCGATCGCTTCGCTAACCTTCAACAGCACATCCAGCTTCTGGACATCGGCTGGCCCGCGACATTCGGTAAGGACGATGCCGTCGATCCCCGATGCAAGGATCCTGTCGAGATTCGCCTCGGTGATGTTCTCGACCGGTCCGACCCGGACGAACCGACGCGTGGTGGTTGTTTCTGACGCTATATCCCGCTCGTCGTTGGCGCCGGTTGGGTCGAAGACGATGGCTTGAACGGCACTGAGGATATCCGCCTCCGGGAGCGGTGCGGATGCCGGCAGATAGAGGAGCGGCTTGATGGTTTGCTGGCGGTTAACAGACATGGTGAACCAATCTTAAACCTTTGACCGCTAGGCTTCGAACATTGGGGCTGTTCGGTGTCTAGTGGGGCATAGGTGATCATACAAGCATTTCTTCGCTGGGCGGAAACGGCGAGAACGAACGATCGCGCCCGCGCCGCAAGTGCGCTGGGCCGCGCCTATATCGAAGCCGAGACGAACGGGATCGACCGGCGCGCCGCTGAAATGGCGATGACCTTTCTGCTCGACGATCCCTCGCCGAAGGTGCGGCGCTCGTTGGTCGAGGCGCTTGCCGACTGTTCCGCGGTTCCCCGTGCCATCATCGTGGCGCTCGCGGAGGACCAGCCCGAGATTGCCTATGTCGCCATTTCCCGTTCTCCGGTACTGACCGATGAAGACCTCGTTGATTTAGCAGCGCGGGGAACGGCCGAGACCCGCGCCTTGATCGCGGCGCGAAGCGTCGTTTCCCGTTCCGTCGCGGCGGCTATCGCGGAAATCGGCGGCGAAGAAGAGGTGCTGATCCTGCTTGAGAACGAAGGCGCAATGCTGACGCGTCGGTCGCTGAAGAGGATTGCTATTCGTCTTGGCCATGCGGCGGCCGTGCGCGATCGGTTGCTGACGCGCGCCGACCTGCCGAGCGAGGCCCGCCACGCGCTTGTCGAGAAGGTCGGCGCCGCGCTCACGCTTTGCGGGCTCGTGCAGGCCGCGATCGGCGGGCGGGTGCAGCGTGTCGCCCGAGAGGCCTGCGACGCGGCCGCCCTCGTCATCATCGAGGCGGCCTCACAAAAGGAGTTGCCGGAACTCGCCGCCCATCTGCGTGACGCAGGTCGCTTGACGCCCGCTTTCCTCCTGCACGCGCTCTGCAGCGGCAGAACGGAATTCTTCTCCGCTGCTGTCGTTGATCTTTCAGGCGTCGCGGAAAAGCGCGTCCGGGCGATCCTATCCGGTGGCCGCGTTCATCCGATCCGCGCGCTGTTCGAAAGTGCCGGGCTTGGTCGGGACGTGAGCGAAGCTTTCGCGGAAGCCGTGCTTCTCTGGCGAAAGGACTTGGGCGCGGCCGCGGACGGCACACCGCAATCGGTCGCCGCTGCTCTGCTTTCCTTCATTCGCCGCCAGCCGAGGCCCTCGGCAACCTTGAGTGCGATGGCCGAGATCGTGGAACGTCTCGCCTTCGCCGAACAGAGGCAAACGGCTCGCAACTACGCACTGTTGGCTGCTCGACACGCCGCTTAAGCCGTTCGCTTGCGGCGTGAGGTGGAAGGATCAGTCGCCGAACCGACGTGCGACCCAGGAATAACCGTCCTCGATGTAGTGGACGGGCGCACTGACGATCGCCTTCAGCTTCTCTCGATCCGGCACCGCACCGCTGAGCAACGCCAAGGCGCGCTTCGGTATACCTGGTTTCGCCTCCTTCGGCTGCGGTTGCGCTGGTGATTGCGGCGGCAACGCGGCCGTCTGCTGCGGGGCGGCGCTGTCCGCTTGAGGGACGGTGGATGCCATCATATCCGGTCCCGAGGTCTCGCATACGGCAACGACGACCGGATAGTTGTTGTTGGAAAATTTGGGCAGCTCCTGCTGCGATTCCGTATCGCAATGGGCAATCGACTGCCAACTCCCATTGACGGTCGAGATATAGTGGCACTGGCTGACATTGTCGTCGCAGCCGAGGATGGTCATGACGATAAGTGCGGCTTTCATGGTTTCTCCGGTGTTTGATCAGGCTGCGGCTGCACAGCCTGACCGTTGTTATGACGGACCGATTCTTTCCGGAGTAGGGCAAAGTTATTGCGGCAGCGGAAAAAATTGTTTCCGCGTGTTACCGGTCTTGAGATCTTCAACCGGCAAGCTTGCGCCATTTGTCGTATTGGACAGTTCGACATGCGGCGCTATCCATTGCCACGCGATACGCTAGACTTCTGTCGAGGATTTGAAATTGACCGCTGTCACCATTGCCGAGGAAAGCCCCCGCCAGCCGGCCGTCGTTCGTCTGCTCGAACTGTCCGATGCTTACGCGGCATCGCTTTATCCTGCCGAAAGCAATCACCTCGTTGATCTCTCCACGCTGGAAAAGCCGACAGTTTTCTTTTTTGTCGCGCGGCGCGACGGTGAAATCGTCGGCTGCTGCGCGCTCGTGGAGGCAGGCGACGGCACGGCTGAAATCAAGCGGATGTTCGTCGATCCCGAAGCGAGGGGCCTGAAGATCGGCAAACATCTCCTTGCGGCCCTTGAAGCCAAGGCCGAGAGGCTCGGGCTTGTGGCGATCCGGCTGGAGACGGGCATCTATCAGCCGGAGGCGATCGGCCTCTACAAGGCGCTCGGCTACGTGGAACGTCCACCGTTCGGGAGCTATCTGCCCGATCCCTTGAGCCTGTTCATGGAAAAGCCTGTCCCGCAGACCGCCTGAGCACGACGGCACCGCGGACAAAACGAACGCGCATGCCGTAGGCGGTCTCTTGCTCAGATGTCCAGGTTATCGGCGAAAACGGCACGTTCCTGGATGAAGCGGAAGCGGGCGTCGGCCTTGGTTCCCATCAGATTGTCGACGGCCTCGCGCGTTCCCTCGAAATCGACGTCGTCGATCTCGACCTTGAGCAGCGTCCGGTTCGCCGGATCCATGGTCGTTTCCTTGAGCTGGCCCGGCAACATCTCGCCGAGGCCCTTGAACCGTCCGACTTCGACCTTGCCGCGGCCGTTGAACTCGGTGCGCATCAACTCCTCGCGATGCGCGTCGTCGCGCGCGTAGAGCGTTTTCGAGCCTTGGCTCAGGCGATAGAGCGGCGGGACCGCGAGGTAGAGGTGGCCGCCGCGGATGAGTTCCGGCATCTCCTGATAGAAGAAGGTGATGAGCAGCGACGCGATGTGCGCGCCGTCGACATCGGCGTCGGTCATGATGATGACGCGCTCATAGCGCAGATCCTCATCCCGATATTTCGATCGCGTGCCGCAGCCGAGCGCCTGGATCAGATCTGCGATCTGCTGGTTGGCGCTGAGCTTTTCGCGCCCGGCGCTGGCGACGTTCAGGATCTTGCCACGCAGTGGCAGGATGGCTTGGTTCGCGCGGTTGCGTGCCTGCTTTGCCGACCCGCCTGCCGAGTCGCCCTCGACGATGAATAGTTCGGCACCTTCCGCCGTGTTCTGCGAGCAGTCGGCGAGCTTGCCCGGCAGCCGCAGCTTGCGCACCGCCGTCTTGCGGTTGACTTCCTTTTCCTTGCGCCGGCGAACACGCTCCTCGGCGCGCTCGATCACCCAGTCGAGAAGCTTCGCGGCTTCCGCCGGATTGTCGGCGAGGTAGTGGTCGAAAGGATCGCGCAGAGCGTTTTCGACGATGCGCTGTGCCTCGACGGTCGCCAGCTTGTCCTTGGTCTGACCGACGAATTCCGGCTCCCGAATGAACACCGAGAGCATGCCGGCCGCCGATATCATCACGTCGTCAGTGGTGATGATGGCCGCCCGCTTGTTCTGGGTCAGCTCCGCATAGTTCTTGAGCCCCTTGGTGAGCGCAATGCGGAAGCCCGCCTCATGCGTTCCGCCTTCCGGGGTCGGAATTGTGTTGCAGTAGGAGTGGATCTGCTGGTCGCCGCCATACCAGGTGACCGCCCATTCAAGCGAACCGTGGCCGCCAGATTTTTCCGATTTACCTGCAAAGATCTCGCGCGTGACGGTGAACTCCTTGCCGAGCGTCGCGGCGAGATAGTCCTTCAGGCCGCCCGGGAAATGGAAGACCGCCCTGTCCGGGGTTTCCGAACCTTCCGGCAGCAGCGATGGATCGCAGGACCAACGGATTTCGACGCCGCCGAAAAGATAGGCCTTGGAGCGGGCCATGCGGAAGAGCCGCGCCGGCTCGAAATGTGCATGCGGGCCGAAAATCTGCGGATCCGGATGGAAGCGCACTTTCGTGCCGCGACGGTTGTGAACGTCGCCAAGGTCCTCGAGGCCCCCCTGAGGGATCCCGCGCGAAAAGCGCTGGCGGTATAGCTTGCGGTTGCGTGCAACCTCGACCTCAAGCGAGTCCGACAGCGCGTTGACGACCGAGACACCGACGCCATGCAGACCGCCGGAGGTTTCGTAGGCCTTGCCGTCGAACTTGCCGCCGGCGTGCAGCACCGTCATCACCACTTCGAGCGTCGATTTGTTCGGGAACTTCGGATGGTTTTCGACAGGGATGCCGCGGCCGTTGTCGGTGACCATCAGGAAGCCTTCGGCATCGAGGTTGACCTCGATGAAATTCGCGTGTCCCGCGACCGCTTCGTCCATCGAGTTGTCGATGACTTCGGCGAAGAGATGATGCAGCGCCTTCTCATCCGTGCCGCCGATATACATGCCGGGACGGCGCCGAACAGGCTCCAGGCCCTCGAGCACCTCGATCGCCGAGGCGTCGTAGTCGCTGCCGTCGCTGCTTCTCGGTGCAGGGCGCGGCGCTTCGCTGCCGGCGGGTGGCGCAGGCTTGCGCGAAGGCGCGTTGGCTTCCGCCGGCTTCGGCTTCGGGGGCATTGCGGAAAAGAGGTCGCTGCTGTCGTCCATGGGGTCGTTCAGATCGTTCCTATCGTCTGGCGTCGCGAAGGCCCATAGCAAGAGCTGGACGCTGCCGCCATCTTTGTGTCGCGCGAATCACCCGAATTTTGCCAGAGTCTTGCGCCAGGCGCGAACAAAAGGCGAATTCCGGTATCTTGGGCAGGCAGAATACCGTAAGAGCGTGGGCGATCTGCTTCAGTGTTGCTTTGCGGAAATGGCGATGGCAAGGCGTCTACCGAACGAGGGAGCCCGTCGGTTGTTTATGTCCACAACTGTTTTTTCTATCCGGCGCTTGATAGCCGCGCTTCTTTTTCCGAGCCTTCCTCTTGTCGGCCTCGCTGCCGAGGCCGCGGCGCTGAAGCCATACAAGGACGAACTGTTTGCCTATGGCAACGTGCTTGAAGAGGCAGACGGCGGCGATTTCCGCGTCATCGATTACCAGGAACTGCGCGATATCAACGAGCGCGACCAGATCCCGGAACGGCGCGTGAAGAGCGCCTATGTGTCCCTTGGCGTCAAAAGCACACAGGTTAACAAGACACTCGACCTTGGCGGGCGCCCGCTCGACGTCACGCGCGTTGGTCCCGATCGCGGCGCCGCATTTACGGTGATCTTCATCCACGGCCGCGGTGGCGACCGGCGTCTTGGAGCCAACGATTTTTCCTTCGGAGGTAACTTCAATCGCCTCAAGAATCTCGCCGCCGCCAATGGCGGCACCTATTATGCGCCCAGCGTACGGTCCTTCGATGCGCACGGTATCGCGGACATCTCGGCTCTCATTCGGTTCGTCGCGGAGCGCTCTGGCGGCCGGCCGGTCGTGCTCGCCTGCGCTTCGATGGGGAGCTTCATCTGCTGGGGCGTCGCGCGCGAACAGCCAGCGGTGGCGGCGCTCGGCGGCATGGTGATCATGGGCGGTGCCGTCGATCCGAACTTTGCAAAAAGTGCTGCCTATAAGGCAAGGCTGCCGATATTTTTCAGCCATGGTAGCCGCGACAGCGTCTATCGTGCCGAGGATCAGGTGGCGCTCTATCGCTCGCTCCGGGCCAAGGACTATCCGACACGTTTCGTGCTGTTCGAGACAGGGTCGCATGGCACGCCGGTTCGTATGACCGACTGGCGCGATGCGCTGAACTGGATCGCCAGCCGATAGACATTCTGAAGTGGACCCGCGATGAAGATGGATGAGTTGGGCCGTTCCAACCGGATCGAGCGCCGGCCGCAACGGACTGTGTCGCCGGACGATTACGAGGATCGGATAGGCTCGATCGAACCGATGGCATACCTGCCTGTGGGCAATCGTCTAAGTTTGGGAGACGGCCGCAGCAGCGATCGTGGCATTCTTATTGACGGTTCGAGACATAACCGCATTCTGGCGTTTGATCCGGGAACGGGCCGGATCTCGTGCGAGGGCGGCGTCACCCTCCACGACATGCTTCTGCGAGCGATCCCGCATCGCTTCTTTCTGCCGGTCACGCCAGGCACTGCTTTCGCGACAGTCGGCGGTGCAGTCGCCAACGACGTCCACGGCAAGAACCACCATGCTCGCGGCACCTTCGGCAATCATGTCCAGCGCCTTACCCTCTTGCGTTCGACCGGCGAGCGGCTGGTTTGCTCGGCCGAGGAAAACGCCGACCTCTTTGCCGCGACGATCGGCGGCATGGGGCTGACGGGCCTGATCCTCTCGGTCGATCTTCGGCTGATGAAGGTGCCGTCTCCCCATATCCAGCGGCATGTGATCCGCTTCGACAATCTCGACGAATATTTCGCACGCGTCGAGAGCGTCGATGAAGAGCACGAATACTCGATTGCCTGGATCGATCAGCTCGCGACCGGGCGTCGGATGGGAAGGGGCGTGTTTCTTGCCGGTGACCACGCGGATGGATCCTGCGAGTTGCCCGATGTTCCCAAGAAATTGCCGCTTTCCGTGCCCTTCTCGCTGCCGTTTAATCCCCTGAACACGGTGACGATGAGGGCTGTGAACGAATACCGTTTTCATCGGGAAAGGCCCGCCGAGACCGTGTCGACGATGACATGGAGCTCCTATTTCTATCCGCTGGATGCGATCGGCTCTTGGGATCGGGTCTATGGCCCAGGGGGGCCGTGCCAGCATCAAAGTGTCTATCCTTCGCAGAATGCGCCGGAGATCACTGTGCGGCTTTTGGAAACAGCGCGGCGTGCCGGGCATGCTTCGTTTCTCACGGTGCTGAAGCGCTTTGGGAACGTTGCCTCGCGTGGTCTTCTTTCCTTCGCGCGACCCGGGTTTGCCCTGACCTTGGATTTTGCCAATCGGGGTGAAGCAACGTCCAAGCTCCTGGGCGAGCTTGACCGCATTGTGGTGGACTCCGGAGGTGCCGTAAATCCGTGCAACGATTTCCGTATGAGTCCGGAAATCTTCGAAGCGTCATTCCCTTCCTGGGGAAAGCTCGAAACGTTGCGTGATCCGGCTATGGTTTCGGACTTCTGGCGGCGCACGGCACTCGCCTTAAAGGGTTGAGGCAGGGCCGTTATCGTCTTCGCCCGGTTATTTTCATGTCGAACTGGACCACATTGGAGTAGATGGGCGTCCCGACGTCCATGCCATAGGGCGATCGGCGGATGCTGCCGCGGATGGTGAAGGAGATCGAGCGCCTGTCCCAATCGGTGAGCGTAACTGCAAAGCGCTCCTTGCGTGTCTTGCCGCGCGCTGTCAGCGCGCCTTCGACCGTTGCCGTGTCGGGGCCGGTCTGCCTGACACTGGTCGAGCGGAAGGTTACGGTCTGAAAGTTTGCCGCATCGAAAACGGCGCTCGAACGCAGGAAGTCCTCGATCCGCCGCTCTCGAGCCCTCACGCTCTCCGGGTAAAGCGTAAATTCGACGGTGGAGCGCTCGATGTTTCCGCCATCGATACGAAAACCGCCGGAAAACTTGGCGAAAGTGCCGGCAATGCCACCGCCGCCGCCGACCTGCCCAACGCTGAACTGGATGCTCGAAGGACTGGTGATCCGGTAGCTTCCGGCAGCGTCTGCAAGTCCGGGTGCCTGGGCATTCGCCACTGGTGTCGCGAATACGAAAGCGATGCACACGGTCGCCTTCAACGCCGAATTGATCGTAACCATCATCGATCATTTCCTCCTGACAACGGCGTCGTCGCGTTTTTGAGCGTCGCGCGCACCCATGCCACTTGAGGCAGCGCCTGAGCCAAGCATTCGCGTCAAAACCGCGTCACGTCGCATGAAGTGGTGGTAGAGGGCCGCCGCTGCGTGGACTGCGGCGAACCCCAGCGTCACATAGGCAAGCAGCGCATGGACAAAGGTCCAGAAGTTTTCCGAAGCCTCCGATTTCGCCAGCGGCAGATGTGGAATGACCATCACGTTGAAATAGAAGCTTGGGATGTCCAGCGTCGATGTGGAGGCGACCGCCCAACCGGCAAGCGGCACAGCGATCGCAAGAACGGTCAGCGTGTCATGTGTCGCGCGGGAAGCCTTGCGTTCCAATGGGCTGAGGCTTGGGAGCGGCGAGGGGGTGCGCTCGACGAGCCACCAGATCGCGCGGAGGAGGGCCAGCCCCAGCGCAGTGAAGCCGAAGGATTTGTGCCATTGATAGAGCGTGAACTGCAGCGCCGGGTCGATCTCGACGCGCTGCATGACGAAACCACTCAGGAGCAGCCCAAAGATCAGCAACGCAATCGTCCAATGCAGCACGATTGTTATCAATCCGAATCCGGTCTCGCTGTTGCGCAACATGGCAACCTCCGACACCCAAAGTTCCAATTCGCCGGTCGGGGCGCGCATGGCATGAGACGCATCACAGCTTCTTTTTATTCGTTCGAAACGGCGTAAATGCGGTTCGCGGCCATGCGTTAGCGACAGGCGGTCCCAACATGATTTCAGCAGGCCCGCGCTCCGGATCGTTGGCAAGCGCCGGATTATTCCGTGGCAGGTGCTTTTTTTTGCCCTGACGATTTGCTAGGCCGCTTGCCGGAGAAAGTGACTTGACCCGGAGGAATTTCATGACGCCCGATATCCGCCCGCTCGTTGCCGGAAACTGGAAGATGAACGGAACACGCGCCTCGCTCGACCAGATCAAGGCAATGGCGGAGGGCGTCAAGGGCAGTCTGTCCGAAAAGGTGGAAACGCTGATCTGCCCGCCCGCAACGCTGCTCTACGTCGCCACCGCACTTTGTGACGACAGCCCTCTGATGATCGGCGCCCAGGACTGCCATCCGAAACAATCCGGTGCCCACACGGGCGATATCTCCGCTGAGATGATCGCCGACTGCTTCGGCACCCATGTCATCGTCGGTCATTCCGAACGCCGCACCGATCATGCCGAGAGCGACACGTTGGTGCGCGCCAAGACCGAAGCCGCATATGCGGCCGGTCTTGTTGCCATCGTCTGCATCGGCGAAACCGGCGATGAACGCAAAGACGGCAAGACGCTCGACGTCCTGAAGCGCCAGCTCGCGGAAAGCTTGCCGGATAGCGCGACGGCGGAAAACACGGTCATCGCCTACGAGCCGGTCTGGGCGATCGGCACCGGCCTGACGCCGACGGCGTCCGACGTCGAGGAAGCGCACGCTTTCATGCGCAGCGAACTGATCTCGCGCTTCGCAGCTGCAGGCGGCAAGATGCGCATCCTCTACGGCGGTTCGGTCAAGCCCGGCAACGCCAAGGAACTGATGGGCGTTGCCAATGTTGACGGCGCCCTGATCGGCGGCGCGAGCTTGAAAGCGGAAGACTTCCTCGCCATCTACAGGGCGTATGAAGAATTGACAGCCTGATTGCTCTCCCGCGCGAGCAGGGGCTTGGAATAGCGAACGGCTTGGTATAAAGAGGCGCCAAATTTGCGCCCGGCCTCGCCGTGTTTAGCGCCGGGTTTGATTCGTGTGCCCAAGAGGGCAGGACTGGAAGCTGATGCAGACCGTACTACTCGTCATCTATCTTATGGTCGTCGTCGCCCTGATCGGCGTCGTTCTCATTCAGCGCTCCGAAGGCGGCGGTCTCGGCATTGGCGGCGGTTCGGGCTTCATGTCCGCCCGCGGCACGGCCAATGCGCTGACCCGCACGACTGCCATTCTCGCCTTCCTCTTCTTCGGCCTGGCGCTCGCAATGGGCATTCTCTCCCGTTACGAGCCGCAGGCGACCGACGTTCTCGACCGGATTCCGGGCACAAGCTCGAGCGGCGGCGGTGTCCTCGATTCGCTCGGCGGCGGTCAGACGCCCCCGGCAGGCGGAAACACGCAGCAGCCGGCCAACGGCAACAGCGCCGCCCCGACCGGTGGTGCACCCGCGGGTCAGGCACCGGCCGCACCGGCGCCGCAGGCGCCTGCAACCGGCGCCAACGGCAATACGGGATCGCAAGTTCCGAGCGGTCAGTAAGGCCGCAAATCAGAAGAACCCACCGGCGGATGCTTCATCCGCCGGTTTTGTTTTGTGTGAAATCCGTCCCCTCCCAAGACGAAAAATTCCGGAAAGCGAATTTTTCGGTGGCGGAATCGTTTGTGAAAAGGTATCCGGTGACTCCCATGGCGCGATATGTATTCATCACTGGCGGCGTGGTTTCCTCCCTCGGAAAAGGCATCGCTGCAGCCGCTCTTGGAGCGCTACTGCAGGCGCGTGGCTACCGGGTGAGACTGCGTAAGCTCGACCCCTACCTCAATGTCGATCCGGGCACGATGAGCCCGACCCAGCACGGTGAGGTGTTCGTCACCGACGACGGAGCGGAGACCGATCTCGATCTCGGTCACTACGAGCGCTTCACAGGCCGCTCGGCGACGAAGACCGACAACATCACCACCGGCCGGATCTACAAGAACATCATCGACAAGGAGCGGCGCGGCGACTATCTCGGCGCGACGGTTCAGGTGATCCCGCACGTCACCAATGAAATCAAGAATTTCGTCACCGAAGGCAATGACGATTACGACTTCGTCATCTGCGAGATTGGCGGCACTGTCGGTGACATCGAAGCAATGCCCTTCATGGAGGCGATCCGCCAGCTCGGCAACGATCTGCCGCGCGGCACCGCCGTTTATGTCCATCTGACGCTGATGCCCTATATCCCGGCGGCCGGCGAACTCAAGACTAAGCCGACGCAGCACTCGGTCAAGGAACTGCAGGCACTCGGTATTCATCCGGACATCCTGCTCGTTCGCGCCGATCGCGAGATCCCGGAGGCCGAGCGCCGCAAGCTCTCGCTCTTCTGCAATGTCCGTCAATCGGCGGTGATCCAGGCGCTCGACGTTGCCTCGATCTACGACGTGCCGATCGCCTATCACAAGGAAGGCCTCGACAACGAGGTTCTAGCCGCCTTTGGCATCGAGCCGGCGCCGAAGCCGCGCATGGAGGCCTGGGAAGACGTTGCCCACCGTATCCGCACGCCGGAGGGCGAAGTCACGATTGCCATCGTCGGCAAGTATACCGGCCTCAAGGACGCTTATAAGTCGCTGATCGAAGCGCTCTACCACGGTGGCACCGCCAACCGCGTCAAGGTCAAGCTCGAATGGATCGAGTCGGAAATCTTCGAGAAGGAAGATCCGGCGCCCTATCTGGAAAAAGTCCACGGCATCCTCGTCCCCGGCGGCTTCGGTGAGCGCGGTTCCGAGGGCAAGATCAACGCCGCCCGCTTTGCGCGGGAGCGGAAGGTTCCCTATTTCGGCATCTGCTTCGGTATGCAGATGGCCGTCGTCGAGGCTGCTCGCAACCTCGCCGGAATCGAGAAGGCCTCTTCGACCGAATTCGGCCCTACCAAGGAGCCGGTTGTTGGCCTGATGACCGAATGGGTGAAGGGCAACGAACTTGAAAAGCGCTCGGCGTCCGGCGATCTCGGCGGCACCATGCGGCTCGGCGCCTACCGCGCCGCCCTCAAGCAAAATACCAAGATTGCCGGCATCTACGGGTCGACAGATATCTCCGAACGGCATCGCCACCGTTACGAGGTCAATGTCGATTACAAGGAGCGACTGGAATCCTGCGGCCTCGTATTCTCCGGCATGTCGCCGGACGGCGTCTTGCCTGAGACGGTCGAATATGAGGACCATCCCTGGTTCATCGGTGTTCAGTACCATCCTGAACTCAAGTCTCGGCCGCTCGATCCGCATCCGCTGTTTGCGAGCTTCATAGAGGCCGCGCTGGAGCAGTCGCGCCTCGTCTGACGTGGCTTGAATCAGACTCTCGCTATTTGCGGCCGGTCCCTCACGGACCGGCCGTCTCCGTCTTTCCGCGCGGCCCGGCGCCTGCCTGAACCGGCCGCGCTTGCAATCAGCCGGCAAAAGTTGCAAACAGCGACGGAACCGGCCATCAGGGAACACTCCATGAGCTTACCCCAGCGCACCACCCGCCCGCTCGATCATCTCGTGCTGCCGGTGGCTGAGCTTGCGCAGGCAAGGCGGCGATTGAACGATCTCGGATTTGTGGTCGCCGACGATGCGCGCCATCCCTTCGGCACCGAGAATGCGTGCGTCTTCTTCGCCGATAACACCTATCTGGAGCCGCTTGCTGTTGCATCGCGCGAGGAGTGTGAGGCCGCGGCGCTCGACGGCAACGTCTTTGTTGCCCGCGACCAGGCATTCCGCTTTCGTCAAGGCCCGGAGGGGCTGTCGGCGATCGTTGTGGGAACGTCCGATGCCGCGTCCGATCATATGCGGTTCCGCGCAAGCGGCGTTTCCGGCGGCGACATGCTGGAATTCTCGCGGCCGATGCGGTTGCCGGACGGGCGCGAAGGCCTTGGCTCGTTCCGGTTGGCTTTTGCCGCGGACCTCCGCTCGCCGGATTTCTTTCTCTTCAGTTGTCAGCGCATTCGTGCCCTGCCGGTAGACCAGACCGCGCTTCAGCGTCATGAAAACGGCGTGCTTGGTATTGCCGAAGTGGTGCTGTCGGAGCCAAATCCCACCGATTTCCAGTACCTGCTGCAGGAGGGCGTCGATGAGCGCGAGGTTTCCGCCCATTCCTTCGGCATGGACATTCAAACCGGCAACGCCAAGCTTTCGGTGCTCAATGTTGCAGGAATGGAGGCGTTCTTCGGCCGCTCGGTGAATGGCACCGAACGCGGCTTGCGCGGGCGTGCAGTCGTGTTCCGTGTCGCCGATCTCGAGGCGACGCGTGCGCTATTCGCCAAGAACGATATCGAGTTTGCAGAAATGGGCGGACGCCTCATTGTCCCGGAAGCGCCGGGGCAAGGGGTGATTTTCGCATTTGGAGTGTGATGATGGAAACCAATGCCAGGGTTGTCGTCGGCGAGGGTGCCGGCCAGGTGGTCTTTTCGCAGAAGGAGCGGCTGGCGCTGATCGCCGGTCCCTGCCAGATGGAGAGCCGCGACCATGCCTTCATGGTGGCCGGAAAACTCGTCGAGCTTTGCAAGTCGCTCGGGCTCGGCCTCGTCTACAAGTCTTCCTTCGACAAGGCGAACCGCACCTCGCTCTCCGGCAAGCGCGGGATCGGCCTCGATAGCGCGATGGAGATTTTTGCCGACCTCAAGAAGGAGTTCGGCTTTCCGGTCTTGACCGACATTCACACCGAAGAGCAATGCGCGATCGTGGCGGACACCGTCGATATCCTGCAGATCCCGGCCTTTCTGTCGCGCCAGACCGACCTGCTCGTCGCAGCCGCCAAGACCGGGCGCGCGATCAACGTCAAGAAGGGGCAGTTTCTCGCGCCTTGGGACATGAAGAACGTGCTCGCGAAATTCACGATGAGCGGTAATCCGAACGTTCTTCTGTGCGAGCGCGGCGCTTCCTTTGGCTACAACACGCTGGTTTCCGACATGCGCTCGCTGCCGATCATGGCCGCGCTGGGCGCACCGGTGATCTTTGACGCCACCCATTCGGTGCAGCAACCAGGCGGGCAGGGGGGCTCGACCGGCGGCCAGCGCGAGTTCGTCGAGACCTTGGCGCGTGCGGCCGTCGCCGTCGGCGTCGCCGGTCTCTTTATCGAGACCCATGAAGATCCGGACAACGCGCCCTCGGATGGCCCCAATATGGTGCACTTGAAGGACATGCCGCGGCTTCTCGAAAAGCTGCTTGCCTTCGATCAGATCGCCAAGGCCTGAACGGCCTTCGTGAAATTTTCATGAACCGCAATGGCGCTTGGGCATTTGCATCCCGCGCGCCGTTGTAATTTCGGGGCCATGAATTAAGACAGGCCCGACCATACCGTCGTCCTAACCAGGGAAGAGATCATGACTGCAATCATCGACATCATCGGCCGCGAAATTCTGGACAGCCGCGGCAACCCGACCGTCGAAGTCGACGTTCATCTCGAAGACGGTAGCTTCGGCCGTGCGGCCGTCCCGTCGGGCGCCTCGACCGGTGCCCACGAGGCAGTCGAACTGCGCGATGGCGGCACCCGCTATCTCGGCAAGGGTGTCGAGCGCGCCGTCGAAGCGATCAACGGAGAGATCTTCGAGGCGATTGGGGGCCTCGACGCCGAAAACCAGATCCAGATCGACAAGACCATGATCGAGCTCGACGGCACGGCAAACAAGTCGCGCCTCGGCGCCAACGCTATTCTCGGCGTCTCGCTGGCGGTTGCCAAGGCCGCGGCCGAAGCCGCCGGCCTGCCGCTTTATCGCTATGTCGGCGGCCCGAACGCACATCTCCTCCCGGTTCCGATGATGAACATCATCAACGGCGGTGCGCATGCCGACAACCCGATCGACTTCCAGGAGTTCATGATCATGCCCGTCGGCGCGGAAACGCTGAAGGACGCCGTGCGCATGGGCTCGGAAGTCTTCCACACGCTGAAGAAACAGCTCGCTGCCGATGGCCACAACACCAATGTCGGCGATGAAGGCGGCTTCGCTCCGGGCCTGGCGTCCGCACCTGCGGCCCTCGACTTCATCATGAAGTCGATCGAGAAGGCCGGTTACAAGCCGGGCGAGGACATGTATGTTGCGCTCGATTGCGCCTCGACGGAGTTCTTCAAGGACGGCAAGTACGTGCTGGAAGGCGAGGGCCGCACACTCGAGCCGGGCGCCATGGCTGAGTATCTAGCCGAACTCGCCGCCAAGTACCCAATCATCTCGATTGAAGACGGCATGGCCGAAGACGATTGGGACGGCTGGAAGGCGCTGACCGACAAGATCGGCTCCAAGGTCCAGCTTGTCGGCGACGATCTCTTCGTCACCAACTCGGCTCGCCTGCGCGACGGCATCAAAATGGGCGTTGCCAACTCGATCCTGGTCAAGGTCAACCAGATCGGCTCGCTCTCCGAAACGCTCGATGCGGTCGAGACGGCCCACAAGGCCCGCTATACCGCCGTAATGTCGCACCGCTCCGGTGAAACCGAGGATTCGACGATCGCCGATCTCGCCGTCGCCACCAATTGCGGGCAGATCAAGACCGGTTCGCTCGCGCGCTCCGACCGGCTTGCAAAGTACAATCAGCTGATCCGCATCGAAGAGCAGCTTGGCCTGCAGGCAAAATACGCCGGCCGTTCGATCCTGCGGGGTTGATGGCGAAGGGGTACGGTGTCCGCCCCTCATCCGCCTGCCGGCACCTTCTCCCCGTAGGCGGGGAGAAGGGACCACCGGATAGCTCGGCGGCCCACAATCCCCTCTCCCCGCGGACGGGAGGGCGCTAGGGTGAGGGCGAATCGAGCGGTATGCATCGCGATCTAAAGTCGATGTATCTCAACCCGCCCGCCTCGCGGCAGGCGGGTTTCGTTTTTCCTGCTATTCATGGTCAACGGTCGGTTAATCAATCGACGTTAGTCTCGTCTTGTATTGCGTATCAGGGCATGGACCATGTGGACACGACATCACAAGAAACGAAGACTGGGGCGGCTGGTCGTGCCGCTCATGGCGGTCGCCTTTCTTTCCTACTTCGGCTATCATTCGATCCACGGAGGATACGGCCTGAGGGCGACTGAGGAGTTCGACCGACAGATCGCCGTGCGGCAAGCCCGATTGGATGAGCTCACTCATCAGCGAAAAATCCTCGAAAAGGAGGTTGAGCTGATGAGCGACGGTTCGCTGGAACGAGATATGCTGGATGAGAAGGCTCGCCTCGCGCTCAACATGTCGCGGAGCGATGAGATCGTTATTTTTCATCGCGGCCAGAATTAACTCAAAATCGGTTAATCAAAAATTCAAATTAAAAATCAAATAGTTACGCAGAATAATAGCCATGCAAATATGGCATTGCTGTGTTGCGCTTCTTTCCCTATGGTAGCCGGCGAAGGCTAACCATTGGGAGGAATGTATGGCTCCGCGAAAAACCGCGTCCGTCTCCAGCCGCAAGACCGCTGCCAAGTCCGCGAAAAAGGACTTCGCCGGCGGCACGATCGCCGAATTCTCCAAAGAAGATGATCTCAAAGCCTACCGCGAAATGCTGCTGATCCGGCGTTTCGAGGAAAAGGCTGGCCAGCTTTACGGCATGGGCTTCATTGGCGGCTTCTGTCACCTCTATATCGGCCAGGAAGCCGTCGTGGTCGGCATGCAGATGGCGCTCAAGGAGGGTGATCAGGTCATCACCGGTTACCGTGATCACGGACACATGCTTGCTTGCGGGATGAGCGCGCGTGGCGTGATGGCGGAGCTGACAGGCCGTCGCGGCGGCCTTTCCAAGGGGAAAGGCGGCTCGATGCACATGTTCTCCAAGGAAAAGCATTTTTATGGCGGCCACGGCATCGTCGGCGCGCAGGTGTCGCTCGGCACCGGCCTTGCTTTCGCCAACAAGTACCGCGGCAACGATAATGTCAGCCTCGCCTATTTCGGCGACGGTGCCGCCAACCAGGGCCAGGTCTATGAGAGCTTCAACATGGCTGCTCTCTGGAAGCTGCCGGTGATCTACATCGTTGAAAACAACCGCTACGCCATGGGTACGTCCGTGTCCCGTGCATCGGCGCAGACCGATTTCTCGCAGCGCGGCGCCTCCTTCGGCATTCCCGGCTACCAGGTGGACGGCATGGATGTTCGTGCCGTCAAGGCAGCAGCCGACGAAGCGGTTCAATACTGCCGTTCCGGCAAGGGGCCGATCATCCTCGAGATGCTGACCTATCGTTATCGCGGCCACTCAATGTCCGATCCGGCGAAATATCGGTCGAAGGACGAAGTGCAGAAGATGCGCTCCGAGCATGACCCGATCGAGCAGGTGAAGGCCCGGCTTACCGAAAAGGGATGGGCGAGCGAGGACGAACTGAAGCAGATCGACAAGGATGTTCGCGACGTCGTTGCGGATAGTGCCGATTTTGCCCAGTCTGATCCGGAGCCGGATGTGTCCGAGCTCTATACCGACATCCTGCTTTGATCCGGGGAGGGACAACCATGCCAGTAGAAATTCTCATGCCCGCCCTTTCCCCGACGATGGAGGAAGGCACGCTCTCCAAATGGCTGAAGAACGAGGGGGACAAGGTGTCCTCGGGCGATGTCATTGCCGAGATCGAAACCGACAAGGCGACGATGGAAGTGGAAGCCGTCGATGAAGGCACGATCGGCAAGCTCCTGATCGCCGCCGGCACCGAAGGCGTGAAGGTCAATACGCCGATCGCCGTGCTGCTGCAGGACGGCGAGGCTGCCGGCGATATCTTAACGCCGAAGGCCGAGGCTCCGAAGCCTGCTGCTGATGAGGCGCCGGCCGCCGCGCCGGCTCCCGCGCCGGTTGCTGCTCAGCCGAAGGCGGAAATTCCCGCCGACCCCGCGATCCCCGCTGGAACGGAAATGGTTTCGATGACAGTGCGCGAGGCACTTCGCGACGCGATGGCCGAGGAGATGCGCGCCAGTGACGACGTCTTCGTCATGGGTGAGGAAGTCGCCGAATACCAGGGCGCCTACAAGATCACCCAGGGCCTGCTGCAGGAGTTCGGTCCGCGCCGCGTGGTAGACACCCCGATCACCGAGCATGGTTTCGCTGGCGTCGGCGTCGGCGCTGCAATGACGGGCCTGCGGCCGATCGTCGAGTTCATGACCTTCAACTTCGCCATGCAGGCGATCGACCAGATCATCAACTCCGCTGCCAAGACGCTCTACATGTCGGGCGGCCAGATGGGCGCGCCGATCGTCTTCCGCGGCCCGAGCGGTGCGGCAGCCCGCGTCGCTGCGCAGCACTCGCAGTGCTATGCCGCCTGGTACAGCCACATCCCGGGCCTCAAGGTCGTCATGCCGTATACGGCCGCCGACGCGAAAGGCCTCTTGAAGGCAGCGATCCGCGATCCGAACCCGGTGATCTTCCTCGAGAACGAAATCCTTTACGGTCACTCCTTCGAGGTTCCGAAGCTCGATGATTTCGTGCTGCCGATCGGCAAGGCCCGCGTTCATCGCGTCGGCAAGGATGCAACCATCGTTTCCTTCGGGATCGGCATGACTTACGCGGTCAAGGCCGCGGCCGAGCTGGAAGCGCAGGGCATTGATGTTGAGGTCATCGACCTTCGCACGATCCGCCCAATGGATCTTCCGACGGTGATCGAGTCGGTAAAGAAGACCGGCCGCCTGGTGACCGTGGAAGAGGGCTACCCGCAGTCCTCCGTTGGCACCGAGATCGCCACCCGCGTCATGCAGCAGGCCTTCGACTATCTCGATGCGCCGATCCTGACGATCGCGGGCAAGGATGTGCCGATGCCCTATGCCGCCAACCTCGAAAAACTGGCGCTGCCGAGCGTCGCCGAGGTCGTCGATGCCGTGAAAGCCGTTTGCTACAAATAAGGGAGGGCGCTTCGATGCCAATCAACATCACGATGCCTGCCCTCTCTCCGACCATGGAAGAAGGCAATCTGGCGAAGTGGCTGGTCAAGGAAGGCGATCAGGTCAAGTCCGGCGACGTCATCGCCGAGATCGAGACCGACAAGGCAACCATGGAAGTGGAAGCCGTCGATGAAGGCACGGTCGCCAAGATCGTCGTGCCGGCCGGAACGGAAGGCGTCAAGGTCAATGCGCTGATCGCCGTTCTGGCGGCCGATGGCGAGGACGTCGCTATGGCTGCCAAAGGCGGTAACGGTGCCGCAGCACCGGCGCCTGCAGCCAAAGCCGAAAAACCGGCGCCGGCAGCACCGACTGCTGCGCCAGCCCCTGCTGCGGCACCGGCCCCGGCGCAGCCGGCAGTACCGTCCGTCCCCGCCGCAGCCGATGGCAAGCGAGTCTTTTCTTCGCCGCTGGCGCGCCGCCTTGCCAAGGAAGCCGGCATTGACCTGTCGGCAATCGCCGGGTCCGGCCCCTACGGCCGCGTCGTCAAGAAGGATGTCGAGGCAGCCGTCGCCGGCGGTGCCAAGCCAGCCGCCGCGCCTGCGGAGGCCGCTGCACCCGCTCCGGCCGCGCTCGCCAAGGGTATGTCGGAGGATGCCGTGCTCAAGCTCTTCGAGCCGGGTTCCTACGAACTCGTCCCGCATGACGGCATGCGCAAGACCATCGCCAAGCGCCTGCAGGAATCGAAGCAGACGATCCCGCACTTCTATGTTTCGATCGATTGCGAGCTCGACGCTCTGCTTGCGCTTCGCGCACAGCTCAATGCCGCTGCTCCGGAAAAAGACGGCAAGCCGGTCTACAAGCTCTCGGTCAACGACATGGTGATCAAGGCGCTGGCGCTGGCATTGCGCGACGTTCCGGACGCTAACGTCTCCTGGACCGACTCGAACATGGTCAAGCACAAGCACGCCGATGTCGGCGTTGCCGTCTCGATCCCCGGTGGCCTGATCACGCCGATCATCCGCCAGGCGGAGCTGAAGAGCCTCTCGGCCATCTCCAACGAGATGAAGGACTTCGGCAAGCGCGCCAAGGAGCGCAAGCTGAAGCCGGAAGAGTACCAGGGTGGCACCACGGCCGTCTCCAATATGGGCATGATGGGCGTCAAGGACTTCGCCGCCGTCGTCAACCCGCCGCATGCGACGATCCTCGCGGTCGGTGCCGGCCAGGAGCGTGTCATCGTCAAGAACAAGGAGATGGTCATCGCCAACATGATGACCGTCACGCTCTCGACCGACCATCGCTGCGTCGATGGCGCGCTTGGCGCCGAGTTGCTCGCCGCCTTCAAGCGCTACATCGAAAATCCGATGGGCATGCTGGTCTGACCTTGGGGGCCTGAATGGGTGAGGTGCGCAAACCGGCATCGCTGATTTCCCGTCTTTTGCGGGCTTTCGGAGTGTCGGCACGCGCATCTCTCTTGTCTGGGTTTGCGGGCATCTTAGCGTTCGGGGCGTTTGCGTGGCTGTTGACGAGGTTCTTTGAGGTCGATGAACTGCCGTTCGACGGACCGAATTTTGCGTTGGTGGGCCTTAGCGTCATCCCGGTGGCAGTGATCGCGGGTCTGGTATCGTTCGGCGCGCAGATGCGACCCGCACCGGCAGCGGCCCTGAAGCAAGGCATGCTGCTTTTGCTGGCGCTTATGCTTATTGCTGTGATGGCAAGTGTTATGGCGGCGATCTATTCGAACGACGGCATTGGCCTCGGATTGATTGATCGCTTCTACCTCTTGGGTGCAGTGATCCCCTGCGCGCTTGCAGTGATCGCCCACTGGGCCCTCGTCAACTGGGCGTCAAGGCGCACCGGTTCGGATTTCCTCACCAGTCTAGGCGAAACGTGAATGAAAACAGTTCTCTGCTACGGTGACAGTCTGACGTGGGGCTATGACGCGAGCGGCCTCGGACGGCACGCGTTGGAGGATCGCTGGCCGAGCGTGCTGCAAAAGGCCCTCGGTCCGGGCGTACACGTCATCGCCGAAGGTTTGAACGGCCGCACGACGGCCTATGACGACCATCTCGCCGATTGCGACCGCAATGGCGCCCGCGTGCTGCCGACCGTGCTCCACAGCCACGCGCCGATCGATCTGATGATCTTCCTGCTCGGCACCAACGACATGAAGCCGGTGATCCACGGCACGGCCTTCGGCGCCGTCAAAGGGGTCGCGCGCCTCGTCAATCTCGTCCGGCGGCACGACTGGCCGGTAGAAGCCGAGGAGGGGCCGGACATCCTCATCGTCTCGCCGCCGCAGCTTTGCGAAACCGCGAACAGCGCTTTCGCAGCAATGTATGCGGGCGCTATCGAGCAGTCGGCAATGCTGGCGCCGCTCTACCGCGATCTTGCTGACGAACTCGACTGCGGCTTTTTCGATGCCGGCTCCGTTGCGAAAACCACGCCGCTTGATGGCGTCCATCTCGACGCCGACAACACCCGCGCGATCGGCCGTGGATTGGAGCCGGTCGTGCGGATGATGCTCGGGCTCTGACCATGGCGGCGGCGATCCTCAGAGCTGCGGAAAGGTGCGAGGCGGCGGAGCTGGCGATCCTGATCGACATCGCTTCGCACGGCTTCGCTGCTTGGCTCTGGTACGGCGGCGTCTTGAGCGGGGCAACGGAAACCGCTTTCGAGCATGGCCGCAACAGGCTGCGCCAGAACGAAGGGCTCGGTACCTGGCGCGATGCCGTCGTGGCCGTGGCCGCAGACGAGATCGTCGGCGTATCGGTCTCCTACGCGATCGGCCCCTCCATAAGCGAGATCGAGCCGAAGCATCCGGTACTGGGACCCTTGCTTGCACTCCAGAAGCAGGTAGTCGGTCACTGGTTTATCGACAGCCTCGGTGTCTACAAGCCGCATCGCGGCCGGGGCATCGGCCGCGCGTTGCTCGAAAATGAATTTGTCCGCGCTGGACAAGCGCCGGTGAGCCTGATCACCGAAAGCCACAACGAAAGGGCGCAGGCACTCTACAGGATCAACGGCTTCGAAGAGGTGTCGCGCGCTGAAGCCGTACCGCTCTTCGAAGATAGCAGGAAACACGACTGGGTGCTTTTCACTCGGTCGCTTGAGACAAGGTAGGAAACACATGGCTGAGAATTACGACGTCATCGTTATCGGTTCGGGCCCGGGTGGCTATGTCACCGCCATCCGCTCGGCGCAGCTGGGCTTGAAGACGGCGATCGTCGAGCGCGAACACCTCGGCGGCATCTGCCTCAACTGGGGCTGCATCCCGACAAAGGCGCTCTTGCGCTCGGCCGAAATTCTCGACCATGCCAATCACGCCAAGAACTACGGCCTGACGCTCGAAGGCAAGATGACCGCCAACGTCAAGGAGGTCGTCGGCCGCTCGCGCGCCGTCTCCGCACGGCTGAGCGGCGGTGTCGCCTTCCTCATGAAGAAGAACAAGGTAGACGTCATCTGGGGCGAGGCGAAGCTCACCAAACGCGGCGAGATCGTCGTCGGCGCCCCCTCGAAGCCGCCGGTCCAGCCACAAAATCCCGTTCCGAAGGGCGTCAAGGGAGAAGGCACCTATACGGCCAAGCACATCATCATCGCGACTGGCGCACGGCCGCGCGCCCTTCCTGGCATCGAGCCGGACGGCAAGCTGATTTGGACCTATTTCGAGGCGATGAAGCCCGAGGAAATGCCGAAGACCATGCTGGTTATGGGGTCCGGCGCGATCGGCATCGAGTTTGCAAGCTTCTACCGGTCGATGGGCGTTGATGTCACCGTCGTCGAGCTCTTGCCGCAGGTCATGCCGGTCGAGGATGCGGAGATTTCCGCTTTCGCCCGCAAGCAGCTCGAAAAGCGCGGCATGAAGATCTTTACCGATGCCAAGGTGACGAAGGTCGAGAAGGGCGCGAACGATGTGACCGCGCATGTCGAAACGAAGGACGGCAAGGTTACGCAGATCAAGGCGGATCGCTTGATCTCCGCTGTCGGCGTCCAGGGCAATATCGAAAACTTGGGCCTCGAGGCGCTGGGCGTCGAGACCAGCCGCGGCTGTATCGTCACCGACGGCTACGGCAAGACCAATGTCGCCGGGATCTATGCGATCGGCGACGTCGCCGGGCCGCCGATGCTTGCGCACAAAGCGGAGCACGAGGGCGTGATCTGCGTCGAGAAGATCGCCGGCGTTCCCGGTGTACATGCGCTCGATAAGGGCAAGATCCCGGGCTGCACCTACTGCGATCCGCAGGTTGCCTCCGTGGGCCTCACCGAGGCGAGGGCCAAGGAGCTCGGCCGCGAGATCCGTGTCGGCCGCTTCAGCTTCGGCGCCAACGGCAAGGCAATCGCGCTCGGCGAGGACCAGGGCCTGGTCAAGACGATCTTCGACAAGAAGACCGGCGAGCTTTTGGGTGCGCATATGGTTGGCGCCGAGGTGACCGAACTGATCCAGGGCTTCGTCGTCGCCATGAACCTGGAGACGACGGAGGAAGAGCTGATGCACACGATCTTCCCGCATCCGACTCTCTCGGAGATGATGAAGGAAAGCGTGCTGGACGCCTACGGCCGGGTATTGAACGCCTGATGACCCACCGCCGTTCGGAACTTTCGGTCTCTTCACGCATTGAGGGCGCTGCAGCACTTTCAATGCGGGGAGGTTGTCATGAGCTTGAACGGCGTGGGTATCCTGGCGGCGATCATCATCGGCGGTCTTGCCGGCTGGTTGGCGGAGAAATTCATGAGCAGCCAGATGGGGCTGATCGCGAATATTGTTCTCGGCATCGTCGGTGCTCTTGTGCTGAACTTCATTCTGGCCGCCTTCGGGATGGCCTACACGGGCTGGGTTGCCTATCTGGTTATCGGCTTCATTGGCGCGTGCCTGTTAATCGCGGCGGCCCGCGCCGTCAGACGCTAGGGCCTCCTTCCGCATTCGCAAGCGGTCGGGCTGTCATGCAAATGGTGGCCTGACTTTTCATGTCCGGCCATCTATATAGATCGAAAGCGAGCACGTCGGCGTAAGGCCGAAGCCCGATACGATGAAGGAAGAAATATGGTAACGGTTTTCGACGCCGTCTCGGATAGGGCCGAGCGTGTCCGCCACCCGGAAAAGGCGCACAAGCCCGACACGGAAGTTCTGCGCAAGCCAGACTGGATCCGCGTAAAGGCGCCGATGTCGAAGGGATACATGGAAACCCGTTCAATCGTGAAGGGCAACAATCTCGTCACGGTCTGCGAGGAGGCTGGCTGCCCGAACATTGGCGAATGTTGGGACAAGAAACACGCGACCTTCATGATCATGGGCGAGATTTGCACGCGCGCCTGCGCTTTCTGCAACGTCGCGACCGGCAAGCCGAACGCGCTCGACATGGAAGAGCCCGCCAATATCGCCAAGGCGGTCAAGCAGATGGGCTTGAGTCACGTCGTCATCACCTCCGTCGACCGCGACGACCTCGATGACGGTGGCGCCGAGCACTTCGAGAAGGTCATCTTCGCGATCCGCGACGCCTCTCCCGAAACAACCATCGAGATCCTGACGCCCGACTTTCTGCGCAAGCCGGGTGCGCTGGAGCGTGTGGTCGCTGCCAAACCGGACGTCTTCAATCACAATCTCGAAACCGTCGCTTCGAACTATCTGATTGTGCGGCCGGGCGCTCGCTATTTCCACTCCATCCGACTGCTGCAGCGGGTGAAGGAACTCGATCCGTCCATGTTCACCAAGTCCGGCATCATGGTTGGCCTCGGCGAGGAACGGAACGAAGTGCTGCAATTGATGGACGATCTGCGTACCGCTGACGTCGACTTCTTGACGATCGGCCAGTACCTGCAGCCGACTCGCAAGCATCACAAGGTCGAGAAATTCGTGACGCCCGAGGAATTCAAGTCCTACGAGACGATCGCCTATACGAAGGGCTTCCTGATGGTCTCATCGAGCCCGCTGACACGCTCGTCACATCACGCCGGCGACGATTTCGCACGGCTGAGGGCGGCGCGGGAGAAAAAGCTCCTGGTCGAGGCGGAGTAATCCGCCCGGGAATTGCACTGTATTAGCTGCCCGTTCCGGCAACTCGTCGTTAGGAGGTTCCTCCATACCCGCTGTATCGGACTTGAGCTACGACGACTGGATTGAGCACGCATTTGGCCACGTGGTGCGGCTCCACGGCTATCCTTGGTTCTTTGATGAAGATCCTCCCTGGTGGGATCCCGAACCGGCGGTCGCGGTGGATTACTTTACGAGGCTTTTTTCGACGACCGAACGGTCGCTCGCCTACTTTTCCGATGCACAGATCGCGCAGGGGCTCGTCTACCTGTTGAGCACGAGCGCGTCAGGCGACAACGGGTGGTTCTACAGCACTTCTGTGCCGACAGCAGCGCGTCTTCGCTGCGTCGAGGCGATCGAGAACGTCTTCGCCGACCTGTTCGCCCCGCGCTGTGCGGATGTGTTGGCTCACATCGACGAACCCGGCGCGGCTCCCCTGAATGCGGTATGCTACATGTGGTGGGACGAGTTCCCATGCTTGGCGCTTCCGGATGACCCGGACTGCGACTTGCTTCACGGGGCCGCGATCGACGTCATGCGTCGAACGCTGAGGCTCAGCTCTGTCGCGTGTCAGGAAGCGGCTCTCCATGGCCTGGGCCACTGGCTCCGGTACAGACCGCATGATGTCGTCGCGGCCGTCGACGAATTCCTGGAGGAGGGACGCGGCAGGCGAACCGAACTCGTTTCCTATGCCCACTGCGCGAGGGTGGGGTGTGTGCTCTGAGACCGCCTTACAAGCCGGCTTCTCCTTGCGACGGTTAGAAGTGCGGCCGTCGGCCCGTTCTGCGGCGTCGCGCATTCCACCAGACGCGCAGCAGTAGCACATTGAATTGCTGCGCGTTTTTATTCTTAAAAAAACATCTAATAGGCCGCAAAAGAAGCCCGGCACAAATGCGCACACTGCTTGAACTTCGCGTAGCACGCGCTTAACTGCAAGTCATGCCGCACTTCGAAACAAACCATGTCGTTAAGCATTCGGCCGATCAGATGTTCGATCTCGTCGCCGACGTCGAGCGCTATCCGCAGTTTCTGCCGCTTTGCGAAGCCTTGAGCGTGCGTTCACGCAAGGAGCGCGATGGCAAGGTATTGCTGCTGGCCGATATGACGGTCGGTTACAAGGCAATTCGCGAGACCTTCACGACCCAGGTTCTGCTCAACAAGGCCGCGCGGACGATCGATGTCAGCTATATCGACGGACCATTCAAATATCTCGACAACGACTGGCGCTTCGAGCCGACCGGCGAAAAGCTATCGATCGTGCATTTTTACATCGATTACGAATTCAAGAGCCGGCTTCTTGGCGCGTTGATGGGCTCCATGTTCGATCGGGCGTTCCGCATGTTTTCGGAAGCCTTCGAAAAGCGAGCCGACGAGGTCTATGCTTGATGAGAGATGTTTTCGAGGAGCTCAAGCGCGGTTCTAACGGCTGACAGCCGAACCACGTCGCGGCCGATGTCGCCATAGCGCATCTCGCGGTGAAGCGTCGCGCCTTTCCGGCTCGCCGCCGCCAGGTGCACGAGCCCTACCGGTTTCTCCACCGAGCCACCGGCCGGCCCGGCGATCCCCGTCACGGCGACGGCAACATCGGCCCCTGAGTGGGACACGGCGCCGCGTGCCATTTCGATAGCGGTCTCGCGCGAGACGGCGCCGTGGGCGGCAAGCGTCGCGAGTTCGATCCCGAGCATCTGTATCTTGGCGTCGTTGGAATAGGTGACGAAACCACGGTCGACGACGAGCGACGAGCCGGCAATTTCCGTCAACACCCCGGCAATCAGGCCGCCGGTGCAGGATTCCGCCGTGGCCAGCTTCAGGTTGCGCGCCGTGAAATCGGCAAGGATTTCCCGCGCTTTCTGTTCTATATCGGCGGGCCACATCATGCGTTGCTCCCAGGTACATAGACGACCGTTGCCGTGGCGATCGCCGCGATACCTTCGTTGCGGCCGATGAAACCGAGCTTTTCGTTGGTGGTCGCCTTGATCGAACAGCGGTCGATGGCGATGCCAAGCATTGCTGCCAGGTTCTCTCGCATCTGCTGGCGGTGCGGCCCGACCTTGGGCGCTTCGGCGATCAGCGAAATGTCCGCATTGGTAATTGTTCCGCCACGCTCGCGGACGATCTGCGCCGCGTGCTCCAGAAAGATGCGGGAAGGCGCACCCTTCCATTGCGGATCGGACGGTGGGAAGTGATCGCCGATATCGCCTGCGCCGCAGGTCGCGAGAAGGGCGTCAGTCAGCGCATGCAGCGCGACGTCGGCATCGGAATGGCCGGAAAGTTTGCGGTCGTGCGGGATGAATACGCCGCAAAGGGTGACGCCGTTGCCTTCGACGAGTTGGTGGACGTCGTAGCCATTGCCGGTGCGCACATCGGGAATTGCGCTGCCTTTGAGCCTTTCGTCGGCCATCGAAATATCCCTCTGCAGCGTGAGCTTGATGTTGTCCACCATACCCTCGACTAGGACAACGGGAATATCCGCCCATTCGGCAATGGACGCGTCATCGGTGAAATCCGCTTTTGCGCCGGCGCTGGCGGCGCGATGCGCGGAGAGAATCGTCTCCAACATGAAGCATTGCGGCGTCTGTGCCGCATAGAGATTACTCCGCGCGACGGTTTCCTGCACGAGGCCATTTGCGCCGGCCCGCTTCAACGTGTCGGTGACTGCAATCGCCGGCACGACCGCATCGGCGCCGCCCAGCAGCGCCTGACGGCAACGATCGAGCAGCGCGTGATCCGCAAACGGGCGCACTGCGTCGTGGATCATGACATATTTTGTGCCCGCAGCCGCAACCGCCTCCAGGCCCGCAAGGACCGAAAGCTGCCGCGTCGCTCCTCCATGTACCACGCTCAAATCGGCTGGCGCGGGCACGCGCTTCACAGCAGCGGCAAGCAATTCCGCGTCGTCCGGATGGATGACGATAACGATTGGTCCCGTTCCGTCCCATGTCGCGAAAGTGTCAAGCGTATGCGCGATAACGGGGCGGCCGCCGATCGTCCGGTACTGCTTCGGCCCCTCGGCCGATTGGCCGGCGCGCTCACCGCGGCCGGCCGCGACGATGAGGACACCACAGGAGAACTGTTCTTCAGGCTGCATCTTATGTATGTGGTCCCGCATTTCGCCGCTCTTCGCCGTGATCTACCGCGAAGGCCCCGCCATTGCCAGCCCGGCCATTGCTGGCCACGGAGGGAATTTTGTCGGTGGCGTGGAAATCGCTTGGCAAGCCGAATAACAATGTCTAAAAATAGTGCAAGAAGAACATGTGCCTGAAAGATATGCATTTGCCACCGTCGGCCCTGTCATCGTCGCTCCGGATCGGGAAAGTTGAAATCCGCAACCGGGTGGCGCTCGCGCCGATGTCGGGGGTGACGGATTTGCCTTTCCGCACGCTTGCCTGGCGTTTCGGTGCCGGATTTGTGGTGACGGAAATGGTCGCGAGCCGCGAACTTGTCTGCAACGCCGCTGAATCCTGGGCACGCCTGAAGAATTCCGGCATCGAGCCGCATATCGTCCAGCTCGCTGGCCGTGAGGCGCACTGGATGGCGGAAGCCGCGAGGATCGTCGAGGCGAACGGCGCCGATGTTGTCGATATCAACATGGGCTGCCCGGCCAAGAAGGTTACCGGCGGCTATTCCGGTTCGGCGCTGATGCGCGACCCCGATCATGCCTTGTCGCTTATCGAAGCGACCGTCAGGGCCGTTTCGGTGCCGGTAACGCTGAAGATGCGGCTCGGTTGGGATGAAAATTCAATCAATGCTCCATTGATCGCCCGGAGGGCTGAAGAGTCGGGTGTGCAGGCCATCACGATCCACGGCCGCACGCGGATGCAATTTTACAGCGGCAAGGCGGATTGGGACGCGATCCATGCGGTTCGCGACGTCATCTCCGTCCCTCTGATAGCCAATGGCGACGTCGATAGCGTGGCGGACGCGACCGAAATCCTGCGCCGGTCGGATGCTGACGCCGTCATGGTGGGGCGCTCATCGCAGGGGCGGCCATGGCATGCCGGGGTCCTTGCCGGAGCCTGTCTTCATCCTGATGCCTTAGAGATCGCGCGGATCTTCGCCGAGCACTACGCCATGATGCTCGAATTCTATGGGACTCAGATTGGCCTTCGGCACGCCCGCAAGCATGTCGGTTGGTACATCGAGCGTTTCGCGCCGAACCTCTCGTCCGCGGACAAGGCGGCGATCCTGACGTCCACCGATCCGGTCCTGGTCAGCGATCGGGTCGCTGCCGCGATTGCGAATGGCGACGTCGCACCGGTCAACGAGGAGATGGCGGCATGACGGACAAGGCAACGGCAATGGAGCCTGCGGAGGATGCGAACGATCTTTCGATGGCGGTGCTGAACGCGATCCAAAACCCCGTCATCCTGGTCGATGAAAACGGCCTTGTGGCCTTCGCCAACTGGGAGGCCGAATCTTTTTTCGGCGCCAGCGCCAATCATCTCGCCCGTCACAATATCAGCGCCTTCATTCCATTCGGCAGTCCGCTGCTGACTTTGATCGAACAGGTTCGCGAGCGACGGGCGCCTGTTAACGAATACCGGGTCGATCTGAGTTCGCCGCGTCTCGGCGCCGACAAGCTTGTCGATCTCTATGTGGCGCCGGTTCTTTCCACGCCGGGATCCGTGGTCATCGTCTTCCAGGAGCGCTCGATGGCGGACAAGATCGATCGGCAGCTGACGCACCGAGGCGCCGCGCGATCCGTGACCGGTCTCGCCTCGATGTTGGCCCATGAGATCAAGAACCCGCTCTCCGGCATTCGCGGTGCCGCACAGTTGCTCGAGACGTCCGTCAATGACGAAGACCGGGCCCTGACGCGGCTGATCTGCGACGAGACCGACCGCATCGTATCGCTCGTCGACCGCATGGAGGTCTTCTCTGACGAAAGACCTGTGGATCGCGTACCGCTCAATATCCATTCCGTGCTCGATCACGTGAAAGCGATCGCCAAGGCCGGGTTTGCCCGTACCATCAAGATTTCGGAGAACTACGACCCGTCGCTGCCGCCGGTTTACGCCAATCGCGACCAGCTTGTTCAGGTGTTCCTCAATCTGATCAAGAATGCCGCCGAGGCGATCGGCGATCGGGCCGATGGCGAGATCATGCTGACGACGGCCTATCGCCCCGGCATTCGCCTTTCGGTTGCCGGCACCCGCGAAAAGATCTCGTTGCCGCTGGAGTTCTGCGTGCATGACAACGGACCCGGCGTTCCCGCGGATCTGCTGCCGCACCTTTTCGATCCCTTCATCACCACCAAGACGAACGGCTCGGGCCTCGGCCTGGCGCTGGTCGCCAAGATCATTGGCGGCCACGGGGGCATCGTCGAGTGCGACAGCCAGCACAACCGCACCACCTTCCGTGTTCTGATGCCGGCGTCCAAGGGACTGGCGGCGGATGACGACGAAATTCCGATGACAAAAGGAAACATTGCATGACGGGCGCTACGATTCTCGTCGCGGATGACGATGCCGCCATTCGCACCGTGCTCAATCAGGCCTTGAGCCGCGCCGGCTATGATGTGCGCATCACCTCCAATGCGGCGACGTTGTGGCGCTGGATTGCTGCTGGTGACGGCGATCTGGTCGTAACCGACGTCGTGATGCCGGACGAGAACGCCTTCGATCTCCTGCCGCGGATCAAGAAGGCGAGGCCGGACCTGCCCGTGCTCGTGATGAGCGCACAGAACACCTTCATGACAGCCATCAAGGCGTCCGAAAAGGGAGCCTACGACTACCTGCCAAAACCTTTCGATCTGACGGAACTGATCGGCATTATCGGCCGCGCGCTCGCCGAACCGAAGCGCCGTCCCTCCAGGATCGACGACGATTCGCAGGATGGCATGCCGCTCGTCGGTCGTTCGGCTGCAATGCAGGAAATCTACCGCGTACTCGCGCGGCTGATGCAGACCGACCTGACATTGATGATCACGGGAGAATCGGGAACCGGCAAGGAGCTCGTCGCGCGAGCGTTGCACGACTACGGCAAGCGCAGGAACGGCCCCTTTGTGGCGATCAACATGGCGGCGATTCCTCGCGACTTGATCGAGTCGGAATTGTTCGGTCACGAGAAGGGCGCCTTTACAGGCGCACAGACGCGCTCGACCGGCCGTTTCGAGCAGGCCGAAGGTGGGACGCTCTTCCTCGACGAAATCGGCGACATGCCGATGGATGCCCAGACTAGGCTGCTGCGCGTGTTGCAGCAGGGCGAATACACTACTGTTGGCGGGCGGACGCCGATCCGTTCAGATGTGCGGATCGTTGCCGCGACGAACAAGGACCTGAAACAGTCGATCAATCAAGGGCTTTTCCGCGAAGACCTCTACTATCGCTTGAATGTCGTGCCGCTGCGTCTGCCGCCGCTGAGAGACCGAGCCGAGGATATTCCGGATCTCGTCCGCCATTTCGTCCAGCAGGCCGAAAAGGAAGGGTTGGACGTCAAACGTTTCGACCAGGAAGCGCTGGAACTGATGAAGACGCATCCGTGGCCCGGCAATGTGCGAGAGCTGGAGAACCTCGTACGGAGGCTGACGGCGCTCTATCCACAGGATGTGATCACCAGGGAAATTATCGAGAACGAATTGCGCTCCGAGATTCCTGACAGCCCGATCGAGAAGTCGGTGACTCGCTCCGGTTCGATGTCGATCTCCCAGGCGGTCGAAGAGAATATGAGGCAGTATTTTGCCAGTTTCGGCGATGCCCTGCCGCCATCGGGCCTCTATGATCGCGTGCTCGCAGAGATGGAGTATCCATTGATTCTCGCAGCCCTGACGGCGACGCGAGGTAATCAGATCAAGGCCGCCGACCTCCTCGGCCTTAACCGAAACACGCTGCGCAAGAAGATTCGCGAACTCGGGGTTTCCGTCTACCGTAGTTCACGCAGTGCTTGACTGAGATGCAACACCGTTGCATTTTCGCCACAATGCGTTGCTTGAACGTCCGATAGCGTCGATTCGTTGCGTCGTCATTGGAGGCGACCCACCCGGTCGAGGCACGCCAATACTATTTGGGGTTGGGCGTTAGGTCGGTTTCTCTGACCTGCTAAAGTTCGCGTTTGCCGGCGCCGTCGGGCGCCGGTTTGGGGGAAGCGTTTTACATGGTGGACGGAATGGCCCTGCCATTGGGCACAGAGGACAGGGTCGCAACTGTCCAGGATCGGCGGGCGTCCTTCGCGCTGCCCGGATTGATGCTCGCCACCGGCGCGCTGATCTGTGCCACCCTGTCGCTGCTCGTTCTCCTCGGCCTCACCCCCATCCGGCCGGAACGCAACATCGTCATCGCCTGCGCGGGCATCAACGGCGTCTTCGTCGTCGGTCTGATCTATCTGATCGTACGCGAAATCCTCAGACTGCTGAGAGCACGCAGCAGGGGAAGAGCGGCAGCGCGGCTGCATGTGCGCATCGTCGCGCTCTTTTCGATCGTCGCGATAACGCCGGCCATCCTGGTCGCAATCTTTGCCAGCATCACGCTCGATGTCGGGCTCGATCGCTGGTTCTCGCTGCGCACGCAGGCGATTGTCCGCTCGTCGTTGAACGTTGCGCAGGCCTACGTGCTCGAGAATGCCAGCTACCTGCAAGGCCAGACAGTGTCGATGGCCAACGACCTCGAGCGCAACCGGCAACTCTACAGCCTCGATCGCACCGGCTTCACCGAATTGATGACGCGGCAGGCGAGGGGACGCGGCATGCTTGGCGCCTTCCTGGTGCGCGCCGACGGTAGCGCCATCCTCCAGGCCAATATCTCGACCGAAAAGCCGCTGCCGGCTATTCCCGCCGATGCGCTCAAAAGCACGGTCTCTGGCCAGCCGACGCTTATTCCTCCCGGTGTGACCAATCTCGTCGGCGCTGTCATTCCGCTCGACAATATACCGGGAACGTACCTCTACACAGTCCGCAACGTCGATCCCGAAGTGATGCGTTCGATGCGGCTGATGGAGGAGAATACGGCCGAATACAAGGCACTTGAGGCCGGGCGCACCTCGCTTCAGATCGCCTTTGGCGTCCTCTATATCGGCTTTGCCCTCATCGTCCTGCTGG
Source organism: Ensifer sp. MPMI2T (assembly GCF_004827385.1). GTDB lineage: Bacteria > Pseudomonadota > Alphaproteobacteria > Rhizobiales > Rhizobiaceae > Sinorhizobium. Next base: position 536,232 of record NZ_SRXN01000001.1, read on the forward strand.
CGGCGATCTGGACGGCGATCGCCGTTGCCGATCGTATCGTGCGGCCGATCCGACAACTGATCGGCGCCGCGGACAGTGTTGCCTCCGGCAATCTCGATGTGGTCGTTCCGGTGCGCGCCGTCGACGGCGACGTGGGCAATCTCTCGCGCACCTTCAACAAGATGGTCACCGAGATCCGCACGCAGCAGCAGCAGATCCTGGTTGCGAAGGACGAGGTGGACCAGCGCCGCCGCTTTATCGAAGCGGTGCTTTCCGGCGTCACCACGGCGGTTATCGGCGTTGGCAAGGACCGTCGCATCACGATTGCCAATCCTTCGTCGGAAGAATTTCTGCGGAAGTCCGCGCCGGGACTGCTGGGCACAAGCCTCAGCGAGGTTGCGCCCGAGATCGATGCTGTGCTGATCGAGGCTGAAAGCCGCTATCGCAACGATTATCGCAAGCAGATCAATATCATGCGCGGCGGAACCGAGCGTACGCTGAACGTGCAGGTGACGAGGGAGGAAGGCGACGATTCGCATGGCTCCTACGTCATCACGATCGATGACATCACCGATCTGGTGATTGCGCAGCGGTCTACCGCATGGGCCGACGTGGCCCGCCGCATCGCGCACGAGATCAAGAATCCGCTGACACCGATCCAGCTTTCGGCCGAGCGCTTGAGGCGCCGCTATGGCAAGCAGATCGACCAGCAGGACCGGGCGGTCTTCGACCAGTGCACCGATACCATCGTGCGCCAGGTGGAGGATATCGGCCGAATGGTCGACGAATTTTCGGCGTTTGCGCGGATGCCGAAACCGACGAAGGAAAAATCCGATCTGCGATCGATCCTCAAGGATGCGGTTTTCCTGCGCGAGATGGGCAACAGTCACATCACCTTCGTTCGCGATTTCGGCGACGAGCCGCTCGAAGGCCAGTTTGACGGCCGCATGCTCGGCCAGGCCTTCGGCAACATCGTCAAAAACGCGGTGGAGGCGATCGAGGCCGTCCCTGCCGGAACGCAGCGGGGGGCGCCGACCATCGTCGTCCGGTCCCGTCGCGACGGCGCTTCCGGCCGATTCGTTGTCGACGTCATCGACAACGGCAAGGGCCTACCGACCGAGAACCGGCACAGAATTCTGGAGCCCTACATGACGATGCGCGAAAAGGGCACCGGTCTCGGTCTCGCAATCGTCAAGAAAATCATCGAGGACCATGGCGGACAATTGGAACTGCACGACGCACCGGTCGATTTCGACGGCGGCGTCGGGGCAATGATCCGCGTGATCCTGCCGCCTGCCGGCGAGACCGGGGGCGAAGGTACTGTAAAGGATAAGGGTAATACCAATGGCGGCTGATATTCTGGTTGTGGACGATGAGGAGGACATCCGGGAGATCGTCTCGGGAATCCTGTCGGACGAAGGTCACGAGACCCGGACGGCCTTCGACAGCGACAGTGCGCTTGCGGCGATCAACGATCGTGTCCCGCGATTGGTTTTCCTCGATATCTGGATGCAGGGCAGCCGCCTCGACGGACTGGCGCTGCTTGACGAGATCAAGAGCCGCCATCCCGACCTGCCGGTGGTGATGATTTCCGGTCACGGCAACATCGAAACGGCCGTTTCCGCCATCAAGCGCGGTGCTTACGATTTCATCGAGAAACCGTTCAAGGCGGACCGGCTGATTCTCATAGCCGAGCGGGCGCTGGAGAATTCCAAACTGAAGCGCGAAGTCTCGGAGCTGAAGAAGAAGTCCGGCGACCCGGTCGAACTCATCGGAACCTCTGTCGCCGTGTCGCAGTTGCGGCAGACGATCGAAAAGGTGGCTCCGACCAACAGCCGGATCATGATCCAGGGGCCATCGGGTTCAGGCAAGGAACTCGTCGCCCGGATGATCCACCGCAAGTCCACGCGTGCGTCCGGCCCGTTCGTCGCGCTCAACGCCGCAGCGATCACCCCGGATCGCATGGAAGTCGCGCTTTTCGGCACAGAGGGCACGCCCGGCCAGCCGCGCCGCACCGGCGCGCTCGAAGAGGCCCATGGCGGCATCCTCTATCTCGATGAAATCGGCGAAATGCCGCGGGAAACGCAAAATAAGATCCTGCGCGTGCTGGTCGACCAACAGTTCGAGCGCGTCGGTGGTTCCAAGCGCGTCAAGGTGGATGTGCGCATCATCTCCTCGACCGCCTACAATCTTGAGAACATGATTTCAGAGGGCATGTTCCGTGAGGACTTGTTCCATCGTCTCGCTGTGATTCCAGTGCGTGTCCCGGCCCTTGCCGAACGACGCGAGGACATTCCCTTCCTTGTGGATATGTTCATGCGCCAGGTGAGCGAACAGGCCGGCATCCGCCCGCGCAAGATCGGCGAGGACGCACTCGCCGTCCTGCAGGCGCATGACTGGCCGGGCAATATCCGCCAGTTGCGGAACAATATCGAACGCCTGATGATTCTCGCCCGCAGCGATGGACCGGATACGCCGATCACCGCCGACATGCTGCCGACCGAGGTCGGCGACACGCTGCCGAAGATTTCTGCACAGGGTGACCAGCACATCATGACCTTGCCGTTGCGCGAGGCCCGTGAAATGTTCGAGCGCGATTATCTGATTGCTCAGATCAACCGGTTCGGCGGAAACATCTCGCGCACGGCGGAGTTCGTCGGAATGGAGCGTTCCGCGCTTCATCGCAAGCTGAAGTCGCTAGGCGTCTGATGCGAGAGGGGCGCGGCGGTCATTGCCGCTACAGCGCTGCCACCAATCGGACGCGCAAGATCCTTGTAGCACTTTGAATTGCTGCATGATTTTGTCCTTAAATCGATTCTGATTTAAGGAATCGTCAGTAGCCGCTGTAGCTTGTGGGATGAAGGAACTGCGATGAAAGTGGTCATATGCGGCGCTGGACAGGTCGGCTACGGGATTGCCGAGCGCCTGTCACAGGAAAATAACGACGTCTCGGTGATCGATACGTCCGCCGCGCTGATCGCGCATATCACCGAAACTCTGGATGTGCGCGGCTATGTCGGCCACGGCGCCCACCCGGACGTCTTGGCGAGAGCCGGTGCCGACCAGGCTGACATGATCATCGCGGTCACATTGTACGACGAGGTCAATATCGTGGCCTGCGAAGTGGCGCATGCGATCTTCAACGTGCCGACCAAAGTCGCGCGCATTCGCGCACAGAACTATCTCGCACCGGAATATTCGGACCTCTTTTCGCGGGAGAATCTCCCGATCGACGTGACGATTTCGCCGGAGATCGAAGTGGGCCGTCTTGTTCTTCGGCGTATTTCCTTCCCGGGCGCGACCGACGTGGTCCGCTTCGCCGAAGACCGCATCGCCATGATCGCGATCGAGTGCATGGAAGAGTGTCCGGTCGTGGACACGCCGCTACAGCAGTTGAGCGAGCTTTTTCCGGATCTCCTGGCGACCGTTACCGGCATCTTCCGAGACGGAAAACTGATCGTGCCGCACTCCTCCGATCAATTGCAGACGGGCGATCTCGCCTATGTCGTCTGCGATCGGGATCATGCCCGCCGCACGCTAGGACTCTTCGGACATGAGGAGCAGGAGGCGCGGCGGATCATCATCATGGGCGGTGGCAATATCGGCTATTTCGTCGCGCGCATGATCGAGGAGCAGCAGCCCCGCATGCGCGTCAAGCTCATCGAGAACGATCGTGACCGGGCCGTGCTGCTGGCCGACAAGCTGAACAACACCGTTGTCCTGCACGGCTCTGCCATGGACCAGCGGATCCTGATGCAGGCGGACGTTCAGGATGCCGATCTCGTGGTCGCGCTCACCAATAACGATCAGATCAACATTCTCGGCAGCATGATGGCCAAGCGCTTGGGCGCGAAGTCGACCCTGGTGCTGATCAACGAGCCGGCCTACCAGGATTTCGCCGGCACGGCCGGTGTCGATGCGCATATCAACCCACGAGCCGTGACCATCTCTCGCGTCCTGCAGCACGTCAGGAAAGGCCGCATCCGATCGGTCTACGCGGTGCAGAATGGCCAGGCAGAAGTGATCGAGGCCGAAGCGCTCGAGACCTCACCGATGGTCGGCAAGGCCCTGCGCGAGCTCGAATTGCCCGAGGGGATCCGCATTGGCGCGCTCTACCGCGACAAGGCTTTCATTCGGCCTGACGGCAATACGAGGATAAAGGCGAAGGATCGCGTTGTTCTTTTTGCCGCCGCCGACGCAGTGCGCCATGTCGAACAGCTTTTCCGAGTCAGCATCCAATATTTCTGAGGTCTCGCCCCAATGCCGAGAATTGCCTATGTCAACGGCGCTTACGTGCCGCATTCCGAAGCCGTCGTTCACGTTGAAGACCGTGGCTACCAGTTCGCGGACGGCGTCTACGAGGTTTGCGAGATCCGGCACGGCTTTATCGTGGACCTCAGCCGGCATTTGGACCGCCTCGACCGATCCCTGAGGGAACTGCGGATCGGTTGGCCGATGAGCCGCGCGGCGTTGATTCACGTCATTCGCGAGGTACTACGCCGGAATCGGGTGCACAACGGACTTTTCTACCTGCAAGTGACTCGCGGTGTGGCGCGCCGCGACCATGCCTTCCCGGCAAAGGACACACCACCGTCGCTCGTCGTTACTGCGAAGCGGACCGATGCCGCCGCAATCGCAAGGAAGAATGCCGAAGGAATTGCGGCGATCACGGTGCCGGAGAATCGTTGGGATCGGGTCGACATCAAGTCGGTCGGCCTTCTGCCGAACGTGCTTGCACGCCAGAAGGCGAAGGAACTCGGAGCTCAGGAGGCGATATTTGTCGATACTGATGGCCTCGTCAAAGAGGGGGCGGCGACGAATGTCTGGATCGTTGATGGTGACGGGACACTGCGCACGCGTCCAGCCGAGCATGGCATTCTACGGGGCATAACGCGGGCGACGCTGATGGACGTGGCGAAGCCGCTTGGCCTGAAAATCGAGGAAAGGGCGTTTTCGGTGGAGGAGATGTATTCTGCGCGCGAGGTCTTCGTTACTGCTGCGACGAGCATCTGCTTTCCCGTCGTTTCCATCGACGGAAGGACGATCGGCAATGGTCATCCGGGAAGCATAGCACAGAATATTCGCGAAGCCTTTTTCGACATTGCGGAAAAGACATTGATTTGATACCAAACTTGGTGGGGTGTCGGGGACGGATACTGTGACGCCTCAAAACGCAGAATCTGACAAATGCACCGGCGCAAAAAGGCCGGCAAATAAGAAAGAAGCGGCGCGATGGCGGAACGTTCTCAAAACTTGCAGGATCTCTTTCTCAACACGGTCCGCAAGCAAAAGATTTCATTGACCATTTTCCTGATCAACGGTGTAAAATTGACAGGCGTGGTCACATCTTTTGACAATTTCTGTGTATTGCTGCGCCGTGACGGCCATTCTCAGCTCGTCTACAAGCACGCCATCTCGACAATCATGCCGGGTCAGCCGCTGCAGATGTTCGAGAACGAGGAAGCCGCATCCTGACGGGACGTGAGGAACATTACCAAGCGTGATTCAAAATCGTCGTCGATCATCCCGGAGCTGGAACGGCTCCGCGATGACATGCGCGCGGTCGTCGTCGTTCCAGTTCTGAAGAAGACGGGAAAGGCATCGGCCGAGATTCTGTCTGCTCCGGTGGCGCGCTCAGACGAAAGCCGTCTGGAAGAGGCAACCGGCCTCGCGCTTGCCATCGATCTCGACGTCGTGCACGGAACGATCGTTCCGGTCGCCCAGCCGAAGCCGGGGACTTTGCTCGGCAGTGGCAAGATCGAGGAGATCGGCCATATCCTGAACGAAAAGGATGCCGGGCTGGTGATCGTCGATCACCCGCTGACGCCTGTGCAACAGCGCAACCTCGAGAAAGAATGGAACGCCAAGGTCATCGACCGGACGGGTCTCATTCTGGAAATCTTCGGGCGGCGCGCCTCCACAAAGGAAGGCACGCTCCAGGTCGATCTCGCGCATCTCAACTATCAGAAGGGTCGGCTGGTCAGAAGTTGGACCCACCTTGAACGCCAGCGCGGCGGCGCGGGCTTCATGGGCGGTCCCGGTGAAACCCAGATCGAAGCCGACCGTCGCCTGCTGCAGGAGAGGATCGTTCGGCTGGAGCGTGAACTGGAGCAGGTGCGGCGCACCCGGCATCTTCACCGCTCGAAACGCAAGAAGGTGCCGCACCCGATCGTGGCACTGGTCGGTTATACCAACGCCGGCAAATCGACGCTCTTCAACCGGATGACGGGCGCGGGCGTGCTGGCCGAGGACATGCTTTTCGCGACGCTTGATCCGACGCTGAGGCGCCTGAAGTTGCCGCATGGGCGCATGGTCATTCTGTCCGACACGGTCGGTTTCATCTCTGATCTGCCGACCCACCTTGTCGCGGCATTCCGGGCGACGCTTGAAGAAGTGCTCGAAGCGGACCTCATTCTGCACGTGCGCGACCTTTCCGACGCAGACAACCAGGCACAGGCGAGCGACGTGCTGCGCATCCTTGCCGATCTCGGCATTGACGAGAAGGAAGGCGCCGAGCGCATCGTCGAGGTCTGGAACAAGATCGACAAGCTCGAGCCAGAGGTGCGCGAGGTGCTCGTTAAGAAGGCGGCAAGCACGCCGAATACGGTCGCCGTTTCTGCGGTGACGGGCGAGGGCGTCGATCACCTGCTCGCCGAGATCGGCCGCCGCCTTTCGGGCGTGTTGACCGAGTGCACGGTCGTGCTCGGCCTCGACCAGCTGCAGTTGTTGCCCTGGGTCTATGAGCACTCGATCGTCGATGGTCGAGATGACCTTGAAGACGGAAGAGTCAGCCTCGACTTGCGCCTGACCGAGAGCGAGGCTGCCGAGCTTGAACGGCGGCTCGGCCACGGACCGAAACCCGTCGAAGAGGACTGGTAACGAGGCCGACGTTGCGGCATCCCGCTACGTCAGTTGTCGCTCGATCGCCTTTGCTGCCTGCCAGAGTTCTTCCATGCGCTCCAGAGAAGCGGCGTCAAGCGTCTCGCCGCCTGCTTCCAGCTCCTGTTCGATATGGCCGAAGCGGCGGCGGAACTTGGTGTTGGTGCCGCGGAGCGCCATTTCCGGATCGGTGCCGACATGGCGGCCGATATTGACGACGGCGAAGATCAGGTCGCCGAGCTCGTCGGCCACCTTTCGCTGGTCTCCATCCTTTAAAGCCTGCCGCAATTCGGTGATCTCCTCCTCGATCTTGTCGAGGATGGGTTCGGGCTTCGACCAGTCGAAGCCGACCTTTGCCGCGCGTTCCTGCAGCTTGAGCGCTTCGACCAGCGCCGGAAAGCTGCGTTGCACGGAGCCGAGGTGGCCGGCATCGGTATCCTGCGGCAGGCCGCGCCGCATCCGCCGCTGCCGCCGGTCCGCCTTTTCCGCACGCTTGATCTCATCCCATTGCAGCCTGACCGCCTCGGGCGTATCGGCGCCGGAGCGGGCGAATACATGCGGATGGCGACGGATCATCTTGCGGGTGACGGCTTCGACGACATCACCGAAGGAGAATTCACCAGCTTCTTCCGCCATGCGGGCGTGAAAGACCACCTGCAGCAGAAGATCGCCGAGCTCGTCGCAGAGATCGTCCATGTCGTGCCGCTCGATCGCGTCGGCGACCTCGTAGGCTTCTTCGATCGTGTAGGGCTTTATCGTCTCGAAGGTCTGGACGATGTCCCAGGGGCAGCCCGTGTCCGGTTGGCGTAGCGCCGCCATGATGTCGAGCAGGCGTTGAATGTCGCGAGAAGGTTCCATGGCTCAGTTCAGCGGTATGGCGTTCTGGTCCTTGCCTGCCTGGTATTCATCCGACAGGCGGTGATAACGCTCGCGGATACGCGCGTCCTGCGCGGCGAGCCTTTCCTTTGTCTGTTGGTCGGCGTCGCGCGTCAGTGCTGCGATCGAGGCCGATTTCCAGAAGGCGTTTTCCTGTGCATAGCCGCCCGGTTCCAGCCGGAAGACTTCCTTGAGGATCTTCAGGTCGTGAGGGATCGAGAAGCTGTCGCGCGAATCCTCGTGGCTGAAGAAGTAGTAGAAATTGTCGAACCCCGCCCAGGTGATAGCGGAAAGGCACATCGAGCAGGGCTCGTGGGTCGAGAGGAAGATCAGCTCCCGCATATCAGGCTTGTCGGCCATCTCGTAGAAGCGTTTCAGCGTATGGACTTCACCGTGCCACAGCGGATTTTCCGTCTCGTTGTTGGTCTCCGCGAGCACAAGCGAAAGATCGGACTTGCGCAGGATCGCCGCGCCGAACACCTTGTTGCCGGCAGCAACACCCTTTTCGGTCAGCGGAAGGATGTCGTCCTCGATTACCGTCAGGAGGCGTTCGGCCAAATCCGATTGTTTCATCTTCTGTGCTCTCTGCGAATATCGGCGGCATTTAACGGAGGTCGGCTTGCCAGCGCAATGGGAGAACGGGTCCGAGGGACCGTATGCCCCCGGAGATATTTACTCAAAATGGCTGACTGTCGAGCAAAACAATACGTGGCCGGAAAAGCATTGAAATTTCTGTTTCTTCAATTGTTGCCGGCTATGGGGGATATTCGCCGCAGCCTGTAGAAGGAGCCGCTTTTTCGGTGATGTCGCAACAACTGTCCTTTTTTCCGACATTTTTTAGCGTCGCGCAGAAGCGCGTGGCGGTGTTCGGCAATGGGGACGAGGCCTTTGCCAAGGTGCGGCTGCTTTTGAACACCGAGGCGCGTATCGCCGTCTACGCGGATGCGCCGGAGCCTGCCTTCGAGACATTCCTTCAGACCAGCGGTATCGAGATCGTCCGAGAAAACTTTGCTGCCCGTCAGGTTGAAGGTGCCGTTCTGGTGTTTGCAGCGACTGGCGATGCATCTGCCGACAGGGCGATCGTTGGCGCGGCGCGGGAGAGAAAAATCCCGGCAAATGCCGTCGATCAGCCGGACTATTGCGATTTCCTGACGCCGGCACTTGTCAACCGGGCTCCGGTCGCCGTGGCGATCGGAACGGAAGGGGCCGGACCCGTTCTGGCGCAGATGATCCGCGCCCAGATCGATCAATTGCTTTCCCCGTCGCTCGGCATAGTCGCGTCTTTAGCCGCGAGTTATCGTGATGCGGTGGAGCGACTTGTGCCGCGTGGTGTTGCGCGCCGCGTCTTCTGGCGGCGGTTCTTTTCGGGGCCGGTTGCCGATCACGTTGCGCTTGGCGATGTCGCCTCGGCGCGCCGCGAGGCGTCGCGGCTGCTCGATGGAGCGGATCGCGTTCCCGGACACGTCTGGCTCGTGGGCGCCGGTCCGGGTGCGGAGGATTTGCTGACGCTTCGCGCACAACGGGTGATGATGGAAGCCGACGCGATCGTTTACGATGCGCTCGTGCCGCAGGCGATCGTTGATATGGGGCGCCGCGATGCCGAGCGCCTTTCGGTCGGCAAGCGCAAGGGCTGCCACACCAAATCGCAGGACGAAATCAATCAGTTGCTGGTGAAGCTCGCAGGCGAGGGCAAGCGTGTCGTCCGGCTGAAATCCGGCGATCCGTTGATTTTCGGTCGAGCCGGCGAGGAAATGGCTGCCCTGCGGGAGGCCGGAATCAGCTATGAGATCGTTCCTGGCATCACCTCCGCATTTGCGGCAGCGGCAGACTTCGAGCTGCCGTTGACCCTTCGTGGTGTTGCGTCGTCGCTGGTCTTTACCACCGGCCATGACCTTGCCGGTGATGTGCTGCCCGATTGGGCGCGGCTTGCTGTCTCGGGCGCGACGATTGCGGTCTATATGGGGCGCAGTGTGGCGGCTTCAGTTGCCGGGCGGCTGATGCAGGCGGGCCTGCCCCAGGAGACGACCGTCGCCGTGGTCGAGAACGCCAGCCGCGCGGAACGGCGGCTGCTGCACGGCATTCTTCGCGACCTGCCGGACCTCGAGACGCGCACCGAACTCGACGGTCCGGTCATGGTGATTATTGGGGACGCGGTTGCGGGTGCAAATTTCGACCGGTCGGAGCCGCTTGCCGCTGGGCGGCGGCAGGGCAATGAGGCCAGGAACGCTTCTGGCGCGGAACGCGCCGAACAGTTTTCGAATTGAGGATGACGCGAATGGTGGACAAGGTCTTGACGGCAAACCGACTGGCGGATGGCATATCCGTCTGGCTCGACGCCTCCGGCAATTGGGTGGAGTCGCTGCAGGACGCCTTCGTCGCCCGCCATGCCGAGGCCGTCGCGGCGCTGGAAGCGACCGGAAAGCGCTCCTTCGACGAGAATAAAGTGGTAGACGTCAACGTTGTCGACGTCGAGGAAGTCGACGGCACGCTTCGCCCGCTGCGCATGCGCGAGCGGATCCGCGCCGAGGGCCCGTCGATCGCCTATGCTCCGGGATATCATGGGCTTTCCGGCCCCAAATTTGCTGCCTGAGGACCTGAGACCCTATGTACCGTTACGACGAATTCGACCACGCCTTCGTTTCTGCACGTGTCGAGCAGTTCCGCGATCAGGTCCAGCGGCGGCTGTCCGGTGAATTGGCCGAGGATGCCTTCAAGCCGCTGCGCCTGATGAACGGCGTCTATTTGCAGCTGCATGCCTACATGCTCCGCGTTGCCATTCCCTATGGCACACTATCGAGCCGGCAGATGCGGATGCTCGCTCATATCGCCCGCAAATATGACCGCGGCTATGGCCATTTCACCACGCGCCAGAACATCCAGTACAACTGGCCGCGTCTTTCCGACACGCCAGACATCCTCAAGGAATTGGCAAGCGTCGAGATGCACGCCCTGCAGACCTCGGGCAACTGCATTCGCAACGTGACGGCGGATCATTTCTCCGGTGCGGCTGCCGACGAAGTTGCCGATCCGCGCCCCTATGCAGAGATTCTTCGTCAGTGGTCGAGCGTCCATCCCGAATTCTCGTTCCTGCCGCGCAAGTTCAAGATTGCGGTGACTGGTGCCGAGCGCGACCGTGCGGCGATCCAGGTGCATGATATCGGCTTGCATCTGAAGAAGGACGAGAATGGTAGACTCGGCTTCTCCGTCTATGTCGGCGGCGGGCAGGGCAGAACCCCGATGATCGCCAAGAAGATCCGTGACTTCCTGCCCGAAGAGGACCTGCTCTCCTACACCACGGCGATCATGCGCGTTTACAACCTCTATGGCCGCCGCGACAACAAGTACAAGGCGCGTATCAAGATTCTGGTGCATGAAACCGGTGCCGAGGAGCTTGCTCGCCAGGTCGAGGTCGAATTCGCCAAGCTCAAGGACACCGAGCTGAAGCTGCCGGATGCCGACATCCAAGCGATTTCTACCTATTTTGCGCCGGCAGCCCTGCCGAACCGCGCTGAAGGCTGGGGCAACCTCGCCCGCTGGAAGAAAGCCGATCCGGAATTCGCGCGCTGGGTTCAGCAGAACGTGCAGCCGCACAAGCATCCGGACTACGGCATGGTGACCATTTCGCTGAAGCCGATCGGCGGTATTCCGGGCGATGCGAGCGACGCGCAGATGGATGCGGTTGCGGACATCGCCGAGGAATACGCATTCGACGAAATCCGCGTCAGCCACGAGCAGAACCTGATTCTGCCGCATGTGGCGCTTGCCGACCTGGAGCCGGTCTACCGTGCTCTGGTCGCGGCAGGCCTTGCGACGGCCAACGCCGGGCTGATCACCGACATCATCGCCTGTCCGGGCCTCGACTATTGCGCGCTCGCCAATGCGCGTTCGATCCCGGTCGCTCAGGAGATCTCGAGCCGTTTCGGCTCCCCCGAGCGCCAGGCCGAAATCGGCGAGCTCAAGATCAAGATCTCCGGCTGCATCAATGCCTGTGGACACCATCACGTTGGCCATATCGGACTTCTGGGTGTGGAGAAGAAGGGTGCGGAGCTCTACCAGATCACGCTTGGCGGTTCCGGAGACGAGAACACATCGATTGGCGAAATCATCGGCCGCGGCTTCGAGCCGGAGAAAGTGACCGATGCCGTCGAAACGATCGTCGACACCTATCTCGGCCTGCGCCGGGACAAAACGGAGACCTTCCTGGAGGCTTATCGCCGGGTTGGACCGCAGCCGTTCAAGGATGCGCTCTATGGCGGCAGTGCTCAGGAAGCCGCTTGAGGCAGGGACGAGAACATGACGAAGATTTGGAAAGAAACCGGCTTTGTGAACGATGATCCCTGGGTCGTCGAGACGGAAGAAACCAAGGCCGGATCGAACGAAAAGGCGATACTCGGCTTGGACGCGTTCATCGACGCGGCCTCCACCGGCGATGGGCGTGAGCTGGGTGTACTGATCGCGCCGGCCGACGACGTCACGCGGTTGGCGCCATACCTCGATCGGATAGCGCTCGTCGCCGTCGCATTTCCGGCTTTCAACGACGGCCGCGCCTTTAGCCACGCGTCTCTGCTTCGTTCGCGGCTTGGCTTCGAAGGGGAAGTCCGCGCGGTCGGAGACGTACTGATCGACCAGATCCCGCTGATGCTGCGTTGTGGTATCGACAGTTTCGCTGTGACGAATGCGACGGCGATCAAGCGGCTCTCGGAAGGGCGCTTACCCAGCATCACCAATCACTATCAGCCGACTGCCAGGCCGTCTTCGGGCGCCAAATCCTACAGTTGGCGGCGCGTTTCCTGAAAAGACGCACCCCGCGACAGTGTGAAGCAAGCCGAAATGCTCGAAAGCGACTATATTTGGAAGGGATTTCCTTTCAATCGAGTGCGGGTTGGAATATCCGCTCGTACTTGATAGATAGGGTCACCATTACAGGACTGTAGCCACGATGAATGCTCCGGCAAAAACGGAAGATTTCGCGATCCAGGCACCGGCGGGTGTCTTTGTCGAGACGGTTACGAGTGTCACGCACTATACGGACCGGCTGTTCCGTTTCCGTATGACGCGTCCCCAGGAGTTCCGTTTCCGCTCCGGCGAGTTCGCGATGATCGGCCTCATGGTCGGCGACAAGCCCGTCTATCGCGCCTATTCGATTGCGAGCCCGGCATGGGACGAGGAGCTCGAGTTCTTCTCGATCAAGGTTCCGGACGGCCCACTGACGTCGCACCTGCAGAAGATCAGGCCGGGTGACCAGGTTCTCATGCGCAAGAAGCCGACCGGCACGCTGGTGCTCGACGCGCTGGTGCCGGGCCGCAGGCTCTACATGTTCTCGACCGGTACCGGCATTGCCCCCTTCGCGAGCCTTATCCGCGATCCGGAGACCTACGAGAAATTCGAGGAAGTCATCCTTACACACACCTGCCGTGACGTGGCGGAGCTGAAATACGGCTTCGACCTCATGGACGAGATCCGCAATCATGAGTTCCTGAACGAGATTGTCGGCGCCAAACTTCGCCACTACGCGACTGTGACGCGCGAGGACTACCCGTTCAAAGGCCGGATCACCGACCTGATGACTAACGGCAAGTTCTTCGCGGATCTCGGCCTGCCGCCGCTTGATCCGGCGATCGACCGCGGCATGATCTGCGGCTCCACGGCAATGCTGAAGGACACCAAGGAAATTCTGGAAGCTGCCGGCTTGACGGAAGGCGCGAACAACAAACCTGCCGAATTCGTTATCGAGCGCGCATTCGTCGGCTAAGGCGCGGCTACCGAAATATCGAGTATCAAGAGAGAGGCGCGGCCCTGGATGCGTCTCTTTTTGTTTGTGTCCGGTGGGGGGAGTGCATCTGTGGCGGGAGCGACGCACTCCAACATGGGCAGCTGCGCTATTCTACGCAACAGGGGCAGCCAAACTGCGACGGCTGAAGACCGCAGGTACCAAGGTTTGAGCCGTGGGCGGTATCAAGCCTTCGCCAGATAATCCATCAATCCGGACATGGCATTGGCGGCGCCGTCGCCGTCTGCCGCCTGAATCGCGCGCATCACCCTGACATGGTGCTCCACCGATGCCTTCATTTTTTCCGGCGCGGCCGACGCAAACCATATGCGGCGCGCGTGGGTCTGCAGTGGCGCGAGTGCCGCCGTCAGGAATCTGTTCGGACAGGCGTCTTCCATGATCTCGTCGAACATCTTGTCGGCGACGAGGAAACCCTCCACGTCGCCTCGATCCGAACAGGTCGTCATCGTCTGCTCGCAGCCGTTGATCGCCTGTCGGATCTCGGGTGACGCGTTCTGTGCCACAAGGGCGGCTGCCAGCGGTTCCAGCCGTTGGCGCGTCTGCATCACATGGGCACGATCCTCCGGCCGGATCATCGTGATCTGCAGCCCCACGCGAGCACGAATATCGATGAGCCCTTGCCAGGCAAGTTTCTGGATCGCTTCTCGAACGGGGGTGCGGCCATGCTCGGCAAGTTCGATGAGTTGGCGCTCGGTAACGAGCGATCCGGGCTTGAGCTTCAGTGTGACGATAAGGCGTTCGAGCGCCAGATAGGCGAGGTGGGCCTGGGACTGGACTGGCATAAGCATCCCGCTAGTTCTGATATATCAGAGATTGACACGGATTCGAAATGGCCGCAAGCAAGCCGATACATCAGGGCCAAGGAGCCAAGTTCGCCGGCCGAAAGGCGGTTGACGCCGCCGGCGGCCCGTCAGTTCGCCGTACCTTCCTGGATTTCACGCCATCGAGTGCGGTGATTATGAAACGTGAACGGCCCGCCAGTTGCTGGCGGGCCGTTCACGTTCGGCTCATATCATTGATATCAGTGCAGGATCTGGCTGAGGAACAGCTTGGTGCGCTCGTGCTGCGGATTGTCGAAGAATTCGGCCGGTGAATTCTGCTCGACGATCTGGCCCTGATCCATGAAGATCACCCGGTTGGCGACCTGGCGGGCAAAGCCCATTTCGTGGGTTACGCACAGCATGGTCATGCCTTCCTCGGCGAGGCCGACCATGGTGTCCAGCACTTCCTTGATCATTTCCGGGTCGAGCGCCGAAGTCGGCTCGTCGAAAAGCATGATCTTCGGGTTCATGCAGAGCGAACGGGCAATCGCCACGCGCTGCTGCTGGCCGCCCGAAAGCTGGCCCGGATATTTGTGGGCCTGCTCTGGGATCTTGACGCGCCTGAGGAAATGCATCGCGATTTCCTCCGCCTGCTTCTTCGGCATCTTGCGCACCCAGATCGGCGCCAGTGTGCAGTTTTCCAGAATGGTCAGATGCGGGAAAAGATTGAAGTGCTGGAAGACCATGCCGACCTCGCGGCGCACTTCATCGATCTTCTTCAGGTCGTTGGTGAGTTCGATTCCATCAACGACGATCTTGCCCTTCTGGTGTTCCTCGAGGCGATTGATGCAACGAATCATCGTCGATTTGCCAGAGCCCGACGGGCCGGCGATGACGATCCGCTCGCCGCGCATCACCTTGAGATTGATGTCGCGCAGAACGTGGAAATCACCGTACCACTTGTTCATGTTGGTGATTTCGATCGCGACATCCGTCGTCGAGATGGTCATTTTTTTTGCGGTGGCAGCGTTTGCCATATGTTTCCCCTTTTATCGTTGGCTTCTGTCGAGCACGCGTTCCATGAAGCCTGAATAGCGCGACATGCCGAAGCAGAAAAGCCAGAATACGAAGCCTGCGAAAATCAGGCCGCTCACCGGTGTGACGGCGGAGGCCCAGTTCGTGTCGCTAAAGTTCAGGCGGACGATGCCCAGCAGATCGAACATGCCGATGATCGAGACGAGGGACGTGTCCTTGAACAGGCCGATGAAGGTGTTGACGATCCCCGGGATCACCAGCTTCAGCGCCTGCGGCAGAATGATGAGGTTCATCTTCTGCCAGAAGCTGAGGCCCAGCGAATCGGCGCCTTCGTACTGGCCCTTCGGAATGGCCTGCAATCCGCCGCGCACGACCTCCGCCATGTAGGCGGAAGCGAAGAGCGACACGCCAATCAAGGCACGCAAGAATTTGTCAAAGGTGACGCCCTGTGGCAGGAAGAGCGGCAGCATCACGCTTGCCATGAACAGAACCGTGATCAGCGGAATGCCGCGTACGATCTCGATGAAGACCGTGCAGAGCATTTTTATCACCGGCATGTCCGACCGACGTCCGAGAGCCAGTAGAATGCCGAGCGGCAGCGAGACTGCTATTCCGACAAAGGACAGGACCAGGGTGACCAGCAGGCCACCCCACAGCGGGGTTTCGACATAGGTGAGGCCGAACCAGCCGCCCGGCAGCAGGATCGTCGCGACGATCGGCAAAGCGACCAGCAGCAGAACGGCGTTCAACCCCTTGTAGGGTACCTTGGGCATCAACATCGGCACGAGTAACAGCACGAAAAGGATGCCAACGAGCGCGGGGCGCCAACGTTCGTCCATCGGGTAGCGTCCGAAGAGAAATTGGCTGAATTTCGCATTGACGAAAGCCCAGCAGGCGCCGCTCCAGCCTTCCGGCTGTGAGCCGCCCTGTTCGACCGTCGCGCAGACGCCACGGCCGCCGCCTGTCCAGGCGGCGTCGATGAAGAGCCATTGTATCGCAGGCGGCACCAGCCATGCCAACACCAGCAGGCTGATGATGGTGAGAGCCGTGTCCTTCGGCGTGGCGAAGAGATTCTTCCTCAGCCAAAAGACAATGCCGCTTTCCAACACCGGGGCAGGTGAGGCCTCGACCATCGACGCGCGAACGAAACTTGCTTCGTGTGTGGTCATGATCTTACCTCTCCACCAGCGCCATGCGGGCGTTGTACCAGTTCATGAACAGCGAGGTCGCAAGGCTCAAGCTGAGATAGACGATGAGCCAGATGCTGACCACTTCGATGGACTGTCCTGTCTGGTTGAGGATCGTGCCGCCGACGGCAACGAGATCCGCATAGCCGACGGCGACCGCCAGTGACGAGTTCTTGGTGAGGTTGAGATACTGGCTGGTCAATGGCGGGATGATGATGCGCATTGCCTGCGGCACGATGACAAGCCGCGTCGTCAGCCTCGGGCGGATGCCAAGCGCATGGGCCGCCTCGGTCTGGCCCTTAGAGACCCCGCGGATCCCGGCGCGCACGATCTCGGCGATGAAGGCAGCGGTGTAGAAGGAAAGGGCGAGGTAAAGGGACAGGAATTCCGGCCCGACGACTGAACCGCCCGTCAGGTTGAACTTGCCCGCAACCGGGAGGTCGAACGTGAGCGGAGCGCCTGCGGCAAGGAATGTGATCAGCGGCAGGCCGACAATGAGCCCGAGCACGGTCCACAAGACGGGCAGCCGCTGGCCGGTCGCCTCCTGCCGCTTACGGGCATAGCGGGCGAAAAGCAGGCTCGCGGCAACGGCGACGAGGAGCGCCAGCAGCGTATATTCCGCTCCCTCTCCGAAGAGCGGCCTCGGGAAGGCGACGCCGCGATTGCTAACGAAGATATTAAGAGGCAGGGCCAGGGCCTCACGCGCCTGCGGCAGGATCGCCAGAACGCCGCTGTACCAGAAGAAGATGACGAGCAGTGGAGGGATGTTGCGGAACACCTCGACATAGGCGAGCGAGAGCTTGGCGATGATCCAGTTGTGCGAAAGGCGTCCGATGCCGACAAGGAAGCCGATGATTGTTGCCGTGATGATACCGGTGATCGCCACCAGCAGAGTGTTGACAAACCCGACGACGAGCGCGCGGCCGTAACTGGAATCGCTCGTGAAGGCGATCAGCGACTGTCCGACATCGAACCCCGCCCGGCTGTTCAGAAAGCCGTAGCCGGACGCGATATTCGCGCGTCTCAGGTTCTCGATCGTGTTGTCGACGATCCAGTAGATGAGAACCGCGAGTATGATGATGGTGATTGCCTGGTAGAATATTCCGCGCACCTGAGGATCGTTGATGATCGATCCCGAGGACCTGCTTTTTTCAGGCGCATTCGTGACGCCAATGGCCATACAATGCCTCTTTCCCCAATCCGCCCTTTCCGGGCGTTCTTATTGTGGAACGGAGGAGCGGCGAACCGCTCCTCCGTCGGACCGATTAGCGGACCGGCGGCGCGTACTGGATGCCGCCCTTGTTCCACAGAGCGTTCAGGCCGCGCTCGATCTTGAGCGGGCTGCCGGCGCCGATGTTGCGGTCGAAGATCTCGCCATAGTTGCCGACGGCCTTGATGACGTTCACGGCCCATTCGTTGGTAAGGCCGAGGTCCGTGCCGATCTTGCTGTCGGCTTCGACGCCGAGGAAGCGCTGAATGTCAGGGTTGGGCGACTTCTTCATTTCTTCCACGTTCGCCTGCGTGATGGCGAATTCCTCGGCCTGGACCAGGGCATAGTGAACCCAGCTCACGATATCGTACCATTGGTCGTCACCTTGGCGGACGGCCGGGCCGAGCGGCTCCTTGGAGATGATTTCCGGCAGGATCATGTGATCGTCTGGCTTCGAGAGGGTGAGGCGCAGCGAATAGAGGCCGGACTGGTCGGTGGTGTAGACGTCGCACCGGCCGGCATCATAGGCCGCGTTGACTTCCTCGAGCTTCTCGAAGACGACCGGGTTGTACTGCAGGTTGTTGGTCTTGAAGTAGTCGGCGAGGTTGAGCTCGGTTGTGGTACCCGTCTGGACGCAGACGGCGGCGCCGGACAGTTCGAGGGCCGACTTCACGTCGAGGCTCTTGCGGACCATGAAGCCCTGGCCGTCATAGTAGTTGACCGGGCGGAAGTTGAAGCCGAGCGCCGTGTCGCGGTTGATCGTCCAGGTCGTGTTGCGGGCGAGAACGTCGACCTCACCGGACTGTAGCGCCGGGAAACGCTCCTTTGCAGAGGTCGGCGTGTACTTCACCTTGCTTGCGTCGCCAAAAACGGCAGCCGCGATCGCTTTGCAATAGTCGACGTCGAAACCGCTCCAATTGCCCGAAGCATCGGGCGCGGCGAAACCGGCGAGACCGGTGTTCACGCCGCACTGGATAAAGCCCTTGGCCTTCACGTCATCAAGGGTCGCGGCCGATGCCGCATGTGCGCCAATACCCGTGACAGCAGCGCCAACCAGAGCTGTCAGAATTCGTCTTGCCATTTTTTGAACCTTTTCGGTTGTTGTTAGTTCCCGTCTGCACAGGCGCGCTCCGTGGGCGCGTGCAGCCTCCGCCACCCTCCTGGCGAGAGTGCAATCTATCTCATGCTCAAAATCCATGAGGGTCAAGAGATGTTGCCGATTTTCTGATTTTGCATGTGAAAAACCCGAAATTCGCCAGAAGTTTAGGCAGTTTCTTCCCGGAAAATCGGATCCTTTGAACAAAAAACGGCCAGTCCGGCATTTTGCACGAAGCCTCGCCACTTCACCCGAATTTTCCCTTGACCCGGCGGGTGCCGCGTTCGATGAGTTGGCGTCGAATCTAAACAGCGGATTTTTCAATGGCAGACAAGATCAGCGCGCTCAAGGAAACGGGCATCAACACCCGTCTGGCGCACACTGGCAACAATCCCTCGGATTTCCACGGCTTCGTCAATCCGCCGGTGGTGCATGCGTCCACTGTGCTGTTTCCCAACGCCAGGACCATGGAAAGCCGGGCGCAGAAATATACCTACGGGACGCGCGGCACGCCGACGACCGATGCGCTTTGCGACGCAATTAATGAGCTCGAGGGCGCTGCCGGAACGATTCTCGTGCCTTCAGGCCTAGCGGCGGTTACGGTGCCGTTCCTGACCTATCTGTCGGCCGGGGATCACGCGCTCGTCGTTGATTCGGTCTACTTCCCGACGCGGCATTTCTGCGACACGATGCTGAAGCGCCTCGGCGTCACCGTCGACTACTACGATCCGATGATCGGCGCCGGCATTGAAAGCCTGATCCGTCCGAACACGCGCCTGGTGCATACCGAGGCGCCGGGCTCGAACACGTTCGAGATGCAGGACATTCGCGCAATTGCAGCCGTGGCACACCGCCACGGCTGCGTCGTGATGATGGACAATACCTGGGCGACGCCGGTTTATTTCCGCCCGCTCGATCACGGCGTCGATGTCTCGATCCATGCAGCCACGAAATATCCGTCGGGCCATTCCGATGTGCTGTTCGGCACCGTGTCGGCCAATGTAACCCATTGGCCGGCTCTCAGCGAGGCGATGGTCACGCTCGGCGTCTGCGTGTCGCCGGACGACAGCTACCAGATCCTCCGGGGCTTGCGCACGATGGGGATTCGTCTGGAGCGGCATCAGGCGAGCGCGCTGGCGATCGCCGAATGGCTGGAGAGCCGCGACGACGTTGCACGCGTCCTGCATCCGGCACTGCCGAGCTTTCCGGGACACGACCTCTGGAAGCGCGACTTTGGCGGGGCGAGCGGGATTTTCTCCTTCGTGCTGAAGGCCGACAGTCCCGAAAAGTTCAGGGCCAAGGCGCACGCCTTCCTGGATGCGCTCTCACTTTTCGGTCTTGGCTATTCCTGGGGCGGCTTCGAAAGCCTCGCCGTCCACGTCAACCTATCCGACCGCAAGGTGGCGAAGGCTCCGTCGGAAGGGCCGGTGATCCGATTGCAGATCGGGCTGGAAGACGTTCCGGATATCCGTCGCGATATCGAAGCGGGCCTCGCCGCCGCCAACGCGGTCTGATGCTCACTGCTCCGGGACGCCGTAGCCGTAAAGCCAGTCGAGGTCGGCGGCAAGCGATTCGGAACCCTTGAGCGCGAGCACCAGATCACGCCCGAGACGGATTGCCCCTCGGGCGTGATAAGCGAAGCGGTTGAAGGCGGCCCGCTTCCGCACGCGATCGATCCGCGACCTTCGCGCACGATCATATCTGGCAAACGCTGACGGGACATCCTGGCTTTCGGCGAGGCACTGCGCGAGCTCCCAGGCATCCTCAATCGCCATCGCGGCGCCCTGGGCCGCAAATGGCGTCATCGCATGGGCTGCGTCGCCGATGAGGATGGTTCTCGTCCCGTCGTGCCATGCACCGTCCCCGACGGCGCACAAGGGCCAGTAGCTCGCTGCGGTCGCGTTCGTGAGGAGCACACGCAGCTTGGGATGCCAGCCGTCGAAAGCTGTTTCAAGCTCACGCCGTCTCTCCTCGGAATCTTTGCCGACCCACACGCTCTCGCGGGCCTTGCCCCCGACGATCGCCACAAGGTTGAAGCCGCCGACTTCCTTGATCGGGTAGGCGACGAGATGCGCATTCGAGCCGAGAAAGGCCGTGACACGGTCCTCCGACAGGAGTGTAGTCGCCTCCGCGCGCGGCACCATCAGGCGCCAGGCGATGTTGCCCGAGAACTGTACGGGGCCGGCGCCCGGGATGGATGTTCTTGTCCGCGACCAGATACCGTCGGCGCCGACGATTACGGACGGGCGTCGTGCCATCGCGCGATCGATCGCCGCGTCCGGGTTGCTCTCGATCCGGAATCCAAGGTGAATGCGGCAACGTGGTTCGGCTGCCACCGCGTCCAACAGGATCTTTTGCAAGCTGGCGCGGTGCAGAACACCATAGGGAGCCGCCCAGCGGCTGCGGGCGTAGGAGCCGGCCGGCACGCTTGCGAGCGAGCGCAGCGAACGGCCGTCGAGAAGCGCGACCGAATCCGGCTCGCTCCAGATTGCTTCAAGGGCAGGGAGCAGGCCGAGCTCGATCAGAATGCGTGACGCATTCGGCGACAGTTGTAGACCGGCACCTACCTCTTTCAAAGAGCCGGCCTGTTCGAATATTTCCGTCTCGAAACCCTGGCGGGCGAGACAGAGCGCGGCGGTCAGGCCGGCGATACCGGCGCCGACAATCGCGACCGGACCAGCGTCTTGCATCGATCTCGTACCAGTGACCTGCGACGACTTAAGCCGCCTTGCTGGAGAAGAGGCATCCCGGAGGATTTGTCTCCGTTGCCTTCAGCGAAGGGTTATAGCGATAGAGCGTGGAACAATAGGAGCAGACCTTCTCGTTCTCGTCGCCCATGTCGATGAAGATGTGGGGATGGTCGAAGGGAACCGATGCGCCCGTGCACATGAATTCCTTGACGCCGATTTCGATCGCCTGGTGTCCGCCGTCATTCTGAAAATGGGGGATGCTGTGGCCGGCCATGTCATGCTCCGATGAATGCAAGTCTTTGGATTGTAAATTTGGCGGCACCATAGTGAGCTTTGCCGCAAATGTGTAGCGGTAAACATGCCGCGCCTGTGGGTTTTTGGCGGGCCGGGGGTTTCAAGCGACGGCGTTACAACCTAGTTTGCGCCGAAAACAGAACGCCCTTCAGGAAACGAGATATGGATCTGAACGCGCCGCCATTTTCGCGCTTCGTGCATGAGGGAATGGAGATCGCCTTTTTCGACGAAGGCGACCCGTCGGGAGATCCCATTCTCCTCATCCACGGTTTCGCTTCGAGCGCCAACGTCAACTGGGTGTATCCGGGCTGGTTGAAGACGCTAGGGGATGCCGGCTACCGGGTTATCGCGCTGGACAATCGCGGCCATGGAAAGAGCAGCAAGCCCTACGACCCTTCGCTCTATCATCCGCAACAGATGGCAGGGGACGCGGCGGCGCTCCTTGTGCACCTCGGGATCGGCGAAGCACATGTCATGGGCTATTCCATGGGCGCGCGCATTTCAGCGTTCCTGGCTCTAGCGCATCCGGATCGCGTGCGCTCGCTTGTGTTCGGCGGCCTCGGAATAGGCATGGTGACCGGGGTCGGAGACTGGGACCCGATCGCCGACGCGCTGCTTGCGCCGTCGCTGGACAGCGTGACGCATCCGCGCGGACGAATGTTTCGCGCTTTTGCCGATCAGACAAAGAGCGATCGCCAGGCGCTTGCGGCCTGCATCTCCACGTCGCGCGATCTTCTATCGCCCGAAGACGTGGCCCGCATCGAGGTGCCGGTACTGATCGGTGTCGGAACGAAGGACGAGATTGCCGGATCGGCGCAGGAACTTGCGGCACTTATGCCGCGGGCAAAGGCGCTCGACATTCCGGGGCGCGACCATATGCTGGCGGTCGGCGACCGGGTGTTCAAGAAGGCCGCGCTCGAATTCCTTGGCGAGGTTGGGCGAGCGTAAAGCCGTTTTACGACTCGTGGCTGAAATATGGCGCACCCATTTATGTCGGCTGGGAATTACCCTATATTCGATGCATTGATCGATTGTGAAGGAGAGCGACTATGGTCGCCAAGACTGAACTGCGCCATACGGAATCGTTCAAGGCGATAGACCCGATCTGGGACAGCCTGCGCGAGGAAGCTCGCCTCGCTGCCGAGCGGGATCCGATGTTGGCTGCGTTCTTGTATTCGACCGTCGTCAATCAGCACTCCCTCGAAGAGGCGGTGATTTACCGGATCTGCGAGCGGCTGGATCACCCGGACCTGCAGGCAAACCTGCTCCATCAGACCTTTTCCGAAATGCTGGAGGACTGGCCTGAATGGGGCACGATCCTTCGCGTCGACATCCAGGCGGTCTATGATCGCGATCCGGCGTGCACGCGGTTCATCGAACCCGTGCTTTATTTCAAGGGATTCCACGCCATCCAGACGCATCGCCTTGCCCACTGGCTGTGGAAGCGCGGACGGGAGGATTTCGCGTTGTATTTGCAGAGCCGCTCTTCGAGCGTCTATCAGACCGACATCAATCCTGCCGCCCGGATCGGGCGCGGCATCTTCCTTGATCACGCAACCGGGTTGGTGGTCGGCGAGACGGCAACCATCGGTGACAATGTGTCGATCCTGCACGGCGTGACACTCGGCGGCACAGGCAAGGAGGGCAGCGATCGTCACCCGAAGATCGGTGACGGCGTGTTGATCGGCGCAGGCGCAAAGATACTCGGCAACATCCACATCGGGCATTGCTCGCGCGTTGCGGCTGGCTCAGTCGTGCTGAAGCCGGTACCTCCTAAGACAACGGTGGCAGGCGTTCCGGCAAAGGTCGTGGGCGAGGCCGGATGTTCCGAGCCGTCGCGCCAGATGGACCAGATCCTGTCCAGCTTCGACATCTAACCGGGTCTGACCGGATGCGAGCGCCGGCGCGGCCGCGCCTCGTAAATTCCGGAGTTCGGCGATGAGGGGCATGACGAGCTTGCGAGCGGTTTTCCGCTCGCGCCCAGTTGGTGCTTCGCAGAAAATTGGGCGGAAATTCAAAACGATAGGGCGACTTCGCAAATCTGAACGACGCCCGGCGCTTCAAGTGGGTTTACACTTGCCAATTCCGCATGCGAGAAGCGCCGCAAATCAAACATGTACGGAGAGAAGATTTGAAGCCCGAAGAGATCCGAAAGCTTGAAGCCTATTTCAAGCGCACGTTCAACCAGTCGATGGTCGTCAAGGCGCGGCCGAAGAAGGACGAGTCCGCGGAGGTCTATCTCGGCGACGAGTTTCTCGGTGTCGTTTTCCGTGACGAAGAGGACGGGGAGCTTTCGTATAACTTCTCGATGGCAATTCTCGACATCGATCTGTGAGATCAAGATCATTCGTTGATATTTCGACCCGGTTCTGAGCGATCAGGCCGGGTTTTTCATTAAAAGTCATATTTAATTCGTTCGCGCGAAAAAAATTGCCTGCTTAGCCGCGGATTTTCATCAAGTCGTTGCAAGAACAGTGTTTTATTGCATTGCACACAGAACTTGACTTTTTGTGCACCGCACATAAACTGCTAACAGTTAAGCCGTCTAAAGGAGACACCCCCGATGTTTAACTTCGACGATGCCAACAAGAAGAGCAAAGAAGCCATTGATGTCGCGGTCAAAAGCTATTCGGCCCTGACCAAGGGCTTTCAGGCCATTGCCACGGAAGCAGCGGACTATTCGAAGAAGTCGTTCGAGGATGGAATTGCCCATTTCGAAAAGCTTACCAATGCCAAGAGCATTGAAGCTGCGTTCGAACTTCAAACCAATTATGTGAAGGCAAGCTACGAAGGCTTTGTGGCCGAAGCAACGAAGATCGGCGAGATGTACGCCGATCTCGCCAAGGACGCCTACAAGCCCTACGAAGCGCCGGTTGCCAAGGCAACCTCAGCAGTCAAGTCTGCCGCCGCGGCCTGACGACAAGGACCATCGCCATCGCAAGAGGGCCGGTCGCGGTTGCCGCGGCCGGCCCTCTTGCTTTTGAAATACTGCCGCTTGTGACCGAAGAAAGTTGATCAATCTTGTGTCTCGCCGTGCGAATATGATTGCAGTGCGTTGGTTCGGCCTTAAAATTCAGAAACGAACCATTAGATAAGGACGAGCATGCCGCAGCCACGTTCGTTGGAAGCGCAGCTGTAAGGGAATGAACAAGAATGATCGCCATGCCGGTCCGGATGCAGCAGGGAAGCGAAGGAGACGGAGGCGGCCCCAGTCGTGGCACCTCCGTTATCACGCGCACAAAGCCGAAGACCAAAAAGCCGAGTTTGTATCGCGTTCTGCTTTTGAATGACGATTACACGCCGATGGAATTCGTCATCCATATCTTGGAGCGCTTCTTCCAGAAGGATCGGGAAGAAGCGA
This sequence comes from Ensifer sp. MPMI2T, assembly GCF_004827385.1. Lineage (GTDB taxonomy): Bacteria > Pseudomonadota > Alphaproteobacteria > Rhizobiales > Rhizobiaceae > Sinorhizobium. The sequence continues at coordinate 561,391 of NZ_SRXN01000001.1, forward strand.
CCCGCATCATGCTCCACGTTCACAATCACGGCGTGGGAGAGTGCGGCGTCTTCACCTACGAAGTCGCCGAAACCAAGGTGACGCAGGTGATGGATTTCGCCAAGCAGCACCAGCATCCGTTGCAATGCGTCATGGAAAAGAAATGAGGAACTAACGTGCCAACATTTTCGCCCAGCCTCGAAAAGGCGCTGCATCAGGCACTGACTTTTGCCAACGAGCGCCACCATGAATATGCGACGCTCGAGCACCTGCTGCTGGCATTGATCGACGATGCCGATGCGGCTGCTGTGATGGGCGCGTGCAACGTAAATCTCGAAACGCTTCGCAAGACCGTGACGGACTATGTCGACAACGAACTGTCGAATCTTGTCACCGGCTATGACGAAGACTCCAAGCCGACCGCTGGCTTTCAACGTGTGATCCAGCGTGCGGTCATCCACGTGCAATCCTCCGGCCGGGAGGAAGTGACGGGCGCCAACGTGCTGGTGGCGATCTTTGCCGAGCGCGAAAGCCACGCCGCCTATTTCCTCCAGGAGCAGGAGATGACCCGCTATGACGCGGTCAACTTCATTTCCCACGGGATCGGCAAGCGACCGGGAAGCTCCGAATCGCGGCCGGTACGCGGCGCCGAAGATCAGGATTCCGAGCAGAAGGCACCCCGCGAAAGCGATGAGGCCGGTCCGAAGAAACAACAGGACGCGCTGACCGCCTACTGTGTGAACCTCAACGAGAAGGCAAAATCCGGAAAGATCGATCCGCTGATCGGTCGCCATGCCGAAGTCAATCGCACGATCCAGGTGCTTTGCCGCAGATCCAAGAACAACCCGCTCTATGTCGGCGACCCCGGTGTCGGCAAGACGGCGATCGCCGAGGGCCTTGCCAAGCGCATCGTCGAAAAGAAGGTGCCGGAAGCGCTCGAGGACGCCACGATCTTCTCGCTCGACATGGGAACACTGCTTGCCGGAACGCGCTATCGCGGCGATTTCGAGGAGCGGCTGAAGCAGGTCGTCAAGGAACTCGAGGACTATCCGGGCGCGGTGCTCTTCATCGACGAGATCCACACCGTGATCGGCGCCGGTGCTACGTCGGGCGGTGCGATGGATGCATCCAACCTCCTGAAGCCGGCGCTCTCGACGGGGGCGATCCGCTGCATCGGGTCGACGACCTACAAGGAATACCGCCAGTTCTTCGAGAAGGATCGCGCGCTTGTGCGCCGGTTCCAGAAGATCGACGTCAACGAACCGACGATTGCTGACGCGATCGAGATCATGAGAGGGCTGAAGCCGTATTTCGAGGACTATCATCACCTCAAATACTCGAACGACGCGATCAAGGCGGCCGTTGAGCTTTCCGCCCGCTACATCAACGATCGGAAACTGCCGGACAAGGCGATCGACGTGATCGACGAGTCCGGTGCCGCCCAGATGCTGCTTCCCGCTGGCAAGCGCCGCAAGCTGATCACCGAAAAGGAGATCGAGGCGACTATTGCGACGATGGCTCGTATCCCGCCGAAGACCGTTTCCAAGGACGACGAGGCAGTACTTGCCAATCTCGAGAAGGAGCTGAGGTCCGTGGTCTACGGCCAGGACCTGGCGATCGAGGCGCTCGCCTCGTCGATCAAGCTGGCCCGTGCCGGCCTTCGGGAACCGAACAAGCCGATCGGTTGCTATGTGTTCTCCGGCCCGACCGGCGTCGGCAAGACCGAAGTGGCCAAGCAGCTGGCGTCCTCGCTGGGTGTCGAGCTCCTGCGTTTCGACATGTCGGAATACATGGAGCGGCATACGGTGTCCCGCCTGCTCGGCGCACCTCCCGGCTATGTCGGCTTCGACCAGGGCGGTCTCCTGACCGACGGCGTCGACCAGCATCCGCATTGCGTGCTGCTGCTCGATGAGATCGAGAAGGCGCATCCGGATCTGTTCAACATCCTCCTGCAGGTGATGGACCATGGTTCGCTGACCGATCACAACGGCAAGAAGATCGACTTCCGCAACGTCATCCTGATCATGACGACCAATGCGGGTGCCTCGGATATGGCACGGCCGGCAATCGGCTTCGGCTCATCCAAGCGTGAGGGCGAGGACATCGAGGCGCTGAACAGGCTGTTTACGCCGGAATTCCGCAACCGGTTGGATGCGGTCATTCCGTTCAGCTCGCTTCCGACGCCGGTCATTCACCAGGTCGTGCAGAAGTTCGTCATGCAGCTCGAAACACAGCTTGCCGAACGCAACGTGACCTTCGACCTTGCGCCGGACGCTATCGCCTGGCTCGCCGAGAAGGGATATGACGAAAAGATGGGCGCTCGGCCGCTGGCGCGCGTCATCCAGGAAAACATCAAGAAGCCGCTCGCCGACGAGATCCTCTTCGGCAAGCTGAAGAAGGGTGGCGTCGTCAAGGTTACGATCGGCACGAAGGAGGACGGCAGCAAGGGTCTGATCCTTGATGCCGTGCCGGAAACGGCGCCGATCAAGCCGAAGGCTGAAGTCTCGCGTCCGGCAGGCAAGGGTGCCAAGCCCAAGAAAGGCGACGATAAGGAAACCGTCGCCGCCGACTCCGAACCCAAGTCAAAGGCGAAAAAGACCGCGGCGAAGGCATCCTCCAAGGACAGCAAGTCAGGGCCGGCCCCGCTGAAGGGACGGACGGTCCCGAAGGTGCCGCGCAAGAAGTAACGCGATTGCCATTGAGCCAGACGGTGCCGGGTGAGCTTCACCCGGCACCGTCGTGTTTCGGCATGTTTCTCTAAGCCAGTCGACTTGGGGAAACATGTAGTGATTCAGGGTGCTACAGCGATCTTCGTGCGTTTGAATGGACGCGCAGCGCTGTAGGTGAGTAAGCGTCTCTCGCAGGTAACCATGGAACGCGTTAAAGACGAACGATCAGCTCTCGCCTGGTTCCTGACCGGCGCTCGCGGAATATTCAGCCTACCGGCCATCATCCTGATGCTTTCTTTTGTCGGCTTTTGCTCGCTCACAGCGCAGGCCGGCATCCCATCCGAGCAGGTCGTCTTCATGACGGGCATTGTCTGGGCTCTGCCGGCAAAGGTCATCCTCGTCAGCTCGGTCCTGAGCGGTGCGAGCCTCGCCACCGCTTTTCTCGCAGTGACGCTCTCGTCCGTGCGGCTGATGCCGATGGTCGCGGCTCTCGTCCCGGAATTGCGTACGCCGAAGACGCCGACATGGCTGCTTCTCGTGTTGTCGCATTTCATCGCGATCACAGCGTGGGTGTTTGCGATGGAGCGCGTGCAGCAGGTGCCGCGCGCGCACCGCGTGACGTTCTTCGCTGGCTTCGGCATCACGCTCGTCGCCACCAACATGGTGCTCGTGGCCATCGTCTATCGTCTCGTGGCCGACTTCCCGCCGATCATTGCCGGCTGCCTCTTCTTCCTGACTCCGGTCTATTTCCTGGCCTCGATCTGGAATTCGGCGCGTCACCGGGTAGTCTATCTGGCGCTTGCTATCGGCCTCGTCGCGGGACCGCTCTTCTACTGGCTGCTGCCGGAGTTCGACATCCTGCTCGCGGGCGTTGGCGGCGGAACGCTCGCCTGGTTTGTCGAGCGGTCCTGGCGCTTGCGACGGGAGGCGGGCGCGTGACGTGGCAGGATGGTTGGTGGGCCTACGTCTTCATCGCGATTGCCGGTTGGCTTGCGACCGATATTTGGCGATGGCTCGGCGTCCTTGCTGGCGAACGCCTCCGCGAGGATTCCGAGGCATTGAACTGGGTAAGGGCGGTGGCGACGGCGCTGGTTGCGGCTGTGATCGCGAAACTTGTCCTCTATCCGAGCGGCGTGCTGGAGCAGTCACCTCTGTGGCTGCGCCTGGGTGCCGTGGTGCTTGGCGCAGTTGCGTTTTTCCTCGCCCGCCAAAAGCCGGCGGTCGGCATCGCGACGGCAATCGCGACACTCGCCGCCGGGCTCTGGTGGCTGGGATTTTAAAACGCCGCCCCTGGAGGGAGCTTCTCCCGACGTTCAGAGAGCCTGTCGAATCTTTTCCGCGTTCGCCGCCAACACGTCGCCATCCTCCATCCGGCCGGAATGCGGCTTCAGCGGAATGCCGTCGCGGCGGGGGATGACATGGAAGTGCAGATGGAAGACGGACTGGCCGGCGGGCGTTTCGTTGAACTGCATGATCGTGACACCGTCGGCGTCGAAGGCTTCCTTTGCCGCGATGGCGATCTTCTGAACCGTACCGATCAGAGAAGGCAGCGTTGACGCGTCGGCGTCGAGAATGTTGCGGGAAGGGGTCTTCGGCAGCACCAGGACGTGGCCCTCTGCCTGAGGCATCACATCCATGAAAGCGACGGTAGCATCATCTTCGTAGACCCGGTGCGATGGAATTTCGCCCCGCAGGATCTTGGCAAAGATGTTGTTCGTGTCATAGGCGCTCATTTTCATTTCCTCGTATTGTCTCGCCGGCATCGGCCGGCGTCCTGCCTAGCGCTCACCTTTGCGGAAAGGTCCGTGCTCCGCAAGAAACTCACCGGTTTCTTCCACATCGCGGCGTTCGCGTTCGAGATAGTCGGCGACCGCGCGCGCGAGGCCCTGATGGGTAATGAAGTGCGCCGAATGCGTGGTGACGGGCATATAGCCGCGGGCGAGCTTGTGCTCCCCCTGAGCTCCCGCCTCGACGCGCTTCAGTCCCTTGGCGATCGCGAAATCGATCGCCTGGTGATAACAGACCTCGAAATGCAGGAACGGGTGGTCCTCGATACAGCCCCAGTGCCGGCCGTAGAGCGCATCCTCGCCGATGAAGTTGATGGCGCCGGCGATATAGCGACCGCGGCGCTTGGCCATGACGAGCAAAATGTCGTCGGCCATCCTTTCTCCGATCAGCGAATAGAAGGAGCGTGTGAGGTATGGACGGCCCCATTTGCGCCCGCCGGTATCCATGTAGAAGGCGAAGAATTGGTCCCAGATCTCTTCGGTCAGGTCGCTGCCGGTCAGCCAATCGATGGTTATGCCGTTTTCGACAGCCGTCCGTCGTTCCTTTTTCAGTGCCTTGCGCTTTCGCGATGCGAGAGTCTCGAGAAAGTCGCCATAGGACCCGTAGCCTTCGTTGGTGAAATGAAACTGCTGGTCGGTTCGATGAAGGAAGCTCGCCCGTTCGAAGATCGGCATTTCGTCGGCCGGTACAAAGGTGACATGAGCCGAGGAGACGCCGTGGCGGCGCGTAAGCTCCTTCAGTCCCGCGGCGAGCGCATCGCGGATCGGCCGAGGGTTGCGCCCTTCGGTGGTGAGCAGGCGCGGTCCCGTGACCGGGGTGAAGGGCACGGAGCATTGCAGCTTCGGATAGTAGCGGCCACCCGCACGCTCGAAGGCGTCCGCCCATCCGTGGTCGAAGACGTATTCGCCCTGGCTGTGGCTTTTCATGTAGCAAGCAAGGGCGCCGCGTAGGAAACCATCCGCATCTTCCATCAGCAGGTGTTGCCCGAGCCATCCCGTTTCCGCGGTCGCAGAGCCTGATTCCTCCAGCGCCGACAGATAGGCGTGCGAGAGGAAGGGATTGTAGGGAACGCTTGTGTTCGCCTTCGACGCGCCGGCGAGCCGATTCCAGTTCGCCGGCGAGATCGAGGTGAAAGAGTGTTCTATGCGGATGTTGATGGCGTCTGTCATAACCTTAGAAAATCATGGTTTCCCTTGGATCGAAACCCTCGAACGTCATCTGGTCGGCATGCGCGAAGCTGTGCTCCTGCGCCTGCTGATCACGCACTGTCCAGGTAATGATCGTGCGTCCGAGCGCGCGTTCCTTGCTGATAAAGCTGTTCGGCAGGTGGCCGTAGAAATAAGAGATGAAGTCGAGGCCGAGCTGCATTGCCTCCTCGTGCACGAAGAAGCGCTCCGGTTCCGCCCCCTCGGCCGTCAGGCCAAGCGGATAGGGCGCATCGAGCGCCTTCAGGTCCTTGAGGAGCCAATGATCGAAGCTCATCAGTGCCACGTGGCCCTTGTAGCCCTCGAGCGTATCGAGTACCGCGGCAGCGAAGCCTTCGTCGTCGTCTTTTCGCCCCTTGAGTTCGATGATGAGCGGCACACGACCGTTGACGAGGCGGAGCATCTGCGAAAGCGTCGGCACCTTGTCCTTGGTGCCGCCGACCGACATCAGCCCGAGTTCTCCGGCTGTCCTTGCTCGGACGTCCCCCTTTATGCCGCAGAGCCGCTCGGTGTTGTCGTCGTGAAAGACGACCGGAACACTGTCGGCGGTATACTGCAGGTCGCATTCAATCGCGAAACCCGCTTCCGCGGCGCGGGAAAACGCCGAAAGCGTGTTCTCCCAAACCTCCCGATTCATGTCGTGAAAGCCCCGATGGGCGATCGGCTGGGCCTTGAGCCAGGATATATCCATCATGCGCTTCCCCGGATCAGGCGATTTCGATGATGGCGTCGATTTCGACGGCTGCGTTGAAGGGCAGGGCGGCCATGCCGACCGCAGCGCGCGCATGCTTGCCGGTTTCGCCAAGCACGTTGGCGAGCAGGTTGGACGCGCCGTTGATGACGAGGTGCTGTTCGACGAACTCAGGGACGGACGCGACGAAACCGTTGATCTTCACGAGGCGACGGATGCGCCCGAGGTCGCCCGAAAGCGCTGCCTTCGCCTGCGCAAGGATGTTGATTGCACAAAGCTCTGCGGCACGCTGGGCGGTCGCGACGTCGACATCCTTGCCGACATGTCCCGTTACGGCGACGTTGCCGGCTTCCATGGGCAGTTGCCCGGAAATATAGAGCATCGAACCGCTGATGACGTAGGGAACATAGTTCGCTGCAGGTGCCGCGGCCTTGGGCAGGGTGATGCCAAGGTCGGCGAGGCGCGTTTCGATCTCTGCGGACATGGAAGGCTCCGTGGTTGTCTTTTGTGATAAAATCCGGCATGCAAGCTGGATCGGGACGGGCGTCAATCTTTTTTGTCGCGGATCTGCCTCGCTTCTGCCGACAGTTTGTTTATAGCATTGCCGGCGAGTCCAACAGGAGGAAACGGATGTTTCGTACAGGCTTCGGTCTTGCCAGTTTTGGAAGCGTCTGCCTCGTGGCGATGACGGCCCTGGGCGCCGATGCCGCCGACGCGAGCGTGCTTGCTCCCCACCGCGCCGTTTATGACCTGGAGTTGAAGAATGCGTCCGATCGTTCGGGCATTTCCAGCATGTACGGCCGCATGGTCTACGAATTCAACGGCTCCGCCTGCGAGGGTTACACGGTCAGTTTCAGGTTCATGACCCAGGTCGATACCGGCGAGGAAGTTCGCCTCACGGACCAGCAGACGACCACCTACGAAGACATGCGCAACGGCAATTTCCGCTTTCTGACGCGTTCTTTCACCGACGAGAAGCTCGACAAGGAAGTCCGCGGCAGTGCGCATGAAGACAAGACCGGGGTCAAGGTCGAGCTGACGGCACCGGACAAGCGCGAGGTGGCGCTCGCCGAGAGCCGATTCCCGACCGAACACATGCTGGAAGTGATCGATCGCGCGAAGAAGGGTGAGACGTTTTTCGAATCGCGCATCTTCGACGGCTCCGATACCGGCGACAAGACGCTGATCACCTCGACCTTCGTCGGCAAACCGCGCAAGCCGGCGCCGGATGACGCCGATGTCGGCAAGGCCGGAAAGCTCGCGGCCGAGAATTACTGGCCAGTGACGATCTCCTACTTCAACGACGACAGGAGCGGAGACGCACAGCCCATCTACAGCATGGCGTTCAAGCTTTATGAAAACGGTGTGACGCGCGACCTGACGATGGATTATGGAGATTTCGTGCTGAGCGGAAAGCTCGCCGAACTCGAAGTCTTCAACGCAGAAGACTGCAAATAGGCAAGAACCGCACAAAACTGACTTCCGGTCTTGATTTATCGGGCAGTTGCGGTTAAGGGGCTGCCCATTCCACACGTGAGGCACGGGATTTTCCGGGAGAAATCCGGATTGTTCCACCGGTGGGCGCAGCAAAGATGCGCTCGACGCCTTGCGGAGGTTCAACCGGAAAAGGAGAAAAAGGCATGGCATTGCCTGACTTTACTATGCGCCAGCTTCTTGAAGCCGGCGTTCACTTCGGCCACCAGACGCACCGCTGGAACCCGAAGATGAAACCGTACATCTTCGGCGACCGTAACAACGTTCACATCATCGACCTCGCCCAGACCGTTCCGATGCTGTCGCGCGCCCTGCAGGTTGTCAGCGACACCGTCGCCAATGGCGGCCGCGTGCTTTTTGTCGGCACGAAGCGCCAGGCTTCGGAAATCATCGCCGACGCCGCGAAGCGCTCTGCCCAGTACTACGTCAATGCTCGCTGGCTCGGCGGCATGATGACCAACTGGAAGACGATTTCCAACTCGATCCAGCGCCTGCGCAAGCTCGACGACATCCTCGCTTCGGAAGCCTCGGGCTTCACGAAGAAGGAGCGGCTGAACCTCGAGCGTGAGCGCGAGAAGCTGAACCGCGCGCTCGGCGGTATCCGCGACATGGGCGGCACGCCGGACCTGATGTTCATCATCGACACGAACAAGGAATCGATCGCGATCGACGAAGCCAAGCGTCTCGGCATTCCGGTCGTTGCCGTCATCGACTCCAACTGCGATCCGGACCAGATCGACTATCCGATCCCGGGCAATGACGATGCATCGCGTGCCATCGCCCTTTATTGCGATCTCGTCGCTCGCGCCGCCATCGACGGTATCGCCCGTCAGCAGGGTGCTGCTGGCCGCGATCTCGGTGCATCGGTCGAGGTTCCGGTCGAGCCGGCTCTCGACGAATCGTCCGAGGCCTGATCTGGCCGGACGGTGGCTCAGAGCCGCCGTACCCAATGACATGTCGGACGAGGCCGTTTGTGATGGAAATCTGAACGGCCTCGTTCTTTTCAGCCGGAAATGGCGCGATCGGGCCCGAGAATATTTCGCCCACGCATCATCGCGATGAAGCGTTCATCACGATGTCACATTGAAAAGCCATTCCCTGCCAAAACCTCCTGGCATTGCGCCATCGACAGTGAGCGCGCCAGCCAAACAGACAAAGAGGCAAGAAGATGAGTGTTACTGCCGCAATGGTGAAGGAACTGCGCGAAAAGACCGGCGCAGGAATGATGGATTGCAAGAAGGCGCTTGCTGAAACCAATGGCGACATGGAAGCGGCGATCGACTGGCTGCGCGCCAAGGGCATCGCCAAGGCCGACAAGAAGTCCGGCCGCACGGCTGCCGAAGGCCTCATCGGCATCGCCAGCGCCGGCAACAAGGCTGTTGTCGTCGAGATCAACTCGGAAACCGACTTCGTCGCTCGCAACGACGCCTTCCAGGACCTCGTCCGTGGTGTTGCAGCCGTTGCTGTCGACACCGATGGATCGGTCGACGCGATCAGCGCTGCCAAGTATCCGGCCACCGGCAAGTCCGTTGCCGACACGATCACCGACGCGATTGCGACGATCGGCGAAAACATGACGCTGCGCCGTGCCGCGCTGCTGTCGGTCGACAATGGCGTCGTCGCGACCTACATCCACAATTCGGTTGCTGACGGTCTCGGCAAGCTTGGCGTGCTGGTCGCTCTCAAGTCGACCGGTGACAAGGAAGCCCTGAATACGATCGGTCGCCAGGTTGCGATGCACGTCGCTGCGACCAACCCGCTGGCAGTTCGTCCGAGCGAAATCGACCCGTCGGTTGCCGAGCGCGAGCGCAACGTCTTCATCGAACAGTCGCGCGCCTCGGGCAAGCCGGACAACATCATCGAGAAGATGGTCGAAGGCCGCATGCGCAAGTTCTTCGAGGAAGTCGCCCTTCTTTCGCAGGCTTTTGTCATGAACCCCGACCAGACCGTCGAGGCGGCGATCAAGGAAGCGGAAAAGACCGTCGGCGCGCCGATCGAGGTTGCCGGCATCGCACGCCTGCTGCTCGGCGAAGGCGTTCAGAAGGAAGAGTCCGATTTCGCTGCGGAAGTCGCCGCGGCTGCCAAGGGCTGATTTCTTCACCCCTTATTGGGAAAACATGGGGGCATCGCGTGACAACGCGATGCCCTTCGTGTATCCGGCATTCGTCGAAGCGCCGGACCCACGGGTTTGTGCCCGAGCGGTCGATACCGCGCAACACGATATATCCTTATGCCGCTGTGCACCGCCTTCCGCACAGGCGTGCCGATCTGTTCAGGAGTGATGATGTCGGCCAAGCCAGTCTACAAGCGTGTTCTTCTCAAAGCCTCCGGTGAAGCCTTGATGGGAAGCCAGGGCTTCGGCATCGACGTGGCGGTCGCCGACCGGATCGCGTCGGATATCGCCGAAGCGCGCGCCATGGGCGTCGAAGTCGGCGTCGTCGTCGGCGGCGGCAACATCTTCCGCGGCGTCGCAGTTGCCTCTAAGGGCGGCGATCGGGTAACCGGCGACCACATGGGGATGCTGGCGACGGTGATCAATGCGCTCGCGTTGGCAACGTCACTGCGCAAGCTGGACATCGACACCGTCGTGCTTTCGGCCATCGCCATGCCGGAAATCTGTGAGAGCTTTTCGCAGCGCGCTACCCTATATCATCTCTCGCTTGGACGCGTGGTCATCTTCGCCGGAGGCACGGGCAATCCGTTCTTCACGACGGATTCCGCTGCAGCACTTCGCGCGGCAGAAATGGGCGCGGAAGCGATCTTCAAGGGGACGCAGGTCGACGGCATTTATTCTGCCGATCCGAAGAAGGACCCGACAGCTACCCGGTTCGATCGCCTCACCCACAGCGAGGTTCTGGAAAAGGGATTGGCCGTGATGGACGTTGCCGCGGTGGCTCTTGCACGCGAAAATGCCATTCCGATCGTCGTTTTCTCGATCCACGAGAAGGGCGGTTTTGCGGAGATCTTGACCGGTGGCGGCCATGCCACCATCGTCACGGACAATTGACAGTTTGAAGGCCCTTGGGGCCATTGAAGACAGGAACGGGAGTCTTGAACCATGAGTGAAGGTGTGGACCTGAAGGAACTGAAACGCCGCATGGACGGAGCGGTCTCCGCATTCAAGCACGACATAGCGTCGCTTCGCACCGGCCGCGCATCGGCCAACGTTCTCGATCCGGTGACCGTCGAAGCCTACGGCTCGCGCATGCCGTTGAACCAGGTGGCCAATATCACGGTTCCGGAGCCGCGGATGCTGTCCGTTTCGGTATGGGACAAATCCATGGTTGGCGCCGTTGAACGCGCGATCCGGGAATCGAATCTTGGACTGAATCCGATCGTTGACGGCCAGAACCTGCGTATTCCGCTGCCGGAGTTGAACGAGGAACGCCGCAAGTCCCTCGTCAAGGTCGCGCACGACTACGCCGAGAAGAGCAAGGTGGCCGTTCGCCATGTTCGCCGTGACGGCATGGACGACCTGAAAAAAGCCGAAAAGGATGGCGAGATCGGGCAGGACATCCACCGTGCTCAGTCCGAACGCGTCCAAAAGATGACCGACGAAACAATTTCCGAGATCGACCGCTTGCTCGCCGAGAAGGAAAAGGAAATCATGCAGGTCTGACGCGTGATGATCTGAGTCTCTTTTTTCGGACCGCCAATGCCAGAGTTCATCCCCGCAAACGTACCGAACCACGTTGCCATCATCATGGATGGCAACGGTCGATGGGCAAATGCGCGCGGATTGCCGCGCACGATGGGACATCGAAAAGGCGTCGAGGCCGTGCGGGCTGCAGTAAAGACGGCGGCCGAACTCGGCATTCGCTATCTCACGCTTTTTGCATTCTCATCGGAAAACTGGAGCAGGCCCGAGGCCGAGGTCACCGACCTCATGGGCTTGCTCAAGGCGTTCATCCGGCGCGATCTCGCCGATCTGCACCGCGAGAATGTCCGCATCCGCGTCATCGGTGATCGCGCAAATCTCAGCGGTGACATTCTTCCGTTGCTGATCGAGGCGGAGGACACGACGAGCGCGAACACCGGGATCACCTTGGTGATCGCCTTCAACTATGGCGCAAGGGACGAGTTGGCGAGGGCTATGCGTCGCCTGGCGACAGAGGTGGCCGCCGGTCGCCTCCGCCCGGACGAGATCACGGCGGAGAGGATCAACGCTACGATTGACACCGCCGGCATCCCCGATCCGGACCTGATTCTGCGGACGAGCGGCGAAGAGCGCCTCTCCAACTTTCTGCTTTGGCAAGGAGCCTATTCGGAATTGCTGTTCATTCCCGAACTTTGGCCGGATTTCACGCGCGAGACATTCCTTGCCGCCATCGAAAAATACGCCAGCCGCGAACGCCGTTTTGGCGGCCTCCCGCAACCGACGCTAGCGGTCGGCTCCTGATGCAGAGTGAACTCAAGTTACGCATTGCGTCCGGAGTAGTGCTTGCGGCGGTCGCTCTTGGTGCGACCTGGGCGGGCGGCCTTGCCTTCCAGCTCCTGTCTGTCGCGATCGGCTTGCTGGTCTATTACGAGTGGTCGACCATTACGAAGCTCGCTGAGAGCGACTTTCAGGGCAATGCGTTCGGATGGCTTTCCCAGGTCGTGATCGTAAGCCTCGTCCTGTTTGACTATATCCATCTCAGTCTGCCGGTCCTGGCCGCCTGTTCGGTTCTCGCCGGGCTTTGGGTATTGATCCGCAACACGAGCTGGTGGCTGCCGGGCGGCATAGTCTATGCCGGTTTGACGGCGGTTTCGCTCGCGGCGATCCGCGGCGCCGATTATCTCGGCCTGGTGGCGATGCTTTTCGTGTTCGCCGTCGTTTGGGGGACGGATATCTTCGCTTATTTTACCGGCCGGGCAATCGGCGGGCCGAAGCTGGCGCCGGCGATCTCGCCCGGAAAAACCTGGTCGGGAGCGCTCGGCGGGACGACCTGTGGTGTTCTCGCGGGTGTTGCCGTCTTCATGGCTCATTTCTCTCTGGACGACTTGCGCATTCCAATCATCGCCCTCGTGCTGTCCGTCGCCAGCCAGATCGGGGATCTGTTCGAGTCCTTTATCAAGCGTCGTTTCGGCGTCAAGGATTCGAGCCGGCTCATTCCCGGACATGGCGGCGTCATGGACCGGGTCGACGGATTGATATTCGCCTGTGTCGCCGCGTTGGTTCTGGTGTTGGCGCAGATCTTGTCTGCCGGCGGACGCGCAGTCGCCTTCGGTTCGGTTCTGTTGGGCCTTTGAGGCCGGCTGCATAATCCCTTAAGTCGAATTTGAATTAAGGGTAGATTATATAAGGATGCAAAATGTGACAGCGGCAGCCGCGCACCCCTACAGCGCCGCGATGCGTTAGGAAATGCCAATGAGCCTTCTGCTTGAAAATCTGCAATACGCGATACCTACCTTCCTGTTCCTGCTGACCCTCTTGGTCTTCGTCCATGAGCTGGGACACTATCTGGTGGGCCGCTGGTCCGGCATCCGTATACTTGCCTTTTCCGTCGGCTTCGGACCGGAGCTCTTCGGCTGGACCGATCGTCACGGCACCAGATGGAAATTCTGCGCGATTCCGCTCGGCGGCTACGTGAAATTCTTCGGCGACGAAGATGCAGCGAGCACGCCCGACTATCGGCGCCTCGAGGCAATCGCACCGGAAGAGCGTGCTCGCACGTTCCTGGGCGCGAAGCTTTGGAAAAGGGCTGCGACCGTCGCCGCCGGGCCGATTGCCAATTTCGCGCTGGCGATTGCCATTTTTGCCGTTCTCTTTTCCGTCTATGGACGGGCCGTTGCCGATCCGGTCGTGGCATTGGTGGCGCCCGGCAGTGCCGCGGAGAAGGCAGGCGTCAAGCTGGGTGACAGGCTTGTTTCAATCGACGGAACGCCGATTGTGACCTTTGATGACGTACGACGCTATGTCAGTGTGCGCCCGGAACTGCCGATCACGGTTCGCGTCGAGCGCGATGGTTCCCCGATCGACCTGCAGATGGTGCCGCAGCGCATCGAATCCGTCGACCCGCTCGGCAACAAGGTGGAAGAGGGCAAGATCGGTATCGGAACAAATCAAGAGGTCGGGAACTTCCGAATCGAGAGCTATGGGCCGCTCGAAGCGGTCGGGCAGGGAGCCCTGCAAAGCTGGCGTATCGTCACCGGCACGTTCGACTATCTGTCGAACCTGGTCGTTGGCCGGATGAAGGCTGATCAGGTGGGCGGACCGATCCGTATCGCGCAGATGTCCGGGCAGATGGCCAAGCTTGGCATTGCCGAGGTGCTGAACTTCGCGGCCGTTCTTTCAGTTTCTATAGGATTGCTTAACCTCATGCCCGTGCCCGTGCTTGATGGCGGTCATCTCATGTTCTATGCGGTGGAGGCGTTGCGCGGCAAGCCGGTCGGCCCTGCGGCACAGGACATCGCTTTCCGCATCGGTTTTGCGATGGTGCTGATGCTTACGGTCTTCGCGGCGTGGAACGACATCAACTGGCTTTTCGGCTGAAACGGGATTCCGAGGACGTGAGGCATCGCCTGTAGGCCTGCCTTTACCCTTCTTGCTTTCCGGGTCCTTGGAGGGGACGGAACAACCTTTCGGATATTGTGAACGAGTGACGCGCAGTGGCTTGCGCCGCAAGGATTTGTTTACGATAAGTCGAATCCGTAGTGGCGGTTAAGCCACGGTTCGAATTGAAGTAAACAGAATTTAACTAGCTGGCTTGCTTGTATGGCAAAAGCGGGTAAAACGGCAACCGTGACCGGAGTCGGTACGAAATTGCTGCGGTACGTTGGGAAAAGGTAAGATTTTAACATGAAAGCTGGTTCAAGGTTTTTGAACGCGGTGTCGGCGTTTGCGCTGTCAGCAAGCATGATTGCCACGGGTACCGGTGTTGGGGTGTTCGCAGGCACGTCCGTCGCACAAGCCGCGGTCATCAATCGAGTTGAAGTGCGGGGCGCAACGCGCGTTAGCGCGGACACCGTGCGCGCGAACATAACGATTGTCCCGGGTAAGAACTTCAGCAACGCCGATATCGATGCATCGGTGAAGCGCCTCTATGCCACCGGCTATTTCTCCGACGTCAGCATCAATGTCGCCGGCGGCACGCTTGTTGTCACCGTCAGCGAAAACCAGCTCGTCAACCAGGTCGTCTTCAACGGCAACCGCAAGATCAAGGATGATAAGCTCCAGGGTGTGGTGCGCACCCAGCCCCTCGGTCCTTACAGTGAGGCAACCGTCGAAAGCGATATTCAGGCCATCAAGTCCGCCTACGCCGCGATTGGTCGCAGCGACGTCACTGTCACGACGCAGGTCGTGCCGATTGCCGAAGGGCGCGTGAACATTGCCTTCGTCATCAACGAGGGTGAGCGCACGAAGATTTCGCAGATCAATTTCGTAGGCAACGAGGCTTACAGCGACGGCCGGCTACAGTCGGTGATCGCGACCAAGGAATCGGGCATTTTCTCGTTCCTGACCCGTAAGGACGTCTACAATCCGGACAAGCTGCGCGCCGACGAAGAGCTGCTGCGTCAATTCTATTACAACCGCGGTTATGCCGACTTCCAGGTCATCTCGTCCGACGCGACGCTGAATGAGGAGACCAATGAATACACGGTGACGATCACCGTCGAGGAAGGTCCGCGTTACGACTTCGGTGCAGTCAACGTCGAGTCGACGGTCGAAGGCATCGATGCCGAGGAGTTGAGGGGTCTGATCCAGAGCCGGGAAGGCTCCGTCTATAAGGCGAAGGATGTTCAGGACACGATGAGCGAAATTTCGAAGCGTGTTGCTTCGGAGGGTTATCCGTTCGCTCGCGTCACCCCCCGTGGCAACCGCGACCTTGCCAATCACACGATCGCCGTCGACTATCTGGTGGACCAAGGTGAGCGCGCCTACGTCGAGCGCATTGAAATCCGCGGCAACACGCGCACGCGTGACTACGTTATTCGCCGCGAGTTCGACGTCGGTGAAGGCGATGCCTTCAACCAGGAAATGATCGCTCGCGCGAAGCGCCGGCTCGAGGCTCTCGGCTATTTCTCGAGCGTAAATATCTCCACGCAGCCGGGCAGCGCTGCGGACCGTGTCGTGATCGTTGTCGATGTTCAGGACCAGTCGACCGGTTCGTTCGGCATCGGTGCCGGTTATTCCGCCGGCGGCGGCGGCGGCTTCCTCGTCGAAGCATCGATCGAGGAAAAGAACTTCCTTGGTCGCGGACAGTATATTCGTCTTGCGGCCGGTAGGGGTGAAGACAGTCAAACTTACAACGTGTCGTTTACCGAGCCTTATTTCCTCGGTTACCGTCTGGCCGCGGGTTTCGACCTCTTCAAGAACGAGAACGACTTTGACGACGATAACTACAGCTACAACGACCAGGGCTTCAGCCTGCGCGTGACCGCGCCGATCACCGAGGCTCTGTCGACGACGCTGCGCTACAACTACACGGAGTTCGAATATTTCGGCGACAAGGACGAGTTGTCGACTCCCTATGACCGTGCGATCGATGGCAGCCCGTGGACGCGCTCGTCGATCTCCCAGTCGATCACCTACAATACGCTGGACGACGCTCAGCTTCCGCACGAGGGTATTCTCGCGTCGGTCACGCAGGAATTCGCCGGCCTTGGTGGCACGTCCGATTTCTACAAGCTGACGGGTAAAGCCAAGTGGTATTACACGGTGAACGATGAGGCAGATATCATCGCGTCGCTCGGCGGAAGTGCAGGTCACTTGTTCAAGACATCCGGTTCAATGGAAGTCTTCGACCAATTCCAGTTGGGCAGCAACGATATCCGTGGCTTTGAGCGCAACGGCCTCGGTCCGCGCGTCAACAACGGCGACGCCCTCGGTGGTACGACCTACTTCACGGCCTCTGCGGAAGCGTCGTTCCCGCTCCCGGGTATCCCGCGTGACAGCGGCTTCCGTGGTGCACTCTTCGTCGACGCAGGCACGCTTTACGGCAACGATGTCGCCGTTGGCCCCGGAGAGACCGTTCGCGGTGAAGATGCCTCGTTGCGCGCCTCTGTCGGCGTCAGCCTGATCTGGGCCTCGCCCTTCGGTCCGCTGCGTGTGGATTACGCCGTGCCGGTTGCGAAGGAAGATTTCGACGAAATCCAGAACTTCAAGTTCGGCATTAACTCGTCGTTCTGATAAAGAGCAGTCCAGAACTGCTGTCCAAAATCGTTCTGGAGTGTCTATGGAACAGAACTGGTTTTTTCCGCCCCATGAAGGGATTCGCTTGGGTGACTTGGCGAATCGAATTGGGGCGGAGTTGTCGGATGCCGCTGCGGCGGATCGCTTGATCCACGCGGTCGCGCCGGTTTATCGCGCCAAATCGGGCGATGTTTGTTATATGCTCTCGCGTAAGAACCGCGACGAGCTCAATGATTGCCATGCCTCGGCAATCATTTGCGACAAGGCGATTGCTTCAATCGTTCCGGATAATATCCCCGTTCTCTTGACCGCGAAGCCGCATACGGCCTTCGCCGTTGCGGGCGCTTTGCTTCATGAAACGGCGATGCGCCCGTCCTACAATACGAGCGAGCGGGGCATTGCTGCGGGCGCGTTTGTCGATCCGACTGCCCGCCTCGAGACTGGTGTAGAGATCGAGCCGACGGCGGTGATCGGTGCCGGGGCTGAAATCGGCAGCGGAACGCGGATTGCCGCGGGAGCCATCATCGGACCGAATGTCCGAATCGGCCGCGATTGTACGATTTCTGCCGGAGCCAGCATTCTTTGTGCGCTGATCGGCAACAACGTCATCATTCATCCCGGCGCGCGCATTGGCCAGGACGGCTTCGGCTACGCGCCCGGCCCCAAGGGCGGGATGATCAAGATCGTTCAGGTCGGTCGCGTGATCATCCAGGATCAGGTCGAGGTCGGTGCGAACACGACGATCGATCGCGGCACCATGGATGATACCGTGATCGGCGAGGGCACGAAGATCGACAACCTCGTCCAGATCGGGCACAACGTCCGCATCGGTCGCTATTGCGGTATCGTCAGCCAGGTTGGCATCGCCGGCAGCGCGAAGATTGGCGACGGCGTCATGATCGGCGGCGGAACCGGCGTCAACGGCCACATTACCATCGGAGATGGCGTTCAGATCGCCGCCATGAGCGGCGTCGCGAGCGATGTGCCGGCCGGCGAGCGTTATGGCGGCATTCCGGCACGCCCGATGCGGGATTTTCTGCGCGACATCGCCGAGATGGCGATGCGCGCAAGCGAAAGACAGAAGAAAAAGGGTGGCAAGGATGAATGAGGCTGCAACGGTACTCGGCACGGCGGATATTCAGGAAATCCTGACACTTCTTCCCCATCGCTATCCGTTCCTGCTTGTCGATCGCATCATCGCGATCGACTCCGACAACTCGGCGATCGGGATCAAGAACGTGACGGCGAACGAACCGCATTTCACGGGACATTTTCCGGAAAAGCCGATCATGCCCGGCGTGTTGCTGATCGAAGGCATGGCGCAGACCGCCGGCGCCATCTGTGCTCGTAAAACCGGGATTGGCGACAACCTCGTCTACTTCATGACCATCGACAATGCCCGCTTCCGCAAGCCTGTCGTGCCGGGGGACCGGGTCGAATTCCATGTCGTGAAACAGAAGCAACGGGGCAATATCTGGAAATTTCACTGTGATGCAAAAGTTGACGGGCAACTTGTCGCGGAAGCTGATATCGGCGCGATGATTGTCAGCAAGGAAGACGCCTGAAAATGATTGCATCGACTGCGAAGATCCACCCGTCATCCGTCATCGAGGATGGGGCGTTGATCGGAGAGAACGCGAAGGTCGGCCCGTTCTGCCATATCGGGCCGAATGTCGTTCTGGGAGACGACGTCGAGCTCCTGAGCCACGTCGTCGTCATCGGGCGCACGACTGTCGGCAGGGGGACGAAGATCTTTCCATCGGCCGTCATCGGCGGAGACTCGCAAAGTGTGCATCACAGCGCCTTGAACACCACGCTAGTCATCGGAGAGAACTGCACCATCCGCGAAGGTGTGACGATGAACACGGGCACCGTCGAGCACGGCGGCACCACAATCGTCGGCAATAACAACCTGTTTCTGGCCAATTCTCACGTCGCGCACGATTGTCGACTCGGAGACAATATCATCCTGTCCAACAACGTGATGTTGGCGGGGCACGTGATCGTTGATGACCGCGCCATTCTCGGCGGCGGGTCGGCCGTTCACCAGTTCACGCGCATTGGCAGGCAGGCCTTTATCGGTGGGCTTTCGGCAGTCAGCTATGACGTCATTCCTTATGGCATGCTCAACGGCAATCCTGGCGTTCTGAGCGGTCTCAATGTCGTCGGTATGACGCGCGCCGGCATCGACCGCGCGACGATCCACACCGTGCGGCGGGCGTACAAGCAGATTTTCGAGGGACCGGAATCGATCCGCGCCAATGCTGCGGCAATCCGGCAGGAGTATCTTGATTGCGCCCCGGCGCTCGAGATTCTCGATTTCATTGCCGCAGAAAGCGATCGCGCGCTGTCGTCGCCGAACCGCGGCAGCAGAGGTTGACTGCAGTGGTAGCCCGCAGCCTGGCGGGTACGGGGGGCAGGTTGGCGATCATTGCCGGCGCCGGCGCGCTGCCGCATCACGTGGCGGAGGCCGCACGGCGACAGGGCGAAGACCCTTTCATCATTGCGCTGTCACGCGAAGCGGACGCCGATTGGACGGGGTTCGACCACGCCATTCTGGCAATCGGCGATTTTGCTGCGATCAGCCAAACCTTCGAGAAAGAGGGCATTGACCGCGTAGTGCTCTCCGGCGGCGTTCGGCGTCGACCGGAATGGCGTGATATCCGCCCCACCCTGAGAACGCTCGCCAAGGTCCCGAGCGTGCTTCGGACTCTAGTGTCCGGTGGTGACGACGCGGTTCTGCGAATGGCGATGGATCTCATTGAAGCGAGTGGCGCGCGCGTCATCGGTGCACAGGAAGTCGTCCCCAATCTTCTCGCAGACACGGGCCCGCTTGGGGTCCATGTGCCGACGGATGACGATCGGCGGGATATAGAAGCCGGTATCGCCGCCGCCAACGCACTGGGGGCGCTCGACGTCGGACAAGGCGCCGTCGCGGTCGGTGGCAGGGTGATCGCACTCGAGGGCGCTGAAGGCACCGATGCCATGCTGGCGCGCGTTGCCGCGTTGAAGGTCGAGGGACGGATCTCGACCCGTCGTCGCGGGGTCCTCGTCAAACTTTGCAAGCCGCAGCAGGATGAACGCGCGGATCTGCCGTCGATTGGTCCTTCCACAGTCGCGGGCGCCGAGTCAGCGGGCCTTGCAGGCATTGCGGTCGAAGCGGGCAGGGCACTTGTTCTCGAGCGTTCACAGCTCGTCGACAAAGCGGACAAGAGTGGCCTGTTCATCCTGGGTGTTGAGCGTGGAGGTTAGAGCGGGATGAGGAAAAGTGTCTTCGGTTTTCCGCCCGCATTCCGCTCCAACTCTTCAGAATCGATCACGTTTGTGATTCTGGGTCGGTTCGACCCAGAATCATCTTGATCAAGGAGCCGCCGATGACGGGCAAGGGCTACAAACTGGCGGTAATAGCCGGAGAAGTCTCGGGAGACTTGCTCGGTGCCGATCTGGTGCGAGCACTTCGCCCGCGCCTTGGCGACTCGCTTGAACTCGTCGGTGTCGGTGGCGAGGCGCTTGAAGCCGAAGGGCTGACATCGCTGTTCGACTATTCCGAATTGTCGATCATGGGCTTTTCGCAGGTGCTTGCACGTTTGCCGAAGCTGCTCCTGCGCATCCGTCAGACAGCGCGCGCAATCATTGCAGCTCGGCCGGATGCATTGCTGATCATCGACAGCCCGGATTTCACCCATCGTGTGGCGCGGCGTGTTCGCACCACGCTACCACACCTGCCGGTGATCAATTACGTCTGCCCGAGCGTCTGGGCGTGGAAGCCAGAGCGCGCGCCGCGCATGCGTGGCTATGTCGACCATGTGCTCGCGGTTCTGCCGTTCGAGCCGGAGGTGATGCGCACGCTCAATGGCCCGCCGACCACCTATGTCGGGCATCGCCTTGCGTCCGACATCAATGTGCTGGCGGTTCGCGCCCGCCAGCACGAAAAACAGCGGGCGGAACGGCTGCAGGAGCCCGCGACCTGTCTGCTGCTCCCGGGGTCCCGCGGCAGTGAAGTCAGCCGCTTGCTGCCGATTTTTGGCGAGGCCGTCGAGGAACTCGCTGCGCGCCATCAAGGCATGCGCTTTCTGCTACCGACTGTTCCCCGGCAGGAGCGGCGGGTGAAGGAACTGACGGCATCGTGGAAGGTGCAGCCGGAGATATCTGTTGCGACCGACAGGAAGTGGGAGGCCTTTGAAAAGGCCGACGCCGCGCTTGCCGCTTCTGGGACGGTCATCCTCGAACTCGCGCTTGCGAGTATCCCCGTCGTTTCAACCTACAAAGCGGATTGGCTCGTCAGTTTCCTGCACTCTCGGATTCGGATATGGACAGCGGCGCTTCCGAACCTGATCGCTGATTTTCCTGTCGTACCGGAATATTTCAACAAGATGATCCGGCCGGCGGCGCTGACGCGTTGGTTCGAGCGGCTCTCGAGCGACACGCCACAACGCCGTGCCATGCTTGACGGTTTTGCCATCGTGCAAGATCGCATGGCGACCGACCGACCGCCTGGCGACAAGGCCGCGGAAATCGTCTTCGAATACCTTCAACGAAAGAAGCCCGGCCATCTCTGACCGGGCTTCTTGATTTGACAGGATGTCCGCTTAGCGCTTCGAGACGGGAACGTAGTCGCGCTGCGGTGCACCGACATAGAGCTGACGCGGGCGACCGATGCGCTGCTCCGGGTCCTCGATCATCTCGTTCCATTGGGCGATCCAGCCGACGGTGCGGGCGAGCGCGAAGAGCACCGTGAACATGGTGGTGGGGAAGCCCAGCGCCTTCAGTGTGATCCCGGAATAGAAGTCGATATTGGGATAGAGCTTCTTTTCGATGAAATATTCGTCGGTCAGCGCAATGCGCTCGAGTTCCATCGCCACTTCGAGCAGCGGATCGTCCTTGTGGCCGAGCTCGGCAAGAACCTCATGCGTCGTCTTCTGCATGATCTTCGCGCGCGGGTCGTAGTTCTTGTAGACGCGATGACCAAAGCCCATCAGGCGGAACGGATCGTTCTTGTCCTTCGCCTTGGCGATATATTCCGGAATACGGTCAACCGTGCCGATTTCCGAGAGCATGTTGAGCGCGGCTTCGTTCGCACCGCCGTGCGCCGGTCCCCAGAGGCAGGCGATACCCGCCGCGATGCATGCAAACGGGTTTGCGCCTGACGAGCCAGCGAGGCGGACGGTCGAGGTTGACGCATTCTGCTCGTGATCGGCGTGCAGGATGAAGATCCGGTCCATCGCACGCGCGAGAACGGGGTTCACGACATATTCCTCGCAAGGAACTGCAAAGCACATGCGCAGGAAGTTCGACGCGTAGTCGAGGTCGTTCTTCGGGTAAACGAACGGCTGGCCAATGTGGTATTTGTAAGCCATCGCGGCAATCGTCGGCATCTTTGCGATCATGCGCAGCGACGCGACCATGCGCTGGTGCGGATCGGTGATGTCCGTCGAGTCGTGATAAAAGGCCGACAGTGCGCCGACGCAGCCGCACATGACAGCCATCGGATGGGCGTCGCGCCGGAAGCCGGTGAAGAAGCGCGTCATCTGTTCGTGGACCATCGTGTGGTGGGTCACGCGATAGTCGAAGTCGTCTTTCTGAGCCTTGGTCGGCAGTTCACCGTAGAGCAGCAGGTAGCACACTTCGAGGAAGTCGCCGTGTTCCGCCAGTTGCTCGATTGGATAGCCGCGGTGAAGCAGCACGCCCTCGTCACCATCGATATAGGTGATTTTGGATTCACACGATGCCGTCGACGTAAAGCCGGGATCGTAGGTGAACATCTTCGTCTGCTTGTAGAGCGATCCGATATCGACGACGGCCGGCCCAATGGATCCCGATCGCACTGGCAGTTCCGCCGATTTTCCATCGTATGTTACAACCGCGCTTTTTTCTGTCATGGGAGCCTCCGTCTTATGGCAACGTGGCATAGCAAAATGCCACGAAATTGAACGTTGCGAATTTGCTATATGATTTATTTTCGACTGCCAAGCTGTACGAAAGGCAAATGGTGCGATGCGAAAATGTGCATATGGCGACGCAATAATCGCATGATATGACCAGATGTCCAAGCAGATCAATGATCGTTAATCTGATAATGCGGTACCATTCTATATGGCGCTGCTGAATTTTTGTGCAGTTTATCTTCTGGTTGCAATCTGGCGACGTTGGTTGCAGGATCGGCCGACAGCCGCAGAGGGGCAGAGCGGACGAGAATGGGGAAGGGAGAGCGAGGGCCGACGACGCTCGATGCGCTGCATCGTGCATTGCCATTCATCGGCAGCCAACTCCCCGTTCATGCCGCCCCAGTAATGCAGGCCGGTCGCCGGCTGCCACGGGCGCCGGATGGTTCGGCGCTGAGCTACAGGATCAATGCAACTGCCGCTTGGATAGTCCGGCGCTTGCGCGCGGCCGCGGAGGAGGAAGCCGATTTTGGGCACGGCTTCGTGCTGATCCCGGTGCTTCTGGCGCTCGGCTCCCTCGTTTGGTTCGCGCTAGCGTATGACATCGGGACTGCCAAACTTGCAGCACTGCTTTGCATTTTCGGCATATCGGCGCTCCTCTGTCGAGGGCGTTTCGCGCCTTGGCGACCGATCGCGATCGCGCCTTTCATCTTCGTTGCCGGTATGTTGCTTGCAGCAGCGGAGACGGCGCGCCTCGGCACGGTCATTCTCGATGGGCCGGTGACGACGAACCTCCGCGGAAGCGTGCTGTCGCGCGAGCAGGATGACAAGGGCCGTTGGCGATATCTGGTCGAGATCAACGAAACGTCCAAGCCGCGGCTGCGCAGACCGCCCTCCAAGGCAACACTGCTGGCGCGAAGTCAGCACGAAGGGTTCCCGGTTGGGGCGATCATCGAGGGAAAAGTGCGTCTTTCCCCGCCTTCGGGACCCGCGCTGCCGGGCTTGAACGACTTTGCCTTCGACTCCTTCTTCAAGGGCGTTGGGGCGGTCGGGTTCTTCTACGGCGCTCCGCGACCGGCGGCGGATGCGGATGTTGCCGCGTCGCGCAACGACACGTCCCCGTTCGCGCAAGGCAAGGCCTTCCTTGCTGATGTGCGTGAAGCCGTTGGAGACCGGATCCGAACGGTGGTGGGCGGGGATACGGGTGCGATCGCGGCGGCGCTCATCACTGCCGAAGAGCGGGCCATCAGCCGCGAAACCGTCGAAACCCTGCGAGCCGCCGGCCTGTCACATGTTCTCGCTATTTCGGGGCTGAACATGGTTCTGGCGGCGGGAACGTTTCTTGTTGGAGCGCGGACGCTGCTAAGTCTGGTTCCGGGCCTGGCCGAACGGCTGCCGATCAAGAAGATCGCCGCAGCGGGAGCCCTAGTGATGGTCCTGCTCTATATCCTGATCGCTGGCGGCGCAGTTTCGGCGCTTCGCTCCTGGATCATGATCTCCATCATGCTCGTAGCGGTCTTTTTCGACCGCGTTTCGATCAGCCTACGGAATGTTGCCCTGGCGGCAATCATTATCATCGCCTGGACACCGTCGGCGGTTGCCGGGCCGGGATTTCAAATGTCCTTCGCGGCCACCCTGGCCCTTGTGGCGGGGTATGCCCGCTGGCGCGAATATCGAATGCGGGAGCGGGAGAGAGTGACCGGCCGCTGGGAGCCGGCGTCCAATTTTGCCATAGGCAGCGTCGCCACCTCTCTCATCGGCGGCTTGGCGACGGCCGTCTACGCCGCCGCCTATTTTCATCGGTTGCCGGCCTATGGATTGATCGCCAACGTCCTTGCGACGCCGTTGATTAGCATCCTCATCATGCCGTTCGGTTTGTTCGCCATGCTGCTCATGCCATTCGGGCTTGAATATTATCCCTTGGTGGTGATGGGGCAGGGACTAGACTGGATGCTCGCAGTGGCGCGCTACGTGGCTTCGCTCGATGGCGAGTGGGTGACGGGACGGGTGGGTGTGACCGGTTTTGCCCTGGCCGCGTTCGGTGGCATCGTAGTGTGCGTGCTGCGAACGCGGCTGGCGCTCGTAGGTGCAGTGTTGATCATCTTCGGCGGCACGGCGATCGCGTTGGAGCGCCAGGCGCAGCGTCCCTCGATCGTAATATCGGAAGATGGCCAACTGGTTGGGCTGATTGCCGAAGACGCCATCGCCACCAACCGAACCCGGCCTCCGGACTTTATCTTTTCGCAATGGCAGCGGGCGCTTGCCGCCGCCAATCATGTTGGGCCCGTCGTCGAAAGTACGTCAGAAACGGAACCGAGTGACAGTGGGGCAAGCGCGGCGAATGCGGCTGAAATACTATCATCTGCGAAAGCTGGTGGCTTTATCTGCCGCAAGCGTGAATGGTGCGTCGGCCGCAGCCATGAGGGCTGGACCATCGTCATCGTCGACGCTCCCGAACTCTTTCCGTCCTTATGCGAGGCGGCAGACCTCGTCGTCGCAGCCACCAGCCGGCCGTTGCCGACCTGCAAGTCGAGCCGGGCGCTGGTTGTGACGGGCGAGACTCTGCGGCGAAGCGGCGCGATCGAAATTTATGCCGATGAGACGCAGACTGCAGGGCCGCCCCGCATGCGGATTGCGAGGTCGTTCGCGTCCACAGAGCGACCGTGGCAACGCCATCGCCGATATGACTGGCGCAGCAACGGCTTCTCCCCAGAGGAAGACAGCTTCTAATTCGCCTGATAGCGCACGGGAAAACGCGACTGGGGTATTATTCTTGATTATTTCACTCCACAAATTCTTGCCATTCGGTCATAGTTCGTCGTAAAGAGCCTGCGAACGGGCTTGCTCGTCCCCGGGTTGCATCGCAGCCAGACGGCAAGACAGGCGCACAATATGTGAGGAACGAGATGTCACACCGGACTCGGCCGCAATTGAATGTGTTTGCGGCAACGCTCGTGATTTCACTTGTCGGAGCGGTTTCGACAGGTTTCGCCCAAGCGGTACAGCAAGATCCCCCCGCAACTGTTGCCGGGCAAGCTCAGAGCGAGGCGGCACCCGCCGTCACAGTGCCGGCCGCTGCCGGCGGCGGCGAAGCGAGTGCCACGGCTGCGTCAGAGCTGCCGGCGCCCGCTAACGGGGCCACGCCGGGCGCAAACGCCAACCCGGCCCTTCCGCACGATCTTTCGCCGATCGGCATGTTTCTTGCTGCCGATATCGTCGTCAAGAGCGTGATGATCGGCCTGGCGCTGGCATCCGTTATCACCTGGGCGATCTTCCTGGTGAAGACGATAGAGCTCGTTGGCGCAAAATCGCGGTTGAAGCGCGCGGTCCGGACGCTCACCGCCGCGAACGGCCTCGCGGAGGTCAAGGCTGTGCTGGACCACAAGGCCGGCGTTGCTGCGGAAATGGTCGCCGCAGCGGTCGACGAAATGGCCCGTTCGGAGGCGGTTCTGGATCATGCGCCGGCCACCGGCATCAAAGAGCGCGTGTCGTCTCTACTCGGGCGTATCGAGATTCGCGCCGGCAAGCGGATGAGCGGCGGGACCGGCATTCTTGCTTCGATCGGCTCGGTTGGTCCGTTCGTGGGGCTGTTCGGTACGGTTTGGGGGATCATGAATTCGTTTATCGGCATCAGCAAAGCGCAGACGACCAACTTAGCGATCGTCGCGCCCGGTATTGCCGAGGCTTTGCTGGCAACGGCAATCGGCCTCGTCGCGGCGATCCCCGCGGTGGTGATTTACAACTACTTCGCCCGGTCGGTGGGTGGCTACAAGCTCATCCTGGCGGATGCGGCGGCAGCGGTGGAGCGATTGGTGAGCCGCGACCTCGACCATCGGCACGCGCGCAAGGTACAGCCGCACAGGCGCGACGGCCATGTCGACGCTTCGATAGCGAGGATCGGATAAGGCGATGGCGAGTAAGATATCCGAAGGTGGTAGCGATCTCGACGAGAACAGCGAGATCAACGTAACGCCCTTCATCGACGTCATGCTTGTCTTGCTGATTATCTTCATGGTTGCAGCACCCCTGGCGACTGTCGACATGAAGGTTGATCTGCCGCAATCCGTGGCCAAGCCCGCGCCAAGAGACGACAAGCCGGTTTTCGTGACGCTGAAGGCAGACTTGACGCTAGCGATCGGCAACGAGGAAACGGCCCGCGAAAGCTTCGTTTCGGAACTCAATCGGATAACGAATGGGAACACGGAAACACGCGTGCTTCTACGCGCGGATCGCTTGGTCGATTACGGCGAGTTGATGACGGTGATGAATCTCATTCAAGGCGCAGGCTACGGCAAGATCGCTCTTGTCGGTCTCGAGGCGGCGCCAGGGCGCTAGCCACCGGCTATCTGCAGCCTCTGGTTTTAGCGATTGGTCGCAGCGCTTCGAGGGACTGCCTCTCTCACGGACGCCTGATCAGCCGGCACGTCGTCACCATCTTTCGTTATAGAGGTGCTGCGGCTCTTGTCGTGAGCCGTTGCCGTCTTTCCCCTTTTTGCTTGCCCAAATGTCGCTGTCGCTTGAAACCGGCCGTGCGCCGATTTATGAGCTTAGGCAACGGGCTGCGCATCGGCAGTCAGATGTAAGGTCGCGCGGATGTCCAGCACACCGGCGCCGCGCCTATCCGGGACACGAGGGCAGTATCATGAACTTCGAAGCAGCGCGCATTAAGATGGTGGACCATCAGATCCGGACCACGGATGTGACGTCCCATTCGGTGCTGTCCGCCTTCCTTTCCGTGCCTCGCGAGGAGTTCGTGCCCGCGAAATTGAAGGAACTGGCCTATATCGATGCCGACATCGAACTCGCTGGCGGCGCCGAGCCGCGCTATCTGATGGAGCCATCGCCGCTGGCGAAGCTGTTGCAGCTTGCCGGAATTTCCAAGTCCGACGTTGTGCTCGAGATCGGTTGCGGAACGGGCTACGCCTCGGCATTGCTATCTCTGATTGCCGACTCTGTGGTGGCACTGGAGAGCGACGAGGGGCTCGCCGCGACGGCGACGGCGACGCTCGCGCGCCTCGGCTATGACAATGTCGCAGTGGTGACCGGCAACCTTACCGAAGGCTACGCCGCGGAATCGCCCTATGACGTGATTTTCATAAACGGCTGTGTGGAAACGATTCCCGCGGACCTTTTCGGGCAACTTCGCGACGGCGGACGTCTCGTGACGGTTGAAGGATTTAGTAACGCATCTCGTGCAAAACTTTACGTGCGCGGATTCGGCAGGGTCTCGGAACGGTCGGACTTCAACACCGCTGTCAAGCCCCTTCCTGGATTTCGCCGCGAGCGTTCTTTTGTTTTCTGAGGCACCTCATATTGGTGACGCTCAGCATAGAAGTGTTGTCACCAAAATCGCAATGTTGCCAATTGGCAACGTATCTTCTGTTTCTTTTTGAAATGGCAGCCGAGAGCGTCAGTGGACAGTTGTCGCAAGACCGAATCCGGGTTTCAAAGAGCACAGGGGTAGTGATTTGCTCGCCAACGGGTGGCACGAGCATGTCACCACAGTAGTTGTGCAGTTCGCCGGAGCGGACTTGCAGATAATTGCGGGGCGGCGCGACTGCCTCGGCTGATCGGAGGGAAGATGGTGTCGATTGTCCGCAAAGCAGCCTTGTGGGCGGCTGTCTCGACCAGTGTGCTGATCGCGCCGCACGCGGCGCTCGCAGAGACGATCGCTGGCGCAATGGCGAAGGCCTATGCGAACAACCCGGATCTCAACGCCGCACGCGCTGGCCTTCGCGCTACCGACGAAGGGGTTCCGATCGCGAAGTCCGGTTTCCGGCCACAGATCTCGGCATCGGCGACGGGTACGCTAACCCGCACTGACATCGAGAAGACTGGTACCCGCGATTTTCACAGCGGTCAGATTGGCATCAGCATTACCCAGATGATTTTCGATGGGTTTCAGACGCTGAACAACGTCCGGGCCGCCGAATCGAATGTCTTTTCCAGCCGTGAAACGCTGAAGGCGAATGAGATCCAGATCCTTCTGGCGGCAGCGCAGGCCTATGCCAATATCGCTCGCGACCAGCAGGTCGTTTCAATTCGCAGGCAGAACCTGGCGTTCTTGAGAGAGCAGTTGAACGCCTCGCAAGCCCGGCTCGAGGTGGGTGAAGGGACGCGCACCGATGTGAGCCAGGCTGAGGCGGAGCTCGCCAACGCGCAGTCCTTGCTGGTAAGCGCGATCGCCCAGTTGAAGCAGAGCGAAGCGGTTTACGTGCAGATCGTGGGCGCGGCTCCCACTGGAATCAGGCAGCCGGCACCGGCCAGCAAGAGCATGCCGCGGTCCCTCGATCAGGCGGTGGCTACAGGCCTGCGGGAAAATCCGCAGATTCTGGCTGCGCAGTATGCTGTCGATTCGGCAGGCTTCCAGGTGAAGTCGGCTGAAGGTACGATGCTGCCCGGCGTCGTCCTTCAGGGGGCAGTCACGCGTAATACTGGAAATGCCGGTCAGGGTCTGGACGATACGACGGCGAGCATCACCGCGCGGCTGGAAGTGCCGATCTATCAGGGTGGCGCTGAATACGGCCAGATTCGTCAGGCCAAAGAGATCCTGGGCCAGCAGCGGATCCTCGTCGACTCCGCGCGTGCCTCGGTTCAGCAGACCGTCGTCTCGGCCTACGCTCAGCTTGACTCCGCGCTCGCCCGGATCACCGCAAGCCGGTCGCAGATTTCTGCCGCCAACCTTGCGCTCGAGGGCGTCATCGAAGAGCGCAAAGTCGGTCAGCGTACGACTCTCGACGTGCTCGATTCGCAGCAGGACGTTCTCGACGCGCAGGAGTCGCTCGCTGCCGCCCAGCGCGACGCCGTCGTGGCGAGCTACTCGCTGCTCGCCGCCATAGGCCGTCTGACCGTCAAGACCCAAGGCCTTGCGGTCGCCGAATATCGCTCGGAAGAGCACTACGAAGCCGTCAAGGACAAGTGGTTCGGCCTGCGGACCGTCGACGGTCGCTGACCGCATAAACTACAGCGCCGCGCGTCTTAGCAGACGCGCAAAGGGCGCTGTAGCACTTTGAATCGCTGCATGTTTTATCCTTAGATCGGCTAGGATTAAGGAAACATCCAGTAGGCGGGGCAGGCGGCATCTGCCCCGAAAAACAAATCTGTGCAAGAATCCTCATGGTTGATTCGTGACGTTTGTTTCGTTCGCGAACTCACTTAAGGTCTGTTTGAAATCGGCACATGGACGCTTTTTAAGCCCGTGTTTGGCCGCACCAAACGAGGATGGAAATGGCACAGCTCAATGTCGCGCGTGAACCTTCGATGGACGAGATTCTGGCGTCCATTCGCAAGATCATCGAGAACAACGAGCCCGGGCAGATAGGATCCTCTGTCCGGCAGGAATTCGAAGACGAAGCCGGCGACGAGATCGAACTGACAATCGACTCGGAAATCGAAGCGGTCGCGTTCGGCGCATCCGAAGAGCCTTCATCGAAGACTCCATCGTATGTGTCGGCGGTCGACGCAACCGGCCATGCGGCAGAATCGCAGACTTCGCCGCAGCCACCGCTTTCCCTTGCTGATGTTGCTGCAAGGGTGCGGGCCGCTTCCGAACGTCACGCCGTGAACTACGCCCCCAAGGAGCAAACCGCTCCGGCGACGCCCGTGCAGAATAGCCCGGTGATCACTTCACGGATGGCAGCGGTTTCGTCGCCAGCAAGCGCGGGCGCGGAGGAGGAAGATGAAACTCTCCGGAAAAATGCCGCGGGAAGGATATCCACGGTAGCTGAGCCTCAAGTTCCGCCGCAGCCGGCCGTTCAGGAAGCGGCCGACGCGGAAGAAACGCCGCCGGGCGCGATCGTGTCGCCGGCGGTCAGCCGCCAGGTGGCACGCTCATTCGAGGACCTGGCTCATGCAGTCGAGCAAGGTCCCAGGCGTTCCTTCGACGAGATTGCGGAGGCGATGCTTCGGCCGATGCTGCAGGAGTGGTTGGATGACAATCTACCCACGCTGGTCGAGCGTTTGGTGCGCGAGGAAATCGAACGCGTCGCGCGCGGTCCTCGGCGCTGACCGGCGTTTCTGCGCAAAGTCAAAGTCGCGGGCGTGGTCGCTTGCGGCTTTTTTGCCGTTTGTGTTGACTTGCACTGGGCCTTCCGGTTTACAAAAACGCTGACATCAATCTCCGAAAAAATTGGCCGAAAAATGCTTGATAAGACCTACGATTCCGCAGCCGTCGACCCGCGTATTGCCAAGAAGTGGGACGAAGAAAACGCGTTTCGTGCAGGCGCCGGGGCAAAGCCTGGCGCCGAGAGCTTCTGCATTGTGATTCCGCCGCCGAATGTGACGGGCTCGTTGCATATGGGCCACGCGCTGAACAACACGCTGCAGGACATCATGGTGCGTTTCGAGCGTATGCGCGGCAAGGATGTGCTCTGGCAGCCGGGTATGGATCACGCCGGCATCGCCACACAGATGGTCGTCGAGCGCCAGCTCGCGCAGAGAAAGCTGCCCGGCCGGCGCGAGATGGGGCGTGAGGCGTTTGTCGAAAAGGTTTGGGAGTGGAAGGCCGAATCCGGTGGTTTGATCTTTAACCAGCTGAAGCGGCTGGGGGCTTCGTGCGACTGGTCGCGGGAGCGCTTTACCATGGATGAAGGCCTGTCCGAAGCCGTCGTCGAGGTCTTCGTCAGCCTCTATAAGGAAGGCCTGATATATCGCGATAAGCGCCTCGTCAACTGGGACCCGAAGCTGCAGACGGCGATCTCCGATATCGAAGTCGAGCAGGTCGAGGTCAATGGCCATCTCTGGCATTTGCGGTATCCGCTGGAGGAGGGCGTCACCTATCAGCATCCGGTGGCCTTCGACGAAGACGGCAACGCGACGGAATGGGAGACGCGCGACTACCTCGTCGTCGCGACGACGCGTCCGGAAACCATGCTCGGCGATACCGGCGTTGCGGTCCATCCGAGTGACGTCCGCTACAAGGGTATTGTCGGCAAGCACGTGATCCTGCCGATCGTCGGGCGGCGGATTCCGATCGTTGCGGATGAATACCCGGATCCAGCGACTGGCACCGGCGCCGTCAAGATGACGCCGGCCCACGACTTCAACGATTTCGACGTCGGCAAACGGAGAGGGCTGCGTCAGGTCAATGTCCTGACTGCCGATGGGCGGATCACGATCAAGAACAACGAGGACTTCCTAGAAGGCCTCGATCACCCGGCCGCGCTCCACGGCGCCTGGGATCAGCTCGAAGGCAAGGACCGTTTCGAGGCCCGCAGGATGATCGTCGAGATCCTCGAAGAGGCGGGGCTCGTGGATCACATCGAACCGCACAGACACACCGTGCCGCATGGCGACCGCGGCGGTGTGCCGATCGAGCCGCGGCTGACCGAGCAATGGTACGTCGACGCCAAGACATTGGCCAAGCCGGCGATCGCCGCGGTCAAGGAAGGCCGGACCAACTTCGTTCCGAAGAACTGGGAAAAGACCTATTTCGAATGGATGGAGAATATCCAGCCCTGGTGTATCTCGCGCCAACTCTGGTGGGGGCATCAGATACCCGCATGGTACGGTCCCGACGGCCAGGTCTTCGTCGAGAAGACCGAGGAAGAGGCACTGCATGCCGCGATCCAGCACTATCTCGCGCATGAAGGGCCGATGAAGGCTTATGTCGAAGATCTTCTCGAAAACTTTAAGCCAGGCGAAATCCTGACGCGCGACGAAGACGTGCTCGACACCTGGTTCTCGTCTGCGCTCTGGCCGTTCTCGACACTCGGCTGGCCGAACGAGACGCCGGAACTCGAAAAATACTACCAGACCGATGTTCTGGTGACGGGTTTTGACATCATCTTCTTCTGGGTCGCCCGCATGATGATGATGGGTCTTCATTTCATGAAGGACGCCGACGGCACGCCGGTCGAGCCGTTCCACACCGTTTACGTCCACGCGCTTGTTCGCGACAAGAACGGGCAGAAGATGTCGAAGTCGAAGGGCAACGTCATCGATCCTTTGGAACTGATGGACGAATATGGCGCCGACGCGCTGCGCTTCACCCTGGCGATCATGGCGGCGCAGGGGCGCGACGTGAAGCTCGACCCGGCCCGCATTGCCGGCTACCGCAACTTCGGCACCAAGCTCTGGAATGCGACGCGTTTCGCCGAAATGAATGGCGTGACGAACAGCGAAGGGTTCATTCCCGAAGCCACGTCGCTCACCATCAACCGCTGGATTCTGACCGAGCTTTCGCGGACGATCCGCGACGTGACCGAGGCGATCGAAGGATACCGCTTCAATGAAGCAGCCGGCGGGCTTTATCGCTTTGTTTGGAACCAGTTCTGCGACTGGTATCTCGAGTTGCTGAAGCCCGTTTTCAACGGCGACGACCAAGAGGCCAAGCGGGAGTCGCAAGCCTGCGTCGCTTACGTGCTGGACGAGACCTACAAGCTCCTGCATCCGTTCATGCCCTTCATGACGGAGGAGCTTTGGGAGAAGACTGCTGGTCCCGGACGCGAGCGTGATACGCTTCTGTGCCACGCGGAGTGGCCCTCGGCCTTCTATGCGGATGATGCCGCCGCGGACGAAATCAACTGGTTGATCGATCTCGTCTCGGGCATTCGCTCGGTGCGTGCGGAAATGAACGTTCCGCCGGCGGCGACGGCGCCGCTGGTGATCGTCGGCGCAAATGGACTGACGAGCGAGCGGCTCGACCGGCACGCCTCGGCGATAAAGCGCCTGGCAAGAGTGGAAAGCATCGAGCATGCGGCAGCGGCGCCGCGCGGCAGCGCCCAGATCGTCATCGCCGAAGCGACCGCCTGCCTTCCGCTCGGCAACCTTATCGATCTTTCGGCAGAGAAAATGCGGCTGGAGAAGGCAATCGCCAAGGTTGAGGTCGAGCGCGAGAGAATTCTCGGCAAGCTCGCCAACGAGAAGTTCGTCGCCAACGCGAAGGCGGAATTGGTCGAGGCCGAGCGCGAAAGGCTCATCGAGCTGGATCTGCAAAAGGATTCGCTTGGGGTCGCGCTCAGCCGCGTGTCGGAAGCGGGTTAAAGCAAAGGGAAGGCGTACGCCTTTCCGTTGAAGAACAAATGCAATCCGCGGTAGAAGTGCCGCGGATTTTCTATTATGCAGCCGGGAACTTCGAATCAGATCTCGATCCGACGCGATCGGACACCGCAATACACGCCTTGGTTTTATTGACTGCCTGCTCAAAGATGCTTGCGTCTTAACGGCGCAAAAAGCGAAATTGTTGTTCCTCGGTCACACTTCGCCGCAGAAGTGGAATATTTTTTTCAACTATCCCGAATGCTTGGCTTTCGTTGGAAAACCGTTCCAGGATTCCGGAATTGTGTCTAGATCTTGAAATTCTTACGTAAATCTTATGGCCTATCCGCCGGCCGATCCCGCGAGTCCGCAGTTTGCCATTTCACGCAATCGTGAGGATACTCCCCGCCAAGCGCGACAGGAGCTGGATTGTCGCACACTGAAAGTGCAGGGGGAGGAGCTTAATGGCTCAAAGTGGAATGAAGAAGGGCATTTTGGCGGCCGTCGCCGGAATGCTCGTGGTATCGGCTGCGCACGCTGGGGGGCTTGAGCGCAGCGGATACAATATCGATCTGCTGTTCGATCCGTCGGACTATGCGGTCGAAGGAACGGCAACCTACGTTATGCCGCAGCGTAAGCTGAAGAATGTAAGGGACAGGGATCCCGACAATACAAACCCGGCGACTGGAGAGTTTGGTGGCGGCGACTTGAGCTACCGTCCCAATACTGCAGACGATTCGGAAAGCTATTGGGCGCCCCGCATCGGCGTTAAGGCTGCATTGGGTGACAGTATTGACTGTATGGCGGACTACTCGCAGCCTTGGGGCGCCCACACCAATCCCGGCCAGAACTGGGCCGGCGCCAACAACAACATCGAGACAAAGGTTGAAAGCGACAACTACGCCGCGACCTGCTCCTACAAATGGGAGATGGGGCCTGGCTACGTTCGTGTGATTGGGGGTGTCTTCTACCAGGAGGTAGGGGGCTTCAAAGAGCGGCTCGTTCAGGACTATACCTTTGCCGGGCCATTATTCTCGGATTTTTCCGGTGTTGGACGACTTGAGCTTGACGGCAGCGGATGGGGTTGGCGAACGGGTGTCGCGTATGAAATTCCTGAATATGCGATGCGCGCAAGCCTCGTCTACAATAGTGCCGTCGATCTAGACGACCTTTCGGGTTTCATCGATTTGCGCCAAGTGGGCTTCCCCGTCATGACCCCAGCCGGTCTTGTCGTGGTCCCCGGGACTAAGTACGACGTTCATGGTTCCGCCTCTATGCCGGATTCTTTGGAGCTCAAGGTCCAGTCCGGTATCGCTCCGGGATGGCTTGCATTCGGATCGGTGAAGTGGACAGACTGGAGCCAATTGCAGGTCCTGAAGTTTGTGCCCAATGAACCTGGCCCCGGCCGGCTTCCGACCAGCCTCGATCTCCTCTATCGCGATGGCTGGACCATCACGGGCGGTATTGGCCACAAGTTTAACGATCAGTGGAGCGGAGCAGTCAGCCTCACCTGGGACCGCGGTACCAGCGACGGCTATGGTACGCAGACAGATACTTGGTTGGTCGGTACCGGCGTATCCTATACCCCGAACCAGAATATCGAAGTTCGCCTTGCCGGTAGTGTTGGCATCCTGACCAGCGGCAGCTCAGGACCGGTCACCTTTGATGGACAGGTGATCGGCGACGACGTGAGCTACGACTTCGACAATGATTTCGTCGGCGCGATCTCAACATCACTAAAGGTCAAGTTCTGACCCCATTGAATAGAGCGCTCTAGGCCCGGTTTTTACCGGGCCTTCCTTTTATCGGGCGCGAGGTGTTCTCGGCTGACGGCGCCACTTTATGAGCATTCATGAATGTGACGATTCAGCAACACATTTGCTGCTATGGTTTGCTAGTATCGTGGCCGGTCAAACAATGTCCATTTCCCGCCACAAAATGAGAGCAGCGATGATAGCAGCAAATGTGCGATCGAGTGCAGTACCTGCGTTTTGAGGTGAATTGAGTTTGTGTGCTGTCATCACATCCCGTCGCAATTGGCATCAAACGCCTTGCCGATCCGTGATCGGCGTTGGGGGAGGAGATGCGCGGGAAAACTTAGCGACAGATACGCATGGTCGTAGCCTTGCTGGGAAGCTGTGAGCACTCGAATGGCAAGCGACCGTGCATGGATTGATGTTTGCAGCGGTGGTGAGTTCGGCGTTGCCGGCTGGAACGGAAGAAATTGATTGTGATGCTCGCGGGTGAATTCAAGTCGCTTAGGGTTGCGGTGCTCGGTGTGTCGCTGGCGGTTGGTGCCTCCACCGCAGGGCCGGCGCGAGCGTTCGATCCGGGAACGGGTGTTTCCAAGGAATCCGGCCCGTTCGCCCTCTTCAAGTTTGGCTTTTCCGCCTACAAGAACGGCAGGAAGGACGAGGCGGTCGAGGCCTATCGTTATGCCGCCGAAAAGGGACATACGGGATCGCGCTGGGCGCTCGCCAATATGTATGCCTATGGTGACGGGGTCACCGAGGACGATCTAGAGGCGTTCAAGATCTACAGCGAAATTGCCCAGCAGGGCGTCGAACCCGGGTCGGAAGACACGGGTTATTTCGTCAATGCGCTGATCTCGCTTGCCGGCTACTATCGGCGTGGTATTCCCGATAGCCCGGTGAAGGTCGATTTGGCGCAGGCGCGGCAGTTGTATTTCCAGGCGGCATCGACGTTTGGTGTCGCGGAGGCGCAGTTCCAGCTGGCGCGGATGCTGCTTTCGGGCGAGGGCGGCACCGTCAATGTTCAACAGGCCAAGAAGTGGTTGAACCGCGCACGCAAGAATGGCCATGCCGGGGCCATGGGCGTTTTCGGAAACGTCATTTTTCAGGAAGGCCAGACCGTTCGTGGCCTTGCCTATATGACCGCGGCGCTCGACCAGTGTTCGCCGAAAGACAGGCCCTGGCTGCAGTCGATGCAGGAGCAGGCGTTCTCGCTGGCGACTGAAGACGACCGTCGCGTCGCTATCACCATGTCCCAGAACATGCACCTGCAGGCTGACGACTAGCGCATCGGCCCGAAAATCGGACCCGATTTTCGGAAAGTACGATGCGTAGACTCAAAGAGTTACAGCGTCCTTTGTGCGTCTAAAGGACGCACGGCGCTGTAGGTCGACGCCTGACGCCTACGCCGGTTCGAAGGCGAATTCGCCTGCGACCGGCACGTGGTCGGACGGTCTTTCCCAGGAGCGCACGTGTTTTTCTATCGACGTGGACACGAGCTTGTCGGCTGCTTCGGGCGACATCATCAGGTGATCGATGCGAATGCCGAAATTTTTCGGCCAGCAACCGGCCTGATAATCCCAAAATGAGTAAAGCGGCACCTCGTCCGAAGTGGCGCGCACGGCGTCCGTGAATCCGAGATTGCGAAGACGCCGGAAAGCCGCTCGTGTTTCCGGCAGGAAGAGTGCATCATTCTGCCAAACCTTGACGTCCCAGCAGTCGTGGGCTTCCGGAATGACGTTGTAGTCGCCGGCGAGGATGAACGGTTCTTCGAGCCTCAGCCTCTGCTCCGCAAAGGTCGCCAGACGCTGCATCCAGCTCAGCTTGTAGGAGTATTTTTCGCTGTCGACCGGATTTCCGTTCGGCAGGTAGAGGCAGCACACGCGGATCGCGCCGCCTTTGACGGAGAAAACGCCCTCTATGAAGCGTGACTGCTCGTCCATGTCGTCTCCCGGCAGGCCGCGATTGACTTCGTCTGGCCGCAATTTCGAGAGCAGTGCAACGCCGTTGAAACCCTTCTGGCCGTGCGTTTCGACGTGATAGCCGAGTGCTTCGATCTCACTCCTCGGAAATGCCTCGTCCACTGACTTGATTTCCTGCAGGCAGGCGATGTCGGGATTCGATTCCTTCAGCCAGGCGACGAGGCCGTCGAGGCGCGCCTTGGCGCCGTTGATGTTCCAGGTGGCAATCTTCATGGCCAGCGTCGCCTCTCTTATCGATGAATCCTTGCGGACGATTCGTTGTAGCGGCTCCGATTTCTTTTGACAAATCCGATACCTGCAACATCGGGGACCCCATCGAGCGCGGCGCGAACCCGCATACCGCTCGCCGCATTTCCGTTGACGGTGGCAGGAATTGATTCCGCCTTGTCTGGCTCTATAGTCCCCCGCATGATCGAGTTCGTCGACAACTACTGGCCGCATTTTCTGGCGCTGCTCTCCTTCGCCTTGGGCATACCGGCGATCGTCCACGCAGCGATGACCAAGGACGATGTGCGCGCCGCCGCCGGGTGGGTCGGCGTCGTCCTCCTGTCCCCTGTTATAGGAGCGGTGATCTACGCGGTTGCGGGTATCAATCGCATTCGTCGCACGTCCATTGGCCTGCAGCGGTCGTTTTTGCGCCCGCGAGGTGCAGATCAATTCGGCCGTTACGACGTCACGCATGACGAAATCGCCATCGGCTTCGGACATCGCTTTGCTGCAATGAAGATGCTGGGCGACAGGGTCGCGCGGCATGCGATGTCGACGGGAAACCACATCACGATGTTGGAAGGTGGCGATACTGTCTATGCCGCAATGCTCGAGGAAATTGCCAGTGCGCGCCGCAGCATCCTTATCGAAACCTACATCTTCGACAGGGATCCGATTGGCCTGCGCTTCGCCGATGTGCTGATTGCCGCGATGAAGCGCGGCGTCAGCGTCAGGGTACTGATCGATGCGGTCGGGGCGCGCTATTCGGTGCCGAGCATCGTCAGCTATCTGAAGGAAGGTGGAGTACCGACGGCAGTCTTCAACGGCAACATCATCATGGGGCTGAGACTACCCTATGCGAATCTCAGAACCCACCGGAAGATTCTGGTGGTCGATGGCGTTGTCGCCTTTGCCGGCGGAATGAACATTCGCGCCGGCTTCACGACCGAAATGGCGGGAGAGGCGGCTTCCTTCGACACGCATTTCCGTGTCACCGGACCCGTTGTCGCCGACATTTTCCAGGTAGCCGCGGAGGACTGGCAATTTTCAAGCGGAGAGAGCCTTGAGGGCGACGAATGGAAGATCGGGGTGCCGGAGGAGATCCCGGGCGCGCCGCCGGTCCTCATGCGCGCCGTCCCGTCCGGTCCGGACAACACGAACGAGACCAATCACAAGATGCTGATGGGCGCCTTCTCGATTGCGCGCAAGCACATCCGCCTGATGTCGCCATATTTCCTGCCGGACAAGGAACTGGTCGCCGCCCTCGTGACCGCCGCTCGCCGGGGCGTGGAAGTCGATATCGTCGTGCCGGCAGTCAACAATCTGACACTCATCGACCGGGCAATGACCGCCCAGTTCGACCAGGTTCTCAAGGGTCATTGCCGTGTGTGGCGGGCGCAGGGCGCGTTCAACCATTCCAAGCTGATGGTTATTGATGAGTGTTGGACCTATGTCGGTTCAAGCAATCTTGACCCTCGCTCGCTGCGCCTCAATTTTGAGTTCGATCTCGAGGTCCTCGATGACGCCTTTGCGCAGGCGGTCAGCAGCAAGATCTGTGCGATATTGACTTCGGCGGAAGAGGTTACCCTTGCGGGATTGCGCAAGCAGCCGTTCCCAAATCGTCTGGCGAACCGTCTTCTCTGGCTGGGGTCACCCTATCTTTAGTCAGAGCTTGCTTGCGGGGCGTGAAGCGCTGACCTTCGTCAGATCGAAAAGCTCGTCCCGCAGCCGCAGCTTGCAACGGCATTGGGATTCTTGATCTGAAACGACTGACCGAGCAGATTATCGACGAAATCGATTTCGGAGCCGCCCATATAGATGAGGGACAGGCTGTCGATCAGGACCTTGGCGCTTCCCTTTTCGAGCACCAGATCGTCATCGTTCTCACCTTCGACCAGATCGAATTTGTAGGAAAAACCGGAGCAGCCGCCACCTTCGACGGAGACGCGCATCGCGTTCTTGTTCTTCTCCGTCTGGAGAATGGCAGCGATGCGCTTGGCAGCCGCATCGGAAAGGGTGACTGTTTCCTGTGTCATTGTGTGCCTCCTGCCGGGGTCAAGAACCGGAGAGATTCGTTTTCGCGCTTGGCATTCCAGGGATTAAGCCGGAAAATCCGCCTTAAAACCCGCAGCCAAACCATTGATCTGTCTTCAGGACCCTCTCGACAGTTCGCCGCGGCTTTCCTGTAGCGTACACTATAGGTATGAAGGCTTGAATGTCCCGTCAATGGGCGGCCGGCACAGGTGAGAAATGACTTTTGACAGACAGGCCCTGGGCTTCGGTTACGGCGAACATGCCGTCTTTGCGTCGGATCCTCGGGCTACGCGCGGCAGACTCCATCCCGAGGCAGGCAGCCCGACACGCTCCGATTTCCAGCGCGACCGTGACCGCATCGTCCATACGACAGCGTTTCGTCGGTTGAAGCACAAGACGCAGGTATTCATCGCCGCGGATGGTGACCACTACCGCACCCGCCTTACCCATACGATCGAAGTCGCGCAGATCGCACGCGCGCTGGCACGCGCCTTGAAGCTGGACGAGGATCTTGCGGAGGGCGTTGCCCTTGTCCATGACTTCGGCCACACGCCCTTTGGGCATACCGGCGAAGATGCGCTGCACGAGGTGCTCGAGCCCTATGGCGGCTTCGATCACAATGCGCAGTCGCTGCGCATCGTCACCAAGCTGGAGCGACGTTACGCGGAATTCGATGGACTGAATCTCACCTGGGAAAGCCTCGAAGGTCTCGTCAAGCACAATGGCCCGCTGATGACGCCGGCGGGCGAGGGCACGCGCGGTCCGGTCCCGCAGCCGATCCTCGATTATTGCGCTGTGCATGACCTCGAACTTGCGAGCTTTGCAAGCCTCGAAGCTCAGGTCGCGGCGATTGCCGACGACATCGCCTATAATACCCATGATATAGACGATGGACTGCGCGCGGGATATCTCACCTTCGAGATGCTGGAGGAGGTTCCGTTCCTCGCGCGGTTGATGCGCGAGGTCCATGATCGCTATCCGGGACTGGAAAGCAGCCGCTTCACCCACGAGATCATGCGGCGACAGATCACGGCAATGGTGGAGGACGTCATTGGTGTGGCTCAACTGCGCCTTCGCGAAATCCGGCCGCAAAGCGCCGGCGACGTGCGGCAAGCAGGCAGGGTGATCGCCACCTTCTCGGAGGAGATGAGCGAGACCGATCGACAGATCAAGCATCTCCTGATGACCCGAATCTACCGCCATCCTGAGGTCATGCGAGTGCGGCAGGGAGCAGCCTCGATCGTCACCGATCTCTACCGGGCCTTCATGGCCAATCCGCTTTTGATGAAGGAACACCACTGGATCGACCAGATTATCGGGATGGCGGAACCGGCCCGGGCGCGCCACGTGGGAGATTATCTAGCCGGGATGACGGACACTTTCGCGATCAGTGCGCATAGGCGCTTGTTTGACCATACGCCTGATTTGCGGTAGTGACGCCCCGCCCGGAGGCTGCAGGTTCGTATGAACCCGGCCTCCTTTTGAGTTTTGCGCCATTCTCCAGTTTGGCTGGAAAAAGCGGACGGATCAGATGAACCTTTTCACAGACTTCGAATCAAGAATTAAAAACATTCTGGAAGCGCTTGATATCGTGCGTGAAAAGCGATCTGAGCTTGATTTCGGGCGCATCAATGTCGAGCCGCCCCGCGATGCAAGTCACGGTGATGTGGCGACCAATGCCGCCATGGTTCTCGCAAAATCACTGGGCATGAACCCGCGCGCGCTTGCCGACCTCATCGTCGAGAAGCTGCGGCAAGATCCGGAAATCACCGAGGTTACCGTTGCCGGACCGGGCTTTATCAACGTCCGCTTGTCGGTCTCCTATTGGCAGAAGCTCCTGGCCTCCGTAGTGAGGGCCGGCACCGACTACGGCCGCAGCACCGTCGGCGCGGGACGCAAGGTGAATGTCGAATACGTCTCCGCCAACCCGACCGGGCCGATGCACGTCGGGCATTGCCGCGGCGCGGTTGTCGGCGATGCGCTTGCCAATCTTCTCGCCTTTGCCGGCTACGACGTAACGAAGGAATATTACATCAACGACGCGGGCTCGCAGATCGATGTTCTGGCGCGTTCGGCGTTCCTGCGCTATCGGCAGGCGCTCGGCGAGGATATCGGAGAGATCCCGCCGGGCCTCTATCCTGGTGACTATCTCGTGCCGGTCGGCGAGGCGCTGGCGGATGAATTCGGCACAAGCCTCCGGATCATGCCGGACGACAAGTGGATGCCGCTCGTCAAGGAGCGCGTGATCGACGCGATGATGGCGATGATCCGTGAGGATCTGGCTGCGCTGAACGTCCATCACGATGTCTTCTTCTCGGAGCGGACGTTGCACGACAACAACGCAACGCGAATCCGCACGGCGATCAACGACCTGACTTTCAAGGGACATGTCTACAAGGGCACGCTGCCGCCCCCGAAGGGACAGCTGCCGGAGGATTGGGAAGACCGCGAGCAGACGCTGTTCCGTTCGACGGAAGTCGGCGACGACATCGATCGTCCGCTGATCAAGTCAGACGGCAGTTATACCTATTTCGCGGCCGACGTTGCTTACTTCAAGGACAAGTTCGACCGCGGCTTCAACGAGATGATCTATGTGCTTGGCGCCGACCACGGCGGCTATGTCAAGCGGCTGGAAGCATTGGCGCGCGCCGTGTCGGGCGGGACGGCGAAGCTGACGGTATTGCTTTGCCAGCTCGTCAAGCTCTATCGCGGCGGTGAGCCGGTGAAAATGTCCAAGCGGTCCGGGGACTTCGTGACGCTGCGTGACGTTGTCGACGAGGTTGGCCGGGACCCTGTTCGCTTCATGATGATCTATCGGAAGAACACCGAGCCCCTCGACTTCGACTTCGCCAAGGTGACCGAACAGTCGAAGGATAACCCGGTCTTCTACGTACAATATGCGCATGCACGCTGCAGCTCAGTATTCCGCCAGGCGGCGGAAGCGTTCCCTGATCTTGATTTCTCGTCGCTTGATCTTGCCGCTGCAGTGACGGGAGCGATCGTTGATCCTGCCGAGATGCAGATTGTCGCGAAGCTCGCAGAATATCCCCGCGTCGTCGAGGCGGCGGCACTCTCGCAGGAGCCTCACCGAATCGCTTTTTATCTGTATGATCTTGCCGCAGCCTTCCACGGACACTGGAACAAAGGTAAAGAAAATACGGAATTACGTTTTGTTAACGATAAGAACAGAGAATTAAGCATTGCCAGACTCGGGCTGGTGCATGCTGT
This sequence comes from Ensifer sp. MPMI2T, assembly GCF_004827385.1. Classification (GTDB taxonomy): domain Bacteria; phylum Pseudomonadota; class Alphaproteobacteria; order Rhizobiales; family Rhizobiaceae; genus Sinorhizobium. The sequence continues at coordinate 604,393 of NZ_SRXN01000001.1, forward strand.
CGCCTCGGTATTGAAGTCGGGCCTGTCTATTACGGGCACCTCAGCGCCGGAAGAGATGCGGTAAGTATTGTCACCATTTCCCCACAATGCACTGGCAAACGAACGCAGGCAATTGTGAGTGGAGAGTATGGCAGACAAACAATTCGCACGAAGCGGGCCGGCAGAATTCGACGTATTGGCCGACGATGATCCGTTGAGCGAACTTGCCCGCATTGTCGGTTACGATGCTCGGCCAGCCGTTCAGCAATTGCAAGAACTGCAGCGGCACCAAGAGGCAGTCCGGCGGGATCCGGCCTTCGATCTTGAGGAGGAGCTTCTCCGCGAGTTCGATAGCTATGACGCGCCGCGTGCTGTTGCGGTTCATCCGGACAGCGGGCTGATCGAGCATCCGGTCGCCGGCGGGACGGAGCAGCGTCACGCCGACGCCATTGAGCCGGCTGCCGAGCTCGCGGAAGCTGCGGTCGAAGATCGCGTTTCTCCAATTTCCGAACCGGCCGAAGACCGAGATAACGATCCTGCTTTGGTCGCTCCCGTTGCTGACGTGTCGACTGATCTCGATGCCGTCGGCGTCGGCGAGTTCGTTGAAGCCGATCCGGTGGTCGATCTGGAGCGCGAGCTCGAGCTCTCGCTTGGCTACGAAGATCTGTCGCTTCCGCAGGATTCGCAAGGTTCGGAAGCTAGCCACACAAGTGGCAGCATTCAGTCGCACTCGGGCCGGGGTGAAGCCTTCGATGCGCCGGCCTTTGGTGTCTTGCACGTACCGCTTGCACTTCATGCGGCCGCTGCTCGGGCAGTCGAACCTGAAGCGAGCTCGGACGCGCTCTTTATCGACATGGCGGATGAGCTTGCCAGGAACAATGCGGAAACGGCCGCGCCGCTTGGCAATGCTGCCGTAGCACCGGCTGCGGTCTCGTCTGGTTCCAAGGACGAGGTCGACCAGTTGCTTGCCGATGTCGAGCGCTTTCCCGTGCCGGTCGCCACAGGTCTGGTGGCGGCGGCCGCGGAAGCCCACCCGGCGATCCATGCGTCTCCCGCTGCGCCGGTCAAGAAGAGCAGCTATCCTTTCAAGCCTACCTTCAGCCGTGCGACGCCGGTTGCGTCTCCTTCCGGCGCATCGCAGCAGCGCGCCTTTGCTGCGCCGATTGCCGAGCCTGTCGTCGCAAAAATTCCCGCCACGCCAGCCGCTTCGCCAGCGCCAACGCCGGAGCCCGCTGCGGTCGAGCCGGAACCGAGCTTCGACATCGAGGATTTCGAGCTGGAACTGTCGGACCTCGCTCTGGACTTAGACGCGCCTGAGGCTGATGCACGGCAAGAAGTCCAGGCAGCAGTTGAGCAGCCGGTCGTTGCACATCCTGCATTGGTTGAGCCGGCGGCACAGCCGTTCCTGCAGGCGCTGTCCGTCCCGGCCGAAGCCGAAGTCCGCCAGGACGAGCCGCAGGCATCGACGGCGGTGATTGCGGACGAAGTGCCAGAGGAAGAAGCACCGGCTGAAAGCGCGTTGCCTTTCGATCCCACAATGATCGCCGAGCCGGAAAGCGGCGTGGCGCCGATCGCGGACGTGGACGTGCCGCAGTTACCGGTGCTCGAGGCCGAAGAAAAACCAGCGGCCTTTGCTACCGACTACGATCTCGATATCGACGCGGAAATGGCGCAGCTTTTCAGCGCGCCGGCCCCGGCGCCCCGGGGCGCTGCGCGTGTCGACGATCACCGTGCTGATGCCGCAGCGGCGAAGCCAAGTCCTCAAGCCTTGGCGGTCGATGATTTCGACGAGTTTGAAAAAGCGATGGAAGAAGACTTCCAGCGCTCGATGGCCGAGCGTCAGAACGCGCCCCAGGACGCGGAACGCATGGCGGCGCCGAGAATGGATCGCGCCGCGGAATACAGCGAGCAAGGCTATGGCCGTCGCTCCCAGCGTACAATGCTTTTGGCCGCCAGCGTCGCGGGCGTCATCATCCTCGGTGGTGCTGGTGTCTATGCCTGGATGGGGGGAAGCAGCGCCTCCCTGACCGGCGACGGTCCGAAGATCATCCTGGCAGACAAGAATCCGGTAAAGGTCGTTCCGGAAGAGAAGGGCGGCAAGGCCGTACCGAACCAGGACAAGGCCGTCTACGATCGGGTTGCTGGAGCTCAGGGGGATGTACCGCGCCAGGAGGCACTGGTCTCCTCGACCGAAGAGCCGATGGATGTCGTGCAGAAAACGCTGACGCCAGAGACTTTGCCGCTGGAAGGCAGCGATGATGGTGACGCAATGGCGGCGACTCCCCCGGCAGATGAGGAGGAAGTGGCACGCCTGCTGCCTGACGGAGACACGGTCGATGCTGCGGCGGCTGAGGAGGAGAGAGCTCCCGCCGTGGCCCCGCGCAAGGTCCGCACGATGATCGTCAAGCCCGACGGCACGCTGGTCGCTCGCGAAGAGCCGGCGGCTCCGCCGACGAACGACACAACGGCGAGCGTTAGCGATCAAACCATTCCGGCGACTGCTTCCGGTCAGGCCGCAGCCTCGGGCTCCAAGGTTGTAGCGACTGTAGCTGATGCCGGAGCTGAGCTGCGTGCCAGCGAGCAACCAGCCGCCGGTATCGAGAAGGTTGCCCTGGCTGCGCCAAGCGATGCTCCCCTTGAGGAGGTTGCTGTCCGCAGCGTGAAAACAACAGCGGTTGGCGGTGAACCGGCGCCTGTGCCGCAGACGCGTCCGGCGGGCCAAGCCGAGGCGAGTGCGACGGCGAATGCCGCGAAAACACCTGCCAAAAGCGAACCCGCGACCGAAACCGCAAATGCAGCGCCGGCCGCGCCGCTTGCGACCGCATCCGTGCCCGCCGGCAGCTACGTGATCCAGATCGCCTCGCTGCCTTCAGAAGCCGAAGCACAGAAGAGCTACAACAGCCTCTCCGCCAAGTTCGCCAGCGTCATCGGCGGCCGCGGCGTCGACATTCGCAAGGCTGAGATCGCCGGTAAAGGGACCTACTATCGGGTCCGTATTCCGGCCGGCTCGCGGGAGGAGGCCAATGCGCTTTGCTCTCGCTACAAGAGCGCCGGCGGAAGCTGCCTGGTCACGAAGTAAGTCCGGGAAAGATAAACAAAACGGGGCGCGGCAGAAATGTCGCGCTCTTTTCTTTTGTTTGACGGCACTTTGTCTGTGAATGATCGAGGAACTGAGGCTTTGTGACTTCGCGCCGAAAGGTGCCCGCACTATGATTTTTCACATGAGCGAATCAAAAGCATTTATCTCCGGCTGCAAAGGCCTTTCCCTGACAGAAGAAGAGCGCAGGTTCTTTGACGGCGAGCGCCCCTGGGGCTTTATCCTTTTCGGCCGCAATATCGGCGAGGAAAATCAGATCTCCGATCTCGTCGCTGGCCTGCGCGACAGCATCGGCAATCCGAATGCCCCGGTGCTGATCGACCAGGAGGGCGGTCGCGTTCAGCGCATCCGGCCACCGCTCGTCCAGCAATACCCGAACGGTGCCGCGATTGGCGAGATATACCGTCGGAACCGGGAGCAGGGGCTGCGCGCCGCCTGGCTTATGGGGCGTCTCCATGCTTTCGACCTGATGCGGTTCGGCATCAACGTCGATTGCCTGCCGGTTCTCGACGTGCCGGTGCCGGGGAGCCATGACGTCATCGGTAACCGGGCCTATGGGCATGATCCGGAGACGGTGACCGCGATCGGCCGTGCAATAAGCGAGGGCTTAAAGGTGGGCGGCATGCTGCCGGTGATGAAGCACATGCCGGGTCATGGCCGCACATTCGTGGATTCACACCACAACCTGCCTGTCGTGGAAGCCAGCCTTGAGGAATTGCAGCGAAGCGATTTTCTCCCCTTCGTCGCCATGAAGGACGAAGTCATGGCCATGTCGGCGCATATGGTCTTCACTGCGATTGACCCCGACAATCCGGCCACAACCTCGCCGAAGGTCGTCAGCGAAATCATTCGCGGCCATATCGGTTTCGACGGGCTTTTGATGTCGGACGATGTTTCAATGAATGCGCTTGCCGGGGATATGGCCGCCCGCGCTCGTGGCATTATTGGCGCCGGCCTTGATCTCGTCTTGCATTGTCATGGCATAATGGAAGAGATGAAGGCCGTCGCGGATGTCGTTCCGGTCCTGTCGGGCGATCGGCTGCGTCGGGCAACGGCCGCGAAAGCGGCGTTCCGAAAACCGGACAATGCGGACCAGGATGCATTGAGAGCGGAGTTCAACGCCATGTTTGCCCTGGCTTAGGGCAAGGCGGCGGAAAGGCAAGTTGGTGAGCAATACGGGTGAACGGCAGGGACAAGCTGGAGCAAGGGCACCGATGGAGCCCTTGTGGGAAGCCGAGGCTGCCGGTCGCGGACTGCATGAGGAAGCCCTCGTCGTCGACCTCGCCGGATTTGAGGGTCCGCTCGACCTGCTCCTGCATCTTGCGCGCAGTCAGCGCGTCGATCTTTCGCGGATCTCCGTGCTGGCGCTTGCGGAGCAATACATCGCCTTCATAGAGCGCGCACGCTCGATCCGCATCGAGCTTGCGGCCGATTATCTCGTCATGGCCGCGTGGCTTGCTTATCTCAAGTCCCGCCTGTTGCTCCCGCAACAGGTCAAGGATGAGGGTCCCTCCGGCGAGGAGATGGCTTCGGCGCTGGCGTTCCGGCTGAAGCGCCTCGAAGCCATGCGCGATGCAGCAACAAGGCTCGTCAACAGAAATCGGCTTGGCCGCGATGTCTTCGCGCGCGGCGCGCCGGAACATATCGTTGCCGAAAAGAAATCGGGTTACGATGCGTCCCTCTATGACTTGCTGACCGCCTATGCGAGTCTCAGGCAGCGGCAGGCGATTACGCAGGTGACGATCGAAAAGCGCCATGTCTGGTCGTTGGCGGATGCGCGCCTGATCCTGGCGCGGATGATCGGCAGTCTCGACGATTGGACTGCGCTTGATCATTTTCTCATCGGCTACATGACGAACCCGAAAGAGCGCTCAACGGCGATCGCGAGTTCCTTTGCCGCGTCGCTCGAGATGGTACGCGAAGGAAGGCTGGAGATCCGGCAAGAGGGCGCCTTCGCGCCCATCTATCTGCGGCGCGGGCCAAAGCCGATCGATGCCGCAACCCTGGCGGAAATGGAGGCAGCGCGTGGCTGAAGCGCAGAAGTACTTGCCGGGGATGCCGGACGAAGAGGAGGTGCACGAGGCAGTTACCCTCGATCCGAGGCTCGAGCGAGAGGCGGAACGGATCGCGGAGGCGTTGGTCTTCGCATCGGCTCAGCCCGTTTCCGAAGCCTATATCGCGAGCCGGCTTCCCCGTGGCGCCGACGTCGGGCGCATCATGGCTCGGTTGAAGGCACTTTATGCCTCGCGCGGCGTCAATCTTGTCCAAGTAGCCGATCATTGGGCATTCCGCACGGCTGCAGACCTCTCCTTTGTCGTTCAGACGGATGAACAGGAGGTTCGGAAATTGTCGCGGGCGGCCCTCGAGGTGCTGGCGATCATCGCCTACCATCAGCCGATGACCCGCGCGGAAATCGAAGACATACGCGGTGTGCAGACGTCGAAGGGGACTCTAGACGTGTTGATGGAGGCCGGCTGGGTGCGCTTTCGCGGGCGCCGGCGGACCCCCGGACGGCCCGTCACATTCGGAACGACGCGGGATTTCCTCGATCATTTCGGCCTGGAGGAAATTCGCGATCTCCCAGGTATCGAAGAATTAAAGGGTGCCGGCCTCCTATCCGGACGCATTCCATCTAACCTGCACATTCCGGTTCCAGCCGGCGAGGACGAACTTTCCGAGAACGAGGATCCCATTACGCAAATGGACCTTGAAGAACTCGGCCTCTTGACACCGAAGGCTGAAGAAGACGATTAAAATCCTGACTAGGACTATCGGCTTTAGACCCGGGTACCGGCGTTTTGCGGCTAGTTCTCCGGTTCAAGGAATGAATGAGCATGGTTTCAGACGCATACAACGGCGCTGTCATGGCAACGCGACGGTCCGGAGTGTCATTCGCGGCGAGCCTGGCATTCGAGGATATCAGCCACCGCTATCATTCCAAGGAAACGATCAAGGGCGTTACGCTCACGGCTAACGCCGGCGAAGTGCTTTGTTTGCTTGGTCCATCGGGATCGGGCAAGACGACATTGCTGCGCATCGCGGCAGGCATCGAGATGCAGACCGGCGGCCGTCTCCTCCTGAATGGACAGGAAATTTCCGGCCCGTCCGTCTTTCTCCCGCCCGAAAAACGCGGCGTCGGACTGATGTTTCAGGATTTCGCGCTTTTTCCTCACATGACGATCCGCGACAATGTCTGCTTCGGGTTGACGGCCTTGCCGAAGAAGGAGGCATTGGTGCAGGCGGATGCGGCGCTGGAACGCGTCGGCCTATTGCATTACGCCGACCGCTACCCACATGTGCTCTCGGGCGGCGAACAGCAGCGTGTGGCGCTTGCCCGCGCGCTTGCGCCGCGTCCGGCGGTATTGCTGATGGACGAACCTTTTTCGGGCCTCGACTCTCGCCTGAAGGATTCGATCCGCGCGGACACGCTCGCTATTCTGCGCGAGACGCGCGCAACGGCGATCGTCGTGACCCACGATGCGGAAGAGGCTATGCGCATGGCGGACAGGATCGCCCTCTTGAAGGACGGGCGCCTGGTTCAGGTCGGCACGGCGGACGAACTCTATCGGAAGCCGCGCGATCTTTTTGCGGCCGGGTTCTTTTCCGAGATAAATGTCTTTGACGCGCGTGTGCGGGGCGGCCGCGTCGAAACGCCGCTCGGAGCCGTGCCTGCGGGACAATACAAGGAGGGGCAGCCCTTGAGCGTCGCGGTCAGGCTCTCCGGCGTTCACCTCAAGGAGGAGGGCGGCGACATCCCCGCGCGCATCCTGTCGAGACGCTTTCTGGGCGTTGTCGAACTGTTGGAGCTTGCTGTGCCGCAATTCGAGCGTACAGTGCGGGCACGTATCCGCGCCGATCTGTTGCCGCAAGGATTGCGTGATGTCACTCTTTCGGTTAACGAGCGCGACATATTGCTGTTTGAAAAAGACGTCTCGACATCTTAGGGTCCGTCGAGAATGACGGCCTGCCGACGGCACGCCTGAAAATTGACAACGTAATGGGCTGTGGTTGAACGAGGCCCTAGGGAGTAAGTGCATGGGTTCCTTTAGTATCTGGCATTGGCTGATCGTCCTGGTGGTGATCCTGCTGCTGTTCGGCCGCGGCAAGATCCCGGAACTGATGGGTGATGTTGCCAAGGGCATCAAGAGCTTCAAGAAGGGCATGGGCGAAGACGACGCCGCTCCGACCGACAAGACGATCGACGGCAAGACCGTCGAGCACAAGTCTGACGAAGTCCGCTAACGGGCAGAAGCTGGCGAGACCGGGCGGATACATGCCCGGTCGACCGCGTCACGGGTTGTAGGGCACGTTGGATGCTTGATATCGGCTGGACCGAGCTTGTTGTTATCGCAATCGTCTTGATTGTCGTCGTTGGGCCGAAGGATCTGCCGCCGATGCTGCGGGCCTTCGGACGGATGACGACCAAGTTGCGCGGGATGGCGGCGGATTTCCGTCACCAATTCGATGAGGCCTTGCGCGAAGCCGATCTGGATGAGGTGCGCAAGACGATCAGCGATGCGCAAAGTCTCAATCCGACCGCGGCGCTGCGGGACGCCATGAATCCGCTGCGCCAGCTCGGAAACGAGATCAAGTCCGATCTGCAGAAGGCGACAACGCCGGACAAGCCGGCGCAGCCGGAGCCCGTACAGCCTGCGGCCGAGGCGGCGAAGGCCGACGCTCCCGTGGAAGCCGTGGCGAAGCCCGCCGAGGTTCCTGCTGCAACGGCAAGCGAACTGAAGATAGAAGCGAAGGCGGAGAGCGTCGGCAAGACCAGTGCCGCGCCAGCGCCGTCGAAGAAGCCTACAGCCGCAACAACCAAGAAAGCAGCGACCAAGCCGTCGGCAAAGAAAACGTCGTCAACTGGTGAGCGGCAGGCTGAGGCCAAGGCCAAGACGCAGAAGGCGCGTGCGACCTCGCGCAAGAAAGGTGACGCATGAGCGGCGATATCGAGGACCGGCCGCAGCCACTGATCGAGCACCTCATCGAGTTGCGAACGAGGCTGATGTGGGCGGTCGGCGCATTTTTTGTCGCCTTTCTCGTCTGCTTCTATTTTGCTAAGCAGCTGTTCAACTTCCTCGTCCTGCCGTTCAAGTGGGCAGTGAGCTGGGCCGGCCTCAGCCACCGCAACGTTGAGCTCATTTACACGGCGCCGCAGGAGTTCTTCTTCACCCAGATCAAGGTCGCGATGTTTGGCGCTCTGGTGATCGCCTTTCCGGTGATCGCCTCGCAGATCTACAAGTTTGTCGCGCCCGGTCTCTACAAGAACGAACGCGCAGCCTTCCTGCCGTTCCTGATCGCTTCGCCGATTCTGTTTCTCATCGGTGGTGCGCTCGTCTATTTCTTCTTCACGCCGATGGTCATGTGGTTTTTCCTGGCCATGGAGCAGGGCGGCGGCGAAGGGCAGGTTGCAATCCAGCTCCTGCCGAAAGTATCGGAATATCTGAGCCTGATCATGTCGTTGGTGTTCGCCTTCGGCCTGGTCTTCCAGTTGCCTGTTGTCACCACGCTGCTTGCGCGTGTCGGCTTCGTCACGGCACAGGGGCTCGCCGAAAAGCGCAAATACGCGATCGTGATCGCGTTCGTCGTCGCGGCCGTTTTGACGCCGCCCGATCCCGTGTCCCAGATCGGTCTTGCGCTGCCAGCCATCCTTCTCTACGAAATTTCGATCTATACGGCGCGACTCGTCGAAAGACAGCGCGAGAGAGACGCTCTCGCAACTTCGCAAGAAAGTTCCTCTGAGACGACCGGACCCGCGAAGGGCTGACTGTCTGACGTTTTCACGCCGTGGCCTACAGCACCGCGCATCAGTTCAGACGTGCAGCGGTCGCTGTGGCACTCTGAATCGCCGCATGATTTTTCCTTGAATCGGACCTGATTTGAGGGGAACGCATGCAATAAACAACGCGTGGGACGATTATGCTCGATATCAAATGGATCCGTGAGAATGCCGATGTGCTCGACGCCGCGCTGGCGAAACGGGGCGCGGAGCCGTTGTCTGCGTCCTTGATCGCGCTTGATGAGCGTCGTCGCGCCATCCTTCAATGGCTGCAGGACATGCAGTCGCGCCGTAATGCCGCCTCCAAGGAAATCGGCGCGGCCATGGCGCAGAAGAACAGCGAACTTGCCGAAAAACTGAAGGCCGAAGTCGCTGATCTCAAGAACACCATGCCCGCGGTCGAAGAAGAAAGCCGCCGCATCGATGCCGAGCTTTCGGATGCCTTGTCGCGCATTCCGAACGTCCCGCTCGACGATGTTCCTGTCGGTGCCGACGAGGCGGCCAATGTCGTGACCCGGATTGTCGGCGCAAAACCGACCTGGAACCACAAGCCGCTCGAGCATTTCGAAATCGGCGAGGCGTTGGGGCTTATGGATTTCGAAGGCGCCGCGCGGATCGCAGGCTCGCGCTTCACCATTGTGAAGGGGCAGCTTGCTCGCCTCGAACGGGCGCTTGGCCAGTTCATGCTCGACCTGCACACACAGGAGCATGGATATATCGAGGTGCAGCCGCCGCTGCTCGTCCGTGACGACGCGATGTACGGGACCGGGCAGTTGCCGAAGTTTGCGGAGGATCTCTTCCGCACAACGGATGAACGTTGGCTGATCCCGACGGCGGAAGTTCCGTTGACGAACATGGTTCGCGAGCAGATCCTCGACGGAGAGAAGCTGCCGTTGCGTTTTACCGCCTTGACGCCGTGCTTCCGTTCGGAGGCCGGTTCTGCCGGTCGCGATACCCGCGGTATGCTGCGTCAGCATCAGTTCAACAAGGTGGAGCTGGTCTCGATTACCGACGCGGAAAGCTCGATTGACGAGCACGAGCGGATGACCTTCTGCGCCGAGGAGGTGTTGAAGCGCTTGGGGCTTCACTATCGGGTCATGACGCTTTCGACCGGCGACATGGGCTTCGGCGCGCGCAAGACCTATGACCTTGAGGTCTGGCTGCCGGGCCAGGATACCTATCGCGAAATCTCGTCCTGCTCGGTCTGCGGGGATTTCCAGGCGCGTCGCATGAACGCGCGCTACCGCACGAAGGAGGAGAAGGGAACGAAATTTGTTCACACGTTGAACGGTTCCGGTGTTGCGGTTGGCCGCGCGCTGATAGCAATTATCGAAAATTACCTGAATGAAGATGGCTCCGTCACGGTGCCGGATGTTCTTGTTCCCTATATGGGCGGTCTGCGGCGCATCGAAAAAGCCGCCTGAGCACGAGGAAGGCGGATGAAAACCGGAATGCGCATCCTGCTGACGAACGACGACGGCATTCACGCGGAGGGAATCTCCGTGCTGGAGCGGATCGCACGGACGATTTCCGACGATGTGTGGGTTGTTGCCCCTGAAGTGGACCAGAGCGGTCTCGCCCACTCATTGACGCTCTCCGAGCCTCTGCGCCTGCGCCAGGTTTCGGACCGGCGTTTTGCCCTTCGGGGAACGCCGACGGATTGCGTGATCATGGCGGTGCGGCAAATTCTCGACCGCAAGCCGGACCTCGTCCTTTCGGGAGTGAACGTCGGAGCCAACCTTGCCGACGACGTCACCTATTCGGGAACTGTGGCCGGCGCTATCGAGGGCACTCTGCAGGGGATACGTTCGATGGCGCTCAGCCAGGCCTATCGGCATACGATTGACAGGGCCGTACCATGGGACGTGGTTGAAACCCATGGACCGGCCCTCATCCGCACGCTGATGGATGTTGCGTTGCCCGACGGAACGTTGATCAATCTGAATTTCCCCAATTGTCCGGCCGGCGCGGTGGCCGGAACGGACGTCACATCACAGGGGAAGCTCGAATTCGGATTGAGCATCGACGAACGCATCGATGGCCGAGGATTTCCCTATTTCTGGCTGCGCTTCGGCGAGCGCGCCGGCGATTTTCGTGCCGGAACCGACATTCACGCTTTGCGTGAGAACCGGATTTCGGTAACCCCGCTTAAACTGGATATGACCGACTATACCGTCCAGGATCGCATCGCACGCGCACTGCGGGAAGGGACTGTCGCTTGAACGGACGCGTTTCGCAGCAGGAAGGCTTCGCAGCGATGGTGCTGCGCTTGCGCGGCGAAGGAATGGCGAATCATGACCTGCTGAAGGCGGTGGAACAGACGCCGCGCAGCCATTTTGCCCCTCCGCAATACCAGGCCGAGGCCTATTCCCAGCGATTGATACCGCTCGATTGCGGGTCGTTCATGGAGGGCTACGACTTCGCCGTGCGACTGCTGCACTGCCTCAACATCAAGCCGGGGCAGCGTATTCTGGAGGTCGGTACAGGCAGCGGCTTCACCGCCGGCGTCATGGGGCGCATTGCCGAACGCGTCTTGACGATCGATCGATATCAGACGCTGGTGAGTTCGGCGCAGAAGAATCTGGAAAAGGCCGGCATTCGCAATGTCGTCGTCAGGCAGGCCGACGGCAGCGCAGGCGTGCCGGGTGAGGGCACGTTCGACCGCATCCTTATAAGCGCGGCATTTAACAGTCTACCCCGCATGTTTTCCGACCATCTGGTCTCCGGCGGCACGCTGCTGGTCCCGATCATGATGAGCGAAACGCTTTGCCGCATCGTTCGCGTCAATCGCACCGGCAGCCGGTTCGACCGCGAGGACCTGTTCGACGCGCCTTACCTTCCAGTCGTGCCGCAGCTTGCATCATTCCTCTGATGCGACGTCGCCGTCTTGGGCGGCTGGGACGGCGGGCCATTTCAGCAGCAGAGCTCGGAAAATCATCTTCGTTGCCGGCTAACTCACGGTGGGGCTCCACGACCGCTAGTCGAGCGGCGAGCAGTTAACTGACTCTTAACAAAAGCCAGCTTCGCGCAAGCTTGCCGTCATAGGCCAGAACGGCACGACGGACTTTGGGCACGATACGCGCGTGTTCTGCGTTTCTCGTTAGATCGTGCATAGGACGGAGACGGCGGATGCAGATTGCGAACAGGTTGACTGCGGCAACGGCCGGCGATGGCTTGGGCAATCTCGCTGGCCGCCCGGCCGGCCAGGTCGCTACCGGGAACAAAGATGAGAACGGCGCGCAAGCCTCACAAGCTGGCTTCTTCGATCCAACGGCGCGTATCTCTCTGTCGGTTGACGCGCTCCTCTATCTCAGTCGAACGAAAAAGTCGCCGGAACGATTGCCGCCTCTGACGAGGGATGAGTGGAACAACAATCCTTCGCCCCAGTTGGCATCCCGCGAATACCAGGCCTTTGGCAGGTTCGCCGAGACCGGTGACTACAGGGCTTATTATGGAGCCTTCATCGATTATTACGACAGTCTCCGCCCAGAGGACCAGAACAGCCTGCGCTATTTCGGGACACGCGAGGCGGCTGTTGCCGGTTTGCGATCGCTCGAATACGACGCCGAAAGCGGTCTTGACGTAGAAGCCAATTTCCAGGCTCTGGTCAGCGTTTTTCTCGATGAGGATAAGGCTGTCGATGCGGAAATCCCGTCCTCGGCTTCGCGGCCGGAGGGCCGGGGATTTGACTGGAACAATTCCAATGTCAGCTACGAAGACCAGCCGCCCGAGCCCAGATCCGTGTCGGAGATCGAAAGGCTTTATTCCGAGCTCTTCTGAGCCATGTTGCATGCGTCCTTCCCTACTGCATGATTCCTTAAATCGGAATCGATTTAAGGACAAAATCATGCAGCAATTCAAAGTGCTACAGCGACCTTTGCGCGTCCGATTGGACGCGCGGCGCTGTAGAGGCATGGAAAGGCACACCGGCTATGGTTAGCATTTCGTCAAATAAGGTGCTGCCCTTAACCGGGCGGTAACTCTAATGCGCTTTAATCATTCCACAGCGAGTTGCGTTCGGAGTGGGTAAGCGTCATGCGTAAATTTGTATCTCCCGGTGCAGGGAAGTCCACGATCCGCCTGTGTGCGGCGATCTTGCTGGCAGGCGCTGCCACCGGTTGCAGCTCGGATGTCAGCCGCTTCAACGGGCTTTTTTCAAGATCTGACGACATAACGACCAGTTCGATCCCGCAAAATACGATGCCGGTGCCTCAGGGCGATGTTGCCGGCGGGCAGCTTGCGGCCATTCCGTCTGGCGGGGGCGGTGCGTCCTATGGTCAACCGTATCCGGTCGCGGGTCAGAACGCCGTGTATAACCCGGCGCCCGTCTCCAGTGCACGTGTCGCCTCGACGCCGATGAGTGTTCAACGCACAGCGCTGGCGGATCCCTCCATAGCAGCTCCGCAACAGCAGGCGCTTCCGTCGCAACGGCAGGCGCAGTCCGTCGCCGTCGCCAAGACCGAGACTCTGCCTGCAGCGGCCAGGGAGCCGGCGAGCAAGGGTGGCTGGGGCACGCAAAACGCGCCCTCCGTCATGGTTCGCCAAGGCGACACGGTCGCCACGCTCGCGAAGCGCTTTGGAGTCCCGGAGAAGGAAATCCTCAGGGCAAATGGGTTGAAGTCGGCTGGGCAGGTAGAGCCCGGTCAGCGCCTTGTGATCCCGACGTTCGGTGTTGTGAGCAGTGCTGCGAAGGCGGCCGCCTCCAACTCGATCGCCGATATCGAGGGCGGCAAGCAGCGTCCATTGCCGCTGCCGGCGGACAAGCGCGAAGCGGCGATCCTTCCCGGCCAAACGCAATCGCGTGAAAAGAACGAAAGCCGCAGCGATGTCGCCGCAGGCAAGCTCGCCTCCAAGGGAGAAGGTACTGGCGGCGACGGCCTCTACACCGTCAAGCCAGGTGACTCGTTGAACCGCATCGCCAAGGCGAACGGCGTATCGGTCAGCGCGTTGAAGCAGGCAAACGGTCTGACGGCCGAGGCGATCCGCGTCGGCCAAAAGCTGAAGATGCCGGGTGCGGCGAATACCGCGACCGATGCGATGGCAACGGCTTCGGTGCCGACCAAGAAGGCGGAGACCAAGGTCGCTTCGCTCGATCAGGGCAAACCTGCCGAATATAAGCCGCCGGTTGCCAAGGAGAGCGTTTCGGAAGTCGCGACCAAGACGGACATCGACGAGGACCTGCCGAAGTCGACCGGTATCAGCAAGTATCGTTGGCCGGTACGCGGCGCGGTCGTTGCCGGATACGGCGCGAACGTCGACGGCAACCGCAACGACGGCATCAACATCTCGGCGCCGGAAGGCACGCCGATCAAAGCGGCCGAAAACGGTGTCGTCATCTACTCTGGCAGCAGCTTGAAGGAGTTGGGCAATGCCGTTCTGGTGCGTCACGACGACGGCACGGTGACGGTCTACGGCAACGCCTCGGAACTCAAGGTGCAGCGCGGACAGAAGGTGCAGCGTGGACAGACACTTGCCGCCTCTGGCATGACCGGCAAAGCGACGCAGCCGCAGGTGCACTTCGAGGTGCGCAAGAACGCCACTCCCGTGAACCCAACAACCTATCTAGAATAGAGCAATTTCAGGAATTGATTTGGACCGCCGAAATTATGACGGATCGTCAAGTTGCCGACGGAGCCGGCCGGCCAAATCTTGAATGAACTGCCAGGCGACGCGACCGGATCTCGATCCCCGTGTCGTTGCCCATTCCAGCGCATCTGCGTGGAGCATCTCTCGGTCGACGTCCAAGTCATAGTAACGGGCATATCCGTCGATCATCGCCAGGTAATCGTCCTGGCTGCACTTGTAGAACCCCAGCCAAAGACCGAAGCGGTCGGACAACGAAACCTTCTCCTCCACCGCTTCGGATGGATTTATCGCAGTCGATTGCTCGTTTTCCATCATGTTGCGCGGCAGCAGGTGTCGGCGGTTGGAGGTGGCGTAGAGCAGAACGTTGGCGGGGCGGCCTTCCACACCGCCATCGAGAACCGCTTTCAGCGACTTGTAGGACGTGTCGTCATGGTCGAAGGAGAGGTCGTCGCAGAAGACGATGACGGGCAGCGGCGCCGCTTTCAGGATCTCCATCAGAGCCGGCAGGGTTGCGATGTCTTCGCGGTGCACTTCGACGAGTTTCAATGACCTGCCGGTTTCGCGCGCGACCCGCGCGTGGACCGCCTTGACCAGCGAAGACTTGCCCATGCCGCGCGCGCCCCAAAGAAGCACGTTGTTTGCCGGATAGCCCTCAGCGAAACGAAGCGTGTTGTCGAAAAGGATGTCGCGAACGTGATCGACACCCGTGATGAGGGTAAGGTCGATGCGGTTCGGCTTTGCGATCGGCTGCAGATGGCGATTTGCCGGAGCCCAGACGAAACATTCTGCCTGGCTCCAGTCGTTCACGGCCGGCGCCGGGCCTGCGATCCGCTCGATAGCCGCCGAAAGCTTCTGCATCTCGTTGATCAGTATGTCGATCTTGTTTTCCTGCATCTGCTTGTCTCCGGTATACGCTCTGCGCTTGGCCTGGCGCTGTGTACATCTGTAATTCTTTGAATTGCCGTAGGGTTTGCCTCGGAAATTGTCCGTGAGGGAAACCGCGCGGCAGCTTTTTTCCGGTAGCACGACGGTTTGCGCTGGAAAAGGCCAAGCGCGAGTGCTCAGGGGGTTCTCCTCCCGCGGAATTTGTGTCAGAGGCAGGGGAAACGGATAGGGACAGCCGATTTGCGTCGCGACATCGCATCCCTATATTCCGGCGGATTTCGCGCGGGGAGAATCCGCGCAATTTGAACTTAAGGAGCGATCGATGTTCATTACCGAAGCTTTTGCGCAGACCGGTGCCCCGAGCGCGGGCGGTGCAGACATCTTGATGTCCATTCTGCCTTTCCTCCTGATCTTTGTTGTCATGTATTTCCTGATCATCCGCCCGCAGCGCGCGCAGATGAAGCGTCGCGAAGAGTTGCTGAAGAACATTCGCCGCGGCGATCAGGTCGTTACCGGCGGCGGCATCGTTGGCAAAGTTACCAAGGTGGTCGATGATGC
Source organism: Ensifer sp. MPMI2T (assembly GCF_004827385.1). Lineage (GTDB taxonomy): Bacteria > Pseudomonadota > Alphaproteobacteria > Rhizobiales > Rhizobiaceae > Sinorhizobium. The sequence goes on from NZ_SRXN01000001.1 coordinate 620,274, forward strand.
GGAACTCGAGGTCGAGATCGCCGACGGCATCAAGGTTCGCGTCGTCCGCAGCGGGATTTCCGAGGTTCGCGTAAAGGGCGAACCGGTCAAGGAATAATCCGGCACGCAGCGTAACCGGCAGAGCCGGCGAATGGAGCATTTAGAGCATGCCCAACTTCTCGCCGCTGAAAAACGCGATCATCTGGCTCGTCGTCTTGGCCGGCTTTGTTTTTGCTCTGCCGAATCTTTTTTCAAAGGAAGAGCTTGCGGAATGGCCCACGTGGCTTCCGCAACGGCAGGTTCCGCTCGGGCTTGATCTCCAGGGCGGTTCCGACTTCACGCTGAGAGTCGTCCGCGACGACATCATTGCGGAACGGCTCAAGGCTACGATCGATGCGATCGGCAAGGCGCTCCGGACTGCCGACATCGCCTATACGGGTCTGTCGGGCAGCGGCCAGGCGATCCAGTTCAGGGTTCGCGATGCAACGAAAGTCTCGGCTGCGCGCGATGCGTTGCGCCAACTGATCGCTCCCGTCGATAGCGCCGGTCTCATTCGCAATCAGATTCAGGAACTGGTTTCGGAAGGGGCGGAGCAGGGCGATGTGGTTCGCCTTCGGCTCACCAACGAGGGAATAGACCTCAGGGTGGCCTCGGCCGTGACCGAAGCCATCGGCGTCGTACGCCGGCGCATTGCCGAAGTCAGTCTCGCAGATCCGTCGATACGGCGGCGCGGCAACGATCGTCTTGTCGTTCAAGTGCCCGGGTTGGACGATCCGCAGCGATTGAAGGATCTCCTCAGCCAGCGCGCCGAGCTCACCTTCCGGTGGCTTGATCCATCGATGCCGGTGCAACAGGCGGTCGATACGAGGCCGCCAGCGGCAAGTGAGATCCTCTATTCGCTCGACGATCCACCGGTTCCCTATTTGGTCGAAAGGCGAGCCTTCGTAGCGGCCGAGGATTTCGCCGAGGCGCAGCCCGATTACGATCCCACAACCGGCGAGCCCGTGGTCAGTTTCAAGCTCGACGCCGACGCGCTGGAGCGCATCACGCCGCTTGTGGAGGCCGATTCCAAAAGGCAGTTCGCGATCGTGCTTGATGGGCAGGTGGTGTCGACGCCACGGCTTGCCGAAGCGGTTACCGGCGACACCGGCCGGATCTCAGGAAATTTGTCCGAGGATGGCGCCAATAACCTCGCCGCCCTGCTGCGCGCGGGACCGCTACCCGCAACCCTGACTGTTGTCGAGGAGCGTACCGTCGGCCCTGGTGTCGGAACTGACGCGATCGCAAGCGCGCTCAAGGCCGGCATGATCGCAGCACTCGCGGTGGCAGCGTGCATGATCGCGTTCTATGGCTTCTTCGGTGCGATCGCGGTGATCGCGGTCATCGTGAATGTGGTGCTGATCATTGCGGTGCTCTCCCTTATCGGCGCGACTTTGACCCTGCCGGGGATCGCGGGGATCATTCTCACGATCGGCATGGCGGTCGATTCGAACGTTCTCATCTACGAGCGCCTTCGCGAGGAGGCGCGCGGCCCCGGACCGTTGCGAAAGGCACTGGACACCGGCTTCTCACGCGTCTTCAGCAGCATCGTCGATGCCAACCTGACAATGGCGATCGCCGGTACCATTCTTTTCTATTTCGGTTCCGGCGCCTTTCGCGGTTTTGCCGTAACGCTTGCGATCGGAAGCGTGACGACGATCCTGACGGCCCACAGTCTGACACGCCGTCTGGTCCGCGGATGGTATCGCCGTCGCCGGCCCTCGCGATTGCCTCGCAGCATCCGTACCGGTTTCTTCAGCGAGGCGGATATCCGATTCATGGCGATCCGCAACCCGGTCTTTATTCTGATGGCCTCGCTGTCGCTTGCTTCGCTGATCTTGCTTGTCAGCCTGGGGCCCAACTTCGGAGCGGATTTCAAGGGGGGGTCGATAATCGAGCTTCGCGCAAAGTCTGGCGCGGCCGACAGCGCGGATATCCGCGCTCGTCTTGACGAGTTGAACCTCGGGGAAGTCCGGGTTCAAGAACTTGGCACGGAACGAGACATTCTCGTCCGCGTTCCCTCGCAGGAGGCCGGTGACAATGCCGAACAAACCGCGATTGGATTGGTTCGCGCTGAGCTGGAGGACCAGTACACGTTCCGCCGGGTGGAGGTTGTCGGACCGGCCGCTTCCGACGAACTGACACGAGCCAGCAGCCTCGGTATCGGCGCGGCGGTATTGGCCATTCTGCTCTATGTCTGGATCCGGTTCGAATGGCGATTTGCGCTCGCCGCGATGGTAGCAATCGTGCATGACGTGTTGCTGACCGCCGGCTTTCTTGTCGTCACCCGTACCGAGTTCAATCTTGCGAGCATTGCCGCCTTGCTGACCATCGTCTGCTATTCGTTGAATGATACCGTCGTGATTTACGATCGCATCCGTGAGAATTACGTACGCTATCGAAAGATGTCGCTCTCGGTGCTGATCGATGCATCGATCAATCAGACGCTTTCGCGCACTGTTCTGACGGCTGTAACGACGATATTGGCGCTTGCAGCGCTCTACCTTTTCGGCGACGCTCTGCTTCGCTCGTTCAGCATGACATTGCTTTTCGGCGTGGTTGTCGGAACGCTTTCGTCGATTTATATCGCGGGCCCGGTTCTCATACTCTTCAACCGCCGAGGCGGCCGAGCCGAGGGCGGGCAGAAACCTGCTCGCGGCGACGACGAGCCGAACGCGGCAACAGGAACGGCCTGATAATGGCAAAGGGCATCGAAATTCGGGAAGCGCACTTCCCTGGACGGGCGCCGATAGACGCTTATGGAAACGGCGGCTTCCGCTTCGCAGACATGTCTCACCGCGGCTCAGTCCTGATGTTGCCGTCCGGGATCTATGCCTGGGACGCGGTTGAGGGTGATCCACTTTCGGTGGACACGTTCAAACGTGTGCTGGACGAAGCGCGTGAGATCGAAGTGCTGCTTGTGGGGACGGGTCGTGAAATCCGCCCCTTGCCGGTCGAGCTGAAGGCTGCCTTGCGCGCGCAGAACATCTCCTCCGATCCCATGAGCACAGGGGCGGCGGTTAGAACCTATAACGTGATGCTCGCCGAATCGCGCGCCGTTGCCGCGGCCCTAATCGCGGTGTGATTTCGAAGGAAGCTGTGCGTGCAAGAGGCCGATACCCAGATTCTCGCGACCTTGCGGGACACAGATCGCGATCGTTACCTGGCCTGCCTGCTTTCCCCACCTGAAAAGCGACGTTCGCTTGCGGCTCTCTATGCGTTCTACGCGGAAATCGCGGGGGTGCGCGACTTGATACACGAGCCGCTTCCCGGTGAAATCCGCCTGCAATGGTGGCGTGACATTCTCTCGAACGAGCAATGGAGCGGCGAGGGGAATCCGCTGGCGGAAGCGCTCCTAGAATGCATTCGCGAACATCGTCTGCCCGTGGCGGTGCTCGAGAACATGATCGATGCGCGGATTTTCGATCTTTACGACGATCCCATGCAGGACAGACCGGCGCTGGAAGGCTATGCCGGTGAAACGGCGTCCGCCCTTATCCAGCTTTCTTCGTTGATCCTTGATCCGTCGAACGCCGCGAAATCCGCCGAGGCCGCCGGACATGCCGGAGTTGCGCAGACGATCGCCGGCCTCCTTTTGCTTTTGCCAACTCATCAGCGGCGCGGCCAGGTCTACCTTCCTGCAGATCTCTTGCGTGCGACCGGGCTGGACCGGGAAACTTTTCTGGCCGCCAATGACAGGGAAGCCATCGGCAGGGCGATCCACGCATTCTGCGGCTTGGGCAGGGATCATCTTGCCAAGGCGCGGCAAGGCATCGGCTCGATCTCGTCAGCGAATTTCTTCGCTTTCGCTCCGGTGGCATTGGCTGAGCCGGTGTTCGACCGAGCGGAAAATGCGGGAGCGCGTCTGCTTCAACAGCCTATCCAGCCGGCACAATGGCAGCGGCAATGGCGAATGTGGCGCGCGATCCGGCGCAAGCGGTTCTGACCCAGCCCTGGAGTTGCATTTGGTCAAGCTGGCGCAAGTCTCACATCGTATAGGCAGGAGCTACCGGTTTCATGCCGTCCGAAAGGGGCTTGTGTGATGTTGTGGCTGTTGCTCTTCGTGGTGATCGTCGCCGTCGGAGCATTCTACATAAGGATGAATGCCCGGGCCGAACGGGATTTCGACAATCCTGACGCGGGCTCGGCGATGGTCGAGTTTGGCCGCGCTTTCCCCGATGAAGCAATCAGAGCCCTGCATTCGACTATCGACAGGAAGGCGATCTTCCTTCGACTGCACGACGGCAAAGCGGGCTTTATCCAGTCGCACGGCACGCACTACGTCTGCCACGTCATTCATCCGGGCAAGGTGCGGGTGAACAGCTCCGAAAGCGGACGCGGATTGATCGTGCACTTTCCCGATTTCGCCTATCTCGATAACGACTTTGAGTTCCGGACCGCCGCCGAGGCGGCAGAGGTCTCACTCTGGCTGCTCGGCAGCTTCAACCCGAAATCGGAATTCAGCGATGAGCCGCCGGCGGCGCAGGCGGCCCAGGCGAGCGACTAGTGTATGTCGCCCGAAAGTGTGCAGCGGTTTCGGGGCAACGACATGCATGAAAAAACTTAAGGCGCGTCGCATGCCTCCAATTGAATGCGACGTGCTTCAAGCGGTCTTCAGGGCAGGAACGCTAAGCCAGCTCGCGCAATCGGCGAGAGCCCGGGATGCCGTCGCCTGCTTCTTTGCCAGTGCCTTCTCCTTGCCCCGAAAACGTTTGGCGCCATCCGGCTTCGTCAAGGCGCCCGGTTCCAGTGGCGGAAACAGGCCGAAATTGACGTTCATCGGCTGGAAGGAGCGCTTGCCCGGTTCGTCGTCCGAGACGATGTGCCCGCCGGTGATGTGATTGAGAAGCGCACCGAAGGCCGTCGTTTGCGGCGGCGGCACCAATGGTTCGCCCTTGCGCTCGGCTGCCGCGAACCGGCCGGCAAGCAGGCCGATGCTGGCGCTCTCCACATAGCCCTCGCAACCGGAGATCTGGCCGGCAAACCGCAGACCCGGTCGGGACTTGAGGGTCAAGCTCGCATCGAGCAGTGTCGGCGAGTTGATGTATGTGTTGCGATGCAGGCCACCGAGACGGGCGAACTCGGCCTTTTCGAGTCCAGGGATCATCCGGAAGACTTCCGCCTGCGTGCCGTATTTCAGCTTGGTCTGGAAGCCGACCATGTTGTAGAGCGTGCCGAGCGCGTTGTCCTGCCTGAGCTGAACGACGGCATAGGGTTTGACGGCAGGATTGTGCGCATTGGTAAGCCCCATCGGCTTCATCGGGCCGTGACGCAGCGTTTCGCGTCCGCGTTCGGCCATGACCTCGATCGGCAGGCAGCCGTCGAAATAAGGTGTGCCTTCCCATTCCTTGAAACCAGTCTTGTCGCCGGCGATCAAGGCATCGACAAAGGCGTTGTACTGCTCCTCGGTCATCGGACAGTTGATGTAGTCCTTGCCGGTGCCGCCAGGGCCGACCTTGTCGTAGCGCGACTGGTGCCAGCAGATATCCATGTCGACCGTATCGGTGTAGACGATCGGGGCGATCGCGTCGAAAAACGCGAGTGCATCAGCGCCGGTTTCCGCGCGGATCGCCTCGGCCAATGCCGGCGCGGTGAGGGGACCCGTGGCAATGATCGCAAGATCCCATTCCTTCGGCGGCAGCCCGGTAATCTCCTCGCGAACGACCGTGATCAAGGGGTGACTGTCGATTGCGGCGCTGACGGCCGCTGAAAAGCCATCGCGATCGACGGCGAGCGCTCCACCGGCGGGCACCTGGTTGCGATCGGCGGCCTGCATGATCAGCGAGCCCGCGAGCCGCATTTCCGCATGCAGCACGCCCACCGCGTTGCTGGTCGCGTCGTCGGAGCGGAACGAGTTGGAGCAGACGAGTTCGGCGAGGCCGTCGGTCTTGTGTGCGTCGGTGCCGCGCACGCCGCGCATTTCGTGGAGGATTACCGGTACGCCGGCTTGGGCAATCTGCCACGCGGCTTCCGAACCGGCGAGGCCGCCGCCGACGACATGAATGGGGGAATAGGAAGTGTTCGCTGTCATGGGCGGCTTCCTATCACAGCCGCCTTCCGGTTCCAATTGCGAAGAAACGAAAACGGCGCCGCTACAGCGCCGCGCGTCTTTTCAGACGCGCAAAGGAGCTGTAGCACTTTGAATTGCTGCATGTTTTTATCCTTAGATCGGCTACGATCTAAGGAAACATGCAGTGGGCGCCGTCTTGGATGTTTTGAATCGTCGTTCCGGTTAGCGGAAGGAACGAGCCGCAATGTTGCGGATATCGTAGCGGGTAATGCCGATATCGCTGAGCGCGTGGTTCGAGAGGCTGCCGAGCTCGGCAACGGTGCGGCGATAGTTGATCCAGCTTTTTGCAATGCGAATCGGGTTCATGGTCGTGTCCTCAAGATCAGTTTGTCGCGACAGTGATTTGTCTGCGTCGTTGAGGTTCTTATACGCTTGTCTAATTGGAAGATGGAGTGCAAAGAAAATGCATCTGCTATGCGTTTGTGCAGTGCATCGCCGATTTCGTAAGCACCGCCCTCCCGCCGCTCGAAAACACGCCATAAGTTAAAAGTTGGCTAAATTGCTCGATTGCGCGTTAAGTTCTTGTGTTTCGGCCAGTTTTCGCGCCGAGCCTGCACTGAAGCCATGCAAGCGACAGCAACCGAATGGCGCGCCGAGGATAGCCTTTCGCACCTGCGAAACCGCCGTGTTCCCGCGTCGGTCAGGAACGAAAGAAAAAGCGCCCTCCGGCGGGGCCGGAGGGCGCTTCACAAATGGGAATTCGGTGAGCTTACTTGATCGCCTGGCGAGCAACATAAGGAATGTCGCCGCGGCCGATGCCGAGGTCATTCAGCTCCCGGTCGCTCATGCGGCCGAGTTCGTTGCAGGTCTGACGATACTTGCGCCAGTTGTTGAAAGAACGTGCGAGGTTCATGATCCTATCCTTTCTAGGGTCGTTTGCCAGCGCTCTATCTCTCTTGCTGGCCGTCATCTGATGGTTTGAAATATAATCGATTTGATCGGCAAATACAGAGACAATGCTGCATCGCACCCATGCATCGATTGCAATCCTCCGTCTTGCCGTTGACTTGCCGCCTCGACGTCACCGCTCGGCAAGCGTCGTTGGCCTGCGTTGGCGGTTGCAGGGCCTCGGATCCGAAACAGGGCAAGAGGCAAAAAGACAACGCCCGCTGGGGGAGGAGGTCCAGCGGGCGTTGCTTTGTTGTGATTGGCAACCGGGAGGAGGAGTGTCGCCAATCCGTATCGAGGTGCGCTGGGAGGAGGAGTGCGCCGCCCCGATCGATGGTTGTAAAATATGCTGCGATACCCGCTTTGTGTAGAGGCGTGCGCCGAATGCTACCCATGCATTTTTCGCATGGCTAGGGCCGCAACACCGCGAAACTGCTCCAATATTGTGCAATCACGCAGCCACTCGCGAGCTGATGGATAGGCAGGAGGGGCAAAAAGCAAAACGCCCGCTGGGGGAGGAGGTCCAGCGGGCGTCATGTAAGTGATTGGCAACCGGGAGGAGGAGTGTTGCCAATCTTATCGGAGAAGCGTTGGGAGGAGGAGTACGCTGCTCCGAATTCGTCGAGCTTCCGCTCGGGTCTTTCCGGGTTTCCGGAGGCGGGCGACCAATCCCGTCGGCGTCCGTTCGGCTCGTCACCTCTCGTCGCCTTTGATGATCTGAATATAACCATCTTAAATCGATTTGTGCAGTGCAATATACGCATGGAAGATATGCGGTGCGCGCAATCCCGTTCCAAGCCCTGATAAGCGAAGTGATCTCGCGGCGGGGAAAGGATAGGCCCCGTTGTTTTTTCTCGCCTTTTTCGCCGATTTGTTATTCTCTAAAACCGGTCGCAAGGCGTCGGGAAGATGCCTATGTGGCCGGGGGAGCACAAGTCCGGAGGTGAGATGTATCGCGGGCGTATGGAACGAGACCTGAAGCGCTGGGTAGACCTCGGCCTGCTTCCCCAGTCGTCGGCAAGCGCAATACTCGCGGAATATGATTCGCGCGAATCCACGTTCAGCGTCGGCCGTGTCCTGTTGGCGTTGGCGGCGCTGCTGCTTTCGGCGTCGCTCTTGCTGCTGGTTGCGGCGAATTGGGAAGCATTGCCTCGTCTTGCCAGGGTCGCAGGCGTCGTCCTGTTGATCTGGCTCTTCCATGTTCTCGCCGCCTATTTCCTTGGGCGCGGAGCCAAGGCGGTCGGCGCGGCGCTGCTCATTCTCGGCACCATGTCCTTCGGTGCCGGCGTCGCGCTGGTCGGCCAGATGTATCATCTGTCGGGCGACGCGGCGGATGCGATGCTTCTCTGGTTCGCCGGGGCGTGCCTGTCCGCAGCAGCCTTCGCGTCGGCTGCCGTCACCACGATTGCCGCGTGCCTTGCCTGGGCGTTTCTCATTACGCTGTACGAAGGCGGGGACCCTGTTCCGGCGATTGAGTCCTATTTCTGGCTCGTGCCGGTGCTGGCGGTCATCGTGCTCACGCTGGTCCGCTATACCGATGCTGGGCGTGCGCGCCATCTAGCTTATCTTCTCTGCGTCGCCTGGCTAGGCGCGCTTTACGTCGACAACCCCGAGATCTGGCTCGCAATCGCCTTCTTCGCCGCCGGTTTCGTGGCCTTTCTGCTCGCGTCGCTGCCGCGATCACCGCTGTACCGTCTGGCTTCCGAGGCTGGTTCCGCGCCTCCGTTCTATTCCTTCGCGGTCGCCGTCATGGGCCTTGTGGCTCTGCAAAGCGAAGCGGGAGGTGCTTGGGCAGAGACCGCCATCGGCGTCGGCCTTCTTGCCTTAGCCCTCGTAGGCATCGGTCTTGCCGGCGCGCGCAACGGCACAGTTCGCTACTTGGCCTACGCAGTATTTGCCGCGGAGATTTTGTATCTGGCTTTCGAGACGCTCGGGTCGATCCTCGGCACATCGGGATTCTTCTTGATTGCAGGCGTGGTCGTTGCGCTTGTGGCGTGGCTCGTCATCCGCGTTGAGCGCAGGCTTGGGCGAGTGGGGGAGGCTTCTCAATGAGTGGTGTTTTGCCTGTCGCCCGCTGGCGCAATCCCTTTGTCGCGGCCCTCGTCGTCGCTGCTCTGCAGACCGCTGTCCTCGGATATATGATCGAAAGCCGCGCTTCGATCCTGCGCAACGGCAAGGATGTGCTTCTGAGAAGTGCACCTATCGACCCGCGCGACCTCTTGCGCGGCGAATATGTGATCCTGACATACGATATCTCTCGCATATCGCCGGACATCGTCACAGGCGGCTTGCCTGAGGGGGCAGCAAAGGCGGAGCTGTTCGTGCGGCTCAAACAGCAACCGGACAGTTTCTGGGGGCCGGTCGAGGCATCGTTCAGCCCACTCGCGCAAACCACGGACAGCATTGTCATCAGATCGCTGCCGTTCTCGTACTATCCGTCACCCGGCGCGCCGCCGCCAGCGCTCTACCCGAATTTCGGTATCGAGCGTTACTACGTGCCGGAAGGCGAGGGCCGCGTCCTCGAAACCGCGCGCAGCGCCCATGCGCTTTCTGTCAACGTGCGTGTGGATACGGATGGGCGCGCCCAGATCCGGCAGGTTTCCATAGATGGAGCACAGGTCTACGAGGAGCCACTCTATTAATGCCCCGCGACGCCGTGAAAGAACTTCATTTTGTTGCCGGCTTCTTGGTCCAGAATAATTAAGGCAACGGCGAAGACGCGGGCGTGCATTGTCGCGCATTTTCTCTTTGATCCGACAAAAACGAGTGATATAGAGACGCCGCGCTCGGGAAAGCCCGAACCCTTCGCATGTCCAGAATATCCGCGGTGCTCCCGCTGGTTGTCTCGCGGGAAATGCGATCAGGCGGTGTGTTGTCTGAACGCGGGTATGGTGAAATTGGTAGACACGCCAGATTTAGGTTCTGGTGCCGCAAGGCGTGGGAGTTCAAGTCTCTCTACCCGCACCAGGACAACAACTTGCCAAACGTCGGAATTCGGCGGTGAAGAGGGTAGGCGGAGTGCCATTTTGCTTGCAAAACGGTCAAGGAATTGCGTAAAGCCACTCCCGGCAAATGGATCGGCTCACGTGCTCGCCAAGCCTTTCGAGGCAAGAGCACTGTCAACGTGAAGTGAAGGTTTGAACATGCAGGTTATCGAAACGCTCGCTCAAGGGCTGAAGCGCGAACTCAAGGTCGTTATCCCGGCCAAGGACATGGAAGCTCGTATGAATGAGCGTCTGGCCGAAGTGAAGGACCGCGTCCGCATCAACGGCTTCCGTCCGGGCAAGGTGCCGGTCGCGCATCTGAAGAAGGTCTACGGCAAGTCGATCATGGCTGATCTCGTCAATGAGATCGTTCGTGAGAAGCCGACCGAAATCCTGTCGGAGCGTGGTGAGAAGTCGGCAACGCAGCCGGAAATCGCGATGACCGAGGACGAGGCGGAAGCCAACAAGATCCTCAATGCCGAAGCCGATCTCGAATTCACGGTTGCCTACGAGGTTATCCCGAAGTTCGAGCTCAAGGACGTAAGCGGCATCAAGGTCGTCCGGGAAGTTGTCGATATCGCTGAAGACGAGGTCAACGAGCAGATTCTGCGCATCGCCGAAAGCGCCCGCACCTACGAATCCAAGAAGGGCAAGGCCGCCAACGGTGACCGCGTCACCATCGACTACCTCGGCAAGGTCGACGGCGTTGCCTTCGACGGCGGCAAGGACGAGGACGCGGAACTGGTGCTCGGCTCCAACCGCTTCATTCCGGGCTTCGAAGAGCAGCTCGTAGGCGTCAAGGCCGGTGACGAAAAGACGATCACCGTAACCTTCCCGGCCGACTATCCGGCCGCAAACCTCGCCGGCAAGGAAGCGACTTTCGACATTACCGTGAAGGATGTTGCCGCCGCTGCTCCGCTCGAGATCAACGACGAACTCGCCACCAAGCTTGGCCTCGAATCGGCCGACAAGCTGAAGGAAATCGTTCGCGGCCAGATCGAAAGCCAGTACGGCTCGGTCACCCGCCAGAAGGTAAAGCGCCAGATCCTCGACCAGCTCGACGAGCTTTACCAGTTCGAGACGCCTGAGCGCCTCGTAGACGCTGAGTTCGAAAACATCTGGCGCCAGATCAACACCGACCTTCAGCAGGCCGGCAAGACCTTCGCCGATGAAGAGACGACGGAAGAGGAAGCTCGCGCCGAGTATCGCAAGCTTGCCGAGCGTCGTGTCCGCCTCGGTCTCGTTCTCTCCGAAATCGGCGAAAAGGCCGGCGTTCAGGTGAGCGACGACGAAATGCAGCGCTCGCTGTTCGAACAGCTGCGCCAGTTCCCGGGCCAGGAAAAGCAGATCCTCGACTACTTCAAAAACACGCCCGGCGCCGCCGCTTCGCTCCGCGCGCCGCTGTTCGAAGAGAAGGTCGTGGACCATCTGCTTTCCGAGATCTCGGTAACCGACAAGTCGGTCTCCAAGGAAGAACTGATGGCTGACGACGAGGAGGCCGAAGACAAGCCGGCCGCCAAGAAGGCGCCGGCCAAGAAGAAGGCTGCGGCAAAGGCCGAGGCTGCTGAAGGCGAGGAAGCCGCAGCACCGAAGAAGAAGGCCCCGGCAAAGAAGAAGGCTGCTGACGAGAGCGCCGAATAATCGGTTTTTCTTCTACGAGAATTCAAAGGCCGCCTTTCGGGCGGCCTTTTTCTTTTGGAAAGGAAAAGCCGCCGAAGCGGCGGCTGAGGAGAGCGGATTGTCAAGGGCCGGCTAGGCCGTCTTGATTTCGCCCATGCGGTTCCAGGCATCGAGACCGGCGATCTTGTAGGCTTCGGCGAGCGTCGGATAGTTGAATGTGTTTTCGACGAAATACTCGACGGTGCCCTTCAGATTGAGAACCGCCTGGCCGATGTGCACGAGTTCGGTCGCGCCTTCCCCGATGATGTGGACGCCCAGCAAACGCCGGGTCTTCAGTGAAAAGATCATTTTCAGCAGGCCTGAATCGAGCCCCATGATGTGCCCCCGCGACGTTTCGCGGAACCGCGCGATGCCACATTCGTAAGGAATGCCGCGCTCCTTGACCTCTTCCTCGGAGAGGCCGCAGGTGGAGATTTCCGGCACCGCATAGATCCCGTAGGGGAAATATTTCTGCGGCTCCTTCGCGATCGCCCCGACGGCGACGCGGGCGGCGACGCGCCCCTGTTCCATCGAGGTTGAAGCGAGGCTCGGGAAGCCGACGACGTCGCCGGCGGCGTAGATGTTTGGAACCGAGGTCTGGAATGTTTCCGGATTCACCTTCAGTCGCCCTCGGCTGTCTGCTTCGAGCCCGGCTGCAGGGAGGTTGAGCGCATCGGTCGCGCCGATCCGGCCAGCGGCAAACAAGACCATCTCCGTCGTGATTTTGCGGCCATTGTCGAGTGTAAGCAGAACCTTACCGTCTTCGAGCCGCTCCACCTTTTCGGCCTTCTGGCCGAGATTGAGCTTCATGTTGCGATCGCGCAATTGATAGGTGAAATCCTCGACGATCTCCTTGTCGATGAAGTCGAGCATTGTCGTCTTGGGATCGATGACGGTGACCTGCGTGTCGAGGGCGCTGAAGATGGTGGCGTATTCGATGCCGACCACGCCGGCGCCGATCACGACCAGCGAACGCGGCAGTTCCTTGATGTCCAACAACTCATCGCTGTCGACGACGGTCGTGCCGTCGAACGGAATGTAGTCCGGGCGAAAGGGTTTCGTTCCGACGGCAAGCAGGACGCTCGTTGCGGAAACAGGAATGCTCTCGCCGTCGTCCTTGAGGATCTCGAGCGTCGTCGGGCTCACAAAACTTGCCCGGCCGCGGATGTGCTGGACGCGGTTTCGCGCAAACTGGTGTTCGAGCACCTCGACTTCGTGGTTGAGGGTGATGATGAGACGGCGGCGCAGATCGTCGGCGCTGATTTCCTGCTTCACCCGATAGGAGCGGCCGTAAAAGCCGCGCTCGCGCCAGCCTGACAGGTTGAGGGCGGTCTCACGAAGCGTCTTTGACGGAATAGTTCCGGTGTGGACTGAGACGCCGCCGACCCGCTTGCCCTGCTCGACGACGAGTACCTTCTTACCGAGTTTCGCGGCCTGGATGGCACCCCTGCGCCCCGCGGGGCCGCTTCCGACGACGATGAGATCGAACTGGTTCATGAACGCTTCCCGTATGCGGAACAGAATCGTTGTGCGATGCGGCAAATTTCATCGCACGCGTTTATAGCGTCAATTGCGCCGTTTGATGAAGCACCATGCGCATTGTTCTATCGTGGATGCGCCCGTGCCGAAATAAAGCTATGTTTGAGTATGACGTCGCCCGTCCGTTTTCTTACGCGGCGAAGCACAGGTGGAATAGGAATGGCATCAGAAGCGACGGCGGTTCCCGGCCATGCGGCTGGCGTGACAAAGGCCGAGGCGGCGGTTCGGCCGGCGCGCCCAGGAGTCGTCGCTGCCGCGGTCTACCAGAACGGGCAGCGTCTGCGTGACATTGAGATCGAAGAGGCAGGACAATGGCGGGGCCGCGAAAACGTCGTTATCTGGATCGGTCTGCACGAGCCGGATGAGGCGCTGTTGCGGCAGGTTCAGGCTGAATTCGATCTCCACGATCTGGCGATCGAGGACGCCGGAAAGGCGCATCAGCGCCCGAAGCTGGAAATCTACGGCGACGCGATCTTCGTCGTGGCGCGCACCGCCCACATGGCCGGTGATGAAATCTCATTCGGCGAAACGCATCTTTTCGTCGGTCGCGGCTACATTATTTCCGTGCGCCACGGGGCATCGACCTCCTATATTGCGGTCAGGCAGAGATGCGAATCCTCGCCGGCAGCACTCGCGCACGGTGAAAATTACATTCTCTATTCGATCCTCGATTTCATCGTCGACAACTACATGCCGGTGGTCGAAGCGATCCACGCCGAAGTCGAGGAACTCGAGGATAGGCTGCTGCGCGACCGATTGGATAAGGCGGATATCGAGCGGCTTTACCTGCTGCGCCGCAACCTGCTGCGCCTGCGCAACGCAGTGGTGCCGCTGGTGGATGTCTGCCGCCGGCATGAACACCTCGAACTCCCGGGCATGGATGCGGCGATGCAGCCCCTGTTCCGCGACGTGACCGATCATGTTCGACGGGTGCAGGAAGACATAGATGCCTTGCGCGAAGTGCTAGCCTTCACCTTCGAGGCGAGCCTGATGATCGGCCAGTCGGAGCAGACGGAAATCTCGCGCAAGCTCGCTTCATGGGCAGCTATTCTGGCAGTTCCGACGGCGATCGCCGGAATTTACGGCATGAACTTCAACGAAATGCCCGAGCTTCGGTTCCGCTACGGCTATTTTGTCGTGCTGGCCGTAATCGCCGGCCTGTGCATTACGCTCTACCGCTTCTTCCGCCGTGCCAGATGGCTTTGACTGGAAGGGCTGAGCGCGTGGGCGCAGCACGCATTAAATCAAGCGAAGGCCTTTGAGGCTCGCATGCCCATCCTTGCCGATGATGATGTGGTCGTGAAGAGCGATGCCGAGCGGCTTCGCGGCTTCGGCGATCAGCTTGGTCATCTCGATATCCGCACGCGAAGGCGTCGGGTCGCCGGAAGGGTGGTTGTGCACAACTCACGGCATCATTGTAGTTAATTGAAATTGCTCGTTTAAATCGAACTTTGAGGCCCGTTGGTGGCTGGCATTGGGGTATTTTGCAAACGCATCATCATGATCATCACGTTCGATCACCGAGGCGCTCGGCGAGACGATTTGACGCACGGCACTGCACCTTATCTGTTCTTCCCGCGCAGCAAGCTCTTTAAGTGGGTAAAGGACGGCCTTTCTGAACTGTCCGCTATTTCGAAGCGTGCCGATGGATATGCCGCCGCGATAGCAATCAGCGACTTCTTCTGGAGTGAGAAATTTAGCGTTCGTCCTTATAGCTCCATTTCTTTGTTTGTGCCGTGTTCGAACTTTCGTTCCTGTGCACGGGTCGCTATGCGGTTATCGGCTCGCCCGTCGGGTGTGCTGTGGTCGGCGCCTCGGCGGCAAAGGTCAGCGGCGGGTAGGCCGGCCACCAGCCTGTCGCCAAGCTCCCCGATCCTGATCGCCAGCGTTATGCCGTTCCCGGTGAGCACTGCTAGCTGCGGTCGATGCCGCGAACGACCGAGAACGGTCCGTTGCTCGCCACCGTGCCATCCTGACCCGCCAGCCTAACTCCGAAAGGCTCGTGGCTTGCAGATAAGACATCGCCTCGACCGCCTCGCCGCGATGGTCGCTGTTGCGCAAAAAGGCGGGCCATCAGTTGCCGAGAATGCCCGGCAGGCGCAGGCCTTTTTCCTTGGCGCAATCGAGCGCGATGTCGTAGCCCGCATCGGCATGGCGCATGACGCCAGTTGCCGGGTCGTTCCAGAGCACGCGTTCCAGGCGCTTGGCCGCATCATCGGTGCCGTCGGCGCAAATTACGACGCCCGAATGCTGAGAGAAGCCCATGCCGACGCCGCCGCCATGGTGCAGCGACACCCAGGTGGCGCCCGATGCGGTGTTGAGCAGGGCGTTGAGCAGCGGCCAGTCGGAAACGGCGTCCGAGCCATCCTTCATCGCTTCGGTTTTGCGGTGCGGCGAGGCGACCGAGCCGGAATCGAGGTGGTCGCGGCCGATGACGACCGGAGCCTTCAACTCGCCGTTCTTGACCATTTCGTTGAAGGCGAGGCCGAGGCGATGGCGGGCACCGAGGCCGACCCAGCAGATGCGCGCCGGCAGGCCCTGGGAGGCGATGCGCTCGCGGGCCATGTCCAGCCAGTTGTGCAGCTGCTTGTTGTCGGGCAGCAGTGCCTTGACCTTGGCGTTCCCCTCGACATGGTCGCGCATCGAGGCACGGGCGGCCTTTTCGACCCCCTTCGGGTCGCTCTCGCGCTTGGCTTTTCATTCGGCCATCGTCCAGCCCTTGGGCAGATAGCCGTTGATTGGGTCGTGGGCCGAGGTCTGATCCGTGACCATGTCGGGGCGGATGCCGCGACGGACCATTTCCGGGAGGATTTCCGCCGCATTGCCCAAAAGGCCGACCGATTTCGCCTCGCCGGCCTTGGTCCAGCGTTCGATCATTTCCATGGCTTCTTCGAGCGTCTCGGCCTTCTCGTCGAGGTAGCGCGTGCGCAGGCGGAAATCGATCGAGTCGGGGTTGCATTCGACGGCAAGGCAGCAGGCGCCGGCCATGACGGCCGCAAGCGGCTGGGCTCCACCCATGCCGCCGAGACCGCCCGTCAGGATACACTTGCCTTTCAGGTTGCCGCCATAATGCTGGCGGCCGGCCTCGACGAAGGTCTCATAGGTGCCCTGGACGATGCCTTGCGTACCGATATAGATCCACGAGCCGGCGGTCATCTGGCCGTACATGGCGAGACCCTTCTTATCCAGCTCGTTGAAATGATCCCAGGTCGCCCAGTGCGGCACGAGATTGGAGTTGGCGATCAGCACACGCGGAGCATCCTTGTGCGTGCGGAAGGCGCCGACCGGGTTGCCGGACTGCACCATCAAACGTCTATGGCGGTATCGGCCGCGCAGCGCGCACCTGGGCCGATTTCGACAAGATCGTAGAGACGCTGAAGGACCTCACCGACGACGAGACGGACCAGCTCGTGCGGGTTTTCGGCGACGTTCGGGTCGAGATTGTTCATCAGCATGCGCAGCGCCGCTTCGGTCAGCCAGCTCTTGGCGTTGAGGGTCGTGCCCTGGAGGCGCGCACGTAGCGAATGTTTCGGCGCGGATTGGCGGTCATTGGCTATTCTCCCGGATCAGCGTATAAGGGTTGAGGCGACCACCTCGATACGGTTCAGGATGGTTGTGAGAGTAGCGGAGCTTAGGTAAGCCGACTTCTGTCAACATCACGCCCACTCCGGACCGAATGGAATTCTCCGGTAGTAGCGATTGTCAAGTGAACATTCGGTCGTGTTGTATTGCCAGAGAGAAGGAGCGACAGCTGCAAGGCTGCAAGTTTACGCTACCGCTATCCTCCCGACATCTACTTGCACATGGAAGGATACCTATCGGCTTCCGACCATGGGAAGCCAAAGGTTGTTCTCTATAGCGCATTTTGCCGCTATGCCGTATCCAGCATCCGCATGTCGCATGACCCCTGTTGCGGGATCGTTAAAGAAGATTCGGCCGAGTTTTTCGCTCGTTTCTGCGGAGCCGTCAGCAAGAACCGCGATGCCTGAGTGTTGCGAGTAGCCGATCCCAACCCCGCCGCCATGGTGGAATGATACCCAAGTCGCCCCGCATGCGGAGTTGAGCAACGCGTTGAGGATTGGCCAGTCCGATATCGCATCCGATCCGTCTAGCATCCCCGTAAGCGTGGCGTGATGACCGCCTACCGGCGCTGCCGTGGAGTGGGATAGTGTCCACCAAGTGCTAAGTGGACACTATGGCGGTGATTGATGTCGGGAATGAGCGAAGCGGCGAAGCGCGGTCGAC